>NZ_MCIS01000002.1:0-89647 GCF_001932475.1 Pseudonocardia sp. Ae717_Ps2
GGGCTGTCGGTGTCGTGGGCGATGGTCGAGGCACCTCGCCAGTCGGTGATGGACCGCGTGCTGGTTCCGCTGCTGGCTGCGGGCCCGTTCGCGCGGCGGATGACCCTGCTCTACGAGCCGCTCTCGGCCGGTGCCGCCGCCGACGAGGTCGAGCGCGAGATCACCAACACCCAGGTCCGTCGGATGTGGGCGCACAAGACCAAACGCGACGAGACCCAGCGTGACCGTGACGATCTCTCGCGCGCGGTGCAGAGCGCCCGCGAAGAGGCCGAAGGCGCCGGCGTCGGCCGGTTCACCCTCTACGTGACCACCACCGTCTTCGACGCCGAGCAGATGCCCGCCGCGACCGCCGACGTCGAACAGCGCGCCGGGCAGGCCAAGGTGCGGCTGCGGCGCCTGGCGCGCAGATCACCGGGTTCGCCGCCTCCCTCGGTCTCGGGATCAACCCAGCCGAACTGGCCCGCCGCCCCCGCAAATGACCCACCGGTGCGCCTCGCTCACCTGCCTGACCAGGAGCCTTCCGTGACCACGATCTCCCTGCCCCCACAGCAGCAGCGCGACCCCGGTGCGCCGTATCGCGGTCGCCCGGTGCCCCGGGCTCTGGGTGGGCGCTGCCCGGTGCCGGTCGCGGCGAGCGCCGAGCCCGGGGTGATGTGGCAGGGCACGACCACCCAGGTGTGCGGGATGTTCCCGTTCGCGGTCAGCTCGGGTGCGGCACCGCCCGGGTGCCCATCGGCCATCACATGCACACCGCCGAGCCCGTGGGACTCGACCCGGCGGAGTGGCTACGCCAGGGGCTGGTGTCCAACACCGGCATGTGGATCCAGGGCCAGCCCGGCATCGGCAAGTCGACGATCGTGAAACGCCTGATGACCGGACTGGTCGCGTTCGGGTTCACCGCCGTGGTCCCCGGTGACGTCAAGGGCGAGTACACCCGCCTGGTCGAGCACCTCGACGGCCGCGTGTGGCGGATCGGGCGGGGCCTGCACTCGCTCAACCCGCTCGACGCGGGCCCCCTGCGGGCCGCGCTCGCCCAGACCAGCGGCGACGAACACGCCCGGCTGGCGGAAACCATCCGTGCCCGGCGGCTGTCGCTGCTCGAAGCGCTCGTGGTCATTGTGCGCCGCGCCGAGATCAGCGTGACCGAACGACGTCTACTCGGTGCCGCACTCGACCTGTGCGTGGATGGCACCACCGTCGGCGAGGAGCCGATCATCCCCGACGTCGTGCGGATCCTGGTCAGCCCGCCCGCGCTGCTGCTCGACATCGCTGCCTGCGACTCCAAGCTGGCCTTCCGCCGCGACGCCCGGGACCTGGTCAACACCTTGGAGCTGCTCTGCGCCGGCGCGATCCGGGGCCTGTTCGACCGCCCCTCCTCGATCACGGCCGACCTCGACACCCCGGCGTTGTCGCTGGACATCTCCGCCCTCGACGACGACGAGGACGAAGTCGTGGCCGCAGCGATGCTCTCGTCCTGGGCGTGGGCGGCCGCGGTCATCGACGGCTCGGCGGCGACGGGCCGACACCGCAACATCTTCCGCATCCAGGACGAGCTCTGGCGCGCGCTGCGCGTCGCCCCCGGGCTGGTGGAACGCTCCGACCGGGTCACCCGCTTGGGCCGCCACCGCGGCGAGATCTCCGCGCAGGTCACCCACTCCCTCGACGACCTCGAAGCACTACCCACCGAGGCCGACCGAGCCAAGGCCCGCGGCATGGCCCAACGCAACGGCGTCATGGTGCTCGGCGGCATGGCCGACAAGGAACTCGCCGCGATCAACGAGATCAGCCCGCTCACCGCAGCCGAGGCCGCGATGGTACGGGCCTGGGCCGCACCGCCGACCTGGATGACGGGCAGCACCCACCCCGGCCGCGGCCGGTACCTGATCAAGTCCGGTGAACGGATGGGACTACCCGTCGCCCTGTCACTGATGCCCAGCGAACGCGACCTCTACAACACCGACACCGCCTGGCAGCCCCGCACCGGACACGCCTGATGAGCACGCCTACGCCGCCGATCCCGTGGCAGCAGCTGGCCGTCCCCCTGATCGGGCTCGGGGCCCTCGGTACAGGGTTCGCGGCTACGACGTGCTGCTGGGTAGCAGCCACCGCCGCGGCCGAGGCTGCCCCGGGCTTCGGGGGCCGACGCTGCGGGCGATGGTCTCCGCCGCCGGGACGGGCACCCTCGACCCCCTGATCGGGGTCGACGGCTCGCGCCCGGTGTTCTGGTCCGTGCTGGCCGGGGGGTTGGCTCTCCCACTCGGCCCCATCGCCGGCGGCGGGGTATGGATCGGTTCCCGCTCGGCTCGGCGCAGCGAACCGCGCTCGGTGATGGCAGGGCATCGCGCCACCCGTGACATGCGCGGTCGTGCAGCGCGGAAGCGAGCACAGCAGCTGCGGCCCTCCCTGGCCGGCCTCGACCGCATCGACAACCGGGACCTGGGGCTGTGTCTGGGGCGCCGGCTCGGCGGCGTCGGCGAGTCGCGGCTGCTGCATGCCTCCGAGGAAGACGTGATGCTCATGATCGCCGGGCCGCGGTCGAACAAGACCTCTGCCCAGGTCGTGCCCGCGATCCTCTCCGCGCCCGGCCCGGTCATTGCGACCAGCAACAAGGTTGACGCCTACACCTTGACCATCGGGCCGCGCGCCGAGCTGGGCCGCTGCTTCGTCGCGGATCCTCAGGGCATCGCCGGGGTCGAGCAGAGCTGGTGGTGGAACCCGCTCGCCGACATCAAGGACCTGGCCGACGCCGGGTATCTGGTCTCCCACTTCTCCCGCACTGTCGGTGCCGGCAACTCCAACGACGCCAACCCCTTCTTCACCAGAGGCGCCGAGCGGCTGCTCACCCAGCTCGTTCTGGCCGCCTCATGCAGCACCGGCAAGAGCCTGCGCGACGTCCGCTCATGGCTGGCCACCCAAGCCAATGAACCGGTCGGTCTGCTGGAGGCCGGCGGCTTCACCGAGATCGCGGAGGGCCTGCGGGGTCTGCAGGAAGCACCGGCAGAGACTCGCGGCGGCCTGTTCGAGACCGCGCTGACAGCCCTCGGCTCCCTGGAGTCCGAGGCCGTCGCCCGCCTGATCACCCCGCCCTCGACGTGGCGGGAACCACCCCGGGGACCGGTCGAGGAGTTCGACCCGTGGCGATTCCTGGTCGGCTACCAGACCGACAGCTCCGGTAACCCGGTCCCCCGCGACACCCTCTATCTACTCACCTGCGAAGGCGCCGGCAGCGGTGCCCCGGTCGTCGCCGCCCTGGTCGATCACCTGCTGCGCATCGCCGCCCAGGCCGCCACCGCCCAGGGCGGGCGACTCGATCCCCCGCTGCGCCCGGTACTGGACGAGGCCGCCAACGTGTGCCCCATCGCGAACCTTCCCGACCTCTACTCCTACTTCGGGTCGATGAGCATCCAGGTCATGTCGTTCCTACAGTCCTACCAGCAGGGCGTCGCGGTCTGGGGCAAGTCCGGGATGGACAAAATGTGGTCAGCGGCCACGATCAAACTGGTCGGCGCCGGAGTGCAGGACCCCGAGTTCGCACGCTGGATCAGCGACCTCATCGGACCACTGGAGGTACCGACCTACTCCCACCAGTACGGCCGCGGCGGAAGATCCACATCGACGTCGATGCGGGAGAAACCGGTGATGACTGTCGCCGACGTGGGCTCGCTCGACAAACGCCACGCCATCCTGCTCTCCACCGGCCGCCGCCCGGTGCTGCTGGAACTGATGCCCTGGTACCGCGAAGACGACGCCGACACGATCAGCGCCCACGCCGCCGAGGCCACCGCCCAGGTCCGCCAATCGGCGGTGACCGCGCTCGGCCCCCGCAACCCACTCGCCCAGCTCCTCGCCGCCCGCGAGCACGACCCCCACAGAGGAGGCCATGATCGGCCCGGATCCCAGCGGCGACCTCGCACCCGGTGACTGGGCGGCGATACTCGCCGCACTTACCCAGCTGCGCACGGAGAACGCGACTCTCACCGCCCGACTGGGAGAACTCGACCACCGAGTCGAGAACATCGAGGGGGCCTTCGACGCGATAGAGGACGCCCCGCCGGACACCGGGCTGGACATGCGTGAACTCGTCCCGTGGGTACGCGACCACATCGCCCAGCTGCTCGAACGCCGGCTGCCGCAGAACAAGGGCCGCCTGCGGTGGTGTCGTAGCTGGTGGCTACACCCGGAGGCGATCGCACGCTTCGACGCGCTGCACCGCTCCTGGACCGAAGCGACCGACGCCAGCCGGGGCAACGCCCTGGCCACCTACTACGACCACCTCGACCGCCAGCTCGCGACCTTGATGGACGAACACGGCCCGTTCAGCGCCTGCGAAGGCGGACACCACGGCACCGAGCGTTTCGTGACCAAGCTCGGGCAGCTCGACCCGCCGGCGGAATACTTCGACGTCTTCGACGCGAAGATCGACCACATATAGCCAGCCTCAACCATACGGCGGTAGCACTGGGAAGCAGGAAATATCATCCATATGTATCTAATGTAGTCACCGAAATGATACGTTTTGCTGGTGCGTGCAGCTGCGGCCAGCGGGGCCCTCGCGCTCGGTGTGGTCCTGTCCCTCGGGTTCCTCCTGATCGTGGCCGTGGCAGGTGACGGCGGCCGGCTCGTCCCTGGCCTACCCGGTGTGGTGTGCGCGCCGCCGGGAGCCGATCCAGCGCAGCTGATCGAGGGACTCGGCCCCGAGCAGGTCAGCAACGCCGGACTGATCGTGGCCACCGGAGTCGAAATGGATGTCCCGCGGCACGGGCGGGTCATCGCGTTGGCGACCGCGATGCAGGAGTCGAGCCTGAAGAACCTGGCCAACTCCAACGTCCCCCAGTCGCTCGAACTGCCCAATCAAGGCGTCGGCAGCGACCACGACTCAGTCGGGTTGTTCCAGCAGCGCGAGGCCGGCTGGGGCGACGTCGCCACCCGGATGGACCCGCGCCAGTCCGCCCGCCTGTTCTACAACGCGCTCCTACAAGTCCCCGGGTGGGAATCGCTGCCCGTCACCCGAGCCGCCCAGCTGGTCCAGATCAGCGCGTTCCCCGATGCCTACGCCAAGTGGGAGCAGGTCGCCGCCACCCTCGCGGGGGCGTTGGAAGGGGTCGAGTGCGGGCCGCAGACCAGCTCCGTCCCTGCCGCCGATCCACAGATCCAGCGCGTCGTCGACCGCGCCATGTCCCAGCAAGGCCAGCCCTACGTGTGGGGCGGTGGTGACGCCAACGGGCCGACCCGCGGCGGGTTCGACTGCTCCGGGCTCATGGTCTACGCCTTCGCCGAGATCGGCATCGGCGTGCCCCACCAGACCCAGGCCATCTGGAACTCCTTCCAGCCCGCGATCACCGACCAGGCCGCGATCCAGCCCGGCGACATGGTGCTGTTCTCCTCCAACGGCCAGCCCGGCGGCATCCACCACGTCGGCCTCTACCTGGGCAACGGGCAGATGCTGCACGCCCCCGAAACCGGCGACGTAGTCAAGATCGAGCCCGACATCTGGTCCCACACCTACTACACCCAGGAATTCATCGGAGCTGTCCGCGCGACGAACCCCACCGCGGCATGACGTGTGCCCGGCACTGGGTCCCGCGCCTGCCGCTCCTCGACGACTCCGAAGTCAACGAAACATTGACGGCACTCTTCCTCTTCTCGGCCTGGCTCGGCTGGCCGAGGAGCTCAGGTGAGGGTGCCGAGGGCGAATACCGCGCAGGCCAGGGTGAACCCGACCAGGGAGATGAGGGTTTTGATCACGCTCCAGGTGCGGAAGGTGGTGGGGACGTCCATACCGAGTAGGCGCCCGATCATCCAGAAGCTGGCGTCGTTGACGTGGGGGAAAATCGAGGACCCGGCGGCGAGTGCCAGTACGACTGCGACGGTCTGAACGGGTCCGAGCCCGGCCGCGACGACGGAGGCGCCGAGGAGCCCGGCGGCGGTGGTGATGGTGACGGTCGCGGTGCCGAGCGCGATCCGCAGGATCGCTGAGACCGCGAACACCGAGACGATCACGGGTAGGCCGGTCGCGCTCAGGGTCTTGGCGAGTGCATCACCGATACCGCTGGCGATCAGGACCGCGCCGAACATGCCGCCGGCGCCGGTGATGAACACGACCGACGCGATCGGTTTGAGAGCGTTGTCGAGCAGGTCTTCCACGACCGCTGCGGGTTGACCGCGTCTGGTGCCGAGTACGTGGCTGGCGATGAGCACGGTGATCAGCAGTGCGATCGGGGTCGACCCGATGAACATCACGATTTCTGCCCACGCTGCTGCGTGATCGATCGTTCCGGTCTTCCCGAGAGTGGCGACCGTGGTGTTCGCGAAGATCAGCACCAGTGGGAGTAGCAGCAACGCGACGACCGTGCCCGGCCGCGGCGGTGGTGGCGGCGCTGTGCCGTCGGCGGCGTGGTCGACCAGTGGCCCGCCGGTCAGCAGGTCCGGGACCGGGAGCACGATCCGCTGCCCGATCCAGACGCTGTAGAGGTACGCGCCGAGGTACCAGGTCGGGACAGCGACCAGGACGCCGATCAGGATCACCAGGCCGACGTCAGCGCCGAGTAGCACAGTCGCCGCGACTGCCCCTGGGTGCGGTGGCAGGAACACGTGCACCGTGGACAATGCCGCCGCCGCGGGCAGAGCGTGGATCAACACACCGCCGCCGACTCGCCGGGCGATCGTGAAGATGATCGGCAGCATCACCATGAACGCGGCATCGAAGAAGATCGGGAACCCGAACAACAGCGACACCACACCCAGCGCCAACGGTGCCCGTTGTTCGGTGAACCGGGCCACCAAGGCATCCGACAACGCCCGCGCGGCCCCGCTGGTCTCGGCGAGCCGTCCGAACATCGCGCCGAGCCCGACCAACAGGGCGACCTCCCCGAGGGTCGTCCCGAAACCGTCGACGAGGACATCGAGTACCGCGCCCGGTGGGATCCGGGCCGCGAACGCCGTCGCCGCAGACACGACGATCAACGCCAGCAGTGGGTGCACCTTGAACCGGATGATCGCCACCAGCAGAACAGCGATCGCCCCCACCGCGATACTCAGCAGCCCGCCGGTGCTCAACGGTGAGACCCAGTTCTCCACCACCAGCTCCTGTCCACGCAAGAGGACCTGTTCGAGACAAGACGCCACGAGGACACCGCTGTCCTCTCGGAAACACTTCGAGGACGAAGACATCCTGCCGCACCAGAACGGCGCCGGCCAGCTACAGAGCGAAGCCACCTACACCGAGTGACCCCTGGGGACGGTGGCGGTGGGGACGTATGGCACCTTCCGCGACATGAAGGCTCGGTCATCCTGCTCTCCCCAGAACGCGGAGGTGCTCCAGAAGGCTGTTTCCCGATCGTGGTGGGGGCAGGCTGCGTGCGTCTCGATGGACACCGAGATGTTCTTCCCCAGCCCTCACAAGACCGGGGCAGATGCCGCCGCGAAGCAGACGTGTGCAGCGTGTCCGGTCAGTAGGCAGTGTTTGGAGCACGCCTTGTCCGTGGGGGAGTACTACGGGATATGGGGCGGTCTGGCAGCTCACGAACGTCAGAGGCTCCCCAGATGGGGCCCTCAGGGCGGGGTGACCCGCGAGTCGAGATCCCAGGCGGGGTAGCGGCTGAGCGCCCCATGAAGGTGACGTCACCCCAGACACCCTGGTCAACAAGCCACAAATTGCGCACAGTTAGCACATGAACACCCACCGCGACACCTCCCGCGATCGTCGACCCACGCGGGCCAGCCCCGGCAGCTATTCAGCCTCTACTGAGAGCAGCGATGAGGTCGCCACCATCGTGTTCACCAGAGCCGCGCTCGACGACGCCCTGCGCACCCCGCCTCGTCGTACTGACCGGCGCCGCACCGACCGACGACGGCAACAAGACCAGCACCGCGCCGCCGCCTCGGCAACCGCACCGACGCCAGCGAACCAGGGCTCCTGGCTCGCCCTCGTTGTCCTTGGGCTTGTCCTGGTGATCGTCATGCTGGTCATCACCATCACCTGGACCTGACCACCATCACACCGGGCTCTACACCAACCACGACGTGACCGAACACCGCTTCAACCGACTCCCCTCTCCCATACACGCGTATTGAGGCGTGGATATTGAGTATGGGCAGGTATGGATCTAGGGTCTCGGTCATGCGGATATATGCGGTGGCGAACCAGAAAGGCGGGGTCGGGAAGACGACCTCGACCATCAACCTCGGGCGCGCACTCTCAGAACTGGGGCGTCGGGTGCTCCTGGTGGACTTCGACCCCCAGGGACACCTGACGGAGGCGATCGGTGCTCCAGCGGCGCCGGCCGAAGGCGCGAACCTGGCACGAGCGCTACTGGGACAGTGGTCCGGCGAGCTCGGCGACCTGCTGCACAAGGTGTCCGACAACCTTTTCGTGCTGTGCACCAGCGACGACATGTTTCTGCTGGAACCCCAGATGTACGCGCGGACCGGGCGGGAACAGCTACTTTCGCGGTTCCTGGACGCGCTGACCGACGTGTTTGACGACGTCGTGATCGACTGCCCTCCCAGCCTGGGCGCAATCAACGACTCAGCGCTGGTCGCGACCCGCCGACGCACCACCGGCGGCCACTCCGAGGTCACCGGGAAGATCATCATCCCGGTCGGGGCCGAGGACTCCAGCATCCGCGCGCTGCGCCTGCTCCTGCGCCAGGTCCGCACGCTGTGTGAAGCACTGAACATCGAACTGAACATCGCAGGCCTACTGGTAAACCTCTACGACGCTCGCCGCGGCAAGGTCGCCACGACCACTCTGGAGGCGTTCAAGAACCACCCGCTCGGCGTGGTCGAAGTGATCCACGACCGTGCGAAGGTCCGCGACTCCTGGCGCGAACGCACACCGCTGATGGATTACGCGCCCGACTCCGAGAACGCCGAGGCATTCCGCAACCTCGCCCGCCGACTGGCCGTCAACGAGATCCCTGGCACGACGGCCGGAGCGACCACGGCGGTGACGGCATGAGCAAGAACTACCCACTGCCACCGCCAGACATGAGCGACACCGACCCCGACGCGGTGCTGCGGCGGCGCATCAGCATCCCCGACTCAACCACGCCCACACCTGCTCATACACCATCCAGACCTAGCCATACACAGGAAGACCCGAGTCCGCATCAAGCACGGAAAAGCAAGGAAGGTAAACGCGCCCAGCCCGATCCGGTCGGGATGCGACGAGTGTCGCTGTACGTCACCGAGGAGGCCGCCGACGCGTTGGAGACAGCAGCAGGCCAGGTACTCGCCACCCTGGGCGGCAACACGCCCCGCCACCTCGCACTCTCCGCGCTGCTGATCGCCGGCGCCGACCAGACACAGCCGGTCACCCGACACCTCGCCGCGCAGCAGGCCACCGAACTCACCGCCCGCCTGGCCGCGCTCCAGCAGGTCAACGACACATAGCCTCCACCGACCCACACACAGACACACACGGCCATACACGCCCGTACCTCCCCATTCCCGGAAGATGGGCGAGGTACGGGGCGCCCATGAAAGCGGGGATCGCTGCAGGCCACCGAGGAGGCCGCCGACGCGTTGGAGACAGCAGCAGGCCAGGTACTCGCCACCCTGGGCGGCAACACGCCCCGCCACCTCGCACTCTCCGCGCTGCTGATCGCCGGCGCCGACCAGACACAGCCGGTCACCCGACACCTCGCCGCGCAGCAGGCCACCGAACTCACCGCCCGCCTGGCCGCGCTCCAGCAGGTCAACGACACATAGCCTCCACCGACCCACACACAGACACACACGGCCATACACGCCCGTACCTCCCCATTCCCGGAAGATGGGCGAGGTACGGGGCGCCCATGAAAGCGGGGATCGCTGCAGGCCACCGAGGAGGCCGCCGACGCGTTGGAGACAGCAGCAGGCCAGGTACTCGCCACCCTGGGCGGCAACACGCCCCGCCACCTCGCACTCTCCGCGCTGCTGATCGCCGGCGCCGACCAGACACAGCCGGTCACCCGACACCTCGCCGCGCAGCAGGCCACCGAACTCACCGCCCGCCTGGCCGCGCTCCAGCAGGTCAACGACACATAGCCTCCACCGACCCACACACAGACACACACGGCCATACACGCCCGTACCTCCCCATTCCCGGAAGATGGGCGAGGTACGGGGCGCCCATGAAAGCGGGGATCGCTGCAGGCCACCGAGGAGGCCGCCGACGCGTTGGAGACAGCAGCAGGCCAGGTACTCGCCACCCTGGGCGGCAACACGCCCCGCCACCTCGCACTCTCCGCGCTGCTGATCGCCGGCGCCGACCAGACACAGCCGGTCACCCGACACCTCGCCGCGCAGCAGGCCACCGAACTCACCGCCCGCCTGGCCGCGCTCCAGCAGGTCAACGACACATAGCCTCCACCGACCCACACACAGACACACACGGCCATACACGCCCGTACCTCCCCATTCCCGGAAGATGGGCGAGGTACGGGGCGCCCATGAAAGCGGGGATCGCTGCAGGCCACCGAGGAGGCCGCCGACGCGTTGGAGACAGCAGCAGGCCAGGTACTCGCCACCCTGGGCGGCAACACGCCCCGCCACCTCGCACTCTCCGCGCTGCTGATCGCCGGCGCCGACCAGACACAGCCGGTCACCCGACACCTCGCCGCGCAGCAGGCCACCGAACTCACCGCCCGCCTGGCCGCGCTCCAGCAGGTCAACGACACATAGCCTCCACCGACCCACACACAGACACACACGGCCATACACGCCCGTACCTCCCCATTCCCGGAAGATGGGCGAGGTACGGGGCGCCCATGAAAGCGGGGATCGCTGCAGGCCACCGAGGAGGCCGCCGACGCGTTGGAGACAGCAGCAGGCCAGGTACTCGCCACCCTGGGCGGCAACACGCCCCGCCACCTCGCACTCTCCGCGCTGCTGATCGCCGGCGCCGACCAGACACAGCCGGTCACCCGACACCTCGCCGCGCAGCAGGCCACCGAACTCACCGCCCGCCTGGCCGCGCTCCAGCAGGTCAACGACACATAGCCTCCACCGACCCACACACAGACACACACGGCCATACACGCCCGTACCTCCCCATTCCCGGAAGATGGGCGAGGTACGGGGCGCCCATGAAAGCGGGGATCGCTGCAGGCCACCGAGGAGGCCGCCGACGCGTTGGAGACAGCAGCAGGCCAGGTACTCGCCACCCTGGGCGGCAACACGCCCCGCCACCTCGCACTCTCCGCGCTGCTGATCGCCGGCGCCGACCAGACACAGCCGGTCACCCGACACCTCGCCGCGCAGCAGGCCACCGAACTCACCGCCCGCCTGGCCGCGCTCCAGCAGGTCAACGACACATAGCCTCCACCGACCCACACACAGACACACACGGCCATACACGCCCGTACCTCCCCATTCCCGGAAGATGGGCGAGGTACGGGGCGCCCATGAAAGCGGGGATCGCTGCAGGCCACCGAGGAGGCCGCCGACGCGTTGGAGACAGCAGCAGGCCAGGTACTCGCCACCCTGGGCGGCAACACGCCCCGCCACCTCGCACTCTCCGCGCTGCTGATCGCCGGCGCCGACCAGACACAGCCGGTCACCCGACACCTCGCCGCGCAGCAGGCCACCGAACTCACCGCCCGCCTGGCCGCGCTCCAGCAGGTCAACGACACATAGCCTCCACCGACCCACACACAGACACACACGGCCATACACGCCCGTACCTCCCCATTCCCGGAAGATGGGCGAGGTACGGGGCGCCCATGAAAGCGGGGATCGCTGCAGGCCACCGAGGAGGCCGCCGACGCGTTGGAGACAGCAGCAGGCCAGGTAGGGCCTTACCCGTGCGTGGGCGGTGTTGATGGCCTTCTGGTTCGCTGACAGGGGCCGGTAGCGGCCGGTGTCGAGGTCACGGCGACGGCGGCGGTGAGGGACGGTGATCGCGGGGCCTCCGCCCTGGTATGCGGTGTCAGCGAACGCCTGCGAGCAATCGTCAAGACCTGTGGATGAAGATCTTTAGGCGGCTTCCGGTTGGTGGTGGTCGTCGGGTCGTTCAACGAGTCGTCCGGCTTCGAAGACTGCTCCGGCGCGGACGAGCGCGACCAGGTGCGGGCCGTTGACCGCGCGCCAGCGGTCCTGGGCGGCTTCGATCAGCTTGAACGCCATCGCCAGCCCGGCCGCCCGGGATCCCGGCCCCTTCGTGATCTTCGTGCGGTGCCGGACGGTGGCGAAGGTGGACTCGATCGGGTTGGTGGTGCGTAGGTGCTGCCAGTGCTCGGCCGGGTAGTCGTAGAACGCCAGCAGCTCGTCGAGGTCATCGGTGATCTTGGAGACCGCGTTGGCGAACTTCGCGCCGTAGGTGGTCTCGAAGGACTTCACGACGTCGAGGGCGTGACGGCGGTCCTCGGCGTTCCAGATCTCGGCCAGCGCCTTCTTCGCCCCGGGTTGGGCGGAGCGCGGCATGGCGCCGAGCACGTTGGCGATCTTGTGAAACCAGCACCTCTGCTCCCGCGTGGCCGGGAAGACCTCGCGCAGCGCGCCCCAGAACCCCAGCGCGCCGTCGGCGATCGCGAGTACCGGGGCCCGCATGCCGCGACGCGCGCAGTCGCGCAGCAGGTCTGCCCATGACTCGGTCGACTCGCGGTAGCCGTCGGCGAGAGCGACGAGTTCCTTGCGGCCGTCGGCGCGGACCCCGATCAGCACGAGCAGACACAGCTTGTGCTCGGCGAGGCGGATGTTGACGCGGATCCCGTCGGCCCACAGGTAGACGTAGTCCACTCCGGACAGGTCGCGGGCGGCGAAGGCGCGTTGCTCGGCCTTCCAGGTCTGGGTCAGCTTCGTGACTGTGGCCGCGGAGAGCCCGGCCGTGGAGCCGAGGAACTGCCCCAGCGCGGGCCTGTCCTCATCGACGATCACCAGGCTGACCGAGACCTGGAAGACCGAGCAGCAGGCGTTCTCCCACCGGGACCTGTCCAGGGTGGACTACGTGTACGTGTGGGCCGAGGGCATCCACGTCACCATCGGCCTCGCCGAGCACAAGTTGTGCCTGCTCGTGCTGATCGGGGTCCGCGCCGACGGGCACAAGGAACTCGTCGCCCTCGCCGACGGCTACCGCGAGTCGACCGAGTCCTGGGCGGACCTGCTGCGCGACTGCGCGCGGCGCGGCATGCGCACCCCCGTCCTGGCCGTCGGGGACGGCGCGCTCGGGTTCTGGGGCGCGCTACGGGAGGTGTTCCCCGAGACCCGTGAGCAGCGCTGCTGGGTCCACAAGACCGCCAACGTCCTCGCCGCACTGCCCAAGAGTGCGCACCCGGGGGCGAAGAAGGCGCTGGCAGAGATCTGGAACGCCGAAGACCGCCGCCACGCCCTGGACGCGGTACGCGCGTTCGAAGCCGCTTACGGGGCGAAGTTCGGCAAGGCCGCCGCGAAGGTCACCGACGACGTCGATGTACTGCTCGCGGTCTATGACTTCCCCGCTGAGCACTGGATCCACCTGCGCACCACGAACCCCATCGAGTCCACGTTCGCGACCGTCCACCACCGCACCCGGGTCACCCGCAGGCCGGGCTCACGCGCGGCCGGGCTGGCGATGGCGTTCAAGCTCATCGAAGCCGCCCAGGACCGCTGGCGCGCGGTCAACGGCCCGCACCTGGTCGCGCTCGTCCGCGCCGGAGCAGTCTTCGAAGCCGGACGACTCGTTGAACGACCCGACGACCACACCCACACCGAAGCCGCCTAAAAGATCTCCATCCACAGGTCTTGACGATTGCTCGACGGCCGGGCCGCGAGCACGACACCACCTGCGCCCGCGCCCATCCCGAACTGCTGCCCGCCCTCGACGCCTGGACCGACCAGCAGCACGTCACTCTCCCCGACCTGGGCTACGAGGGCGAGACCACCCGACTGGCCTGCCCGATCACGAAGAAGCCCCACAGACCAAACGGCGACCGGCTCAACGTCGACCAGCAGACGGTGAACATGCTCCACTCCGCCGTCCGGGCCACCACCGAGCGCGGGAACTCGCTACTCAAGACCACTCTCAAAGCGCTACGCCGGGTCAGCCTGCGCCCGTGGCGGATCGGCCACATCGCCGCCGCCGCGCTCGTCCTTCTCCACATCGAACACGGCCGCACAACATGATCAACCGCCTACCGGGAAAGGCTCAGTGAGCGTTTTTCATCCTGGTTGACGACACCAAGAGACAGGCGCTCGCTAACAGCGGAGGTGCGCGCGTGGATGCTCCTACCGCAGGTCATGCGGGCGATCATCCGGCGGGGGGACACCGCGGGAGCGTCGCTGTGACCTGCACGAACGGCAGGCTGGAAAACACTCAGTGGACATCACGCACCCACCACAACCCGACCGCATTATCGCGGAGTCGAGAAATGCAACTCCACCCGAACAATCCTGAACGTCATATCCCGATCATACGGAGGGACCGACCACTGCATCCGCTGAATATCATCGATAGCATTCATCACAGACACCGTACGCTCATTCCGCGCGAAGCCATCCTCCTGCTCCATCGTCACCGTCAAATACGCAGTAGCACGAGGCGGAACATCGAAACTCACCGACGTCACATTCCGAGCCCGATCAATATCCATCGCATCAGGACACATCGCCGGCCACGCCGCATCCTCACCCGGACACCGCATCACATGATCAACACCCGCATACGCAGGAGACGCAGGAAGAACCAACGACCCCGCCACCACCGCCCCCATCACTCCCACCGACACAGCCACCTGACGCGCAAACTTCCGAATCCTCACTCACCAACTGAAACCCGACACTTCAACCACTGTCAAGATCCACACTGTGCGGCCCGCGCCACTCGCGACCTGATGCGCCGCACCGCGTGTTTTTACGCTGAGCCTTTTCCATCGTGAGTTCGCTGGTCAGCGGCCCGTTGGGGGGTAGCGGGGCTGGGTGAGGCTCCCGGTAGGACAGCAGTCGACCAAGATCGACCATCCTGACCGGGAGCCTCGTCGTGTTGTCCTACCCTGCTGCGATCGCGTTGTCGACCCACACACTCACCCAGCTCAGCACGCTGATCCGGCGCCGTCGGCGGGATAGCACGGGTCGGTGGTGGCGGCTCACCGCAGGCCACCAGGCCCTGCTCGTCCTCGCGTATCTGCGCAACGGTGACACCTACGCCCGGCTTGCTGTCGGGTTCGGGGTCGCGATCAGCACCGCCTGGCGCTACGTCCACGACACCCTGTCCCTGCTCGCTGCGCGGGCCGAAAACATCGACCAGGTCAGCCATCGAATCGGGGCGCTGGCCTGGGTACTGCTGGACGGGACCCTGGTCCCGATCGACCGCGTAGCCGGGCAACGCCGTTTCTACTCCGGGCGCCATCGCCGGCACGGGATGAACGTCCAGGTCCTCGCTGATCCGTTCGGCCGACTGATGTGGGCGGCCCCACCGTTACCGGGGTCCACCCACGATCTGACCGCCGCCCGCCGTACCGGCGTCATCGAGGCTGTCACCAGCCAGAACATCCAGGCGTGGGCGGACAAGGCCTACCAAGGCGCCGGGAGCACGGTCAGGACCCCCACAGCAGCGTGCTGTGACCGATCGGCAAGGATCGGTCACAGCACAACCACGCCATCGGTCACAGCCACTCCCGAGCAAAACCCCAGTTCACAGCCCCACAGCACACCGCTGTGACCAATGTGCCCGCTGCGACCGATCAACCCAGACACCCCCCACCTCAGACTCCCTCCCCACTCCCTCGGGCTGTGCGCCCCGGGCGCCCGGCCCGCTTCTCGGTCAGACCCGCCCGGCTCAGCGGGTCGGGCGGGGCCCCCGCGGGAGCTGCAGCGGCTCGAACCTCGGCGGCGACTGCACCTCGGCCCGCCCCGGCCGCGCCGCCCTCGCATCCGGGACTGCCGCATCCGGGACGGTCGACGGCGGCCGGTGCGCGACCTCGACACGCAGCGCGGCCGCGGTCGGTGCCCCGGTCTCCTCGGCGTGGGCCAGCGCGCGATCCCGGTCGGCGCGGCGCTGCTCGGCACCGGCCTCGACCTCGGCCTGGCCGATGAGTTCCTCTCTCGGCCGGGTATCCGGGTCATCGAGCGTCCGAGCCTGCACCTCTGCCCACTCCTCAGCCTGATCAGCACGACCCCGCGCCCCGTCGGCCCGGTTGAACCGCATCCACACCTCTCCCGGGTCCGGGGCGAGCAGGATCTGCTCGATGTAGTCGTCGTCCTCGACCGTCCCCGCCCCACGCGCCATCTCCAACGCGGCACGATCGACCGCGTTGGTCGGATCGAGCTGGTAGATGTCGAACGGCGGCTCCGGCACGCCGTCACACATCTCCTCGGTGATCACACCATTCGACGACGCCCCGTACCCCCTGCTCGCCTCCCGCACCCGGGCAGCATGGGCGGCGTCGCGGCGCGACCGCTCCGACTCGCCCGCCTCCGCGGCCTGGTGCTCGCGGAACTCGATGCCGCGCCGCAGCACCGACTTCACGTACGAGGCCGGGGTCTTCCGCGACGAAAGACGCGACTCGACCGACAGCGCGGTCTGCGTGAGTTCCTGCGCGATCGGTGCGCCCTGCTCCTTCCACACGAGTAGCTGCTTGGCCAGACCAGGCCACGCCCGACAGCTGATCACCGCGTCTGCGGACCGCCCGGAGAAGTGCCGACGGATCATCCGCTCGGCCTCCCCCAGATCGGATCCGCTCCGGTGGATCCCGGCCGCGGTCTCCCCCGCCGCCCGGCCCGGCTCATAGGTACTCGGCCCACCCGTCGGAACCGAGCGGGCGCGCTCCTCCACCACCGCCCGCAGATACGCCGCGGGATACTGGGCTTGGCTGATCTTCTCCGCCGGAAGATCCGCTAGCAGAGCATCAAGATCCCGGCCGGCGAAGCGCAAATCAGTCAGTTGCGCCCGCAGCTGATCGAAGTACTCACTCCGCAGCACCCCGTCGCGTGCAACACCCGCGTCCCTCAGACCTCTGTCCAGCGCCTCATCGACTTCCCTGGCCACGACCGGATCGACCGGATCAGCGTCGACAACCTGCAACTGGTCAGCCGTCCGCTGCACCATCCGGTCCACGAAGTCAGCCAGCAGATGCCACTCCACAACCTCGTACTGCTGGCGAACCGCACCAAGATCGAGCCGCCTCACGACATCGGTCATCGAGTATCCGCGGTCCTCCAACCCGCGCAGCCTCGTGGCCAACCTGTCGATCGCCCCGTACCTCTGCTCTTCGGAGCCGCCATCCCCATTCCAGTACGGGCTGGGCGTCATCACCGCCGCAGCCAAATCGAAGTCGTTCGGCCAGACCTCACACAGGTTCCCCCACACCCGCACCCGCAACTGCCAGGGTTCCTCACGCACCTCCGTGCGGGCGTGCACGGCCCGCATGTGTCCGTAGGTGCCCAGCTCGCCGAGGTCTTTGAGGGTCCGCTGCTCTCCCTCGGTGACCTCGTCACGCAACCGCAGAGCAGTCTCCTTGTCCGCGACCACGAACACCGACAGCTTCTTCTCAGCAAGCCAGCCGTCCGCCCACAGACCCCATGCACCGTGCATCCCCGACGGGGAGTCCTCCGGCATCGGCCCCGTCGTCGTGTGCACCACCCAGCCGAACTGCTTCTCACCGCTTGTCTTGTCCTCGAAGCTGGACGGGTCGCGTCGTCGCGCCGCCTGGAACGCGGACTCGTCGGCCTCAACCATCGCCCGCACCCACGGATCGAGGTCGTTCGAGTACCGCTGGGTCGCCCGTGCAGCCGCCCACTCCTGGCTCCACGCCGCCCGCTCCTGGTTGACCCGGTACTGCCGTACCGCGTTCGCGGTCACCAGCATGAACTGCGTCCATGCCTGCACCTGGTCCCGACCGAGACCGAGCAGCGGAACGTCCTGGTCGACCGGCCCCGTCACCGTCCTCTCCCTCGCCTCTGCTTCTCCTGATACGTCGGCTCGTGAAGTCCCGACGACCTCGCCGGCCCCGTCGCCGACGCCGGCGGGCGCTGCCCAGCCGATCGGGCCGCGCCTCCGCGGGCCGGCCCGCTCGCGGCCGCTCGTGCCGCGCTACTGCGGGCCGATGCCTGCAGCGCTCCGCAGCTGCGGTGCGCCGCCCGGGCCTGCGCAAGCCGTGACTGCGTCTCCCGCAGTGTTGCGATCTCGGCGACCAACGTCGCCAGCGCCAGCACCAACCGGGCCCCGTCGCCCTCACCGTGGCGGCCCACCGTTCGCACCGACGCCAGCCGCCACGCCGACTGCCGCAGCACCTGAGCCACCGGCGACCACCGTGCTGGCAGCACCTGCTCCGGCACTCGGGCCGCTCGGTCGAGGTCGTTGCCCGCCTCCCTCCGGACCCGCCCGTCCGGGTCCTGACGGCCCGTTACCACCCCCACCGCGCAGAGCATGTCCCCGGCCGCGTGCGCGATCCCGTCGGCACCCACCCCGGTCTCGCCCGATGCCAACGTCGCGGTGGCATGCTCCATCGACGAGACCGCATCATCGATCGCCGCCACCCGCTCCTGCGGACTCACCGACGCCCGATACGTCCGCCCCGGAGCACCACCCACCACCGGTGCCGGCGGCGGCGCCGAGCTCCACCGCCGCTCCAGGTTCGGCAACGACAGGTCTCGGGCCAGCGTCCGCCCGGAGAACCACACCGGCTGCCCCGCCGCGGTCAGATCACCCGGCGCGGCGACCGAGTAGCCCACCATCGCCGCACCTTGCCCCGTCGCCGGCTCCTCCGAGCTGCGGGCGCGCACCAGCACACCGAGGTCCTTCAACGCAGCCACGAACCCCTCCGGGTCCCTGGCCTGTACCGCCGCGACCCGCGACATCCGTCGCAGCCACTCCCGCGAAGTCTCCTCCACACCCCGGCGCAGCGCCTTCTCCTGCTCGGCCTGCGTCGGCCCGGTCACCGAGCTGCGATCCGCAGCCGCCGTCGGCGTCAACCCCAGCTTCCGCTCCCAGTCCCGGCACGTCTCGCGCGCCCGGACGAAGTCCCGGAACGGGTGCAGCCGCTTCCCGGACTCCTGACGCACCAGAACCGCCGCGACGTGCACGTGGTCATCGGCGTGCCGGATCGCGACCCAACGACAGCCATCGAGCTCACCCCGTGCCGCGATCCCAGTGCGATCCATCAGGTCCTCGACCACCTGAGCCCACTGCGCATCCGACAACACCGGATCACCCGGCGCGTTGCGCAACGAGCAGTGCCACACCGGCCCCCGCCGCACCCGGCCGCCGGCCTCGGCGCGCGGCTCCCGCAACCCGACCCCCGCCGCGACCGCCGGAGCACCGACCGCATCGACGAGACCGCGCAGATCCCATCCACCGGCGACGTCCTGCGCCGGCTGATACTTCTCCGGCGCCCCGTCCCAGCTCGCGACGACCCGCTGCCCGGTGTGCTCGTTGAACCGCCCCGGCCCCATCAGGTAACGGACCAGCCCCTCGACCCGCCAGCCACGGCTCACCTTCGCGATCACCGTCGGCTCCCCGACCGCCGCAGCTGCGCCGCCGCACCGTTGACCTGCCGGTCCACCTCGGCCACGGTCCGGTCGACCCGCTCCACCAACCGCGCCACCATCGCCACGACCTGCCCCACCGTCGACTCGAGCACCCCATCGGTGTTCGCGACCCGAGCGATGTCGTTGAGGTTCCCCCCGATGTTGCGCAGAACCCGCCGATCCTCCATCAACTCCGAACGCAGCCCCATCAACTCCTGCATCCGCGCACCAGCCGAACCCGCCGAGACCCGCCCACCAGGAACCACCGGTTCAGGCGGCTCCGCCGCCCGAACCGCCGCCTCACCCACCCACGCACCCGGAGCCATAGCCGCCGACGCAGCAGCCACCTCGACTCGAGCCATCTCCCAATCCGAGAACCAGACAGTCGTCCGGTGCGGACGCCCGCCTTCAGCCCGAGATCGGCGAGTTCGGCCAGCCAGAGACATCCAGACCCCCTCCACTTCCGGCCGAGAATCTCACACCGCCACCCCCTGTCAGTGTTTTCTCCGAGAAAACACCTAACTTGCTCCGCCGCAGGCGGACACCCACCCCGCTCCGCCGCAGGCGTCGCGGTCACCTACCGTCGACCAGACCTACCCGTCAGTAACCGTGTTTAGGTGAAACCCATGCACACGACTTCCCGCACACGACGCGCCGGTGCCGCAGCACTCCTCGCCGCCGCCGCCCTCACCACCGCCGGCGCACTCACCACCAGCACCGCCACCGCCGCCGCCACCCAGCCCGCCGCGGCCCAGCAGCCCTACTACGAGGTCTGGGAACCCGGACAGCACCAGCCCCCGCACCCCACCGCAGGAGTCCACGTGCCCCGACCCGACACCACCACCACCGACACCGACGGCCCCCACGCCGTCGGCCCCCTCCCCGCCACACCCGCCGCACTCACCACACCGACCGACCCGACTGCCCCGACCACGCTGCCGATGCCGACCGGCGCCCCCTCCGCGCATCCCCTGCAGCAGGCCCTGATCGGCCACTGGACCCCCGCGGACGACACCACCGCAGGACGAGCGTTCGTCGAGTTCACCCCCGACGGACACTGGACCGGCTCCGACGGCTGCAACCACCTGACCGGCACCTGGGGCGTCCACACCGACGGCACATTCACCGCCACCGCCAACCCGACCACCCTCATGACCTGCGAGAACATCCCCATCGCCGACTGGCTCACCCAGACCAGCCACGCCGACATCACCAACAACACCCTCGTCCTGCGCGGCCCCGCCGGCGACACCACCACCACCGCCCTGACCCGCCACCCCTGACACCCCGGCACCGCCCCCACGACAACACCCTTCCCCCGCGCAGTGCGATAGGTCACACTGAAGGTGTTCGGGTCTGCAGCGGTCGCACCCACCCGGCGCGCTGGGGAGCGCACGCCACCCGCGACCGCCCACCAGGGCCGGGCCGCCCACCCCTCCGGCGACGGCCCGGCCCACCCCCTCACCCAGCACCCCCCGACCCCGCCGGACGCCCCCGGAGGCCCTCGGAGGCCCTCGGAGGTCCCCGGACTGCGCCGAACCAGGACAGATCAGGACACACCAGACATAACTACAGTGCGTGACACGACCGTGTCCCGTGTCCGATTAAATGCCCCATACGGGTGGTCGAGACTTCGACCGCGGAAACAGTCCGCGCGCGCCGCGCGCGGGCCGGGTGACAGTGTTTGACCTGCAGTTACCCCACCTGAACCCTCTCGTTGCAGCTGGCACGGGCTCCCCTCGTATCCGACGTGCCAGCAACAACCAGGAGGACATACCCCATGTGGAAGAAGACCGGGATCGTCGTCGCCGCCTCGGCCGCATCACTGATGGCGCTCTCGCCGGTGGCCATGGCCCACGGCACCCACAGCGGTGACCACGGTGACGGGATCGACAAGAGCGCCGAGGGCCTGATCGCCGGCCTCAACGGCAACAACGTCAACGTCCCGATCCAGGCCTGCAACAACAACATCCCGCTCAACCTCATCGGGCTGCAGGTCCCCATCGAGGACGCCGCCGCCGCGAACGGCCTCACCGGCGCTCTGGGGATCCTCGGATCCGGCACCGCGAAGTCCGGACACTCGGTCACCGACCAGTCCGACAACTGCGCCCAGACCGGCGCCGCCGGAGACACCGTCAAGGGCCACAAGTAACAACCCCGACCCCACCGCACGCTGGGTAGAGCCTTTACCAACCCGGCGACCACGCGGTCTGCTCGCCTGACCACCAACAGCACACAGACCGCACACAGACAGAGCCCCGCCCCGAGGGACCACGGCACTGACGCACAGGGTGCCCACCCCCCGGAGCGGGGCTCTCCCACATCCCCTGAGGTTCCCCCGCTTTGCCGGAGTGTCTGAACACTGGCTCGATCTTGAGAACCAGGAAGGAAGACACTGAGTGTTTTCCAACCTGCCGTTCGTGCAGGTCACAGCGACGCTCCCGCGGTGTCCCCCCACCGGATGATCGCCCGCATGACCTGCGGTAGGAGCATCCACACGCGCACCTCCGCTGTTAGCGAGCGCCTGTCTCTTGGTGTCGTCAACCAGGACGAAAAACGCTCACTGGTGCCGGCTCCGACCCGAACCGGCGGCTCTACACCCGCCCCATAAAACTGGAAACGATCCAGAAACCCCCAGGACCCCCGGGGGCGGGTCCGGGCACAGCGGATCAGCCCGGACCGAGCCCACCACGACCGGGATCGGTCAACTCCGGATGCGCCCGCAGATACGCATCCCGCACCTGCCCCGACAACCGCCCCCGAGCACCCACCGCATACCCCTGAGCCTGCGCCCACGCCCGCACCGCCCCCACCGACGGGACAGACACCGCCGAGGCAGACACCGCCGGGACAGACGGGACGGCCACCGCGACCTCACCACCGGAGTCAGCAGGGCCGGCAGGGTCGGCGAGCGGCCACAACGCCAGAGGGACATCCCCGTCATGGGCGACGCCACGCCGGGCCGGCCCCCGACGACTCCGAGAACCAGCAGCGCCCGACCCAACAGCACCGGCCGGCGCCGCGCCACCCGCGCCTGCCGGGCCACCCGCGCCGGCCGGGCCGGTCGGGCGGTCCGCGGGATCCCCGACGTCACCACGAGCAGCGCGGTCACCACAACCGGAGAGGTCACCACAACCGACGCGGAAGCCGAGGGAACTGAGGGAAGCGAGCAGCGTGTCGGTGACCACCCGAGCGACATCAGTGTGAGCGTGATGATCCAGAAACGCCGCCACCACCCCCAGAGCCGACAGCGCATCCGCTTCCCGCTGCCCCCACACCGGATGCGGCTCCACCCCCCGCGCCGCCCGCCGAGCCGACCGCACCGCATCCCCGACCCGACGAACCCGCACGATCTCACCCACCGCAGCCCCAGCCGCCGCAGCCCCAGCCGCCGCAGCCCCAGCCGCCGCGGCAGCAGCAGCGTCGGCGGCGTCGGCGTCGGCGGCGTCGGCGGCGTCGGCGGCGTCGGCGTCGGCGGCGTCGGCGGCGTCGGCGGCGTCGGCGGCGTCGGCGCCGCCGGGGATAGTCATCCGCCCCTACTCACCGGCCGGGCACCGACCCGGCCGACGCAGCGAGATAAGCCGCCCGGACCTGCGCTGGGATCCGGCCACGCTCCCCGACCACATAACCGTTCGCGCGAGCCCACTCCCGCACCACCCGCGCATCCACCCCACCACCAGCCGGACCAGTGGCAGCCGGACCACCAGCAGGCTGAGGTGAGGCATGATCCGGGCCGGCACCACCCGCAACGCCGCCACGCCGCCCTGACTCAGGGACGAGAGCAGAGGCAGGGGGAGCAGAGGCAGCGGCACCCGCCGATACCGCAGGCGGCGCCACTGCAGGCGGGGCCGCTGCAGCGGCGACAGCGGCAGCGTCCATGATCGGGCGCAAGATCTTCGCCACCGCATACGCAGCAACATCACACGCCTTCATCTTCGCCCCCTCCGTCGCCGTACACGTGACCACCTCACCCGCAGCATCCCCGACCAACAGCCGCGCCGACACCGTCGCCGCGAACCCCTGCGGATGCCCCGACTTCCCCACCCCCGCCGGGACCGCACCGATCTCCAGATCCGTGATCCGCTCCACCTGCCGCCAATGATGCAACAACGCCCGCGGAGACGTGTACTTCCCCAACACCGGATCCTGACCCGGCTTCACCCCACCCGGCACCACCCCAGCCTTCCCACCAGCACCCTTTCCCCCGGCGCCCTTTCCCCCGCTGCCCTTCGGGCCGGTCGGCTTCCTCTGCCCCGGACCTGTCGAACCACCGCCCACACCGCTACCCTCACCCCGAGCAGACCCCGACCCGGACACCACACCAGCAGTAACACCAGCCGTAACACCGGCAGAGTGTCCCGCGCCCGGGCCCACCTGCGACGCCGCCGCGGCCTGCACCGCGCCGGCGCCAGCACGTCCCGCCCCAGCCGCCGGGGGCGGGACGCTGCCCGGAGCCGCGAACACCGGCGTCACCGCCGCCCGCGACGCCGCAGACCCCGCCACCGACCCCGCAGCAGATTCTGCAGAGTCAGGGACCACCGCGACCCCCGCGGCCTTCAACCACGTCCGCAACGCCGCCGGCGGCACCTGCAGAACATCCGCCGCCGCCTTCGCCGACATCCCCCGCCGGATCATCGTCTCCGCCCGCTCCAAAATCCGAGCACGATCCCGCTCCGCATCCGCCGGCGTCCCCAACCGCCCAGCATGCTCCTTCTCCCCGAGCTTCAGATCCTCCGCCGCGGACAACACACACCCCAACGAGCAGTACATCCCCAACCGCAGATGCCGCCCCCCACCACCCGGGGAACGCTCCAACAAATACCAACCGGTCGGGACACTGATCCCCACCGCCGTCAACTTGCACGAACGACAAAAATACGACCGCTCCACACCACCAGCCGGCGACGAACCCCACGGCCCCCACCCCGACCCAGACCCCGCCCACCGATCCGGCACACGCCGCCCCGACGACTGCCGCGACGGCTGCCGATCCGACGAACCCGACCCCGACGCCCTGGAACGCTCATACCCCACCGCAACCCCACCCATCAGAAATATCCACAGACCGAATTTCGCCCACGGTAACCGGACACGGCACAACACCGCCGGGACCCGGCCCCGACCATCCGCACCCCGGGCCACATCCCGGGCCGGTCCCAAACCGGTCCCGTTGCTGGCAGGGCCCCGGCAAAGTCGCGATCGGCAGCAGCGGACGGCGCAGACTGACCGCCGCGCCACACCTACCTGGGGCCAGCTATATCACCACTCTGCGCCGACGCGCCGCGGCTCGCTACAGGATCATCTAGCGACTCTGTCGGGGACCTGCGTTTCCTTCGCCCGGTGCGGGTCAGGACCGCCGGTCTCGGCCGGGCCCCGCGGCGGGCGCCGGCAGCGCTCTCGGCCCTCCAGCACGTGTCGTGCGACCCCGCGCCGTCCAGGCGGCAGCGATGATGCCCGCCCCGGCCACGGTAGGTAGAGAAGTGGGTATAGAAAAGGAGCTGGTCCCGGCACCTGCAGAGCGATCATGAAGGGGGCTGCAGGTGCCGGGACCGCCATCACCACGGGGAAGGAAGCCCCGTGGGAGATCCAGGCGCGGCGGAGCCCGCCGCGCCGACCAGCCCTAGACCCAGGCTGTGAGGTCCATAAAGCCTGTGAGGCCCGTGAGGGTGGTCAGTCGTTCCAGACCGGGGGGCAGCTGATCCCCGCATAAGAGCTCGGCTGCCCGGGGAGCTTGGACTCCTTGGTGTGGTTGACACACCAGTCCTTGACCCAGTTCCAGTCCTTGTTGACCCGCCAGGGCTCATCAGCCATGTCATCGCCGGACTTGCCCTGACCACCGGCCGCGCTCCAACCCCGGTTGTCCACCGGCGCCGTCGGCACCACTCCCTGACCGGGAGCCGAACCGGTGGTGTCAGCAGCCAGCGCTGTCCCGGCGAGACCGAGCATCGGCGCCGCAGCCAGCGCAGCAACCGCGAGACCACCACCGAAACGACGAGAGACCGTCATCACACACACCATCCTTCCTTGAACACCGCGCACCACACAAGTTACTGCGCGTAAATCACGGTCACTCTAACGTGGCCTGGAGGTCGGGACGCCCACTCAGCGACACGCTCCACCGACCGACACCACAGCCCGTCCCCCGACCACTCGCTGCTTGATCTCCTCCCGGGATCTGCTTCGGCACGACCAGCCCCCTTCCAGACTCACAAGGAAACGGCCTCACACCGTGGACGCAACCTGGACGCTCCTGTTGACCCGTCCCCCAGGAAGTGGTAGTCAGCTCATCACGGGACGCCCGGTGGGCACTCGATGGTGGCGCTCGGTGGGCGCGCAGGCCTGCTGAACTCCCCCGGGCGTGTCTCCTGACGGGTTGTTCATCTCCTTCAAGGGGCGTCGATGTCGCCGCACAGCCAGTACGACTCCATCGGAGCCGCCTACGACGCGGTGAAAGAGCTCCCCGCCGCCCGCTACGGGGAAATACCCGCTGTCCGGGCGCTCCTCGGAGACCTCACCGGGCAGAAAGTCCTGGACCTCGGCTGCGGAACCGGCCATTACGCACGCCTATGCCGCGACCACGGAGCCCGACACATCGACGGCGTCGACAACTCCACCACGATGATCACCGAGGCCCGACGCCGGGAACAGCCCTCCCAGCCCTCGGGTCCCTCCCAGGCCTCTCCCGCGCCGATCACCTACCACGTCCACGACGCCGCCGAACTCCCCCACCTCGGCACCTACGACGTGGTCCTGGCCGTCTACCTGTTCAACTACGCCCCCGACCGGGCAACGCTGGAGGCCATGCTCACCTCCATCCGAGCGAACTGCCGGCCCGGCACCCGCCTCGTCGCGCTACTCACCGACCCCAGCTCCCCACTGTCACGACCAGGCCTACGCCACTACGGCATCGAATTCGACATCACATCCGATGCCGACCCCGATGCCGACCCCGATGCCGACTCCGATGACGCGCAGGACTCGACCGCCACGACAGAAATTGTCTTCACAGCGCACTGCGACCCCCCGGTGTCGTTCCGGCTCCACGCACCGCACCCACACCTCATCGACGAATGCCTCCGCACGGCAGGGTTCAGTGAGATCGAGTGGGGCCGATGCCCGGTCTCCCCGCAAGGCCGGGACCTGTTCGGCGACGCCTACTGGGCCGAGTACCAGCACTCACCACCCTGGATCACCGTCACCGCGCTCGCCGGCGTCTGACCAGCCACGATCGACGCACCGGCCGGCGAGGACAGCGACACCCTCACCCAACCCCAACGCCTCGATCAACATCGAGGCATCAGCCCCGTCCACCGCCCGCGCCAGCACGACCCGCGCCGCCGCGGCAGCGACCTGCGGGTCATGACCTGCCTCGGTGCGATACCCCAACGGCACCATCCGGTCGGCCATACTCACCGCCCACCACCCCGAACTCCACCAGCAGCACCAGACACGGTCCCAGACGCGGGCCCAGACGCGGTCCGGGCGGTGGCGCCACCGCGGGTGACCACATGCCGGATCCGCAACCCCACCAGCAACTTCGGATTCCACGCCCCCCGCACCAGCAACTGATGCTGCGACAACCACGCCACCGCCACCGGGAGCCGACCCTTCAGCCGTTCCCGATCCGCCTTCCCCAACCCGTTCGGGCCCGCTTTCCCCTTCTCCAGCAACGCCCCCACCACCGGGCCCAACGCCCGACGCACCTCCAACGACGGTGCTCGCCGCGCCATCACCGCCCCGATCCGCTGCTGCAACACCGCCTTATCCAGCGGATGCACCATCGTCAACGGTGTCACCTTCACCGGCCCCGACGACCCCACCAGCAGCCAGCCACCCTTCACCGCCTTCGACGCGTTCGGATCCGGCTTGGGCTTCGGAGGGGGCGGCGGCTGACGCTTCCGCTTCGGTGTCGGGCGACCCTTCGGCGGGACCTCCCCCACCAACCCCCCCACCGGGGCCAGGCCCAGCACACACACCGGGCCCGGGAACTCCTGCTGCGCCACCCCCTGCAGATACCCATCCCAGGACCGGCACTTCGTGAACGACGACAACTCCAGCCCCGCCGCCGCAGCGACCTGCGGCACCATCGACACCTCCGGCACCCGATGACACTGCCGCACCCGCAACGACAACCGCGCCGCCCCACCAGGCACCATCGCCATCACCACATCACCCACAGCCAGCTCATGATCAGCACCAGCCACGGTCGCGGTCTTCCGCCCATCGACCAGACGCGTCATCGCCCCCCGACCGAAAATCAACACCGGCGCCGAGTCATCGCCACCCGCGCCAACAACACCAGAGTCAGCGGCAGAGTCAGCGGCAGAGTCAGCGGCAGAGTCAGCGGCAGAGTCAGCGGCAGAGTCAGCGGCAGAGTCAGCGGCAGAGTCAGCGGCAGAGTCAGCGGCAGAGTCAGCGCTCATCAGGAATACCCCCCAGCCCGTCATCTCACCCGTGAACGACACCGATAATCGCATCCTGACGCTGCCAACACCCACACCAGAACACGGGATCCTCACCGACCCCGCCCCGGTCACAGCCGCGCCGACCCGTGAGCTCTCGTCGTGATCGCAGCCCGCCCCCGGGCGGGCGAGGAACCGGAAGCGGCTCCCGCGGCTCCCGCGGCTCCCGCGGCTCCCGCGGCTCCCGCGGCTCCCGCGGCTCCCGCGGCTCCCGCGGCTCCCGCGGCTCCCGCGTCCACGACAAGAAGCGAGCACCCCGTGGACGCTTCAACGAGAACCGAGCACGACCCCATCACCACCCGACCAGGTGACTGCTTTCACGACACACGACCACCTTCCGGTCACGCACAGTCCGTGATCTACTTCCATTCCGTGACGATCACACTCCCTGAACACGACCAGAGCTCCCCCCGACGCCCCCTGGTTCGACGCATCGTGACCGGGCTGGCCACCGCCGCCGCACTGGCCGCGGCCCTGCTCCTCTCCCCCGTCGCACCCGCTGCCCACGCCGACACCCCACCGCCAGGACAGCCCTACGGCAACAGTGGCTCCAGCCAGTCCACCGTGCGCCCCGGCGGGAACCCCGAATGCCGCCAAGGCGACCCGCTGTGGTGCGAGATCGACGGCGGATTCATCACCATCCGCTTCTACGAACCCGGCACCTACGAGTTCGAGTTCACCATGAGCGACGCCGACGGCCGCGGCACCTACACCACCCGCCACACCGTCAGCAACAACGGCCACAGCGGCCCCGTCACCATCCAGGTCGTCAGCCCCTACTTCCGCGAAATGGGCTTCAAGATCGACAAATTCAGCTACCGCTGGTGACGGCCCTCCCACGACGACAGCTCGACCTGACCTGAGCTTGATCTTTAACCTGTGCACTGATCCTTTTCCAACCTGACGTTGGCCCTGGTCGGAAGCTTGAGACGCGATGTCGGAGGCTGGCGGAGTCACCGGCGTGACCTGCATCGACAGGGAACGGGCGGGCCATCGGGCGGCCTTGGAGGACGTCCACCCACCCCGTCCCAGCCAGGTTGAAAAAGGCTCACTGAGCCTTTTTCAACCTGGCGTTTGTGCTGGTCAAGCCGTCGAGTGGGCCTCCCCGGACCGCGACCGCGCGGCGGCCTGACCTGCATCATCGGGGATCTGGCCGCTGCCGACGGGGCCCCTGCCGCCGCTTCGCGGCGGGTCCTCGGTCAGGTTGAAAAAGGCTCACTGAGGCTTTTCCAACCTGGCCGCGGAGCGTCTGCAGAGCAGCACCGAAGCCGCTCCGGCAGCACGACGGATAACCGCTGATGCAGGTCAGCCCTCTACCGGCCGACCCGGTGCGACGGCCCCGGAACGGCCTGACCTGGTCAAACGGCAGGTTGGAAAAGCCTCGCTCAAGATCGAGCTGCTCTACTGGCCCGGCACCACGTTCGCGACCCGCCGCGCCGCCGAGCACGCCTTGATCCGCTACCTCGACGGCTGGTACAACCCGCGCCGCATCCAGGCCCGCCTCGGCGGGCTCTCACCCGGCGAGTACGAAGACAACTATCGTCGCGCCCAGCGCGACGCCGACGGATAACCCGCACTCCGGCGAACCGGGGGAAGCTCAGCTTCACTCGGGCGACCTGCGGAAGTTCCGCCAGCCTTCGTGTTCCGACCACGCGGGAGCTACTTCGGCGAGGACTTTCCCAACACACACTAAAGGATATATGAATGTCAAACGTTTCCTTCTCGAAGGGCAAATTGACCCGTCGGCAGCTGGGGGCGTATTTTGGTGCAGGGGCCATGGCGCTCAGCGCAGGCGCGCTCCACGAAAAGCAGCCGTTGATGGAATTCATGGACGGGCATGTACGGGGCCTGCGATTGATTGTCCCAAACTCACCGGGCAGTGGATACCATATCAATGCCCAGGCCATGGCCGAAGCGCTCGAGAATGCCGATCTGGCTCACGATGTTGAAATTTTCAATGTTATCGGCTCCAGCGGCGTCGAAGGCCTCTATCGCCTCCTCGGTGATACCGGTAATTCTCGACTGCTGATGTCCATGGGGCTAGGCCTCATAGGAGGAGTGATTGCGAATAACGCTGACTCGTCACTGAGTGAGGCCGCTCCTATTGCTCGCCTCACGACAGAGCCTGAGTTGATCCTGGTGTCCGCCAATTCTCCGTACTACAACTTCAGCGATCTATTAAAAGATTGGAAGGACAATCCTTCTGCTGTTGCAGTGGGGGGCGGCTCCTCTCCGGGGGGGCCTGATCACCTGACGCCGATGCTGACCGCTGAATACATCAACCTGAAGCCAAAGCTAGTTCGCTACGTCGCCCACGACGGTAGAGGGCCCCTCCTGAGCGCGCTCCTCGATGGCAAGGTCTCGTTCGCGGCCGCAGGAGCTGGCGAGTTCGCCTACCAGCTCCGCACGGGGGAGCTCCGGGCCCTGGCGGTCATGGCCGACAGCCGCGTGAAGGGATTGGATGTACCCACTGGGCGAGAGTTCGGAGTTAATGTTGAAGTATTAAATTGGCGTGGCGTGCTCGGATCTCCTGGCGTAAGCCTGACAGAGCGATCTGGGCTGGAGCAACTCATATGGCGACTTGCAACCTCTGCTGAATGGAAGACTTATCTCGCCAGTAACAATTGGCAAGATGGGTACCTGTCTCCCTCCCAGTTCCACTCATTTTTGAATGTCGAGCGCTTGCGTGTTCGTCAAGTACTCGGCGAGATTGGAATATTATAACTATAAATTTTACGACCAAGGATGGAGTCTTTTCCGTCGTGTTTGTGCTGCATCTCGTGACGGCGAGTTGCACAACGACCCGAACACCTGCTGCGTGAGCTTCATCGACAGATTCACGGATCTCCGACAGCGAGAACTGCGGCTCGTACACAGCCTTTTCCATCGTGAGTTCGCTGGTCAGCGAACTCACGATGGAAAAGGCTCAGCGTGGACCACAGGTTCTCGGCGAGGGGTCAGCTCGACGCGTGAATGGACCGGGCCGTCCGCGCACAGGACGGCGTCACAGAGCTCGAACAGCGCATCCGCCCGCGCGGTCAACGAGTCGTAGAACTCCTGCCGGAACCCGGCGAGATCGCCCCGCCGAGCCGGAGTGTCGCCGAGCACCACCGGCCCGGCCACGGCACCGCCCCAAGGTTAAAGATCAAGCTGAGGAGCCTCGACCTCGGCCGCGCCAGAAAACCCGCCGTCGCTCTACACGCCGGTGGGGCGGCCCCCGGGGAGTCGGGGCCGCCCCACCCGGGGGAAGGCGATCCAGCGCTGGTCAGCCCAGGGGGATGACTCCCAGCGCAATCGCCGTTGCCATCATCACCAGCGAGCACACCGCAGCCCGCCAGATGACCTTCTTGTGGTGATCAGCCAGATCGACCTTGGCCAGCGACACCAGCAGCAACATCGCCGGGACCAACGGGCTGGTCATGTGCACCGGCTGCCCGATGATCGACGCACGAGCCATCTCCACCGGCGAGATACCGTAATGTCCGGCCGCTTCGGACAGGATCGGCAGGATCCCGAAGTAGAACGCGTCGTTAGTCAGGAAGAACGTCAACGGCATGCTCAGCACACTGACGATCACCGCGAACCACGACCCGATCTCCGGCGGCACCATCGCGATGATCCCGTTCGCCATCGCCGCGACCATCCCGGTCCCCGACAACACCCCGACCAGCACCGACGCAGCGAACACCATCGCGACCACCGCCACGATCGACGACGCGTGCGCGGTCACCGCCGTGACCTGATCAGCCGGGCGGGGGAAGTTCACGACCAACGCGATCGCCGACGCCGCAACGAACACCAGCGACAACGGCAACACATCCAACCCCAGCACCACCAGCAGCGCCACGGTCAACACCAGGTTGAACCAGATCAGCTTCGGCCGCAGCGTCGGGCGGGTCGGATCCAGAACCCCACCCGCATCGATGAACCCCACCCCCGACGCAGACTCCGCCCCACCGACACCCCCGGCACCGGCACCGGCACCGGCAACCTCGGCGGCGGCGACACCGGCGGCGGCGTGCTCGGGAACCCGGTCGAACTCCGAGGCCACGACCGGCAACGGCCGCCCCGCGGCGGCGAGCCTCTTCCGCTCCGAACGGCCAAGGAGCCAGGCCAGGACCAGCACCGTGACCATCCCCAGCACCATCCCCGGGATCATCGGGTTGAACAACTCCGAAGGCGACACGTTCAACGCCGTCGCCGCCCGCGCGGTCGGCCCACCCCACGGCAAAATGTTGAGGACCCCGTTGGCCAGGTTCGCCACCACCGTCAACGTCACCGGGCTCATCCCCAGCCGCAGGTAGATCGGCAACAACGCCGACACCGTGATGATGAACGTCGTCGACCCATCACCGTCGAGGGACACCGCGCCGGCCAGCACCGCGGTCAGCACCACCAGCCGGACCGGGTCGTTGTTCACCGCCCGCAACACAAACCGGATCAACGGGTCGAACAACCCGACATCGATCATCGTCCCGAAGAAGATGATCGCGAAGAACAGCAACACCGCCGTCGGCGCAAAGTCCTTCATCGCCGACGTGATCGCCTTGACGACCCCGTCCTCCCCCGACTCCGCGACCCCCGTACCGACCGCGACCAGAGCAAACGTCAACGGCACCAACACCAGCGCCAACGTCGGAGCAAGCCGCTTCGACAAGATCAAAAACATGAAGACCGCGATCATCGCGGACCCCAGAGCGATAAGCACGTGGACCCTCACCATTGTCGGTCGATGTGCGAACACTGGCCAGCCAGCCCCCCCACCCGCAACATATGATCACAAAGAAACTAACGATCACGTTGCAGACCGAAACTCCCCGGCGTCCTCACCACCCTCACCGGACCGACGAAAACCCCCGTCACGGCACCAGCACCGCAGACACCGCCCACGACGACTGCGACTGCGACTGCGACTGCGACTGCGACGACAGAGCCCAGTAGCGGCCGGTCTTGGTCACCAGCCCCGCAGCGGCGAGAGCGGTCAACGCTTTCGACACCGCCGGCGCCTTCCGCCCCGACGCCGCAGCGATCTCCCCGGTCCGAGAACACCCCGCAACCAGAGCGGCGTACACCTCGGACTGCGCCGGCGACAACCCACTCACCTCAGCACCGACCTCAGCGCTGAGGTCAGCGCTGAGGTCAGCGCTGAGGTCAGCGCTGAGGTCAGCACCGAGGTCAGCACCGAGGTCAGCGCTGCTCCCGAGGTCATCGAGGCCGGGCCCATCGCCGGCCACAGGCCCCCCACCCCGAACAGGCACAGACACGACATCGGCGGCCGTCAACGCCGCCGGCACCGACACACCCGACCACCCCGGCAACACCACCGAAGCCGCAGACTCCACGACCGGGGCGACACCACCGCCGACGCCGACGCCACTGGCCCTGGTGGCGGTGCTGGTGGCGGTGCTGGTGGCGGTGCTGGTGGCGGTGCTGGTGGCGGTGCTGGTGGCGGTGCTGCGGCGCCAGGCAGCCAGTTTCGCCGTCTGCGTCTCCCACCGCGCCCTCGGCGACAGCCCCTGAGCCGGCTGGAACCGCAGAACCGCCGCCGCGGTGTCCGGATCCAGAGCGGCACCGGGCACCGACCGCACCCACTCCCCCAGATCAGGCGCCCACGCCACCCGGCCCATCGCCATCCGCCCACCCGAACTCGCGAAGCAATACCCACCACCGGCCGGCAACGACGTCGGCGCCACGGCAAGCCCGTCGACCACGACGTTCTCACTACGGTTCATGTTGCGGAAAGCAAACAGGTTCCGGGCGGACAGAAAGCTCCGCAGCACCGTCGACCCACCGAAGTCCGGCGCCAGCAGAGACTGCGTCCCGACCACGACAGCGACCCCGTACTTACGGCCGATCCGCACCACCCGCTCCACCCGTCCGATGAAATCCGCCGCCACCAACACCGGATGCGTCGACAGCCGATGCAACTCATCGATGACCCACACCAGCCCCGGCAACCCCGGGGCGGGCAACAGCTTCCGCGCCGACGGCTGAACCGCCGGGTCCGTGATCGCCACCAGCACCCCGGGCACGCCGTCCGGGGCGGACGGGCCCTCAGTGAGCGTGGACTTCAGCAACGACCGCACCTCCAACGCGGCCTCCACCGCCCCCAGCTGGGCCAGGACACCCTCCGGGCCCGACTCCGCCCAATCGGCGACATCATTGAGCACCGGGCTGGAGCCGCCATCAGGGTCACCGTCACCGAAGAACACATGCCAGCACCCCGACGACGCCAGACCCAGCCCGATCGCCTCCAGACACGCCGACTTCCCCGACCCCGGCTCCCCGGTCACCAGACCGTTGCGCACACCGACAGCCTCCACCGCGTGGAAGACCATCTCGCCCTCCCCGTCGGCATACGGGCCCAACGGGATCGCACCGTGCTCATAACGGGGCCCGGTGAACGCGATCCCGCTCGAGAGCACGTCAGCGATGATCACCGTCAGCTGCGCCCAGCCCTCGTCATCGGGATACGGCTCCACCACCAGCTGTTTCCCCGACACACCCAACGCCGAGGCGATCCGGCCCCGACGAGACAGAACGTCGTCGAAACACAGCTCACCGGGCGGAGTCCGCACCGTCCACCGCACCGCCCGCGCCGAATCCGCACGGTCGGTCAACAGTGACCCGGGGAGAGCTTTCCCGCGGCCGGCGACGTTCTCAGCCCACCGCCACGCCAACCCGTCCCCCACATCTCCCTCGACCTCTTCGTGGCCCAGCACCAGGCCAGACGCGGGCACCGTGACCGGGTGAGCGGCCATCCACCCCGACCAGCACGCCGCCGATCCCGCCGCCAGCATTCCGAGCAGCGCCGGATCCGCCGGGCCGACCACCGCCGCCGCACCCACCCACACCCCCGCACCCACCACACCCGCCCACGACGCCGTCGTCCACGACGACGGGATCCGGCGCCGCCACCACCCCCGCGCCCCGGCCACCCCGGCGGACACAGTGAGCCCGGCACCAACGGCGGTCACCGCCGACGCCCCCGGCCCGCCCGAGACCGCGACCAGATCACACACCGCCCAGCCCAGCGCCCCAGCCGCCGCGGCCGCGGCCGTGGCCAGATACGGCACCCGCCGCGCCCACACCCGAGCCCGCACCCGCTCCGCCCGCTCACTCACCACAACCTGACCAGGGGATTCCCGCCGCAACACCGACCCCCGTGCCCGCACCACCACCTCCCCACCCGCGACAGGCTCGGCGGCGGTCAGGCGCTGCAACGCCGCAGCCAGAACCTCCGGACTCACCCCAGCCGCACCGGCCACCCCTGACTCGATCGCCGCACTCATCGATCCTCCAGACACTGAGTGTTTTCCAACCTGTCGTTCGTGCAGGTCACAGCGACGCTCCCGCGGTGTCCCCCCCCGCCGGATGATCGCCCGCATGACCTGCGGTAGGAGCATCCACGCGCGCACCTCCGCTGTTAGCGAGCGCCTGTCTCTTGGTGTCGTCAACCAGGATGAAAAACGCTCACTCAGCCATTCAGTGCTGTTCGGTGCTGTTCGGTGCTGTTCGGTGGTGCCCCGCACCGCCACGACACGGCCGCTCGACAGCCAGTACGCGCGTACCGGTTTCCGAGGACGGGGCTGACCCCGATGGGCTCCGACCTGCGTATTCACAAGCGAGAGCCCATCGAAGACGCGTCAGGTGCGGGTGCCGATGTAGGTGCCCGACACTGTCGCTGCCAGGGAGTCATCGGCCAGGACCTGGTCCTGGGTCGACAGATGCCGCGCGAAATGGCTCTGCGCGCTCGAGGCGCTGTCGCGGAACAACGCCGCGTGCTCCTGCATCTGCCCGAGCAGCGCGATCGGGGCACCCGACACCCCCGCCGAGGACAACGACGACACCGACTGCTCGATCTCGGTGAACATCCGCTCAGCCAACCCGCGCATCTGCTCACAGAAATGATGCGCACTCCCCGGATCCAGGGTCTCCCCACTCCCCATCGACGCCCCCGAAACGCCGACACTGCTGCTGCTGGCGCTAGCGCTGGTGCTGATCGCGGTCATCAGACCGTCCTTCCCATCGTCACTACTGGTCACGTCACTGCCGGTCACAGAGCTGTTGGTCGTGCTGGTCGGGTCCGGGCGGTGGAGCGGATGCACCGTCGCCCACCCGACACCCACACCGCTCTCGGTCTCGGTCTCGGTCTCGGTCTCGGTCTCGGTCTCGGTCTCGGTCTCGGTCTCGGTCTCGGTCTCGGTCTCGGGAACGCTGCCGTCGGTGGGCAGGTCCTCGGCTTCCTTCCCCGCGGGCTTCTTCCCCGGGGCCGTCCCGGTCACGGGCGGGTCGACGGTGATCACCATCAGCTCCTCCTCCGGAGTCCGGCCGGTGTCACGTTCCGCGGGTCGTGGCGGTCCCGGGCGAGCCGTCCACTCGCCGCGGCCACCCGCACCACGCCGCCGCGTCGTCTGCCCGGCGCGGTCGCGCACCGCGCGGGCCCAGCGTTGCCGCCGCAGCACCCCGGCCGCGGCCCGCTCATGACGGCGGCGCCGGCGCTCGGTGGCGTAATCCCAGCCATCAGCCCACCACGCACCCAACGCTTGCCGGGCCGGGCCGGGCTCGCGCCGACCCCGCGGGTGCGCGATCCGCTCCGCCACCCGCCCGGCCAGGGCTTCAGCGATCGTCGGCCCCAACCGGCGAGCGTCTTTCGCCATACGCCGTTCATGCGCACGTTCGGCGCGACGGCGCCGATCCCGCAGGCGGGGTGGCTCGGTGCCCCGAGCGGTCGCGATGACCTCCGCACCCGCGTATCTCACCAGGCCCCAGACGACCAGGGCGACCAGCAGGATCGTCTCCACCCGCGATCACCCGGTGATCCACGTCGACGCCACCGCACCCGCACCGCCGACCCCGCGAGCCAGGACGCTGTAGAAACCCGCCAGCAACGGCGCACCGGAGGCGACCGCGAGGGTCGGTGCGGTCAGCGCCAGCCACGGATGCCACGACTTCGGGCGAGCGGTCTTCGGCAGGATGCCCTTCACCACGACCTCCAAGGTGGCGACCACACACACCGCGGCCAGGACCGTCCCCCCAGCCACGCCCAACAGCTGGGTGACCGTGGAACTCGCCCCCGACACCGTCGTGAACACCCGACCCAGCAGCGTGCCCAGTACCCCGCCGATCCCGGTCCCCGCGACCAGGAACAACGCGTTCGTCGTCTTCGCGCAGTTCTGGTTGTACTTCAGCCACCCACCCAGGACCAGCGCCAACGCCGCGACCACCCCGGTCGACGCCCACCCCGCCGCGTTCACGACGTGCCCCCGGCAGACGAGGCCCCCGACAGCCAGGTCCCCAGCGACGCCGGCGTCCAGTAGGACCAGGTCACGAACTCCGGCACCAGCAAACCCACGACCGGGACCTGATCCAGTACCGACGCGACCGTCACCGCCAGCGGCCCGACCGTCCAAAGCCGGCCCGGGGTCCGTGACGCCCACCCCACCACCCCCGACACCACCAGAGCGGGGGCCTGCACCACCCAGAAATGGACGACGGCGACCTGACGCACCATCGGATGCTCCGATGACGTCCAGTCACCACGACGGGCCAGCTCCAGACCCTCGGCAACGGTCACCGGACGCTCCACCACGGCCCGGCAGCCCGCCACCGCATCGACAACTGCTCTCGACACACTGCGGGCGAGTCGCGCCCACCACGGCGGCCCCGCCGCCGGGACCGGACCCCACCCCGCCTTCCCCGCCACAGCCGACACCTCTGGAGTCACCCTCGGCGCCGACTCACTCACCGACGCCGCGCTCGCCGCTGTACTCGCTGCCGCGCTCATCGCTGGGCCCTTCCCGTCCTCAGCGGCTCCCGCGCCTGCAGCTCCAGGAGCCGATCCCCCACCGTGACCAGCGCCGAGGTCGCCGACTCGACCAGCCGCGACGCTTCAGCCGGGTCCGGATGCCGCCTACTCGCCGCACCCCGGGCGTAATCGAACGCCGCACACAGCCGCTCCACATCGCTCCCCGCCGCAGCGAAACGCACCACGAACCGCGACCTGCGCCGATCACGGCGACCACGACGCAACACCGTCTCCGCCTCCCCACCGGACAACACAGCGGCGCGACGGCGATACCCGCTCACCGCCGACCACCCCGACCCACACCACGCCCCACAGCACGCCGGTACTCACAAGCCCGGACCACCAGCCCGGCGACGCCGCACCACACCACCACCGCCGCCACCCCCATCACGACCCGCGGCACCGACCAGTCCCCGGCCGCCGGGAACATCGCCCCCACCAGCACAAACACACTGAACCCGACACCACCGGCACCGAGCAGCACCGGCACCGACGACACCACAGCCACCAGCCGCGGCACCCACCGCGACACCGCAGCCCGCACCGGATGCGGCGCGAACCGCGGACGACGCACCCGCACCCGCTCCGGCGGAAGCAACGACAACTGACCCGGATCGCTCGGGAGACCCGACCGGCCCGACGGGTGATCCAGCGAATGGACCGGCGAACGACGAGAAACCTGACGAGACAGCCCCGATGACGACACGACAACAGACACGCAAACCTCACCCCAAAAAGGAAGAAGCAGGAGATAACGGACACCTTCGCTCGCACAGCCACCCCTACAGCAGCTACAGCCAGACGAAGACAGCCCGAGAAAGAACGAGACAGAACGAGACAGACACTCACACCGAAACGGTCAGGACTGACCGCCCAGAGGGGGCGGGGACGCAGCCCGGCTAGGCCAGAGCAGCGACCCGGACACCGTTCACACGCCCCGACACCGCACGACCAGACGCAGCCGGCGAACCGAACGCCGTAGCGGCGGTCGACGCGGCGGCGCGGTGCAGGAACGCGGTGACGTGGTCATAGGCGTCACCGGCCAGCTGAGCCCGGGACTTCCCCACGCCGAAGGTCTTACGGATCGCCTCCCGCGACACCGACCCCGCACGCTCCCCCGACACCCCCGGGGCAGGAATCAGACCGTCAGCCACAGCGCGGCGGGTCCGCTCATAGAGCACCACGGTGTCCGCCGCGGCGTCATCGAGACGCGTCGGGGCGAGCTCGTCATACAGGTCGGCGAAGATCGGCCGGAACACCGAATGCAACACATGCTGGACAACGACCGCGGCGGCAACCAGCAGCGGCGGCAACACATGAGCCAGAGTCGACCCCGGGTCGAAGCCATACCGCACACCCCACGGCACCACCGTCAGGGCAAGCGACGCCGCCGCCAGGCCCGCGTCGAGGACATACAGGCCGCGGGGAACCCGGCGGCCGTGCTGCACCGCAGTGAAACCCACGAACAACGACACGACCAGCAGCACCGACGCCAAAGGCTCGATCAGATACCCGTACCACGGGCCGTCCACACCGACCACACCGTCATGCACGGTCACCGACATGAACAGCACACCCGCGGCGATCAACGCCGGCGGCACCATCGACAACCCGACATAGCGCCGATACGTCGACGTCAGCCGACGATCGGGGTTCAGCAGACGATCCCGGGACGCGACCGCACGCCCGGCCCAGCCGGCCTCCCGACGCTCCCCACGAGCAGCGGCGATCTCACCCATCCGCACCCGCCGGGCCTCCGCCCGCTCCGCGCCACGCAGCTTCTCGGCGACCCGGCGGTCCGCGCGGCGCTCACGCGCCGACCGCGCCTGCACCAGAGCCGGATCATCCTGCAACGCCACGACCGCGCGGGCCTGAGCCACCTCACGAGCCAACAGCCGGGCCTCACCGATCAGCCGCGGCGCCGCCACATCAGAGCCATCGGGACCGGCGCCCGGATCAGCGCCAGGGGCCGCAGTGGGGATCAGGCCCTCTGCCCACCCCTGCGGCCGGGAACCGTTCGAGCGAGAGCCGTTCGGGCGAGAGCCGTTCATCGGGCCCACCCCGGCGACCAGACCGACGCAGAACCACGCGGCAGCGGGATCGACGCCCACAGGCGATCGATCAGCGTCTCGGTCCACCCATCCGGGAACCAGCCGAGCCACTCACAGCCCAGACCCTCATCCGGAAGACTCGCCCCACCCGGGGGTGGAACATTGAACATCGTGCAGGCAGGATGCCTCACAGCCGATCACCTGTTTCGTTTCAGCAGGTTGGTTGGTGAGACCGGCGCCCCGGATATTGATCCGGGGTGTCGGTCGCCCACCCAGCAGCAGCCGGGCGGTCTTTTCCATGTCTAGCACCCCGCCCGACCCGGTGACAAGACCGGACCTCGACCCGCCGTCACCGCCCGGACACCCACCGCATCCGATACCGCACCCAGCCGACGGCCCATGCGGGACCCGGCGATCACAGCCGCAGCGGATGCCGCCGAGGGGAAATTTTCCGGGGCGCCTCGCGCGCGAGCGCGACGCGCGCCCACGCGCACATCGCGTTGAGACCCGCACCAGCCACCGACCACCGAGGAAATTTCCGCCAGGAAAAACCCCAGGCTCACCCCGGCGGGCCCCGGCGTCGAGGGCCACCAGCAGCACCGGCCACGCACCCGCCGCGACCAGCCCGACAGGCTGGCACAACCGGCACCCCCGGCAGAGACCCACAGCCAGCGATCCGGCCGGACGCGAGCCGGCCGGCGGCGAGCCGGCGACCGGCGCCGCACCACGATCCGACCGAGGACCGCGACCGATCGCAGCCGCAACAACCACACCGGCGGCGGCGGTGTCGGCGGCGGTGTCGGCGGCGGTGTCGGCGGCGGTGTCGGCGGCGGTGTCGGCGGCGGTGTCGGCGGCGGTGTCGGCGGCGGTGTCGGCGGCGGTGTCACGTGTCGGACGCTCGAGAGATCCGGCGGCGCCGACCGAGATGCCGGCGAGGAAATTTCCTCGCCAGACACACCGACGGGCCGGATCTCAACGCGATGCGCGCGTGAGCGCGCGTCACGCACGCACGCACGCGAGGAGCCCGGGAGATTTCCACCGGAGACACCCACCGAGACACCACAAGGAGACACTGCGGCGCGGGACCGTGACACGAACCTGGAGGGCGCCACCCGCGCGGTCTGAGGTTCCCCCGCTTTGCCGGAGTGTCTGAACACTGGTTCGATCTTGAGAGCCAGGAAGGAAGGCACTGGTGCCCGCACCGAAGAAGTACCCCGATGAGCTGCGTGAACGAGCGGTTCGGCTGTATCGGGAGTCCGACCCTCGCCCGACGTTCCGTGGGCTCGGCGAGCAGCTCGGGGTGCATCACGAGGCCCTGCGCAGCTGGGTCCGCCAGGCCGAGGCAGACACCGGTGAGCGTCATGATCGGCCGTCGACCGACATGCTCGCCGAGAACCGCCGGCTGGCGAAGGAGAACGCTGAGCTGCGGCGGGTCAACGAGGTCCTGCGCGCGGCGAGCGCCTATTTCGCCTCCGAGATCGGCCCGACCCGGAGGTGGTCATGAGCTTCGTCGACGCCCATGACTTCCCCGCCGGTCTCGTACTACGGGTCCTTGGTGTGCCGGTCTCGACCTACTACGACTGGCGCGCCCGCCGCGCGAACCCCTCGCAGCGCCAGCTTGACGACGCCGTGCTGCTCGAGCAGATCGTGAAGATCCGCTCGGTCAGCGAGTTCGCCACCGCCTACGGATCCCCGCGGGTCTGGCTGGAGCTGCGCCGCCAAGGCGTGCACGTGGGCCGCAAGCGCGTCGAGCGGATCATGCGCGAGCACGGCCTGCAGGGCGCCCACCTGCGCCGCGGCTGGAAGGGCGGCTCGACCCGGCAGAACCCCGCCCACCGGCCGGCGCCGGACCTGCTCGAACGCGACTTCACCGCGGCCGCCCCGAACCGGGTGTGGGTGGCCGATCTGACCCGGATCGTCACCGGCGAGGGCGTGTTGTGGCTGGCCTCGGTGCGTGACGCGTTCTCCAACCGGGTCGTCGGCTGGGCCACCGACCCCCGCGCCACGACGGTGCTGGTGCTCACCGCGCTCAACCACGCCCTGCGCTCGCGGGACCTGCGCCCCGGCCAGTTGATCTTCCACAGCGACAAGGGAGCCCAGTACACAGCGCTGCGGTTCACCCAGCGCCTGGTCGACGCCGGTGTCGCCCCGTCGACCGGGTCCACAGGAGACAGCTACGACAACGCCCTCGCCGAGAACCTGTGGTCCACCCTCAAGATCGAGCTGCTCTACTGGCCCGGCACCACGTTCACAACCCGCCGCGAAGCCGAGCACGCCCTGATCCGCTACCTCGACGGCTGGTACAACCCACGCCGCATCCAGGCACGCCTGGGCGGGCTCTCACCCGACGAGTACGAAGACCACTATCGTCGCGCCCAACGCGACGCAGACAGGTAACCCGCACTCCGGGAAACCGGGGGAAGCTCAGTCACGGCGGCCACGCCGGTTAGGCGGCAGCCGGCGCCGCGAGCGACGGTGACGGGAACGGGGTGGCCCACGATCCGGCGCCGGCAACCTCCCGGCCGGCCACAGCCGCTGGGTTCGGCCCGAGGGGCGGGCGGCAGCGACCCGAGGCGGCCCGGGATCGGCGGCGGATAGCAGGGCACGGGCGCGGCCGAACACGCCAACACCGAACGTTCCGACACTGAGTGCTCCGCCGCGGACGACCCGGGCAGCTCTGCTCGCCTGGCCGCGCAGAAGGCGTCCCATGATCGCTCCACAGGTAGCGGGACCAGCACTTTCACCTCACGCATCAGACGTCGGGCGGTGCGTCGGACACGGCCGGATGACACCGGCACCGAACCCGGCACCAAGAGGAATCCCCAGGTCAAGGCGTCGCGGCCCTACGGGTCGCGCCGAGCGTCAGGGCCTGACGGTATCCATGATCGTTTCTGTGTGGCGTTTCCGCTGGTCCCGACACTTACCGACACCTGATCGCCCGGAGCGTCGCGGGCGGCGGGCGCGAGTGGTGACTCCCCCCGGGGCGGGCCACGTACGGATACATCCGCAGGTCAGAGGAGCGATCCAGGGAACGAACACCTCACCCGGAGGGCCTCCGGCGCCCGGTGGGGCGATCATGAAACGGATCGTTTCCGCTGGTCCCGGTATTTGTCGATGCCCTATCGCATATCGGCATGAGGGTGGCGCGAGCGGCCGGCGGCGGTGAGCGGCCGACCTGAGCCTGAGAGAATCCCCAGGTCAGAGACCCAACCTCGCCGGGTCATCGACTCCGAGGGCCGGACGCGCGGAGCCACTGGTTGACCATGCATCGGCTTGTTTGCGCTGGTCCGGGCAGTTGTCGATGGCGTATCTCCCCCGTCCGGAGGTGAAGTCGGGGCCGGAGGTGTTGCTGCAGGGCGGCGGTGGGTTCGGGAGGATTCCCAGGTCGGTGCCGGTGCAGTGGTGGCGAGTGCCTCTCTGGACACCACTGGCGCGGACCCTTGCCTCGATCATGGTGTGGGGTGTTTGCGCTGGTCCGGGCGGGTGTGATGGCGCCTGGGTGATGGTGCCTGGGTGATGGTGCCTGGGTGATGGCGTTGTGGGTGTGGACGAGGAGCGGAGCGAGGAGCCGATGAGGAATCGGGTGTGGGCGGCGGGGCAGGTTTTCGAGGTCACCGACGAGACCGCGCGGGCGGTGGTGGTGCCGCTGCAGGCAGCGTTGGAGGCCGAGGCGCGCGGCCCGGATGCCCACCTGCTGCAGGACTTCTACGTCGAGGGCGGTGCTGAGCTGCGGGAGCTGACCGGGAGTGCATTGGTGATGCAGGTAGTGGTCGGGGCCGGGGACCGGCGGCGGGGGCGGGCGGCGGCGCAGCGGGTGTTGCGGCGGGCGTTCCTTGCCGCGGTGGTCGATCCGGGCGGGCCGTTGAGTCATCTGCCCGTCGAGGAACGCGGCGACGCCGCGGAGGCCCTCTACGAGTCCACAGGGGCCCGACCGGTCGTCGATGAGGAGCCGATCGGTGAGCAAGTGGCCCTGAGACCTGACTCGTAACAGCCGCCGCGCAGCAGGCCAGCTTCGACAACTACATCAAGATCGCCCCACAGGTATCGGGACCAGCACTTTCACCGCCCGCAACACGCGGCGCGCGGCACGCTGCACAGCGCTGGGCGGCACCGCCGGCGAAGTCCTTTCCGGGAGGGATCCACAGGTCAGAGCATCACGGGCGGTGCAGGTGTCCGGCAGCATGCCACCCTCCAACGTTCATGATCGCTCCCCTGGGCCGTTTCCGCTGGTCCGGGCACTTCCCGATACCCGCTCGGCGGGATCGGCGCGGGAGTGGCGCTCGGGCGGCGGCGGCAGCCGTGAAGGCCCCGGGGCGAGTGAATGCCCAGGTCAGCGACATGAAGATCCCGGCGAGCATCGCCGGGCAGGACCGGCACCGAGGGGGTCGGTTGATCACCGATCCAGGGGGTTTCTGCTGGTCCGGGCACTTGTCGATAGCATGTCGCCCTTTCCTGGCGGGACATGCGCGGCGCACGGCGACACCCGGGCCAGGGGCCTTCTATCGCAAAGATCTGCAGGTCAGAGCCCTCGGAGCCGGGCCCGCAGGGCGCCGGGCGACACCGGAGACCGGAGGCGCGACCCCACATGATGATCATGGATTGGGGTTGTTTCTGCTGGTCTCACTACTTCTCGATGTCTGGTCGCGGTAATGGGTGCAGGGTGTGCGGGCGGCCGGTGCTGGGGCCCGGTCAGCCCGGCGGGTTCACGAATCCCCAGGTCAGAGGGCTGTTCAGAGCTATCGGGCAAGGATGGATAGCAGCACCCTCCGCGGCGTGTGTCGATCATGGGGCGGGTCGTTTCCGCTGGTCGGGGTAGGTCAGCCTGGAGAGGGGATGCCTGGGCCGGGTGCTGGTGCTGGTGGAGAGTCCGGGTGGATGCGGTCAGGATGCGGTGGGGATGCGGGCCTCAGCGCAGGGCGACGAGGGAAGAGGGCGATATGCGGTCGTGGGTGGTGGTTCAGACCTTCGATGTTTCTGATGCGGCGGCGGAGGCGTTGGCGGTGCCGTTACGGCAGGCGTTGCGGGCCGAGCAGGCCGGTGCGGTGGGTCGGGTGGTGGAGGATCATGACGTCGTGGCGGGCGCGTCGGTGCGCGCGGAGATCGGGCGGGCCCTGGCGGTGATGGTGGCCGTGACCGCTGGGGATCGGCGGCGGGGGCGGGTGCACGGCCGGCGGGTGCTGCGGGCGGCGTTCCAGGCTGCCGCGCAAGCCCCGTGGGGGCCGTTGGCTCAGGTGGCCGCCGTGGAACGCGCCGAAGCCGCGGAACAGCTCTACACCCGCACGGTGGACCGGCTGGTCGTCGCCGAGACGGCGCCCGGACCGCTGCGGCAGATGCTGAAGCAGCAGCTGGGCGTGGACCTGATCCGCGGCGGCTTCCTCTGACCACTTCCACCCGAAGAGCCCAGTCGGTGTCACAGCGCGTGTCGGCGTTGACACCTGATAGGGCGATCTGCCTGATTGAGCCTGATTGAGGTGGTGATGGTGAAGGTCAGGAATGTTGTTCGGCGGGCGATGCTCGGGTTGGTCCTGGGTGGTGCGGTCCTGGTGGGGGCGGTGGTTTTCCCGGGTCCTGCCTATGCGGGTCTTCCGAGTGATCCGGAGACGTGTGCGGCGGAGAACGCGGTGGTGTTGGTGCCGTGTCCGCCTGCGACGGATTTTGATAGATCGTTGAACGTGACGAGGCTGCGGTTCACGTTGGCACCGCAGCTGCGGGCTCATCTGACGGTGACGTTGGAGACTGAGAACGGGCAGGGTCGTCACCAGCAGACGATCCCGTTCGTCAACGCGAGCGATCGTGTCGTGGAAAGTTCGTGGAGCGTCGGTGCCTATGACCAGGGCATGGGAGTGCGGATCGTGCGCGCCGAGTGGCACCCGGGCTGAGTCTCCAGGCGCCCCGGTTTCCTGGCTGGGGATCCTGACCGGACCTGCTGTCTTCCGCCGTGGCGCTCGTGTTGTCCTGGCCGGGTGACGGTCGGGAACGTTCGAGACCGCAGCAGAGGTGTTCGTAGCGGCTGCTGAGGTGTTCCCGGTGGTGTGAGGGGCGGCGGGTGGTCGTGGGCAAGCCGACCCGGACCGCAGCCCGCGCTAGCGGGCGAGGACCGGAAGCGGCGCGGCAGCACCGTTCGTGCGACGCGGCAGCGCGCGGCCGGGTGCGGGTGTTGGTGTTCAGCATGACGCTCCGGTCGAGCTGAGGCGTCGGGACCGCCGGTCGGCGAGTAGCGCGGTGATCTGTGCGTAGGCGGTCTCGCGGGCGCCAACGGAAATGACACCGTGGTCGGGGACGAGCCCGGTGAGGAGTGCGTGGCGGTCGCGGGCCTGGTTACGGACCAGGGTGGCCCGGGCCTGAGTGCGCTGCTGATCGTCAGCGCGTAGCGCGGCAACGGTGAGCTGGGTGTGGCCGTAGGGCAGCCGCTGGGCGGCTGCGTGGCCGTGCCGGGCCGCGAGGCCGGCGCGGTGGGTGGCGTCGACGTGGGGGGCGGTGAGGGGCCCGGACGGGCCGGTCCAGGGTGCGAGGCGGTGGCGGAGCCACGCCGACGGCCAGCGCACCTGGGAGGCGGGGCAGCGCTCGACCCGGCGGGCAGGTCCGTCGGTGCTGGGCTGGTGTGCCAAGGCGTGGCGTAGGTCGTTGTTGGTCCATCCGGCCCGCCAGAACGGCTTGATCCGTGCCCGGATCGCCCGCGGCGAGAGCCGCGCGAGGTGTGGGTCGTCGCGGAGCTGTCGGGCTGCGGCGAGCATCTCCCCCCCGGTGAGCGGCACCCGGTCATCGAACCAGTCCCCGTAACGGCGGGCCTGGCGGGGCGGCTCGGGCCGCACCGGCCGTTCCCGCCGCCACGGCCGCGTAGCACCCCAGGCGCCGTCCCGGCCCCGGCCTCTGGCCGGGGTGTGGATGATCGTTTTCGCGCGCGTGTGAACAGAACTCTTACCTTCGGTAAGAGTAAACCCCGTTGGGGTCCAACTTTCGCCGCGCAACGACCCCGACGAGGTCTCGAGAGGGCCCGCCGACGTGGTTTCGGAGGGGATGTCGCCGATCTCGGTGAGGGGTGCGTGGCGGGCGTCGTCGGGCGCCGCGGCGGTGTTCGACGCGGTGACCGCGTGGTCGGGCAGGCGGAGTTGGTAGACCGCCGCGCGGTTCCCGGACCGGCCGTGGATCGCGGTCTGGAGCGGCCCGCGGTACTGCGGGGTCGAACCGGACTCGACCAGCAGCAACCAGCCCGCCTCACGCAGCTTCGCGAGCCAGGACGCGACCGAGGACCGCGCCCACCCCGACACCTCCTGCAAACGAGCCCAGGTCGGCCACGTGTAATGATCAGCCCAGTCCGCACGGCGGGCGAGCTCGTCGAGCAGAAGATCCGCACGAGGACGGACATCACCACGCAGCTCCCGATACCAGGCCGAAGCACGGATCGCGCCCACCCAGTCCCGGGCAGTCCGCGGCAGGACCCCGGCGGCCTCGTCGTCACCGGCCCCGGGAGCATCGTCATCGGTGGCAGCCTCGTTGGTGACCGACGCCCAACACCGATCACAGACCACCGAGTCCAACACCGTGTCCCGCGACCGCCCGGACCGACGCACACAACCCGTACACATCACCGGCGCCGCAGACACCGCCGCCAGCTCACAGACAGAACGCCACTCGACCCCGGCCACCGCGGCCGCTGTAGCGGCCAACTCCCCCGGAGCAAGCTCGACCAGAGGCCAGAGCCCGACGTCGAGACCGGCCCGAACCGCACACCCACAGACGCTCTGAGCGTCCTCGACCGGGGGGGTTGATGAGCCTTGACCGGTCGAGCTATGGTTGTCCTGCGCATGCAACGCGTATCCGCCCCTCTTGGTGGGGGCTGAAGGGATCGGAGCTACTACTCCGTTGCACTTCCTACATCGGGCCCGACCTCTTTAAGGGGTCGGGCCCGACGTAGTTCTAGCGTGCCTCTGATCCTCAGCCCGGGATGTTCAGTAGTTGGATGGGTCTAGGTCTGCATCGCGCTGATCCTCTCATCGTGCGTGTCGTGCGTGTCGTGCGTGTCGTGCGTGTCGTGCGTGTCGTGCGTGTCGTGCGTGTCGTGCGTGTCGTGCGTGTCGTGCGTGTCGTGCGCCGAGAAGCCGAGAAGCCGAGAAGCCGAGAAGCCGAGAAGCCGAGAAGCCGAGAAGCCGAGAAGCCGAGAAGCCGAGAAGCCGAGAAGCCGAGAAGCCGAGAAGCCGAGAAGCCGAGAAGCCGAGAAGCCGAGAAGCCGAGAAGCCGAGAAGCCGAGAAGCCGAGAAGCCGACCGACGGTGGATCCTAGCGGTTCTGGCGTGGGGTCGAGTGTCCGCCGCGCTGGTCCCGACCGAGCTCTTGTGTGTCGTTGATCATGCGATCATGTCCATGAGTGGATCGAGGATGTTCTGGGCGGCGCGTAGGTGTCCGACTGCGGTTGCTTGCGCTGGCGACTCGGCTAGCGGGTCAGCGACAGTCTGCGCGGCGTGGAGGACTTCATGAGCGGCGCGGAAGAGCTCGCCTCGGAGCCAATTATCGCTGGCGCCGCTTGCGGGGGCAGGATCGAGGGCGGGGTACATGTCGGGACCTCATCATCGTCTACTCGGGGCCGGCGGTCACCTGTTCGGCGTGGCGGTGCTTACTTGGGGAACGACGGCCACGGCGTCTAGTGACGCTCGGTAGCGCTTACCTCACCACACTGCACCACCGTCGTCAACGGGGTGTGTCATGCTGCAGTCCAAGGCTTGCAGGACGCGAGGTCGAGCGCGCATACCAAGGGGGAGACTGGTGGGTCAGGCGGCGGTGGAGCTGGGTGAGCGGCTGCGATCTGAGATCAAGGAGTACGAGCAGCGAACGGGACAATCGTCGCTGTCTATGCGGAAGCTGGCTCGACAGATGCGCGATGCCGGCGTGCAGATCTCACACGAGAGCCTGAGGCGAGCCCTTGCAGGGACCCATGTGCCGCCGACGATGAAGTTGCAGGAGATAGCCGCATTCTTCGGAACTAGCTTCCTGGCGTTTGACGTGAATCTCGACCCTCGTTGCGTTCGGGTGATGGGCCGCCTTGCGCGTCTTGATGATGCAGGTCGTGTGGCTGTGGAAAATTTTCTTGACACGTTGGGCCAGTCGGATTCCCCCGAGTCGAGTTCGCAGTGAACCTCTGGTTGAGAAAGTCCCAGATCGACCCTGTCGCAGCCCCGGTCACGGCGATACCTCGCGGGGTGAATATGCGTGCGGCGAAGCGGGCACTGCGCTGGTCGCGAGAGCAGCTTCACTCAGTGCCGGAACTCCCTTACCCGTGGGATGTTGACAAGTTTATCGAGGGTCTCGCCGCGAGCCGAGGTCGAGAAATAGTCATATCTTCTATTCGAATGAGTGACAGTTCGGCTTCTCCTTCGGCTCTCTGGTATGAGCATCCAGATTTCGACGAGATCAGGCTCGATGAGTGCGGCGGCGATTGCCTGGAGCGCGATAATCGCATCATCCACGAAGCTTCGCATATGATCGCAGGACATCGGGGCGTCGTGATCTCAGAATCGAGTGCGGGAGCTGAGCTGGAGGAATCTGCTGATGGCGGGGGTCGATCCTCATCAATCAGGGTTCTCCATCGTAACCACTATGCCGACTATCGCGAGTTGCAGGCCGAGACTCTTGCGTTCTCGATCTGGGAGGCAGCAGGGGCTCGCTTGTTCCCGGACGGCGATGTTGATGCCGCCCGTCTCGTTGGAGCGTTCGAGTACCGGCTCGGGCGGTGCGGGTCGGGGTGGTGACAGCGCACGACGCGATCCAGTTCATGCTGGTCGGCCTTATCGTCGGCGCGGCGATCGCGAAACTCTTCCAGCTGCGCTTCCCGGTCGCGGAGACGAACCGTCCAGCTGCTGTCGCGATGTGCGCTGCGATCATTTTCATGGGGATCGCTACGTTCCAGGAGAGCATGGTCGTCACAGACTTTCTGGGGCGGTCGCTCGACACCAATATCTCCTATGCGCAACGGCACACTCCGGCCATAATCTCGTTCGCGTGTGTGCGGATGGCGTTTGTGTGCTGGATCTGGTCTCCGAGCCGTCGTCGCCGCCGCCGTATGGCCATGCACTTCGCTGTTCTTGTAGCCGTTCTAGCGATGAGATGGTCGATTGCGGTGGTGTCATCACCGCACGATGCTGCTGCTGCTTTGGCGGGGGATTGGACTGCGGCACCGTGGACAACGGCGGCCGTCCTGCTCTACATCGTTTATGTTGGCTCCGTATTTGTGGCTACGGCTTTGATGGCGTGGGGATGGGCTCGTGAAGAGAGCATCGCGCGCCGATGGACGGCGACCGGATTGAAACTTATCGCGGCATCGGCGTGCGGATTCTTCGTGTATATTGGACACAAGGCGCTGTTCCTGCTTTCGGCGTACACGGTGGGGCGTCCAGGCTATGATCCACTTGCGGCGGAGCGCCCTATTTTGGTGACGTCGGTGTTCCTGCTTGTAGTCGGTTTGGGGATGCCGTTGGTGGCGACGGGTGTCCCGGCCGTGGCTCTCTTGGCTCGCCAGCGAGTGGTGTATCGGAAAATGGGCGGAATGTGGCTGTCGCTGGTGCGGTTCCGACCTGATGTGGTGTTGATGACGTGGGCCCCGTCGTGGGTTCCTAATCGGTGGATCGGGTTCTGGGAGGCCGTAGATATTCGCGAGATGGCGTTCCGGCTGTTCCGTCGTGTTATCGAGTGCTGGGATGTCGTCCGGTGTCTTCGACCTCATCTCGATGTGTCGTTGCGGGCTTGGGCGTTGACCCGGGCTCGAGCCGAACTCGACGAGTTCGCCGCCGCTGGTGTCGGTGACGCAGTCATGTTGCGTGTGGCGCTCACCCGGGCTCGTTCTGGTGCCGCTGCGCTGGAAGAGGCGCAGCGCGCCTTGACCCCGGCCGGCCTTCGCGAGCTCGGCCAGAACGCGTCCTGGTGGCAACGTGTCGCCCGAGCGTGGGATCACCCACTCACCCTCCGTCTCACCGCTGAGGTCGATGCTCGTGCGACCGTGTCCACATGAGCATGGTCGTGATCGGCGGGTAGCCGGGCGATGGTGGTGCCGGTCCCGTTCCGACGGCATGATCTACGGTGTGATTGTCAGTTTCGATGAGCAGTTCCAGGCCGACCCGTACGCGAGCTGGGATAAGCTACGACGGAGTGGCCCCGTCCATCGTGCGATGACGCCGGATGGAGCTCCGGTCTGGGTGATTGTCGGCGACGAACATGTTCGGGCCTTGGCTGCTGATCCGCGGTTGACCCTGGACCGCAGATATTCTCTCCGCGGGTACACAGGATTTTCGTTACCGCCGGATCTGGACCGGAACCTGTTGAATATGGACGGCGCCGACCACCGCCGGATCCGCCGCCAGGTCGCCGCAGGACTCACCTCACGGCGCGTTGAGGTACTCGGGCCTGCAATCAGCGCCGCCGCGGCCGAGCTGGCCACGAACTTGCGGATCCAGCTGGCGGGCGGCGCACCGGTGGATGTGATCGCCGAATACGCTTCCCCGTTCGCTCTTCGTGTGATCGCAATGATTCTAGGTATCCCGCCGGCAGATCTGTCTGATTTTCGTGGATGGACCGATGAACTTCTGGCCCCATCAAGTCAATCGGCATCGGCTGATGCAGTCAGAGAACTTCATCGCTACATCTGCACTCTAGTTGAAAGATTACGTAAAGAAAAAGAGGGCAGCGCCGACAGTTTCCTGGGGGGGCTGGTGCGTGACGCTGACAACGATCCGGAGCGACTGTCGATGGAGGAGCTGACCTCGGCAGCGTTTCTCCTGCTGTTTGCCGGGTACGAGAACACCATCCGAGTGATCGGGAACGGTCTGATCGCTGCCGCGGACGAGACGGGGGGCCTGGAAATGTTACGGGATGCCCTGGTGGAGGGGGAGTTTCCGCAGGCAGTGATTGATGAGTTGTTGCGTTATGATCCGCCGCCGCAGTTGGCGATCCGCCGGTTCACCCGTGAGGACGTCACCATTGGCGGCATGGGGATCGCTAGAGGTGAGACGGTCATGTTGTCATGGGCCTCGGCTAACCGCGATCCGCTGGTGCACTCTGGTGCTGATCAGTTACGTCTCGATCGCTGTCCGAACCCGCACCTGACATTCGGGCATGGGGAGCACGCCTGCCCCGGAGCGGCCCTGGCTCGGATGGAACTTAATATCGGACTGGCGACTCTGTTCAGGGAAATTCCGGGTTTTCGGTTGGCGGCTCCGATGAGTCATGTGTGGCGTTCATCGTTTCGGAACCGGGGCGTCATCGAGTTGCCGGTGGTCATGGGGTGATTGAAAGCACGGCAGTTCAGGGTGTGCCCCGGGCTGGGGCGGCGCCGGAGTTGTTGTCGTCAACTATCCCCGCCAGGAGTCTGTGGACGGCGTCCTGCTGGCCTGGAGTGAGTTGCGCATAGAGCTGAACCAGTTCCGCGGCACGGTTGTTCCTGAGCAGGACAACGGCACTCTGATGCAGCCCATTGATAGGGGCGGGCTGCACCTCTCGGAAAAAACTGACAGGAACCGCAAAGAATTCACTGATCCAGCGGAGGTAGTCTTCGCCCGGATTTTTACCGCGTTCACCAGTGAGGAGCTTCTGCATGTAGACGGTGGTGATGTGTCCGCCGTTTGCGTTGATCCAGCGGGCGACATCTGCGGCAGGATAGGGGCGCTTGGCGGGTCCGACGATAGTGGTGAATAAGTAGTACAAGCGTTGCGGGATTGATCCAGATCGGTAGCCGTCGAGGCGCTGTTGAATGCGTTGATCCTGGCGGGGGCCGTCGATGGGTGCAGGTTCGGGATCGGTGAAATATGCGGAGGGCAGGCAGAAGAACTCAGTCAGAACGGCGAGCTCGTCAGGGGCCGGTGCCGGTTTTGGCGGCTTCCCGACGCGCCTCAAGGCGGTGATTCGCTCCCGGCTGGTCGGCGTTCGGTGAGCGTTGATCCACCGCACGACCTCGTCGGTGGAATAGGAAGTTCCATCGGTGTGCCGGATAGTGACGAATAGATGATCCAGTCGTCCGGCGATGTCTTGCTTGGCGAGGGGTACTGCAGGTTGACTGTGGGCCTCGGGCACGGGTCCTCACCTTCGTGGATGACATCGCTGGTCGGTGGGGCGATCCTAGATCGCTGGTCGGGTAGTGGTTTCCGAGGAGATGCGAGTGTATGAGCGGTGAGGGTGATGGGCTGGTCCTTGCGGGTGGAGTGCCGCCGGGCGGCTGGGGCGGCCGCGGCGCGACGCCCCAGGTCGGCCCGGCCGCGACTCCGGGGTGGGCTGCCCCGAGTTCCACTCCGGAGGGGGTGGGCCAGGCGCAGTTGGCGGCCTCGTGCGTCACCGCTGAGGGCGGGCTGGATCTGTCGCCGCCGCGACGAAGGGGCCCCCGGGCATGGCTCTCCATCGCCTCCGGCGCGGCCGCGGTCGCCGGCGGGGTGTTCTCTGCGGTGGTGTGGCCGGGCTGGGCCATCAGCGTCATCTTCGAGCAGGAGGCGTTGCAGTCCGGCGTGCGCGCGGTCCTGGTCGAGGACTACGAGCTGACCGTGACCGCCGACATGCAGTGTCCCGCCGAGGTCCCCGTCGTTCTTGGGCAGCGGTTCACCTGCCAGACCATGATCGATGGTGAAGCTACCGAGATCACGGGAGTCGTGCTGACCCCAGACGGCAGATACCAGGTCGATCGGGCCTGATCCCCGGCCCAGCCTGTCCGGGCAACACCAACCCATACTAGTGTACTATCTCTGCTGGACGGAATGTACATCTGGTGGTTGTGGGGCGGTGGCGGTCGACAGGCTGGTCGACTTCGCGTCCCGTCCGGGCCTGGTGGATCGGTGGCGGTGATGGTGAAGACACGGCGGGTACGTCCGGAGCCGGCGGCACTGCCGCCGTGGTGGTCGAACAACGCCGCGATACCTCTCGGGGGCCGCCGCTCCGATGACGACCGGGCATCGCTGGAATCGATCGTGGCCGTCCCGGCCGTCGAGCCGCCGCCGGAGCTGTGGGAGCAGGTAAGCAGTCAGACGGTGGCCGCCGGTGATCTCGTCGATGCCCGCGGCCCGGCCGCTCCCAGCTCGGTGTTGGCGCCGTCGACAGGCGAGCTGCCGGTGTCACTGTCTGAGCATCGAGCTGCGGCGTCCGATCCGGGTATGCCTGCGCTGCCCTCGTGGCGGCCGGCTGATGACGAGCGCAGCACCCAGACCACGGTGGACCGCCCCGTTGAAGCGTTGCGCCCGATCGACCCGGCGGAGGCCCGCCAGCTTGCGGAGTGCTTCGCGATGGACTACCTGTCCTGCGACGCGGAGGATCCAGGTCGTCGGCGCCTGGCGTTGGAGCCGTATCTGGCGCGGCAATCAGATGCTCTGCTGGGGTGGCCGGGTGGCGTGCACGGTCACGGGCGACGCCGCGCGGTCCACGCGAGAGCCGGTGAGGTGCTGGCGCACGGCTATGTCCTCACCGTCGATGTGAAGGCACTGGTCGAGATCTTTGATCCTGTTCCATCTCACGCTGGATTTGTCAGCATGGACGGTGCCGCCGAGGCTACCGCCGCCGAGGCCACCGGCGCCGGTGAACCGCAGCAGGGGGATCCTGCGCCGGTTCCGCGGTTACCGGTAGGGGCCCGATGGTCGGCAGTCCCACCATCGATCGCGGAGGGCTGGGCGCCGGTGATGGCGGTGTGGCAACGTCTCGGAGTCCCAATCCGCCGCCACGATCACGGTCATCTCGTTGTGGAGCTGCAGCAACTGCCCTCTCCCGACGATGACCGCCTGCAGTCCTCGCCTGAGTCTGGGATCTGTTGATGACCGACGCCGTTGCTGATTCCGACCCTTTGCGCCGCACGTGGGATCTCCCCACCGGTGCCTCTGATCCTGATCTGGCCACGTCGGCCGTCCCGCTGCCGCAGGCGGTGCCGCAGTCAGGATTGGACGTCGGCAGTGCAGTGCGGTGCGGTCGTCGTCCGGGGCCACGATCGACATCGTTGCCCTGGGACAGCGACCTCTGGGCGGGGCCGGCACCGGTCGGAAGCCTCGATGCCGTCTCGATCAGGCCGGCACCGGTAGCTCCCGTACCTGCCACCACTCCTGTTCTGCAGTCGGACCCATCACCCCGGGAACGTTCTGAGTCGGTCCCCGCTGGGTTGCTGCCCCGGGACCTGGGGCCGGCGCGGCTCAACGCGTTGCGGCCTCGGCAGAGCGCGCCGACCAGCGGCTGGCGGGCTGCGGCGTTCCGGCTCAGCGGCGGGAAGTGGAACCCAGGCCCCTCCGCGGCGGAGGAGCGATACACCGACCTGGCCCGGCGTATCGGTAACACCCGTCTGGAAGGGCCGCACTCGGTCATCGTCGGCTCGATGAAGGGCGGCGTCGGGAAGACCACGGTGTCCTGCTTGCTCGGCCTGTGCCTGGCTGAGCACCGCGGTGATCGAGTCGTGGCCGTCGATGCCAATCCCGATGCCGGCACCCTCGCCGACCGGCTTGTCGGTGAAGAGTTCGCCGCGCAGGTGACCGTCCGCGATCTGCTGGCCCACCTCGATGAGGTCGAGACCTTCACTGATCTGTCGAAGTATGTCCACTTGACCCGCCGGTTGCAGGTCGTGGCCTCCGATCAGGAACCGGAGTCCAGCGAAGCGTTCTCGCTATCTGACTACGAGTCGGTCGTGCGGGTGTTGTCCCGGTTCGCGCAGGCGATCATCACCGACCTCGGTACGGGAATCGTGCACTCGGCCGCCCAGGGGGGCCTCAAACACTGCGACAGCCTGGTCATCGTGGGGACGCTGACCCAGGACGGAGCCTCGCGCGCCCAACGAACCCTGGACTATCTGGCGAACTACCGTGACCCCGCCGGCGGGCTCCCGCATCGGCACCTGGTCAAGGACGCGGTCGTTGTGCTCTCCGGTGATCGTTGGAGCGAGTCGATCGACGCCGAGGTGATCCGTGATTACTTCCGCGGCCGAGTCCGCGCGGTATTGGAACTTCCTGCGGACCGGCATCTAGCCAGCGGCGGCCCGATCGACCTGGCACTACTGCAGCCGGCTACTCGTGACGCCGTTTTGGAGATCTCCGCGACCGTCGCGGACGGTTTCTACGGCCGTGACACGCACGGCCTCGCCGCACACGGCTTTAGAAGCAGCAGTAGCCACCGGTGAGCGTCGACACCAGAGGTGCCGATGGGCCCGGTTAGCGCGATCACAACGCTCGTAACGTCCGCGGTACTGGCGTTCGGTGGAGCACCAGCCGTGTCGTCACCGGACGAGCTGGAGGCGAGGTGCGGGTGGCGTATCACGGCTGCCCGCGTCTTCGCTGAACTGGCCCCCGACGCCAGGGACACTGCGGGGGCGTTGCGTGCGGCGCTACTCGCTCTCGGCGCGGGCACCCCGGGTTTCGTCCCCGCTCGCTGCTACGCCGCTGGACCTGATGATCAACGAGCGCACACCGGGGAGGACTCGCCCCCGTCAGTCGGATCACCCCAGTGGTTGCCCGCGCAGGACACCACAGACATCACGGGGAGCGGCGCGGGTGGCAGCAGACAGGACACGGCCCAGGCGGTGTTCGGATGGGGCGCCCCCGACGTCATCGACGACTTCACCGGCACCACCCTGGGTGCGGGGTGGAATGCCTATGACGGCCCGGGTCATGCCGGGAACGGCACCCGTTCCCCCGCCGCAGCCACCGTCACCGACGGTGTGCTGACCATCGACGGCACCGGGGACGGCACGACCGCCGGGCTGGCGTGGACGGCGCACTCCCAGAAGTACGGACGCTGGGAGGTCCGGATGCGCGCCCCGACCGGGTCGCCGTCCTACAACGCGCTGGCGCTGTTGTGGCCGACGCAGGAGAACTTCCCGGTCGGTGGGGAGATCGACTTCGCCGAGATCATGAACCCGGCCCGCGACACGATCGAACTTTTTCTGCACTACGGCGCGGACAACTCCCAGGTCCACGGCGAACTGAAGGTCGATGCCACGGCGTGGCACAACTACGCCGTGGAGTGGACCCCGGATGGTGTGACGGCGTTCGTGGACGGCCGCGAGTGGTGGAAGACGACGGATACCTCGATCTTGCCGCCGGGTCCGATGCATCTGTGTCTGCAGCTGGACTGGTTCCCGCGCGGGGACGGCGAGACCGGGCAGGTTCAGTACGACTGGGTCAAGCAGTGGGGCCTGGCCGCCGGCGAGGGCGCCTCCACCGATTCGTCGGGCAGCGAGGGTTCCACGGATGCGGACTCGTCGACGTCGATCACTGACGAGGTCAACAACGTCGGTAGTCGCCGATGACTCGGCTGCCGACCTGCGCTGGGGCCTGCGACTCGCCCTATCTGTTGATCATGAAGGAGATCTTCTGATGTTCTCTCGTTCTGCTGCTTTTCGTTCGGCCTCGGTGTCGTCGGTGGTAGTGCGTCGTTCGGCGGTCGCCGCGTTGGCGGCGGGTGCGATGCTCGGCGGGACCGCGCTGACCCCGGCCCTGCTGGGTCCGGCCGCGGCGGCGGAGGAACACGCTGCGGTCGCACTGCGGGTGACCGCGACTGGCCCGAGTCCGGCGGTGGATACGGCTCAGGTGCATGCCCAGGCCCGTGCTCTGCTCACTGACCTGGCCTTGTCGGACAGCCCGCACGCGCAGGAGCTGGCCCGGAAACTGGTCGGGCTCGGGGTGAGCCCGGCGACCCGTCCGGCGGGCTGGCGTCAGCAGGCGGTCGATGTGTCGGACCGGTTGCATGCGGTGCACGGCACCCACCGGTCCCTGGATGTGGTCGCGGTGGAACTCGCCGCTGCCGGCTTCGGCCCCACTCCGGCCAGCCTGCGCATCCTGACCGAGCCGCCGCCCGCAGCGCCTCCGGGGGCCGGACCGGTGGGTGTCCTCGGCGGTCTGACGGATGCGGGCCACGCAGCCGTGGACGCTGTCGGCGCCGCCGGTGGTGCGGTCGCCGATGTGGTGACCGGCCCGGCTCCGGTCCCGTCATCGGCGACTCCTGCTCCACGGCCTGTAGCGCCGCAGCCCGGTCGCACGCCGCCCGTGACCTCGGCGCCCGCGCCGACCCCGTCCGCTGCGCCAGCCCCGCCGCCGACGGTGCCGGTGCAGCCTGCCGCTGCCACAGCGTCGCTCGCCCCGGACGACTCCAGCAGCGGGACTCAGTCGGCTCCCAGCGCGACCACGTCACGCCCCGAGGATCAGAGCAAGGACCACGGCCAGGAGAACGACAAGGACCACCGGTCAGACGCCGCTGACCAGGGAAGATCTGTCGGAGTCGGTCGTGGTGGGGGGGAGCAGGGTAGCCGCCGGAGCTCTGATCCTGGTGGCTCCGGTACGAACACAGCCACCTCCACCACGGCTGAGACGGATGTGGAGGCCGCGCGTGCCGCGGTCGCGCTGCTCAGCGATTTCCTTACCGCTCTTGATGCTGAACCGGTCAGCACGAGCAGCGCGGCGGATGAGGTGGATCGGGTGCGGGTCGCTGTCGATGCGGTCGTGAACCGACCGGAGGTTCGGGCCGAGCTGGAATCCCTGGGCGCGGATCCCGCTGCCCTCGACGCCGCCGCCGCCACCGTTGCGGGCGGTGACCGTGGCTCGGTCGCTGCCGCCGGTAGCGGCGCGGCTATTGCAGACACTGCGTCGTCCGGGCGGCCCGGGAGCAACGCTGACACAGCGGGCGGGGAGCAGCGCGCCGGCGGTCGAGACGACGGCACCTTCGATACCGCCGGTCAGGGAGCCGCTCATCGTGGTGAGGGTCTGGCCGCGGGCGTGGAGAAGTTGACTGAGCAGGCCGCGCGGGCGGCGGTGGCTGATCCGGACGCGGTCGCGTTGTTGGAGACGCTCACAGACCCGGACCTGAACCTCGACGACCTCGACACCACCAACACCAGCGGTACCAGCGCTGGTAGTGCTGGTAATGCTGGTGAGACGATCTCTAGAACCAACAGCGCCACCCCCGCCCCGGAGCCTGTGTCGGCGGATGCTGCCAACGGCCAGGAATCCGCCGGCGCGCAGCCTTCACCCACGTCGGCTCCGGAGAAGCGCTCGGGCGCGGTCCCAGAGCGGGTGTGGGATGAGCTGGTCGAGTGCGAGTCCGGTGGGGACTGGTCGGCTCGTACCGGGAACGGATTCTCCGGCGGGCTGCAATTCACGCCGTCGACCTGGACGGCGTTCGGCGGTCAGGGTGAAGTGCACGAAGCGTCCAGGGCTGAGCAGATCGCGGTCGCGCAGCGTGTCCAGGAAGGCCAAGGGTGGAAGGCATGGCCGTCATGCGCGAAGAAGCTCGGCCTCACCGACTGATCGGATTAAAAGTTGGAGTTCGGCCCGACCGGCCGGCGGCTTCTCGGACGCGGGCGGGTCTCGGGCCGAACTCCGTTCAGAGTAGCAGGCGGACGGGGCGAAGCTGAACACAACCACGAGGTAAACGATTCCAACCTGGTGGAGAGCCCGGCGGTCGTGCGGCGTGGCGCCTCTTTACGGGCGAGCTGCTCGGTCACGTCGTCCTCGTTGCCATCTGGTGGTCAGCGTCGGGTCAGGGTGCACCAGATCGTGTCCGAGCCGGTCTGTAATCCGGAGATGGAGAGGGTGGTGTCGTCGACGGTGTAGCGGCCGGTGCCGCTCAGGGGCTCGGAGCGTTTGGAGTCCGTGCTTATCAGGGTGAGCCGGTCGTCCTCGGTGGAGTAGGTCCCGGTGTCGGGGACCGGCTGGCGTCGGGACACGGTGGCGGTGAAGGATCCGTCGGCGCGGAGGTCCAGGTTCACGGGGGCCGTCAGGATCGATGCCTGCGGGGACGGGGAGCAGGTCCCGACCCACTGTCCGGCCAGGTCGGAGTCCGGGCCGCCGCAGTCGGTCAGCGCCACGGCTGCGGTGATGGCAGCAAACCCGAGTACCAGCGGGGTCCGGTAGCGGCCCGTGGGTCGGGCGCGGGGGCGGGCAGGTCTGATCAACGTAGGTGCCTTCTGGTCGGTGTGGTGCGGGTGTGCGGCTCGGTGGCTGGTCATGAGGTGGCCGGGACGGCGACGTACTCGCTGGCGGAGTCGTAGTCGTAGCTGCGCGGCGTCCCCGGTAGGGGCGGTGCGGATGCGATCCCGAAGTACTCGTTGACCAGGTGGGGCGCGGCGGTCGCAGTCGGGGTGCGGTCGGCGCCGGTGGCGGCGTCGAGCACGACGGGCCCGGCGTCGGTGAAGCCGTAGACCGCGCCGTGCCAGACCGCGGTGAGCTCGGGTGGGACCCGGGGACCGCCGGGCTGGGCGGCGATGCGCCACCGCTCGGCCCCGGACTCGTCGAGCCCGACCAGGACCTCCGGCTTACCGGAGAAGCTCTGAGACTCGCACACGGTGATCGAGCGCTGGTCGTAGAAGCATTGCCACTTCCCCCGGTCCTGTCCGAGCGGGGTGGTCGTGACCGGGGTTCCGGTGGCGGCGGCGATGACCTCGGTTTTGTAGCCGCCGGGGTTGATCGTGACCATCCTGGGCCCGAGGGGGGAGGCGGTGTCTCCGCCTGCCCTGCTCCAGCGCCGAGAACCGTCGGTCAACGACAGTCCCTGCAGCGTCGCGTTGAACAGGTCGTCGCTCGATGCGACCACGGTGTCGCCGACGATGAGGGCTCCGGTCAGCTCGGGGGCGGTCCAGAGTGTCTGGTGGGTGGTCAGGTCGACCCCGGCGATGATCGCGGTCTGGTCGGTCTTCGCCTCCACGACCACGGTCGATCCCCGTACCCCGATCACCGCGACCCGTTCGAACTTCGGGTCGTAAGCGGTGGTGCTCGGAGGTGGCAGCGCCACGGTGGTGGAGAATGCTCTGGCTGCGGTAGCCGTGTCGGCGGCGACGAGCTCGAGGGCCTCTGTGCCCGGGGTGGTGCCCTGGCCTGGGGTCTTCACCGGGAACGCTGCCAGCGCCAGCCGCCCGGCCGGGGTGTCGGCCACTACCGGGTCACCGAGGACGCTGCCGAAGTGCACCCAGTCGTCGAAGGCGTTGTCGGGGAACACGCCCTGTCGCACAGTGCTGGTGGTGAAGTCCACCCGTACCAGACCGGCTGAGCCGACCGTCCACCCTGACAATCCGTCGAGGACCTGCACCATCGGGATCTCGGAATCACTTCGGCTGCTCATCACCGCGGTTGGGGCCCCGAAGTCGGCCGGCGGATCGAACGCTTGCCGAGCCGGACCTGCCGCCGCAACCCCTTCGCCTGAGCTGGGATCGCCCTGGGCCGGGGCTGACGAGCAGCCGCTCGCCAGTAGTCCGGCCACGGCGACCACAGCCACCATCCACACCTGTCGCCGACCGGTGACCCTACGTGGGTATTTCATGTGGACATCATTGCCGTACAGAGTGGATGAGCCAACCTCCTCCCGCAGTGAGATCACGAAGCCCGATCGCCGACGGCATCGAGAGCGCCAGGACCTCCGGCGGGCCCTGGCGGGGGCGCCGACGACCTCCGGCGGCAGCTGGACGACTTCAGACGGCTCTGCCGGCGGTTCGGCTGCCCTGGTCGGGGCAACGCGGGCCCCGTTCACGGGCACTGTTCGCGGGCCCTGTTCACTCGTAGTGATGGTCAGGTCCGCTGTGGTCGGTCACGGTGCGCGGTCGCCACGCGCTGACCGGGTGATGGTCTTTGACCTGCAGTTTCCCGATCCGAATCCTCTCGTTGCAGCTGGTACGGGCTCCCCCTTGTATTCGAAGTGCCGGCATCATCTCTGGAGGACATGCGTGATGTGGAAGAAGTCTGGGATCGTCGTGGCTGCGTCGGCGGCGTCGCTGATGGCGCTCTCGCCGGTGGCGATGGCCCACGGCACCCACGATCAGGGTGACGGGATCGACAAGAGCGCCGAGGGTCTGATCGCGGGGCTCAACGGTAATAACGTCAACGTCCCGATCCAGGTCTGCAACAACGACATCCCGGTCAACGCGCTCGGTATCCAGGTCCCGATCGAGGACCTCGGCCTGGGTAACGGCCTGACCGGTGCGCTGGGGATCCTCGGATCCGGCACCGCGAAGTCCGGACACTCGGTCACCGACCAGTCCGACAACTGCGCCCAGACCGGCGCCGCCGGCGACGCGGTCAGCGCTGCCCACGGCAAGGGCCACAAGTAACACCCGGGGACTCAACACCCCGAGACGACGTCGTGAGGGGTGGTCGACGTGTATCCCGACTGTCCCTCACGACGAGGGGCGCACCAGGATCTTTCATCGAGGGGGCTGGTGCGCCCCACCGAACCGCCCGGTTCCCGGGCCCCGGCATCGCGCACAGTGTGCCGGGACCCGGGACCGGGCGGTTCTCGGTTCTCCCGAGGCGAACAGACATCGGCCTCGGAATCGGTGGCTGCGCCTCGGACGGGTACGGGGACCTCTCAGAGGGATGAAGGTGTTCCCCCGACCCGGGTCCGTGGGCCCCGGCCCGATGTGGAATGCGATAAGCAGCCCAGGTGAGTAGCGCAACGATGACGAGACAGGCCAGGACAGGTCCGGGGTGGGCGGTGGTGCTGGCGGGTGCGGCGTCGGCGGTGTTGGTCGCCGGGGGCTGCAGCCCCGGTCATGCCGGTCATGCCGGGCATGCCGGGCATGGGCAGCCTGCTGCGGTGTCGGAGTCGCCTGTCCCGACAACGACTCCGGTGCCGGTGGACAAGGCGAAGTTGGTCACCGATTTCTACACTCAGGCGTTCGTCCACCGTGATGTTGCGGGTGCGTCGCAGACCTATGTCGCGGAGAACTACATCCAGCACAACCCGCAGGTCCCGAACGGACGGGCGGCGTTCGTGGACACGATGGGCCCATATGTGAAGGACAGCGGGGTGACGTTCCGGATCGGGCGTGTCGTGGCTGAGGGTGACATCGTCGTGGTCCACGCGGAGTCGACGGAGAAGGATGGGAAGCGGTCCGCAGTCGCGGACTTCTTCCGTGTCGAGGGCGGGAAGATCGTCGAGCATTGGGATGTCATCCAGGCCATCCCCGGTGACACCGCCAACGGCAACCCGATGGTCCCCGCTCCTACCTCCTCGCAGGCCCCGGGGCATCCGTAGAGGAGTTCCCGCTCACCTCCGCCGCAGGTGTCGTACCGATCGATCCGATCAGCGCGGTGGTGACCAGGCTGGTGGTCTTGGTCGTGGCGGCGTGCCAGCCCCCACGATCGCCCGGGAGTAGCAGTCGATGACGAACGCGACGCAGACGAACCCGACCCAGCCACGGACGTAGGTGAAATCAGCGACCCGGCGCCGGGTCAGCGCGGCCGCCGGCGGCGGAGTCTCGGATGGCGCCGAAACGCGGTGAGCTCAACCGGTCGGCGCTGGCGGGTCGGCTCAGTGAGCCTTTTTCAACCTGGCGTTTGTGCTGGTCAAGCCGTCGAGTGGGCCTCCCCGGACCGCGACCGCGCGGCGGCCTGACCTGCATCATCGGGGATCTGGCCGCTGCCGACGGGGCCCCTGCCGCCGCTTCGCGGCGGGTCCTCGGTCAGGTTGAAAAAGGCTCAGTAGAGTCGTTCGCTGACGCGCCACAGTCCGTCGGGTCCAAAGGCGAGTGCCAGGGTCGCTGCGGCGTGTTCCGGCGGCGCCACCAGTCCATCGCCTTCACATCCGGTCCGGACGGCCCCGGTCACCTGGACATAAACCTGACGGTCGGTGCGCGGCGCCTCGGGCGGAATCACTGCGCCGATCTCGCTGACCGTGGTGCTGCACCGGTTAGCGACCAACTGCTCCCAGCCCGCCCCTGTCGCGGGGGCCTGCGCGGTGGCGGTGTTGTCCTGCGCGGCGGCTCCGGTCAGTACAGGGGCGACCCGCTCGGTCCAGGTGACCGGCCGCGGATCGGTGAAGTTCACCGACCGGGAGGCCTTCAACCAACGGCGTGCGGTCGTCAGCGGGTCACGGTCCGGGACTGCGTGGGGGCCGGCGGCCTGTGGGACTCCAGCGGCCCCCTCGTCGGGTGCTCGCGAGTCGGCGTGCTGGCCCGGCACGCACGCCGCGTACATGCTGCCGGCGAGCACGCCGCCGATGATGCCCACACCTACCCAAGCTCCGAGATTGCGCCGACGCAGCGACGTGTTCTCCGTGCCGGACTCACGCAGGGACATCTAGACCCCCTCACCGCACGCGTACTGCCTTGTCGTCTGAAACGATACGACATGTAGTCTATCTGCGGTCTGAAAATCGTCGGTCCGAGGGCAGGGGGAGATGTGCTCGATCCTCCGATCGTGGCGGGTGTTCTGGGTGGTGTCGGCACGACTCTGCTCGCTGAAGCGCTCCATGGCCACGACGACGGGATCTACCGCGCCCAGCGGCCCGTGCAGGTGCTCGTGTGCCGTTCGACGTCGAACTCGCTGCACTCGGCTCAGCGCGCGCTGCAGTACACCCCGACCGCCGCGTCGCCGCCGGTTCTAGCGATCGTCGATGACGTGCCGAACGCGGCCTGGGGACCGAACACGCAGAACAAGGTCCACATCACCGAGCCGTACGTGACCTCGGTCGTCCGGATCCCCCTGGTGACTGACTGGCGTGACGTCGAGTCGCCTCACAGCAGAGCATCGACCGTGCTCGCCGAGGACGAGCGGGATCTCCCCAAGGGAGTCCGCGCCTTCGCCAGGGCTCTACGGGAACTGGTCGGAGAAGTCATCAACCAGAACAGCGGTCACCGATCCCGCACCGCCTAAGCAGCGGCCCCCGCCACACCCCGGAGTGTCTTGCCGTGCTTCACGCTCTCAGTTCTCAACTCCTTGACCTCTACCCCTTGCAGCCGCCACCGGCGGTACCTCTCATTCCTGACCCGAGCCCCGGCCAGCTGCCCGGCAAACTCGGGGAGCACGCAAACACCATCATCGCCACAATGAAAGCCGTGCTGCTCGTTCTCGCCGCAGGCGCCGGACTCATCGGTGTCGGGTTGATCATGACCGGTTCGAAGAACCGCAGCGGGTATGCGGTCAGTGGCATCGAAAAGATTGGGATGGTACTTTTGGGCGTCGCGATCATGGGGGCGCTTCCGTCGATTCTCGGGCTCGTCGTATGACCTCCTTCATCTGATTGACGAGGAGTGGGCACACGCATGTTCGGGATCGACTCCTTAGCAACCGACTTCGGCGAGGCGGCCGTCGAGCTTCTGGGGATGTTGATGACCTGGTGGCTGGTCGTGCCGTCTCCGCTGGAGCAGGTCAAGGAAGTCCCCGGGCCGAACAATGTCGTCGCCCCCATCGCTCTGTTGATTCTGGCGGTCTCGCTGCTGACTCAGCTCGGTCGTCTGATGATCTCGGGCCGCCGGGAACCACTGGTCGAGGTCGGTCTCGGCCTGTTGAAGTTTGCCCTGGTGAACGCTGCTGCTCTATTCGCACTCAACATCGCTCTCGAAATGGGGGACGAGGCGTCGAAGGAGTTGCTCGGGAACGCGCTCCCGGAGTTCAATAAGGAGGTTGGCAACGCATTCGCGCACGCCCCGGTCGGTTCTGGCTTGAAACTGGTTGTGGCGCTGGCCCTGGTGCTCCTGGGATTGATCCAGTGGCTCTTCCTACTGTTTCGGCAGGGCGGGATCCTGGTGCTTGTCGCGTTGCTGCCGCTGGCGGCAGCGGGAGTGCTGACCAACGCCACGCGCCGCTGGTTGCCGACGATGGTGGCCTGGTTGATCGGCCTGGTGGTCTACAAGCCGTTGGCGGCGCTGATCTACGCGATCGGACTGGGACTGGTCAGTAAAGGCGAGGACGTTGCTACTGGGGGAGGGGACTTCGTCGCCGCGCTGACCGGGGTCGTGGTCCTGCTCATCGCAGTGTTCGCGCTGCCCGCAGTGATGAAGTTCTTCAGTTGGGCCCAGGTAGGGGTCGGCGGCGGCGGCTCGGTCGGCGGTGTGATCGCCGGTGCTGCGACCGGCGCGGTGTCGATGGGGGCACTCGGTTCTTCGCGGCGTCAGGAGATGACCGGTCCCGGTAGTGCTCCGGGGTGGACCCAGAGTGCTGCTTCTCCTCCCGGCGTGGCCGCCCAGAAGGCGTTGCCTGCCGGTGGTGCCGGTGGCAGCGGTCGGCAAGGCGCCGTCCGGTCGCCCGAGGGCGGTGGCGGATCGGCTGGCCGCGCAGCTCCCTCGGCGGCGGGTGGCGGAGCGTCCGGGGCTGGGGCTGTGCGAGGGGGCGCCTCCGCGGGAGGGCCTGCAGCAGGCCAGGCGGCCGGGGCTGCTGCCGGGGGCGCCGCAGTTGGTGGCGCTGCCGCGGCCGCCGGCCCTGCTGGTGCCGCAGCTGCGGCGGCCGGGTCCGCGGTGCAGAAGGGCAGGGCTGCCGCCGAGAACTTCGCCTCGCCGCCACAGGACCTCGGCGGCGCGGCACCGAGCAAGGGACCGGACGGTGCCGGCCCGGCCGGGCAGGGAGGTAATCAGTGACGGCGCCCCGCACCTACGGGAACTGGCGCCCGCCCCGCGGGTTCGGCATCGGGCAGCTCGGCACCGGCCAGACCATGACGGTCTTCCTCGCAATCGCTATCCCCGTCACGGTGCTGAACTTCTCAGGTCGGGCAGGCTCGGTTGCCCTGGTCATCGGTGCCCTCGTGATCGGCGCCGTGGTCATCAAGATCGGTGGTATCTCACTTTCGGATGTGGTTATGCGACGTCTGCGTTTCACTCGCAGTAAGGCGGCCGGCTGGACCGACCGCACCGGCGGGATGGTCACCGACCACCTGCGCCGCCACGACCTTCCCGGCCCGATGGGGCCGATCGTGCCGTTGTCCACCGATGACGGTCGCGGCGGCAAGCAGGGCCTGCTGTGGGACCGCCGCACCGGATGGCTGACCGCGGTGTTGCGGGTCTCCCCGGTCGGGCTGGACCTGGCTGATCCGGGCCAGGCCGACGCCTGGGTCGCGAACTGGGGTGCGTTTCTCGCCGACCTGGGATACCAGCCGATGATCCGCCATGTCGCGGTCACCGTCGACACGTCCCCGACGGGGGGCACCACGCTGCGTGACTACGTCAACGATCGTATCGACCCGCGCGCCCCGGCCTCCGCGCAAGCGGTCATGGCCGAGCTCGCCGCCACCGCCCCGTCCTCGTCCGCCGAGGTCGACTGCCGGGTGTCGGTGACCTTCGACCCGGCCCTGGCCACACCCCGACCGCCGGATCTGGCCGCCGGTGTCGCCGAGGTGACCCGCTGGCTGCCCGGCCTGGAGTCCCACCTGGCCATGGCCGGTGTCGCGGTACGCGGCCGCGCGACGGCTGCCTGGCTGACCGGGCGGCTGCGGGTCGCCTACGACCCGGCCAGCCGCTCGGACCTGACCGACTACGACGAGCAGGCCGACGAACTGCTGCGCTGGTCCGAGGCGGGCCCGGTCTCCTTCCAGGAGAGCTGGGACCACTGGCAGCACGACTCGGGGCTGTCGGTGTCGTGGGCGATGGTCGAGGCACCTCGCCAGTCGGTGATGGACCGCGTGCTGGTTCCGCTGCTGGCTGCGGGCCCGTTCGCGCGGCGGATGACCCTGCTCTACGAGCCGCTCTCGGCCGGTGCCGCCGCCGACGAGGTCGAGCGCGAGATCACCAACACCCAGGTCCGTCGGATGTGGGCGCACAAGACCAAACGCGACGAGACCCAGCGTGACCGTGACGATCTCTCGCGCGCGGTGCAGAGCGCCCGCGAAGAGGCCGAAGGCGCCGGCGTCGGCCGGTTCACCCTCTACGTGACCACCACCGTCTTCGACGCCGAGCAGATGCCCGCCGCGACCGCCGACGTCGAACAGCGCGCCGGGCAGGCCAAGGTGCGGCTGCGGCGCCTGCGTGGCGCGCAGATCACCGGGTTCGCCGCCTCCCTCGGTCTCGGGATCAACCCAGCCGAACTGGCCCGCCGCCCCCGCAAATGACCCACCGGTGCGCCTCGCTCACCTGCCTGACCAGGAGCCTTCCGTGACCACGATCTCCCTGCCCCCACAGCAGCAGCGCGACCCCGGTGCGCCGTATCGCGGTCGCCCGGTGCCCCGGGCTCTGGGGTGGGCGCTGCCCGGTGCCGGTCGCGCGGCGAGCGCCGAGCCCGGGGTGATGTGGCAGGGCACGACCACCCAGGTGTGCGGGATGTTCCCGTTCGCGGTCAGCTCGGGTGCGGCACCGCCCGGGGTGCCCATCGGCCATCACATGCACACCGCCGAGCCCGTGGGACTCGACCCGGCGGAGTGGCTACGCCAGGGGCTGGTGTCCAACACCGGCATGTGGATCCAGGGCCAGCCCGGCATCGGCAAGTCGACGATCGTGAAACGCCTGATGACCGGACTGGTCGCGTTCGGGTTCACCGCCGTGGTCCCCGGTGACGTCAAGGGCGAGTACACCCGCCTGGTCGAGCACCTCGACGGCCGCGTGTGGCGGATCGGGCGGGGCCTGCACTCGCTCAACCCGCTCGACGCGGGCCCCCTGCGGGCCGCGCTCGCCCAGACCAGCGGCGACGAACACGCCCGGCTGGCGGAAACCATCCGTGCCCGGCGGCTGTCGCTGCTCGAAGCGCTCGTGGTCATTGTGCGCCGCGCCGAGATCAGCGTGACCGAACGACGTCTACTCGGTGCCGCACTCGACCTGTGCGTGGATGGCACCACCGTCGGCGAGGAGCCGATCATCCCCGACGTCGTGCGGATCCTGGTCAGCCCGCCCGCGCTGCTGCTCGACATCGCTGCCTGCGACTCCAAGCTGGCCTTCCGCCGCGACGCCCGGGACCTGGTCAACACCTTGGAGCTGCTCTGCGCCGGCGCGATCCGGGGCCTGTTCGACCGCCCCTCCTCGATCACGGCCGACCTCGACACCCCGGCGTTGTCGCTGGACATCTCCGCCCTCGACGACGACGAGGACGAAGTCGTGGCCGCAGCGATGCTCTCGTCCTGGGCGTGGGCGGCCGCGGTCATCGACGGCTCGGCGGCGACGGGCCGACACCGCAACATCTTCCGCATCCAGGACGAGCTCTGGCGCGCGCTGCGCGTCGCCCCCGGGCTGGTGGAACGCTCCGACCGGGTCACCCGCTTGGGCCGCCACCGCGGCGAGATCTCCGCGCAGGTCACCCACTCCCTCGACGACCTCGAAGCACTACCCACCGAGGCCGACCGAGCCAAGGCCCGCGGCATGGCCCAACGCAACGGCGTCATGGTGCTCGGCGGCATGGCCGACAAGGAACTCGCCGCGATCAACGAGATCAGCCCGCTCACCGCAGCCGAGGCCGCGATGGTACGGGCCTGGGCCGCACCGCCGACCTGGATGACGGGCAGCACCCACCCCGGCCGCGGCCGGTACCTGATCAAGTCCGGTGAACGGATGGGACTACCCGTCGCCCTGTCACTGATGCCCAGCGAACGCGACCTCTACAACACCGACACCGCCTGGCAGCCCCGCACCGGACACGCCTGATGAGCACGCCTACGCCGCCGATCCCGTGGCAGCAGCTGGCCGTCCCCCTGATCGGGCTCGGGGCCCTCGGTACAGGGTTCGCGGCTACGACGTGCTGCTGGGTAGCAGCCACCGCCGCGGCCGAGGCTGCCCCGGGCTTCGGGGGGCCGACGCTGCGGGCGATGGTCTCCGCCGCCGGGACGGGCACCCTCGACCCCCTGATCGGGGTCGACGGCTCGCGCCCGGTGTTCTGGTCCGTGCTGGCCGGGGGGTTGGCTCTCCCACTCGGCCCCATCGCCGGCGGCGGGGTATGGATCGGTTCCCGCTCGGCTCGGCGCAGCGAACCGCGCTCGGTGATGGCAGGGCATCGCGCCACCCGTGACATGCGCGGTCGTGCAGCGCGGAAGCGAGCACAGCAGCTGCGGCCCTCCCTGGCCGGCCTCGACCGCATCGACAACCGGGACCTGGGGCTGTGTCTGGGGCGCCGGCTCGGCGGCGTCGGCGAGTCGCGGCTGCTGCATGCCTCCGAGGAAGACGTGATGCTCATGATCGCCGGGCCGCGGTCGAACAAGACCTCTGCCCAGGTCGTGCCCGCGATCCTCTCCGCGCCCGGCCCGGTCATTGCGACCAGCAACAAGGTTGACGCCTACACCTTGACCATCGGGCCGCGCGCCGAGCTGGGCCGCTGCTTCGTCGCGGATCCTCAGGGCATCGCCGGGGTCGAGCAGAGCTGGTGGTGGAACCCGCTCGCCGACATCAAGGACCTGGCCGACGCCGGGTATCTGGTCTCCCACTTCTCCCGCACTGTCGGTGCCGGCAACTCCAACGACGCCAACCCCTTCTTCACCAGAGGCGCCGAGCGGCTGCTCACCCAGCTCGTTCTGGCCGCCTCATGCAGCACCGGCAAGAGCCTGCGCGACGTCCGCTCATGGCTGGCCACCCAAGCCAATGAACCGGTCGGTCTGCTGGAGGCCGGCGGCTTCACCGAGATCGCGGAGGGCCTGCGGGGTCTGCAGGAAGCACCGGCAGAGACTCGCGGCGGCCTGTTCGAGACCGCGCTGACAGCCCTCGGCTCCCTGGAGTCCGAGGCCGTCGCCCGCCTGATCACCCCGCCCTCGACGTGGCGGGAACCACCCCGGGGACCGGTCGAGGAGTTCGACCCGTGGCGATTCCTGGTCGGCTACCAGACCGACAGCTCCGGTAACCCGGTCCCCCGCGACACCCTCTATCTACTCACCTGCGAAGGCGCCGGCAGCGGTGCCCCGGTCGTCGCCGCCCTGGTCGATCACCTGCTGCGCATCGCCGCCCAGGCCGCCACCGCCCAGGGCGGGCGACTCGATCCCCCGCTGCGCCCGGTACTGGACGAGGCCGCCAACGTGTGCCCCATCGCGAACCTTCCCGACCTCTACTCCTACTTCGGGTCGATGAGCATCCAGGTCATGTCGTTCCTACAGTCCTACCAGCAGGGCGTCGCGGTCTGGGGCAAGTCCGGGATGGACAAAATGTGGTCAGCGGCCACGATCAAACTGGTCGGCGCCGGAGTGCAGGACCCCGAGTTCGCACGCTGGATCAGCGACCTCATCGGACCACTGGAGGTACCGACCTACTCCCACCAGTACGGCCGCGGCGGAAGATCCACATCGACGTCGATGCGGGAGAAACCGGTGATGACTGTCGCCGACGTGGGCTCGCTCGACAAACGCCACGCCATCCTGCTCTCCACCGGCCGCCGCCCGGTGCTGCTGGAACTGATGCCCTGGTACCGCGAAGACGACGCCGACACGATCAGCGCCCACGCCGCCGAGGCCACCGCCCAGGTCCGCCAATCGGCGGTGACCGCGCTCGGCCCCCGCAACCCACTCGCCCAGCTCCTCGCCGCCCGCGAGCACGACCCCCACAGAGGAGGCCATGATCGGCCCGGATCCCAGCGGCGACCTCGCACCCGGTGACTGGGCGGCGATACTCGCCGCACTTACCCAGCTGCGCACGGAGAACGCGACTCTCACCGCCCGACTGGGAGAACTCGACCACCGAGTCGAGAACATCGAGGGGGCCTTCGACGCGATAGAGGACGCCCCGCCGGACACCGGGCTGGACATGCGTGAACTCGTCCCGTGGGTACGCGACCACATCGCCCAGCTGCTCGAACGCCGGCTGCCGCAGAACAAGGGCCGCCTGCGGTGGTGTCGTAGCTGGTGGCTACACCCGGAGGCGATCGCACGCTTCGACGCGCTGCACCGCTCCTGGACCGAAGCGACCGACGCCAGCCGGGGCAACGCCCTGGCCACCTACTACGACCACCTCGACCGCCAGCTCGCGACCTTGATGGACGAACACGGCCCGTTCAGCGCCTGCGAAGGCGGACACCACGGCACCGAGCGTTTCGTGACCAAGCTCGGGCAGCTCGACCCGCCGGCGGAATACTTCGACGTCTTCGACGCGAAGATCGACCACATATAGCCAGCCTCAACCATACGGCGGTAGCACTGGGAAGCAGGAAATATCATCCATATGTATCTAATGTAGTCACCGAAATGATACGTTTTGCTGGTGCGTGCAGCTGCGGCCAGCGGGGCCCTCGCGCTCGGTGTGGTCCTGTCCCTCGGGTTCCTCCTGATCGTGGCCGTGGCAGGTGACGGCGGCCGGCTCGTCCCTGGCCTACCCGGTGTGGTGTGCGCGCCGCCGGGAGCCGATCCAGCGCAGCTGATCGAGGGACTCGGCCCCGAGCAGGTCAGCAACGCCGGACTGATCGTGGCCACCGGAGTCGAAATGGATGTCCCGCGGCACGGGCGGGTCATCGCGTTGGCGACCGCGATGCAGGAGTCGAGCCTGAAGAACCTGGCCAACTCCAACGTCCCCCAGTCGCTCGAACTGCCCAATCAAGGCGTCGGCAGCGACCACGACTCAGTCGGGTTGTTCCAGCAGCGCGAGGCCGGCTGGGGCGACGTCGCCACCCGGATGGACCCGCGCCAGTCCGCCCGCCTGTTCTACAACGCGCTCCTACAAGTCCCCGGGTGGGAATCGCTGCCCGTCACCCGAGCCGCCCAGCTGGTCCAGATCAGCGCGTTCCCCGATGCCTACGCCAAGTGGGAGCAGGTCGCCGCCACCCTCGCGGGGGCGTTGGAAGGGGTCGAGTGCGGGCCGCAGACCAGCTCCGTCCCTGCCGCCGATCCACAGATCCAGCGCGTCGTCGACCGCGCCATGTCCCAGCAAGGCCAGCCCTACGTGTGGGGCGGTGGTGACGCCAACGGGCCGACCCGCGGCGGGTTCGACTGCTCCGGGCTCATGGTCTACGCCTTCGCCGAGATCGGCATCGGCGTGCCCCACCAGACCCAGGCCATCTGGAACTCCTTCCAGCCCGCGATCACCGACCAGGCCGCGATCCAGCCCGGCGACATGGTGCTGTTCTCCTCCAACGGCCAGCCCGGCGGCATCCACCACGTCGGCCTCTACCTGGGCAACGGGCAGATGCTGCACGCCCCCGAAACCGGCGACGTAGTCAAGATCGAGCCCGACATCTGGTCCCACACCTACTACACCCAGGAATTCATCGGAGCTGTCCGCGCGACGAACCCCACCGCGGCATGACGTGTGCCCGGCACTGGGTCCCGCGCCTGCCGCTCCTCGACGACTCCGAAGTCAACGAAACATTGACGGCACTCTTCCTCTTCTCGGCCTGGCTCGGCTGGCCGAGGAGCTCAGGTGAGGGTGCCGAGGGCGAATACCGCGCAGGCCAGGGTGAACCCGACCAGGGAGATGAGGGTTTTGATCACGCTCCAGGTGCGGAAGGTGGTGGGGACGTCCATACCGAGTAGGCGCCCGATCATCCAGAAGCTGGCGTCGTTGACGTGGGGGAAAATCGAGGACCCGGCGGCGAGTGCCAGTACGACTGCGACGGTCTGAACGGGTCCGAGCCCGGCCGCGACGACGGAGGCGCCGAGGAGCCCGGCGGCGGTGGTGATGGTGACGGTCGCGGTGCCGAGCGCGATCCGCAGGATCGCTGAGACCGCGAACACCGAGACGATCACGGGTAGGCCGGTCGCGCTCAGGGTCTTGGCGAGTGCATCACCGATACCGCTGGCGATCAGGACCGCGCCGAACATGCCGCCGGCGCCGGTGATGAACACGACCGACGCGATCGGTTTGAGAGCGTTGTCGAGCAGGTCTTCCACGACCGCTGCGGGTTGACCGCGTCTGGTGCCGAGTACGTGGCTGGCGATGAGCACGGTGATCAGCAGTGCGATCGGGGTCGACCCGATGAACATCACGATTTCTGCCCACGCTGCTGCGTGATCGATCGTTCCGGTCTTCCCGAGAGTGGCGACCGTGGTGTTCGCGAAGATCAGCACCAGTGGGAGTAGCAGCAACGCGACGACCGTGCCCGGCCGCGGCGGTGGTGGCGGCGCTGTGCCGTCGGCGGCGTGGTCGACCAGTGGCCCGCCGGTCAGCAGGTCCGGGACCGGGAGCACGATCCGCTGCCCGATCCAGACGCTGTAGAGGTACGCGCCGAGGTACCAGGTCGGGACAGCGACCAGGACGCCGATCAGGATCACCAGGCCGACGTCAGCGCCGAGTAGCACAGTCGCCGCGACTGCCCCTGGGTGCGGTGGCAGGAACACGTGCACCGTGGACAATGCCGCCGCCGCGGGCAGAGCGTGGATCAACACACCGCCGCCGACTCGCCGGGCGATCGTGAAGATGATCGGCAGCATCACCATGAACGCGGCATCGAAGAAGATCGGGAACCCGAACAACAGCGACACCACACCCAGCGCCAACGGTGCCCGTTGTTCGGTGAACCGGGCCACCAAGGCATCCGACAACGCCCGCGCGGCCCCGCTGGTCTCGGCGAGCCGTCCGAACATCGCGCCGAGCCCGACCAACAGGGCGACCTCCCCGAGGGTCGTCCCGAAACCGTCGACGAGGACATCGAGTACCGCGCCCGGTGGGATCCGGGCCGCGAACGCCGTCGCCGCAGACACGACGATCAACGCCAGCAGTGGGTGCACCTTGAACCGGATGATCGCCACCAGCAGAACAGCGATCGCCCCCACCGCGATACTCAGCAGCCCGCCGGTGCTCAACGGTGAGACCCAGTTCTCCACCACCAGCTCCTGTCCACGCAAGAGGACCTGTTCGAGACAAGACGCCACGAGGACACCGCTGTCCTCTCGGAAACACTTCGAGGACGAAGACATCCTGCCGCACCAGAACGGCGCCGGCCAGCTACAGAGCGAAGCCACCTACACCGAGTGACCCCTGGGGACGGTGGCGGTGGGGACGTATGGCACCTTCCGCGACATGAAGGCTCGGTCATCCTGCTCTCCCCAGAACGCGGAGGTGCTCCAGAAGGCTGTTTCCCGATCGTGGTGGGGGCAGGCTGCGTGCGTCTCGATGGACACCGAGATGTTCTTCCCCAGCCCTCACAAGACCGGGGCAGATGCCGCCGCGAAGCAGACGTGTGCAGCGTGTCCGGTCAGTAGGCAGTGTTTGGAGCACGCCTTGTCCGTGGGGGAGTACTACGGGATATGGGGCGGTCTGGCAGCTCACGAACGTCAGAGGCTCCCCAGATGGGGCCCTCAGGGCGGGGTGACCCGCGAGTCGAGATCCCAGGCGGGGTAGCGGCTGAGCGCCCCATGAAGGTGACGTCACCCCAGACACCCTGGTCAACAAGCCACAAATTGCGCACAGTTAGCACATGAACACCCACCGCGACACCTCCCGCGATCGTCGACCCACGCGGGCCAGCCCCGGCAGCTATTCAGCCTCTACTGAGAGCAGCGATGAGGTCGCCACCATCGTGTTCACCAGAGCCGCGCTCGACGACGCCCTGCGCACCCCGCCTCGTCGTACTGACCGGCGCCGCACCGACCGACGACGGCAACAAGACCAGCACCGCGCCGCCGCCTCGGCAACCGCACCGACGCCAGCGAACCAGGGCTCCTGGCTCGCCCTCGTTGTCCTTGGGCTTGTCCTGGTGATCGTCATGCTGGTCATCACCATCACCTGGACCTGACCACCATCACACCGGGCTCTACACCAACCACGACGTGACCGAACACCGCTTCAACCGACTCCCCTCTCCCATACACGCGTATTGAGGCGTGGATATTGAGTATGGGCAGGTATGGATCTAGGGTCTCGGTCATGCGGATATATGCGGTGGCGAACCAGAAAGGCGGGGTCGGGAAGACGACCTCGACCATCAACCTCGGGCGCGCACTCTCAGAACTGGGGCGTCGGGTGCTCCTGGTGGACTTCGACCCCCAGGGACACCTGACGGAGGCGATCGGTGCTCCAGCGGCGCCGGCCGAAGGCGCGAACCTGGCACGAGCGCTACTGGGACAGTGGTCCGGCGAGCTCGGCGACCTGCTGCACAAGGTGTCCGACAACCTTTTCGTGCTGTGCACCAGCGACGACATGTTTCTGCTGGAACCCCAGATGTACGCGCGGACCGGGCGGGAACAGCTACTTTCGCGGTTCCTGGACGCGCTGACCGACGTGTTTGACGACGTCGTGATCGACTGCCCTCCCAGCCTGGGCGCAATCAACGACTCAGCGCTGGTCGCGACCCGCCGACGCACCACCGGCGGCCACTCCGAGGTCACCGGGAAGATCATCATCCCGGTCGGGGCCGAGGACTCCAGCATCCGCGCGCTGCGCCTGCTCCTGCGCCAGGTCCGCACGCTGTGTGAAGCACTGAACATCGAACTGAACATCGCAGGCCTACTGGTAAACCTCTACGACGCTCGCCGCGGCAAGGTCGCCACGACCACTCTGGAGGCGTTCAAGAACCACCCGCTCGGCGTGGTCGAAGTGATCCACGACCGTGCGAAGGTCCGCGACTCCTGGCGCGAACGCACACCGCTGATGGATTACGCGCCCGACTCCGAGAACGCCGAGGCATTCCGCAACCTCGCCCGCCGACTGGCCGTCAACGAGATCCCTGGCACGACGGCCGGAGCGACCACGGCGGTGACGGCATGAGCAAGAACTACCCACTGCCACCGCCAGACATGAGCGACACCGACCCCGACGCGGTGCTGCGGCGGCGCATCAGCATCCCCGACTCAACCACGCCCACACCTGCTCATACACCATCCAGACCTAGCCATACACAGGAAGACCCGAGTCCGCATCAAGCACGGAAAAGCAAGGAAGGTAAACGCGCCCAGCCCGATCCGGTCGGGATGCGACGAGTGTCGCTGTACGTCACCGAGGAGGCCGCCGACGCGTTGGAGACAGCAGCAGGCCAGGTACTCGCCACCCTGGGCGGCAACACGCCCCGCCACCTCGCACTCTCCGCGCTGCTGATCGCCGGCGCCGACCAGACACAGCCGGTCACCCGACACCTCGCCGCGCAGCAGGCCACCGAACTCACCGCCCGCCTGGCCGCGCTCCAGCAGGTCAACGACACATAGCCTCCACCGACCCACACACAGACACACACGGCCATACACGCCCGTACCTCCCCATTCCCGGAAGATGGGCGAGGTACGGGGCGCCCATGAAAGCGGGGATCGCTGCAGGCCACCGAGGAGGCCGCCGACGCGTTGGAGACAGCAGCAGGCCAGGTACTCGCCACCCTGGGCGGCAACACGCCCCGCCACCTCGCACTCTCCGCGCTGCTGATCGCCGGCGCCGACCAGACACAGCCGGTCACCCGACACCTCGCCGCGCAGCAGGCCACCGAACTCACCGCCCGCCTGGCCGCGCTCCAGCAGGTCAACGACACATAGCCTCCACCGACCCACACACAGACACACACGGCCATACACGCCCGTACCTCCCCATTCCCGGAAGATGGGCGAGGTACGGGGCGCCCATGAAAGCGGGGATCGCTGCAGGCCACCGAGGAGGCCGCCGACGCGTTGGAGACAGCAGCAGGCCAGGTACTCGCCACCCTGGGCGGCAACACGCCCCGCCACCTCGCACTCTCCGCGCTGCTGATCGCCGGCGCCGACCAGACACAGCCGGTCACCCGACACCTCGCCGCGCAGCAGGCCACCGAACTCACCGCCCGCCTGGCCGCGCTCCAGCAGGTCAACGACACATAGCCTCCACCGACCCACACACAGACACACACGGCCATACACGCCCGTACCTCCCCATTCCCGGAAGATGGGCGAGGTACGGGGCGCCCATGAAAGCGGGGATCGCTGCAGGCCACCGAGGAGGCCGCCGACGCGTTGGAGACAGCAGCAGGCCAGGTACTCGCCACCCTGGGCGGCAACACGCCCCGCCACCTCGCACTCTCCGCGCTGCTGATCGCCGGCGCCGACCAGACACAGCCGGTCACCCGACACCTCGCCGCGCAGCAGGCCACCGAACTCACCGCCCGCCTGGCCGCGCTCCAGCAGGTCAACGACACATAGCCTCCACCGACCCACACACAGACACACACGGCCATACACGCCCGTACCTCCCCATTCCCGGAAGATGGGCGAGGTACGGGGCGCCCATGAAAGCGGGGATCGCTGCAGGCCACCGAGGAGGCCGCCGACGCGTTGGAGACAGCAGCAGGCCAGGTACTCGCCACCCTGGGCGGCAACACGCCCCGCCACCTCGCACTCTCCGCGCTGCTGATCGCCGGCGCCGACCAGACACAGCCGGTCACCCGACACCTCGCCGCGCAGCAGGCCACCGAACTCACCGCCCGCCTGGCCGCGCTCCAGCAGGTCAACGACACATAGCCTCCACCGACCCACACACAGACACACACGGCCATACACGCCCGTACCTCCCCATTCCCGGAAGATGGGCGAGGTACGGGGCGCCCATGAAAGCGGGGATCGCTGCAGGCCACCGAGGAGGCCGCCGACGCGTTGGAGACAGCAGCAGGCCAGGTACTCGCCACCCTGGGCGGCAACACGCCCCGCCACCTCGCACTCTCCGCGCTGCTGATCGCCGGCGCCGACCAGACACAGCCGGTCACCCGACACCTCGCCGCGCAGCAGGCCACCGAACTCACCGCCCGCCTGGCCGCGCTCCAGCAGGTCAACGACACATAGCCTCCACCGACCCACACACAGACACACACGGCCATACACGCCCGTACCTCCCCATTCCCGGAAGATGGGCGAGGTACGGGGCGCCCATGAAAGCGGGGATCGCTGCAGGCCACCGAGGAGGCCGCCGACGCGTTGGAGACAGCAGCAGGCCAGGTACTCGCCACCCTGGGCGGCAACACGCCCCGCCACCTCGCACTCTCCGCGCTGCTGATCGCCGGCGCCGACCAGACACAGCCGGTCACCCGACACCTCGCCGCGCAGCAGGCCACCGAACTCACCGCCCGCCTGGCCGCGCTCCAGCAGGTCAACGACACATAGCCTCCACCGACCCACACACAGACACACACGGCCATACACGCCCGTACCTCCCCATTCCCGGAAGATGGGCGAGGTACGGGGCGCCCATGAAAGCGGGGATCGCTGCAGGCCACCGAGGAGGCCGCCGACGCGTTGGAGACAGCAGCAGGCCAGGTACTCGCCACCCTGGGCGGCAACACGCCCCGCCACCTCGCACTCTCCGCGCTGCTGATCGCCGGCGCCGACCAGACACAGCCGGTCACCCGACACCTCGCCGCGCAGCAGGCCACCGAACTCACCGCCCGCCTGGCCGCGCTCCAGCAGGTCAACGACACATAGCCTCCACCGACCCACACACAGACACACACGGCCATACACGCCCGTACCTCCCCATTCCCGGAAGATGGGCGAGGTACGGGGCGCCCATGAAAGCGGGGATCGCTGCAGGCCACCGAGGAGGCCGCCGACGCGTTGGAGACAGCAGCAGGCCAGGTAGGGCCTTACCCGTGCGTGGGCGGTGTTGATGGCCTTCTGGTTCGCTGACAGGGGCCGGTAGCGGCCGGTGTCGAGGTCACGGCGACGGCGGCGGTGAGGGACGGTGATCGCGGGGCCTCCGCCCTGGTATGCGGTGTCAGCGAACGCCTGCGAGCAATCGTCAAGACCTGTGGATGAAGATCTTTAGGCGGCTTCCGGTTGGTGGTGGTCGTCGGGTCGTTCAACGAGTCGTCCGGCTTCGAAGACTGCTCCGGCGCGGACGAGCGCGACCAGGTGCGGGCCGTTGACCGCGCGCCAGCGGTCCTGGGCGGCTTCGATCAGCTTGAACGCCATCGCCAGCCCGGCCGCCCGGGATCCCGGCCCCTTCGTGATCTTCGTGCGGTGCCGGACGGTGGCGAAGGTGGACTCGATCGGGTTGGTGGTGCGTAGGTGCTGCCAGTGCTCGGCCGGGTAGTCGTAGAACGCCAGCAGCTCGTCGAGGTCATCGGTGATCTTGGAGACCGCGTTGGCGAACTTCGCGCCGTAGGTGGTCTCGAAGGACTTCACGACGTCGAGGGCGTGACGGCGGTCCTCGGCGTTCCAGATCTCGGCCAGCGCCTTCTTCGCCCCGGGTTGGGCGGAGCGCGGCATGGCGCCGAGCACGTTGGCGATCTTGTGAAACCAGCACCTCTGCTCCCGCGTGGCCGGGAAGACCTCGCGCAGCGCGCCCCAGAACCCCAGCGCGCCGTCGGCGATCGCGAGTACCGGGGCCCGCATGCCGCGACGCGCGCAGTCGCGCAGCAGGTCTGCCCATGACTCGGTCGACTCGCGGTAGCCGTCGGCGAGAGCGACGAGTTCCTTGCGGCCGTCGGCGCGGACCCCGATCAGCACGAGCAGACACAGCTTGTGCTCGGCGAGGCGGATGTTGACGCGGATCCCGTCGGCCCACAGGTAGACGTAGTCCACTCCGGACAGGTCGCGGGCGGCGAAGGCGCGTTGCTCGGCCTTCCAGGTCTGGGTCAGCTTCGTGACTGTGGCCGCGGAGAGCCCGGCCGTGGAGCCGAGGAACTGCCCCAGCGCGGGCCTGTCCTCATCGACGATCACCAGGCTGACCGAGACCTGGAAGACCGAGCAGCAGGCGTTCTCCCACCGGGACCTGTCCAGGGTGGACTACGTGTACGTGTGGGCCGAGGGCATCCACGTCACCATCGGCCTCGCCGAGCACAAGTTGTGCCTGCTCGTGCTGATCGGGGTCCGCGCCGACGGGCACAAGGAACTCGTCGCCCTCGCCGACGGCTACCGCGAGTCGACCGAGTCCTGGGCGGACCTGCTGCGCGACTGCGCGCGGCGCGGCATGCGCACCCCCGTCCTGGCCGTCGGGGACGGCGCGCTCGGGTTCTGGGGCGCGCTACGGGAGGTGTTCCCCGAGACCCGTGAGCAGCGCTGCTGGGTCCACAAGACCGCCAACGTCCTCGCCGCACTGCCCAAGAGTGCGCACCCGGGGGCGAAGAAGGCGCTGGCAGAGATCTGGAACGCCGAAGACCGCCGCCACGCCCTGGACGCGGTACGCGCGTTCGAAGCCGCTTACGGGGCGAAGTTCGGCAAGGCCGCCGCGAAGGTCACCGACGACGTCGATGTACTGCTCGCGGTCTATGACTTCCCCGCTGAGCACTGGATCCACCTGCGCACCACGAACCCCATCGAGTCCACGTTCGCGACCGTCCACCACCGCACCCGGGTCACCCGCAGGCCGGGCTCACGCGCGGCCGGGCTGGCGATGGCGTTCAAGCTCATCGAAGCCGCCCAGGACCGCTGGCGCGCGGTCAACGGCCCGCACCTGGTCGCGCTCGTCCGCGCCGGAGCAGTCTTCGAAGCCGGACGACTCGTTGAACGACCCGACGACCACACCCACACCGAAGCCGCCTAAAAGATCTCCATCCACAGGTCTTGACGATTGCTCGACGGCCGGGCCGCGAGCACGACACCACCTGCGCCCGCGCCCATCCCGAACTGCTGCCCGCCCTCGACGCCTGGACCGACCAGCAGCACGTCACTCTCCCCGACCTGGGCTACGAGGGCGAGACCACCCGACTGGCCTGCCCGATCACGAAGAAGCCCCACAGACCAAACGGCGACCGGCTCAACGTCGACCAGCAGACGGTGAACATGCTCCACTCCGCCGTCCGGGCCACCACCGAGCGCGGGAACTCGCTACTCAAGACCACTCTCAAAGCGCTACGCCGGGTCAGCCTGCGCCCGTGGCGGATCGGCCACATCGCCGCCGCCGCGCTCGTCCTTCTCCACATCGAACACGGCCGCACAACATGATCAACCGCCTACCGGGAAAGGCTCAGTGAGCGTTTTTCATCCTGGTTGACGACACCAAGAGACAGGCGCTCGCTAACAGCGGAGGTGCGCGCGTGGATGCTCCTACCGCAGGTCATGCGGGCGATCATCCGGCGGGGGGACACCGCGGGAGCGTCGCTGTGACCTGCACGAACGGCAGGCTGGAAAACACTCAGTGGACATCACGCACCCACCACAACCCGACCGCATTATCGCGGAGTCGAGAAATGCAACTCCACCCGAACAATCCTGAACGTCATATCCCGATCATACGGAGGGACCGACCACTGCATCCGCTGAATATCATCGATAGCATTCATCACAGACACCGTACGCTCATTCCGCGCGAAGCCATCCTCCTGCTCCATCGTCACCGTCAAATACGCAGTAGCACGAGGCGGAACATCGAAACTCACCGACGTCACATTCCGAGCCCGATCAATATCCATCGCATCAGGACACATCGCCGGCCACGCCGCATCCTCACCCGGACACCGCATCACATGATCAACACCCGCATACGCAGGAGACGCAGGAAGAACCAACGACCCCGCCACCACCGCCCCCATCACTCCCACCGACACAGCCACCTGACGCGCAAACTTCCGAATCCTCACTCACCAACTGAAACCCGACACTTCAACCACTGTCAAGATCCACACTGTGCGGCCCGCGCCACTCGCGACCTGATGCGCCGCACCGCGTGTTTTTACGCTGAGCCTTTTCCATCGTGAGTTCGCTGGTCAGCGGCCCGTTGGGGGGTAGCGGGGCTGGGTGAGGCTCCCGGTAGGACAGCAGTCGACCAAGATCGACCATCCTGACCGGGAGCCTCGTCGTGTTGTCCTACCCTGCTGCGATCGCGTTGTCGACCCACACACTCACCCAGCTCAGCACGCTGATCCGGCGCCGTCGGCGGGATAGCACGGGTCGGTGGTGGCGGCTCACCGCAGGCCACCAGGCCCTGCTCGTCCTCGCGTATCTGCGCAACGGTGACACCTACGCCCGGCTTGCTGTCGGGTTCGGGGTCGCGATCAGCACCGCCTGGCGCTACGTCCACGACACCCTGTCCCTGCTCGCTGCGCGGGCCGAAAACATCGACCAGGTCAGCCATCGAATCGGGGCGCTGGCCTGGGTACTGCTGGACGGGACCCTGGTCCCGATCGACCGCGTAGCCGGGCAACGCCGTTTCTACTCCGGGCGCCATCGCCGGCACGGGATGAACGTCCAGGTCCTCGCTGATCCGTTCGGCCGACTGATGTGGGCGGCCCCACCGTTACCGGGGTCCACCCACGATCTGACCGCCGCCCGCCGTACCGGCGTCATCGAGGCTGTCACCAGCCAGAACATCCAGGCGTGGGCGGACAAGGCCTACCAAGGCGCCGGGAGCACGGTCAGGACCCCCACAGCAGCGTGCTGTGACCGATCGGCAAGGATCGGTCACAGCACAACCACGCCATCGGTCACAGCCACTCCCGAGCAAAACCCCAGTTCACAGCCCCACAGCACACCGCTGTGACCAATGTGCCCGCTGCGACCGATCAACCCAGACACCCCCCACCTCAGACTCCCTCCCCACTCCCTCGGGCTGTGCGCCCCGGGCGCCCGGCCCGCTTCTCGGTCAGACCCGCCCGGCTCAGCGGGTCGGGCGGGGCCCCCGCGGGAGCTGCAGCGGCTCGAACCTCGGCGGCGACTGCACCTCGGCCCGCCCCGGCCGCGCCGCCCTCGCATCCGGGACTGCCGCATCCGGGACGGTCGACGGCGGCCGGTGCGCGACCTCGACACGCAGCGCGGCCGCGGTCGGTGCCCCGGTCTCCTCGGCGTGGGCCAGCGCGCGATCCCGGTCGGCGCGGCGCTGCTCGGCACCGGCCTCGACCTCGGCCTGGCCGATGAGTTCCTCTCTCGGCCGGGTATCCGGGTCATCGAGCGTCCGAGCCTGCACCTCTGCCCACTCCTCAGCCTGATCAGCACGACCCCGCGCCCCGTCGGCCCGGTTGAACCGCATCCACACCTCTCCCGGGTCCGGGGCGAGCAGGATCTGCTCGATGTAGTCGTCGTCCTCGACCGTCCCCGCCCCACGCGCCATCTCCAACGCGGCACGATCGACCGCGTTGGTCGGATCGAGCTGGTAGATGTCGAACGGCGGCTCCGGCACGCCGTCACACATCTCCTCGGTGATCACACCATTCGACGACGCCCCGTACCCCCTGCTCGCCTCCCGCACCCGGGCAGCATGGGCGGCGTCGCGGCGCGACCGCTCCGACTCGCCCGCCTCCGCGGCCTGGTGCTCGCGGAACTCGATGCCGCGCCGCAGCACCGACTTCACGTACGAGGCCGGGGTCTTCCGCGACGAAAGACGCGACTCGACCGACAGCGCGGTCTGCGTGAGTTCCTGCGCGATCGGTGCGCCCTGCTCCTTCCACACGAGTAGCTGCTTGGCCAGACCAGGCCACGCCCGACAGCTGATCACCGCGTCTGCGGACCGCCCGGAGAAGTGCCGACGGATCATCCGCTCGGCCTCCCCCAGATCGGATCCGCTCCGGTGGATCCCGGCCGCGGTCTCCCCCGCCGCCCGGCCCGGCTCATAGGTACTCGGCCCACCCGTCGGAACCGAGCGGGCGCGCTCCTCCACCACCGCCCGCAGATACGCCGCGGGATACTGGGCTTGGCTGATCTTCTCCGCCGGAAGATCCGCTAGCAGAGCATCAAGATCCCGGCCGGCGAAGCGCAAATCAGTCAGTTGCGCCCGCAGCTGATCGAAGTACTCACTCCGCAGCACCCCGTCGCGTGCAACACCCGCGTCCCTCAGACCTCTGTCCAGCGCCTCATCGACTTCCCTGGCCACGACCGGATCGACCGGATCAGCGTCGACAACCTGCAACTGGTCAGCCGTCCGCTGCACCATCCGGTCCACGAAGTCAGCCAGCAGATGCCACTCCACAACCTCGTACTGCTGGCGAACCGCACCAAGATCGAGCCGCCTCACGACATCGGTCATCGAGTATCCGCGGTCCTCCAACCCGCGCAGCCTCGTGGCCAACCTGTCGATCGCCCCGTACCTCTGCTCTTCGGAGCCGCCATCCCCATTCCAGTACGGGCTGGGCGTCATCACCGCCGCAGCCAAATCGAAGTCGTTCGGCCAGACCTCACACAGGTTCCCCCACACCCGCACCCGCAACTGCCAGGGTTCCTCACGCACCTCCGTGCGGGCGTGCACGGCCCGCATGTGTCCGTAGGTGCCCAGCTCGCCGAGGTCTTTGAGGGTCCGCTGCTCTCCCTCGGTGACCTCGTCACGCAACCGCAGAGCAGTCTCCTTGTCCGCGACCACGAACACCGACAGCTTCTTCTCAGCAAGCCAGCCGTCCGCCCACAGACCCCATGCACCGTGCATCCCCGACGGGGAGTCCTCCGGCATCGGCCCCGTCGTCGTGTGCACCACCCAGCCGAACTGCTTCTCACCGCTTGTCTTGTCCTCGAAGCTGGACGGGTCGCGTCGTCGCGCCGCCTGGAACGCGGACTCGTCGGCCTCAACCATCGCCCGCACCCACGGATCGAGGTCGTTCGAGTACCGCTGGGTCGCCCGTGCAGCCGCCCACTCCTGGCTCCACGCCGCCCGCTCCTGGTTGACCCGGTACTGCCGTACCGCGTTCGCGGTCACCAGCATGAACTGCGTCCATGCCTGCACCTGGTCCCGACCGAGACCGAGCAGCGGAACGTCCTGGTCGACCGGCCCCGTCACCGTCCTCTCCCTCGCCTCTGCTTCTCCTGATACGTCGGCTCGTGAAGTCCCGACGACCTCGCCGGCCCCGTCGCCGACGCCGGCGGGCGCTGCCCAGCCGATCGGGCCGCGCCTCCGCGGGCCGGCCCGCTCGCGGCCGCTCGTGCCGCGCTACTGCGGGCCGATGCCTGCAGCGCTCCGCAGCTGCGGTGCGCCGCCCGGGCCTGCGCAAGCCGTGACTGCGTCTCCCGCAGTGTTGCGATCTCGGCGACCAACGTCGCCAGCGCCAGCACCAACCGGGCCCCGTCGCCCTCACCGTGGCGGCCCACCGTTCGCACCGACGCCAGCCGCCACGCCGACTGCCGCAGCACCTGAGCCACCGGCGACCACCGTGCTGGCAGCACCTGCTCCGGCACTCGGGCCGCTCGGTCGAGGTCGTTGCCCGCCTCCCTCCGGACCCGCCCGTCCGGGTCCTGACGGCCCGTTACCACCCCCACCGCGCAGAGCATGTCCCCGGCCGCGTGCGCGATCCCGTCGGCACCCACCCCGGTCTCGCCCGATGCCAACGTCGCGGTGGCATGCTCCATCGACGAGACCGCATCATCGATCGCCGCCACCCGCTCCTGCGGACTCACCGACGCCCGATACGTCCGCCCCGGAGCACCACCCACCACCGGTGCCGGCGGCGGCGCCGAGCTCCACCGCCGCTCCAGGTTCGGCAACGACAGGTCTCGGGCCAGCGTCCGCCCGGAGAACCACACCGGCTGCCCCGCCGCGGTCAGATCACCCGGCGCGGCGACCGAGTAGCCCACCATCGCCGCACCTTGCCCCGTCGCCGGCTCCTCCGAGCTGCGGGCGCGCACCAGCACACCGAGGTCCTTCAACGCAGCCACGAACCCCTCCGGGTCCCTGGCCTGTACCGCCGCGACCCGCGACATCCGTCGCAGCCACTCCCGCGAAGTCTCCTCCACACCCCGGCGCAGCGCCTTCTCCTGCTCGGCCTGCGTCGGCCCGGTCACCGAGCTGCGATCCGCAGCCGCCGTCGGCGTCAACCCCAGCTTCCGCTCCCAGTCCCGGCACGTCTCGCGCGCCCGGACGAAGTCCCGGAACGGGTGCAGCCGCTTCCCGGACTCCTGACGCACCAGAACCGCCGCGACGTGCACGTGGTCATCGGCGTGCCGGATCGCGACCCAACGACAGCCATCGAGCTCACCCCGTGCCGCGATCCCAGTGCGATCCATCAGGTCCTCGACCACCTGAGCCCACTGCGCATCCGACAACACCGGATCACCCGGCGCGTTGCGCAACGAGCAGTGCCACACCGGCCCCCGCCGCACCCGGCCGCCGGCCTCGGCGCGCGGCTCCCGCAACCCGACCCCCGCCGCGACCGCCGGAGCACCGACCGCATCGACGAGACCGCGCAGATCCCATCCACCGGCGACGTCCTGCGCCGGCTGATACTTCTCCGGCGCCCCGTCCCAGCTCGCGACGACCCGCTGCCCGGTGTGCTCGTTGAACCGCCCCGGCCCCATCAGGTAACGGACCAGCCCCTCGACCCGCCAGCCACGGCTCACCTTCGCGATCACCGTCGGCTCCCCGACCGCCGCAGCTGCGCCGCCGCACCGTTGACCTGCCGGTCCACCTCGGCCACGGTCCGGTCGACCCGCTCCACCAACCGCGCCACCATCGCCACGACCTGCCCCACCGTCGACTCGAGCACCCCATCGGTGTTCGCGACCCGAGCGATGTCGTTGAGGTTCCCCCCGATGTTGCGCAGAACCCGCCGATCCTCCATCAACTCCGAACGCAGCCCCATCAACTCCTGCATCCGCGCACCAGCCGAACCCGCCGAGACCCGCCCACCAGGAACCACCGGTTCAGGCGGCTCCGCCGCCCGAACCGCCGCCTCACCCACCCACGCACCCGGAGCCATAGCCGCCGACGCAGCAGCCACCTCGACTCGAGCCATCTCCCAATCCGAGAACCAGACAGTCGTCCGGTGCGGACGCCCGCCTTCAGCCCGAGATCGGCGAGTTCGGCCAGCCAGAGACATCCAGACCCCCTCCACTTCCGGCCGAGAATCTCACACCGCCACCCCCTGTCAGTGTTTTCTCCGAGAAAACACCTAACTTGCTCCGCCGCAGGCGGACACCCACCCCGCTCCGCCGCAGGCGTCGCGGTCACCTACCGTCGACCAGACCTACCCGTCAGTAACCGTGTTTAGGTGAAACCCATGCACACGACTTCCCGCACACGACGCGCCGGTGCCGCAGCACTCCTCGCCGCCGCCGCCCTCACCACCGCCGGCGCACTCACCACCAGCACCGCCACCGCCGCCGCCACCCAGCCCGCCGCGGCCCAGCAGCCCTACTACGAGGTCTGGGAACCCGGACAGCACCAGCCCCCGCACCCCACCGCAGGAGTCCACGTGCCCCGACCCGACACCACCACCACCGACACCGACGGCCCCCACGCCGTCGGCCCCTCCCCGCCACACCCGCCGCACTCACCACACCGACCGACCCGACTGCCCCGACCACGCTGCCGATGCCGACCGGCGCCCCCTCCGCGCATCCCCTGCAGGCAGGCCCTGATCGGCCACTGGACCCCCGCGGACGACACCACCGCAGGACGAGCGTTCGTCGAGTTCACCCCCGACGGACACTGGACCGGCTCCGACGGCTGCAACCACCTGACCGGCACCTGGGGCGTCCACACCGACGGCACATTCACCGCCACCGCCAACCCGACCACCCTCATGACCTGCGAGAACATCCCCATCGCCGACTGGCTCACCCAGACCAGCCACGCCGACATCACCAACAACACCCTCGTCCCTGCGCGGGCCCCGCCGGCGACACCACCACCACCGCCCTGACCCGCCACCCCTGACACCCCGGCACCGCCCCCACGACAACACCCTTCCCCCGCGCAGTGCGATAGGTCACACTGAAGGTGTTCGGGTCTGCAGCGGTCGCACCCACCCGGCGCGCTGGGGAGCGCACGCCACCCGCGACCGCCCACCAGGGCCGGGCCGCCCACCCCTCCGGCGACGGGCCCGGCCCACCCCCTCACCCAGCACCCCCGACCCCGCCGGACGCCCCCGGAGGCCCTCGGAGGCCCTCGGAGGTCCCCGGACTGCGCCGAACCAGGACAGATCAGGACACACCAGACATAACTACAGTGCGTGACACGACCGTGTCCCGTGTCCGATTAAATGCCCCATACGGGTGGTCGAGACTTCGACCGCGGGAAACAGTCCGCGCGCGCCGCGCGCGGGCCGGGTGACAGTGTTTGACCTGCAGTTACCCCACCTGAACCCTCTCGTTGCAGCTGGCACGGGCTCCCCTCGTATCCGACGTGCCAGCAACAACCAGGAGGACATACCCCATGTGGAAGAAGACCGGGATCGTCGTCGCCGCCTCGGCCGCATCACTGATGGCGCTCTCGCCGGTGGCCATGGCCCACGGCACCCACAGCGGTGACCACGGTGACGGGATCGACAAGAGCGCCGAGGGCCTGATCGCCGGCCTCAACGGCAACAACGTCAACGTCCCGATCCAGGCCTGCAACAACAACATCCCGCTCAACCTATCGGGCTGCAGGTCCCCATCGAGGACGCCGCCGCCGCGAACGGCCTCACCGGCGCTCTGGGGATCCTCGGATCCGGCACCGCGAAGTCCGGACACTCGGGTCACCGACCAGTCCGACAACTGCGCCCAGACCGGCGCCGCCGGAGACACCGTCAAGGGCCACAAGTAACAACCCCGACCCACCGCACGCTGGGTAGAGCCTTTACCAACCCGGCGACCACGCGGTCTGCTCGCCTGACCACCAACAGCACACAGACCGCACACAGACAGAGCCCCGCCCCGAGGGACCACGGCACTGACGCACAGGGTGCCCACCCCCGGAGCGGGGCTCTCCCACATCCCCTGAGGTTCCCCCGCTTTGCCGGAGTGGTCTGAACACTGGCTCGATCTTGAGAACCAGGAAGGAAGACACTGAGTGTTTTCCAACCTGCCGTTCGTGCAGGTCACAGCGACGCTCCCGCGGTGTCCCCCCACCGGATGATCGCCCGCATGACCTGCGGTAGGAGCATCCACACGCGCACCTCCGCTGTTAGCGAGCGCCTGTCTCTTGGTGTCGTCAACCAGGACGAAAAACGCTCACTGGTGCCGGCTCCGACCCGAACCGGCGGCTCTACACCCGCCCCATAAAACTGGAAACGATCCAGAACCCCAGGACCCCCGGGGGCGGGTCCGGGCACAGCGGATCAGCCCGGACCGAGCCCACCACGACCGGGATCGGTCAACTCCGGATGCGCCCGCAGATACGCATCCCGCACCTGCCCCGACAACCGGCCCCCGAGCACCCACCGCATACCCCTGAGCCTGCGCCCACGCCCGCACCGCCCCCACCGACGGGACAGACACCGCCGAGGCAGACACCGCCGGGACAGACGGGACGGCCACCGCGACCTCACCACCGGAGTCAGCAGGGCCGGCAGGGTCGGCGAGCGGCCACAACGCCAGAGGGACATCCCCGTCATGGGCGACGCCACGCCGGGCCGGCCCCCGACGACTCCGAGAACCAGCAGCGCCCGACCCAACAGCACCGGCCGGCGCCGCGCCACCCGCGCCTGCCGGGCCACCCGGCGCCGGCCGGGCCGGTCGGGCGGTCCGCGGGATCCCCGACGTCACCACGAGCAGCGCGGTCACCACAACCGGAGAGGTCACCACAACCGACGCGGAAGCCGAGGGAACTGAGGGAAGCGAGCAGCGTGTCGGTGACCACCCGAGCGACATCAGTGTGAGCGTGATGATCCAGAA
>NZ_MCIS01000011.1:0-48992 GCF_001932475.1 Pseudonocardia sp. Ae717_Ps2
CACCCACGTCGAGACCTCCGACGGCGCCGTTCCGGGCTGAGGTCGTTCAGGACGCATTCCATCAGCTCCGATGTCGGCGCAGGAGCCGTAGAACTACTCGGCCCGCGCCGGATCCGGCCGGGTCCGTGGTGTGTCAGCAAGGGCGGTAGCCGGTCACGAGGTAGCCCTGGCCGAGCTGGCGCTGCCCGGTCAGTACCCCCGGATACGGGCCCGCCGGCGCGGCGCCGCGGCCGTGCCGGGATCGAGGAGCCTCGGCAGACCCGTCCACGTGAGCGCGCACCCGTTCCCAGCGCCGGACTGGCCGTCCGGGGCGATCCACTCGGTGACCGAACCGCGGTCGGGCGGGGGTAGCGGGCCAGGTCGCGGACCTGGGTGTGCAGGCGGTGGACGGCGTCCGCGCAGTCCACGCCGCCGTGAGGGTGGCCAGCTCGGCCGTCGCGGCGGCGGAAAACGCGGAGCAGACCGCCCGCGGGTCGTCCTCGGCGATCGCGCGCAGCAGCAGCGCTTGCACCGCGCGGGCCGGCGTCGCAGGCAGCATCTGCGCCCGGGACAGATCACCGGCGTGCGCGTCGATCTCGGCCCGGTCCCGGGCGGCCAGGTCACGTTCGACGAGCGTCCCTACTCCGCCGCCGACCAGCAGCACCGTGGCCGTCGTCCCGAGGGCCAGCCTCATCCGCCCGGCGCCAGCTGCGCTGGGGAGGGCTGTGGCGGCATGCTCACCAGCCCGGCGAGCGCGAGCAGGCCCGCGACCACCGCCCAGCCCGACGGGGACAGACCGATGGCGAGCCACACCGCGGCAGCAAGCACTCCGATCCGGACCGCGGCCACCCGGTAGCGGGCCGGGAACAGCGCGGCCATCAAACGACCGGCGAGGCCACCGGCCAGCAGAGCGGCCGGCGCCCACCACGGCGCACCCGCGACCAGCCACACCACCAGCGCACCAGCGGCCAGGAGCCCGGCCACTGCCCAGCGTCGCCGTGACCGCGGCGGATAGGTCTCGCTCACCGCGCAGGCCGCACTCCGGCACCGCTCGGATCCGTCACAGCCGTGGTGACCGCCGTCGCCATCACGACGGCCGCGGCTACCGCGAGCGCAAGGTGTCGAGGTCGCATAGCCGGGAGCATGGGCCACCGCGCCGCCGACGATCACCGATCGCACGGCAACCGGTCACGATCGCGAACACGTACTCGCGGACGCGCACGCGTTGACGTGTCAGTGTCACCGCTCGAGCTCGACCGCCGGGAGCGGTCCGCCGTCGCAGGCAGCAGCATCGGGGGTCAGCAGCACCCGGCAGCAGCGGAGCAGCTCGTCGAGCACCTCGGGGTCCTGCTCGGCCCAGCGGATCTCGAACAGGTCGAGCACCGAGGCCAGGGCGTAGGCCCGCTCGGGTCGCTGCAGGCCTCGGTAGGCGCCCTGGGTGGCCGCGTGACGCAGCCCGAACGCCGCGGCCCGCACGACGTCCTTCAGCTCCCGGACCGATGTCGGTGTACTGAGCGCCGGTGAGTCGGCGGCGTGATGGTCGGTTGCCACGTTCGTCCCCCTGGTGTCGAGCCGTCGAGTGGTCGACCGGACCCGCCGGGGGAAGCGTCGGGACCGGGTCCTGCAGCACCGCAGCATGAACGACCCACGGTCCTGGCCGCTACCCACCGGCCGCGGCCCGCCAGAGTGCTTCCGCCGGAAGCACCCCCGGTCGCATCGCGGCTCGCCCGCGTCGCCGTCCGTAGCCGCATAACTATCCAGTCCGTCACTGCATGATCGGACATTTCGGGTGCTTGCTGGCCGGATAACGGACGGGGTCCGTGTTTCCCCTGCTCGTGCTCGCCGCTAACTGCTCTTATGTTCGATTACCGGCCGGTAGGGTGCTTACTGGTGCTTGCTGGAGGCAGCGCTTGTCACGGCTGGTGATCGCCGAGACCGACTGCTCGGAGCAGCCGGTGTGGGTGGGCCCGCTCACCCCTGACCGGCCATGAACTCGCCGATCGTCGGGCGGCCGTCGACCCTAGCGGTCGCCGTGCCGGCTGCAGTCGCGGCGGCCAAGGTGAGGGTGTGGACCTTCCGGCGGCGGTAGACGTCGATGTAGTCGCCGCTCTCCGAGAGTCGTTGGCTGGCGGTGGTCACCAGGCCCAAGCTCCCGTAGTTCGGCGAGGCCTTGGCGGCGGGTGCTCTCGGCCAGGCCGAAACGGTTCACTGCGCGCTCGGGGGAGAACCACACCGGCGTCCCATCCCGGCCTTGCTGTTCGCAGCGCAGCACGAGCAGCATCGCCAGGCCGGGCCCGGAGAGTCGGCTGAGCAGTCCGCTGGGTCCAGACCGCGGAGGGCAGCCGGAAGTACCGGTGGCCTGCGAGCTGGTCGTTCGACGCGCCGTGCTGGCGGAGCTGGTTGTGCATCTCGGAGGGGGAGCTGTACGGCGCACCGGTGCCGTGCTCGATCAGCGGGGTGACCGCGGTGGCCAGCCGCCCCGGTCCCGGGTGGTGACCATGTTCCGGGCCCGCAGGTCCGCATCGCTGCCTGCACGCGCCGGGCGCCGTTGACTTCCGGGTCGTCGAGCCCGAGCAGGCCGGCCACGCCCGGCCCGGCCGGACCGTCTCGTACGGAGCTGCGGCGCAGATCCAGAGCAGCGACAGGTACAGCTTGACGCGCAGCTGCCCGCCGCGGCCGCCGCCCCCGGTGCGCCCGGAGCTGAGCAGCTGCGCCAGCGGGGGTCGGACGTCGGGGTTGTCGTTGGCCACGAACCAGTTCCGGACCGGGGCGCCGGCCTCTCGACGCTTGGCCCCGAGGCGCTTGGCGAACTCCTCCCCGGCGTCGGCGGCGGTCCCGCCGACCGCGGGGCCGGTCTCGTCGACCGCCGCCTCCGGTGCCCCTCCGGGGCCGGCTTCGAGAACTCGCGACGCTAGCGCCTCGTCCGTATCCTCGATGGCATCCACGGTTATCCTTTGCACTCTGAGCACTCCATAGTTCAGTGCACTGACCTGCTTCTATCCCATGCGCAAGCGTACGTTCCATCATGAGGCGCAGAGTGCCACACCGAGGCGCTAGCGTATCAGCTCCCGAGGGTTAAGACGGCTTTGCTCGGAACCGGTCGAATCCGGCGGCCGAACGCCCTTGCCCGGTCACGCAGGGCCGTGCAAAGTGATCGTCGGAAGGTTCGTTCGCCTGCGTTCCGCGTCGAGGTTGCACTCCTCGCCGGAGCCGGACTCCCGGGGCCGGAGCAGCTCGGACGACCTTCCAGCCAGGGCCCGCCGCCGGTCTCGTACGCCGGGGCGGGCCCTGTGCCGTCCCGCGGCCGCCCGCGCCCGCGCCGAGGTGCTGTTGGACAGAACTGCGGATGAACCGCTCCTGATCATCGTGCGGCGGCTGAACCGGTGGAGACGAGCGTCCCGCCTGCTGTCGAGACCATGCTCGGGTCAAGGGCCACCGCGACGCCTGCGCGGACCGCGCGCACCGCTGCGGTGACGCACACGGCGACGAGCAGCGGGCTGCGCTCGCTGGATCAGGTGCTCCGGTGCGTGGGCGATGACGTGGTCTGCATGCAGTCGAGCGGCCCAGGCCCCGTTGGTCGTGCTGCCACCGCGCGGTCGGCCTGACCCAGCGTCAGCGGCGCGTACCAGGGGCTCTTCGGTGGTTTCCGGACCCAAGCGCCGACGGCCGTGCTGATCACTACGGCGCCGCCGGGTGGGCGGCGGGGCGGGCATTCGAGGTCGGCGAAGCTCGCCTGCCATTCGAGCTGGAACCCGCCGGGCCCGCCGTCGGCCAGGCCGGTCCTCTCGTCGGGCCACGAGGTGAAGTTCGTCGGATCGATGAGTACCACGGCGGCCACGTCCTCAAGGTGCCGGGCGACGTAGCGGTCGGCGAACCAGCCCGCGATCGAGTGGGAGACCACCACGTACGGGCCGGGGAGCCCGGTGGCGCGCAGGACCTGGTGGAGGTGTTCGGCGACGTCGCTCGGGTCGTCGCGCTGCCGCTCCTCGTGCGGGAGCGGGTCGCTACCGCCGAGCCCGGGGCGGCCGTAGGTCAGCAGCGGGCTGTCCGGCAGCAGCGGTACAACGCCCTCCCACTCGGAGTGCGAGCCGGTCAGCCCCGACAGGAACACAACTGGTGGGCCGGGCCGGTCCGCTCCGGTGAGCCGGACCGCCACGTCCCGGCTCTCCACCGGGACACGCCGCTCGCCAGGCACACTCCGGTCGGTAGCGGCCGGCCGCTCGCTGTCGGTCGAGGACGCCGGGTCGCGTCGCTCAGGGGGCTCGGACATGCCGGTGACCGTACGGCGGGCCACCGACATTCCACGTTCGTCGGCCGTTGACGCCCCCGTGTCAACGGCCGACGAAGTGCCAACGGGTCCCGGGCGGCGCGGGCTGGTCCAGGCCGCGGGCCAGCTCGCCGTCGAGGGCGATCGCGTTCGCCTCGGCGTGGTAGGCGATCCGTTCATCGGACATACCGGCGGCGCGCATCCGGTCCCGCAGGGTCGGGACGGCGCCCGTTGCCGGGTCCTGGTCGGTGGTCACGTCGGCCACGGTATGTACCTCGCTGGTCTGCGCCAGGTCGTGCTGGTCGGCGCGGTCGGGTGGGACGACCTATGCACGTGGGCTGTGCGCGTTCGCGCGTGCCCGTACTGTCCTGTTGGGGCAGGGGCCGTCCTACGGGGCGAGTTCGAGGTCGTCGACGTCGAGGTCGGCGCTCTTGTCGCGGGCGGATCGCCGGGTGTCGAGGTGCCCGCTCATCTCGTGGACCAGCTCCCAGATGTCGCGGGGCTCACGCAGGCACGGCGGGTCGGTGCCGAGCAGCGCGTGCTCCCGCGCTTCGGCGACCCTCCCGCGCGGTCCAGCCCTGCTCGCGCCAGTGTGGTTCGCGCTGGCGGAGGATCTCGTGGTCGGGAGCGCGCGGGTCATCGTGCGCCGCCGTCGTCGAGAATGCTGCGCAGGCGCCGCGGCGACAGCGTCTTGGGTTGGCCGCCGGAGCACAGGTTGGCCATCGGGTCGAGCATGTCGTCGATCGCGCGGACGAGCCCGGCGATGTAGGCGTCGTCGCGCTCGCCGCCGTCGGGGGCGTGGCGGGAGGCGTGGGACGATCGCGTCGAGCGTCTCGGCGGCGGTGGTGCAGCGGGTGAGGTCGATCCAGTCGTGGGCGAGGGTGGCGCCGCTCGGGTCGAGCGTGAGCGCGTCGCCGTTGTTGGTGAGCTGCCAGGGTCCCCAGCGGGTGGCCATCGTGTCCTCCTGTCGTCGGGCGACGCTCGTGGCGTCGCGGCCTGAGCGTCCTCTGCACCCCCGACAAGTTCCGATCGCGCGCGAGGCTCGCCGCCAGCGCAGGCCCCGCCGCCAAGTCGACGGCGCGCGACCGGCCACGCGCCGTAACTGCTTGCCGCGCACCGCGCTGCCTACTTTCTGCGCTCCGTTACGTCCTCACCTCCTCACGATCCACTCCTCCTGCATCCCTCCCGACACCTCGTCGACCCATCTCTTCAGACACACCTCCTGTACAACCCATCTCTCAACCTCTAAGACTCAACACCTCCACTTCCACTACCTACTGCTACTGCCACACACCTATGCATAGTGTTTGTGATCTTGGGTCGGTCCGGTATGATGTCGATCATGCTCCGCATCACCGCGATCTCCGCCGGGGCGGTGGAGTACCTGATTCGCGGGTCGGGGTGCACGGACCACGAGCACGTCCAGGACTTGGACCGCACTGCCGGGAACGGAGGGGGTCACAGCGCCGAGCGGGCCGCCGCGGTGGGCGCGGAGCGTGACGGTCAGGGCCCGGCGTACTTCGACGCCGCGGTGGTGCACGGGGAGCCGCAGGGCTACTGGTTCGGCTCGGGGCTGGAGGCGATGGGCCTGGCGGCGCGGTCCGGGGACGTCGCTGATCCGGATGATGTGCGGGCGGTGTTCGGGCAGCTGCGGCGCCCAGAGTCGACGGAGGAGGCGCCGGAGTTCCTGGGCCGGCGGCCGCCGACGTACCGAACGGCGGAGCAGCGGTATCAGGCCCTGGCCGCGAAGGAGCCGGGTGGCTTGGTCACGCCGGAGCGGGAGCGTGAGCTGCGGGAACAGTCGGTCACTGACGGCCGGAAGGGCGTCGCCTACTACGACTTCACGTTCTCCGCGCCGAAGAGCGTCAGCGTCTACTACGCGGCCCTGCTGGCGGCCGGGGCGGAGGGCGAGGCCGCGGCGGTGCGCGGGGCGCACGAGCGGGCGGTGGAGATCGCCGTCTCCTACGGCGAGCAGTACCTGGCGCAGACCCGCACGGGCTGGCATGGGCGCACGACCAGTGGGAACGAGTCGGTCGGGAAGCATGAGGCCGGCCGCGGCACGGTGTGGACCCTGTGGGGGCACTCGACGAGCCGGGAGAACGAGCCGCAGCTGCACACCCACGGTGGGCTGTTGAACCGCACCACGACGGCGGACGGGAAGGTCCGGGCGCTGGACGGGTCGGCGTTCCGCGGGGTGAAAGAGGCGATCGCGACCGCGTACGAGCGGGCGCTGGAGCAGCTGACGACCGAGGCGACCGGGGCGCGGTTCGCGTTGCGCCCGGACGGCGTCGCGCGGGAGATCGTCGGGGTGGACCCGGAGCTGATGGCCGAGGCGTCCACCCGGCGTGGCCAGGTGACCGCACGGGTGGAGGAGCTGGCCGCGGAGTACCGGTCACGGCACGGCCGGGAGCCGGACGCGGCGGCGCGCAAGGCGATGGCCGACATGGCCACCCTGGACACCCGCAAGGCCAAGGGCGCGGAGGCCGGGCCGGCGGCGGTGGCCGCGTGGGGAGCGGAGCGGGTCGAGCGGCTGGTGGACATGCTCGACGAGGTCGAGGCCCACGGCCACCAGCTGGGCCCGGACGGCCGCCCGGTGACCGGGCCGGACGTGGCCAGCGGGGCGTCTGGCCACGCGGCCACCGCGCAGCGGACCGGCCAGCAGCTCGGGACGGGGCCGGACATGACCGGTCAGGCTGTCGGGCCGGTGGCCGGGCTGGACCGGGAGGCGGTCATGGCCGCCGCGGTCGAGGACGTGCAGGCGCAGTACGCGGTGTGGACGATGGGCAACCTCGCGCTCGCGCTGGACCGCCGACTCGGCGGTGCGCACGAGCTCGGCGTGGACGCCGCCGTGCGGCCGGCGCTGCTCGAGGAGCTGACCCGGGAGGCGCTGCACCGGTCGAACGTGGTGCTGGTGTCCGCGCCGGATCCCGTGATCGTGCCGGGCGAGTTGCGCCGCCCGGACGGCGGCAGCATCTACCGGAGGGCGAACGGGCAGCGCTACGCCACCGCGGAGCACCTGGCGACGGAGGATCGGGTGCTGGCGCAGGCGGGGGCCGAGCTCGGCCTCGCGGTCGACGGGCCGCAGCTGGAGATGCTGCGCGTCGAGCTGCAGGCCGCGGGGCTGTCCGGTGACCAGGTGGACGCGGTCGCGGGGATCGTGTCGTCTGGCCGGGTCGGGGACGTCCTGGTCGGTCCGGCCGGCGCGGGGAAGTCGCGGACGGTCGGGCAGCTGGCCACGGTGTGGACCGGCCAGACCGGTGGCCGGGTGATCGGGGTGGCCACCTCGCAGATCGCGACCCAGAACCTGGCCGGGGACGGCCTGGAGGCCATCAACTCGACCCGCTTCCTGCACGCGTTCTCCCCGGACCCGGTCACCGGCCAGTCCCGTGACCGGTTGGCCGCGGGGGACATGGTGGTCATCGACGAGGCCGGGATGTCGTCGACCCGGGACCTCTCGGAGATCACCGCGCTGTGCGCGGCGGCGGGGGCGAAGGTCGTCTACACCGGTGATCAGCAGCAGCTCGACGCGGTCGAGGCGGGCGGGTTGTTCGCGCACTTGGTGCGTACGGGGCCGCACCACGAGCTGACCGAGGTGCACCGGTTCCTGGAGCCGTGGGAGGCCGAGGCGAGTCTGCAGCTGCGCGCCGGGGACCAGGCGGCGGTGGACGCCTACGGCGACCGGGGCCGGTTGCGTACGGGCACCGTGGAGGAGATGCAGGAGCAGGCTGCCCGCGCGTACCTCGCGGACACGGTGGCTGGCAGGTCGTCGCTGCTGATCGTCGGCACCAACGACCACGCCAACGAGCTGTCGCGGCGAGTCCGCGACGAACTCGTCGAGCTGGGCCATGTCGGCGAGCAGCATGTCGCCGTGGCCGGGCGCTACCGCCAGTTGGTCTCCGTGGGTGACCGTGTGCAGGCCCTGATGAACAACTACGACCTGCGTGTGGACCCCGCAGCCGGGCAGGCGGGCCCGGTGGAGCCGGTGATGCGCCGGGCGATCTACACCGTGACCGGCGTCGATCAGCACACCGGGGACCTGCTGGCGACCGACCGGCACGGCGCGACGGTGCACCTGCCACCGGACTACGTGCGCGAGCACCTGAACCTCGCGTACGCGGTGACGGTGCATTCGGCGCAGGGCGTCACGGTGGACTCCGGCTATCCGATCGTGGATCGGGACTGGGCGCGGGAGAACCTGTACCCGGCCGCGACCCGCGGCCGCGCCCGCAACGTGCTGCACCTGGTGACCGAACGGGCGCCGGACGTGCACGAGCCGGAGCGTCTCGACGAGTCCGCGCGCGAGCGACTGGCCGCGGTGTTGGCCACGTCGAGCGCGCAGCAGGCCGCCAGCCACGTGCGGGAGCGCGGGGTCGCCGACGCGGAGTCGTTCCTGGTGGCCGCGGCGGACTGGGACACCGTCGCCGGGCAGTACGCCCGCGGCCGCTACGAGGCCACGCTGGTGGAGGTGCTCGGCCCGCAGCAGGTCGAGCAGCTGCGGCAGGAGTCCGGGTACGGGCGGCTGCTGCGCGCGGTGCGGGAGGCGGAGATGGCCGGGCACAACGCCGAGGCCGTGCTGGTCGAGGCGGTGACCGAGCGCGGGTTCGCCGGCGCCGACTCCGTGTCGGACGTGGTGCGGTGGCGGCTGCGCACCAACACCGCGGCCCGGGAGCCGGAGCAGGCGGTGGACCCGCGGGACTGGACCACCCTGGCCGCGCCGCTGGACGGCGAGGTCGGCGAGTACGCCCAAGCCCTCGCGGTGCTGGCCACCGACCGGCAGGACGTGCTCGGCCGCCAGGTCGCCGAGCAAAGCCCGGAGTGGGCGACCGCGCACCTCGGCCCGGTCCCGGACGCCGTCGAGGCGGCGGCGGAGCGCGCGGAGTGGGAGCGCCGCGCCGGCATCGCCGCGGCGTACCGGGAGCTGCACCGCGTCCCGGACGAGCAGGTGTCTCTCGGCGCCGCGCCGAGCCGGGAGTACGAGTTCCACCGGGCACTGTGGTCCCACGCCCGGGCGGCCCTCGGCCAGCCGGTCGACGTCTCGGATCCGGAGGCCGCGGACGACGGCGAGTTGTACGCAGCGACCGAGCGGTGGGTGCGCGAGCAGCAGGCGGCGCCACCGTGGGTGGCCGAGGAGCTGGCCGAGGCGCACCGGAGCCTGCACGAGCACCAGATCACGTTCCAGTTGGCCGCGGCCGAGCTGGAGCGGATGCCCCGCAACGATCAGCGGTGGGGCAGCGTGGTCGCTCGCCTGGGCGAGGAACGCGACCTGGTCGACGCCCACGCCGACCGGGTCGACTGGCTGGAGTACGAGCACGAGCTGCGCGGGGAGTGGGCGGCCAGGACCCGTACGGCCGCCCAGGAGGCGCGCCTCGCGGCCGAGGAACTCGGGCGGCGCGGCCTGCCGCTTGAGCGAGCCGGCGGACCGGACGAGCCCGGGCCTGAGCAGCGGGGCGCCGACCCGGAGCACGACACCCACTACGAGGCGGACAGCCACGAGGACGACCGGGACCCCGCCGAGCCTGTCGAGGTCTCGGCGGGGGACCTGGTCGACGACCTCGATGCCGGTGCGTCCGCCGGAGGCACCGAGCCGCACCCGGAGCCCGCGGAGCCCCACGTGGGAGTCGAGGTCGCTGGCCCCGAGCTGGACAGCGAACGCGACGACGTGGCGCCGGGTGCTTCCGCAGGAAGCACCCCGGCGCCGGAGCCGGTGGTGGACGAGGCGCCGGAGCCGGTGGTGGACGAGGCGCCGGAGCCGGTGGTGGACGAGGCGCCGGAGCCGGTGGTGGACGAGGCGCCGGAGCCGGTGGTGGACGAGGCGCCGGAGCCGGTGGTGGACGAGGCGCCGGAGCCGGTCGTCTCGGATCTGCAGCAGGTAGCCGAGGCCAGCCGCGACCACGACGCGCGCGAGCGCGGCCGCCAGGCCGAGCGCGACCGCGCCGCCGAGCGCGAACGCGCCGCACAGGCCGAGCAGGACGCCGCGGACGCGCAGGCCGCCCGGTCCTCGCTCGACCACCAGGCCGAGCGCTCCACCGGCCACGACGTCGGACGTGGCCGTGCAGCCGACGCGGGCCACGACGCCGGGGTGGACTGGAGCGGCGACCCCGGGATCGCCTACTAGTAGTCGAGCACCTTCCCCCGCGACGGCCGGGTGCGGCCGCGGGCGGCCAGCTGCGCGACGTCTCGCGCCTCCCACTCCAGCTCGTCCGGGGTGGGCTGCTCCCAGATCGTGCGTGCTCCCCACGGCGACGGGCACACGCCGAGCTCGCGGCCGGCGAGCTGCTCATGCACCGGCGGCTCCACGATCTGCAGCGATGCACCCAGCTGTGGGGACCCCCATCGCACGCCGAGCATCTGCTCGGAGACCTGGCGGAGCTCGGAGAGAAAGTCACCCGCGGCAACGTTCTTGATCCCACGAGCAAGCCGGCGCTGGTCGAGGGGACGACGTACCCCGTCGTCGAGGGTCTCCGCGGTGGCACCGACCCAGATGTGGTGGTGCATTCGCACCTCGGCGAATCCGGGGATCCCCGACTCGCCTAGCGCCGTCAGCTCCAGCCGTGCCGGCGCGGAGTCGCCGTTGTCGTCGACGACGTACCCGCCGGCGAACTGGAGGCTGGCCACGGACTTGTCGATCGCCCGCTCGTAGACCCGGAAGCACGTCCCAGCGTCCAAGTCCCGCCCCGCCGCCAGCAGACCGTCGACCAGCAGCGAGAACGACAGCGGCGCCCGGAACTGCACGTCGATCGCGTCCGCCGGCGGGCCCGGCCCGTCCAGCTCGGACGCGTCGAACAGCACCGCCGGCTCCACCCGGGTCGCCCCGAACCTGCCCAGCACCGCCATCACCATCACCGCCAGTCGGATCGCCGACCACGGTACGGGCACCCACCGACAACTCCCAGCGCATCGCCTGTTCGCCCGCGGGCCGGCGGCAGGGGCGCGGTGCAGGTTCTGCCCTCACGGCCGGGCGGGCCGAGGACCAGGAGGACCCGCCTGCGGCGGGGCTGTGCGGGCCGGCCGGCCCGGAGGATGTCCCGGCCTCACTCCCTATCAAGGGTGCTGCGCATCGCCTTCGGCGACGGCCTGCGGCCGCCCTTGACAGCGAGCCTCGGAGGCCGGGCGCGCCGCGGCGCGGGTGGCAGCAGTCGCCGCCACCAGGGGGCCCGGCCCGACCGGCCCGCAGCTCGCACCGTTCGTAGGAGGCCAGCATGAGCGCGCTCGCCGTGCAGGAGATCGGCCCGGGACACCGCACAGCCGAGGTTGACGCGGTCGTGTCAACGGGGCGGGCGATCAGCGCCCCGATGGTGGCCGCGCTCGAACTGGCGTGGTCGGCGATCCGTGACCGGCACCCGGAGCTGCCCGCCGTGGTGGTGGTGCTCGGCGCCGGTTCCGGCGACCGCGGCGGGCTGCGGCTCGGTCACTTCGCGGCGATGCGCTGGAGCACGACCGACGCCAGTGCGGACGGGGCGGACGTCGAGCAGCTGGCCGAGGTGTTCGTGGGCGGCGAGGGCTTGGCCCGCGGCCCGGTCGACGTGCTCGGCACGCTGCTGCACGAGGCCGCGCACGCCCTGGCCCACGCCCGCGGGATCCAGGACACCTCCCGGCAGGGCCGCTGGCACAACGCCCGGTTCAAGGCCATCGCCGCGGAGGTCGGCATCGCGGTCGAGAAGGACCCGAAGCTCGGCTGGTCACCGACCACCGTCCCGGACGCCACGCAGGCCGCGTACGGCGAGGTGATCGAGCAGCTGCGCGGCGCGCTGCGGATGCGCCGCGCCAGCGAGAGCGGCGGGCCAGCGAAGCCGAAGAAGCCGGGACCGCCGCCGTGCGTGTGCGGCTGCGGTCGCCGGATCCGGGTCGCCGCCTCGGTGCGCGAGCTCGGGCCGATCGTCTGCGGCGTCTGCGATCAGGAGTTCGCCCCGGAACAAGACGAGGCCGAGGGCGGCGAGTAGGCGTCGCCGGTGATCTTGTAGGACGTGGTTCTATTTCGTCAATAACGTTACTAACAAAATAGATTGACAATAACGCTATGACGTATTAGGGTGACGATATGACCGAGAGCGAGCGTCCGGCGGGGCAGGTTCCGGGTCAGGACGTCGACCCCGAGCGTGTCGAGGGGTGCCAGTTCCCGACCGGGCCGGACGAGGTGTGTGGGCGGCCGATCGAGCGGTCCGGCGGCGTCGGTCGACCTGGCCGGTACTGCGATCTGCCCGACCACACCCGGGCCAAGGCGTTCGCGGCGCGGCGGGCGCTGGAGCGCACCGGCGCCGGACCAGGCGCGGCGGCTGTCGACGTCGACGAGGAGGCGCTGGCCGAGCGGCCGGTGTCCGACGGGCGGGTCACCCTCGGCGTGCTGCTCGCACGGTTCCAGGAGGAGGCGGCCGCGGGCCGCCAGGCTGAGACCGACCGGCTGGCGCGGATGACGCAGCTGCTGGAGCGGGCCGAGCGGATCGCGGCCACGGCGACCGACCCGGACGCCGCCGGCTACGAGGTCGACCAGGCCCGCCGCGAGGCCGGTACCCAGGTCGCGGCCGCGGAGAGCGCGCAGGCGGCGGCGGAACGGGCCGCGCGGGACCAGACCCGCCGGGCCGAGCGCGAGGCCGAGCTGCGTGAGCAGGCCGACGCGGCGGCCGAGGAGGCGCTCACCGACACCGAGGCCGCGCGCGCCGATGCTGCGGCCGCCCGCGCCGAGCTCGAGCACGTGCGGGAGGACACCGCGGCCGAACTCGCCGGGATGCGCCAGCGAACCACGGCCGAGATCGAGGAGGCCCGGGAGACGGCCGAGCGGACACGGCGCGACGTCGAGGCCGAGCGGGACCGTGTGCTCGCCGAGCGGGCCGAGCAGACCCGCGAGGAGATCGCCGGTGTGCGGGCCGACGCCGACGCCCGGGTCCAGGCCGCGCAGGAGGTCGCAGATCAGGTGCGGCGGGAGGCCGAGACGCAGGTGGCGGCCGTCCAGCGTCAGGCGGCCCAAGACGTCGGGGCCGCGCAGGAGCGGGCGACGGACGCGGTGGAGGGGCGCACCCGGGCCGAGGCCGAGCGGGCGGCCGCCGACCGGCGCGCGGAGGAGGACAGGGCTACCGCCGAGCGGCTGCGCGGCGAGCTCGACCAGCTGCGCACTGACCACCGGGCCGAGCTGGACCAGCTGCGGGCCGACGCGCGAGAGGAGCGAGCAGCGCTGCGAGCGGACGCCGCTGATCAGGTTCGCATCCTGCTGGCCCGCATCGGGGACCGCGACGACGGCCGCGACGCCGAGACGGCCGAGGCGGACGCCCAGGACGATGCCCGCGCCACGCCGCCGAGACGGCGGCGGTCGGGCCGGACGGATGCGTCCGGCGGAAGCACCGGAGGCTGAGCAGGATCACGCGGTGCCGGGTCGGTCAGCGTGGCGATCGCGAGGACGCTACGCCGTCGTGATCCGGCGGTCTGGTCAGGCGCTGGCCGGGATCTTCGTTACGGGCTCGCGCGTCCAATACCGCGTGCTGGGAGTCGGGGAACGATGGCGGGTAGTGCTGCCCGCAGTCCCCGCAGCAGCCATATGCGGCGGCGCTGCCCGAGGTACTTGGTCTGGACTCTGCGGTTAGTCTTCGGGGGTGTCGGGCAGCGTGCGCGCGGATCGCCGAGCCGGGCACTTCATCAGCCGCGTTGCTATCGAGGTCGACGCCCCGAGCCAGGGCTACCCGTTCGATCTGCCTGCCGTCGACGGCCTCCGGCGCCGGGGTGGTTTGGCCCTGGCGCCTGGCGTGACGTTCGTGGTCGGAGAGAACGGCTCAGGTAAGTCAACCCTGGTCGAAGGACTCGCTGTTGCGCTCGGGCTGAACCCTGAAGGCGGTTCGCGGTCGTTCCGATTCGCATCGAGGGCTAGCGAGTCCGATCTTGGTCGGTACTTACGGGTCACTCGCCGTCCGGGCCGGGAACGCAGCTCATTCTTTTTGCGTGCGGAGTCCTACTACAACGTCGCCACCGAGCTTGAGCGGCTCGATGACGGGCCAGGCGGCCCGCCGCTTCTCCCAGCGTTCGGCGGGTCCCCGCACGGCCGGTCGCACGGGGAGGCGTTCTTGGCCCTGTTGAGTCACCGCTTCCGGCCCAAGGGGCTGTACCTCCTTGATGAGCCGGAGGCCGCCATGTCGCCTACCGGGGCGATGGCGGTGCTCGCTCGAATGGCAGAGCTGGTCGCTCACGGCTCGCAGTTCGTTGTCGCTACACACTCGCCAATTCTGCTCGCTCTGCCGGGCGCGCGGATTCTGCAAATCGACTCCGCTGGCCAGATCGACGAGGTCGACTACAACACCGCGGACGTAGTCGCTTTGACTCGAGCCTTTCTCTCCGATCCGGAATCATTTATTCGACATTTTTGAATACTGACACTGGTTGGGGAGAACTGCTGCGGCGCGAGAGTCTCGGTATCGGACTAGTGTGGTCCGATCCACCGGCCTGAATTACTCGGTATCTCGATCTCGCTTTCCCCGCCTCGAAGTGCGATCCGCAGCCTTGTTGACGCCCGTAGACTGTGGTCGAGCGCTCCAATGAAATCGGCCCACTCGTCCTGCGCATCATTGCGGTGGTGAGGAAGCTCTAGGCCTACCTCGCCCGCAAGTGCTCCGATGTGGTGAAGCACTATCGTTAAGGAGCGAGCAGCCTCCTCGAATGTCTCAGAACGGATCTCGCACTCAGATTCTGAATGATTCTGCAGAGCGACTTGCGAGGCGTTGCTCAGCTCCTTGAGCTGGTGCAGCGCGGCACCTAACGGCATGTATCCTCCGGCCGTGACGGGTGTGGGCCTCCCCATCCGTGCGCGCTCGGCAGTGCTGTTGGAGGACCCTCTACGGTCGAGGGTACTTGGCTACGTAGGTCCAGGGTACTCGGCCACGAAGCTGTAGTTACAAGAGCGACCGGTCGGTGGGTCAGTTGGCTCGACGTGGACCGAGACTCTGGCAGTCGGCCCGTTGATCGTGTGGTATGCACTGGGAGAATTGAACTCGTCGAACGGAATGATCCGGCTGAAGTCCGGGTCTGTTGGCGAGTCGATGTTTACGTAGAATTTGCCGGTCCTAAGACCAAGCTGCCCTGTTAGGTTGACTCCGGTCACTCGGACCCCCCCATGCATTGATAGGTCCGGTCATTCGGTAGGTTTGCACTCCTCCGCCGCAGTTGCCCTTCGGGGCAGCGGCTGACGCGGCAGAAGCGAGAGAATCGGCCGTCGCTGGAGCTGCGACCAAGGCTAATGCCGACGCCGCTGCAGCTGTAAAAAGATATGCCATCCGCCGTGGTGTGCGCATCTGATCTCCCTAGTGAGGACTAGGGAGACAATCTCACGTGGCGAGTAAAACGATCTATCGCACATTCAGTGCCCGTTATTGCGACTGTGTGTTAAATCGTATATGGCGTTACCCCCGTTCAGATCTTCCCTTTGGGCCGAACGGGGGATGTGCGGCTCAATCCCGGCTAGGCGTCGACTCACTAGGTCTATTGGGGCCCTGCATGTCCGGCCAGCGGGTCCCCCCCAGGGCGCCTCGGCGAGGAGGTGGTTGCCCCGGATCTCCTGCAGGAGCCAGCGAGGATCTCGAACCGCACCTGTTAACTCAGTGCACCTGGGCAATTACAGAGCGTGTTCATCGCCTCATCGTCGCAGATCTGTCGCGACGTCGTCGGTCCGCCCGGTGGACACCGGCCGATAGCGGACCGCCCGATGCTGGGCGCTTCCGGCGGAAGCACTCCGGGGTGCGGGCACGCAACGGACCTACCGACTGGCGGCCGACCGGCGCGCGAGGTCCTCTCTGATGGCCTGGTCGCAGAACTGTCCCCAGTACCGCTGGCTGGTGGGGTCGGTGATGACCTTGACCGTGCCGGTGGTGGACTCGTGTGGTTCGGCCGGGCGGGTTGTCCAGTCACGGCGTTCGTTGGGGGCGTAGACCCGGTGGATGCCGGGGCGACACCAGGCAGCCGGGATCGCGGCGTCGACCTCGGTCAGCGCGGCCGGGTACCAGCGGGTGTGCCACTCGGCTGCCGCGTCCGGGCGGGCGGTGGGCAGGTAGGCGGCAACGTAGGCGGTGCGCAGCCAGGACAGCGTCACGACGGCGCGCGGGTGCAGCGCCCAGCAGTCGGGTAGCTCCCCGCGGGTGATCCCGTACCAGGGCTGGAGGATCTCGGCGATCCAGCCGGCAAGCCGGTCCCACTCGGTACGCGCCCGCTCCGCGGTCAGCTCCGGCCAGTGCACCGGCGGGTTCGGGGGCGGCGGCGCGGGTTCGGCGCCGGCGAGCTCGTCGACCCGGCCGGTGAGCTCGCCGAGCCGCTCGCCGAGGGTGTCGATCCGCGGCAGCGCCTGCCCGATCAGGTCGGCGTGTTCGGCGACGGTCTCGTCCAGCCGTCGGCCGCGGGCGTCCAGCGCTGCCAGCAGCTCGTCGCGGGCGCGGTCACGCGGGTTCGCCCGCGCCCGTCGGCCCGGCCCCGGTGTCGCCGGGTCCGGGCCGTTGTCCTCGGGGCTGATGTCTTGGCCGTTGTCGTCGCTCATCCGCGGCCTGCTCCGACTCCGTTGGCCGCGCGGGCGCGGGCGACGAGGCGGTACCCGGGCTCGTAGCGCACGACGGCAGGATGCCGGGCCAGCCCGAGAACATAGGCGTGCCAGGCCGGCATCCGGGAGATCACGTCCCCGGCCATGACCGGCTCGCGGGTGCGCTGAGTGGACACCGAGTGGCCATGACGGCCGTCGGCGCCGATCGACGCGCCCTCGGACTCGCGGGCGACCCAGCGCTGTCCGCCCAGGTAGGACAGGTGGTCCAGGTCGTCGGGGTTCGCGACGCCGGGCAGGATCACCTTGGTCGGGAGGTTCTCCCAGATGACGTGCCCGGCGTCGCGGCCCCACGTGGTCGCCAGCTGCGCCAACGACTGCAGCACCGCGCAGACGGTGATCCCCCAGCCGCGCGAGTCCGCCGCCCACCGGTCCAGCGGGACCGGGGTGATGTTGGCGACCTCGTCGAGCAGGAACGCCAGCGTCGTCGGCAGCCGCCCGCCGTAGCGGGCGGCGACCCGCTGCGCCTCGTCGAACAGGTGCTCGGTCAGCGCGGTCAGCAGCGGCGCCAACCGGCGATCGCCGGAGCCGCCGATCATGTAGAGGGTGCCGCGCCCGGCGAGGAACGCGTGCACGTCGAGCTCGTCGGCGCCGGGGCGGCAGGCCTCGGCCACGGTGGGGTTGTCCATGAACCCGACCGACGGCGTGACCGTGGCGAAGTACCCGGTCTTCGTGTTCGGCGCCGCGCCCAGGTGGGTCTCCAGGGTCTCCACCCAGCCCGGCGGGACCGGGCCGCCGGCGCGGGCGTGACCGCGCAGGATCTGCGCCGGGTCATCCGCGGTCGTGCCGCGCCGGCGCTCCTCCGAGGTGATCACAGCGTCCCGGTTCGCCCACGCCGCCACCGCGTCCATCCCGCGCCCGGACAACGCCGCCGCCATCAGGTAGCAGCGGATGATCTCCTGGGCCTTGAGCGACCAGAACTCCTGCCTCTCGCTCCCGCCGGGCGGGGTGCCGCCCCGCACCAGCGCCCACGCCCGCTTGTCGGCGATCGCTTGGTCCGCGCAGCCGGCGACCGGGTTCCAGCGGAACGTGTTTTCGAGCGTGCCGAGCCGGCCGGGGTTGAACACGTACACCGGCCCGGACTCGGCGCGCAGCGCCAACGTCGCCTCCGCCAGCTCGGGCTTGGTCGACGGCGCGACCACCGCGCCCGGCGCGTCGAGCAGCATCCGGATCAGGTACTGAGTCTTGCCGGAGCCCTGCGGGCCGAGTATCCCGATCCCACGCGCCCACGGGCTGTATACGCGCCGCCCGCGCAGCCGCCGCGGCCCGGACACCAGCCGTCCGGCCTCCCACCCGGACACCGCTACGTGGTGCGCCCACGGGTCCCGCTCCCCCCAGGTCCCGACCGCCAACTGGCGCACGGCGTCCGCGCCGGCGGTCGATCGCAGGTCCTGCTCGTCGAGCCACCCGGCCGGCCCGCCGAGCTCGCGACGGAACCGGCGGTTCGGCTCGAAGTAGTAGCGGTGATGGCAGGCCGCTGCCGCGGCGGTGACCGACCCGGCGGCCCCGCCGAGCAGCGCGATCGCGTCCACCAGCGGCACCCCGGTCGCCGCGCCCAGCACAGCCGACCCGACGGCGGCCGCCGCACCGGCCGCGCCGACGCGGACCTCGACCGCCCGGACCTCGTGCTCGGTGCGCTGCGGCGGTCCGCCGGACAGGCGCCGCACGGCCGCGCCGGTCACGACCGCTCCCCCGCCGCGAGCTCGCCGCGCACCCGGGTCCGCAGCCTCCGGTACTGGACCAGCAGCATCCGCAGCACCGCCGCGCCGACCTGGCCGCCCGCCACCACCAGCTGGAGCCCGAGGTGACGGACCCGCGGCGACGACGTGACCGCGCAGACCCCGATCAGCAGCCACGACGCCCAGATCAGCACGGTCAGCAGGGCCTGCAGCCCAGGCGAGGCCAGCACGATCACCCCCGCCACGAGCAGCGCCCCCAGCGGCCAGACGCGGCGCAGCAGCAGCCACCACCCCGCACGGTGGGCCGGACGCCCAGTGACGGCACGCATCACGACCACCCCGCCACGGACAGCAGCACCGGCTCGTCCTCGTCGGTCTCCTCGTCGCCGCGCGAGGCGCTCGCCGTCGGGGTGCTTCCGCCGGAAGCACCCTTGGCGCCTGCCCGCCCGGCCGTGACGACACCGGCTCCGACGGCGTCCTGCGCCGCGGCAAGCAGACGCCGTCCGGAGCGGGCCGACACGGCGTGCAGGGCACCCGCCTGGGCACCGGTGATCGGCTCCCCGGCCACTAAGAGCTCGGCCAGCTCCCGCACGCGGGGGTCCAGCTCGAATCCCTCGGCCTGTGCGGGTGTCCCCTCCAGCTGGTCCGGCGTCGGGGCGGCCGGCAGCTCCGGAGTGCTTCCGGCGGAAGCAGTCTCCGGGGTGCCTCCGCCGGACCCGCCCGCGCCCTCGGTACCCGGTGATGCCGCGGTGCGAGGCGGTGTGCCGGCGGCCGCCGCGGCGAGCACGGCCAGGGTGAGCGCCTCGCGCAGGCCGGTGACCGCCTCGGCAGCCACAAACACCACCAGCGGCGGCACCGAGTGCAGGACGACCTGCGACGGAATCCCGGCGGCCCACGCCGACCAGGTGTTCATCACGTACGTCGCAGCCAGGGTGGTCCAGCGGGCGCGGCGCACCCACGGCCCGGGAGTGACCTGCCAGCGGGCGGTGACCTGCTCGGCGCGCAGCACGGCGATCAGCACCAGCGACACCATCGGGTCCAGCGCCCAGGCCGCGATCCAGGTCGGCGACCACGCCGGCTGCCCGGCCGCGGCGAACGCCTGGACGTTGGTCATGGTGAAGGCCAGGCCGAGGACGATCCCGGACCAGGCGAGCCGGTCCACCTGCACACGGACCCGCTCGATGCGCAGCGCCACCACGTCCGGGTCGGTCGACAACGCCCGCACCTGCGCCGCCTCGGCCGCCTCCACAGCGAGGCGGCGCGCGGCGCCGGACACCGGCGCCGGCCGGTCAGCCGCGGAGGCCTCCTCGAGGAGTTGACGCTGACGTGTCAACTCGATCCCGGCGACGTCGGCCGCCAGGTTCTGCTCGTGAGTGTCAGGCAGCGACATCGAAGAGCACCTCCTGCCGTCCCGCGTCGATCGGCTCCTGGTCGTGCGCCGCCGCTCGGCGCCGCTGCTTCCGGGCGCTCTCGCTGAGCGGCGAGGCCAGCGGGTTCGGCGATGCGACCCCGGCCGCGGCACGCAGCTGCGCCATCGCCCGGACCTGCGACGAGCGCACCCCGGACGGGGTCAGCGACAGCAGCTCGGCGACGGAGTCGGTGTCCCAGTCAGCCGCGAGGCTCGACGCGAGAACCGCCCGCTGCCGGGGCGACAACCTGGCGGCCAGATCGGCCACCGCGGCCGCCGCGTCCAGCCTCTGCTCGACCCGCTCGGCCAGGGCCGGCGCCGGGTCGGCGACCACGTGCTCGGCCGCCTCGCCGAGCCGGACGTGGCGGTGCCGGTCGCGGCGGCCGTAGGTGCGCAGCACCTCGTAGCGGGCCACCGCGGCCGCGTAGCCGTAGAGACCCTCCGCGCGGAACTCGGGACGCTGCACGGCCCTCCAGAGCCGCAGCATCGCCTCCTGGGCGGCGTCCGCGCCGTCGTCGACGCCGAGGCGGGACACACAGATCCGGCGCACCAGGTCGGCGACGTTCACCAACCGCTCCCCCACCAGTACCGCGGCCGCGGTGGTCTCGGCAGCCGCCATCACGCGGTCCTCGCGCGAGTGCGACCCCCGCGGCGCTTCAGCGCGCGGCGCTCGTCCTCGCTCATGCCGCCCCACACGCCGGCGTCCTGGCCGGAGTCCAGAGCCCACGCCAGGCACTGCCCGGTCATCGGGCACCGTCGGCACACCGACTTGGCCTCGGCGATCTGCAGCATCGCCGGGCCGCTCGTCCCTACGGGGAAGAACAGCTCCGGGTCCTCGCCGCGACAGACAGCCTCTCGCCAGTCTGGGAACCTCTCCATGGGTCATCTCTCCCTCGCGTTGGTTGAGTCCGGCCCAGGCCTCGGCAGGGGCCCAATCCCTGCCGAGGCCGTCGTCACGAATCGAGGCCATTGCCAGCATCGGCTTGATGTACATCAAGCTTTGTCGAGAGTTGCAGACTTGATGTACATCAAGCAATAGTCGACACGAGCATCCCCCTCGTTTGGCGTACGACAAGAGCGGGATACGGTGCGCGGATGGCACCGAACGCAGAACGCGGAACGACCTGGCAACAGGTCGCCGCTGACCTGCGTCGTCGATTGGAAGCTGGCGAGTTCCAGGCCGGCCAGTGGCTGCCGACAGTCAGGCAGCTCGCGATCGAGTACGCCGCGAACAACCGGACGATCGCCCAGGCCACCCACCAGTTGCGCGATGAGGGCTACCTCGTTGCCCGTTCGACCGCCGGCTGGATCGTGCGCGAGCAGCGTTCGATCGTGCGCTCGACTCGGAACCGACTCTCCCGCCAGGAGCGACGAGCAGGACGGGGGGCGTTCACCACCGATTGCCACGAGGCGGGCATCGAGCCGGACGTCAGCAACGACGTCCGACTTCAGACAGCCCCGGATGAGGTCGCCGCAGCGCTCGGGCTCGACGCTGGCACCGAGGTCTGTGTACGCGAGCGCATCATGCGCGGAGATGGAGAGGTTCTCCAGCTTGCGACCAGCTACCTGCCGCGTTCGATCACTGCGGGCACGCTTATCGAGGAGCAGTCTTCCGGCCCCGGCGGGATCTACGCTCGGCTCGAAGAGGCTGGCTACGAGCTGACCCGCTACACGGAGCGCGTCCGAATCGGCAGGGCCTCCGAGCAGGAGGCCCGCGAGATGCAGGTCAGCCCGGGAGAGCCTGTCTATCGGCTCCGCCGAATCGCGTGGTCCGGCGAGCGGGCGGTTGAGCTGAACGACATCACGATCACTGGCCACCGGTACGAGCTGGTCTACGAGCTCCCAGCCGAGTAGCGCGTACTCACACCGCCCGGGCGTCACGTCGCATCGGCCTCAACTGCAGAGGCGCCATGGTCGCCGATCCAGCCGGCGACGTCTGCCGCAGCGCCCGGGAGCCCGGATCCCAGCGGGGTCATGCAGAACAGCACCACCGCCACGACGCCGAAGAACAGCGCAGGTGCAGCAGCTCGCGCCTTGACGCAGATGACCGCCCCGATCAGCGAGAACACGATGAGCGCCGCGACGATGTCCATGATTAAGAGCGTGCGCGACCGCCGGTCCGACCAGAACGTCCTCGCCCTGCAGGCGCACCGAACTCCGCCTGAACTTCGGGGCCCTACGGCTGTTCGAGCGTGTCACGCTCACGCCATGACCGAGCTGAACGGACGGCCGGCGACAGCCGCCGAGCTCCAGGCCCTCGCCTTGACGAACTACGGGCACTACACCGCCATGCGGGTCGACGACGGCGCGGTCCGCGGCCTCACCCACCACCTCGAACGCCTGGTCCGCGACTGCCGCACCGTGTTCGGCGTGGACCTCGACCGCGGGATGGTGCACGGCTACATCGCTCAGGCCATCGAGGGCCGATCCGGTTCCTTCAACGTCCGGGTGACGGTCTACGACCCAGCCCTGGAGATGGGGCATCCGGGCGACAGCGCCAACCCGCAGGTTCTCGTGACCACTCGGCCGACTGTGGCACTCCCCGCGCCACCGCTCCGTGCCGGCGTCGCGCCCTACACCCGCGAGTTCCCCGAGGCCAAGCACATCGGCCTGTTCGGCGCGCTCGCGCATCGACGCTCGGCACAACTCCGCGGCTTCGACGACGTCCTGTTTTGCGACGACGCCAAGCAGCTCTCCGAGGGCGCGACGTGGAACGTCGGCTTCTACGACGGGGAGAACGTGATCTGGCCGGACGCAGCGGTCCTACCCGGAATCACGATGACCCTGCTCCAGCAGGTCCACGACGACACGGTGATCCGACCCGTCACCCTCGACGAGGTCGGCACCATGCAGGCGGCATTCGCCACCAACGTCACCGTCGGCGTGCGAGCGCTCGCTGCTATCGAGACGGTCGATTTCCCCACCGAGCACCCGATCATCGAGGTGCTGCGCGACGAGTTCGCCGAAATCCCGCCTGAGCCGGTGGCCCGCACCGTACGGTCGTGACCTCCGGTCCGACCGATCCCCGAAGGTGCCAAGTAGCCATGGCTCGCGTGTCCATCGACGTCTGGAACGGACGCTTGATCCGCGCGCTCCGGGATGCGAAACGCCTCACCCAGCAGGAGTTCGCGGCGAAGATCGGCGTCAGCGAGCGGATGGTCGCCAAGTGGGAGGGCGGCGGCGAGGACACCGTCCCGCGGCCGGTCAACCAGAGCGCGCTCGACACGTTTCTCGACATCTCCACCGAGGCCGAGCAGGACCGGTTTGCCCGCAGCGCACGCCCGGTGGCTGTGGATGTGACCCCCTCCAGCGCCGACGCGGACGCGGCGACCGAGGAGGTCGCCGTCGACCTCGACCGGCTGGTTCGTCACCCACGCGACGGGAAGTTGATGGCGCGCGTCGATGAGGGCGTGTTCATCAGCGGCCCCAGCAACGACGTCCCGCTCTGGCTTCCCGAGTTCTACATCGACGTCTACCCGACGACGAACGCCGACTACGCACGCTTCCTCGCCGCCACCGGCCGTCCGGCTCCTCACGCCTGGGATGCCGCGGCGGCCGCCGGCGACCTCGCCGACCACCCGGTGGTCTTCGTGACCTGGCACGACGCGGCCGCGTACGCGGACTGGGCCGGGAAATCCCTACCCAGCGGCGTCCAGTGGGAGAAGGCTGCCCGCGGCATCCGCGGTGATCTCTATCCGTGGGGAAGCCGGCTCACTCCGGCCAAGTGCAACGTGCGCGAGGGCGGCATCAACGCGACCACCCCAGTGGACCGGTACCAGAGCGGCGTCAGCCCGTACGAGGTCTACGACCTCTGCGGCAACACCTGGGAGTGGTGCTCCGACGAGACCACCGCGGGCCGCTACCAGCTGAAGGGCAGCGCGTTCACCAGCCCTTTCGCGCGATGCACACCGTCGAACTTCAACGACGCCTCAGCCGACATGTACGACGACGACACCGGTTTCCGGTGCGTAGCGCGCCGAGCCGATCAGCTCAGCACGCGATAGACCGCGATCACGTGCAGCAGCCCCTCGGTTCATCTCTGCGCGCAGAAACCGGCGTGTCGACAGCCGTCTCTGCGCGCAGAGACGGCATGATCCGCGACATGGAGCGCAGGAAACCGGGACCTCCGAGCAAAGGTGAGCGCGAGGAAGTCCGCGCACGCGTACCGGTCCAGCTTCGCCGAGCGCTCCAGGCCGAGGCCACGCGCCGCGGCATGACCTTCAACGACTTCGTCGGCGAAGCACTAGCCGAGCTAGTCGGTGTTCCGTACGGGCCACAAGGAGGCCTGCCCCTGACGAAGGCCTCGTAACGAGAACGAGGCGGCCCCCGCCACAGGGGCCGCCTCGGATCCGTTCTCGCGCCGTCTGGACTGCCATCCGGACGGACGCCGCTGCCCCGGCGAACCGGAGCACGTTCCCCACACCCTTGCCAGGAGAAGGGGCGCTTTCGCGTGCCCACGATAACCCCTGCGCGTCCCGACGCGCACGCACGACACCAAACAACTGTTAGCGAGCCGGTCGGCTGGTGCTCGACCTGCTACGCCGGCGGCCAGGCGGTGCTTGCAGCCACCCCTGACGCCGACCTGTGTCCGACCCACGAACGCGCCCCCGCCGCTCCGATAGGACGCCGGCCCACCCGGTCGCGGCCGCCACGCAACGCCCGCCGGCTGGCCTACGGCCGCGGCCGCGCCGCCCGGCGGGTCGCCGCAGGCCAGTTCGCCGTACACCCCGGCTGGCGCCACCGCGTCCCCCGCGGCCGCGTCGTGCTCACCGACCAGCGAGCCGCGCTCACCCGCGCCGCCGAGCTCGTCGACGAAGAGCTCTGGCGGGCCGACCGACGGCGGTCCTGGCTGGCGCTGTGCGCCGCCCTGACGGCCGGGATGGACTGGAGCACCGGTCTGATCACCGGCGTCACCCGCGCCCACCTCGCCGCCCGTGCGGGCGTCAGCGAGCGCACCGTGTCCCGGCTGCTCGCCTGGGCCTACGACGTCGAGCTGCTCGTGTGCGTGGAGACCGGGGCGACAGCCGAGTTCCTCGGCACCGACCGCAACCGCTCCCCCGCCTACGTGTTCACCCTCCCCACCGGTGTCCCACCACCGTCCTCCTGGAGCCCACCTGACCAGCCTGTTGATGAACCTGGCAACCCCCCCGCATCTTGCGTTAGAGACCTAACCCTCGGCGAAACACGAGGGCTTAACAGCCGCCACGACGAACGACCCCGGCCGCCGTCGTGGCCGGCCCGGGACCTGGCCCGTACTCCGTCCGAACGGACCGCCGCGACCCGGACCTTGCTGGAGCGGGTCGGCCTGACCGGCCGGGTGCCGCTGCACCGAGCCCACGGCCTCCTCACGCCGTGGTGGCGCGACAGCGCCTGCATCGCCGCGCTGCTGCACGCGATCGACCACCATCCCGACCGGCCGAGCGAGCCTCGCGGCGACGCCCTGCGCAACGCGCGTGACCCGCTCCGCGTCCTCGGATTCCGTCTCACCCCGTGGCGCGGGCGTCTCGACGAGATCCCGGCCGAGCTCGGCGCGGTAGATCCCGACGAGCGCCGTGAGCGGAACGCACGGTTCGCAGGAGTCGGCGGGACAGCAGTCTGCGGAGCGGCCCCTGCGGGCGGGCACTTCCCGGCGAGCCGGCGCGGGATCGAGGCCGCCCGCGCCCTGTTCGCGAGCCGCATCACCGCGGCGGAGCGTACGGCCGCTTCCGGCGGAAGCACCCCGGCTCGCACCCCGACCCAGAAATACGTACAATACATACAATGACGGTCGGTGCTTCCGGCGGAAGCACCGACCCGGATGATGGACAGCAGTCGTCGACGGCGGGCGGAGCGCACACATGACGGCACGAACCAGGACCACCCGCGGACTGCAGGGCGACGCCCGCAGCCGCATCGGGCGCCGTGGCGCCGCCACCGAGCAGCCGACCGAGGGTGCTTCCGCCGGAAGCACCCCGCCGCAGAGCGGCGGCATCCTCGGCGCCCTCGCTGCCGCCGTGGAAGAGCCGCCCGGCGCGGGGGAGCGGGTCCTCGACGTGCAGCTCGGGGCGCTGGCACCGCACCCGGACAACGTCCGGGACGCGCTCGGCGACGTCACGTCGCTGGCCGCGTCGATCGCCGAGCGTGGAGTCCTGCAGCCCCTCGTCGTCGTGAGCCGGGCCGCGTTCGGCGCCGCCCGCCCCGACGTCGAGCTGGATGCCGGAGCCGAGTGGGTCATCCTCGCCGGTCACCGCCGTCTCGCCGGCGCCCAGCTCGCCGCGGCCCCGACGGTCCCGGTCGTGGTCCGCGACGAGCTCGCCGGCGACGATGACGCCGTCGTGTCAATGCTGGTGGAGAACCTGCAGCGCCAGGACCTGACGCCGATGGAGGAGGCCCGCGCCTTCGGTCGGCTGCGCGGCCGCGGGTTCTCCGAGCGCCGGATCTCCAAGGAGACCGGCGTCAGCGCCGGTCAGGTGCACAAGCGGCTGTCCCTGCTCCGGCTCCCCGAACCGGTCGCCGCCGCCCTCGGCTCCGGAGCGCTCACCGTCGCCGACGCGCTGCGGCTGCTGGAGCTGCCCGACGGCGAGATCGCCGCGGCCTGGTCCGACGCCCAGCGCGACACCTGGCGCGGGGTGCGGGGCGTCGTCGAGTACCGCCTGGCCGTCGCCGAGGCCGACGCCCTCGCCGGGCGGCTGCGCGAGCAGCTGCGCGCCGCCGGGATCGAGCTGATCGACGACCCGGCCGCCGAGTTCGGCCGGGACCACTACCGCCACCAGCTCGGGGCGAACTTCGCCGTTCCCGGCGTCGAGGCCCGCGTGGCCGATGGGGCGCCGCCGCTACCGGACGGCGCCCTTGCCCATGTCGCCCGCCACGGCCAGCGCGCGTTCGTCGGCTACTACACCCGCGACCCGGCCGACGACCACTACGGCACGGTTGGTGGTGCTTCCGGCGGAAGCACCACCAACCCCGGCCCGGCCGGGCCCGGAGCCGGCGGAGGGCTGAGCGACGAGGAGGAGCGGCGGCGACGGGACGCCGCCGCCGAGCGGGAGCGGGCCCGCCTCGCCGCGGACGCCCGCGCCCAGGCCTGCGCCCGGCTCGTCGCCGGGGATCTGGACGCCGAGCTGGCCGGCGACATCCTCGCCGACACGCTGCTCGTCAGCTACACCGTCGAGCCCTACGAGTTCGCGGCCACCGCCGCCGAGTGGTGCGGCGTCGACCTCGCCGCGCTCGAGGAGGGGCTGGAGCCCGAGCTGGCCGACGCGTTCGACGACATCGTCGGGTTCTGGATGGCCCGCGAGGCCGCCCTCGGCGGCATCCGCGCCCGCCGGGCCGCCGTCGCCGTCGCCCTCGCCGAGGCCGAGCACCTCATCGCGCACCCCATGTGGTGGCCGCGTGACGGCCGCGACGGCCGGGATGCCGACTGGCCGGAGCGGGCGCGCCGCCACGTCCGCCGCCTGGCCGCCGTCGCCGGCTACGAGCTCACCGACGACGACCACCGCCGTCTCGCCCCCGCCCCCGCCGCCGACGAGCCCGCCGCGGCGGGCGCTTCCGGCGGAAGCACTCCGGACCCGGAAGGATCCCCGGCATGACCGTGATCGCCGTCGGCAACCAGGGCGGCAGCGCCGGCAAGACCACGTTCGTCGTGAACGCCGCGGCCCGGCTCGCCGAGTTCCTCGGATGCTCCGTGCGCGTCGTCGACCTCGACGCCCAGGCCAACGCCTCGCACTGGCTCGGCCACGCCCTCGACCCCCGCCCAGCCGCGGACCAGCCGCAGGGCCAGCCCACCGTCAGCGACGTCCTGTTCACCGGCGCCGCCCTCGCCGACGCGGCCCGCCCCGTCGTCGACGTCGAACACCTCACCGTCGTCCCGGCCCGCCGGGCCGAGATGGAGGGCGCCGACGTCACCCTGTCCCGGATCCTCGGCGGCGAGCAGAAGCTGCGCATGGCGATCGCCGCCGACCCGGCACCGCCCGCGATCACCCTCATCGACTGCCCAGGCTCCCTGAGCACGGTCACCGTCGCCGCCCTCGTCGCCGCCGACGTCGCCGTCACCGTGTTCGCGCCCATGGAGAAGGAGGCCGGCGCGGTCGCCGCGTTCGAGGACACCGTCGGCCAGGTCGCCCAGGCCTACAACCCGACGCTGCGCCTGGCCGCCGTCGTCCCGTCGATCGTCCCCGGCGGCGGCGGCCGCTACTACAGCGACGTCCTCGACCAGGTCCGTGACGGATGGGGCGACCTGGTCACCCCGCCCGTGCGCCGCTCCGTGCGCGTCCCCGAGGCCTACAGCGCCCAGCTGCCGCTGTCGGTGTACGCGCCCCGCGAGGAGGTCACCGCCGACCTCGCCGCCGTCGTCGACCACCTCCTGGCCGCCGGCGTCGTCACCGGCGGCGCGGGCGCCGCCCGGTGACCGACCCGCGCCCGACGGACCCCGAGCACGCCGCGGGTGCTTCCGCCGGAAGGGCCCGACCCGACGACGACGGCGCAGCAGGGAGCGCCGGGTGGGTGGTGCTGCAGACCAGCGTGCGGCCCTCGGTCCGCCGGCTGGCTCGCTCGGTGTGCAACGGCGTCACCCGCGCGACCGGCGAGCGGTTCACCCTGCGCCAGTTCCTGACCGAGGCCGTCGAACAGCACGCTGCCCGGCTCGCCGAGCGCCACAACGACGGGCGGCCCTGGCCGGACGACCCGCGCGCGCTCCCGCCCGGCCGTAGCATCGGAGAGCCGCCGGACCCCCGGTAGATGTGATTCGAATCACAGCGAGGCAGTGGTCGGCACCTGGTCGTGCTGCGACGTAGCCCGTGTCCGACCGGCCCGGCGGGCCGGTCGGACACGAGCGTAGTCGCTGCACGATCCTCGGCCGCGCCCGCTCCGGGGGGCGATCACGGCCGCGGCGCGTCGGCGGCCGTCGGTACCCTGGGCAGTGCACCTCGCGGGTACGCCGGGTCGCTCGGAGCGGGTCCGTCCCGACGTCGGGCGGCGGGCGCCGGGTCGCGCGTCACGGGTTCGCCCCGACGTCGGCCGGCGACGCCGGGACCTCCGGCTCGACCGCGGATCTCCGGCGGACAACCGGAGAGGTGCAGGAGGAGCGATGGCACGTCATCGCAAGTCCAGCAAGAAACCGGCCATCAGCCCGGCAGTCGCCAGGCTGATGGCGGTGGCGGGATGGGCGTTCCGGATCGCGTGGGTGATCTACGCCCTGTCCCAGCACCTCCCGTAGGAGGTGCACCACCGCCCTAGGGCGGTGGGTGTCGGGACCCCGGCTCCAGTTCCCGCTGGAGTTCGGGGCCCGGCACGTTCCTCAACTTCCCGCTGGCGACGATCCCTGACGACGCCAGTGCGGGAACTTGTTAGCCGTACGCGTTAAGACTACAGAACCCCGCTAGCACGGTTCTCATCGTGAATGTCGTTCACAACGCCATCCCCGGCTCCCGAGACGGTCCAGTCGCGACCTGGATAGCGCCTCCGATGCTTCCGACGGAAGCGCCCACGTCGACCCCCCGGATCTCCCGCTCCGGTGCCCCGCGAACGCCCCGGCAGGCCTCCCGCACCGGAGAAGGCGCTCACGGCCGCGCCGGCCAGGGCCCTCTGCTGGACCCGCCTGCGGCGGGGCTCAGGGCCGCCCAGCCCGAGTTTGAGCACGGCCTCCCTCCCCATCAAGGGTGCTGCGCATCGCCTGCGGCGACGGCCCGAGGGCCGCCCTTGACGGCGAGCCTCCGAGGCCGCGCGCGCCTGACGGCGCGGTGGCGGGGCAGACGCCGCCACCCGGGGGTCGGGCCGACCGGCCCATCCGATCCACCACGACGGAGGTCGTCATGGGCGCCACGAGCAGCACCGCGAGCGCGGTGAGCACGGCCGTACGAGCCGAAGACCTGGTCTGTCCCGGCTGCGGCTCCACCGCGGTACCCGAGCCGCCGATCCAATGGCCGGCCGCGGCCGGGCAGGCGCCGGAGTTCTCCCACCGCGACGGATCGGTCCTGTGCCCGGACGCGCGCGGCCGCATCACCGAGCCGGTCGAGATCGACCCCGCCGCCGGGATCGGCGAGTGGCGCTACGAGCTCACCGAGGCCGGGCAGCGTGCGGTCGCGGCCGGGTGCCGGTCATGAGCCGGGAGAGACCCGCCCTGGAGTGGGACGTGCCGGACCCGACACCACAGGCCGGTGACGTCGACGCCCGGCTGCGCGAGCCCTCGGGGCGCACCACACAGCTGCAGGTCCTCGTCGACCACGACAGCCCCGGCATCAGCCAGTGCCCGCGCTGCGACTGGCGAGCCACCACCACCCGGAGGGACTGCCCGTCACGAGTCATCGCCAAGGCCCTCCTGGACCGCAGCCCGCTCCCGGCGTGGGTCGCCCACCTCTCCGACGAGATCCCCGGCGCCCGCCGGCGCGAGACCGCCCAGACCCGCGACGCCCGCCGCCAGGCCGACGACGAGCTCCCAGGCCTGTTCGACGCACCCGCCCGGATCCCGGAGCAGCGCCGATGAGCGCGGGCAACAGGGTTCTGCGCGTCGCCTGCGGCGACGAGCCCGAGAGCCGCCCCGTGACGGCGAGCACCCTGCAACGGCACTTCGGCACAACCGGAGTGCCCACTACCCGCTGCGAACATCGAGTTCGAGGCCGCGCTCACGGCCGCGCGAGGCCAAGAGAACCTCGGCGGACCGCCTGCGGCGGGGCCTGACGGCCCGGTGGCTTAGCACGCCCGGTCTCCCGGTCAAGGGCGCTCCGCGTCGCTGCGCGACGGCCTGGCGGCCGCCCTTGACCGCGAGCCTCGCCGGGCGTGCCGGGACGCCCTCACGGGCGGCGGGGTACAGCGCCCCGCCACCCGCAAGGGGTACCCGGGCCGACAGGCCCGACGACCGGGGAGGGCCAGCATGAACAGCAGCCAGCACCACAAGCAGCAGGTAGACGACCACGACACCGAAGAGCTCGAGCGCCGGGGCGGCGCCGCCCAGGTGATGGGGTTCTCGGTGCGGGTCGCCGGGCGGGTCCCGACCCGGCTGGACCTGCGCCACGCCGGAACACCGGACCGCCAGCTCGGACTTTCGCTGGGGATGGTGCTGGTGTACCTGCGCACCCACTACACCGCCCGACTGGTCGAACAGGCCTGGGCATCGGCCGCGCCGCAGGCAGCGGCCCTCGTCCCGTTCCTGGCCGGGCGCCGTCGCGGAGTGATGGCCACCGGGCCCTGGTCGGTCGCGGCGATGGTCCAGCTGGGCGGCGCGCCGAAGCTCACCGGCGGGCTGATCCCTACCCGAGCCGGGTCCGAGCTGCCCACCATGCTGCGCCTGCAGGTCGGGCCGATCACCTGGGACCTGTGCGACGCCGCCGCCTACACCACGATGCTCAACGGGTGGCGGGCCGCGGCGAACCTGCTCGCTGTGGACAGCCCGGACCTCGACTAGCCGGATGTGGACAACGCGGCCACGAATCGGCCCGGCCGCTGGGGCGGCCGGGCCGACCGGGTCACGCTCAGGTCATGAACTGGCGAGTGGGAGTCCTGCGAGCAGGCACCGAGAACACCACCTGGACGGCGTCCGGCGCGGCCGACGACTGGAGCACCGTGCGCCGGCGCGCGATCGACGCGGTGCACGAGCTCGCCCTGCGGGAGGGCCGGCGCCAGGAGTACCGGCTGGAGGTCGACGACATCGAGGTGATCGCGTGGCCCGGCCTCGACGACGACCGGCCCGGGGGGCTGGACTTGTCCGGCGTCGACGACGTCCTCCCGCGCGACCGCACCGCAGCGGCGGCGACCTGGTGAATCCGCCACGGCCCGTCGGCGCCCGCCCGCACACTGAGCGTGCCCGCCACACCGTGGGACCCGGGGGAGGACCCAATGAGCACGCACTGGCCAGCGCCCGACGACAACGATGACGGCGGCGGCCGCCACGGCGGGTGGGTGGACCTGGCCGCGACCCTGCCCGGCGCGGGAGTGCTCCATGAGAGCACGCGCCGACGCCGCGCCCAGGGCGCGGGAGCGGACCGGTCGTGGCGGGTCGGCGCGGACGGCGAGGCCGAGGTCGCCGATCTGCTCGCCGAACTCACCCAGGTCAGGGGATGGTCACGACTACGCGGTCGCCGGCCCGGGTGGCGGGTCCTGCACTCCGTCCCGCTCGGCGACGGCCACGGCCGGATCCGCGGCGACATCGACCACGTCCTGATCGGCCCACCCGGCGTGGTCACGATCAACACCAAGCACCACCGCACCGGGCGCCTGCGCCTCGACGGCGACGACCTGACCCTCAACGGCCGCCGCACCGACTACGTACCGAAGGCGCGCCGCGAGGCCTCCCGCGCGGCCGCGCTGCTGCAAGCCGCACTCCCCGCCAGCATCCGGCAGATCTCGGTCCGGCCGTTCGTGGTGGTCGTCGGCGGCCGGCTCACCGCCCGCAGCTACCCGCCCGGGGCGAGCGTGGTGATGACCGAGCGGTTGCTGCACAGCCTGCGCGCGCTGCGCCCCGAGCTCGACCCCGACTGCGTTGACGCGCTGTTCGACGTCGCTCGCCGCTCCACCACCTGGGACACCGCCCCGCCCCGTTGACGCGTGCGTGTCAATCCCACGGTCAGCCACGGGTCATCCCGCCTGGTCGGCCTGCCGGTAGAGACGTTCGGTCGCGGCGTCGAACAGGTGCCCGTACACGCGGTCGCTCTCGCCGCTGGAGATCACCGCGACCACAGCGCGGTCGGCGTCCTGTCCGGCGATCCACGGTCCACCGGACGCGCCCTCGCCCGAGCGGCAGTCGACGCCGACGGCGTCCCCGTCGTCCATCGGGATCGTCGTCGTCTCCCCGGCGCAGCTGACCAGGCGTTCGCCGTCGAACCCGCGCGCGCCCGGATAGCCCAGCACCGTCACCTCGTCACCCGCCCGCTCGTCGAACCGGATGCCCTGCGAGCCGAGGACATCCTGAGCCCGGCGCCCGTCCTGGTCGGGGGCCAGCTGCAGGAACGCCACGTCGGAGACGGGCTGCCCGCCGCGGTCGCCGGCGGCACCGCCGCCGCGCTGCCACGCAGTCGGCACCCACGCCGTCTGGACCGTCCACTGGCCGTACGGGGCCGTCCCGTTCCGGTACCCGGGCAGGAACCGCGCTCCGTTCAGCTGCCAGTCGCTTCCGCGGTAGACGCAGTGGGCCGCGGTGACCGCGAGGCTGCGCGAGGTCGAGGAGATCACGGTGGCGGTGCACGCCTGACCCGAGCTCACCAGCCACCCGACCGTCGAGGTACTCGCCGGCTGCTGCGCCGCCGGCTCGGCCGCCTGCGCGCTCCCGTCGGGTGCCATCACCCCGAGGACGCCGAGCACTGCGAGCACTGCGGCCAGGACGCCCGCCCGCGACACCCACCGCGTGGTCCGCTCGCTGCTCGCTCCGGTCCAGCTCATCCGAGATACCCTCCACCCACGTCGAGACCTCCGACGGCGCCGTTCCGGGCTGAGGTCGTTCAGGACGCATTCCATCAGCTCCGATGTCGGCGCAGGAGCCGTAGAACTACTCGGCCCGCGCCGGATCCGGCCGGGTCCGTGGTGTGTCAGCAAGGGCGGTAGCCGGTCACGAGGTAGCCCTGGCCGAGCTGGCGCTGCCCGGTCAGTACCCCCGGATACGGGCCCGCCGGCGCGGCGGCCGCGGCCGTGCCGGGATCGAGGAGCCTCGGCAGACCCGTCCACGTGAGCGCGCACCCGTTCCCAGCGCCGGACTGGCCGTCCGGGGCGATCCACTCGGTGACCGAACCGCGGTCGGGGCGGGGGTAGCGGGCCAGGTCGCGGACCTGGGTGTGCAGGCGGTGGACGGCGTCCGCGCAGTCCACGCCGCCGTGAGCGGTGGCCAGCTCGGCCGTCGCGGCGGCGGAAAACGCGGAGCAGACCGCCCGCGGGTCGTCCTCGGCGATCGCGCGCAGCAGCGCTTGCACCGCGCGGGCCGGCGTCGCAGGCAGCATCTGCGCCCGGGACAGATCACCGGCGTGCGCGTCGATCTCGGCCCGGTCCCGGGCGGCCAGGTCACGTTCGACGAGCGTCCCTACTCCGCCGCCGACCAGCAGCACCGTGGCCGTCGTCCCGAGGGCCAGCCTCATCCGCCCGGCGCCAGCTGCGCTGGGGGAGGGCTGTGGCGGCATGCTCACCAGCCCGGCGAGCGCGAGCAGGCCCGCGACCACCGCCCAGCCCGACGGGGACAGACCGATGGCGAGCCACACCGCGGCAGCAAGCACTCCGATCCGGACCGCGGCCACCCGGTAGCGGGCCGGGAACAGCGCGGCCATCAAACGACCGGCGAGGCCACCGGCCAGCAGAGCGGCCGGCGCCCACCACGGCGCACCCGCGACCAGCCACACCACCAGCGCACCAGCGGCCAGGAGCCCGGCCACTGCCCAGCGTCGCCGTGACCGCGGCGGATAGGTCTCGCTCACCGCGCAGGCCGCACTCCGGCACCGCTCGGATCCGTCACAGCCGTGGTGACCGCCGTCGCCATCACGACGGCCGCGGCTACCGCGAGCGCAAGGTGTCGAGGTCGCATAGCCGGGAGCATGGGCCACCGCGCCGCCGACGATCACCGATCGCACGGCAACCGGTCACGATCGCGAACACGTACTCGCGGACGCGCACGCGTTGACGTGTCAGTGTCACCGCTCGAGCTCGACCGCCGGGAGCGGTCCGCCGTCGCAGGCAGCAGCATCGGGGGTCAGCAGCACCCGGCAGCAGCGGAGCAGCTCGTCGAGCACCTCGGGGTCCTGCTCGGCCCAGCGGATCTCGAACAGGTCGAGCACCGAGGCCAGGGCGTAGGCCCGCTCGGGTCGCTGCAGGCCTCGGTAGGCGCCCTGGGTGGCCGCGTGACGCAGCCCGAACGCCGCGGCCCGCACGACGTCCTTCAGCTCCCGGACCGATGTCGGTGTACTGAGCGCCGGTGAGTCGGCGGCGTGATGGTCGGTTGCCACGAGTTCGTCCCCCTGGTGTCGAGCCGTCGAGTGGTCGACCGGACCCGCCGGGGGAAGCGTCGGGACCGGGTCCTGCAGCACCGCAGCATGAACGACCCACGGTCCTGGCCGCTACCCACCGGCCGCGGCCCGCCAGAGTGCTTCCGCCGGAAGCACCCCCGGTCGCATCGCGGCTCGCCCGCGTCGCCGTCCGTAGCCGCATAACTATCCAGTCCGTCACTGCATGATCGGACATTTCGGGTGCTTGCTGGCCGGATAACGGACGGGGTCCGTGTTTCCCCTGCTCGTGCTCGCCGCTAACTGCTCTTATGTTCGATTACCGGCCGGTAGGGTGCTTACTGGTGCTTGCTGGAGGCAGCGCTTGTCACGGCTGGTGATCGCCGAGACCGACTGCTCGGAGCAGCCGGTGTGGGTGGGGCCCGCTCACCCCTGACCGGCCATGAACTCGCCGATCGTCGGGCGGCCGTCGACCCTAGCGGTCGCCGTGCCGGCTGCAGTCGCGGCGGCCAAGGTGAGGGTGTGGACCTTCCGGCGGCGGTAGACGTCGATGTAGTCGCCGCTCTCCGAGAGTCGTTGGCTGGCGGTGGTCACCAGGCCAAGCTCCCGTAGTTCGGCGAGGCCTTGGCGGCGGGTGCTCTCGGCCAGGCCGAAACGGTTCACTGCGCGCTCGGGGGAGAACCACACCGGCGTCCCATCCCGGCCTTGCTGTTCGCAGCGCAGCACGAGCAGCATCGCCAGGCCGGGCCCGGAGAGTCGGCTGAGCAGTCCGCTGGTCCAGACCGCGGAGGGCAGCCGGAAGTACCGGTGGCCTGCGAGCTGGTCGTTCGACGCGCCGTGCTGGCGGAGCTGGTTGTGCATCTCGGAGGGGGAGCTGTACGGCGCACCGGTGCCGTGCTCGATCAGCGGGGTGACCGCGGTGGCCCAGCCGCCCCGGTCCCGGGTGGTGACCATGTTCCGGGCCCGCAGGTCCCGCATCGCTGCCTGCACGCGCCGGGCGCCGTTGACTTCCGGGTCGTCGAGCCCGAGCAGGCCGGCCCACGCCCGGCCCGGCCGGACCGTCTCGTACGGAGCTGCGGCGCAGATCCAGAGCAGCGACAGGTACAGCTTGACGCGCAGCTGCCCGCCGCGGCCGCCGCCCCCGGTGCGCCCGGAGCTGAGCAGCTGCGCCAGCGGGGGTCGGACGTCGGGGTTGTCGTTGGCCACGAACCAGTTCCGGACCGGGGCGCCGGCCTCTCGACGCTTGGCCCCGAGGCGCTTGGCGAACTCCTCCCCGGCGTCGGCGGCGGTCCCGCCGACCGCGGGGCCGGTCTCGTCGACCGCCGCCTCCGGTGCCCCTCCGGGGCCGGCTTCGAGAACTCGCGACGCTAGCGCCTCGTCCGTATCCTCGATGGCATCCACGGTTATCCTTTGCACTCTGAGCACTCCATAGTTCAGTGCACTGACCTGCTTCTATCCCATGCGCAAGCGTACGTTCCATCATGAGGCGCAGAGTGCCACACCGAGGCGCTAGCGTATCAGCTCCCGAGGGTTAAGACGGCTTTGCTCGGAACCGGTCGAATCCGGCGGCCGAACGCCCTTGCCCGGTCACGCAGGGCCGTGCAAAGTGATCGTCGGAAGGTTCGTTCGCCTGCGTTCCGCGTCGAGGTTGCACTCCTCGCCGGAGCCGGACTCCCGGGGCCGGAGCAGCTCGGACGACCTTCCAGCCAGGGCCCGCCGCCGGTCTCGTACGCCGGGGCGGGCCCTGTGCCGTCCCGCGGCCGCCCGCGCCCGCGCCGAGGTGCTGTTGGACAGAACTGCGGATGAACCGCTCCTGATCATCGTGCGGCGGCTGAACCGGTGGAGACGAGCGTCCCGCCTGCTGTCGAGACCATGCTCGGGTCAAGGGCCACCGCGACGCCTGCGCGGACCGCGCGCACCGCTGCGGTGACGCACACGGCGACGAGCAGCGGCTGCGCTCGCTGGATCAGGTGCTCCGGTGCGTGGGCGATGACGTGGTCTGCATGCAGTCGAGCGGCCCAGGCCCGTTGGTCGTGCTGCCACCGCGCGTCGGCCTGACCCAGCGTCAGCGGCGCGTACCAGGGGCTCTTCGGTGGTTTCCGGACCCAAGCGCCGACGGCCGTGCTGATCACTACGGCGCCGCCGGGTGGGCGGCGGGGCGGGCATTCGAGGTCGGCGAAGCTCGCCTGCCATTCGAGCTGGAACCCGCCGGGCCCGCCGTCGGCCAGGCCGGTCCTCTCGTCGGGCCACGAGGTGAAGTTCGTCGGATCGATGAGTACCACGGCGGCCACGTCCTCAAGGTGCCGGGCGACGTAGCGGTCGGCGAACCAGCCCGCGATCGAGTGGGAGACCACCACGTACGGGCCGGGGAGCCCGGTGGCGCGCAGGACCTGGTGGAGGTGTTCGGCGACGTCGCTCGGGTCGTCGCGCTGCCGCTCCTCGTGCGGGAGCGGGTCGCTACCGCCGAGCCCGGGGCGGCCGTAGGTCAGCAGCGGGCTGTCCGGCAGCAGCGGTACAACGCCCTCCCACTCGGAGTGCGAGCCGGTCAGCCCCGACAGGAACACAACTGGTGGGCCGGGCCGGTCCGCTCCGGTGAGCCGGACCGCCACGTCCCGGCTCTCCACCGGGACACGCCGCTCGCCAGGCACACTCCGGTCGGTAGCGGCCGGCCGCTCGCTGTCGGTCGAGGACGCCGGGTCGCGTCGCTCAGGGGGCTCGGACATGCCGGTGACCGTACGGCGGGCCACCGACATTCCACGTTCGTCGGCCGTTGACGCCCCCGTGTCAACGGCCGACGAAGTGCCAACGGGTCCCGGGCGGCGCGGGCTGGTCCAGGCCGCGGGCCAGCTCGCCGTCGAGGGCGATCGCGTTCGCCTCGGCGTGGTAGGCGATCCGTTCATCGGACATACCGGCGGCGCGCATCCGGTCCCGCAGGGTCGGGACGGCGCCCGTTGCCGGGTCCTGGTCGGTGGTCACGTCGGCCACGGTATGTACCTCGCTGGTCTGCGCCAGGTCGTGCTGGTCGGCGCGGTCGGGTGGGACGACCTATGCACGTGGGCTGTGCGCGTTCGCGCGTGCCCGTACTGTCCTGTTGGGGCAGGGGCCGTCCTACGGGGCGAGTTCGAGGTCGTCGACGTCGAGGTCGGCGCTCTTGTCGCGGGCGGATCGCCGGGTGTCGAGGTGCCCGCTCATCTCGTGGACCAGCTCCCAGATGTCGCGGGGCTCACGCAGGCACGGCGGGTCGGTGCCGAGCAGCGCGTGCTCCCGCGCTTCGGCGACCCTCCCGCGCGGTCCAGCCCTGCTCGCGCCAGTGTGGTTCGCGCTGGCGGAGGATCTCGTGGTCGGGGAGCGCGCGGGTCATCGTGCGCCGCCGTCGTCGAGAATGCTGCGCAGGCGCCGCGGCGACAGCGTCTTGGGTTGGCCGCCGGAGCACAGGTTGGCCATCGGGTCGAGCATGTCGTCGATCGCGCGGACGAGCCCGGCGATGTAGGCGTCGTCGCGCTCGCCGCCGTCGGGGGCGTGGCGGGAGGCGTGGACGATCGCGTCGAGCGTCTCGGCGGCGGTGGTGCAGCGGGTGAGGTCGATCCAGTCGTGGGCGAGGGTGGCGCCGCTCGGGTCGAGCGTGAGCGCGTCGCCGTTGTTGGTGAGCTGCCAGGGTCCCCAGCGGGTGGCCATCGTGTCCTCCTGTCGTCGGGCGACGCTCGTGGCGTCGCGGCCTGAGCGTCCTCTGCACCCCCGACAAGTTCCGATCGCGCGCGAGGCTCGCCGCCAGCGCAGGCCCCGCCGCCAAGTCGACGGCGCGCGACCGGCCACGCGCCGTAACTGCTTGCCGCGCACCGCGCTGCCTACTTTCTGCGCTCCGTTACGTCCTCACCTCCTCACGATCCACTCCTCCTGCATCCCTCCCGACACCTCGTCGACCCATCTCTTCAGACACACCTCCTGTACAACCCATCTCTCAACCTCTAAGACTCAACACCTCCACTTCCACTACCTACTGCTACTGCCACACACCTATGCATAGTGTTTGTGATCTTGGGTCGGTCCGGTATGATGTCGATCATGCTCCGCATCACCGCGATCTCCGCCGGGGCGGTGGAGTACCTGATTCGCGGGTCGGGGTGCACGGACCACGAGCACGTCCAGGACTTGGACCGCACTGCCGGGAACGGAGGGGGTCACAGCGCCGAGCGGGCCGCCGCGGTGGGCGCGGAGCGTGACGGTCAGGGCCCGGCGTACTTCGACGCCGCGGTGGTGCACGGGGAGCCGCAGGGCTACTGGTTCGGCTCGGGGCTGGAGGCGATGGGCCTGGCGGCGCGGTCCGGGGACGTCGCTGATCCGGATGATGTGCGGGCGGTGTTCGGGCAGCTGCGGCGCCCAGAGTCGACGGAGGAGGCGCCGGAGTTCCTGGGCCGGCGGCCGCCGACGTACCGAACGGCGGAGCAGCGGTATCAGGCCCTGGCCGCGAAGGAGCCGGGTGGCTTGGTCACGCCGGAGCGGGAGCGTGAGCTGCGGGAACAGTCGGTCACTGACGGCCGGAAGGGCGTCGCCTACTACGACTTCACGTTCTCCGCGCCGAAGAGCGTCAGCGTCTACTACGCGGCCCTGCTGGCGGCCGGGGCGGAGGGCGAGGCCGCGGCGGTGCGCGGGGCGCACGAGCGGGCGGTGGAGATCGCCGTCTCCTACGGCGAGCAGTACCTGGCGCAGACCCGCACGGGCTGGCATGGGCGCACGACCAGTGGGAACGAGTCGGTCGGGAAGCATGAGGCCGGCCGCGGCACGGTGTGGACCCTGTGGGGGCACTCGACGAGCCGGGAGAACGAGCCGCAGCTGCACACCCACGGTGGGCTGTTGAACCGCACCACGACGGCGGACGGGAAGGTCCGGGCGCTGGACGGGTCGGCGTTCCGCGGGGTGAAAGAGGCGATCGCGACCGCGTACGAGCGGGCGCTGGAGCAGCTGACGACCGAGGCGACCGGGGCGCGGTTCGCGTTGCGCCCGGACGGCGTCGCGCGGGAGATCGTCGGGGTGGACCCGGAGCTGATGGCCGAGGCGTCCACCCGGCGTGGCCAGGTGACCGCACGGGTGGAGGAGCTGGCCGCGGAGTACCGGTCACGGCACGGCCGGGAGCCGGACGCGGCGGCGCGCAAGGCGATGGCCGACATGGCCACCCTGGACACCCGCAAGGCCAAGGGCGCGGAGGCCGGGCCGGCGGCGGTGGCCGCGTGGGGAGCGGAGCGGGTCGAGCGGCTGGTGGACATGCTCGACGAGGTCGAGGCCCACGGCCACCAGCTGGGCCCGGACGGCCGCCCGGTGACCGGGCCGGACGTGGCCAGCGGGGCGTCTGGCCACGCGGCCACCGCGCAGCGGACCGGCCAGCAGCTCGGGACGGGGCCGGACATGACCGGTCAGGCTGTCGGGCCGGTGGCCGGGCTGGACCGGGAGGCGGTCATGGCCGCCGCGGTCGAGGACGTGCAGGCGCAGTACGCGGTGTGGACGATGGGCAACCTCGCGCTCGCGCTGGACCGCCGACTCGGCGGTGCGCACGAGCTCGGCGTGGACGCCGCCGTGCGGCCGGCGCTGCTCGAGGAGCTGACCCGGGAGGCGCTGCACCGGTCGAACGTGGTGCTGGTGTCCGCGCCGGATCCCGTGATCGTGCCGGGCGAGTTGCGCCGCCCGGACGGCGGCAGCATCTACCGGAGGGCGAACGGGCAGCGCTACGCCACCGCGGAGCACCTGGCGACGGAGGATCGGGTGCTGGCGCAGGCGGGGGCCGAGCTCGGCCTCGCGGTCGACGGGCCGCAGCTGGAGATGCTGCGCGTCGAGCTGCAGGCCGCGGGGCTGTCCGGTGACCAGGTGGACGCGGTCGCGGGGATCGTGTCGTCTGGCCGGGTCGGGGACGTCCTGGTCGGTCCGGCCGGCGCGGGGAAGTCGCGGACGGTCGGGCAGCTGGCCACGGTGTGGACCGGCCAGACCGGTGGCCGGGTGATCGGGGTGGCCACCTCGCAGATCGCGACCCAGAACCTGGCCGGGGACGGCCTGGAGGCCATCAACTCGACCCGCTTCCTGCACGCGTTCTCCCCGGACCCGGTCACCGGCCAGTCCCGTGACCGGTTGGCCGCGGGGGACATGGTGGTCATCGACGAGGCCGGGATGTCGTCGACCCGGGACCTCTCGGAGATCACCGCGCTGTGCGCGGCGGCGGGGGCGAAGGTCGTCTACACCGGTGATCAGCAGCAGCTCGACGCGGTCGAGGCGGGCGGGTTGTTCGCGCACTTGGTGCGTACGGGGCCGCACCACGAGCTGACCGAGGTGCACCGGTTCCTGGAGCCGTGGGAGGCCGAGGCGAGTCTGCAGCTGCGCGCCGGGGACCAGGCGGCGGTGGACGCCTACGGCGACCGGGGCCGGTTGCGTACGGGCACCGTGGAGGAGATGCAGGAGCAGGCTGCCCGCGCGTACCTCGCGGACACGGTGGCTGGCAGGTCGTCGCTGCTGATCGTCGGCACCAACGACCACGCCAACGAGCTGTCGCGGCGAGTCCGCGACGAACTCGTCGAGCTGGGCCATGTCGGCGAGCAGCATGTCGCCGTGGCCGGGCGCTACCGCCAGTTGGTCTCCGTGGGTGACCGTGTGCAGGCCCTGATGAACAACTACGACCTGCGTGTGGACCCCGCAGCCGGGCAGGCGGGCCCGGTGGAGCCGGTGATGCGCCGGGCGATCTACACCGTGACCGGCGTCGATCAGCACACCGGGGACCTGCTGGCGACCGACCGGCACGGCGCGACGGTGCACCTGCCACCGGACTACGTGCGCGAGCACCTGAACCTCGCGTACGCGGTGACGGTGCATTCGGCGCAGGGCGTCACGGTGGACTCCGGCTATCCGATCGTGGATCGGGACTGGGCGCGGGAGAACCTGTACCCGGCCGCGACCCGCGGCCGCGCCCGCAACGTGCTGCACCTGGTGACCGAACGGGCGCCGGACGTGCACGAGCCGGAGCGTCTCGACGAGTCCGCGCGCGAGCGACTGGCCGCGGTGTTGGCCACGTCGAGCGCGCAGCAGGCCGCCAGCCACGTGCGGGAGCGCGGGGTCGCCGACGCGGAGTCGTTCCTGGTGGCCGCGGCGGACTGGGACACCGTCGCCGGGCAGTACGCCCGCGGCCGCTACGAGGCCACGCTGGTGGAGGTGCTCGGCCCGCAGCAGGTCGAGCAGCTGCGGCAGGAGTCCGGGTACGGGCGGCTGCTGCGCGCGGTGCGGGAGGCGGAGATGGCCGGGCACAACGCCGAGGCCGTGCTGGTCGAGGCGGTGACCGAGCGCGGGTTCGCCGGCGCCGACTCCGTGTCGGACGTGGTGCGGTGGCGGCTGCGCACCAACACCGCGGCCCGGGAGCCGGAGCAGGCGGTGGACCCGCGGGACTGGACCACCCTGGCCGCGCCGCTGGACGGCGAGGTCGGCGAGTACGCCCAAGCCCTCGCGGTGCTGGCCACCGACCGGCAGGACGTGCTCGGCCGCCAGGTCGCCGAGCAAAGCCCGGAGTGGGCGACCGCGCACCTCGGCCCGGTCCCGGACGCCGTCGAGGCGGCGGCGGAGCGCGCGGAGTGGGAGCGCCGCGCCGGCATCGCCGCGGCGTACCGGGAGCTGCACCGCGTCCCGGACGAGCAGGTGTCTCTCGGCGCCGCGCCGAGCCGGGAGTACGAGTTCCACCGGGCACTGTGGTCCCACGCCCGGGCGGCCCTCGGCCAGCCGGTCGACGTCTCGGATCCGGAGGCCGCGGACGACGGCGAGTTGTACGCAGCGACCGAGCGGTGGGTGCGCGAGCAGCAGGCGGCGCCACCGTGGGTGGCCGAGGAGCTGGCCGAGGCGCACCGGAGCCTGCACGAGCACCAGATCACGTTCCAGTTGGCCGCGGCCGAGCTGGAGCGGATGCCCCGCAACGATCAGCGGTGGGGCAGCGTGGTCGCTCGCCTGGGCGAGGAACGCGACCTGGTCGACGCCCACGCCGACCGGGTCGACTGGCTGGAGTACGAGCACGAGCTGCGCGGGGAGTGGGCGGCCAGGACCCGTACGGCCGCCCAGGAGGCGCGCCTCGCGGCCGAGGAACTCGGGCGGCGCGGCCTGCCGCTTGAGCGAGCCGGCGGACCGGACGAGCCCGGGCCTGAGCAGCGGGGCGCCGACCCGGAGCACGACACCCACTACGAGGCGGACAGCCACGAGGACGACCGGGACCCCGCCGAGCCTGTCGAGGTCTCGGCGGGGGACCTGGTCGACGACCTCGATGCCGGTGCGTCCGCCGGAGGCACCGAGCCGCACCCGGAGCCCGCGGAGCCCCACGTGGGAGTCGAGGTCGCTGGCCCCGAGCTGGACAGCGAACGCGACGACGTGGCGCCGGGTGCTTCCGCAGGAAGCACCCCGGCGCCGGAGCCGGTGGTGGACGAGGCGCCGGAGCCGGTGGTGGACGAGGCGCCGGAGCCGGTGGTGGACGAGGCGCCGGAGCCGGTGGTGGACGAGGCGCCGGAGCCGGTGGTGGACGAGGCGCCGGAGCCGGTGGTGGACGAGGCGCCGGAGCCGGTCGTCTCGGATCTGCAGCAGGTAGCCGAGGCCAGCCGCGACCACGACGCGCGCGAGCGCGGCCGCCAGGCCGAGCGCGACCGCGCCGCCGAGCGCGAACGCGCCGCACAGGCCGAGCAGGACGCCGCGGACGCGCAGGCCGCCCGGTCCTCGCTCGACCACCAGGCCGAGCGCTCCACCGGCCACGACGTCGGACGTGGCCGTGCAGCCGACGCGGGCCACGACGCCGGGGTGGACTGGAGCGGCGACCCCGGGATCGCCTACTAGTAGTCGAGCACCTTCCCCCGCGACGGCCGGGTGCGGCCGCGGGCGGCCAGCTGCGCGACGTCTCGCGCCTCCCACTCCAGCTCGTCCGGGGTGGGCTGCTCCCAGATCGTGCGTGCTCCCCACGGCGACGGGCACACGCCGAGCTCGCGGCCGGCGAGCTGCTCATGCACCGGCGGCTCCACGATCTGCAGCGATGCACCCAGCTGTGGGGACCCCCATCGCACGCCGAGCATCTGCTCGGAGACCTGGCGGAGCTCGGAGAGAAAGTCACCCGCGGCAACGTTCTTGATCCCACGAGCAAGCCGGCGCTGGTCGAGGGGACGACGTACCCCGTCGTCGAGGGTCTCCGCGGTGGCACCGACCCAGATGTGGTGGTGCATTCGCACCTCGGCGAATCCGGGGATCCCCGACTCGCCTAGCGCCGTCAGCTCCAGCCGTGCCGGCGCGGAGTCGCCGTTGTCGTCGACGACGTACCCGCCGGCGAACTGGAGGCTGGCCACGGACTTGTCGATCGCCCGCTCGTAGACCCGGAAGCACGTCCCAGCGTCCAAGTCCCGCCCCGCCGCCAGCAGACCGTCGACCAGCAGCGAGAACGACAGCGGCGCCCGGAACTGCACGTCGATCGCGTCCGCCGGCGGGCCCGGCCCGTCCAGCTCGGACGCGTCGAACAGCACCGCCGGCTCCACCCGGGTCGCCCCGAACCTGCCCAGCACCGCCATCACCATCACCGCCAGTCGGATCGCCGACCACGGTACGGGCACCCACCGACAACTCCCAGCGCATCGCCTGTTCGCCCGCGGGCCGGCGGCAGGGGCGCGGTGCAGGTTCTGCCCTCACGGCCGGGCGGGCCGAGGACCAGGAGGACCCGCCTGCGGCGGGGCTGTGCGGGCCGGCCGGCCCGGAGGATGTCCCGGCCTCACTCCCTATCAAGGGTGCTGCGCATCGCCTTCGGCGACGGCCTGCGGCCGCCCTTGACAGCGAGCCTCGGAGGCCGGGCGCGCCGCGGCGCGGGTGGCAGCAGTCGCCGCCACCAGGGGGCCCGGCCCGACCGGCCCGCAGCTCGCACCGTTCGTAGGAGGCCAGCATGAGCGCGCTCGCCGTGCAGGAGATCGGCCCGGGACACCGCACAGCCGAGGTTGACGCGGTCGTGTCAACGGGGCGGGCGATCAGCGCCCCGATGGTGGCCGCGCTCGAACTGGCGTGGTCGGCGATCCGTGACCGGCACCCGGAGCTGCCCGCCGTGGTGGTGGTGCTCGGCGCCGGTTCCGGCGACCGCGGCGGGCTGCGGCTCGGTCACTTCGCGGCGATGCGCTGGAGCACGACCGACGCCAGTGCGGACGGGGCGGACGTCGAGCAGCTGGCCGAGGTGTTCGTGGGCGGCGAGGGCTTGGCCCGCGGCCCGGTCGACGTGCTCGGCACGCTGCTGCACGAGGCCGCGCACGCCCTGGCCCACGCCCGCGGGATCCAGGACACCTCCCGGCAGGGCCGCTGGCACAACGCCCGGTTCAAGGCCATCGCCGCGGAGGTCGGCATCGCGGTCGAGAAGGACCCGAAGCTCGGCTGGTCACCGACCACCGTCCCGGACGCCACGCAGGCCGCGTACGGCGAGGTGATCGAGCAGCTGCGCGGCGCGCTGCGGATGCGCCGCGGCCAGCGAGAGCGGCGGGCCAGCGAAGCCGAAGAAGCCGGGACCGCCGCCGTGCGTGTGCGGCTGCGGTCGCCGGATCCGGGTCGCCGCCTCGGTGCGCGAGCTCGGGCCGATCGTCTGCGGCGTCTGCGATCAGGAGTTCGCCCCGGAACAAGACGAGGCCGAGGGCGGCGAGTAGGCGTCGCCGGTGATCTTGTAGGACGTGGTTCTATTTCGTCAATAACGTTACTAACAAAATAGATTGACAATAACGCTATGACGTATTAGGGTGACGATATGACCGAGAGCGAGCGTCCGGCGGGGCAGGTTCCGGGTCAGGACGTCGACCCCGAGCGTGTCGAGGGGTGCCAGTTCCCGACCGGGCCGGACGAGGTGTGTGGGCGGCCGATCGAGCGGTCCGGCGGCGTCGGTCGACCTGGCCGGTACTGCGATCTGCCCGACCACACCCGGGCCAAGGCGTTCGCGGCGCGGCGGGCGCTGGAGCGCACCGGCGCCGGACCAGGCGCGGCGGCTGTCGACGTCGACGAGGAGGCGCTGGCCGAGCGGCCGGTGTCCGACGGGCGGGTCACCCTCGGCGTGCTGCTCGCACGGTTCCAGGAGGAGGCGGCCGCGGGCCGCCAGGCTGAGACCGACCGGCTGGCGCGGATGACGCAGCTGCTGGAGCGGGCCGAGCGGATCGCGGCCACGGCGACCGACCCGGACGCCGCCGGCTACGAGGTCGACCAGGCCCGCCGCGAGGCCGGTACCCAGGTCGCGGCCGCGGAGAGCGCGCAGGCGGCGGCGGAACGGGCCGCGCGGGACCAGACCCGCCGGGCCGAGCGCGAGGCCGAGCTGCGTGAGCAGGCCGACGCGGCGGCCGAGGAGGCGCTCACCGACACCGAGGCCGCGCGCGCCGATGCTGCGGCCGCCCGCGCCGAGCTCGAGCACGTGCGGGAGGACACCGCGGCCGAACTCGCCGGGATGCGCCAGCGAACCACGGCCGAGATCGAGGAGGCCCGGGAGACGGCCGAGCGGACACGGCGCGACGTCGAGGCCGAGCGGGACCGTGTGCTCGCCGAGCGGGCCGAGCAGACCCGCGAGGAGATCGCCGGTGTGCGGGCCGACGCCGACGCCCGGGTCCAGGCCGCGCAGGAGGTCGCAGATCAGGTGCGGCGGGAGGCCGAGACGCAGGTGGCGGCCGTCCAGCGTCAGGCGGCCCAAGACGTCGGGGCCGCGCAGGAGCGGGCGACGGACGCGGTGGAGGGGCGCACCCGGGCCGAGGCCGAGCGGGCGGCCGCCGACCGGCGCGCGGAGGAGGACAGGGCTACCGCCGAGCGGCTGCGCGGCGAGCTCGACCAGCTGCGCACTGACCACCGGGCCGAGCTGGACCAGCTGCGGGCCGACGCGCGAGAGGAGCGAGCAGCGCTGCGAGCGGGACGCCGCTGATCAGGTTCGCATCCTGCTGGCCCGCATCGGGGACCGCGACGACGGCCGCGACGCCCGAGACGGCCGAGGCGGACGCCCAGGACGATGCCCGCGCCACGCCGCCGAGACGGCGGCGGTCGGGCCGGACGGATGCGTCCGGCGGAAGCACCCGGAGGCTGAGCAGGATCACGCGGTGCCGGGTCGGTCAGCGTGGCGATCGCGAGGACGCTACGCCGTCGTGATCCGGCGGTCTGGTCAGGCGCTGGCCGGGATCTTCGTTACGGGCTCGCGCGTCCAATACCCGCGTGCTGGGAGTCGGGGGAACGATGGCGGGTAGTGCTGCCCGCAGTCCCCGCAGCAGCCATATGCGGCGGCGCTGCCCGAGGTACTTGGTCTGGACTCTGCGGTTAGTCTTCGGGGGTGTCGGGCAGCGTGCGCGCGGATCGCCGAGCCGGGCACTTCATCAGCCGCGTTGCTATCGAGGGTCGGACGCCCCGAGCCAGGGCTACCCGTTCGATCTGCCTGCCGTCGACGGGCCTCCGGCGCCGGGGTGGTTTGGCCCTGGCGCCTGGCGTGACGTTCGTGGTCGGAGAGAACGGCTCAGGTAAGTCAACCCTGGTCGAAGGACTCGCTGTTGCGCTCGGGCTGAACCCTGAAGGCGGTTCGCGGTCGTTCCGATTCGCATCGAGGGCTAGCGAGTCCGATCTTGGTCGGTACTTACGGGTCACTCGCCGTCCGGGCCGGGAACGCAGCTCATTCTTTTTGCGTGCGGAGTCCTACTACAACGTCGCCACCGAGCTTGAGCGGCTCGATGACGGGCCAGGCGGCCCGCCGCTTCTCCCAGCGTTCGGCGGGTCCCCGCACGGCCGGTCGCACGGGGAGGCGTTCTTGGCCCTGTTGAGTCACCGCTTCCGGCCCAAGGGGGCTGTACCTCCTTGATGAGCCGGAGGCCGCCATGTCGCCTACCGGGGCGATGGCGGTGCTCGCTCGAATGGCAGAGCTGGTCGCTCACGGCTCGCAGTTCGTTGTCGCTACACTCGCCAATTCTGCTCGCTCTGCCGGGCGCGCGGATTCTGCAAATCGACTCCGCTGGCCAGATCGACGAGGTCGACTACAACACCGCGGACGTAGTCGCTTTGACTCGAGCCTTTCTCTCCGATCCGGAATCATTTATTCGACATTTTTGAATACTGACACTGGTTGGGGAACTGCTGCGGCGCGAGAGTCTCGGTATCGGACTAGTGTGGTCCGATCCACCGGCCTGAATTACTCGGTATCTCGATCTCGCTTTCCCCGCCTCGAAGTGCGATCCGCAGCCTTGTTGACGCCCGTAGACTGTGGTCGAGCGCTCCAATGAAATCGGCCCACTCGTCCTGCGCATCATTGCGGTGGTGAGGAAGCTCTAGGCCTACCTCGCCCGCAAGTGCTCCGATGTGGTGAAGCACTATCGTTAAGGAGCGAGCAGCCTCCTCGAATGTCTCAGAACGGATCTCGCACTCAGATTCTGAATGATTCTGCAGAGCGACTTGCGAGGCGTTGCTCAGCTCCTTGAGCTGGTGCAGCGCGGCACCTAACGGCATGTATCCTCCGGCCGTGACGGGTGTGGGCCTCCCCATCCGTGCGCGCTCGGCAGTGCTGTTGGAGGACCCTCTACGGTCGAGGGTACTTGGCTACGTAGGTCCAGGGTACTCGGCCACGAAGCTGTAGTTACAAGAGCGACCGGTCGGTGGGTCAGTTGGCTCGACGTGGACCGAGACTCTGGCAGTCGGCCCGTTGATCGTGTGGTATGCACTGGGAGAATTGAACTCGTCGAACGGAATGATCCGGCTGAAGTCCGGGTCTGTTGGCGAGTCGATGTTTACGTAGAATTTGCCGGTCCTAAGACCAAGCTGCCCTGTTAGGTTGACTCCGGTCACTCGGACCCCCCCATGCATTGATAGGTCCGGTCATTCGGTAGGTTTGCACTCCTCCGCCGCAGTTGCCCTTCGGGGCAGCGGCTGACGCGGCAGAAGCGAGAGAATCGGCCGTCGCTGGAGCTGCGACCAAGGCTAATGCCGACGCCGGCTGCAGCTGTAAAAAGATATGCCATCCGCCGTGGTGTGCGCATCTGATCTCCCTAGTGAGGACTAGGGAGACAATCTCACGTGGCGAGTAAAACGATCTATCGCACATTCAGTGCCCGTTATTGCGACTGTGTGTTAAATCGTATATGGCGTTACCCCCGTTCAGATCTTCCCTTTGGGCCGAACGGGGGATGTGCGGCTCAATCCCGGCTAGGCGTCGACTCACTAGGTCTATTGGGGCCCTGCATGTCCGGCCAGCGGGTCCCCC
>NZ_MCIS01000012.1:0-52674 GCF_001932475.1 Pseudonocardia sp. Ae717_Ps2
GGGTGACCTTCCCCCACGCCACGGTGAGCGCCTTGAGGCACTCGGCCAGGGAGTGCTGACGGTGGTGACGCATGGTCAGAGTGATCAGCAGCGGGTCGCACCCTCGGCCAGGTGGTGGGCCAGGACGGTCGCGACCTCCTCCGCGCGCTTCGCCCGATCCGCACCGAGCACTCAGGACACATCCACACCATCCCGCAGGTCCAGAGCCCAGAGAACCCAGCGATCCGACCATTCGCCCCGGTCGTGGCCTCGGCACTGGTGCCGGTGGCGTCGGTGACCTTCAAGACCACCGAGCCGTCCTCCCGGCCGCCGGGCAGACCACAGCCAGCGGAGCGGCCCTTGACCAGCGAGCGCATACCCCGGCGGATCGCCCAACGCTCAGCCCGTCGCTCGCTGCGCCGGTCCTGAACCTGGACGACGTCGGAGCGGTCGAGCTTGCCCTGAGTCTCCCGCAGCGTCAGCCAAGAGCGCACCTCGGTCCGGACAGCCTCCCGACCCTCTTCCCGATCATGGCTCTGACCAGCAGTGGAAGAGTTGTCAGTGATAGTGCCAAGGGCCTCGCTCCGCTCGGCCGCCGGGACCGCGCTCACGCCTCCGGCGCCGCGCGGCCCGGCCCCGGCTGCAGCACGGAACCAGGCAACGTCCTGCGACCCCCTCAGCGCGCCAGAGACGGCCGATCGGGCGTCGTGCGTGTGTCGGCGTGGTGCACCGTCTCCGGTGCCCGTACCGTGGCGCTCAGCCACAGCGGAAGACCTCTCCTTCGGGATGTTGACTCGGTCCGCCGCTGGTGCAGAGCCTCGGGTGCTGGACACACCCGGGGCTCTCGGCTTTCCGGGGCCCGACACTGGTCCTCCGGAGTCGCCGATCAGGGGCGACACGCCGGGAACGGTCGGGTCGATCTGCACGAGCTCAGGCCGCGATCGCGGTCGGGCCGGTCTCCTCCGGCGGGCACGCCGACCTGACCGCGGCGACGTACTCGGGTATCCGCCCAGGTAGGGAGCCCGGAAGCGGACCAGCTCCTCACCCGGAGCGGACAGCAGCGCGACGCCGGGGCGGGCGACGGTGTGTTGGTCGGCCAGCTCGGCCGGGGCGCCGGGGTGCAGCAGCTCGACCGACGCCCGGTTGTCGGTGCGGAAGGAGATCCGCAGCGAGCACATGGCGCGCTCGAACGCCCCGACGATCGCGGCCTCGGCGCGCTGCACGATCAGCACCAGCCGGTAACCGGCCTTCGCTCCCTCGGCGAGCAGACGCCCGATCAGAGCGCGGATGCGCTTGCCGATCGGGTCCTTGGTCGTCGACGCGGAGTCGGCGACCCGGTAGAGCGCGGCCAGCTCCTCAAGGACGACGACTCGCAGGCTGGTCGGTGGTGATCGCGACGGTGTCGCGGTCGGCGGGCATCGCGGCGATGCGCGCGTCCATGTCGGCGACGAGCGCCTGGAGCAGGGCCTCGGGCGCCGGGGTCGTCGACACCGGAGACCTGCAGAGCAGCGTGTCGAGTCCCGGCGAACGGACGCCACAGCAGCCCGGTCGGGTCCGACCGCAGATCGTGACCCGGGCGGCGCCAGCAGCAGGCTGTAGGTCCAGACGCTCTTCCCAGAGCGGGTGACGCCCTGCACGATCGTGTGCGCGACATCGTCGGCCCAGGACTGCACGAGGTCCCGGGCCTTCTCGTCCACCCCGAGCGCGATCCGGCCCGGAGCGGCGGGTAGGACCAGGCTCACGGTGCCCTCGAGCGGGTCGACACCGAGCAGCTCGACCCGGGCATGGATCTGCCCCAGCGGGGAGATGCGCAGCGCGGCCGCGCCCAAATGCGGGGCGATCCGCAGCGCCACCCGGCGCAGATCGGCAACCAGCTGACCAGGCAGGAGCTTGATCGTCAGCACGGTCGGCGGGCCCAGGACGATGTCGACCAGCTGCGGCACGACAACCGTCGCGCCGGAGACGGTGTCGACCCGGCAGCACAGCCCGGCGCCCTCGCACGCCTGCCGCCACGACCACCACAGGCCATCGGCCTCACGCTCATCGACCGCCCGATCCCTCCTCGCCCAGAGGCCCATGTCAGGCCGCCTCGCCCTCAGGCTTACGACCACGCCCGACCTGCCCACGAATACCGTCCGCCGACCAGCGCGGCGGGTGAGCTGACCGGTCTTGCGCTGCACATAGCCGGGAGTCATCACCAGGCCGTCGAAGTGCAGCGGCTGACCGAGCGAGCCCACCGCCGGGCGATCGTGGGAGGCGATCAGGATCTCGACGACAGCGCTCTTCCCGCTCGTCGCCCTGGTCGGCCGGGGTCAGGGCCTCAACCCGCCACAGGCCGCGACCGTGCTCGTCGGTGTCCTGGCGGCCCTGCGGGTCCGGGCGGCGCGAGCCGTCGGACAACTCGACCCACTTCGCCACCGGCGTCACACAGTGCCGGTGCTGATCAGGGTCACGCGGTCGGTATCGATCGGATAGCTACGCACATCCTCCGCCTCTCGTCGCCATTCTTGCCCACTATTGGCACAAGACTAGCACGACTTGCGTCCCACTCATAGGACACGGAGATGCGAGACAATGCCCAGCATGAGACACCAAGAGCGAGAGGACCCTGTCATGACCAGCGCCCAGCGGGAGGCCCTAGACGAGCTCATCCCTCCCTCTCAGCAGACCGGCGACCTCCGCGCCGACCTCATCACCGCCGCCCAGGAGACGTGGCGCCGGCGCGGCCGAAATTCAATGCTCGGCGGACTCGTCCTGCACGCCCTCTACGAGGACGCCCAGTCCTGGCGCACCGTCGAGTACCTGACCGGCATCCCTCGGATGACCGCTCGGCGGTGGGCCACGCCCCCACAAAAAGCAGAGCCCGACGCCCAGGACCAATGACACCGGCCGGTCCACTGCACGCCTCCGGCGGCCACTGCGTGGTGCACCTCCGCTCCCGCAGCCACCGAGACAAGCATGCGGTAACCGGAGTCGGCGGGTGTCGTGAGGCTCCGGGTGGGGCTGCGGTCACGTCGGCCCCGGAGGGCAGCACGGCCGCTGCAGGGCCGCAAGCCTGGGCAGCACGGCCGCCGGTGACCCCTGAGCCGTTGCGGGCCCTGCAGCGGCCGTGCAGGCGCAAGCGCGCCGACGTGACCGCAGCCCCACCCTCCAAGGCCAGCCCTGTCGAGGAGCTGGCACCGCAGCAGCCCGTACGCGTGGCTGAGTCGGCCGAGCGGCTTGTCAATGAGTCATTGACAAGCCGCTCACTGCTCACCGACCGGCGGTCGCCGACACCGTTCGCGACAAGACCTCCAGAACCACAGGACCTATGCATCCACTGATGATCTTCGGCCGGGCGCGGGTCTCGTGCCCGGTGTCGTCCTATCGACGACGCGGGTGTCGGTGCCGCCTTCGGCGGAGCAAGTTAGGCGTTTTCCTAAGGAAAACGACTCCCGGCAAGGTCAGCCGTCGGCGCCGGGTGCGACGCCGGGGCGGCGAGTGTCGGTGAGGCCGGTGGGTAGCCACCACTCGACGCCGAGGTCGTCGAGCCAGGCTCGTGCGGCGTCGTCGCCGGCGCGTTCGGTGATGTGGAGCAGCTCGGCCGCACGGGGCTCAACGATCTTCCAGGAATGCGGGGGGATCACCGCGACGGGCTCGCCCTCCAGGTCCTCGGCGACGATGTCCTCGTCGGACTGCTCGGGCTCCATGTCGACTCCGGTGCGCAGGTCGTGGGACCCCAGCGACCAGGTGAGCTGCTTGCGGCCACGGATCGCGGTCTCGTACTCGGCCAGCAGTGCACGGGCCTGCATGTCGGCGAGCTGCACGACGTCACCGGTGTCAGGGTTCTCGAACCGGCGGCCCACGGTGGCGTCGCGCATCAGCTCGTAGATCGAACGGGAGGTGCCGCGCGCGGCCTTCGTGGAGCCCATGACGGCCTCGCTGGCCAGACCCTTGCACACGTAGCGGGCCCAGGCCCCGGAGGTCTCGGCATCGCGGCAGCGTCAGCGCGCTGCACGTCGACGCCGCGCTCCTCGGTGGGTGCGGGCATCCCGGCCTTGACCAACCCGGCCGACCAGCGAGCGAACCATCCGCCGGTCAATGCCTCGATCGCGTCGTCGGACATGCCCTGCTCGACAACCATGGATGTGCAGGTGAACGTGCCATCCGTTATCCACAGAGTGAGTGATCTCCAGGGCCCGGACCCAGCCGCGCAGCCCCAGCATCCGGTAGTCGTCCTGAGCGGCCCGGCCCTGGGTGACCTTCCCCCACGCCACGGTGAGCGCCTTGAGGCACTCGGCCAGGGAGTGCTGACGGTGGTGACGCATGGTCAGAGTGATCAGCAGCGGGTCGCCACCCTCGGCCAGGTGGTGGGCCAGGACGGTCGCGACCTCCTCCGCGCGCTTCGCCCCGATCCGCACCGAGCACTCAGGACACATCCACACCATCCCGCAGGTCCAGAGCCCAGAACCCAGCGATCCGACCATTCGCCCCGGTCGTGGCCTCGGCACTGGTGCCGGTGGCGTCGGTGACCTTCAAGACCACCGAGCCGTCCTCCCGGCCGCCGGGCAGACCACAGCCAGCGGAGCGGCCCTTGACCAGCGAGCGCATACCCCGGCGGATCGCCCAACGCTCAGCCCGTCGCTCGCTGCGCCGGTCCTGAACCTGGACGACGTCGGAGCGGTCGAGCTTGCCCTGAGTCTCCCGCAGCGTCAGCCAAGAGCGCACCTCGGTCCGGACAGCCTCCCGACCCTCTTCCCGATCATGGCTCTGACCAGCAGTGGAAGAGTTTCAGTGATAGTGCCAAGGGCCTCGCTCCGCTCGGCCGCCGGGACCGCGCTCACGCCTCCGGCGCCGCGCGGCCCGGCCCCGGCTGCAGCACGGAACCAGGCAACGTCCTGCGACCCCCTCAGCGCGCCAGAGACGGCCGATCGGGCGTCGTGCGTGTGTCGGCGTGGTGCACCGTCTCCGGTGCCCGTACCGTGGCGCTCAGCCACAGCGGAAGACCTCTCCTTCGGGGATGTTGACTCGGTCCGCCGCTGGTGCAGAGCCTCGGGTGCTGGACACACCCGGGGCTCTCGGCTTTCCGGGGCCCGACACTGGTCCTCCGGAGTCGCCGATCAGGGGCGACACGCCGGGAACGGTCGGGGTCGATCTGCACGAGCTCAGGCCGCGATCGCGGTCGGGCCGGTCTCCTCCGGCGGGCACGCCGACCTGACCGCGGCGACGTACTCGGGGTATCCGCCCAGGTAGGGAGCCCGGAAGCGGACCAGCTCCTCACCCGGAGCGGACAGCAGCGCGACGCCGGGGCGGGCGACGGTGTGTTGGTCGGCCAGCTCGGCCGGGGCGCCGGGGTGCAGCAGCTCGACCGACGCCCGGTTGTCGGTGCGGAAGGAGATCCGCAGCGAGCACATGGCGCGCTCGAACGCCCCGACGATCGCGGCCTCGGCGCGCTGCACGATCAGCACCAGCCGGTAACCGGCCTTCGCTCCCTCGGCGAGCAGACGCCCGATCAGAGCGCGGATGCGCTTGCCGATCGGGTCCTTGGTCGTCGACGCGGAGTCGGCGACCCGGTAGAGCGCGGCCAGCTCCTCAAGGACGACGACTCGCAGCGGCTGGTCGGTGGTGATCGCGACGGTGTCGCGGTCGGCGGGCATCGCGGCGATGCGCGCGTCCATGTCGGCGACGAGCGCCTGGAGCAGGGCCTCGTGGGCGCCGGGTCGTCGACCCGGAGACCTGCAGAGGCAGCGTGTCGGTCCCGGCGAACGGACGCCCACAGCAGCCCGGTCGGGTCCGACCCGCAGATCGTGACCAACGGGTCGGCGGCGAGCTGCGCCAGCAGGCTGTAGGTCCAGACGCTCTTCCCAGAGCGGGTGACGCCCTGCACGATCGTGTGCGCGACATCGTCGGCCCAGGACTGCACGAGGTCCCGGGCCTTCTCGTCCACCCCGAGCGCGATCCGGCCCGGAGCGGCGGGTAGGACCAGGCTCACGGTGCCCTCGAGCGGGTCGACACCGAGCAGCTCGACCCGGGCATGGATCTGCCCCAGCGGGGAGATGCGCAGCGCGGCCGCGCCCAAATGCGGGGCGATCCGCAGCGCCACCCGGCGCAGATCGGCAACCAGCTGACCAGGCAGGAGCTTGATCGTCAGCACGGTCGGCGGGCCCAGGACGATGTCGACCAGCTGCGGCACGACAACCGTCGCGCCGGAGACGGTGTCGACCCGGCAGCACAGCCCGGCGCCCTCGCACGCCTGCCGCCACGACCACCACAGGCCATCGGCCTCACGCTCATCGACCGCCCGATCCCTCCTCGCCCAGAGGCCCATGTCAGGCCGCCTCGCCCTCAGGCTTACGACCACGCCCGACCTGCCCACGAATACCGTCCGCCGACCAGCGCGGCGGGGTGAGCTGACCGGTCTTGCGCTGCACATAGCCGGGAGTCATCACCAGGCCGTCGAAGTGCAGCGGCTGACCGAGCGAGCCCACCGCCGGGCGATCGTGGGAGGCGATCAGGATCTCGACGACAGCGCTCTTGTCCCGCTCGTCGCCCCTGGTCGGCCGGGGTCAGGGCCTCAACCCGCCACAGGCCGCGACCGTGCTCGTCGGTGTCCTGGCGGCCCTGCGGGTCCGGGCGGCGCGAGCCGTCGGACAACTCGACCCACTTCGCCACCGGCGTCACAGTGCCGGTGCTGATCAGGGTCACGCGGTCGGTATCGATCGGATAGCTACGCACATCCTCCGCCTCTCGTCGCCATTCTTGCCCACTATTGGCACAAGACTAGCACGACTTGCGTCCCACTCATAGGACACGGAGATGCGAGACAATGCCCAGCATGAGACACCAAGAGCGAGAGGACCCTGTCATGACCAGCGCCCAGCGGGAGGCCCTAGACGAGCTCATCCCTCCCTCTCAGCAGACCGGCGACCTCCGCGCCGACCTCATCACCGCCGCCCAGGAGACGTGGCGCCGGCGCGGCCGAAATTCAATGCTCGGCGGACTCGTCCTGCACGCCCTCTACGAGGACGCCCAGTCCTGGCGCACCGTCGAGTACCTGACCGGCATCCCTCGGATGACCGCTCGGCGGTGGGCCACGCCCCCACAAAAAGCAGAGCCCGACGCCCAGGACCAATGACACCGGCCGGTCCACTGCACGCCTCCGGCGGCCACTGCGTGGTGCACCTCCGCTCCCGCAGCCACCGAGACAAGCATGCGGTAACCGGAGTCGGCGGGTGTCGTGAGGCTCCGGGTGGGGCTGCGGTCACGTCGGCCCCGGAGGGCAGCACGGCCGCTGCAGGGCCCGCAAGCCTGGGCAGCACGGCCGCCGGTGACCCCTGAGCCGTTGCGGGCCCTGCAGCGGCCGTGCAGGCGCAAGCGCGCCGACGTGACCGCAGCCCCACCCTCCAAGGCCAGCCCTGTCGAGGAGCTGGCACCGCAGCAGCCCGTACGCGTGGCTGAGTCGGCCGAGCGGCTTGTCAATGAGTCATTGACAAGCCGCTCACTGCTCACCGACCGGCGGTCGCCGACACCGTTCGCGACAAGACCTCCAGAACCACAGGACCTATGCATCCACTGATGATCTTCGGCCGGCGCGGGTCTCGTGCCCGGTGTCGTCCTATCGACGACGCGGGTGTCGGTGCCGCCTTCGGCGGAGCAAGTTAGGCGTTTTCCTAAGGAAAACGACTCCCGGCAAGGTCAGCCGTCGGCGCCGGGTGCGACGCCGGGGCGGCGAGTGTCGGTGAGGCCGGTGGGTAGCCACCACTCGACGCCGAGGTCGTCGAGCCAGGCTCGTGCGGCGTCGTCGCCGGCGCGTTCGGTGATGTGGAGCAGCTCGGCCGCACGGGCTCAACGATCTTCCAGGAATGCGGGGGGATCACCGCGACGGGCTCGCCCTCCAGGTCCTCGGCGACGATGTCCTCGTCGGACTGCTCGGGCTCCATGTCGACTCCGGTGCGCAGGTCGTGGGACCCCAGCGACCAGGTGAGCTGCTTGCGGCCACGGATCGCGGTCTCGTACTCGGCCAGCAGTGCACGGGCCTGCATGTCGGCGAGCTGCAACGACGTCACCGGTGTCAGGGTTCTCGAACCGGCGGCCCACGGTGGCGTCGCGCATCAGCTCGTAGATCGAACGGGAGGTGCCGCGCGCGGCCTTCGTGGAGCCCATGACGGCCTCGCTGGCCAGACCCTTGCACACGTAGCGGGCCCAGGCCCCGGAGGTCTCGGGCATCGCGGCAGCGTCAGCGCGCTGCACGTCGACGCCGCGCTCCTCGGTGGGTGCGGGCATCCCGGCCTTGACCAACCCGGCCGACCAGCGAGCGAACCATCCGCCGGTCAATGCCTCGATCGCGTCGTCGGACATGCCCTGCTCGACAACCATGAGGATGTGCAGGTGAACGTGCCATCCGTTATCCACAGAGTGAGTGATCTCCAGGGCCCGGACCCAGCCGCGCAGCCCCAGCATCCGGTAGTCGTCCTGAGCGGCCCGGCCCTGGGTGACCTTCCCCCACGCCACGGTGAGCGCCTTGAGGCACTCGGCCAGGGAGTGCTGACGGTGGTGACGCATGGTCAGAGTGATCAGCAGCGGGTCGCCACCCTCGGCCAGGTGGTGGGCCAGGACGGTCGCGACCTCCTCCGCGCGCTTCGCCCCGATCCGCACCGAGCACTCAGGACACATCCACACCATCCCGCAGGTCCAGAGCCCAGAGAACCCAGCGATCCGACCATTCGCCCCGGTCGTGGCCTCGGCACTGGTGCCGGTGGCGTCGGTGACCTTCAAGACCACCGAGCCGTCCTCCCGGCCGCCGGGCAGACCACAGCCAGCGGAGCGGCCCTTGACCAGCGAGCGCATACCCCGGCGGATCGCCCAACGCTCAGCCCGTCGCTCGCTGCGCCGGTCCTGAACCTGGACGACGTCGGAGCGGTCGAGCTTGCCCTGAGTCTCCCGCAGCGTCAGCCAAGAGCGCACCTCGGTCCGGACAGCCTCCCGACCCTCTTCCCGATCATGGCTCTGACCAGCAGTGGAAGAGTTGTCAGTGATAGTGCCAAGGGCCTCGCTCCGCTCGGCCGCCGGGACCGCGCTCACGCCTCCGGCGCCGCGCGGCCCGGCCCCGGCTGCAGCACGGAACCAGGCAACGTCCTGCGACCCCCTCAGCGCGCCAGAGACGGCCGATCGGGCGTCGTGCGTGTGTCGGCGTGGTGCACCGTCTCCGGTGCCCGTACCGTGGCGCTCAGCCACAGCGGAAGACCTCTCCTTCGGGGATGTTGACTCGGTCCGCCGCTGGTGCAGAGCCTCGGGTGCTGGACACACCCGGGGCTCTCGGCTTTCCCGGGGCCCGACACTGGTCCTCCGGAGTCGCCGATCAGGGGCGACACGCCGGGAACGGTCGGGTCGATCTGCACGAGCTCAGGCCGCGATCGCGGTCGGGCCGGTCTCCTCCGGCGGGCACGCCGACCTGACCGCGGCGACGTACTCGGGGTATCCGCCCAGGTAGGGAGCCCGGAAGCGGACCAGCTCCTCACCCGGAGCGGACAGCAGCGCGACGCCGGGGCGGGCGACGGTGTGTTGGTCGGCCAGCTCGGCCGGGGCGCCGGGGTGCAGCAGCTCGACCGACGCCCGGTTGTCGGTGCGGAAGGAGATCCGCAGCGAGCACATGGCGCGCTCGAACGCCCCGACGATCGCGGCCTCGGCGCGCTGCACGATCAGCACCAGCCGGTAACCGGCCTTCGCTCCCTCGGCGAGCAGACGCCCGATCAGAGCGCGGATGCGCTTGCCGATCGGGTCCTTGGTCGTCGACGCGGAGTCGGCGACCCGGTAGAGCGCGGCCAGCTCCTCAAGGACGACGACTCGCAGCGGCTGGTCGGTGGTGATCGCGACGGTGTCGCGGTCGGCGGGCATCGCGGCGATGCGCGCGTCCATGTCGGCGACGAGCGCCTGGAGCAGGGCCTCGTGGGCGCCGGGGTCGTCGACACCGGAGACCTGCAGAGCAGCGTGTCGAGTCCCGGCGAACGGACGCCACAGCAGCCCGGTCGGGTCCGACCCGCAGATCGTGACCAACGGGTCGGCGGCGAGCTGCGCCAGCAGGCTGTAGGTCCAGACGCTCTTCCCAGAGCGGGTGACGCCCTGCACGATCGTGTGCGCGACATCGTCGGCCCAGGACTGCACGAGGTCCCGGGCCTTCTCGTCCACCCCGAGCGCGATCCGGCCCGGAGCGGCGGGTAGGACCAGGCTCACGGTGCCCTCGAGCGGGTCGACACCGAGCAGCTCGACCCGGGCATGGATCTGCCCCAGCGGGGAGATGCGCAGCGCGGCCGCGCCCAAATGCGGGGCGATCCGCAGCGCCACCCGGCGCAGATCGGCAACCAGCTGACCAGGCAGGAGCTTGATCGTCAGCACGGTCGGCGGGCCCAGGACGATGTCGACCAGCTGCGGCACGACAACCGTCGCGCCGGAGACGGTGTCGACCCGGCAGCACAGCCCGGCGCCCTCGCACGCCTGCCGCCACGACCACCACAGGCCATCGGCCTCACGCTCATCGACCGCCCGATCCCTCCTCGCCCAGAGGCCCATGTCAGGCCGCCTCGCCCTCAGGCTTACGACCACGCCCGACCTGCCCACGAATACCGTCCGCCGACCAGCGCGGCGGGGTGAGCTGACCGGTCTTGCGCTGCACATAGCCGGGAGTCATCACCAGGCCGTCGAAGTGCAGCGGCTGACCGAGCGAGCCCACCGCCGGGCGATCGTGGGAGGCGATCAGGATCTCGACGACAGCGCTCTTGTCCCGCTCGTCGCCCTGGTCGGCCGGGGTCAGGGCCTCAACCCGCCACAGGCCGCGACCGTGCTCGTCGGTGTCCTGGCGGCCCTGCGGGTCCGGGCGGCGCGAGCCGTCGGACAACTCGACCCACTTCGCCACCGGCGTCACAGTGCCGGTGCTGATCAGGGTCACGCGGTCGGTATCGATCGGATAGCTACGCACATCCTCCGCCTCTCGTCGCCATTCTTGCCCACTATTGGCACAAGACTAGCACGACTTGCGTCCCCACTCATAGGACACGGAGATGCGAGACAATGCCCAGCATGAGACACCAAGAGCGAGAGGACCCTGTCATGACCAGCGCCCAGCGGGAGGCCCTAGACGAGCTCATCCCTCCCTCTCAGCAGACCGGCGACCTCCGCGCCGACCTCATCACCGCCGCCCAGGAGACGTGGCGCCGGCGCGGCCGAAATTCAATGCTCGGCGGACTCGTCCTGCACGCCCTCTACGAGGACGCCCAGTCCTGGCGCACCGTCGAGTACCTGACCGGCATCCCTCGGATGACCGCTCGGCGGTGGGCCACGCCCCCACAAAAGCAGAGCCCGACGCCCAGGACCAATGACACCGGCCGGTCCACTGCACGCCTCCGGCGGCCACTGCGTGGTGCACCTCCGCTCCCGCAGCCACCGAGACAAGCATGCGGTAACCGGAGTCGGCGGGTGTCGTGAGGCTCCGGGTGGGGCTGCGGTCACGTCGGCCCCGGAGGGCAGCACGGCCGCTGCAGGGCCCGCAAGCCTGGGCAGCACGGCCGCCGGTGACCCCTGAGCCGTTGCGGGCCCTGCAGCGGCCGTGCAGGCGCAAGCGCGCCGACGTGACCGCAGCCCCCACCCTCCAAGGCCAGCCCTGTCGAGGAGCTGGCACCGCAGCAGCCCGTACGCGTGGCTGAGTCGGCCGAGCGGCTTGTCAATGAGTCATTGACAAGCCGCTCACTGCTCACCGACCGGCGGTCGCCGACACCGTTCGCGACAAGACCTCCAGAACCACAGGACCTATGCATCCACTGATGATCTTCGGCCGGGCGCGGGTCTCGTGCCCGGTGTCGTCCTATCGACGACGCGGGTGTCGGTGCCGCCTTCGGCGGAGCAAGTTAGGCGTTTTCCTAAGGAAAACGACTCCCGGCAAGGTCAGCCGTCGGCGCCGGGTGCGACGCCGGGGCGGCGAGTGTCGGTGAGGCCGGTGGGTAGCCACCACTCGACGCCGAGGTCGTCGAGCCAGGCTCGTGCGGCGTCGTCGCCGGCGCGGTTCGGTGATGTGGAGCAGCTCGGCCGCACGGGGCTCAACGATCTTCCAGGAATGCGGGGGGATCACCGCGACGGGCTCGCCCTCCAGGTCCTCGGCGACGATGTCCTCGTCGGACTGCTCGGGCCTCCATGTCGACTCCGGTGCGCAGGTCGTGGGACCCCAGCGGACCAGGTGAGCTGCTTTGCGGCCACGGATCGCGGTCTCGTACTCGGCCAGCAGTGCACGGGCCTGCATGTCGGCGAGCTGCACGACGTCACCGGTGTCAGGGTTCTCGAACCGGCGGCCCACGGTGGCGTCGCGCATCAGCTCGTAGATCGAACGGGAGGTGCCGCGCGCGGCCTTCGTGGAGCCCATGACGGCCTCGCTGGCCAGACCCTTGCACACGTAGCGGGCCCAGGCCCCGGAGGTCTCGGGCATCGCGGCAGCGTCAGCGCGCTGCACGTCGACGCCGCGCTCCTCGGTGGGTGCGGGCATCCCGGCCTTGACCAACCCGGCCGACCAGCGAGCGAACCATCCGCCGGTCAATGCCTCGATCGCGTCGTCGGACATGCCCTGCTCGACAACCATGAGGATGTGCAGGTGAACGTGCCATCCGTTATCCACAGAGTGAGTGATCTCCAGGGCCCGGACCCAGCCGCGCAGCCCCAGCATCCGGTAGTCGTCCTGAGCGGCCCGGCCCTGGGTGACCTTCCCCCCACGCCACGGTGAGCGCCTTGAGGCACTCGGCCAGGGAGTGCTGACGGTGGTGACGCATGGTCAGAGTGATCAGCAGCGGGTCGCCACCCTCGGCCAGGTGGTGGGCCAGGACGGTCGCGACCTCCTCCGCGCGCTTCGCCCCGATCCGCACCGAGCACTCAGGACACATCCACACCATCCCGCAGGTCCAGAGCCCAGAGAACCCAGCGATCCGACCATTCGCCCCGGTCGTGGCCTCGGCACTGGTGCCGGTGGCGTCGGTGACCTTCAAGACCACCGAGCCGTCCTCCCGGCCGCCGGGCAGACCACAGCCAGCGGAGCGGCCCTGACCAGCGAGCGCATACCCCGGCGGATCGCCCAACGCTCAGCCCGTCGCTCGCTGCGCCGGTCCTGAACCTGGACGACGTCGGAGCGGTCGAGCTTGCCCTGAGTCTCCCGCAGCGTCAGCCAAGAGCGCACCTCGGTCCGGACAGCCTCCCGACCCTCTTCCCGATCATGGCTCTGACCAGCAGTGGAAGAGTTGTCAGTGATAGTGCCAAGGGCCTCGCTCCGCTCGGCCGCCGGGACCGCGCTCACGCCTCCGGCGCCGCGCGGCCCGGCCCCGGCTGCAGCACGGAACCAGGCAACGTCCTGCGACCCCCTCAGCGCGCCAGAGACGGCCGATCGGGCGTCGTGCGTGTGTCGGCGTGGTGCACCGTCTCCGGTGCCCGTACCGTGGCGCTCAGCCACAGCGGAAGACCTCTCCTTCGGGGATGTTGACTCGGTCCGCCGCTGGTGCAGAGCCTCGGGTGCTGGACACACCCGGGGCTCTCGGCTTTCCGGGGCCCGACACTGGTCCTCCGGAGTCGCCGATCAGGGGCGACACGCCGGGAACGGTCGGGTCGATCTGCACGAGCTCAGGCCGCGATCGCGGTCGGGCCGGTCTCCTCCGGCGGGCACGCCGACCTGACCGCGGCGACGTACTCGGGGTATCCGCCCAGGTAGGGAGCCCGGAAGCGGGACCAGCTCCTCACCCGGAGCGGACAGCAGCGCGACGCCGGGGCGGGCGACGGGTGTGTTGGTCGGCCAGCTCGGCCGGGGCGCCGGGGTGCAGCAGCTCGACCGACGCCCGGTTGTCGGTGCGGAAGGAGATCCGCAGCGAGCACATGGCGCGCTCGAACGCCCCGACGATCGCGGCCTCGGCGCGCTGCACGATCAGCACCAGCCGGTAACCGGCCTTCGCTCCCTCGGCGAGCAGACGCCCGATCAGAGCGCGGATGCGCTTGCCGATCGGGTCCTTGGTCGTCGACGCGGAGTCGGCGACCCGGTAGAGCGCGGCCAGCTCCTCAAGGACGACGACTCGCAGCGGGCTGGTCGGTGGTGATCGCGACGGTGTCGCGGTCGGCGGGCATCGCGGCGATGCGCGCGTCCATGTCGGCGACGAGCGCCTGGAGCAGGGCCTCGTGGGCGCCGGGGTCGTCGACACCGGAGACCTGCAGAGCAGCGTGTCGAGTCCCGGCGAACGGACGCCACAGCAGCCCGGTCGGGTCCGACCCGCAGATCGTGACCAACGGGTCGGCGGCGAGCTGCGCCAGCAGGCTGTAGGTCCAGACGCTCTTCCCAGAGCGGGTGACGCCCTGCACGATCGTGTGCGCGACATCGTCGGCCCAGGACTGCACGAGGTCCCGGGCCTTCTCGTCCACCCCGAGCGCGATCCGGCCCGGAGCGGCGGGTAGGACCAGGCTCACGGTGCCCTCGAGCGGGTCGACACCGAGCAGCTCGACCCGGGCATGGATCTGCCCCCAGCGGGGAGATGCGCAGCGCGGCCGCGCCCAAATGCGGGGCGATCCGCAGCGCCACCCGGCGCAGATCGGCAACCAGCTGACCAGGCAGGAGCTTGATCGTCAGCACGGTCGGCGGGCCCAGGACGATGTCGACCAGCTGCGGCACGACAACCGTCGCGCCGGAGACGGTGTCGACCCGGCAGCACAGCCCGGCGCCCTCGCACGCCTGCCGCCACGACCACCACAGGCCATCGGCCTCACGCTCATCGACCGCCCGATCCCTCCTCGCCCAGAGGCCCATGTCAGGCCGCCTCGCCCTCAGGCTTACGACCACGCCCGACCTGCCCACGAATACCGTCCGCCGACCAGCGCGGCGGGGTGAGCTGACCGGTCTTGCGCTGCACATAGCCGGGAGTCATCACCAGGCCGTCGAAGTGCAGCGGCTGACCGAGCGAGCCCACCGCCGGGCGATCGTGGGAGGCGATCAGGATCTCGACGACAGCGCTCTTGTCCCGCTCGTCGCCCTGGTCGGCCGGGGTCAGGGCCTCAACCCGCCACAGGCCGCGACCGTGCTCGTCGGTGTCCTGGCGGCCCTGCGGGTCCGGGCGGCGCGAGCCCGTCGGACAACTCGACCCACTTCGCCACCGGCGTCACAGTGCCGGTGCTGATCAGGGTCACGCGGTCGGTATCGATCGGATAGCTACGCACATCCTCCGCCTCTCGTCGCCATTCTTGCCCACTATTGGCACAAGACTAGCACGACTTGCGTCCCACTCATAGGACACGGAGATGCGAGACAATGCCCAGCATGAGACACCAAGAGCGAGAGGACCCTGTCATGACCAGCGCCCAGCGGAGGCCCTAGACGAGCTCATCCCTCCCTCTCAGCAGACCGGCGACCTCCGCGCCGACCTCATCACCGCCGCCCAGGAGACGTGGCGCCGGCGCGGCCGAAATTCAATGCTCGGCGGACTCGTCCTGCACGCCCTCTACGAGGACGCCCAGTCCTGGCGCACCGTCGAGTACCTGACCGGGCATCCCCTCGGATGACCGCTCGGCGGTGGGCCACGCCCCCACAAAAAGCAGAGCCCGACGCCCAGGACCAATGACACCGGCCGGTCCACTGCACGCCTCCGGCGGCCACTGCGTGGTGCACCTCCGCTCCCGCAGCCACCGAGACAAGCATGCGGTAACCGGAGTCGGCGGGTGTCGTGAGGCTCCGGGTGGGGCTGCGGTCACGTCGGCCCCGGAGGGCAGCACGGCCGCTGCAGGGCCCGCAAGCCTGGGCAGCACGGCCGCCGGTGACCCCTGAGCCGTTGCGGGCCCTGCAGCGGCCGTGCAGGCGCAAGCGCGCCGACGTGACCGCAGCCCCACCCTCCAAGGCCAGCCCTGTCGAGGAGCTGGCACCGCAGCAGCCCGTACGCGTGGCTGAGTCGGCCGAGCGGCTTGTCAATGAGTCATTGACAAGCCGCTCACTGCTCACCGACCGGCGGTCGCCGACACCGTTCGCGACAAGACCTCCAGAACCACAGGACCTATGCATCCACTGATGATCTTCGGCCGGGCGCGGGTCTCGTGCCCGGTGTCGTCCTATCGACGACGCGGGTGTCGGTGCGCCTTCGGCGGAGCAAGTTAGGCGTTTTTCCCTAAGGAAAACGACTCCCGGCCAAGGTCAGCCCGTCGGCGCCGGTGCGGACGCCGGGGCGGCGAGTGTCGGTGAGGCCGGTGGGTAGCCACCACTCGACGCCCGAGGTCGTCGAGCCAGGCTCGTGCGGCGTCGTCGCCGGCCGCGTTCGGTGATGTGGAGCAGCTCGGCCGCACGGGGCTCAAACGATCTTCCAGGAATGCGGGGGGATCACCGCGACGGGCTCGCCCTCCAGGTCCTCGGCGACGATGTCCTCGTCGGACTGCTCGGGCTCCATGTCGACTCCGGTGCGCGGTCGTGGGACCCCAGCGACCAGGTGAGCTGCTTGCGGCCACGGATCGCGGTCTCGTACTCGGCCAGCAGTGCACGGGCCTGCATGTCGGCGAGCTGCACGACGTCACCGGGTGTCAGGGTTCTCGAACCGGCGGCCCACGGTGGCGTCGCGCATCAGCTCGTAGATCGAACGGGAGGTGCCGCGCGCGGCCTTCGTGGAGCCCATGACGGCCTCGCTGGCCAGACCCTTGCACACGTAGCGGGCCCAGGCCCCGGAGGTCTCGGGCATCGCGGCAGCGTCAGCGCGCTGCACGTCGACGCCGCGCTCCTCGGTGGGTGCGGGCATCCCGGCCTTGACCAACCCGGCCGACCAGCGAGCGAACCATCCGCCGGTCAATGCCTCGATCGCGTCGTCGGACATGCCCTGCTCGACAACCATGAGGATGTGCAGGTGAACGTGCCATCCGTTATCCACAGAGTGAGTGATCTCCAGGGCCCGGACCCAGCCGCGCAGCCCCAGCATCCGGTAGTCGTCCTGAGCGGCCCGGCCCTGGGTGACCTTCCCCCACGCCACGGTGAGCGCCTTGAGGCACTCGGCCAGGGAGTGCTGACGGTGGTGACGCATGGTCAGAGTGATCAGCAGCGGGTCGCCACCCTCGGCCAGGTGGTGGGCCAGGACGGTCGCGACCTCCTCCGCGCGCTTCGCCCCGATCCGCACCGAGCACTCAGGACACATCCACACCATCCCGCAGGTCCAGAGCCCAGAGAACCCAGCGATCCGACCATTCGCCCCGGTCGTGGCCTCGGCACTGGTGCCGGTGGCGTCGGTGACCTTCAAGACCACCGAGCCGTCCTCCCGGCCGCCGGGCAGACCACAGCCAGCGGAGCGGCCCTTGACCAGCGAGCGCATACCCCGGCGGATCGCCCAACGCTCAGCCCGTCGCTCGCTGCGCCGGTCCTGAACCTGGACGACGTCGGAGCGGTCGAGCTTGCCCTGAGTCTCCCGCAGCGTCAGCCAAGAGCGCACCTCGGTCCGGACAGCCTCCCGACCCTCTTCCCGATCATGGCTCTGACCAGCAGTGGAAGAGTTGTCAGTGATAGTGCCAAGGGCCTCGCTCCGCTCGGCCGCCGGGACCGCGCTCACGCCTCCGGCGCCGCGCGGCCCGGCCCCGGCTGCAGCACGGAACCAGGCAACGTCCTGCGACCCCCTCAGCGCGCCAGAGACGGCCGATCGGGCGTCGTGCGTGTGTCGGCGTGGTGCACCGTCTCCGGTGCCCGTACCGTGGCGCTCAGCCACAGCGGAAGACCTCTCCTTCGGGGATGTTGACTCGGTCCGCCGCTGGTGCAGAGCCTCGGGTGCTGGACACACCCGGGGCTCTCGGCTTTCCGGGGCCCGACACTGGTCCTCCGGAGTCGCCGATCAGGGGCGACACGCCGGGAACGGTCGGGTCGATCTGCACGAGCTCAGGCCGCGATCGCGGTCGGGCCGGTCTCCTCCGGCGGGCACGCCGACCTGACCGCGGCGACGTACTCGGGGTATCCGCCCAGGTAGGGAGCCCGGAAGCGGACCAGCTCCTCACCCGGAGCGGACAGCAGCGCGACGCCGGGGCGGGCGACGGTGTGTTGGTCGGCCAGCTCGGCCGGGGCGCCGGGGTGCAGCAGCTCGACCGACGCCCGGTTGTCGGTGCGGAAGGAGATCCGCAGCGAGCACATGGCGCGCTCGAACGCCCCGACGATCGCGGCCTCGGCGCGCTGCACGATCAGCACCAGCCGGTAACCGGCCTTCGCTCCCTCGGCGAGCAGACGCCCGATCAGAGCGCGGATGCGCTTGCCGATCGGGTCCTTGGTCGTCGACGCGGAGTCGGCGACCCGGTAGAGCGCGGCCAGCTCCTCAAGGACGACGACTCGCAGCGGCTGGTCGGTGGTGATCGCGACGGTGTCGCGGTCGGCGGGCATCGCGGCGATGCGCGCGTCCATGTCGGCGACGAGCGCCTGGAGCAGGGCCTCGTGGGCGCCGGGGTCGTCGACACCGGAGACCTGCAGAGCAGCGTGTCGAGTCCCGGCGAACGGACGCCACAGCAGCCCGGTCGGGTCCGACCCGCAGATCGTGACCAACGGGTCGGCGGCGAGCTGCGCCAGCAGGCTGTAGGTCCAGACGCTCTTCCCAGAGCGGGTGACGCCCTGCACGATCGTGTGCGCGACATCGTCGGCCCAGGACTGCACGAGGTCCCGGGCCTTCTCGTCCACCCCGAGCGCGATCCGGCCCGGAGCGGCGGGTAGGACCAGGCTCACGGTGCCCTCGAGCGGGTCGACACCGAGCAGCTCGACCCGGGCATGGATCTGCCCCAGCGGGGAGATGCGCAGCGCGGCCGCGCCCAAATGCGGGGCGATCCGCAGCGCCACCCGGCGCAGATCGGCAACCAGCTGACCAGGCAGGAGCTTGATCGTCAGCACGGTCGGCGGGCCCAGGACGATGTCGACCAGCTGCGGCACGACAACCGTCGCGCCGGAGACGGTGTCGACCCGGCAGCACAGCCCGGCGCCCTCGCACGCCTGCCGCCACGACCACCACAGGCCATCGGCCTCACGCTCATCGACCGCCCGATCCCTCCTCGCCCAGAGGCCCATGTCAGGCCGCCTCGCCCTCAGGCTTACGACCACGCCCGACCTGCCCACGAATACCGTCCGCCGACCAGCGCGGCGGGGTGAGCTGACCGGTCTTGCGCTGCACATAGCCGGGAGTCATCACCAGGCCGTCGAAGTGCAGCGGCTGACCGAGCGAGCCCACCGCCGGGCGATCGTGGGAGGCGATCAGGATCTCGACGACAGCGCTCTTGTCCCGCTCGTCGCCCTGGTCGGCCGGGGTCAGGGCCTCAACCCGCCACAGGCCGCGACCGTGCTCGTCGGTGTCCTGGCGGCCCTGCGGGTCCGGGCGGCGCGAGCCGTCGGACAACTCGACCCACTTCGCCACCGGCGTCACAGTGCCGGTGCTGATCAGGGTCACGCGGTCGGTATCGATCGGATAGCTACGCACATCCTCCGCCTCTCGTCGCCATTCTTGCCCACTATTGGCACAAGACTAGCACGACTTGCGTCCCACTCATAGGACACGGAGATGCGAGACAATGCCCAGCATGAGACACCAAGAGCGAGAGGACCCTGTCATGACCAGCGCCCAGCGGGAGGCCCTAGACGAGCTCATCCCTCCCTCTCAGCAGACCGGCGACCTCCGCGCCGACCTCATCACCGCCGCCCAGGAGACGTGGCGCCGGCGCGGCCGAAATTCAATGCTCGGCGGACTCGTCCTGCACGCCCTCTACGAGGACGCCCAGTCCTGGCGCACCGTCGAGTACCTGACCGGCATCCCTCGGATGACCGCTCGGCGGTGGGCCACGCCCCCACAAAAAGCAGAGCCCGACGCCCAGGACCAATGACACCGGCCGGTCCACTGCACGCCTCCGGCGGCCACTGCGTGGTGCACCTCCGCTCCCGCAGCCACCGAGACAAGCATGCGGTAACCGGAGTCGGCGGGTGTCGTGAGGCTCCGGGTGGGGCTGCGGTCACGTCGGCCCCGGAGGGCAGCACGGCCGCTGCAGGGCCCGCAAGCCTGGGCAGCACGGCCGCCGGTGACCCCTGAGCCGTTGCGGGCCCTGCAGCGGCCGTGCAGGCGCAAGCGCGCCGACGTGACCGCAGCCCCACCCTCCAAGGCCAGCCCTGTCGAGGAGCTGGCACCGCAGCAGCCCGTACGCGTGGCTGAGTCGGCCGAGCGGCTTGTCAATGAGTCATTGACAAGCCGCTCACTGCTCACCGACCGGCGGTCGCCGACACCGTTCGCGACAAGACCTCCAGAACCACAGGACCTATGCATCCACTGATGATCTTCGGCCGGGCGCGGGTCTCGTGCCCGGTGTCGTCCTATCGACGACGCGGGTGTCGGTGCCGCCTTCGGCGGAGCAAGTTAGGCGTTTTCCTAAGGAAAACGACTCCCGGCAAGGTCAGCCGTCGGCGCCGGGTGCGACGCCGGGGCGGCGAGTGTCGGTGAGGCCGGTGGGTAGCCACCACTCGACGCCGAGGTCGTCGAGCCAGGCTCGTGCGGCGTCGTCGCCGGCGCGTTCGGTGATGTGGAGCAGCTCGGCCGCACGGGGCTCAACGATCTTCCAGGAATGCGGGGGGATCACCGCGACGGGCTCGCCCTCCAGGTCCTCGGCGACGATGTCCTCGTCGGACTGCTCGGGCTCCATGTCGACTCCGGTGCGCAGGTCGTGGGACCCCAGCGACCAGGTGAGCTGCTTGCGGCCACGGATCGCGGTCTCGTACTCGGCCAGCAGTGCACGGGCCTGCATGTCGGCGAGCTGCACGACGTCACCGGTGTCAGGGTTCTCGAACCGGCGGCCCACGGTGGCGTCGCGCATCAGCTCGTAGATCGAACGGGAGGTGCCGCGCGCGGCCTTCGTGGAGCCCATGACGGCCTCGCTGGCCAGACCCTTGCACACGTAGCGGGCCCAGGCCCCGGAGGTCTCGGGCATCGCGGCAGCGTCAGCGCGCTGCACGTCGACGCCGCGCTCCTCGGTGGGTGCGGGCATCCCGGCCTTGACCAACCCGGCCGACCAGCGAGCGAACCATCCGCCGGTCAATGCCTCGATCGCGTCGTCGGACATGCCCTGCTCGACAACCATGAGGATGTGCAGGTGAACGTGCCATCCGTTATCCACAGAGTGAGTGATCTCCAGGGCCCGGACCCAGCCGCGCAGCCCCAGCATCCGGTAGTCGTCCTGAGCGGCCCGGCCCTGGGTGACCTTCCCCCACGCCACGGTGAGCGCCTTGAGGCACTCGGCCAGGGAGTGCTGACGGTGGTGACGCATGGTCAGAGTGATCAGCAGCGGGTCGCCACCCTCGGCCAGGTGGTGGGCCAGGACGGTCGCGACCTCCTCCGCGCGCTTCGCCCCGATCCGCACCGAGCACTCAGGACACATCCACACCATCCCGCAGGTCCAGAGCCCAGAGAACCCAGCGATCCGACCATTCGCCCCGGTCGTGGCCTCGGCACTGGTGCCGGTGGCGTCGGTGACCTTCAAGACCACCGAGCCGTCCTCCCGGCCGCCGGGCAGACCACAGCCAGCGGAGCGGCCCTTGACCAGCGAGCGCATACCCCGGCGGATCGCCCAACGCTCAGCCCGTCGCTCGCTGCGCCGGTCCTGAACCTGGACGACGTCGGAGCGGTCGAGCTTGCCCTGAGTCTCCCGCAGCGTCAGCCAAGAGCGCACCTCGGTCCGGACAGCCTCCCGACCCTCTTCCCGATCATGGCTCTGACCAGCAGTGGAAGAGTTGTCAGTGATAGTGCCAAGGGCCTCGCTCCGCTCGGCCGCCGGGACCGCGCTCACGCCTCCGGCGCCGCGCGGCCCGGCCCCGGCTGCAGCACGGAACCAGGCAACGTCCTGCGACCCCCTCAGCGCGCCAGAGACGGCCGATCGGGCGTCGTGCGTGTGTCGGCGTGGTGCACCGTCTCCGGTGCCCGTACCGTGGCGCTCAGCCACAGCGGAAGACCTCTCCTTCGGGGATGTTGACTCGGTCCGCCGCTGGTGCAGAGCCTCGGGTGCTGGACACACCCGGGGCTCTCGGCTTTCCGGGGCCCGACACTGGTCCTCCGGAGTCGCCGATCAGGGGCGACACGCCGGGAACGGTCGGGTCGATCTGCACGAGCTCAGGCCGCGATCGCGGTCGGGCCGGTCTCCTCCGGCGGGCACGCCGACCTGACCGCGGCGACGTACTCGGGGTATCCGCCCAGGTAGGGAGCCCGGAAGCGGACCAGCTCCTCACCCGGAGCGGACAGCAGCGCGACGCCGGGGCGGGCGACGGTGTGTTGGTCGGCCAGCTCGGCCGGGGCGCCGGGGTGCAGCAGCTCGACCGACGCCCGGTTGTCGGTGCGGAAGGAGATCCGCAGCGAGCACATGGCGCGCTCGAACGCCCCGACGATCGCGGCCTCGGCGCGCTGCACGATCAGCACCAGCCGGTAACCGGCCTTCGCTCCCTCGGCGAGCAGACGCCCGATCAGAGCGCGGATGCGCTTGCCGATCGGGTCCTTGGTCGTCGACGCGGAGTCGGCGACCCGGTAGAGCGCGGCCAGCTCCTCAAGGACGACGACTCGCAGCGGCTGGTCGGTGGTGATCGCGACGGTGTCGCGGTCGGCGGGCATCGCGGCGATGCGCGCGTCCATGTCGGCGACGAGCGCCTGGAGCAGGGCCTCGTGGGCGCCGGGGTCGTCGACACCGGAGACCTGCAGAGCAGCGTGTCGAGTCCCGGCGAACGGACGCCACAGCAGCCCGGTCGGGTCCGACCCGCAGATCGTGACCAACGGGTCGGCGGCGAGCTGCGCCAGCAGGCTGTAGGTCCAGACGCTCTTCCCAGAGCGGGTGACGCCCTGCACGATCGTGTGCGCGACATCGTCGGCCCAGGACTGCACGAGGTCCCGGGCCTTCTCGTCCACCCCGAGCGCGATCCGGCCCGGAGCGGCGGGTAGGACCAGGCTCACGGTGCCCTCGAGCGGGTCGACACCGAGCAGCTCGACCCGGGCATGGATCTGCCCCAGCGGGGAGATGCGCAGCGCGGCCGCGCCCAAATGCGGGGCGATCCGCAGCGCCACCCGGCGCAGATCGGCAACCAGCTGACCAGGCAGGAGCTTGATCGTCAGCACGGTCGGCGGGCCCAGGACGATGTCGACCAGCTGCGGCACGACAACCGTCGCGCCGGAGACGGTGTCGACCCGGCAGCACAGCCCGGCGCCCTCGCACGCCTGCCGCCACGACCACCACAGGCCATCGGCCTCACGCTCATCGACCGCCCGATCCCTCCTCGCCCAGAGGCCCATGTCAGGCCGCCTCGCCCTCAGGCTTACGACCACGCCCGACCTGCCCACGAATACCGTCCGCCGACCAGCGCGGCGGGGTGAGCTGACCGGTCTTGCGCTGCACATAGCCGGGAGTCATCACCAGGCCGTCGAAGTGCAGCGGCTGACCGAGCGAGCCCACCGCCGGGCGATCGTGGGAGGCGATCAGGATCTCGACGACAGCGCTCTTGTCCCGCTCGTCGCCCTGGTCGGCCGGGGTCAGGGCCTCAACCCGCCACAGGCCGCGACCGTGCTCGTCGGTGTCCTGGCGGCCCTGCGGGTCCGGGCGGCGCGAGCCGTCGGACAACTCGACCCACTTCGCCACCGGCGTCACAGTGCCGGTGCTGATCAGGGTCACGCGGTCGGTATCGATCGGATAGCTACGCACATCCTCCGCCTCTCGTCGCCATTCTTGCCCACTATTGGCACAAGACTAGCACGACTTGCGTCCCACTCATAGGACACGGAGATGCGAGACAATGCCCAGCATGAGACACCAAGAGCGAGAGGACCCTGTCATGACCAGCGCCCAGCGGGAGGCCCTAGACGAGCTCATCCCTCCCTCTCAGCAGACCGGCGACCTCCGCGCCGACCTCATCACCGCCGCCCAGGAGACGTGGCGCCGGCGCGGCCGAAATTCAATGCTCGGCGGACTCGTCCTGCACGCCCTCTACGAGGACGCCCAGTCCTGGCGCACCGTCGAGTACCTGACCGGCATCCCTCGGATGACCGCTCGGCGGTGGGCCACGCCCCCACAAAAAGCAGAGCCCGACGCCCAGGACCAATGACACCGGCCGGTCCACTGCACGCCTCCGGCGGCCACTGCGTGGTGCACCTCCGCTCCCGCAGCCACCGAGACAAGCATGCGGTAACCGGAGTCGGCGGGTGTCGTGAGGCTCCGGGTGGGGCTGCGGTCACGTCGGCCCCGGAGGGCAGCACGGCCGCTGCAGGGCCCGCAAGCCTGGGCAGCACGGCCGCCGGTGACCCCTGAGCCGTTGCGGGCCCTGCAGCGGCCGTGCAGGCGCAAGCGCGCCGACGTGACCGCAGCCCCACCCTCCAAGGCCAGCCCTGTCGAGGAGCTGGCACCGCAGCAGCCCGTACGCGTGGCTGAGTCGGCCGAGCGGCTTGTCAATGAGTCATTGACAAGCCGCTCACTGCTCACCGACCGGCGGTCGCCGACACCGTTCGCGACAAGACCTCCAGAACCACAGGACCTATGCATCCACTGATGATCTTCGGCCGGGCGCGGGTCTCGTGCCCGGTGTCGTCCTATCGACGACGCGGGTGTCGGTGCCGCCTTCGGCGGAGCAAGTTAGGCGTTTTCCTAAGGAAAACGACTCCCGGCAAGGTCAGCCGTCGGCGCCGGGTGCGACGCCGGGGCGGCGAGTGTCGGTGAGGCCGGTGGGTAGCCACCACTCGACGCCGAGGTCGTCGAGCCAGGCTCGTGCGGCGTCGTCGCCGGCGCGTTCGGTGATGTGGAGCAGCTCGGCCGCACGGGGCTCAACGATCTTCCAGGAATGCGGGGGGATCACCGCGACGGGCTCGCCCTCCAGGTCCTCGGCGACGATGTCCTCGTCGGACTGCTCGGGCTCCATGTCGACTCCGGTGCGCAGGTCGTGGGACCCCAGCGACCAGGTGAGCTGCTTGCGGCCACGGATCGCGGTCTCGTACTCGGCCAGCAGTGCACGGGCCTGCATGTCGGCGAGCTGCACGACGTCACCGGTGTCAGGGTTCTCGAACCGGCGGCCCACGGTGGCGTCGCGCATCAGCTCGTAGATCGAACGGGAGGTGCCGCGCGCGGCCTTCGTGGAGCCCATGACGGCCTCGCTGGCCAGACCCTTGCACACGTAGCGGGCCCAGGCCCCGGAGGTCTCGGGCATCGCGGCAGCGTCAGCGCGCTGCACGTCGACGCCGCGCTCCTCGGTGGGTGCGGGCATCCCGGCCTTGACCAACCCGGCCGACCAGCGAGCGAACCATCCGCCGGTCAATGCCTCGATCGCGTCGTCGGACATGCCCTGCTCGACAACCATGAGGATGTGCAGGTGAACGTGCCATCCGTTATCCACAGAGTGAGTGATCTCCAGGGCCCGGACCCAGCCGCGCAGCCCCAGCATCCGGTAGTCGTCCTGAGCGGCCCGGCCCTGGGTGACCTTCCCCCACGCCACGGTGAGCGCCTTGAGGCACTCGGCCAGGGAGTGCTGACGGTGGTGACGCATGGTCAGAGTGATCAGCAGCGGGTCGCCACCCTCGGCCAGGTGGTGGGCCAGGACGGTCGCGACCTCCTCCGCGCGCTTCGCCCCGATCCGCACCGAGCACTCAGGACACATCCACACCATCCCGCAGGTCCAGAGCCCAGAGAACCCAGCGATCCGACCATTCGCCCCGGTCGTGGCCTCGGCACTGGTGCCGGTGGCGTCGGTGACCTTCAAGACCACCGAGCCGTCCTCCCGGCCGCCGGGCAGACCACAGCCAGCGGAGCGGCCCTTGACCAGCGAGCGCATACCCCGGCGGATCGCCCAACGCTCAGCCCGTCGCTCGCTGCGCCGGTCCTGAACCTGGACGACGTCGGAGCGGTCGAGCTTGCCCTGAGTCTCCCGCAGCGTCAGCCAAGAGCGCACCTCGGTCCGGACAGCCTCCCGACCCTCTTCCCGATCATGGCTCTGACCAGCAGTGGAAGAGTTGTCAGTGATAGTGCCAAGGGCCTCGCTCCGCTCGGCCGCCGGGACCGCGCTCACGCCTCCGGCGCCGCGCGGCCCGGCCCCGGCTGCAGCACGGAACCAGGCAACGTCCTGCGACCCCCTCAGCGCGCCAGAGACGGCCGATCGGGCGTCGTGCGTGTGTCGGCGTGGTGCACCGTCTCCGGTGCCCGTACCGTGGCGCTCAGCCACAGCGGAAGACCTCTCCTTCGGGGATGTTGACTCGGTCCGCCGCTGGTGCAGAGCCTCGGGTGCTGGACACACCCGGGGCTCTCGGCTTTCCGGGGCCCGACACTGGTCCTCCGGAGTCGCCGATCAGGGGCGACACGCCGGGAACGGTCGGGTCGATCTGCACGAGCTCAGGCCGCGATCGCGGTCGGGCCGGTCTCCTCCGGCGGGCACGCCGACCTGACCGCGGCGACGTACTCGGGGTATCCGCCCAGGTAGGGAGCCCGGAAGCGGACCAGCTCCTCACCCGGAGCGGACAGCAGCGCGACGCCGGGGCGGGCGACGGTGTGTTGGTCGGCCAGCTCGGCCGGGGCGCCGGGGTGCAGCAGCTCGACCGACGCCCGGTTGTCGGTGCGGAAGGAGATCCGCAGCGAGCACATGGCGCGCTCGAACGCCCCGACGATCGCGGCCTCGGCGCGCTGCACGATCAGCACCAGCCGGTAACCGGCCTTCGCTCCCTCGGCGAGCAGACGCCCGATCAGAGCGCGGATGCGCTTGCCGATCGGGTCCTTGGTCGTCGACGCGGAGTCGGCGACCCGGTAGAGCGCGGCCAGCTCCTCAAGGACGACGACTCGCAGCGGCTGGTCGGTGGTGATCGCGACGGTGTCGCGGTCGGCGGGCATCGCGGCGATGCGCGCGTCCATGTCGGCGACGAGCGCCTGGAGCAGGGCCTCGTGGGCGCCGGGGTCGTCGACACCGGAGACCTGCAGAGCAGCGTGTCGAGTCCCGGCGAACGGACGCCACAGCAGCCCGGTCGGGTCCGACCCGCAGATCGTGACCAACGGGTCGGCGGCGAGCTGCGCCAGCAGGCTGTAGGTCCAGACGCTCTTCCCAGAGCGGGTGACGCCCTGCACGATCGTGTGCGCGACATCGTCGGCCCAGGACTGCACGAGGTCCCGGGCCTTCTCGTCCACCCCGAGCGCGATCCGGCCCGGAGCGGCGGGTAGGACCAGGCTCACGGTGCCCTCGAGCGGGTCGACACCGAGCAGCTCGACCCGGGCATGGATCTGCCCCAGCGGGGAGATGCGCAGCGCGGCCGCGCCCAAATGCGGGGCGATCCGCAGCGCCACCCGGCGCAGATCGGCAACCAGCTGACCAGGCAGGAGCTTGATCGTCAGCACGGTCGGCGGGCCCAGGACGATGTCGACCAGCTGCGGCACGACAACCGTCGCGCCGGAGACGGTGTCGACCCGGCAGCACAGCCCGGCGCCCTCGCACGCCTGCCGCCACGACCACCACAGGCCATCGGCCTCACGCTCATCGACCGCCCGATCCCTCCTCGCCCAGAGGCCCATGTCAGGCCGCCTCGCCCTCAGGCTTACGACCACGCCCGACCTGCCCACGAATACCGTCCGCCGACCAGCGCGGCGGGGTGAGCTGACCGGTCTTGCGCTGCACATAGCCGGGAGTCATCACCAGGCCGTCGAAGTGCAGCGGCTGACCGAGCGAGCCCACCGCCGGGCGATCGTGGGAGGCGATCAGGATCTCGACGACAGCGCTCTTGTCCCGCTCGTCGCCCTGGTCGGCCGGGGTCAGGGCCTCAACCCGCCACAGGCCGCGACCGTGCTCGTCGGTGTCCTGGCGGCCCTGCGGGTCCGGGCGGCGCGAGCCGTCGGACAACTCGACCCACTTCGCCACCGGCGTCACAGTGCCGGTGCTGATCAGGGTCACGCGGTCGGTATCGATCGGATAGCTACGCACATCCTCCGCCTCTCGTCGCCATTCTTGCCCACTATTGGCACAAGACTAGCACGACTTGCGTCCCACTCATAGGACACGGAGATGCGAGACAATGCCCAGCATGAGACACCAAGAGCGAGAGGACCCTGTCATGACCAGCGCCCAGCGGGAGGCCCTAGACGAGCTCATCCCTCCCTCTCAGCAGACCGGCGACCTCCGCGCCGACCTCATCACCGCCGCCCAGGAGACGTGGCGCCGGCGCGGCCGAAATTCAATGCTCGGCGGACTCGTCCTGCACGCCCTCTACGAGGACGCCCAGTCCTGGCGCACCGTCGAGTACCTGACCGGCATCCCTCGGATGACCGCTCGGCGGTGGGCCACGCCCCCACAAAAAGCAGAGCCCGACGCCCAGGACCAATGACACCGGCCGGTCCACTGCACGCCTCCGGCGGCCACTGCGTGGTGCACCTCCGCTCCCGCAGCCACCGAGACAAGCATGCGGTAACCGGAGTCGGCGGGTGTCGTGAGGCTCCGGGTGGGGCTGCGGTCACGTCGGCCCCGGAGGGCAGCACGGCCGCTGCAGGGCCCGCAAGCCTGGGCAGCACGGCCGCCGGTGACCCCTGAGCCGTTGCGGGCCCTGCAGCGGCCGTGCAGGCGCAAGCGCGCCGACGTGACCGCAGCCCCACCCTCCAAGGCCAGCCCTGTCGAGGAGCTGGCACCGCAGCAGCCCGTACGCGTGGCTGAGTCGGCCGAGCGGCTTGTCAATGAGTCATTGACAAGCCGCTCACTGCTCACCGACCGGCGGTCGCCGACACCGTTCGCGACAAGACCTCCAGAACCACAGGACCTATGCATCCACTGATGATCTTCGGCCGGGCGCGGGTCTCGTGCCCGGTGTCGTCCTATCGACGACGCGGGTGTCGGTGCCGCCTTCGGCGGAGCAAGTTAGGCGTTTTCCTAAGGAAAACGACTCCCGGCAAGGTCAGCCGTCGGCGCCGGGTGCGACGCCGGGGCGGCGAGTGTCGGTGAGGCCGGTGGGTAGCCACCACTCGACGCCGAGGTCGTCGAGCCAGGCTCGTGCGGCGTCGTCGCCGGCGCGTTCGGTGATGTGGAGCAGCTCGGCCGCACGGGGCTCAACGATCTTCCAGGAATGCGGGGGGATCACCGCGACGGGCTCGCCCTCCAGGTCCTCGGCGACGATGTCCTCGTCGGACTGCTCGGGCTCCATGTCGACTCCGGTGCGCAGGTCGTGGGACCCCAGCGACCAGGTGAGCTGCTTGCGGCCACGGATCGCGGTCTCGTACTCGGCCAGCAGTGCACGGGCCTGCATGTCGGCGAGCTGCACGACGTCACCGGTGTCAGGGTTCTCGAACCGGCGGCCCACGGTGGCGTCGCGCATCAGCTCGTAGATCGAACGGGAGGTGCCGCGCGCGGCCTTCGTGGAGCCCATGACGGCCTCGCTGGCCAGACCCTTGCACACGTAGCGGGCCCAGGCCCCGGAGGTCTCGGGCATCGCGGCAGCGTCAGCGCGCTGCACGTCGACGCCGCGCTCCTCGGTGGGTGCGGGCATCCCGGCCTTGACCAACCCGGCCGACCAGCGAGCGAACCATCCGCCGGTCAATGCCTCGATCGCGTCGTCGGACATGCCCTGCTCGACAACCATGAGGATGTGCAGGTGAACGTGCCATCCGTTATCCACAGAGTGAGTGATCTCCAGGGCCCGGACCCAGCCGCGCAGCCCCAGCATCCGGTAGTCGTCCTGAGCGGCCCGGCCCTGGGTGACCTTCCCCCACGCCACGGTGAGCGCCTTGAGGCACTCGGCCAGGGAGTGCTGACGGTGGTGACGCATGGTCAGAGTGATCAGCAGCGGGTCGCCACCCTCGGCCAGGTGGTGGGCCAGGACGGTCGCGACCTCCTCCGCGCGCTTCGCCCCGATCCGCACCGAGCACTCAGGACACATCCACACCATCCCGCAGGTCCAGAGCCCAGAGAACCCAGCGATCCGACCATTCGCCCCGGTCGTGGCCTCGGCACTGGTGCCGGTGGCGTCGGTGACCTTCAAGACCACCGAGCCGTCCTCCCGGCCGCCGGGCAGACCACAGCCAGCGGAGCGGCCCTTGACCAGCGAGCGCATACCCCGGCGGATCGCCCAACGCTCAGCCCGTCGCTCGCTGCGCCGGTCCTGAACCTGGACGACGTCGGAGCGGTCGAGCTTGCCCTGAGTCTCCCGCAGCGTCAGCCAAGAGCGCACCTCGGTCCGGACAGCCTCCCGACCCTCTTCCCGATCATGGCTCTGACCAGCAGTGGAAGAGTTGTCAGTGATAGTGCCAAGGGCCTCGCTCCGCTCGGCCGCCGGGACCGCGCTCACGCCTCCGGCGCCGCGCGGCCCGGCCCCGGCTGCAGCACGGAACCAGGCAACGTCCTGCGACCCCCTCAGCGCGCCAGAGACGGCCGATCGGGCGTCGTGCGTGTGTCGGCGTGGTGCACCGTCTCCGGTGCCCGTACCGTGGCGCTCAGCCACAGCGGAAGACCTCTCCTTCGGGGATGTTGACTCGGTCCGCCGCTGGTGCAGAGCCTCGGGTGCTGGACACACCCGGGGCTCTCGGCTTTCCGGGGCCCGACACTGGTCCTCCGGAGTCGCCGATCAGGGGCGACACGCCGGGAACGGTCGGGTCGATCTGCACGAGCTCAGGCCGCGATCGCGGTCGGGCCGGTCTCCTCCGGCGGGCACGCCGACCTGACCGCGGCGACGTACTCGGGGTATCCGCCCAGGTAGGGAGCCCGGAAGCGGACCAGCTCCTCACCCGGAGCGGACAGCAGCGCGACGCCGGGGCGGGCGACGGTGTGTTGGTCGGCCAGCTCGGCCGGGGCGCCGGGGTGCAGCAGCTCGACCGACGCCCGGTTGTCGGTGCGGAAGGAGATCCGCAGCGAGCACATGGCGCGCTCGAACGCCCCGACGATCGCGGCCTCGGCGCGCTGCACGATCAGCACCAGCCGGTAACCGGCCTTCGCTCCCTCGGCGAGCAGACGCCCGATCAGAGCGCGGATGCGCTTGCCGATCGGGTCCTTGGTCGTCGACGCGGAGTCGGCGACCCGGTAGAGCGCGGCCAGCTCCTCAAGGACGACGACTCGCAGCGGCTGGTCGGTGGTGATCGCGACGGTGTCGCGGTCGGCGGGCATCGCGGCGATGCGCGCGTCCATGTCGGCGACGAGCGCCTGGAGCAGGGCCTCGTGGGCGCCGGGGTCGTCGACACCGGAGACCTGCAGAGCAGCGTGTCGAGTCCCGGCGAACGGACGCCACAGCAGCCCGGTCGGGTCCGACCCGCAGATCGTGACCAACGGGTCGGCGGCGAGCTGCGCCAGCAGGCTGTAGGTCCAGACGCTCTTCCCAGAGCGGGTGACGCCCTGCACGATCGTGTGCGCGACATCGTCGGCCCAGGACTGCACGAGGTCCCGGGCCTTCTCGTCCACCCCGAGCGCGATCCGGCCCGGAGCGGCGGGTAGGACCAGGCTCACGGTGCCCTCGAGCGGGTCGACACCGAGCAGCTCGACCCGGGCATGGATCTGCCCCAGCGGGGAGATGCGCAGCGCGGCCGCGCCCAAATGCGGGGCGATCCGCAGCGCCACCCGGCGCAGATCGGCAACCAGCTGACCAGGCAGGAGCTTGATCGTCAGCACGGTCGGCGGGCCCAGGACGATGTCGACCAGCTGCGGCACGACAACCGTCGCGCCGGAGACGGTGTCGACCCGGCAGCACAGCCCGGCGCCCTCGCACGCCTGCCGCCACGACCACCACAGGCCATCGGCCTCACGCTCATCGACCGCCCGATCCCTCCTCGCCCAGAGGCCCATGTCAGGCCGCCTCGCCCTCAGGCTTACGACCACGCCCGACCTGCCCACGAATACCGTCCGCCGACCAGCGCGGCGGGGTGAGCTGACCGGTCTTGCGCTGCACATAGCCGGGAGTCATCACCAGGCCGTCGAAGTGCAGCGGCTGACCGAGCGAGCCCACCGCCGGGCGATCGTGGGAGGCGATCAGGATCTCGACGACAGCGCTCTTGTCCCGCTCGTCGCCCTGGTCGGCCGGGGTCAGGGCCTCAACCCGCCACAGGCCGCGACCGTGCTCGTCGGTGTCCTGGCGGCCCTGCGGGTCCGGGCGGCGCGAGCCGTCGGACAACTCGACCCACTTCGCCACCGGCGTCACAGTGCCGGTGCTGATCAGGGTCACGCGGTCGGTATCGATCGGATAGCTACGCACATCCTCCGCCTCTCGTCGCCATTCTTGCCCACTATTGGCACAAGACTAGCACGACTTGCGTCCCACTCATAGGACACGGAGATGCGAGACAATGCCCAGCATGAGACACCAAGAGCGAGAGGACCCTGTCATGACCAGCGCCCAGCGGGAGGCCCTAGACGAGCTCATCCCTCCCTCTCAGCAGACCGGCGACCTCCGCGCCGACCTCATCACCGCCGCCCAGGAGACGTGGCGCCGGCGCGGCCGAAATTCAATGCTCGGCGGACTCGTCCTGCACGCCCTCTACGAGGACGCCCAGTCCTGGCGCACCGTCGAGTACCTGACCGGCATCCCTCGGATGACCGCTCGGCGGTGGGCCACGCCCCCACAAAAAGCAGAGCCCGACGCCCAGGACCAATGACACCGGCCGGTCCACTGCACGCCTCCGGCGGCCACTGCGTGGTGCACCTCCGCTCCCGCAGCCACCGAGACAAGCATGCGGTAACCGGAGTCGGCGGGTGTCGTGAGGCTCCGGGTGGGGCTGCGGTCACGTCGGCCCCGGAGGGCAGCACGGCCGCTGCAGGGCCCGCAAGCCTGGGCAGCACGGCCGCCGGTGACCCCTGAGCCGTTGCGGGCCCTGCAGCGGCCGTGCAGGCGCAAGCGCGCCGACGTGACCGCAGCCCCACCCTCCAAGGCCAGCCCTGTCGAGGAGCTGGCACCGCAGCAGCCCGTACGCGTGGCTGAGTCGGCCGAGCGGCTTGTCAATGAGTCATTGACAAGCCGCTCACTGCTCACCGACCGGCGGTCGCCGACACCGTTCGCGACAAGACCTCCAGAACCACAGGACCTATGCATCCACTGATGATCTTCGGCCGGGCGCGGGTCTCGTGCCCGGTGTCGTCCTATCGACGACGCGGGTGTCGGTGCCGCCTTCGGCGGAGCAAGTTAGGCGTTTTCCTAAGGAAAACGACTCCCGGCAAGGTCAGCCGTCGGCGCCGGGTGCGACGCCGGGGCGGCGAGTGTCGGTGAGGCCGGTGGGTAGCCACCACTCGACGCCGAGGTCGTCGAGCCAGGCTCGTGCGGCGTCGTCGCCGGCGCGTTCGGTGATGTGGAGCAGCTCGGCCGCACGGGGCTCAACGATCTTCCAGGAATGCGGGGGGATCACCGCGACGGGCTCGCCCTCCAGGTCCTCGGCGACGATGTCCTCGTCGGACTGCTCGGGCTCCATGTCGACTCCGGTGCGCAGGTCGTGGGACCCCAGCGACCAGGTGAGCTGCTTGCGGCCACGGATCGCGGTCTCGTACTCGGCCAGCAGTGCACGGGCCTGCATGTCGGCGAGCTGCACGACGTCACCGGTGTCAGGGTTCTCGAACCGGCGGCCCACGGTGGCGTCGCGCATCAGCTCGTAGATCGAACGGGAGGTGCCGCGCGCGGCCTTCGTGGAGCCCATGACGGCCTCGCTGGCCAGACCCTTGCACACGTAGCGGGCCCAGGCCCCGGAGGTCTCGGGCATCGCGGCAGCGTCAGCGCGCTGCACGTCGACGCCGCGCTCCTCGGTGGGTGCGGGCATCCCGGCCTTGACCAACCCGGCCGACCAGCGAGCGAACCATCCGCCGGTCAATGCCTCGATCGCGTCGTCGGACATGCCCTGCTCGACAACCATGAGGATGTGCAGGTGAACGTGCCATCCGTTATCCACAGAGTGAGTGATCTCCAGGGCCCGGACCCAGCCGCGCAGCCCCAGCATCCGGTAGTCGTCCTGAGCGGCCCGGCCCTGGGTGACCTTCCCCCACGCCACGGTGAGCGCCTTGAGGCACTCGGCCAGGGAGTGCTGACGGTGGTGACGCATGGTCAGAGTGATCAGCAGCGGGTCGCCACCCTCGGCCAGGTGGTGGGCCAGGACGGTCGCGACCTCCTCCGCGCGCTTCGCCCCGATCCGCACCGAGCACTCAGGACACATCCACACCATCCCGCAGGTCCAGAGCCCAGAGAACCCAGCGATCCGACCATTCGCCCCGGTCGTGGCCTCGGCACTGGTGCCGGTGGCGTCGGTGACCTTCAAGACCACCGAGCCGTCCTCCCGGCCGCCGGGCAGACCACAGCCAGCGGAGCGGCCCTTGACCAGCGAGCGCATACCCCGGCGGATCGCCCAACGCTCAGCCCGTCGCTCGCTGCGCCGGTCCTGAACCTGGACGACGTCGGAGCGGTCGAGCTTGCCCTGAGTCTCCCGCAGCGTCAGCCAAGAGCGCACCTCGGTCCGGACAGCCTCCCGACCCTCTTCCCGATCATGGCTCTGACCAGCAGTGGAAGAGTTGTCAGTGATAGTGCCAAGGGCCTCGCTCCGCTCGGCCGCCGGGACCGCGCTCACGCCTCCGGCGCCGCGCGGCCCGGCCCCGGCTGCAGCACGGAACCAGGCAACGTCCTGCGACCCCCTCAGCGCGCCAGAGACGGCCGATCGGGCGTCGTGCGTGTGTCGGCGTGGTGCACCGTCTCCGGTGCCCGTACCGTGGCGCTCAGCCACAGCGGAAGACCTCTCCTTCGGGGATGTTGACTCGGTCCGCCGCTGGTGCAGAGCCTCGGGTGCTGGACACACCCGGGGCTCTCGGCTTTCCGGGGCCCGACACTGGTCCTCCGGAGTCGCCGATCAGGGGCGACACGCCGGGAACGGTCGGGTCGATCTGCACGAGCTCAGGCCGCGATCGCGGTCGGGCCGGTCTCCTCCGGCGGGCACGCCGACCTGACCGCGGCGACGTACTCGGGGTATCCGCCCAGGTAGGGAGCCCGGAAGCGGACCAGCTCCTCACCCGGAGCGGACAGCAGCGCGACGCCGGGGCGGGCGACGGTGTGTTGGTCGGCCAGCTCGGCCGGGGCGCCGGGGTGCAGCAGCTCGACCGACGCCCGGTTGTCGGTGCGGAAGGAGATCCGCAGCGAGCACATGGCGCGCTCGAACGCCCCGACGATCGCGGCCTCGGCGCGCTGCACGATCAGCACCAGCCGGTAACCGGCCTTCGCTCCCTCGGCGAGCAGACGCCCGATCAGAGCGCGGATGCGCTTGCCGATCGGGTCCTTGGTCGTCGACGCGGAGTCGGCGACCCGGTAGAGCGCGGCCAGCTCCTCAAGGACGACGACTCGCAGCGGCTGGTCGGTGGTGATCGCGACGGTGTCGCGGTCGGCGGGCATCGCGGCGATGCGCGCGTCCATGTCGGCGACGAGCGCCTGGAGCAGGGCCTCGTGGGCGCCGGGGTCGTCGACACCGGAGACCTGCAGAGCAGCGTGTCGAGTCCCGGCGAACGGACGCCACAGCAGCCCGGTCGGGTCCGACCCGCAGATCGTGACCAACGGGTCGGCGGCGAGCTGCGCCAGCAGGCTGTAGGTCCAGACGCTCTTCCCAGAGCGGGTGACGCCCTGCACGATCGTGTGCGCGACATCGTCGGCCCAGGACTGCACGAGGTCCCGGGCCTTCTCGTCCACCCCGAGCGCGATCCGGCCCGGAGCGGCGGGTAGGACCAGGCTCACGGTGCCCTCGAGCGGGTCGACACCGAGCAGCTCGACCCGGGCATGGATCTGCCCCAGCGGGGAGATGCGCAGCGCGGCCGCGCCCAAATGCGGGGCGATCCGCAGCGCCACCCGGCGCAGATCGGCAACCAGCTGACCAGGCAGGAGCTTGATCGTCAGCACGGTCGGCGGGCCCAGGACGATGTCGACCAGCTGCGGCACGACAACCGTCGCGCCGGAGACGGTGTCGACCCGGCAGCACAGCCCGGCGCCCTCGCACGCCTGCCGCCACGACCACCACAGGCCATCGGCCTCACGCTCATCGACCGCCCGATCCCTCCTCGCCCAGAGGCCCATGTCAGGCCGCCTCGCCCTCAGGCTTACGACCACGCCCGACCTGCCCACGAATACCGTCCGCCGACCAGCGCGGCGGGGTGAGCTGACCGGTCTTGCGCTGCACATAGCCGGGAGTCATCACCAGGCCGTCGAAGTGCAGCGGCTGACCGAGCGAGCCCACCGCCGGGCGATCGTGGGAGGCGATCAGGATCTCGACGACAGCGCTCTTGTCCCGCTCGTCGCCCTGGTCGGCCGGGGTCAGGGCCTCAACCCGCCACAGGCCGCGACCGTGCTCGTCGGTGTCCTGGCGGCCCTGCGGGTCCGGGCGGCGCGAGCCGTCGGACAACTCGACCCACTTCGCCACCGGCGTCACAGTGCCGGTGCTGATCAGGGTCACGCGGTCGGTATCGATCGGATAGCTACGCACATCCTCCGCCTCTCGTCGCCATTCTTGCCCACTATTGGCACAAGACTAGCACGACTTGCGTCCCACTCATAGGACACGGAGATGCGAGACAATGCCCAGCATGAGACACCAAGAGCGAGAGGACCCTGTCATGACCAGCGCCCAGCGGGAGGCCCTAGACGAGCTCATCCCTCCCTCTCAGCAGACCGGCGACCTCCGCGCCGACCTCATCACCGCCGCCCAGGAGACGTGGCGCCGGCGCGGCCGAAATTCAATGCTCGGCGGACTCGTCCTGCACGCCCTCTACGAGGACGCCCAGTCCTGGCGCACCGTCGAGTACCTGACCGGCATCCCTCGGATGACCGCTCGGCGGTGGGCCACGCCCCCACAAAAAGCAGAGCCCGACGCCCAGGACCAATGACACCGGCCGGTCCACTGCACGCCTCCGGCGGCCACTGCGTGGTGCACCTCCGCTCCCGCAGCCACCGAGACAAGCATGCGGTAACCGGAGTCGGCGGGTGTCGTGAGGCTCCGGGTGGGGCTGCGGTCACGTCGGCCCCGGAGGGCAGCACGGCCGCTGCAGGGCCCGCAAGCCTGGGCAGCACGGCCGCCGGTGACCCCTGAGCCGTTGCGGGCCCTGCAGCGGCCGTGCAGGCGCAAGCGCGCCGACGTGACCGCAGCCCCACCCTCCAAGGCCAGCCCTGTCGAGGAGCTGGCACCGCAGCAGCCCGTACGCGTGGCTGAGTCGGCCGAGCGGCTTGTCAATGAGTCATTGACAAGCCGCTCACTGCTCACCGACCGGCGGTCGCCGACACCGTTCGCGACAAGACCTCCAGAACCACAGGACCTATGCATCCACTGATGATCTTCGGCCGGGCGCGGGTCTCGTGCCCGGTGTCGTCCTATCGACGACGCGGGTGTCGGTGCCGCCTTCGGCGGAGCAAGTTAGGCGTTTTCCTAAGGAAAACGACTCCCGGCAAGGTCAGCCGTCGGCGCCGGGTGCGACGCCGGGGCGGCGAGTGTCGGTGAGGCCGGTGGGTAGCCACCACTCGACGCCGAGGTCGTCGAGCCAGGCTCGTGCGGCGTCGTCGCCGGCGCGTTCGGTGATGTGGAGCAGCTCGGCCGCACGGGGCTCAACGATCTTCCAGGAATGCGGGGGGATCACCGCGACGGGCTCGCCCTCCAGGTCCTCGGCGACGATGTCCTCGTCGGACTGCTCGGGCTCCATGTCGACTCCGGTGCGCAGGTCGTGGGACCCCAGCGACCAGGTGAGCTGCTTGCGGCCACGGATCGCGGTCTCGTACTCGGCCAGCAGTGCACGGGCCTGCATGTCGGCGAGCTGCACGACGTCACCGGTGTCAGGGTTCTCGAACCGGCGGCCCACGGTGGCGTCGCGCATCAGCTCGTAGATCGAACGGGAGGTGCCGCGCGCGGCCTTCGTGGAGCCCATGACGGCCTCGCTGGCCAGACCCTTGCACACGTAGCGGGCCCAGGCCCCGGAGGTCTCGGGCATCGCGGCAGCGTCAGCGCGCTGCACGTCGACGCCGCGCTCCTCGGTGGGTGCGGGCATCCCGGCCTTGACCAACCCGGCCGACCAGCGAGCGAACCATCCGCCGGTCAATGCCTCGATCGCGTCGTCGGACATGCCCTGCTCGACAACCATGAGGATGTGCAGGTGAACGTGCCATCCGTTATCCACAGAGTGAGTGATCTCCAGGGCCCGGACCCAGCCGCGCAGCCCCAGCATCCGGTAGTCGTCCTGAGCGGCCCGGCCCTGGGTGACCTTCCCCCACGCCACGGTGAGCGCCTTGAGGCACTCGGCCAGGGAGTGCTGACGGTGGTGACGCATGGTCAGAGTGATCAGCAGCGGGTCGCCACCCTCGGCCAGGTGGTGGGCCAGGACGGTCGCGACCTCCTCCGCGCGCTTCGCCCCGATCCGCACCGAGCACTCAGGACACATCCACACCATCCCGCAGGTCCAGAGCCCAGAGAACCCAGCGATCCGACCATTCGCCCCGGTCGTGGCCTCGGCACTGGTGCCGGTGGCGTCGGTGACCTTCAAGACCACCGAGCCGTCCTCCCGGCCGCCGGGCAGACCACAGCCAGCGGAGCGGCCCTTGACCAGCGAGCGCATACCCCGGCGGATCGCCCAACGCTCAGCCCGTCGCTCGCTGCGCCGGTCCTGAACCTGGACGACGTCGGAGCGGTCGAGCTTGCCCTGAGTCTCCCGCAGCGTCAGCCAAGAGCGCACCTCGGTCCGGACAGCCTCCCGACCCTCTTCCCGATCATGGCTCTGACCAGCAGTGGAAGAGTTGTCAGTGATAGTGCCAAGGGCCTCGCTCCGCTCGGCCGCCGGGACCGCGCTCACGCCTCCGGCGCCGCGCGGCCCGGCCCCGGCTGCAGCACGGAACCAGGCAACGTCCTGCGACCCCCTCAGCGCGCCAGAGACGGCCGATCGGGCGTCGTGCGTGTGTCGGCGTGGTGCACCGTCTCCGGTGCCCGTACCGTGGCGCTCAGCCACAGCGGAAGACCTCTCCTTCGGGGATGTTGACTCGGTCCGCCGCTGGTGCAGAGCCTCGGGTGCTGGACACACCCGGGGCTCTCGGCTTTCCGGGGCCCGACACTGGTCCTCCGGAGTCGCCGATCAGGGGCGACACGCCGGGAACGGTCGGGTCGATCTGCACGAGCTCAGGCCGCGATCGCGGTCGGGCCGGTCTCCTCCGGCGGGCACGCCGACCTGACCGCGGCGACGTACTCGGGGTATCCGCCCAGGTAGGGAGCCCGGAAGCGGACCAGCTCCTCACCCGGAGCGGACAGCAGCGCGACGCCGGGGCGGGCGACGGTGTGTTGGTCGGCCAGCTCGGCCGGGGCGCCGGGGTGCAGCAGCTCGACCGACGCCCGGTTGTCGGTGCGGAAGGAGATCCGCAGCGAGCACATGGCGCGCTCGAACGCCCCGACGATCGCGGCCTCGGCGCGCTGCACGATCAGCACCAGCCGGTAACCGGCCTTCGCTCCCTCGGCGAGCAGACGCCCGATCAGAGCGCGGATGCGCTTGCCGATCGGGTCCTTGGTCGTCGACGCGGAGTCGGCGACCCGGTAGAGCGCGGCCAGCTCCTCAAGGACGACGACTCGCAGCGGCTGGTCGGTGGTGATCGCGACGGTGTCGCGGTCGGCGGGCATCGCGGCGATGCGCGCGTCCATGTCGGCGACGAGCGCCTGGAGCAGGGCCTCGTGGGCGCCGGGGTCGTCGACACCGGAGACCTGCAGAGCAGCGTGTCGAGTCCCGGCGAACGGACGCCACAGCAGCCCGGTCGGGTCCGACCCGCAGATCGTGACCAACGGGTCGGCGGCGAGCTGCGCCAGCAGGCTGTAGGTCCAGACGCTCTTCCCAGAGCGGGTGACGCCCTGCACGATCGTGTGCGCGACATCGTCGGCCCAGGACTGCACGAGGTCCCGGGCCTTCTCGTCCACCCCGAGCGCGATCCGGCCCGGAGCGGCGGGTAGGACCAGGCTCACGGTGCCCTCGAGCGGGTCGACACCGAGCAGCTCGACCCGGGCATGGATCTGCCCCAGCGGGGAGATGCGCAGCGCGGCCGCGCCCAAATGCGGGGCGATCCGCAGCGCCACCCGGCGCAGATCGGCAACCAGCTGACCAGGCAGGAGCTTGATCGTCAGCACGGTCGGCGGGCCCAGGACGATGTCGACCAGCTGCGGCACGACAACCGTCGCGCCGGAGACGGTGTCGACCCGGCAGCACAGCCCGGCGCCCTCGCACGCCTGCCGCCACGACCACCACAGGCCATCGGCCTCACGCTCATCGACCGCCCGATCCCTCCTCGCCCAGAGGCCCATGTCAGGCCGCCTCGCCCTCAGGCTTACGACCACGCCCGACCTGCCCACGAATACCGTCCGCCGACCAGCGCGGCGGGGTGAGCTGACCGGTCTTGCGCTGCACATAGCCGGGAGTCATCACCAGGCCGTCGAAGTGCAGCGGCTGACCGAGCGAGCCCACCGCCGGGCGATCGTGGGAGGCGATCAGGATCTCGACGACAGCGCTCTTGTCCCGCTCGTCGCCCTGGTCGGCCGGGGTCAGGGCCTCAACCCGCCACAGGCCGCGACCGTGCTCGTCGGTGTCCTGGCGGCCCTGCGGGTCCGGGCGGCGCGAGCCGTCGGACAACTCGACCCACTTCGCCACCGGCGTCACAGTGCCGGTGCTGATCAGGGTCACGCGGTCGGTATCGATCGGATAGCTACGCACATCCTCCGCCTCTCGTCGCCATTCTTGCCCACTATTGGCACAAGACTAGCACGACTTGCGTCCCACTCATAGGACACGGAGATGCGAGACAATGCCCAGCATGAGACACCAAGAGCGAGAGGACCCTGTCATGACCAGCGCCCAGCGGGAGGCCCTAGACGAGCTCATCCCTCCCTCTCAGCAGACCGGCGACCTCCGCGCCGACCTCATCACCGCCGCCCAGGAGACGTGGCGCCGGCGCGGCCGAAATTCAATGCTCGGCGGACTCGTCCTGCACGCCCTCTACGAGGACGCCCAGTCCTGGCGCACCGTCGAGTACCTGACCGGCATCCCTCGGATGACCGCTCGGCGGTGGGCCACGCCCCCACAAAAAGCAGAGCCCGACGCCCAGGACCAATGACACCGGCCGGTCCACTGCACGCCTCCGGCGGCCACTGCGTGGTGCACCTCCGCTCCCGCAGCCACCGAGACAAGCATGCGGTAACCGGAGTCGGCGGGTGTCGTGAGGCTCCGGGTGGGGCTGCGGTCACGTCGGCCCCGGAGGGCAGCACGGCCGCTGCAGGGCCCGCAAGCCTGGGCAGCACGGCCGCCGGTGACCCCTGAGCCGTTGCGGGCCCTGCAGCGGCCGTGCAGGCGCAAGCGCGCCGACGTGACCGCAGCCCCACCCTCCAAGGCCAGCCCTGTCGAGGAGCTGGCACCGCAGCAGCCCGTACGCGTGGCTGAGTCGGCCGAGCGGCTTGTCAATGAGTCATTGACAAGCCGCTCACTGCTCACCGACCGGCGGTCGCCGACACCGTTCGCGACAAGACCTCCAGAACCACAGGACCTATGCATCCACTGATGATCTTCGGCCGGGCGCGGGTCTCGTGCCCGGTGTCGTCCTATCGACGACGCGGGTGTCGGTGCCGCCTTCGGCGGAGCAAGTTAGGCGTTTTCCTAAGGAAAACGACTCCCGGCAAGGTCAGCCGTCGGCGCCGGGTGCGACGCCGGGGCGGCGAGTGTCGGTGAGGCCGGTGGGTAGCCACCACTCGACGCCGAGGTCGTCGAGCCAGGCTCGTGCGGCGTCGTCGCCGGCGCGTTCGGTGATGTGGAGCAGCTCGGCCGCACGGGGCTCAACGATCTTCCAGGAATGCGGGGGGATCACCGCGACGGGCTCGCCCTCCAGGTCCTCGGCGACGATGTCCTCGTCGGACTGCTCGGGCTCCATGTCGACTCCGGTGCGCAGGTCGTGGGACCCCAGCGACCAGGTGAGCTGCTTGCGGCCACGGATCGCGGTCTCGTACTCGGCCAGCAGTGCACGGGCCTGCATGTCGGCGAGCTGCACGACGTCACCGGTGTCAGGGTTCTCGAACCGGCGGCCCACGGTGGCGTCGCGCATCAGCTCGTAGATCGAACGGGAGGTGCCGCGCGCGGCCTTCGTGGAGCCCATGACGGCCTCGCTGGCCAGACCCTTGCACACGTAGCGGGCCCAGGCCCCGGAGGTCTCGGGCATCGCGGCAGCGTCAGCGCGCTGCACGTCGACGCCGCGCTCCTCGGTGGGTGCGGGCATCCCGGCCTTGACCAACCCGGCCGACCAGCGAGCGAACCATCCGCCGGTCAATGCCTCGATCGCGTCGTCGGACATGCCCTGCTCGACAACCATGAGGATGTGCAGGTGAACGTGCCATCCGTTATCCACAGAGTGAGTGATCTCCAGGGCCCGGACCCAGCCGCGCAGCCCCAGCATCCGGTAGTCGTCCTGAGCGGCCCGGCCCTGGGTGACCTTCCCCCACGCCACGGTGAGCGCCTTGAGGCACTCGGCCAGGGAGTGCTGACGGTGGTGACGCATGGTCAGAGTGATCAGCAGCGGGTCGCCACCCTCGGCCAGGTGGTGGGCCAGGACGGTCGCGACCTCCTCCGCGCGCTTCGCCCCGATCCGCACCGAGCACTCAGGACACATCCACACCATCCCGCAGGTCCAGAGCCCAGAGAACCCAGCGATCCGACCATTCGCCCCGGTCGTGGCCTCGGCACTGGTGCCGGTGGCGTCGGTGACCTTCAAGACCACCGAGCCGTCCTCCCGGCCGCCGGGCAGACCACAGCCAGCGGAGCGGCCCTTGACCAGCGAGCGCATACCCCGGCGGATCGCCCAACGCTCAGCCCGTCGCTCGCTGCGCCGGTCCTGAACCTGGACGACGTCGGAGCGGTCGAGCTTGCCCTGAGTCTCCCGCAGCGTCAGCCAAGAGCGCACCTCGGTCCGGACAGCCTCCCGACCCTCTTCCCGATCATGGCTCTGACCAGCAGTGGAAGAGTTGTCAGTGATAGTGCCAAGGGCCTCGCTCCGCTCGGCCGCCGGGACCGCGCTCACGCCTCCGGCGCCGCGCGGCCCGGCCCCGGCTGCAGCACGGAACCAGGCAACGTCCTGCGACCCCCTCAGCGCGCCAGAGACGGCCGATCGGGCGTCGTGCGTGTGTCGGCGTGGTGCACCGTCTCCGGTGCCCGTACCGTGGCGCTCAGCCACAGCGGAAGACCTCTCCTTCGGGGATGTTGACTCGGTCCGCCGCTGGTGCAGAGCCTCGGGTGCTGGACACACCCGGGGCTCTCGGCTTTCCGGGGCCCGACACTGGTCCTCCGGAGTCGCCGATCAGGGGCGACACGCCGGGAACGGTCGGGTCGATCTGCACGAGCTCAGGCCGCGATCGCGGTCGGGCCGGTCTCCTCCGGCGGGCACGCCGACCTGACCGCGGCGACGTACTCGGGGTATCCGCCCAGGTAGGGAGCCCGGAAGCGGACCAGCTCCTCACCCGGAGCGGACAGCAGCGCGACGCCGGGGCGGGCGACGGTGTGTTGGTCGGCCAGCTCGGCCGGGGCGCCGGGGTGCAGCAGCTCGACCGACGCCCGGTTGTCGGTGCGGAAGGAGATCCGCAGCGAGCACATGGCGCGCTCGAACGCCCCGACGATCGCGGCCTCGGCGCGCTGCACGATCAGCACCAGCCGGTAACCGGCCTTCGCTCCCTCGGCGAGCAGACGCCCGATCAGAGCGCGGATGCGCTTGCCGATCGGGTCCTTGGTCGTCGACGCGGAGTCGGCGACCCGGTAGAGCGCGGCCAGCTCCTCAAGGACGACGACTCGCAGCGGCTGGTCGGTGGTGATCGCGACGGTGTCGCGGTCGGCGGGCATCGCGGCGATGCGCGCGTCCATGTCGGCGACGAGCGCCTGGAGCAGGGCCTCGTGGGCGCCGGGGTCGTCGACACCGGAGACCTGCAGAGCAGCGTGTCGAGTCCCGGCGAACGGACGCCACAGCAGCCCGGTCGGGTCCGACCCGCAGATCGTGACCAACGGGTCGGCGGCGAGCTGCGCCAGCAGGCTGTAGGTCCAGACGCTCTTCCCAGAGCGGGTGACGCCCTGCACGATCGTGTGCGCGACATCGTCGGCCCAGGACTGCACGAGGTCCCGGGCCTTCTCGTCCACCCCGAGCGCGATCCGGCCCGGAGCGGCGGGTAGGACCAGGCTCACGGTGCCCTCGAGCGGGTCGACACCGAGCAGCTCGACCCGGGCATGGATCTGCCCCAGCGGGGAGATGCGCAGCGCGGCCGCGCCCAAATGCGGGGCGATCCGCAGCGCCACCCGGCGCAGATCGGCAACCAGCTGACCAGGCAGGAGCTTGATCGTCAGCACGGTCGGCGGGCCCAGGACGATGTCGACCAGCTGCGGCACGACAACCGTCGCGCCGGAGACGGTGTCGACCCGGCAGCACAGCCCGGCGCCCTCGCACGCCTGCCGCCACGACCACCACAGGCCATCGGCCTCACGCTCATCGACCGCCCGATCCCTCCTCGCCCAGAGGCCCATGTCAGGCCGCCTCGCCCTCAGGCTTACGACCACGCCCGACCTGCCCACGAATACCGTCCGCCGACCAGCGCGGCGGGGTGAGCTGACCGGTCTTGCGCTGCACATAGCCGGGAGTCATCACCAGGCCGTCGAAGTGCAGCGGCTGACCGAGCGAGCCCACCGCCGGGCGATCGTGGGAGGCGATCAGGATCTCGACGACAGCGCTCTTGTCCCGCTCGTCGCCCTGGTCGGCCGGGGTCAGGGCCTCAACCCGCCACAGGCCGCGACCGTGCTCGTCGGTGTCCTGGCGGCCCTGCGGGTCCGGGCGGCGCGAGCCGTCGGACAACTCGACCCACTTCGCCACCGGCGTCACAGTGCCGGTGCTGATCAGGGTCACGCGGTCGGTATCGATCGGATAGCTACGCACATCCTCCGCCTCTCGTCGCCATTCTTGCCCACTATTGGCACAAGACTAGCACGACTTGCGTCCCACTCATAGGACACGGAGATGCGAGACAATGCCCAGCATGAGACACCAAGAGCGAGAGGACCCTGTCATGACCAGCGCCCAGCGGGAGGCCCTAGACGAGCTCATCCCTCCCTCTCAGCAGACCGGCGACCTCCGCGCCGACCTCATCACCGCCGCCCAGGAGACGTGGCGCCGGCGCGGCCGAAATTCAATGCTCGGCGGACTCGTCCTGCACGCCCTCTACGAGGACGCCCAGTCCTGGCGCACCGTCGAGTACCTGACCGGCATCCCTCGGATGACCGCTCGGCGGTGGGCCACGCCCCCACAAAAAGCAGAGCCCGACGCCCAGGACCAATGACACCGGCCGGTCCACTGCACGCCTCCGGCGGCCACTGCGTGGTGCACCTCCGCTCCCGCAGCCACCGAGACAAGCATGCGGTAACCGGAGTCGGCGGGTGTCGTGAGGCTCCGGGTGGGGCTGCGGTCACGTCGGCCCCGGAGGGCAGCACGGCCGCTGCAGGGCCCGCAAGCCTGGGCAGCACGGCCGCCGGTGACCCCTGAGCCGTTGCGGGCCCTGCAGCGGCCGTGCAGGCGCAAGCGCGCCGACGTGACCGCAGCCCCACCCTCCAAGGCCAGCCCTGTCGAGGAGCTGGCACCGCAGCAGCCCGTACGCGTGGCTGAGTCGGCCGAGCGGCTTGTCAATGAGTCATTGACAAGCCGCTCACTGCTCACCGACCGGCGGTCGCCGACACCGTTCGCGACAAGACCTCCAGAACCACAGGACCTATGCATCCACTGATGATCTTCGGCCGGGCGCGGGTCTCGTGCCCGGTGTCGTCCTATCGACGACGCGGGTGTCGGTGCCGCCTTCGGCGGAGCAAGTTAGGCGTTTTCCTAAGGAAAACGACTCCCGGCAAGGTCAGCCGTCGGCGCCGGGTGCGACGCCGGGGCGGCGAGTGTCGGTGAGGCCGGTGGGTAGCCACCACTCGACGCCGAGGTCGTCGAGCCAGGCTCGTGCGGCGTCGTCGCCGGCGCGTTCGGTGATGTGGAGCAGCTCGGCCGCACGGGGCTCAACGATCTTCCAGGAATGCGGGGGGATCACCGCGACGGGCTCGCCCTCCAGGTCCTCGGCGACGATGTCCTCGTCGGACTGCTCGGGCTCCATGTCGACTCCGGTGCGCAGGTCGTGGGACCCCAGCGACCAGGTGAGCTGCTTGCGGCCACGGATCGCGGTCTCGTACTCGGCCAGCAGTGCACGGGCCTGCATGTCGGCGAGCTGCACGACGTCACCGGTGTCAGGGTTCTCGAACCGGCGGCCCACGGTGGCGTCGCGCATCAGCTCGTAGATCGAACGGGAGGTGCCGCGCGCGGCCTTCGTGGAGCCCATGACGGCCTCGCTGGCCAGACCCTTGCACACGTAGCGGGCCCAGGCCCCGGAGGTCTCGGGCATCGCGGCAGCGTCAGCGCGCTGCACGTCGACGCCGCGCTCCTCGGTGGGTGCGGGCATCCCGGCCTTGACCAACCCGGCCGACCAGCGAGCGAACCATCCGCCGGTCAATGCCTCGATCGCGTCGTCGGACATGCCCTGCTCGACAACCATGAGGATGTGCAGGTGAACGTGCCATCCGTTATCCACAGAGTGAGTGATCTCCAGGGCCCGGACCCAGCCGCGCAGCCCCAGCATCCGGTAGTCGTCCTGAGCGGCCCGGCCCTGGGTGACCTTCCCCCACGCCACGGTGAGCGCCTTGAGGCACTCGGCCAGGGAGTGCTGACGGTGGTGACGCATGGTCAGAGTGATCAGCAGCGGGTCGCCACCCTCGGCCAGGTGGTGGGCCAGGACGGTCGCGACCTCCTCCGCGCGCTTCGCCCCGATCCGCACCGAGCACTCAGGACACATCCACACCATCCCGCAGGTCCAGAGCCCAGAGAACCCAGCGATCCGACCATTCGCCCCGGTCGTGGCCTCGGCACTGGTGCCGGTGGCGTCGGTGACCTTCAAGACCACCGAGCCGTCCTCCCGGCCGCCGGGCAGACCACAGCCAGCGGAGCGGCCCTTGACCAGCGAGCGCATACCCCGGCGGATCGCCCAACGCTCAGCCCGTCGCTCGCTGCGCCGGTCCTGAACCTGGACGACGTCGGAGCGGTCGAGCTTGCCCTGAGTCTCCCGCAGCGTCAGCCAAGAGCGCACCTCGGTCCGGACAGCCTCCCGACCCTCTTCCCGATCATGGCTCTGACCAGCAGTGGAAGAGTTGTCAGTGATAGTGCCAAGGGCCTCGCTCCGCTCGGCCGCCGGGACCGCGCTCACGCCTCCGGCGCCGCGCGGCCCGGCCCCGGCTGCAGCACGGAACCAGGCAACGTCCTGCGACCCCCTCAGCGCGCCAGAGACGGCCGATCGGGCGTCGTGCGTGTGTCGGCGTGGTGCACCGTCTCCGGTGCCCGTACCGTGGCGCTCAGCCACAGCGGAAGACCTCTCCTTCGGGGATGTTGACTCGGTCCGCCGCTGGTGCAGAGCCTCGGGTGCTGGACACACCCGGGGCTCTCGGCTTTCCGGGGCCCGACACTGGTCCTCCGGAGTCGCCGATCAGGGGCGACACGCCGGGAACGGTCGGGTCGATCTGCACGAGCTCAGGCCGCGATCGCGGTCGGGCCGGTCTCCTCCGGCGGGCACGCCGACCTGACCGCGGCGACGTACTCGGGGTATCCGCCCAGGTAGGGAGCCCGGAAGCGGACCAGCTCCTCACCCGGAGCGGACAGCAGCGCGACGCCGGGGCGGGCGACGGTGTGTTGGTCGGCCAGCTCGGCCGGGGCGCCGGGGTGCAGCAGCTCGACCGACGCCCGGTTGTCGGTGCGGAAGGAGATCCGCAGCGAGCACATGGCGCGCTCGAACGCCCCGACGATCGCGGCCTCGGCGCGCTGCACGATCAGCACCAGCCGGTAACCGGCCTTCGCTCCCTCGGCGAGCAGACGCCCGATCAGAGCGCGGATGCGCTTGCCGATCGGGTCCTTGGTCGTCGACGCGGAGTCGGCGACCCGGTAGAGCGCGGCCAGCTCCTCAAGGACGACGACTCGCAGCGGCTGGTCGGTGGTGATCGCGACGGTGTCGCGGTCGGCGGGCATCGGCGATGCGCGCGTCCATGTCGGCGACGAGCGCCTGGAGCAGGGCCTCGTGGGCGCCGGGGTCGTCGACACCGGAGACCTGCAGAGCAGCGTGTCGAGTCCCGGCGAACGGACGCCACAGCAGCCCGGTCGGGTCCGACCCGCAGATCGTGACCAACGGGTCGGCGGCGAGCTGCGCCAGCAGGCTGTAGGTCCAGACGCTCTTCCCAGAGCGGGTGACGCCCTGCACGATCGTGTGCGCGACATCGTCGGCCCAGGACTGCACGAGGTCCCGGCCTTCTCGTCCACCCCGAGCGCGATCCGGCCCGGAGCGGCGGGTAGGACCAGGCTCACGGTGCCCTCGAGCGGGTCGACACCGAGCAGCTCGACCCGGGCATGGATCTGCCCCAGCGGGGATGCGCAGCGCGGCCGCGCCCAAATGCGGGGCGATCCGCAGCGCCACCCGGCGCAGATCGGCAACCAGCTGACCAGGCAGGAGCTTGATCGTCAGCACGGTCGGCGGGCCCAGGACGATGTCGACCAGCTGCGGCACGACAACCGTCGCGCCGGAGACGGTGTCGACCCGGCAGCACAGCCCGGCGCCCTCGCACGCCTGCCGCCACGACCACCACAGGCCATCGGCCTCACGCTCATCGACCGCCCGATCCCTCCTCGCCCAGAGGCCCATGTCAGGCCGCCTCGCCCTCAGGCTTACGACCACGCCCGACCTGCCCACGAATACCGTCCGCCGACCAGCGCGGCGGGGTGAGCTGACCGGTCTTGCGCTGCACATAGCCGGGAGTCATCACCAGGCCGTCGAAGTGCAGCGGCTGACCGAGCGAGCCCACCGCCGGGCGATCGTGGGAGGCGATCAGGATCTCGACGACAGCGCTCTTGTCCCGCTCGTCGCCCTGGTCGGCCGGGTCAGGGCCTCAACCCGCCACAGGCCGCGACCGTGCTCGTCGGTGTCCTGGCGGCCCTGCGGGTCCGGGCGGCGCGAGCCGTCGGACAACTCGACCCACTTCGCCACCGGCGTCACAGTGCCGGTGCTGATCAGGGTCACGCGGTCGGTATCGATCGGATAGCTACGCACATCCTCCGCCTCTCGTCGCCATTCTTGCCCACTATTGGCACAAGACTAGCACGACTTGCGTCCCACTCATAGGACACGGAGATGCGAGACAATGCCCAGCATGAGACACCAAGAGCGAGAGGACCCTGTCATGACCAGCGCCCAGCGGGAGGCCCTAGACGAGCTCATCCCTCCCTCTCAGCAGACCGGCGACCTCCGCGCCGACCTCATCACCGCCGCCCAGGAGACGTGGCGCCGGCGCGGCCGAAATTCAATGCTCGGCGGACTCGTCCTGCACGCCCTCTACGAGGACGCCCAGTCCTGGCGCACCGTCGAGTACCTGACCGGCATCCCTCGGATGACCGCTCGGCGGTGGGCCACGCCCCCACAAAAAGCAGAGCCCGACGCCCAGGACCAATGACACCGGCCGGTCCACTGCACGCCTCCGGCGGCCACTGCGTGGTGCACCTCCGCTCCCGCAGCCACCGAGACAAGCATGCGGTAACCGGAGTCGGCGGGTGTCGTGAGGCTCCGGGGGGCTGCGGTCACGTCGGCCCCGGAGGGCAGCACGGCCGCTGCAGGGCCCGCAAGCCTGGGCAGCACGGCCGCCGGTGACCCCTGAGCCGTTGCGGGCCCTGCAGCGGCCGTGCAGGCGCAAGCGCGCCGACGTGACCGCAGCCCCACCCTCCAAGGCCAGCCCTGTCGAGGAGCTGGCACCGCAGCAGCCCGTACGCGTGGCTGAGTCGGCCGAGCGGCTTGTCAATGAGTCATTGACAAGCCGCTCACTGCTCACCGACCGGCGGTCGCCGACACCGTTCGCGACAAGACCTCCAGAACCACAGGACCTATGCATCCACTGATGATCTTCGGCCGGGCGGGTCTCGTGCCCGGTGTCGTCCTATCGACGACGCGGGTGTCGGTGCCGCCTTCGGCGGAGCAAGTTAGGCGTTTTCCTAAGGAAAACGACTCCCGGCAAGGTCAGCCGTCGCGCCGGGTGCGACGCCGGGCGGCGAGTGTCGGTGAGGCCGGTGGGTAGCCACCACTCGACGCCGAGGTCGTCGAGCCAGGCTCGTGCGGCGTCGTCGCCGGCGCGTTCGGTGATGTGGAGCAGCTCGGCCGCACGGGGCTCAACGATCTTCCAGGAATGCGGGGGGATCACCGCGACGGGCTCGCCCTCCAGGTCCTCGGCGACGATGTCCTCGTCGGACTGCTCGGGCTCCATGTCGACTCCGGTGCGCAGGTCGTGGGACCCCAGCGACCAGGTGAGCTGCTTGCGGCCACGGATCGCGGTCTCGTACTCGGCCAGCAGTGCACGGGCCTGCATGTCGGCGAGCTGCACGACGTCACCGGTGTCAGGGTTCTCGAACCGGCGCCCACGGTGGCGTCGCGCATCAGCTCGTAGATCGAACGGGAGGTGCCGCGCGCGGCCTTCGTGGAGCCCATGACGGCCTCGCTGGCCAGACCCTTGCACACGTAGCGGGCCCAGGCCCCGGAGGTCTCGGGCATCGCGGCAGCGTCAGCGCGCTGCACGTCGACGCCGCGCTCCTCGGTGTGCGGGCATCCCGGCCTTGACCAACCCGGCCGACCAGCGAGCGAACCATCCGCCGGTCAATGCCTCGATCGCGTCGTCGGACATGCCCTGCTCGACAACCATGAGGATGTGCAGGTGAACGTGCCATCCGTTATCCACAGAGTGAGTGATCTCCAGGGCCCGGACCCAGCCGCGCAGCCCCAGCATCCGGTAGTCGTCCTGAGCGGCCCGGCCCTGGTGACCTTCCCCCACGCCACGGTGAGCGCCTTGAGGCACTCGGCCAGGGAGTGCTGACGGTGGTGACGCATGGTCAGAGTGATCAGCAGCGGGTCGCCACCCTCGGCCAGTGGTGGGCCAGGACGGTCGCGACCTCCTCCGCGCGCTTCGCCCCGATCCGCACCGAGCACTCAGGACACATCCACACCATCCCGCAGGTCCAGAGCCCAGAGAACCCAGCGATCCGACCATTCGCCCCGGTCGTGGCCTCGGCACTGGTGCCGGTGGCGTCGGTGACCTTCAAGACCACCGAGCCGTCCTCCCGGCCGCCGGGCAGACCACAGCCAGCGGAGCGGCCCTTGACCAGCGAGCGCATACCCCGCGGCGCCCAACGCTCAGCCCGTCGCTCGCTGCGCCGGTCCTGAACCTGGACGACGTCGGAGCGGTCGAGCTTGCCCTGAGTCTCCCGCAGCGTCAGCCAAGAGCGCACCTCGGTCCGGACAGCCTCCCGACCCCTCTTCCCGATCATGGCTCTGACCAGCAGTGGAAGAGTTGTCAGTGATAGTGCCAAGGGCCTCGCTCCGCTCGGCCGCCGGGACCGCGCTCACGCCTCCGGCGCCGCGCGGCCCGGCCCCGGCTGCAGCACGGAACCAGGCAACGTCCTGCGACCCCCTCAGCGCGCCAGAGACGGCCGATCGGGCGTCGTGCGTGTCGGCGTGGTGCACCGTCTCCGGTGCCCGTACCGTGGCGCTCAGCCACAGCGGAAGACCTCTCCTTCGGGGATGTTGACTCGGTCCGCCGCTGGTGCAGAGCCTCGGGTGCTGGACACACCCGGGGCTCTCGGCTTTCCGGGGCCCGACACTGGTCCTCCGGAGTCGCCGATCAGGGGCGACACGCCGGGAACGGTCGGGTCGATCTGCACGAGCTCAGGCCGCGATCGCGTCGGGCCGGTCTCCTCCGGCGGGCACGCCGACCTGACCGCGCGACGTACTCGGGGTATCCGCCCAGGTAGGAGCCCGGAAGCGGACCAGCTCCTCACCCGGAGCGGACAGCAGCGCGACGCCGGGCGGGGCGACGTGTGTTGGTCGGCCAGCTCGGCCGGGGCGCCGGGTGCAGCAGCTCGACCGACGCCCGGTTGTCGGTGCGGAAGGAGATCCGCAGCGAGCACATGGCGCGCTCGAACGCCCCGACGATCGCGGCCTCGGCGCGCTGCACGATCAGCACCAGCCGGTAACCGGCCTTCGCTCCCTCGGCGAGCAGACGCCCGATCAGAGCGCGGATGCGCTTGCCGATCGGGTCCTTGGTCGTCGACGCGGAGTCGGCGACCCGTAGAGCGCGCCAGCTCCTCAAGGACGACGACTCGCAGCGGCTGGTCGGTGGTGATCGCGACGGTTGTCGCGGTCGGCGGCATCGCGGCGATGCGCGCGTCCATGTCGGCGACGAGCGCCTGGAGCAGGGCCTCGTGGGCGCCGGGGTCGTCGACACCGGAGACCTGCAGAGCAGCGTGTCGAGTCCCGGCGAACGGACGCCACAGCAGCCCGGTCGGGTCCGACCCGCAGATCGTGACCAACGGGTCGGCGGCGAGCTGCGCCAGCAGGCTGTAGGTCCAGACGCTCTTCCCAGAGCGGGTGACGCCCTGCACGATCGTGTGCGCGACATCGTCGGCCCAGGACTGCACGAGGTCCCGGGCCTTCTCGTCCACCCCGAGCGCGATCCGGCCCGGAGCGGGGGTAGACCAGGCTCACGGTGCCCTCGAGCGGGTCGACACCGAGCAGCTCGACCCGGGCATGGATCTGCCCCAGCGGAGATGCGCAGCGCGGCCGCGCCCAAATGCGGGGCGATCCGCAGCGCCACCCGGCGCAGATCGGCAACCA
>NZ_MCIS01000013.1:0-37173 GCF_001932475.1 Pseudonocardia sp. Ae717_Ps2
GCTGCGGGCCGCCGGGCACGCGATCGGCACCGACCGCGCCAGCGCCCTGCTGGCCGTGCTTCACGAGGACCTCGACAGCGCCACCAGCAGGCAGGACCGCGTGCAGAACAGCAAGCAAATCGGCCAGCAGAATTGCGAGAGCGCGGCCATCGAGGCCGGGAGCGAGGCGGCATGAGCACCCCGACCAGCAACCGAGCGGGCCGGCGCCAGCGCCGGGCCCACGCCGAGGCCACCCTCGCCGATCGGATCGAGCACAAGGCCCGCGACCGCGCCGCAGCCGCGCACAGCGGCCACGAGCGGCTCGCCGCCGCCGTGGACTTCCTGCGCTCAGCCGCCGCCGCACAGCAGGTCTACGACCCCCAGGGCGTGGACCTGGCCCTCAACGACCTGTCCCGCCACGTCTGGCGGGCCGGGGAGGCCCTGATCGAGCAGCGCCGTCGCCACCAGCCCGGCGGCGTGGAGAGGAGCCCACGATGAGCCCCACCCCCTGCCCTGGGAAACCCCTGCGCCAGCGGATCGGTCCACCCCGCCGCCAGCCCGCCCGGACCTGCACGTCGTCGCCGACCGTCCGGCCGAGCCCGCCCGGGCCGACCGGGCACCGGTGGCGCCAGGGCCGGCGTGGCCCGGCCAGGAGATCGAGCCGACCTCCTCGACCCCGGAGACGACGTCGAGCGCGGTGAGCTCGCTGCACGAGCGGGTGCACACGGGCATGCAGCGGGCCGGGCGCGAGTTCGTCTCCGAGCTGCGGTTCGTGCGCGAGCGCCCGAACTCCCTGCTCGACCACATCGCCTACGCACGCCACGGCGAGTGGAGTACCCGCACCGACGGCTGGCAGCGCCGCGTCGCACTGGCCTGGACCTACACCGCGGCCATCCCGGTCTCGACCGTCGCCTACCTGTCGGTCTGGGCCGTCGCCCGCCCCGGGCGGGCCGCGGCCGCGGTCGCCGCTGTCTCGACCACCGCCACCGCCCTCAACGGGCTCCCAGTCCTGGGCTGGTTCATCCCGGACTGGCTGACCATCCCCTACTGGCTCGGTCTCTGACCTGCCACGACGAAAGGAACGATCATGACCGGATCGCTGCTCACCATCGCCGGACTCTCCTCGTCGTGGGGGCCTGGCTGTGGTTCCACAAGGACGCCCCGAAGTTCACCGTGCTCCTGTTCCTCATCGCCGGCCTCGGCCTCGGCGGAGTCGTGGGAGGCGTCCTCGGGGCCCTGATCAACCGGGCGATGGGCACCATCGGCACCACCACCGGGTCCCTGATCGGGATCGGCACCTCCACCCTCGTCGCCGGCCTCGCCCTGGTCGCGACCCTGGAGGTCGCCATCAAGGGCATCCACCCGCGGAAGGCCCGGCCGAAGCGCTGGCACGCCTTCCTCGCACTCGCTCTCCCCCACGATCGTCATCGACGCCGGCGTACCGCTGCTCTCGACGGTGATGGACGCCTTCTCCACCGGCATGGCGAACGTCGGCGCGGCGTTCAACGGGCTCGGGTGATCAGAGCATGGAGATCGTCCTGTTTTCCCTGCTTATGGCCTGGGGCCTGACCCGCTACGGAGTCACCGACCTCGTAGCGACCGCGAGGGGGACCGAGTCCCCGCGCATCGCCGCGCACCGCCAGCGTTCAGCGCAGGCTCACGAGCGGGCCATGGCCCGTGGCGGTCAGACCGTCGGGAGCGCGATCGGGTCCCGGATCGCCGACCGGATCGCCCACCCGCACCCGCGACCCGACAAGCCCCGGGGCCCGGCCCGGTCCTACTTCGCCGGCCTGTGGGCCGACACCTGGGACCAGGCCGCCGAACGCCACCGCGAGCGCGCCGCCGCCCGCCGACCCGCCACGACCGACCCGACCACCACACCCAACGCCACCACCAGCACCGACGAGCGGGACGTCCCGAGCGAGCACACGCAGAAGGTCCACATCGTCGACCACGAACCGACCGACGCCACCGGAACCAACAACGACAACCCCACCAGCGAAACCCGACCCCACCGGACCGGCGGCCCGCGGCGCAGAAAGCACCCCGGAGCAGCACGAAAATTCTGCCAGCAATAACGACGACGAATATGAAACCGCTGGCACCCGCAATTACGCGACCGGCGCCGCGGGCGACCAGGCTGGCCGGGCTGCGGACCCGGGCTCGCATGAGGACCACCGCGAACCGATCGACGTGCGAGTGACGCAGGTGCACGAGGTCCACCACGTCGACCCCACCACCCAGGTCCACCGCGACGACCCCGCCGACCACTCCGAGGCAGACGACCTCGACCTCGACCTCGACCTCGACCTCGACCTCGACGAGATCATCGACGCCGAGATCGTCGACGAGCCGCACACCCCTCGCCCGCCGCTCACCCTCATGGCCGGCGGCCGCCAGGACGAGAGAGACGACGTCGTGGCGGTTGACGCCGGCGATGCGGAGGTCCTCGACGCGGAGATCATCCAGGACCCCCAGACCACCCCGGCCAGCCCCGGCCGGGGCGACACCCTCAACACGGAGGCACCCACCATGACCACCAGCACCACCGACATGGCCAGCGGCGAGACCCTCGACCCGCACGCCGCGAAGCGCTTCGCCGATTCCATGCGCACCCTCGCCGAGAACGCCGCACAGCAGATCGAGCAGAGCATCGCGGCCCTGGAGGGCCCGCGGGTGGCCGGCGAGCCGATCGCCCAGCTCAGCCAGATGCTGGAGAGCTTCCAGACCGCCGCCGGCACCGCCACGAGCGCCGGTGAGCACTTCGACCGCCACATCGCCCACCAGGACCAGCTCCTCAGCGACGACACCATCGCCGGAACCGTCAACGGCACCTACGTGGGCACCGCCTCCTAGCCCGACAACAGCCCCTGCCTCCAGCAACAGGATGGACATCCGCGGCGTGGCGGAGCAGGGGCACCAAGCCACAAACGCAAGGATTGCCAGATTTCCCCTGGACGCCTACCGTTGCGTCAGTCGATGCACGATTTGCAAGGTTCTTCTACCTGGAGGAGCGCACTCGCATGAGCGTCACGCCTAGCAGCTCAAAGCCCGGATCAGAACTGGTGCGCCGGTCAGTGGGGACGGTGGCTCGTCGTGGTGATGCGGCGCTGCGTGAGCACCTGGTGCGTGAGGCGCGGATCGAGCAGGGGGTCCGGGCTCGGCGGGCGCCGTTCCTCGCCGTCGGCGGGGTCGCTGTTCTGGGCTGGGTCGGCTGGGGCCTGCACGAGCTGCTGCGTCTGGGGGCCGGCGACGCCGCCGCGATCCTGGCCGCACCGGTCGCGGTCGGGGTGACCGGCGCGGCCGGCGCGGCGGTCGCGATCGGCTGGCGCCGCCAGCTGGGTGGTCACCACCGCCGGTTCGCGATCGTCACCACCGCCGCGGCCGCGTGGGTCGGGGTGGTCTCGCTGTTTTCGCCCGCGTCGTGGACCGCGATGGCGGTCCTGGTGCTGGGGGCGATCGGGCTGTGCTCGCGCTGGCAGGCCGCGCACGCCGTACCCCAGCCCGGCCCGGACGCGGCTGCCCAGGCCGCGCGCTGGTCCCGGGGCACGGCCGCCTCCGCCGCCGGTACGAGCCGGGTGGAGATCGCGGAGATGGTTCAGCGGTGGGAGGAGCGCATCGCAGCTGAGCGCGGTCCGATCCCGGACTCCCAGCTCGTCGAGCCGCAGGTCCTGCCGGCGGCGGTGCGTTTCACCGTCGCCACCGTGCCGGGCTCGACCAGCTTCGACACCGCCCATGCGCTGCGGGGCCGGATCGCCTCGGGGCTGCAGCGCCCCAGCTCGCGCATCGTGCTGGAGCCCAGCGACGTCGACGAGTCGATGTTCGACCTGACCGTGATCACGCGGGACGTGCTCGCCGACGGTGTGCCCTACACCGGCCCCGTCTACCACGACGGCCGCGTCGAGATCGGGGCGTTCGCCGACGGCGACGACACCGCCACCTACACCGCTGCGGACCGTGCCGGCGCCGCAACGGCCTGGCCACCGGGGAGCCCGGCTCGGGGAAGTCGGCGTTCCTCGAATCGGTCGGTATGGGCCTGCTCAGCTCCGGGAGCTGGCACCTGATGTTCGGCGACGGTGACCCCGAGGGCGGGTCCTCCCCGCTGCTGATGAAGGTCGCGCACTGGTCGGCCGCCGGCCCCGAGGGCGTCCTGGCCCAGCTCACCGCGCTGGAGGTGCTGCTGGAGGTGCGCTCGATGGTCAAGGCCACCCTGACCATCGGCACCGACGGGCGGCCCGTCGCCAAGACCGACCCCCGCCAGCCCTCGGCCCGCGAGATCCACCCCTGCCCCGCCTTCCCCGGCGTGCAGTGGATCCTCGACGAGCTGCAGCGCCTGGTCAGCGACCCGCTGCTGGTCTCGGTGAAGTTCGCCGAGCGCCTGGAGCGCCTGGTGCGCATCGGGCGCAAGTACGGCATCGGCCTGCTCGTCGGGACCCAGTCGCTGCTGCTGGCCGACTACGGCAACCGGTCCCCGCTGCGCGGCTACCTCGCCAACCGCAACCTGTTCGCCTTCCGCAACAGCAACAAGTCCGAGCGCGCCGTGGTCGCCGGGCTGGAGATCAGCCCGTCGGTCCTGCCCACCGGCGGCGGGTACGCCTTCTCCGCCGGCGCCGGGCGGCTGGCCATGCTGCGGGTGGCCTGGGCCCCCGACATGGCCCGCCACGCCGAGGGTCTCGACTCGGCCACCCTCGATTCGGACTCCGAGCTCGCGATGGCGCCGCACCGCCCGGTCCCGGTCGACGAGGACGACGCGCTCACCGAGCAGCTGGCCCGCCTCGCTGCCTGGCGGCAGGCGGCCGGCCACCCCGCACCCGGCGGCACACCGGCCACGCCGAGCACCCCGGGCTCCCCGGTCTCCTCGGTGTTCGCCGACCCGGCGCAGATCACCGTGCCCGCGGCGCTGACCGGGGACAACATCATCCCCATGCCCGTCCGGGGTTCGCTTCCCGTCCTCGGCGCGGTGCCCGCCGACCTCGACGCCCTCTCGGGCACCCAGCGCGCCGTGCTCGACGCCGTGCGCGGCGGGCAGCGCCACCGGCGCGATCGCCGGGGCGGCCGAGGTCACCACGTCGGCGGCGTCGAAGGCCCTCAGCGCGCTGGCCGACCTCGGACTGGTCACCAAGGCCGGCCACGGCCAGTGGGACGCCGCTCTCGCCGGTGCCGGGCAGCAGCGATGAGCGCGCGACGGGGGCCGGAGTCATGACCGAGCGGTGGGGCTGGCAGCCGACGGCGTGGCTGCAGGACGGGCTCCCGACCTGGCGGTGGCGCGCCGCTCCGGCCGGGCTGATGACCCGCCGCCAGATGCGTGCCGCCGGACTGGCACCCTGCGGAGCCGCCCCGGTCGCGCAGGTCGTGTGCCGCCCGGACGCCGGTGGGCGCTGCTGTGGGATCCCGCCGAACTGGGGCCGAAGCGGGTCCCGTCCCCGGCTCAGCTCGCAGCGCTGGACCGGGCCCTGGCCGCACGACGGCGCTGCCCGATCTGCCGGCTCGACGCCGGCTACTGCATCCCCCGCTCGATCGGCTCCTGCCTGGAGTGCGCCTCCCCCTGCACCGCCACCCCCACGGCCGCCTGACCGACCAGCCCAGCGCCACCCGGCCCGCCCACCAACCCGAGGAGCACCGATGAACAGCACGAACACACACGCCAACATTTCCGCAATCAAGAAAGGCAGCATCATGGAAAACGGATTTGCACGACTGCTCGGACGTCGGCGCACGCCCGACACCCGGACCACGGTCCTCGACGCACTCGGCGGCCAGACCCGACTTCTACAGGTCGACCACCCCGAGGACCTGAGCAACGTCCACTTCCTGCTGCTCGACGCGGTCACCAACTACGGCGCGACGACCCCGCAGGGACGAACCCTCATCGAGGCGGCAGGGCTGGTACACGACCTGTTCAGGACCTGGCGGTGGCGCGGGACCGATCCGGCCGCCCGGGTCGCCGCGCACCGCTGCCTGGCCGCCCTCGCCTACTCAGAGCACCCGCTGACCCGTTTCAGCCCCGAGGGCGATCACGCCCGGGCCTGGATCGACTACATCAGCCAGCTCCCCCTGAGAGCGTGTTGTGGAACCTGGGCGATCAGTTCTTGAGGTCCTCTGCTAGCCGGCGGGCGGCTTCGATCTCGACCGGGCTGGTCGGTGGGGCGAGTTCCTCGCCGGCCAGGCGGGCGGCCATCAGCCGGATCATCGCGAACTGGATCATGGCCTCGGCATGGGCAGTGAGCCTTTTTCAACCTGGCGTTTGTGCTGGTCAAGCCGTCGAGTGGGCCTCCCCGGACCGCGACCGCGGCGGCCTGACCTGCATCATCGGGGATCTGGCCGCTGCCGACGGGGCCCCTGCCGCCGCTTCGCGGCGGGTCCTCGGTCAGGTTGAAAAAGGCTGGCTACCAGCCGCGGCGTTCACGACGATCTATCCGACGGTGGAGGCAGCGATCCCGGTCGCGATCGAGGGCGTCGACGACGTCGAGATCGACGAAGTACGAATCGTGGCTGTGGGCACCGGCCGGGTGGCGTGGCGGTCCACCGAGGAAGAATTCGAGTAGCCGAACCCGCGGGGCCGAGGTACGAGTGGTGGTACTGCGGCGCTTCCCGTCCGATGTTGATGACGGTGGCCTGGCTGGGTAGCTCACCGCGGCCGGGTGTGGAGTGATCGATGGGCGGCGGCCCGAGGTCCGGCATGCCCGGACACGTCGCCGGCGTCGAGATCGCCCGCGGTTCTCCGCCCACGGTGCAGCCCGCGGCACGCTACAGATCCGCAGCGTGCCGCGGGCTGTCGGCGCGGCGGTGTATCGAACGTATCCGAGTTGTGGGCGAATTCAGGCGGTTGAAGCATCTAGCTCAACGAGTTCGGCGAATATCTCGGAGGGCTTCTTCCAGTTGTGGATTTTACGGGGTCGGTCGTTGATGTCGCAAGCCACCATCGCCAGGTATTTCGGGTCCGAGGTGATGTCCGTGCTTTCGGGAAGTACTCGCGGACGATGCGGTTGAGGTTCTCGTTGCTGCCGCGTTCCCACGCGAGTGTGGGTGGGCGAGGTACACCGGCATCGAGCCCTTGGTGACGTGGCGTGGCCGGCCATCTCGGCACCGCAGTCCCCAGGTCAGTGAGGCCCGCATGTGCGCGGCAGACCGCTGGTGGCGGCGATGACCCCACGGCCGACGGGTGAGCGCGTCGCGGCCGGTCAGGGCACGAGGACCAGGAACCGGGAGGTGCGCTCGACCAGCGTGGCGACGGCGGTCTTGCCGTTCTTGCCGATGACCAGGTCACCCTCCCAGTGGCCGGGCACGGCGCGCCCCTGGGCGTCGGCGGGCGGCGTCGATGTAGGTCGGGTCCTTGATCCGCGGGCCGGTGGGGGCTTGGCGCCGCCTCGTCGGGCGGTGCGCCCGGACCGTAGCGCGAGCAGCTCGCGGCCAGCGTGGACACCGGGTGGCATAGATCCACTGGTAGATCGCCTCGTGAGACACCCGACAAGCCTCGTCATCGGGGTGCTCGGTCGGCAAACCGGCCCGCGATCGAGGCCGGTGACCAGCCACCACGCAACAGAGCATGCACGATCCCGCGCAACCGCGGTGACGGTCCACCGCGAACTGCTTCGCCGCTCCCGCGCCGCCAGGGCCCGTTCCTGCGCTGCCGCGGCCCGGTACTCGTAGCGTCCGCCGTGACGACGGACCTCACGAGAGATCACCGACCGATCACGACCCACCACCGAGGCGATCTGCTTGTAGGACAAGCCCTCCGCGAGACCCCTCGAGATCTCCTCCCGATCCGACAACATCAACATCTCACGCACGGAACATCCTGTCCCGCCGAACAACCAAGATCAAGTGCTACGACCGGCTGAACTCACCGAACGCTACGGAGGGACGTCACCTATACTCTACTTGTAGTCGCCGCAGTAATCACCGCGGCCCTATTCCTTCTAGCAGACAGGACCGAGAACGCGCAATCCGACTGACCGCACCGTCGCACCGAGCCCAGGACACCGAGCGGCCAGCCTAGATGGCATGGAGTCCTGTAAAGAAATGAGGACTGAGTAGTGAGTCTTTTTGATCCGATGGGTCAAGCGAGAGGTCGGAGAGTCGCGGAGAAGGTTCGGGGCTACTGCGAAGTGATGATCAGGATACGGTTACATTGCGAACTCGGAGCGTCTCTTAAGAGTCATTAGTGGCCGCTCGAGGCGATTCCGAGTTGTCGCAGTATCGACCGGGTCGATATTATTTATCTTGCTTGCAGTGACAGGACTTCTGGTCATGACAGAAGAAGTAGAGTCACCGTAGAGGGAAAGGTCGTGGATTGATGACATCGCCTTCTCGGAAGGTTGTGGACGGCTTCTTCCCTCTCTCTTCCGGTGGCTGCGCAGGGTCTGGAGAATTCAAAGGAGTGCGGGCGGAGGACTGATTTCCGTGCTGAACTCGAAGAGGCAATTGATAGGCTCCGGGCGACTAAGCGACTCTATCATTGTGGGGAGTTCGTGTCAATTTAGCTTTAAGGTTGATGGCGTTTGAAAAAACAAGTCTATCGAGTTAGCGTTGCCGGTCGCATGCCGTTGTCCTGGACTGCGGCGGAAGTTGGATCTCCTGGGGGGATTCGAATAGTTCTTGGAGTGTAGCTGGGGCGCAGCCAGGGCCCCGGCAAAGTCGTCAGATGATCTTGTAGGTGGTCAAGGGCCGGTGGGCGCTCGGGCGTGGTGGCGTAGTCCGGCGGCGATGTTGGTGGTCCCGGTCAGTCGGAGTGCGGCGATCGCGAGGTTGCGCAGGGCGGCCATGACCTGCGGTCCGGCTGCGGTGCGGGTCTGGGAGCGGTCCTCGTCGAAGGAGACGTCCCGGACCCAGTGCAGCCGGTTCTCGATGTTCCAGTGCCCGCGGATCCAGCGGGCCAGCAAGATCGGGTCTGCCTGGAACGCGGTCAGGCTGGTGATCGCGTAGACGGTCACGGTCTTCCACCGTGCGCCCGGACGTAGCGGGCGGCGCCGGCGGATGAGCCGGATGGCCTGGGCGGCGTGTGGGAAGAACTCCCCGCCCCGGTCCGGGCACCGCTGCAGGGAGAGCACGCTGATCGTGCGGGTCTCGACCCGCCCGTGGCCACGGGCCCGCTGCCGGGCGGCCGGCCCGGTCATCTTCCAGGGCAGCGCACGCAGCCGGGCCAGCAGCGTGGGCTGGTTAGCCTTGACCGTCATCAGGTAGTGCCCACCGAGCTCGACTGGGCCGGGTTCTGGCGCGGCTTCGACCGGCTGCACCATCTGCGCGATGCGTCCTGGACCAGCGAGGACAAGCTGCGTGGCAAGGCCCACCAGCAGCTCGGCTCGCTCGGGGCGGAAATCACTTTGTGGAGCTCTGCCTCGACGGCGACGACCGGGTCTGGCTGATGCTGCACTCCGGGTCGCGGGGGATCGGCAACATCCTGGCCAACCTGCACATCGAGAAGGCCAAGGTGCTGCCGCACAACCAGGAGCTGCCCGACCGCGACCTGGCCGTGTTCCTCGCCGGCACCCCGCAGATGGACGCCTACCGGGCCGACCTGCACTGGGCGCAGGAGTACGCGCGGCTCAACCGGCGGGTGATGATCGAGCTGTGAGGTTCCCCCGCTTTGCCGGAGTGTCTGAACACTGGTTCGATCTTGAGAGCCAGGAAGGAAGGCACTGGTGACTGCACCGAAGAAGTACCCCGATGAGCTGCGTGAACGGGCGGTTCGGCTGTATCGGGAGTCCGACCCTCGCCCGACGTTCCGGACGCTCGCGCAGCAGCTCGGGGTGCATCACGAGGCCCTGCGCAGCTGGGTCCGCCAAGCCGAGGCCGACACCGGCGAGCGCCATGATCGGCCGTCGACCGACATGCTCGCCGAGAACCGCAGGCTGGCGAAGGAAAACGCCGAGCTGCGGCGGGTCAACGAGGTCCTGCGCGCGGCGAGCGCCTATTTCGCCTCCGAGATCGGCCCGACCCGGAGGTGGTCATGAGCTTCGTCGACGCCCATGGCTTCCCCGCCGGTCTCGTACTACGGGTCCTTGGTGTGCCGGTCTCGACCTACTACGACTGGCGCACCCGCCGCGCGAACCCCTCTCAGCGCCACCTCGACGACGCCGTGCTCCTCGAACAGATCGTGAAGATCCGCTCGGTCAGCGAGTTCGCCACCGCCTACGGATCCCCGCGGGTCTGGCTCGAGCTGCGCCGCCAAGGCGTGCACGTCGGCCGCAAGCGCGTCGAGCGGATCATGCGCGAGCACGGCCTGCAGGGCGCCCACCTGCGCCGCGGCTGGAAGGGCGGCTCGACCCGGCAGAACCCCGCCCACCGGCCGGCGCCGGACCTGCTCGAACGCGACTTCACCGCGGCCGCGCCGAACCGGGTGTGGGTGGCCGATCTGACCCGGATCGTCACCGGCGAGGGCGTGTTGTGGATGGCCTCGGTGCGTGACGCGTTCTCCAACCGGGTCGTCGGCTGGGCCACCGACTCCCGTGCGACGACCGCGCTGGTGCTCACCGCGCTCAACCACGCCCTGCGCTCGCGGGACCTGCGCCCCGGCCAGTTGATCTTCCACAGCGACAAGGGAGCCCAGTACACAGCGCTGCGGTTCACCCAGCGCCTGGTCGACGCCGGTGTCGCCCCGTCGACCGGGTCCAACGTCGGACATACGGCGCTCGATGCTGTCGCGGTAGACCATGATCAGCCCGCACCCCAGGCGCGCGCCGGATCCGCCGGCGAGCAATCGTCAAGACCTGTGGATGAAGATCTTTTAGGCGGCTTCGGTGTGGGTGTGGTCGTCGGGTCGTTCAACGAGTCGTCCGGCCTCGAAGACTGCTCCGGCGCGGACGAGCGCGACCAGGTGCGGGCCGTTCACGGCGCGCCAGCGGTCCTGGGCGGCTTCGATGAGTTTGAACGCCATCGCGAGCCCGGCGGTGCGTGAGCCGGGCCCGCGGGTGACGCGGGTGCGGTGGCGGACGGTCGCGAACGTGGACTCGATCGGGTTCGTGGTGCGTAGGTACTGCCAGTGCTCGGCGGGAAGTCGTAGAAGGCGAGCAACTCATCGAGGTCGTCACGGACCTTCGCCACGGCCTTGCCGAACTTTGCCCCGTAGGCGGCGTCGAAGCAGGTCACGGCGTCGAGGGCCTTGTGTTTGTCTTCGACGTTCCAGATCTCGGTCAGCGCCTTCTTCGCTCCCGGATGCGCCGACTTGGGCAGGGCGGCGAGGACGTTGGCGGTTTTGTGCACCCAGCAGCGCTGCTCACGGGTCTCGGGGAACACCTCCCGTAGCGCGCCCCAGAACCCGAGCGCGCCGTCCCCGACGGCCAGGACGGGGGCGCGCATGCCGCGCCGCGCGCAGTCGCGCAGCAGGTCCGCCCAGGACTCGGTCGCTTCCCGGTAGCCGTCGACGAGGGCGACGAGCTCCTTGTGCCCGTCGGCGCGGACTCCGATGAGCACGAGCAGACACAACTTGTGCTCGGCGAGGCGGATGGTGACGTGGATGCCGTCGGCCCACACGTACACGTAGTCCACCCCGGACAGGTCCCGGTGGGAGAACGCCTGCTGCTCGGTCTTCCAGGTCTCGGTCAGCCTGGTGACCGTCGATGAGGACAGGCCCGCGTTGGAGCCGAGGAACTGCCCCAGCGCGGGCACGAAGTCCCCCGACGAGAGGCCGTGCAGGTAGAGCAGCGGCAGCACCTCGGTGATCTTCGGCGTCCTGCGGCACCAGGACGGCAGGATCGCCGAGGAGAACCGGCGCCGCTCGCCCGTCGCGGGGTCGATCCGGCGGTCGTCGACCCGCGGCGCCCGCACCGCCACCGCGCCCGCGGCTGTCACCACCTCGCGAGGCTCGTGGGAGCCGTTGCGCACCACCAGACGCCGCCCGTGGGCGTCGCGTTCGTTGCTGTGGCGGGTGATGTAGTCGTCGACCTCGGCCTGCAGAGCCTGGGCGAGCATCCGGCGGGCGCCCTCGCGGACGAGCTCGTCGATCAACGCCGGCCCCTCCTGCACACGGGCCTCGTCACCGGATCCGGCCTCGGGAACTACGCTGAGCATGGGTCGTGCCCTTCCGACCAGCGTTGCTGCGCCGGTCTTGCTTGAGAGCCTTCAAGATCACCGGAAGGGTACGGCCCCTCCACAGTCATCCACAGGTCTCAAGCATTGCTCCACTTTCACCGAGCGACAACTGCGGAACCCAGGCCCTGCCGCTGGGTCGAGACGGTGAGACCATCGCAGCCATGCCCCACACAGACACCACGGCACCGGCGGCAGTGCCCGCGGTCGCTCCCTCGACAGCGCCGACGGCGGGTCGGTCGGCGATCTTCCGGATCGGGATCGCACTACTCGAGGTCGACCTCGAGGTCCACCGGACCGTCGAGGTCCCCGCCGAGGTCACCCTCGCCGTCCTGCACCAGGTCATCCAGGAAGCAATGGGGTGGGAGAGCTCCCACCTGCACAAGTTCACCATCAACGACACCTGCTACGGCATCCCCGACCCGGACTGGGACCCCGCCTGGGACCTCGGCGACCGTACCCACGACGAGCAGGCCGTCACCCTCGCCCAGCTCTTCCAGGTCGGGCAGGAAGCCGACTACGTCTACGACTTCGGCGACAACTGGCACCACACCCTGACCGTCACCGCGCTCACCACCGCCGAGCCCGCAGTGCGCTACCCACGCTGTATCGACGGCCGCGGCGCCTGCCCACCCGAAGACGTCGGCGGCACACCCGGCTACGCCGCATTCCTCGACGCACTCGCCGACCCCGACCACCCCGAACACACCGACCGAGTCCAATGGTGGGGATCAGACCAGTACGACCCCCACCACTTCGACCTCGACGCCACCAACACCGCCCTCCTGACGCTGTGACACCCGCAGGCCGTGCCGAGGACGCCGACCTGGGCCCTACCGCCTGAGCCCGGGGCTGCGACCAGGAGGCTCGCCCCCGCGTCCCCGAGACGCGGCCCGCAGCAGCGACACCGCCGAAGGCTTCGCGGTCACCTACCGTCGCTCCGCCGCAGGCGGCGAGGTCACCTACTGTCGGCTGGACCTACCCGTCAGTAACCGTGTTGGAATGAAACCCATGCACACGACTTCCCGCGCACGACGCGCCGGTGCCGCAGCGCTCCTCGCCGCCGTCGCCCTCACCACCGCCGGCGCACTCACCACCAGCACCGCCACCGCCGACGCCACCCAGCCCGCCGCGGCCGAGCAGCCCTACTACGAGGTCTGGGAACCCGGACAGCACCAGCCCCCGCACCCCACCGCAGGAGTCCACGTGCCCCGACCCGACACCACCACCACCGACACCGACGGCCCCCACGCCGTCGGACCCCTCCCCGCCACACCCGCCGCACTCACCACACCGACCGACCCGGCCGCGGCTACCACGCTGCCGATGCCGACCGATGCCCCCTCCGCGCATCCCCTGCAGCAGGCCCTGATCGGCCACTGGACCCCCGCGGACGACACCACCGCAGGGCGAGCGTTCGTCGAGTTCACCCCCGACGGACACTGGACCGGCTCCGACGGCTGCAACCACCTGACCGGCACCTGGGGCGTTCACACCGACGACACATTCACCGCCACCGCCAACCCGACCACCCTCATGAACTGCGAGAACGTCCCCATCGCCGACTGGCTCACCCAGACCAGCCACGCCGACATCACCAACAACACCCTCGTCCTGCGCGGCCCCGCCGGCGACACCACCACCACCGTCCTGACCCGCCACCCCTGACACCCCTGACACCCCGGCACCGCCCCCCCACGACAACACCCTTCCCCCGCGCAGTGCGATAGGTCACACTGAAGGTGTTCGGGTCTGCAGCGGTCGCACCCACCCGGCGCGCTGGGGAGCGCACGCCACCCGCGACCGCCCACCAGGGCCGGGCCGCCCACCCCTCCGGCGACGGCCCGGCCCACCCCGTCACCCAGCCCCCCCCGACCCCACAGGACGCCGCCGGACGTCGCCGGACCGTGGCGAACCAGGACAGATCAGGACACACCAGGAAGGACCACGGTGCGTGACACGACCGTGTCCCCTGTCCGACCAGACACCTCCTGTACGGGTGGTCGCGACGGCTGTCGCAGCAACAGTCCGTGCGCGCCGCGCGCGACCCGGGTGACAGTGTTTGACCTGTAGTTTCCCGACCTGAACCCTCTCGTTGCAGCTGGCACGGGCTCCCCTCGTATCCGACGTGCCAGCAACAACCAGGAGGACATACCCCATGTGGAAGAAGACCGGGATCGTCGTCGCCGCCTCGGCCGCATCGCTGATGGCGCTCTCCCCGGTGGCGATGGCCCACGGCACCCACAGCGGTGACCACGGTGACGGGATCGACAAGAGCGCCGAAGGCCTGATCGCCGGCCTCAACGGCAACAACATCAACGTCCCGATCCAGGCCTGCAACAACAACATCCCGCTCAACCTCGTCGGGCTGCAGGTCCCCATCGAGGACGCCGCCGCCGCGAACGGGCTCACCGGCGCACTCGGGATCCTCGGATCCGGCACCGCGAAGTCCGGGGACTCGGTCACCGACCAGTCCGACAACTGCGCCCAGGCCGGCGCCGCCGGAGACACCGTCAAGGGCCACAAGTAACACCCGCACCACCCAGCACTGCTTCGCCGACGGCCCAACCTTCACCACGCCGGCGACCACGCGGTCTGCTCTTCTGCCCACCAACAGCACACAGACCGCGCACAGGACAGAGCCCCGCCCCGAGGGACCACGGCACTGACCCACAGGGTGCCCACCCCCGGGGCGGGGCTCTCCCACATCCCCGACAGCCCGGCAACGACAACGTCCCGAACCGGCGCCTCTACACTCGCCCCATAAAACTGGACTCGATCCAGAAACCCTCCGGCAGGCCCCCGGTGGCGGCTCCGGGGACAGCGGATCAGCCCGGACTCTACTTGGGCAACGGGCAGATGCTGCACGCCCCGCAGACCGGGGACGTGGTCAAGGTCGAACCCGACATCTGGTCCAGCCCCTACTACTCGGGCGAGTTCATCGGGGCGGTCCGCGCGACCAACCCCACCGCTGCCTGAACCCATCACACGGAGGACGCCGGGGCCTTACCCCCCGACGGCTCGGGGATCGTGGTCCGCACGCGCCGCTTCTTCACCGGGAACATCCCGATCACCGACACCGGGGACCTCGATCACCAACAGTGAGCAGCCAACGGTCGGTCACATAGGATGTCGGTCATGGTGCCCATGTCATCGACGTCGATCGGGTCGCCGCGGCGGGCTCGTGAGGTGCTGGTCATCACCCGCCAGGATTTTGACCTGCCCGGCAAGGACCTTTCCCGGGCAGCGGCAGTGCTCACCGATCACTTCACCGAGCTGCTACGCCGCGGTGTTCTGTCCCGCGCGGTCGCCGAGGCGATCCTCAACGTCGGACATACGGCGCTCGATGCTGTCGCGGTAGACCATGATCAGCCCGCACCCCAGGCGCGCGCCGGATCCGCCGGCGAGCAATCGTCAAGACCTGTGGATGAAGATCTTTTAGGCGGCTTCGGTGTGGGTGTGGTCGTCGGGTCGTTCAACGAGTCGTCCGGCCTCGAAGACTGCTCCGGCGCGGACGAGCGCGACCAGGTGCGGGCCGTTCACGGCGCGCCAGCGGTCCTGGGCGGCTTCGATGAGTTTGAACGCCATCGCGAGCCCGGCGGTGCGTGAGCCGGGCCCGCGGGTGACGCGGGTGCGGTGGCGGACGGTCGCGAACGTGGACTCGATCGGGTTCGTGGTGCGTAGGTACTGCCAGTGCTCGGCGGGGAAGTCGTAGAAGGCGAGCAACTCATCGAGGTCGTCACGGACCTTCGCCACGGCCTTGCCGAACTTTGCCCCGTAGGCGGCGTCGAAGCAGGTCACGGCGTCGAGGGCCTTGTGTTTGTCTTCGACGTTCCAGATCTCGGTCAGCGCCTTCTTCGCTCCCGGATGCGCCGACTTGGGCAGGGCGGCGAGGACGTTGGCGGTTTTGTGCACCCAGCAGCGCTGCTCACGGGTCTCGGGGAACACCTCCCGTAGCGCGCCCCAGAACCCGAGCGCGCCGTCCCCGACGGCCAGGACGGGGGCGCGCATGCCGCGCCGCGCGCAGTCGCGCAGCAGGTCCGCCCAGGACTCGGTCGCTTCCCGGTAGCCGTCGACGAGGGCGACGAGCTCCTTGTGCCCGTCGGCGCGGACTCCGATGAGCACGAGCAGACACAACTTGTGCTCGGCGAGGCGGATGGTGACGTGGATGCCGTCGGCCCACACGTACACGTAGTCCACCCCGGACAGGTCCCGGTGGGAGAACGCCTGCTGCTCGGTCTTCCAGGTCTCGGTCAGCCTGGTGACCGTCGATGAGGACAGGCCCGCGTTGGAGCCGAGGAACTGCCCCAGCGCGGGCACGAAGTCCCCCGACGAGAGGCCGTGCAGGTAGAGCAGCGGCAGCACCTCGGTGATCTTCGGCGTCCTGCGGCACCAGGACGGCAGGATCGCCGAGGAGAACCGGCGCCGCTCGCCCGTCGCGGGGTCGATCCGGCGGTCGTCGACCCGCGGCGCCCGCACCGCCACCGCGCCCGCGGCTGTCACCACCTCGCGAGGCTCGTGGGAGCCGTTGCGCACCACCAGACGCCGCCCGTGGGCGTCGCGTTCGTTGCTGTGGCGGGTGATGTAGTCGTCGACCTCGGCCTGCAGAGCCTGGGCGAGCATCCGGCGGGCGCCCTCGCGGACGAGCTCGTCGATCAACGCCGGCCCCTCCTGCACACGGGCCTCGTCACCGGATCCGGCCTCGGGAACTACGCTGAGCATGGGTCGTGCCCTTCCGACCAGCGTTGCTGCGCCGGTCTTGCTTGAGAGCCTTCAAGATCACCGGAAGGGTACGGCCCCTCCACAGTCATCCACAGGTCTCAAGCATTGCTCCGGTGGCGACCAGCTGGACCAGTGAGCCTTTGCCAACCTGATGTTCGGGCTGGTCAGAGCAGGTACGGCGTGGCGTGACCTCGCACGTACTGAGAACTGACGCCGTGAGCGCCACCAGCGCCACGCCGACGGCGATCTGCTGCGACAGCGCCTGGCCCGCAACCTGCGCGAGCGATTCGGCGGCAACACCGACCCGCAGTGAGGCGCTGATGCGACGAGAACCGGACGATCGGCTAGAATCCGATGCGATCCACCACGATGGTGGGGCGCGTCTAGGGTTCCGTCCCGTCCCTCGGGAGTCTGGTCCGAGAGATGCAGGCGGCCGCGAGGCCGTCCCACGGCGGGACAAAAGCCCGGGAGGCAACTGGTTGGCATCAGTCGCTCCCGCTGCTGGTGTCTGGCGAGAGGGCTTCCGACCGTGTCCGTCACCGGCTTGCCGTCCTTTACTGTGGACCGGTGCAGGGTCATAGTTCCTGGTCGACAGGTGCCACGCCCCGGTGGTGCCCACGGCCGGTTTTGCCGTTCCCGGGCGGCAGACGGCCCTACGCGGCCCTACGGGTCGATTCCCTCAGAGCGTGTTTGAGAAGCGCTCAAAGTGACGTCCGATATCCGCGTCGCACCGGTGCTCCGCTCGGGCGACCTGCAGAAGTCCCGCCAGTCTTGGCCTTACGGCCACGCGAGAGCCACTGCTGCGCGGGCTTCTCAAACACGTTCACACAGAGTGGGCCGATCTGGTCCACCGAACGTCATTGACGATCCGTGCAGGAGCCGGGGTGGCATCGCGTCTGTAATCTGGCCCTCACTGAGTATTCGAGGAGGAAGCTCCAAGATATGAACTCAACCGATGCGTTGGCGAAGAGACCGAAGCCGCCGGGGACGAGCGCAGTGGTGCTCGATCAGGCCGACGAGCGTTTCGCTTATGCGGCCGGGTTGCGGAAGCAGTTCAACAAGGTCTTCCCGACCCATTGGTCGTTCATGCTGGGCGAGATTGCTCTCTACAGCTTCATCATCGTTCTTCTGTCGGGCGTGTACCTGGCGCTGTTCTTCGATCCCTCGATGGAGGAGGTCGTTTACAACGGCCCCTACGACCCGCTGCGCGGAGTGCACATGTCAAGGGCCTATGAGTCGGCCCTCGAGCTGACGTTCGAGGTGCGCGGCGGCCTGTTCATGCGGCAGCTCCACCACTGGTCGGCGCTGCTGTTCGTCGCTTCGATGATCTGTCACATGTTCCGTGTGTATTTCACCGGAGCATTCCGCAAGCCGCGTGAGGCGAACTGGGTGATCGGGGTGAACCTGATCCTACTCGGCACCTTTGCCGGTTTCACCGGCTACTCGCTGCCCGACGAGATGCTCTCCGGGGTCGGTCTGCGCATCGCCTCCGGTATCACCTTGTCCGTGCCCGTGGTCGGCACCTGGGTGCACTGGGCGTTGTTCGGTGGCGAGTTCATGGGAATGGAGATCATCCCGCGGCTCTACATCATTCACGTGCTGATCCTGCCCGGGGTCATCCTCGCGCTGATCGCGGTGCACTTGGGGTTGGTGTGGTACCAGAAGCATACCCAGTTCCCCGGCGTCGGTCGGACAGAGAACAACGTCGTTGGTGTGCGCATCATGCCGCAGTTCGCCGCCAAGGGTGGCGCGTTCTTTTTCGTCGTCACCGGTGTCCTGGTGCTAATCGCCGGACTCTTCGAGATCAACCGCATCTGGTTCTTCGGGCCCTACGATCCCTCGCACGTCTCGGCCGGGTCGCAGCCCGACTTCTATATGCTCTTCTCCGAAGGGATGGGGCGGATCTTCCCGCCGTGGGAATTCTACCTGTTCGACACGTACACCATCCCGTCGGCGTTCCTGCCGACCGCGGCGTTCCTGCCCGTGTTGTTCGCCGTGGCGTCCGCGTATCCGAGGATCGAGCGGAGGTTCACCGGCGACCAGGCGCACCACAACCTGCTCCAGCGGCCCCGGGACGTGCCTGTCCGGACGGCGCTGGGGGCGATGGCGATCGCGTTCTACCTATGGTTGGTGCTCTGCGGGTTCAACGACTGGATCGCGCTGTTCTTCCACGTCTCGCTCAACGCGACGACCTGGGCGGGGCGGCTCGGGCTGCTGATCGTGCCGCCGATCGTGTACTGGGTGGCCTACCGCTGGTGCATCGGGTTGCAGAACTCCGACCGCGCGGTGCTGGAGCACGGCCTGGAGACCGGCATCATCACGCGGCTCCCACACGGCCAGTATGTCGAGCTACACCAGCCGCTGGCCGGTCTCGACAAGGACGGCCACCCGGTCGTGCTCGACTACCAGGGCGCCTCGGTGCCGAAGCGGATGAACCAGCTGGGCGCTGCCGGGAGGCCGGTGCCCGGCAGCCTGTTCAGCCCGGACCCGCCCGCGGAGACTGCGGCGCTCGTACGCGCCCGGCAGGAGCTGCGGGACCGGGAACGGGCCGAGGCCGACGAACGGGCCAGGGCCGGCGTCGACGCTCCGGAGGCGGCGCAGCGGGCTGAGCGCTCCGCCGGGCGGGGGGCTGCGCCATGATCCGATGGCTCCGGCGACGTGACCATTTGGAAGACCGGGAGATCGATGCGTTGCAGGAGCGCTTTCCCGACGTCGTTTTCCACCTCCGCGACGCGTTCGACGTGAACAGGGTCGACCCTGGAACCGAGCTCGCCTACGCACGCATCAGCCGGAACGGTGACGTTCTCTCACTCTGCTCGGCCGTCCACCGGGTAGACAGCAGCATGTCGGAATGGCGGTTGGCGGTGACACGGACGGACAAAGCCAGCGGCGCCCCGCTGGCCCTACCTGACGCAGAAGCCCGGCAATGGGCGATCGCGGTGTTCGGCCCCATCCACGCGAAGTCGGTGGTCACCGTCGTAGCGCCTCTACTGCAGGAACTCCCCATCGAGTACCGGGCTGCCACCCATTTCACCCTCAGGATCGCGCCCGGTGACCTCCCACTCGACACCGCGAAACCCTGGCACACTCGAGGAACTCGGTGAAGACCTCGCCCGGGCCCGCAGGCGAACCGGTGACCGAGTGGACGGTCGACGCCCGCGCCTCCCCGGGCAGGTGGCAGGAACCGGTGGGATGGAGAGCGCCTCGGGCGTACACCCCATCTCCAGGCAGAGGGACACCCGCTGTGGACGACGAGTCGCCGGGCGGCGGACCCGGGCCGGAAGGTTACATCTCCCCGCTGGTTCCCGTTGCCCGTATGCTGTTCCCCGTCATGCTGTTGTACTCGATCTACCTGCTGGTCGGCGGACACTACGGCCCGGGGGGCGGGTTCTCCGGCGGGCTTGTAGCTGGCCTCGCGTTCGTCCTTCGCCACATCGCCAGCGGCGAGCCCGCGGGGCGAGGAGTGACGCAGGTCCACCCGCCCGTGATCATGGGTTGGAGTGTTCCCGATTTCTTTGACGCCGGTTTAGGCTGCCAAGTCGGTTATTTTCCTGAATCCTAGCTCGTATTCGGTGGGTGTCAAGTATCCGAGGGTGGAGTGCCGTCTGCGACGGTTGTAGTAGCTCTCGATCCACACGAATGTCTGCTGTCGGACCTCGGTGACGTCGTTCCATGGCCGGGTGTGGATGAGTTCTTTCTTGTAGCTGGCGAAGAACGACTCGGCGACGGCGTTGTCGAAGCAGGTGGCGGCGAGTTCAGCCGGTCGTAGCACTTGATCTTGGTTGTTCGGCGGGACAGGATGTTCCGTGCGTGAGATGTTGATGTTGTCGGATCGGGAGGAGATCTCGAGGGGTCTCGCGGAGGGCTTGTCCTACAAGCAGATCGCCTCGGTGGTGGGTCGTGATCGGTCGGTGATCTCTCGTGAGGTCCGTCGTCACGGCGGACGCTACGAGTACCGGGCCGCGGCAGCGCAGGAACGGGCCCTGGCGGCGCGGGAGCGGCCGAAGCAGTTCGCGGTGGACCGTCACCCGCGGTTGCGCGGGATCGTGCATGCTCTGTTGCGTGGTGGCTGGTCACCGGCCTCGATCGCGGGCCGGTTGCCGACCGAGCACCCCGATGACGAGGCTTGTCGGGTGTCTCACGAGGCGATCTACCAGTGGATCTATGCCACCCCGGTGTCCACGCTGGCCCGCGAGCTGCTCGCGCTACGGTCCGGGCGCACCGCCCGACGAGGCGGCGCCAAGCCCCCACCGGCCCCGCGGATCAAGGACCCGACCTACATCGACGCCCGCCCCGCCGACGCCCAGGGGCGCGCCGTGCCCGGCCACTGGGAGGGTGACCTGGTCATCGGCAAGAACGGCAAGACCGCCGTCGCCACGCTGGTCGAGCGCACCTCCCGGTTCCTGGTCCTCGTGCCCCTGACCGGCCGCGACGCGCTCACCGTCGGCCGTGGGGTCATCGCCGCCACCAGCGGTCTGCCCGCGCACATGCGGGCCTCACTGACCTGGGACTGCGGTGCCGAGATGGCCGGCCACGCCACCGTCACCAAGGGCTCGATGCCGGTGTACCTCGCCCACCCACACTCGCCGTGGGAACGCGGCAGCAACGAGAACCTCAACCGCATCGTCCGCGAGTACTTCCCGAAAGGCACGGACATCACCTCGGACCCGAAATACCTGGCGATGGTGGCTTGCGACATCAACGACCGACCCCGTAAAATCCACAACTGGAAGAAGCCCTCCGAGATATTCGCCGAACTCGTTGAGCTAGATGCTTCAACCGCCTGAATTCGCCGGGGCCTGACCCCGGTTCTTGGACACGCTGAATCCAGCACTTGGTGCTGGGGAAGCGAGATGATCTGAGAATCATGGCCAGGAAGAGCTACTCCGAGGAGTTCCGTCGTCAGGCCGTGGACTTGTACGAGTCCACCCCGGGCGCCACGGTCCGCGGTATCGCCGAGGACCTCGGCATCGTGCGCGGGACGCTGCGGCACTGGCTCGAGGTCTACGGGACCGGCAGGAAGACCGCCGCTGACCGGACACCGACCTCCAGCCCGCTGCAGTCGAGGACGGCCACGACGACGAGCCCGTCGGCGCCGACCGATGAGACGCCGGCCCAGAAGATCGCCCGGCTTGAAGCGAGGGTGGACGAGCTCGAGATCGAGACCACCAAGCTCACGACCGAGCGGGAGATCCTTCAGCGGGCGGCCAAGTATTTCGCCGGGGAGACGCGCTGGTGAGTCGCTTCCAGTTCGTCGCCGACAACTCCGCCACCTTCGAGGTGAAGCGACTCTGTGAGCTCGTCGAGATCGAGCGCTCGTCCTACTACGCCTGGGTCAAGGCCGCCCCGGCACGCGACGAGCGTGCCCGGGCCGATGTCGAGCTCGCGGAGCGGATCAGGGCCGTCCACGCCGAGGACAACACCCAAGGGGCGCCACGGACCCACCACTCCGTGGGCGAAGTGGGCGGGCCGGGCGAGGGCGTCCTCGCGGCAGGCCTGCAGGATCGGGCAGCTCATGCAGAGCGTCTTGGCCTCGGCGGTCTGCTGCAGGGCCGGTCCGCTGGTGCCGACCGGGAAGAACAGCTCGACGTTGTCAGGGGCGGCGCAGGGCAGCCGCGACGCGCGGTCGACGACCGGCATGACCGGCGTGCGGCGCGTGCTGGGTACGGTCTTCATGGGCGCCTGACTTCCTCATGCAGGGGATCGGTTTGGTAGTCCGCTCTGAGGCCTCGGCGGTGCCAGCCGCCGGGGCCTCTCTGCACTCAAGACTAGTCGACGACTAGTCGGGAGTCGCGCCCTGATTCCCGTCCTACCGCACCGAGTGCGCACATATGTCCCGCGACCAGCAGATTTACCGAGTCGCGGACCTAGTCGCGATCTGCGACTAACTCGTCGTCGTGGTCCGGACGGGGAGGCGGGCCCCGGTCACGACGGTTCCGGGTGGACGGTGTCCATGTGCAGCCGCAGCCCCCGGCGTCCGCCCTGGGTGCACAGCCCGCACACCCCGCAGGACCAGGTCAGATAGTCGTCGTCGGGCAACTCGTCGCCGGGCATGACCGGGGTGCCGGTCATGAGCCGTTCGAGGTGAGCTGCCTGAGGTCGTCGCGGATCCGGTCGAGTAGAGCCAGGAGCGCCGGGCCGTGCTCGGCGAGGCCTTGCTGCTCGGCGAGGAACTGCTCGTAGAGCTCCACGTCGGCGGGCTCGGTGACTTCCTGCTCGGCGGTGAGGGTCTCGATCTCCACGGTCGACGGCGCGTCGGCATAGCGCAGCACCACGAACGAGTGCAGCGGGCGCGCGGCGGTGCGCTCCTGGGTCTCGCGTGACAGGACGCCGATGCGGACGTTGGGCAGTCCGGCCAGGGTGGCGATGCGGTCGAGCTGGGCGAGTGAGAGCGCGACCGAGCCCGGGCGCCAGCGCAGCGCGGTCTCGGTGATGACCAGGTCGAACTGCTTGGTCTCGTCGAAGAGCACGGTCTGGCGGTTCATCAGCGCCAGCACCGCGGCCGGGATCTCGTCGGCCGGGAGCAGGGTGTGGACCTCACGCAGGCGGCGGGCGTACTCGGGGGTCTGCAGCAGTCCGGGCACCACTTCGGACTGGAACACCCCGATTCCGCTGGTCTCGGTGTCGCGGCGGCCTCGCGCGTCCTGCTGGGTCGCGGCATCCGGGCGGTCGGCGTCGCGCCAGGGACGTACGCGGGTACCGGTCTCGCGGGCCAGGGCGAGCACCTCGGTGCGTTCGTCGTCGCTGGCCTGGACCCGGTCGAGCCACTGGTGGATATCTGCGATGACCAGGGCGGAGGTGCCGTTCTCCATCTTGGAGGTCTTGCTCTGTGACCAGCCGAAAGGCTGCCCGAGGGCAGCGGCCGACAGCCCAGCGGCCTGGCGGAGCTCCTTCAAGCGCGCCGCCAGGCGCTGGTGCTGAGGGTGGATCTCGGCGCGAGTCAAGGGTGCTTAGCTCGCAGCGTGCTCAGGGGTCTCGGCGCCAGTGCGCGGGGCCGGGACCAGGCGGTACTGGTCGAAGGGCACCGACAGCTCGACGGCCCGTCGGCGGATGGCGATGTAGGGGGCGGGATCCCCGCCCTCGGAGACGCCGAGGAAGTGCCCCTCGTCGTCGAAGTGCTGCAGCACGACGATGCGCTCGTCGAACATCCAGAAGTCCTGGTGGGTCCATCCGTCATCCGAGCCGAGCCAGTGCCGGTCGAGGATCCGGACCTCCTCCCCCGCCGGGAGGTTCTCGCGGGGGTAGCAGAGCAGCTGGAACCGCGTGTAGTCGGTGACCGGGTGGCCGAGCAGGCGGACGCGGCCGAAGTACTTGCCCCGGCCGACCTGGGCGTGGACGTTGGCCAGCCACTCGTCGTCGTCGACCGTGCGCGCCGGGAACGACTCGTGCGCGAGGAAGGCGTCGAAGTCGGGGTCCTCGCCGGGGATCGCGTAGGTGTCGCGGCACTCGAGCCGGAACGCCGACTCCCGGTAGGTGCGGTAGAGCTCGTTCAGGTCCTCGGGGGTCATACGGCCTCCCTCGTCGACTCGGCGGCAGCGGCCAGAACAGCCAGTGCTGGTACCTCGTGCGCACGCTCGCCAGCAGGACAGCGCAGCGTCGTGGGTGTGCCGGCGACCTCGAACCACTCCCCCGCCGCCCGGAGGGCAGTCGAGCGCGGCGCCGGCACCGCTCCTGGCTCAACACCGTGCATCACGAGCTCACGCGCGGCGCGCTCGATCAGGTCGCGCGGCACCCTCACCAGCTGGGGCGTCGCGACATAGCCCTGCACAATCACCGAGCCGCGCTCGGTGAGCCACGCGGTCGGACAGTTGCCGTTGCGGCACTCCATCGTCCCGGCGAGCAGCTGCATGCCCATGAGGTCCGCCTTCCGTTGAGCCGTGATCCTAGTACTCCGAAGACTAAGCGCGACTAGTCGGGCTGGCAACGACGCCGGCGAGACCCGGCGCAGGATCCCGGTCGACGAGTGCGGGAGCCGTCGAGAAATTTCCGGCGTCGCGCGCGTACGCGTACGTCGCGTTGCTCGGTCCCTGGTGGCGGCAGGTTGCTCGCCGGAAATTTCCCCGGGCGGCTCAGGAGCGGTCCCCTCCTCGCCGTGCATGCGAGCGGGCCCGACGCCGCCGGTGCGGGTGGGACACCGAACGACCGCGGCGGGGCCGGCCGCCGCTCGCACGCTCGCCCGGCTCCAGCCTCATCTGCTCCGGACTCGAACCCGCAAGCAGCACGAACGCTCCCCCCTGCCCCGCCCTGCCGGTCGTCGACCGGCGCTCGCCAGAGCTCGATGGGAGGGATCCGAGTGCGGGAGCCACTCCGCGGGCAGGACGGCTCTGCCTGCAGTCCGGGGCCGTCCACCCGGGGCCCGCGGATTCGATCGTCCGCCCCGCGGCGTCGCTGACATGCCAGCTTCGGCGACACGGCCCGGCGCTCGACCCGGGCTGGGCGCGATCCCCTCGGGACTTTCCAGGCCGGCACACGCGCCGGAGATCGCCCACCGGATCGAGTGGGTCGGACGCAGACCGGCGCCTCCTCGATCCGGAAATGTCCGTGGAAATTGGGTCTCGCGGTTCCGGGCGGCTTCTACGCAACGCACGCGTACGCGCGCGGCGGCCCGGCAGGATGCGGGCACGCCCGGGTCTTCTACTCCCCCGGGCACCGGCCGCGCTGCTGACGCGTCGACAGGACCGGGAGACGTCGGCTCCCCTTTGGAGCTGCTGAGCACGCCCCTCGACGCGTCTCGCCTCACGGGCCCTACGTCGAAGCCGCCCAGTCCGGAATGGCGCGCCTGCGAGCTCTGTACCGCGACCTGACCAGGAACAACTGCGTCAGGAACCGACGACGTAGCCCCGGCGGACGCCCCCCGCCCTTCATAAGGGACGTCACGCCCAGCCTGAGGGACCGATCGCGCGGCTGACGCTGGTTCACCCGAGAGCCGCTGGAAGTTGCGTAGTTACTGGTCACAGGCTCACCGCGCCCTGGACGGGTGCTCGCATCCCCTTCCGGAGGTCAGATCGACGCGCAGCAGGCGCGGGAACGCCTGTCTCGGCTGGTCAGAAGGCATCTGCAGGGCCTGAACGGGCACTCACCCCGCCAGGGACTCGGCTGGATGCCCGCGCCGAGCACGCGCGGCCGGCTGCCCACCTCCGCGGCCTTCCCAATCAGGCCTCGCCACCAGTTGCGATACTGTCTCGCTAATAGATGTTGTCGAATCCGCCGTCTCCGGCAGGTTCGCACGGGCTTCGGGCCGGGCGAGAACGCGGCGAAGGTGCTGGTCCGGCCGGGTGTCCGGCTGCGTGTCCGGCCGGACCAGCCGCGTTCGGCAGCCGTGCGCGATGCCGAGGATCGAGCGGGCACATTCGGTGACCTCGTAGCCCCCGGGGCGCCGCGGGCTCGCTGCTCGGAGACACGCTCACGCGGGCTCTCGGCCACACCGCGAACGTCGGTACAGTTCCCGGTACCGAACCAAGCGGGTGAGTGGAGCGAGGATGCGCGAGGGTTCGCTGGTCGCCAGGGCAGACGAGCACGGACATGAGGTTCTGGTCGCCTACCGGCCGGTGCATTTCACGCTGGACGACACCGCGCGTGCGATGCACGCCGTGGTGGACCCCCACCTGCGGAAGGTCTCCTCCCGCGCCCGGGTCGGCCGCAGCCTGGTGCGCGACGTTCTGCGCCAGATCGCGATCGACGACTGGCCGGCCGACTTCGTGGCCGATCCGGAGCGTGTGGACCACTGGCGGAAGTGGCTGGTCGCGCATGGGGTATTCCGTTCAGACGACGGCTGAGCGCACGGGCGACCGTGTCGTGCGATAACCCGGTTATAGGCGCGAGGCACTCTCCGAGGACCTCGGTGCAGCACGATGTCGCCGAGCGCCGACGTCGTTCGCCCAGGGCCTCATCGGCGGGTCGCTTCGAAACGGAATCCTTCGCTACCGAGCGATTGACCCCGGGCGGCAGATTGAGCCGCCAGCGAGCACGTCGACCGAAGAGCTGCGCACCCTGCCGACGAGAAGACGGTGATAACCGGGTTATACCGTCGCCGTGGTGCGCGACCCTGACGCCACACGCCGTGGGATGGCGTCGGAGCGCAGGCGTGCAGATGGCATCATCTGACACGACTTATCCGAAGTAGCGCCCCGATTCCGGGCCGTGAAGTCCACGGAAAGGTGGCCATCTTGGCCAGAGTTCACGCTGTGTGCTGCCAGAAGGGCGGCGTCGGCAAGACCACGATCACCGTCAACCTCGCTGCGGTCGTCGACCAGGTACTGGGGGGCGACGATCCGTCCGTCCTGGTCGTCGGTACCGACCCACAGCGATCGATGGATTGGTGGGCGAGCCGAGTCGGTGATGACATCCCGTTCGCCTACACCGAGACCGACGACCCAAGCGATCTTGAGCGGCTGCGCGATGCCGACTACGCGCACGTGTTCGTCGACACCCCAGGCAGCCTGGAGAACGAGCACATCCTCCGGTCGGTCCTGAAGAGCGCCGACGACGCGATCGTTCCGATCACGACGGAGCCGCTCACCTTCGTGCCGGCAGACACGACGATCACCCAGGTCGTTGAGCCGCTGGGTGTCCCCTACACCGTCGTGGTGAATCTCTGGGATCCACGCGACGGCCGGGTCGACCTCGACGACACCCTCGCCTTCGCTCGGAAGAAGAACTGGCCGCTGGCGAACTCGGTCGTCCGTCGGTACAAGATCCACAGCCGGGCGGCGGCCGAGGGCGTGGTCTGCACCCAGTACGCCAAGAGCCGCGTGGCCTTGGAGGCGCAGCAGGACATCCTGCGGCTGGCACTCGAGCTCGGCTACGGACGCACCCGATGAGCGAGGTGGCCGCGAGCGCATCGGACTCTGGGGTCGGCGCGCCGGCGAAGAAGCGCAAGCGGGGGCGAGTCTCGTTCAGCTCCGATGTCTTCGCCGAGGAGACCTCGCTGCACGCTCTGGCCGACGGCGGGGCGTCCCAGCGCCGGATCCCGTTGTCCGACTTGGCCCACAATCCGCGCAACCCGCGTTACGGCTACGACGACTCCGCGATCGAGGAGCTCGCCGACAGCCTTCGGGAGCACCATCAGCTGCAGCCAGCGACGGTGGTCGCCCGAGATGTCTACCTTGCTCACTATCCCGAGGACGCGGATCAGCTCGGGACCGCGTCGTGGGTGGTCCTCATCGGAAACCGCCGGCTCGCAGCCGCCCACCTGGCCGGGTTGACCCATCTCGTGGCATCGGTCGAGGATCGGCTCGGCGGAGCGGACCCGATGCTGGCCGAGGCCACGCTCGTCGAGAACATCCACCGCCAGGACCTCCCCCCACTGCTGGAGGCCAGGGAGCTCCAAGGCCTTGTCGAGCGGCATGGTTCGCAACGCGCGGCGGCGAAGCGTGTCGCGAAGACCCAGGCGTGGGTCTCCCAACGGCTGTCTCTCCTCAAGCTCACCCCTGAGCTACAGGAGCAGCTCCGCGCCGGCGAGCTATCGGTGAAGGAAGCCCGAACCGTCGCCTCGGTTCCCGCGGAGGAACAGGCGGAGAAGCTCAAGACTCTGCGCGACAAGCCACCTGCTGTGGAGGTCGTGACCTCTTCCGCTGGCGCTGATGCCGATGCTGAGGCTGCGAACGGGTCCTCCTCCCCCGTTCCGGCGTCCGAGCCGGGCGCTCGTGACGAGGCTGTGGACGTCGACAAGATCGCCCGGCGCCTGCGTCGGCAGCTGGACGACGACGGGCTGGAAGCGCTGATCGGCGCGCTGACCGCGCTTCGGCGTTGAAGTCGATAACCCGGTTATCGCCGACCCACAGTCGATAACCGGGTTATCGGTCGCTCGCTCGCAGCGGGTTCCGATAACCCGGTTATCGGCCGCCCCGGCGCGGCTCAGCCGTGCGCCAGGTCGGAGAACCGGCTGTAGTGCAGCTGGTGGGCCACCGTGATCGTCGTGGTCGGGCCGTTACGGTGCTTGGCCAGGATCAGGTCCGCCTCGCCGGCGCGCGGATCGTCCTGTTCGAACGCGTCGGGCCGGTGCAGCAGGACCACCATGTCGGCGTCCTGCTCGATCGAACCGGACTCACGCAGGTCCGACAGCATCGGCCGCTTGTCCGTGCGCTGCTCGGGACCACGGTTCAGCTGGCTCATCGCCACCACCGGCACCTCGAGCTCCTTCGCGATCAGCTTGATTTGACGCGAGAACTCGGACACCTCCTGCTGACGTGACTCGACCTTGCGGCCCGAGGTCATCAGCTGCAGGTAGTCCAGGATGATCAGCTTCAGGTCGTAGCGCTGCTTCATCCGGCGCGCCTTGGCCCGGATCTCCATGAGCGTCAGGTTCGGCGAGTCGTCGATGTAGAGCGGCGCCTCGGAGATCTCCGACATCCGCCGCGCCATCCGCGTCCAGTCCTCGTCCGACATCCGGCCGGCGCGCATGTCGGCCAGCCGGATCCGCGCCTCCGCCGAGAGCAGACGCATGACGATCTCGGACTTGCTCATCTCCAGCGAGAAGAACGCGCTGGTCATGCCGTTCTTGATGGAGCACGACCGGGCGAAGTCAAGGCCGAGGGTCGACTTGCCCAGACCCGGACGGGCCGCGACGACGACCATCTGCCCCGGGTGCAGGCCGTTGGTCACGGCGTCGAGATCGGCGAACCCGGTCGGCACGCCCGCGGCCATCCCGCCCTGGGAGGCGATCGCGTCGATCTCGTCCATGGTGGGCTGGAGCAGCTCCTCCAGCACCGTGTAGTCCTCGGTGGTGGTGCGCTCGGTGACCTCGTAGACCGCGGCCTGTGCCCGGTCGACGACCTCCTCGACCTCACCGCCCTCGTTGCCGTGGTAGCCGAGCTGCACGATCCGGGTGCCGGCCTCGACCAGCCGCCGCAGGATCGCCTTCTCCCCGACGATCTCGGCGTAGTACGCCGCGTTCGCCGCGGTCGGCACGGTCGCGATCAGGGTGTGCAGGTACGGCGCCCCTCCCAGCCGCACGAGCTCGCCGCGCCGCTGCAGCTCCGCCGACACGGTCACCGCGTCGGCCGGCTCCCCACGGCCGTAGAGGTCCAGGATCGTCTCGTAGACGGTCTGGTGCGCGGGCCGGTAGAAGTCCTCCGGGCGCAGCACCTCGACCACGTCGGCGATCGCGTCCTTGCTCAGCAGCATGCCGCCGAGCACGGACTGTTCCGCGGTGAGGTCCTGTGGGGGCTGACGGTCGAAGGTGCCGCTGGCTACGGACCCATTACCAGGTAATGATTCGCTGCCGTGGGCCTGATCGTGGTCGATGGGCTCGGCTGTCAACGGAACCTCCGGGGGGCTCGGCGGAGCGGACGGGCGGCGTGGGAGGTGCGCTCGACGCGGGCGCGGGCGAGCGCACGTTCGTGGGCGGAGCCCGCCTCGCCGATGTCGGCGCCGTTGTCGTGCGGAGAGCCGGTGCCCGGGGAGGAACTCGCCGGGGCCGCGGCTGCGGTGGGCTCGGATGGCTCGGCCGGTGGGGGAGTGGCGGTGCGGCGCTGGCGGCCCGCGTCGAGGTCGCGGCTGATCCGGCGGTAGTGGCGCTTGCTGTCCTCGGGGGTGGCGACCTCGGCGGCGGGTCGGGGGGCGTTGCGGCTGGCGGTGAACTCGGCCGCCCAGCGGCGGACGAGGGCAGAGCGTGCGGCGCGGTGGTCGTCGCTGGTGATGTGCAGGTCGGTGGGGGACAGGTCAGCGGCGCCGTAGGGCAGCCGGTCAGCGGCGGCCTGGCCGTGTTCGGCGGCAGTCTGGCGGCGATGGCGGGCGTCGGCCGAGGGGGAGACCAGCGGGCCGCGATCGTCGCTCCAGCGGCGCAGACGGTGGCGCAGCCAGCCATCAGGGCTCCGGAGCTCGGCTGCCGGGCAACGGTGCACGGCGCGGGCGGGGCCGTCGGCGGTGGGCTGGTGGGCGATAGCGAAGCGCAGGTCGTTGTTGGTCCACCCGGCTTCCCACCAGCGGCGGACGATGGCGCGGATCCAGCGCGGCGTCAGCCGCCGCAGGGCGGGGTCGGAGCGCAGCTCCGCGGCCGCCGCGAGCATCTCAGCCCCGGTCACCGGCACGCGATCAGCGAAATAGCCGCCCTGTTTTTCCTCGTGGCCTGGCCCGGTAGGGCCGAATACGTTTCGTGAAGGTGAGTTGATCTCGGAACTGTGGACACACGCTCTCGCGCGTGTAAGAACCCCTGTAGGAATCTTAGAGGGATTACTAAGTGGGTGGGTTGGGGTCCAAGTTGTGTCCTGTTCGGTCTGTGCCGTGGCCTCGGGCCGAGGGCTACTGGCGGCCTCCGGCAAGGTCGGGATGCCCCTCTCAGCGGCCTCAGTGGCCGGCACACGCAGCTGATAGACCGCGGCCCGGTTCCCGGAGAGGTGCTGCAGGGCGATCGGGCGGTACTGCGGGGTGGACCCGCCCTCGACGCGGGACAGCCAGCCCTGGCGCTGCAGTTCGGCGAGCCAGGCGGCGGTCGAGCTGCGCCGCCAGCCGCTGGCGAGTTGGAGGCGGTCCCAGGTCGGCCAGCTGGTGTGGGCGTCCCAGTCCGCGCGGCGGGCCAGTTCCTCGAGCAGTCCACGCAGCCGTCCTGCCGCGTCGCGGCGGATCTGCTGGTACCAGGGCGAGCCCAGGAGCCCGCGGTACCAGTCCAGCGCGGTGCGGGGGAGTGCAGTGACCGCGTCCAGAGCCGTCGCGAGATCGTCGGGGGTGGAGGTCGTGTCTGCGAGCTCGGACGGCGAGATGTCGCCGCCGCCGGCGAACCAGCACGGCCCGCAGACGACCGAGCGCAGTGGGGTGTCGCGCGTGCTGCCGGAGCGTCGTCGACAGCTCACACACAGCTGAGGAGCCGCCGGGTCGGACTCGGCCTCCCCCGTTCCACAGGAGACGGCGAGGGCCGACATGGTCTGATCGAGGAGCAGCTGCCGCGACGGCGGCTGCAGCGGCACGGGTGCATTGATCGAGGTCGGGCCGGGGTTTGGGTGTGCGGCGATGACAGATCGGCGGTTGTTCAGCGTCGCCGACGAGCTGAGGGCACGTGGGCACGACGAACTCGCCCCGTGTCTGTCATGGTCGCGTTCCGGCCCAGGGTGTATCCTGGACACGCGAAAGCGCCCCTTCTTGGACGGATGGGGATTGGCCCCGGTTCGCCGGGGCTACGGCGTCAGCTCGGGTGCACGACCGACTGATGCGAGAGCGATTCGAGGCGGCCCCCGGGCTAGGGGGCCGCCTCGATCTCGTTAGGAGGCCTTGGTCAGCGGCCGCTCCTGTGTCGTCATGTACTGCACGGGGATCTGGCCCGGCATCTCGAAGGCGTGCCGAAGCCCGATCTCGATTAGGGCGCCACTCACGATCGAGAGGTTCCGGTCCAGGTCGCGCGCGAGGGCACGCACCTGCACGTTGTCGGCAACCGGGATCCGCACAGTCAGAGCGGAGCTGTCGGCCGCGGTGTAACGCGCGGGAAGCGTCGCTGGCAGCTCAGAGACCCGCTGCAATCCTTGTGAGACGAGATCTGCTCCGACCTCGGACCAGGTCAGGCCTCGCCGTGCGGCAAGGTCTTTGAGCGCTGCCTCGACCGCGAGCGGCAGTCGAGGAAAGATCACAACGCGGGAGCCCTTCGAGGGGCGTCCCTTCGCGCGGCCTGATGATCTCCTCGGCATGGGAGGCATCATGGTCCATATTCTGAAGCTCGGATAGTCGACACGCCGCGCAGCCTGCAACCGTGAGGTCGCACCGTGTCGTGGCCCGCGATCTGCTCTGCCAAGACGAGCACTCGAGCGAAGAGGCTTCCGTGCTGTGTGGACCCGGGCGCCGCCGAAAGATAGGTGGCCCTCTGGGTGAGCGTCGTCCACTGTCGGCCGGTCTCGAGCTCCGGGGACGTCCGGGCTAGATCAGTACGGACCAGTGGGGTACGTCGGCATGATCGCGGTAGGGCTGGCGGCTGGGGCGTTCGTGGTCCGCCGGTGGCAGTACACAACCCGCGAGGCTGGGACAGCCCCCCTCAACGGTGGCATCGTTGCGCGCTCCGAGGCCTACCGCCGGATGATCGGAGAACACTGCTCGGGCGTTCGCTGGCGCGATCACCATCCGCCGCTGCTCCGCGTTGAGCGGACCGACGCCCAACTCACTCAGCGCTTTGTACATGCCGCTGGCTCGCTCGGTAGCGGCCGCCGGCGCGGTCGCGTCGTCGTCCTGTGGCGTTCTGGCGCCTTTTCGCCACGGCCAGGGTTTACGCACCATCGCTCAGCGCTCCTCGGCGTCTTGGATCTCTTCGAGCCGGATTCGTACTCGGCGGGCTGTGGCCTCGTCGGCGAGCAGCACGTCGACGGCGGCCCGCAGTACGTCTTGGGTGGTGAGCCGCGTCCGGCCCAGCGTCACCGCTGTGTCGAGTCGCCACGTCGCTAGTGCCTTGTGATTGGCCTGGGTGAGGTCCACGGTCTGGCGGACCTTCCGGTCGCTGTCGGGGGCCGGTCGCGGCTGGGCCTTCTCTGCGGCCGCTGATTCGGCCGCTGCGGCCTTCTCTGAGCGGTCCCGCAGTGATCGGGCCCGGCTTCTAGCGTCGCTCATCGGATCGAGGTCCCCGTCAGCTCGGTGAGTGCGTCCCCGTAGGCCGTGGCTGCCGCCCGCTCGATCGGCCCGCCGAACGACTGCGCGAACCGTTGAAGCTGGGAGACGTGCGACCGCAACACCCGCCAGCCCTCGGACTCCAACAGCTCCCGGTACTCGGCGTTGGCCACGGCGCGGGGGTTGGTCCGGGTGAACATCGCCGCTGCCTGCGGCGGAGTCTCATGTCGACCTAGGTGTGCTAGGTCGTCGATCAGCTCCTTCACCACGGGCATCCGCTCCACCTCGGCCGAGGACGGGGCCAGGGGACCAGGACGTGGGTGGCGGCGCGGATCGCTGACTCGACGATGCCTCGTTCCTTCTCGGTGGCGGGGTGTCGATGACGACGGCGTCGTAGTCGCCGGCTTCGAGGTCCACCCCGACGCCGGGGACGTGCAGCCGCCCTGTGGCCATGCCCCGCACGGGGATGCTCCATTCCGCCATCTCGGCCCAGCGGGTGATGCTGGCCTGCGGGTCGGCGTCGATGATCAGGACGCGGTGGCCGTTCTCGGCCAGGGCGTGAGCGAGGAACGCCGAGCTGGTCGTCTTGGTGCTCCCGCCTTCAGATTCATGACGATGAGGATCACGCCAACTCCCAGGGTTCAGGTGACTCAGGTAGTGCAGTGGCTCAGTTAGTGCAGTAGTTCAGCAGATCAGGCTTCTCAGGGCCAGCGTGACAGGCGCTCTCGCGACGGCTCAGTGGGGCCAGCGAACAGCACGCATCTGCACGGCGTCTCCGTCCACCGCGCTCACACCCCGGACGAACGCCACCGCTCGATCGGCAAAGGTCACCACACACAAGCCCTGGCCCCGGACGTACGGGATGCTCTGGATCTCCCGGCGGCCCAACGCCTGCACCCCGAGCTGGGCGACGCACTCTTCGTATGTCGGGTCGCGCTCCTCGGTCCACAGCGCGGCCGGCCCACCGCCGTCCACCGCAAGGGTGCCGTCGCCGGAGTCGAACCGCACGGTCGACGTGCCGCCGATCGTGTCGACCTTCGGCGGTTGCTCGCTCATGTTGACGCCAGGGTCAGTGATGCGCAGTGTCCCGGTCCAGGTCGCGGCCCGTGGTGGTGGCGGTTGTGCCGGCGGACCAGCGACCGGCTGCCTGGACGGGTTCGGAGCCCCTGTCGGACCGCTGACCGCGGCACTGGACTGGATCGCCAGGCAGCCGCTCATGACGAACAGCAGACCGACCCCCGCCAGCAACACCGGTTTGAGACAGCCGCCACCAGTCCGCCGCTCCCTCCGGATCACGCCACCGCCTCGACTCCACGCCTACCCGCCCGATCTGAGGCGGACCTGGGCTCAGTCATCGACGGCCCCTCCACCGCGCCATCCAATCCGCGATCTCGGGGGCGGCCATCGGTGCAGGGAGCTGACGAATCTGGTCCTCGATGATCGTCGGCCCCTGGCGGGGGTTGCCCCGCTCTCCCCGCGCCCGGAGCCATTGCCGGGTCCGAACGCTCCACGGCCGCGACGGCGGACGCACCGACCCGGGACTGACCGTCAACATCGCGACGAAATTCCGTCATCGCGCATGACGATGCTCGCCGCACGCAGCAGCAGGATCACCCCGACCGCGATCAGCACGACGCCCCACAAGCGACAGCATCGCGCCCTCCATCTCGGATCTCGTCACGTGCCGAGCCCGATCAGCATCGCACGCGAGCGGTTTCCGCGTTTCGCTGATCACCGACGCCGGTAGGCGTGCCGAGTGCGCCAGGCGCGCTGGATCTCCCAGCGCGACCGGCCCCACTCGGCATAGGTCCGCCCGCACAGGGGGTGGGACCGGAATACGCCAGAAACCTGCCGTCGACTCTCCGGTAGGCGCTGATCAACGGCACTGACACCGCTGCGGGCCGCCGTGCGGCTATGGTGATCACGTCCTACGAGGTGATCTTCCGGGGTTTCTGGGGTGGCGTCGATTGATCGGACCGCGTATCCGCGGTTCAAGAGGGTGGTGTCGGCGCGGGAGCTGGCCGAGGCGTTCACTCCCACGCCGGACGAGGCCGGTTGGGCGCGGACGAAGACCACCACGGACCAGCACTTCTTGGCGCTGGTGGTGCTGCTGAAGTGCTACCAGCGGTTGGGGTACTTCCCGAAGCTGTCGCCGTTCCGCCGGTGGTGGTCGACTGCGTCCGCAGCAAGCTGGAGTTGGCTGAAGCCGTCGAGGCCGGTGTACGAGTCAGACCGGACGCTGTGGCGGCACCGGGACTTCGTGCGCGGCGCGGTTGGGCGTGAAGTACACGCCGGCTAACGTGCGCGAGGTCGCCGAGTCGGCGATCCGCAAGGCGGTTGCAGTCCAAGGACAACCCGGCCGACCTGATCAACGTGGCGCTGGACGAACTGGTGCGCCAAAGCTGCGAGCTGCCCGGCTACACCACGCTGGACGCGATGACCGCCTCGATCCGCACCGAGGTCAACACCGGTCTGTTCAGCAGGGTCGCGGCCCGGCCGGACCGGATGCAACGTGCCCGGCTGAAACGCCTGCTGTGGGTCGATCCGGCGACCCGCCGCAGCGAGTTCGACCGGCTGAAGGACTCCGCCGGCGCCGCGACGCTGGGCAAGTTCAAGGACCGCCTGGCGCGCCTGGCCGCGTTAGACGCGCTCGGTCCGACCGAGCTGTGGCTCGACGGCATCCCACCGGGCAAGGTCGCGCACTTCGCCGGCGAGGCGCGGGTGACCGACGCCGCCGACATGCGGAAGGTCCTCAACGACGACAAGCGGCTGACGCTGCTGATCAGCCTCGTTCACGAGTGCCGCACCTCGGCCCGCGACGAGGTGGTGACCATGTTCTGCAAGCGTCTCGCCGCGCTGCACAAGAAGGGCCGCGAGCGTCTGGCTGAGATCCAGTCCGCTAACCGCGCCGAGACCTAACGACTCATCGGCGTGCTCGGCGACGTCGTGGCCGCCGCCCGCGAAGCCAGCATGCCAGCCGACCCCAGCGAGCCGGGCCAGCCGGTCGAGGGCGTGGAGGAACGCACTGGCCGCCTGGTTCTCAAGACTCTGGCCGACGCCGGCGAGATCGACGCACTGGCCACCGCGGCCGAGGCGGTGTCGGCCTACCACGGCAACAACTACCTGCCGCTGCTGGAGCGGTTCTACCGTTCGCACCGGCCGGTGCTGTTCACCCTGGTCGACGCGATCGAGCTGGAGGCCACCAGCGCTGATCGCAGCGTGCTGGACGCGGTCGAGTTCATCCGCGCGGTCCGCGACCGGCGCAGTGACTGGATACCGGAGACCATCACGGTCGAGGTGGATGGGCAACCGCCGACGACGGTCAGCGTCGATGCGGACGCCTTCGCCAGCGACGCCTGGCACAAGGTGCTGCGCGACAAGCAGCGACCCGGGATGCTCGCGCGGCGACACCTGGAGGTCTGCGTGTTCTCCTACCTGGCCGCCGAGCTGCGCTCCGGGGACATCGCGGTCGCCGGCTCGGACTCCTACGCCAACCTGCACGCCCAGCTCATGACCTGGGACGAGTGCCAGCTGCTGGCCGCGGACTTCTGCGCTCAGGCCGGTATCCCGATCGACGCGGCCGCGCTGGTGGCGCACTACCGGCACGAGCTGACCCGCACCGCCGCGACAGTGGACGCCGGTTTCCCGGCGAACACCGACCTGGTCCTGGACGGCGAGCGGCCGGTGCTCAAGCGCCGCAAGGGCGCCGACCGGCGACCCTCGGCGATCACGCTGGAAGCGGCGATCCACCAGCGGCTGCCCGAACGCAGCCTGCTGGACATCCTGACCCGCACCGCGTACCTGACCGGCTGGCACCGGCACTTCGGGCCAGCCTCGGGGTCGGACCCGAAGATCCGCGACACGCTCGGCCGCTACGTCACCACGACCTACGCCTACGGCACCAACCTGGGCCCGGCCGAGGTCGCC
>NZ_MCIS01000014.1:0-30287 GCF_001932475.1 Pseudonocardia sp. Ae717_Ps2
TGAACAAATCGGAGGTCTCGGCGCGCTGGTCGCTTCGCCCAGGTACGCAGCTACTGTGCTTGACTCTCGAACGTGGCAACGAACGACGAGAGCAAGCAATCGTCGTTGTTCGTACGCTAGAACCAAGAAATAGAACCGGGGAGCCCCTCGCTGGTTGCGACCCAGCTCCGGACTCCCCGGGCCCATCAGGGGCCGGCGGTCTCAGCCTCCTAAAGCATCTCCGCCAGCACCCTCAGGATGAGGAACAGCGCCAGCACCGTCATCGTGCTGGCGCTGTTCTGCGTCTCCGCCAACAGTGTTAGCGGGGGCAGTACGGCGTCGAAGCACGCGACGAGCTTGCGCGAGCCATCGGGGGCGATCCTTCTCCGGGCCGTGATCGATCACGGTGGCCTCCTGTCGTCACCCGGGGCCCCGGATCGGGGATGTGGGTGCCAGCGCCCGGCTAGGCCGGTCTGGCCCACAGGCGATCAGGAGGGGAGACGAGTCCCCGCACGACCAGACTCAGCGTTGAGTCCGCTCACCAAAGGAGCTTACGGGCACACCCCGGCCATTCCGGCACCGCAACTACGGCCTGGCCCGTGTCGTCGCCTCAGAGGCGACACGGTGCAGCTACGAGTAGGCAGGCGAGACCATCACGTAGAGCCGTGAGCCAGACACGTTGCGTCAGCGACAAGAGGTCTGAGGTACCGCTCATCGCCGCCCACCGGCCCGTCGCCCGCTTTCAGTGGCTACCGCTCGGGGCTCGCTGGTAAGGCGAACGCACCTCGCCGAAGGCTGCACACAACCCTGTCAAATGTGTCCGAGATCACCACGCGCGGTTGCCGTCACGGGCGTCCCATCGCTACGCGATGTAGGGGATGGCGGGGGCAGTGTCGACGCTACGTATGCGTTTACACGCCCCAAAAGGCAACGGAGATTCTACCTCCCGGCAGCTGTCGGAGCAACCATCGCCTGCAGAGGCCCTCAAGGTCGTGCGTCTACTTCTCCGAGGCCGGCGCACGTCGGCCCACGCCACCTTCCAGCTTCCAGCGACACCAACCGGGAGCAGCGAGATTACAGGCGGACCACTTCGCCGGGCCCTGCGACGTGGCGCTCTAGGAGATCGCCGTCTAGGTCTTCTCCGAAGAAGATCGAGAGCCCCGCGAGTCCACCGGTGTGCAAGCCCAGATGATTGAAAGGCCGGTCTCTCGCTCGAAAATCTCGGAACGCCCTGGAAGCTTGAACTGCACCACGACACGCGGAGTGGGGGTGTCCATTTCATCCAGGCGGACTGCAACATCGAAGGCTCCCCTTGACGTGAGCTCTGAGCAGTCCAACACGGCCTGTTTAATGGCAGTCATCAGCTCAGGACTCCTGAGCTGGTCGGGAAACAATGGAGACCACGCGTCACTGGAGTTCGATATCTGGCAGTGAGACAGTCGTGCTGTGTCCGCTTGTACGGTCTAGATGCAGCAGCTCGTGACGAGCGTCGAATGTCCACGGGCGTTTCGTCGCTACCCGGATAGCGGAAAAAGCGTGATCGCTCGTGGTGAGTAGCGCGACCGCAGCACCTGTCCGGTGTATTTCGAGCGGTCGCCGACCTTCAGTTTGACTCGTCAGGTCGCGAAGTGACGTCTGCCAGACTCCTCCTTCTCTGCGACGCGCAGGTCCCACCCGTCTGCCTCATGCGCATCGTTCGGCCGGGGAATCGATATCGGCCGCGTGCGACTGCCGTGGCTGATTCGAGACTGCCGGCCGGAGCGAGTGTGGCAACCAGCCTGTTCGACTCACTGACCTCTAGCTGGATCGTGGCGTCGCAGTTGCGCTCCTGAACGAGGACTCCGTCACCGTTCCGATTCGTAAACAGGATCCTATGAGGCCATGCCGTCCACGACGAGGGCTGGACAACCAGCGACTTCCAGCTGCAACAGTCGAGCACCTCGCCCGTCACGGAGATCAGCGCAGCGACCGGCTGGACGTCGTCAACGACGACGATATTTTCTCCCAGGAAAGATAGGATGTTCGGCTTCATCGCGTATCCGGAAGTCACTACGACAGGGTACCAGAATACTGCCCGAATCGGGCATCACCCTTGAAGCACGGAACAGCTGAACCAGTTGTTACTGCGGGCCCCCTCAGTGTAATGAGTGTATGTTGAAACGTCGGGCGTCGTCGATAATGACAACCCCCGTCACATTCGCGTTACGCTTCCACGTGATCTCAGTACGGCCGTTCCCGTCCGGAACTGGCGTGCCAAACTCGATGGTGTTTCGCCAGCAGGTCGTGAAAAGATCCTCGTCGTCCTCAAAAACGGGGTGGACGGTTCCAGTGCTTTTCCGGATGCGCGATGTGCACCACGCCGCTCAGCTCATCCCCGCAGAACAGGGAAGCCTCACCCACTGCGCCAGATGCTGTTGCCACCAACCCTCCGACCCAGCCGTCGCCGACGTAGTTCGGATTGTTGGTGAACTCGTTAATGCACTGCATTGGACTGGGGCTGCTTGGCGGTGGTGCCGCGTGAGCTGGTGCAGACGCCAGAAACGGCACAGCGAATGCGGCTGCCATGACGATGGTCAGTTTCCTGCGCCAGCCCTGCATGATAACCCCCAGTTTAGAACCACCTATTGCATGATCGCAGTTAGGCAGTTTTGGGGATTGTGGCGATAACGGATACCGCTATTCGAGTAGCAGATGTCACTCGTGCGAGTGGTCGTTAGGGTGACCGTCTCGCCCGGATCATGCGAGGCGGTCGTAGACCTCACGCCGGTGCCCGAGAGTCAGGACCAAGACGACGAGCTGCTCGTCCTGGGGCTCGTAGAGCACGCGCCAGTCGCCGATCTTGAGCCGCCAGGTCCCGGGCTCACCTTTGAGCGGCTTCCCGGTCGGCGGAGCTGGGCGCGGGTCGTCGGCAAGTCTGCTCACCGCGGTCAGGATGCGGCGGGCGACCTGCGGGTCGAGCTTGCGCAGGGCCTTGCTCGCCGGAGCGGACCAGGTGATGTGCCAGTGGGGAGCGTCGGGCACGGCTCAGTGCTGGTCGAACTCGGCAAGGAGGGTGGCGTGATCGGACGGTCCCGCCGGCCTCGGCCTTGGCCTCGCGAGCCATGCGGACAGAGCTCGGTCCTCCAGCTCGTCGAGCAAGTCCAGGACCTCGGCCGGGACGATCGCCGCGACCCGCTTGCCGTGGCTGGTGATCGCGGTCGTGACACCGGCATGCTGAGCGCGGCCCACCACGTCGGCGAAGTGGTTCCGCGCCTCGGGTCGACGACATCTCCGCAGCAGTCATGCACAAAATGTACATTTTGATCATTGGCAGTGTCTAGTCCGCGCGGGTGGATGATCATCCAACGAAGAGCGGAATAATCGGACATTTCAGGTGCTTGCAGCGTCGATAACGCCAGCGGGTCGTGTTTGCCCAGGTGGGGCGAGCCGAGAATGCGCATTATGTTCGATCGACGCGCGCCGGAGTGCTTGCTGCCGGCTTGCGACAGCTAGCGGCAGTGCTTTTTACACGGCACCTACTGTCAGGGTAGCTTGACGGAGTGGGATGGGTTCACGACACCGACTACGCCCCGGCCTGCGAGCACGAGGGCTATCCGGCGGCCGTGCTCGACGACGGCACCGAGACCAGCGTGCACACCGAGCCGATCCGGATCCGGGTGAGCGGGTGGCGCGCGGCGTGTGAGTGCGGATGGCGCGGCACGCAGTTCTGGCCACGGTCGGCGTTCCGGGGCTGGACGTCGAGCATCGCCCCGGACGAGGTGGCCGGATTCGCGACCGGCCACGGAGCCTACGGAGAATGGTTCGAACACCTCCACGCCGTGCTGCCCGGCCTGGCCGTGCACGACGCCGCGCAGGAACTCGCCGACGCGCGCGAGACACTCGACCAGGCGGTGGCCACCGCCCGCGCGTCCGGAGCGTCCTGGACCCTCATCGGCAACGCCGCCGGCATCACTCGCCAAGCCGCCCATGAACGCTGGGGAGTCGCCTACCCGGCCCCGCCCCGCACGACCGGCACGACGACCAGGAGCGCACGATGACCGCCGCCGACCCCTGTACCCACCCCGGTGCACATGTCCACGGCCCTGGTCGGTTCCGGCCCGGTCGACCCACCCCCTGAGGACACTCGCCTGACTCTGAGCGCGGTCGAGTGGGGCCACCTCGACGAGCCGCTGCGGCCCGGGGAGCGCATGTCCGCCGCGATCGGCTCCTGCAACAGCTGTGGAGTTCTCGTGGTGTCCGTGTCGACCTGGCACCCCAGCGACGGCCGCGGCGAGCACGCGGTGCAGTACCGCACGCCCTGGACGGCGATGTACGGCCGAAACCCGGCCGAGCTGGTGCCCGCTGACCCTGCCGGGCGGCCCGCCACTTCCTGCGACGCTCGTGGGACTCACTGGCCAAGATCTAACCCCTCGCGGTTGACCCGCGACTCAGTGAACGAAAGCGACGATGCCCGCGCTCACGTAACCGATCTCCCGGAACCGGTCGAGCTCAGCCTTGCGGCCCTCGTCCGAGGAGTCACCCGGGTAGTCACCGTCCGCTTCCTCGGTGCGAACGCCGACAGCGGGACCGTAGACGACCAGAACGACATGCTGGCTCGTAGCTGCTGCAAGCCATTGCGGGTCCGGAGTCAGAGTCGTGTGAGCCCAGCAGCCCCCGGGCCCGTGCAGCTCCAACAGCTCGGGGCTGACCCGAGACAGCGTCCAACCAGGTGCCCTCACCAATGCCATCAGAGCGCTCGTCCATAGGCTGAACCCCGCGCTGCAGGTGGCCTGTACCTGGGCCTCTACCTGCCCATGGCCCGGAGCGTGCCGGTGGAACGCGGTGCCGGGGCTCGAGTAGCAACACCGGTAATGCCTCGGCCGTGTCCGGACCATCCACTCTTGCCAAGTCCGGGCTCACGTTCGGCGCGGCCCCGAAGCTCGTCACTCTCGCCGAGCTGGACCGTTCCCGATCTTGTAGACACCGGTCGTAGACTGCCGCTGATCGCAGCGGAGGGGATCGCGTGGCGACACGCCGCCATTTCACCCAGGAGTATAAGGACCAGGCCGTCAGTCTTGTCCTCGATTCCGGCCGAACAATCGCCGAGGTAGCGAAGAGTATCGGCGTCCACGAGATGACGTTAGGCAAGTGGGTGAAGAAAGCACGCGAATCCGGGCAGGTCCCGGACACGGACCTGTCCGAACCGGAGCGGGCCGAGCTGGAACGGCTCCGCAAGGAGAACACGACCCTGCGAATGGAGCGGGACTTCGCAAAAAAAGTAGCGACCTGGTTCGCGAAAGAACAGCCGTGAAATACGCGGCGATCGCGGACTGGGCAACCGAGGGCGAGTATCCGGTCACGTTCATGTGCGCCCAGCTCGGCGTGGCCCGACAGGGCTACTACCGGTGGCTCAAGACCGGACCCAGCCAGCGGGAACGCACCGACGCCGAGCTCACCGACACGATCCGAGAGATCCACCACGACCTGCGCGGTGACCCCGGCGTGCGCCGGGTGTGGGCCGAGCTGGTCGCTCGCGGCCACCGGACCGCCCGCAAGCGGGTCTGGCGGCTCATGCGCGCCGCCGGCCTGCAAGGCCGCCACCCTCACACCTGGCGCAAGACGACCGTCGCAGGTCTACGCCCGATCGACGCCCCGGACCTGATCGGGCGTGACTTCACCGCCGAGGCTCCCGACACCCGCTGGTGCGGCGACATCACCTACATCCAGACGGTCGACGGCTGGGCCTACCTCGCCACCGTGATCGACCTGCACTCCCGCAAGGTCGTCGGCTACGCCGTGGCCGACCACCTGCGCACCAACCTGATCATCGAGGCCCTCGCCGCCGCCCTGCTCACCCGCCGCCCACCAGCCGGAGTGATCATGCACAGCGACCGCGGGACGCAATACACGAGCCGGGAGTTCACCGACTTCTGCGCCGCCAACAATGTGGCCCGATCGATGGGCCGACGCGCCACCTGCTTCGACAACGCCGTCGCCGAGTCGTTCTTCGCCAGCTACAAGAAAGAACTCATCCACACCCGGCCATGGAACGACGTCACCGAGGTCCGACAGCAGACATTCGCGTGGATCGAGAGCTACTACAACCGTCGCAGACGGCACTCCACCCTCGGATACTTGACACCCACCGAATACGAGCTAGGATTCAGGAAAATAACCGACTTGGCAGCCTAAACCGGCGTCAAAGAAATCGGGAACACTCCAAGACGGCCACGCCGGCCCCACGCGCACCGGCGCTCGGCGCGGCCGCGCCTGCCACTGCAGGCCGGGAGACGCCGAGCCTCGAGGAGGCCCTCACCCTCCTCGACGACATCGCCGACGACGCCGACGCCCTCAACGACCGAATCCTCGCCCTACTCAAGGGCAACCCGTGACCACCGTAGGCTCTCGTCGTCACCTTACTGTTGAGGCAACGCAAGTGGGTGCCGGATCGGGCCGCTCTGGCGGGGATCGTTTTCGTGCTCAAGACCGGGATCAGCTGGAATGCCCTGCCTCCCGGGCTGCACCCCGGTTGGGTGAAGGTGGGCATCTGAGCGGGATCAGGGCAGGCCGGTGCGGGCGGCGATGTCGGGCAGCGCGAGCTGCAGGGCGGCGGTGGCCACGGCCCAGGAGTGCCCGCCGGGCAGCACGAGGTGGCGGACCTGCATCCCCGACGAGCGTGCGAGATCGACGAGCCGGGCGGACTTTGCGACGTCGTCGCCCTCCTCGGACCCGACGACGACGGTGCCGGACACCCCGTCGTATCGGCGGGCGCGCAGCAGGTCGGCCGGGTTGACCGCGCGGAACCGGGCGTCGTCGCCGCCGAACAGCGCGCGCACCGTCTGGTCCCGGGTGCCCAGGGACGGCTCGTCCTGCCCGCCGATGTCGAGGAACGCCGGGTAGACCTCGGGGGCGCGCACGGCGAGCTGCAGGGCGCAGGTGCCGCCGTAGGAGAACCCGCCGATGGTCCAGTGCCGGGGGTCGCTCTCCACGTCGAAGCGGGCGCGGATCCAGTCCGGTACGTCGCGACGCAGGTAGGTCTCGACGGCGCCGCGGGGGGAGTCGACACAGAGCGGGTTGGCGAACGTGGAGCCGGTCGCGTCCGGGACGACGACGATCGGCGCGAGCCCGCGGCGCGCCGCGGCGAACACGTCGAGCACCGCGGCCAGCCGCCCGGCGGTCAGCCAGTCCCGGGGTGCTCCGGGCTGGCCCGCCACCAGGACGAGGACGGGCAGGCGCGGTGCGCCGGGGACGAGCGCGGCGGGCGGGAGGTAGACGAGCGCCGGGCGCGCGGCGAAGCCCGACACGGGGGCGGGGACGGGCAGGTCGAGTACGGCACCCCGGTCGGGCAGATCAGGGGGCGCGACCCACCGGACCGGCGCGACGGCGGTACCGGTGCGGTGCGGGACCCACGCAGGGTCCAGCGCGTTCGGGTCGGCCAGGCCCAGCAGCGGCCGCGGGGTCGGGTAGTAGCCGTAGATCGCGTTGACCTTGACGCCGCTGGTCGCCAGGACCAGCACCACCGCCGGGACGACGAGCAGCCGAGTGTCCCGGCCACCCCGTCGAGCGGCCACCACCCCGGCGAGCACCGCCGCGATCGCGACCCCCGACCAGACGAACAGCCGGGCCGGGAGCACGTCCGGTGTCGGGCGCCAGAGCACGTTCAGCACGAGCGCGGCCACCGCCGGGAGGAGGACCGCCACGGCGACGACGAGCACGGCCGGGCGGAGCCACCGCCGGCCGCGCGGCCAGGCGAGGAACACCGCCGCGGCGGCACCGGCGATCGAGATCGCCAGCGGCAGCCCGCCGGCGACGAGCGACAGGTCGAGGACCGAGCGCACCGGCAACGGTGGCGGCATCGGGGCGACGGTCACCGGTTGCCCCGGTCGCCGTCGCCGGCGTCGGGTGGGGTCCGGCCGCCCTGCGGCCCGTCGACCGTGGCCCCGGCGAGCGCGGCCAGGTCGGCACGCAGCGTCGCGAACGGCAGGACCCCGCGCTCGAACGCGGCGGTCACCGGACCCGGGCCCAGGAGGCGGTCGACGAACCCGGCGTCGGTGCGCCCGGAGGCGCCCTCCGCCACGTCCCGGCCGTCGGCGACGATGCGCCAGGCGTCGGCGGTCCCGGGGGACCACGGGCGTGGCCGGGCGAGCGGCGCGGTCGTCAGCGGCCGCCCGTCCTCGACCACGGCGGTCCGTCCCGGTACGGGTTCCGCGGGCAGGTCCGCGAGGACCGTGTCGAGGATCCCGCGGGCCGTGGTCGCGTCGGCCGGAGCCACGCGCAGATGCAGGACCGGGCCCGACGCGGACCGTTCCAGGTGGTAGACCCGCTCCGGTGCGCCGTCGGGTCCCGGACCCGGCGCACCCGGGAGGGCCGGGTGGGTCGGGGGCGCGGCGACCTCGGAGAACCCGGCTGCGAGCAGCGTGCGTTCCGCGGCGTCGGCGAGCGGATCGGGCCGCACCGGGCGGACCGGTGCGCCCAGCACCTGCCAGTCGGCGACCAGTACCGACAGCTCCCCGGACCGAGAGGTGACGACCTCGCCGCTGACCAGCACCAGGTCGTCCGGCTCGACGCCGTCCTTCCAGCGGGAGAGTGCCTCGGGGCCGACGGTGGCGGCCTCGACGATCACCTGGATCCGGGCGGGGCCCGAGCGCAGCGTGGCGAAGGCCAGCGCGCCGAACGTCCGCTGCGCACGGACCCGGCCCACGACGGTCGCCGGCTCGCCGGTCCGCACGTCGCGGTCCAGCCCGACGTGGCGGCGCTGCAGCGCGGCGACGTCATCGACCTCCCCGACCGGTCGGACCAGAGGAGCCAGGGCGAGGGAGCGGGCGCGCTCCGCGGACCGATCGGCGGTGTCACCCGGCGCTCCGATGCCGTCCACCCGGGCACGGAACCGGTCGTCGCGCCGGCGGGCGGCGGCGCGCCTGCCGACGCCACTCGGGCGCAGGAAGCCCTCCGCCGCACCGGCGGCGACCACGGCCCGGGCGGTGCCGCTGGACCAGCAGAGCAGGCGCGGGACCCAGTCGGGCTCGAAGGTGCGGCTGAAGCGGTGCAGCGACTCGATCTGCACGAACGAGGACACGCCGCGCAGCACCGTGCGCCGGGCCCGCTGGCCGGGTCCGGCACCCAGCCGCGCGCCGGACTCGAGCGCCTCCCGGAACACGACGAAGTTCAGCGACGCCCGGCGCACACCGAGCGTGGGGGCGACCGCGGCCAGCCTGCCGATCATGAACTCGGTCAGCCCCGCCGGGGCGTGCGACCCCCGGCGCATGACGTCGAGCGACAGACCGTCGGAGCCCCACGGTGCGAAGGTCAGCAGCCCGCAGGCGACGTCGTCCGGACCGAACGCCTCGACCAGAACGACGTCGGGGTCCGACGGGTCCGCCACGCGCCCGGAGGCCATCGAGAAGCCGCGTTCGATCGCGCTGTCGCGCCACCGCTCGGCACGGCGGTCGATCGCGTCGAGGTCGGCCGGGGGCACGTCGCGGACCCGCCGGACCGTCACCCGGAAGCCCTCGCCGTCCAGCCGCCGGACCGCGCGCCGGACTCGGCCCTCGCGGCCGCCGGTGCGGGCCAGCCGGGCGAGGTCCACGACGGCCTCGTCACCGATCCGGCGCACCCGCAGACCGTGCCGCCGGTACACCGCGGCGCCCCGCTCGCCCGCGGCGAGGACGACCGGCTGCCACCCGAAGCGGTGGGCCTCGGCCAGCCAGGCGGACACCGCCGCGGGCCAGCCGTCGACCGGACCGACCGGGTCGCCCGCCGCGACCGACGCGCCCGCGACGACCCGGTATGCGACGGCCGCGCGCCCGTCCGGTGCGAACATCACGCGCTTGTCCCGGCGGGTGGCGAACCAGGCCAGCGAGTCCGGCCCGCCGTGGGCGGCGACGAGCGCACGCACCCGCAGCTCGTCGTCCGCCGTCGCGGTGCCGTGTGCCCGTGCGCCGCGCAGGAAGACCGCGAGCGCACCCAGCAGCACCACACCACCGACGACGTCCAGTGCGGTGTCGAGCCAGCCACCGGCCGGGCTGCCCGCGACCAGCTCGAAGGTGCCCCCGGTCAACCGGTCGAGCACCCACACCAGGCGGGGCCCGGCCGCCCGGGGGGCCCCGCCAACCGACGGGGCCACCAGCCAGCCCATCCCGACCGCCCCGCCGAGACCCGCGGTCAGGACAGCGGCTGCCCGCCGGTGTGCCCCGGGGGCGACGTGCGCGGCGAACTCGCCCCGGCGCGCGACGAGCAGCGCCGCCCACACGGTCGGAACAATCGTGCCGGCCCACTCGGCCGCCCCGGAGAGGGCCAGGACCAGCTCCCCGGCGGCGGAGAGGGCCAGGAGCACGACCAGGGCGAGCCACGCGGCCCGCTTGCCGGCGCGCAGGGCCGCCGCCAGCAGGACCAGGGCGAGACCGACCACGACGCTCGGTCCGATGGGGATGCCCACGAACCAGAACCACCGGTCCACCACGGGGCCCGCGGCTGCGAACCCCGCGCTCAGCTCCACCAAGCAGGACACCGCGGCCAGCGCGACCACGAGTGCGGACAGGGTCCTGACGGGTCTGTGGCGGGGACGCTCGGCACCAGCCGTCTGCAGTGTGGGCTCGGTTCGCATTCCCGCCCTCTCTTCGTTCCCGGTCCAGAGGTTCACACCGCGTGGTTGATCGAGCAGATTGCGCCGTCCGAGTGCGGTCCGGAGTTGGTGCGGCAGGCGCTGCTGGGCCCGGTGCCGGGAGGAGCGCATCGAGCCGCCGTCTGCGGCGCGGATAAGGAGCATGGTGGCCTCGGCGCTGCACCGCGCCGGGGAGGCCCTGTTCATCCGGGTCACCGCGCGGATCCCGCAGCCGGTCACCGAGCGGCTGCGGGCGCTGATCCCCGCCGGTGACGGCGAGGACGACGCGGACCGCGAATACCGCGAGCAGACCTCGACGGGTCGGGGCGTGGGGGTGGCCGGACGGGCGGGTCCGTCGCTCCTTGCGTTGATCAAGAGCGAAGCGGGCGCGGTCAGCCCGGAGAGCATGCTCACCGAGATCAGCTTGGGTCAGGCCAGGTCGCGGGTGGGGGTGTGTGGCGCCGGGTGCCCAGGATGGTGTCGACCGCCCAGGGTCCGGGGCCGGTGGCGGCGAGCAGGAGCGCTCCTGCGGCGATGACGCCGACCAGTTCCCAGCCGCCGTCGGTGACGAACACGGTTGTCGGGGAGTGGACGAGCACGACGGCTCCGGTCATGTTCACGACGACGATGACGGCGGCGATGGTGGTGGCAAACCCGACGATCAGCGCGGCACCACCGAGGAGCTCGATGGTCATCGCCGTCGCGGCTACGGCGGCGGGCGCAGGGACGCCCATCTGGGTGAAAGCGGTGACGACCTCGTTGAACCCGGTGGCTTTCTGCGCGCCGTGAGCGATCAGGACACCGCCGATCAGGAGCCGGGCGAGGAGGTGCGCAATCAACGCAACCGTCGGCGGAAGTGGGCGCATGACGGGTTCCCTTCACGATGGATACAGGCGGTCACGATAGTGGTGAGCAACGGGGCCGGCCCGGGTGAACCGCTGCGCCTGGACACCACCCCCGTTTACCCCGGGCCCGGGGCTTCCTAAGAGTTATCTGGAACAGTTCCAGTTTTATGGGGTGGCGCCAGCGCGGCGCTTCAAAGCGGTGGTGCGGTCGAGGTGGGCGAGTGTAGAGGCGCCGGTTCGGGACGTTGTCGTTGCCGGGCTGTCGGGGATGTGGGAGAGCCCCGCCCCGGGGGTGGGCACCCTGTGGGTCAGTGCCGTGGTCCCTCGGGGCGGGGCTCTGTCCTGTGCGCGGTCTGTGTGCTGTTGGTGGGCAGAAGAGCAGACCGCGTGGTCGCCGGCGTGGTGAAGGTTGGGCCGTCGGCGAAGCAGTGCTGGGTGGTGCGGGTGTTACTTGTGGCCCTTGACGGTGTCTCCGGCGGCGCCGGCCTGGGCGCAGTTGTCGGACTGGTCGGTGACCGAGTCCCCGGACTTCGCGGTGCCGGATCCGAGGATCCCGAGTGCGCCGGTGAGCCCGTTCGCGGCGGCGGCGTCCTCGATGGGGACCTGCAGCCCGACGAGGTTGAGCGGGATGTTGTTGTTGCAGGCCTGGATCGGGACGTTGATGTTGTTGCCGTTGAGGCCGGCGATCAGGCCTTCGGCGCTCTTGTCGATCCCGTCACCGTGGTCACCGCTGTGGGTGCCGTGGGCCATCGCCACCGGGGAGAGCGCCATCAGCGATGCGGCCGAGGCGGCGACGACGATCCCGGTCTTCTTCCACATGGGGTATGTCCTCCTGGTTGTTGCTGGCACGTCGGATACGAGGGGAGCCCGTGCCAGCTGCAACGAGAGGGTTCAGGTCGGGAAACTACAGGTCAAACACTGTCACCCGGGTCGCGCGCGGCGCGCACGGACTGTTGCTGCGACAGCCGTCGCGACCACCCGTACAGGAGGTGTCTGGTCGGACAGGGGACACGGTCGTGTCACGCACCGTGGTCCTTCCTGGTGTGTCCTGATCTGTCCTGGTTCGCCACGGTCCGGCGACGTCCGGCGGCGTCCTGTGGGGTCGGGGGGGGCTGGGTGACGGGGTGGGCCGGGCCGTCGCCGGAGGGGTGGGCGGCCCGGCCCTGGTGGGCGGTCGCGGGTGGCGTGCGCTCCCCAGCGCGCCGGGTGGGTGCGACCGCTGCAGACCCGAACACCTTCAGTGTGACCTATCGCACTGCGCGGGGGAAGGGTGTTGTCGTGGGGGGGCGGTGCCGGGGTGTCAGGGGTGTCAGGGGTGGCGGGTCAGGACGGTGGTGGTGGTGTCGCCGGCGGGGCCGCGCAGGACGAGGGTGTTGTTGGTGATGTCGGCGTGGCTGGTCTGGGTGAGCCAGTCGGCGATGGGGACGTTCTCGCAGTTCATGAGGGTGGTCGGGTTGGCGGTGGCGGTGAATGTGTCGTCGGTGTGAACGCCCCAGGTGCCGGTCAGGTGGTTGCAGCCGTCGGAGCCGGTCCAGTGTCCGTCGGGGGTGAACTCGACGAACGCTCGCCCTGCGGTGGTGTCGTCCGCGGGGGTCCAGTGGCCGATCAGGGCCTGCTGCAGGGGATGCGCGGAGGGGGCATCGGTCGGCATCGGCAGCGTGGTAGCCGCGGCCGGGTCGGTCGGTGTGGTGAGTGCGGCGGGTGTGGCGGGGAGGGGTCCGACGGCGTGGGGGCCGTCGGTGTCGGTGGTGGTGGTGTCGGGTCGGGGCACGTGGACTCCTGCGGTGGGGTGCGGGGGCTGGTGCTGTCCGGGTTCCCAGACCTCGTAGTAGGGCTGCTCGGCCGCGGCGGGCTGGGTGGCGTCGGCGGTGGCGGTGCTGGTGGTGAGTGCGCCGGCGGTGGTGAGGGCGACGGCGGCGAGGAGCGCTGCGGCACCGGCGCGTCGTGCGCGGGAAGTCGTGTGCATGGGTTTCATTCCAACACGGTTACTGACGGGTAGGTCCAGCCGACAGTAGGTGACCTCGCCGCCTGCGGCGGAGCGACGGTAGGTGACCGCGAAGCCTTCGGCGGTGTCGCTGCTGCGGGCCGCGTCTCGGGGACGCGGGGGCGAGCCTCCTGGTCGCAGCCCCGGGCTCAGGCGGTAGGGCCCAGGTCGGCGTCCTCGGCACGGCCTGCGGGTGTCACAGCGTCAGGAGGGCGGTGTTGGTGGCGTCGAGGTCGAAGTGGTGGGGGTCGTACTGGTCTGATCCCCACCATTGGACTCGGTCGGTGTGTTCGGGGTGGTCGGGGTCGGCGAGTGCGTCGAGGAATGCGGCGTAGCCGGGTGTGCCGCCGACGTCTTCGGGTGGGCAGGCGCCGCGGCCGTCGATACAGCGTGGGTAGCGCACTGCGGGCTCGGCGGTGGTGAGCGCGGTGACGGTCAGGGTGTGGTGCCAGTTGTCGCCGAAGTCGTAGACGTAGTCGGCTTCCTGCCCGACCTGGAAGAGCTGGGCGAGGGTGACGGCCTGCTCGTCGTGGGTACGGTCGCCGAGGTCCCAGGCGGGGTCCCAGTCCGGGTCGGGGATGCCGTAGCAGGTGTCGTTGATGGTGAACTTGTGCAGGTGGGAGCTCTCCCACCCCATTGCTTCCTGGATGACCTGGTGCAGGACGGCGAGGGTGACCTCGGCGGGGACCTCGACGGTCCGGTGGACCTCGAGGTCGACCTCGAGTAGTGCGATCCCGATCCGGAAGATCGCCGACCGACCCGCCGTCGGCGCTGTCGAGGGAGCGACCGCGGGCACTGCCGCCGGTGCCGTGGTGTCTGTGTGGGGCATGGCTGCGATGGTCTCACCGTCTCGACCCAGCGGCAGGGCCTGGGTTCCGCAGTTGTCGCTCGGTGAAAGTGGAGCAATGCTTGAGACCTGTGGATGACTGTGGAGGGGCCGTACCCTTCCGGTGATCTTGAAGGCTCTCAAGCAAGACCGGCGCAGCAACGCTGGTCGGAAGGGCACGACCCATGCTCAGCGTAGTTCCCGAGGCCGGATCCGGTGACGAGGCCCGTGTGCAGGAGGGGCCGGCGTTGATCGACGAGCTCGTCCGCGAGGGCGCCCGCCGGATGCTCGCCCAGGCTCTGCAGGCCGAGGTCGACGACTACATCACCCGCCACAGCAACGAACGCGACGCCCACGGGCGGCGTCTGGTGGTGCGCAACGGCTCCCACGAGCCTCGCGAGGTGGTGACAGCCGCGGGCGCGGTGGCGGTGCGGGCGCCGCGGGTCGACGACCGCCGGATCGACCCCGCGACGGGCGAGCGGCGCCGGTTCTCCTCGGCGATCCTGCCGTCCTGGTGCCGCAGGACGCCGAAGATCACCGAGGTGCTGCCGCTGCTCTACCTGCACGGCCTCTCGTCGGGGGACTTCGTGCCCGCGCTGGGGCAGTTCCTCGGCTCCAACGCGGGCCTGTCCTCATCGACGGTCACCAGGCTGACCGAGACCTGGAAGACCGAGCAGCAGGCGTTCTCCCACCGGGACCTGTCCGGGGTGGACTACGTGTACGTGTGGGCCGACGGCATCCACGTCACCATCCGCCTCGCCGAGCACAAGTTGTGTCTGCTCGTGCTCATCGGAGTCCGCGCCGACGGGCACAAGGAGCTCGTCGCCCTCGTCGACGGCTACCGGGAAGCGACCGAGTCCTGGGCGGACCTGCTGCGCGACTGCGCGCGGCGCGGCATGCGCGCCCCCGTCCTGGCCGTCGGGGACGGCGCGCTCGGGTTCTGGGGCGCGCTACGGGAGGTGTTCCCCGAGACCCGTGAGCAGCGCTGCTGGGTGCACAAAACCGCCAACGTCCTCGCCGCCCTGCCCAAGTCGGCGCATCCGGGAGCGAAGAAGGCGCTGACCGAGATCTGGAACGTCGAAGACAAACACAAGGCCCTCGACGCCGTGACCTGCTTCGACGCCGCCTACGGGGCAAAGTTCGGCAAGGCCGTGGCGAAGGTCCGTGACGACCTCGATGAGTTGCTCGCCTTCTACGACTTCCCCGCCGAGCACTGGCAGTACCTACGCACCACGAACCCGATCGAGTCCACGTTCGCGACCGTCCGCCACCGCACCCGCGTCACCCGCGGGCCCGGCTCACGCACCGCCGGGCTCGCGATGGCGTTCAAACTCATCGAAGCCGCCCAGGACCGCTGGCGCGCCGTGAACGGCCCGCACCTGGTCGCGCTCGTCCGCGCCGGAGCAGTCTTCGAGGCCGGACGACTCGTTGAACGACCCGACGACCACACCCACACCGAAGCCGCCTAAAAGATCTTCATCCACAGGTCTTGACGATTGCTCGCCGGCGGATCCGGCGCGCGCCTGGGGTGCGGGCTGATCATGGTCTACCGCGACAGCATCGAGCGCCGTATGTCCGACGTTGGACCCGGTCGACGGGGCGACACCGGCGTCGACCAGGCGCTGGGTGAACCGCAGCGCTGTGTACTGGGCTCCCTTGTCGCTGTGGAAGATCAACTGGCCGGGGCGCAGGTCCCGCGAGCGCAGGGCGTGGTTGAGCGCGGTGAGCACCAGCGCGGTCGTCGCACGGGAGTCGGTGGCCCAGCCGACGACCCGGTTGGAGAACGCGTCACGCACCGAGGCCATCCACAACACGCCCTCGCCGGTGACGATCCGGGTCAGATCGGCCACCCACACCCGGTTCGGCGCGGCCGCGGTGAAGTCGCGTTCGAGCAGGTCCGGCGCCGGCCGGTGGGCGGGGTTCTGCCGGGTCGAGCCGCCCTTCCAGCCGCGGCGCAGGTGGGCGCCCTGCAGGCCGTGCTCGCGCATGATCCGCTCGACGCGCTTGCGGCCGACGTGCACGCCTTGGCGGCGCAGCTCGAGCCAGACCCGCGGGGATCCGTAGGCGGTGGCGAACTCGCTGACCGAGCGGATCTTCACGATCTGTTCGAGGAGCACGGCGTCGTCGAGGTGGCGCTGAGAGGGGTTCGCGCGGCGGGTGCGCCAGTCGTAGTAGGTCGAGACCGGCACACCAAGGACCCGTAGTACGAGACCGGCGGGGAAGCCATGGGCGTCGACGAAGCTCATGACCACCTCCGGGTCGGGCCGATCTCGGAGGCGAAATAGGCGCTCGCCGCGCGCAGGACCTCGTTGACCCGCCGCAGCTCGGCGTTTTCCTTCGCCAGCCTGCGGTTCTCGGCGAGCATGTCGGTCGACGGCCGATCATGGCGCTCGCCGGTGTCGGCCTCGGCTTGGCGGACCCAGCTGCGCAGGGCCTCGTGATGCACCCCGAGCTGCTGCGCGAGCGTCCGGAACGTCGGGCGAGGGTCGGACTCCCGATACAGCCGAACCGCCCGTTCACGCAGCTCATCGGGGTACTTCTTCGGTGCAGTCACCAGTGCCTTCCTTCCTGGCTCTCAAGATCGAACCAGTGTTCAGACACTCCGGCAAAGCGGGGGAACCTCACAGCTCGATCATCACCCGCCGGTTGAGCCGCGCGTACTCCTGCGCCCAGTGCAGGTCGGCCCGGTAGGCGTCCATCTGCGGGGTGCCGGCGAGGAACACGGCCAGGTCGCGGTCGGGCAGCTCCTGGTTGTGCGGCAGCACCTTGGCCTTCTCGATGTGCAGGTTGGCCAGGATGTTGCCGATCCCCCGCGACCCGGAGTGCAGCATCAGCCAGACCCGGTCGTCGCCGTCGAGGCAGAGCTCCACAAAGTGATTTCCGCCCCCGAGCGAGCCGAGCTGCTGGTGGGCCTTGCCACGCAGCTTGTCCTCGCTGGTCCAGGACGCATCGCGCAGATGGTGCAGCCGGTCGAAGCCGCGCCAGAACCCGGCCCAGTCGAGCTCGGTGGGCACTACCTGATGACGGTCAAGGCTAACCAGCCCACGCTGCTGGCCCGGCTGCGTGCGCTGCCCTGGAAGATGACCGGGCCGGCCGCCCGGCAGCGGGCCCGTGGCCACGGGCGGGTCGAGACCCGCACGATCAGCGTGCTCTCCCTGCAGCGGTGCCCGGACCGGGGCGGGGAGTTCTTCCCACACGCCGCCCAGGCCATCCGGCTCATCCGCCGGCGCCGCCCGCTACGTCCGGGCGCACGGTGGAAGACCGTGACCGTCTACGCGATCACCAGCCTGACCGCGTTCCAGGCAGACCCGATCTTGCTGGCCCGCTGGATCCGCGGGCACTGGAACATCGAGAACCGGCTGCACTGGGTCCGGGACGTCTCCTTCGACGAGGACCGCTCCCAGACCCGCACCGCAGCCGGACCGCAGGTCATGGCCGCCCTGCGCAACCTCGCGATCGCCGCACTCCGACTGACCGGGACCACCAACATCGCCGCCGGACTACGCCACCACGCCCGAGACGCCCACCGGCCCTTGACCACCTACAAGATCATCTGACGACTTTGCCGGGGCCCTGGCTGCGCCCCAGCTACACTCCAAGAACTATTCGAATCCCCCCAGGAGATCCAACTTCCGCCGCAGTCCAGGACAACGGCATGCGACCGGCAACGCTAACTCGATAGACCTTGTTTTTCAAAACGCCATCAACCTTAAAGCTAAATTGACACGAACTCCCCACAATGATAGAGTCGCTTAGTCGCCCGGAGCCTATCAATTGCCTCTTCGAGTTCAGCACGGAAATCAGTCCTCCCGCCCGCACTCCTTTGAATTCTCCAGACCCTGCGCAGCCACCGGAAGAGAGAGGGAAGAAGCCGTCCACAACCTTCCGAGAAGGCGATGTCATCAATCCCACGACCTTTCCCTCTACGGTGACTCTACCTTCTTCTGTCATGACCAGAAGTCCTGTCACTGCAAGCAAGATAAATAATATCGACCCGGTCGATACTGCGACAACTCGGAATCGCCTCGAGCGGCCACTAATGACTCTTAAGAGACGCTCCCGAGTTCGCAATGTAACCGTATCCTGATCATCACTTCGCAGTAGCCCCGAACCTTCTCCGCGACTCTCCGACCTCTCGCCTTGACCCATCGGATCAAAAAGACTCACTACTCAGTCCTCATTTCTTTACAGGACTCCATGCCATCTAGGCTGGCCGCTCGGTGTCCTGGGCTCGGTGCGACGGTGCGGTCAGTCGGATTGCGCGTTCTCGGTCCTGTCTGCTAGAAGGAATAGGGCCGCGGTGATTACTGCGGCGACTACAAGTAGAGTATAGGTGACGTCCCATCCGTAGCGTTCGGTGAGTTCAGCCGGTCGTAGCACTTGATCTTGGTTGTTCGGCGGGACAGGATGTTCCGTGCGTGAGATGTTGATGTTGTCGGATCGGGAGGAGATCTCGAGGGGTCTCGCGGAGGGCTTGTCCTACAAGCAGATCGCCTCGGTGGTGGGTCGTGATCGGTCGGTGATCTCTCGTGAGGTCCGTCGTCACGGCGGACGCTACGAGTACCGGGCCGCGGCAGCGCAGGAACGGGCCCTGGCGGCGCGGGAGCGGCCGAAGCAGTTCGCGGTGGACCGTCACCCGCGGTTGCGCGGGATCGTGCATGCTCTGTTGCGTGGTGGCTGGTCACCGGCCTCGATCGCGGGCCGGTTGCCGACCGAGCACCCCGATGACGAGGCTTGTCGGGTGTCTCACGAGGCGATCTACCAGTGGATCTATGCCACCCCGGTGTCCACGCTGGCCCGCGAGCTGCTCGCGCTACGGTCCGGGCGCACCGCCCGACGAGGCGGCGCCAAGCCCCCACCGGCCCCGCGGATCAAGGACCCGACCTACATCGACGCCCGCCCCGCCGACGCCCAGGGGCGCGCCGTGCCCGGCCACTGGGAGGGTGACCTGGTCATCGGCAAGAACGGCAAGACCGCCGTCGCCACGCTGGTCGAGCGCACCTCCCGGTTCCTGGTCCTCGTGCCCCTGACCGGCCGCGACGCGCTCACCGTCGGCCGTGGGGTCATCGCCGCCACCAGCGGTCTGCCCGCGCACATGCGGGCCTCACTGACCTGGGACTGCGGTGCCGAGATGGCCGGCCACGCCACCGTCACCAAGGGCTCGATGCCGGTGTACCTCGCCCACCCACACTCGCCGTGGGAACGCGGCAGCAACGAGAACCTCAACCGCATCGTCCGCGAGTACTTCCCGAAAGGCACGGACATCACCTCGGACCCGAAATACCTGGCGATGGTGGCTTGCGACATCAACGACCGACCCCGTAAAATCCACAACTGGAAGAAGCCCTCCGAGATATTCGCCGAACTCGTTGAGCTAGATGCTTCAACCGCCTGAATTCGCCCACAACTCGGATACGTTCGATACACCGCCGCGCCGACAGCCCGCGGCACGCTGCGGATCTGTAGCGTGCCGCGGGCTGCACCGTGGGCGGAGAACCGCGGGCGATCTCGACGCCGGCGACGTGTCCGGGCATGCCGGACCTCGGGCCGCCGCCCATCGATCACTCCACACCCGGCCGCGGTGAGCTACCCAGCCAGGCCACCGTCATCAACATCGGACGGGAAGCGCCGCAGTACCACCACTCGTACCTCGGCCCCGCGGGTTCGGCTACTCGAATTCTTCCTCGGTGGACCGCCACGCCACCCGGCCGGTGCCCACAGCCACGATTCGTACTTCGTCGATCTCGACGTCGTCGACGCCCTCGATCGCGACCGGGATCGCTGCCTCCACCGTCGGATAGATCGTCGTGAACGCCGCGGCTGGTAGCCAGCCTTTTTCAACCTGACCGAGGACCCGCCGCGAAGCGGCGGCAGGGGCCCCGTCGGCAGCGGCCAGATCCCCGATGATGCAGGTCAGGCCGCCGCGCGGTCGCGGTCCGGGGAGGCCCACTCGACGGCTTGACCAGCACAAACGCCAGGTTGAAAAAGGCTCACTGCCCATGCCGAGGCCATGATCCAGTTCGCGATGATCCGGCTGATGGCCGCCCGCCTGGCCGGCGAGGAACTCGCCCCACCGACCAGCCCGGTCGAGATCGAAGCCGCCCGCCGGCTAGCAGAGGACCTCAAGAACTGATCGCCCAGGTTCCACAACACGCTCTCAGGGGGAGCTGGCTGATGTAGTCGATCCAGGCCCGGGCGTGATCGCCCTCGGGGCTGAAACGGGTCAGCGGGTGCTCTGAGTAGGCGAGGGCGGCCAGGCAGCGGTGCGCGGCGACCCGGGCGGCCGGATCGGTCCCGCGCCACCGCCAGGTCCTGAACAGGTCGTGTACCAGCCCTGCCGCCTCGATGAGGGTTCGTCCCTGCGGGGTCGTCGCGCCGTAGTTGGTGACCGCGTCGAGCAGCAGGAAGTGGACGTTGCTCAGGTCCTCGGGGTGGTCGACCTGTAGAAGTCGGGTCTGGCCGCCGAGTGCGTCGAGGACCGTGGTCCGGGTGTCGGGCGTGCGCCGACGTCCGAGCAGTCGTGCAAATCCGTTTTCCATGATGCTGCCTTTCTTGATTGCGGAAATGTTGGCGTGTGTGTTCGTGCTGTTCATCGGTGCTCCTCGGGTTGGTGGGCGGGCCGGGTGGCGCTGGGCTGGTCGGTCAGGCGGCCGTGGGGGTGGCGGTGCAGGGGGAGGCGCACTCCAGGCAGGAGCCGATCGAGCGGGGGATGCAGTAGCCGGCGTCGAGCCGGCAGATCGGGCAGCGCCGTCGTGCGGCCAGGGCCCGGTCCAGCGCTGCGAGCTGAGCCGGGGACGGGACCCGCTTCGGCCCCAGTTCGGCGGGATCCCACAGCAGCGCCCACCGGCGTCCGCGGCGGCACACGACCTGCGCGACCGGGGCGGCTCCGCAGGGTGCCAGTCCGGCGGCACGCATCTGGCGGCGGGTCATCAGCCCGGCCGGAGCGGCGCGCCACCGCCAGGTCGGGAGCCCGTCCTGCAGCCACGCCGTCGGCTGCCAGCCCCACCGCTCGGTCATGACTCCGGCCCCCCGTCGCGCGCTCATCGCTGCTGCCCGGCACCGGCGAGAGCGGCGTCCCACTGGCCGTGGCCGGCCTTGGTGACCAGTCCGAGGTCGGCCAGCGCGCTGAGGGCCTTCGACGCCGCCGACGTGGTGACCTCGGCCGCCCCGGCGATCGCGCCGGTGGCGCGCTGCCCGCCGCGCACGGCGTCGAGCACGGCGCGCTGGGTGCCCGAGAGGGCGTCGAGGTCGGCGGGCACCGCGCCGAGGACGGGAAGCGAACCCCGGACGGGCATGGGGATGATGTTGTCCCCGGTCAGCGCCGCGGGCACGGTGATCTGCGCCGGGTCGGCGAACACCGAGGAGACCGGGGAGCCCGGGGTGCTCGGCGTGGCCGGTGTGCCGCCGGGTGCGGGGTGGCCGGCCGCCTGCCGCCAGGCAGCGAGGCGGGCCAGCTGCTCGGTGAGCGCGTCGTCCTCGTCGACCGGGACCGGGCGGTGCGGCGCCATCGCGAGCTCGGAGTCCGAATCGAGGGTGGCCGAGTCGAGACCCTCGGCGTGGCGGGCCATGTCGGGGGCCCAGGCCACCCGCAGCATGGCCAGCCGCCCGGCGCCGGCGGAGAAGGCGTACCCGCCGCCGGTGGGCAGGACCGACGGGCTGATCTCCAGCCCGGCGACCACGGCGCGCTCGGACTTGTTGCTGTTGCGGAAGGCGAACAGGTTGCGGTTGGCGAGGTAGCCGCGCAGCGGGGACCGGTTGCCGTAGTCGGCCAGCAGCAGCGACTGGGTCCCGACGAGCAGGCCGATGCCGTACTTGCGCCCGATGCGCACCAGGCGCTCCAGGCGCTCGGCGAACTTCACCGAGACCAGCAGCGGGTCGCTGACCAGGCGCTGCAGCTCGTCGAGGATCCACTGCACGCCGGGGAAGGCGGGGCAGGGGTGGATCTCGCGGGCCGAGGGCTGGCGGGGGTCGGTCTTGGCGACGGGCCGCCCGTCGGTGCCGATGGTCAGGGTGGCCTTGACCATCGAGCGCACCTCCAGCAGCACCTCCAGCGCGGTGAGCTGGGCCAGGACGCCCTCGGGGCCGGCGGCCGACCAGTGCGCGACCTTCATCAGCAGCGGGGAGGACCCGCCCTCGGGGTCACCGTCGCCGAACATCAGGTGCCAGCTCCCGGAGCTGAGCAGGCCCATACCGACCGATTCGAGGAACGCCGACTTCCCCGAGCCGGGCTCCCCGGTGGCCAGGCCGTTGCGGGCGCCGGCACGGTCCGCAGCGGTGTAGGTGGCGGTGTCGTCGCCGTCGGCGAACGCCCCGATCTCGACGCGGCCGTCGTGGTAGACGGGGCCGGTGTAGGGCACACCGTCGGCGAGCACGTCCCGCGTGATCACGGTCAGGTCGAACATCGACTCGTCGACGTCGCTGGGCTCCAGCACGATGCGCGAGCTGGGGCGCTGCAGCCCCGAGGCGATCCGGCCCCGCAGCGCATGGGCGGTGTCGAAGCTGGTCGAGCCCGGCACGGTGGCGACGGTGAAACGCACCGCCGCCGGCAGGACCTGCGGCTCGACGAGCTGGGAGTCCGGGATCGGACCGCGCTCAGCTGCGATGCGCTCCTCCCACCGCTGAACCATCTCCGCGATCTCCACCCGGCTCGTACCGGCGGCGGAGGCGGCCGTGCCCCGGGACCAGCGCGCGGCCTGGGCAGCCGCGTCCGGGCCGGGCTGGGGTACGGCGTGCGCGGCCTGCCAGCGCGAGCACAGCCCGATCGCCCCCAGCACCAGGACCGCCATCGCGGTCCACGACGCGGGCGAAAACAGCGAGACCACCCCGACCCACGCGGCCGCGGCGGTGGTGACGATCGCGAACCGGCGGTGGTGACCACCCAGCTGGCGGCGCCAGCCGATCGCGACCGCCGCGCCGGCCGCGCCGGTCACCCCGACCGCGACCGGTGCGGCCAGGATCGCGGCGGCGTCGCCGGCCCCCAGACGCAGCAGCTCGTGCAGGCCCCAGCCGACCCAGCCCAGAACAGCGACCCCGCCGACGGCGAGGAACGGCGCCCGCCGAGCCCGGACCCCCTGCTCGATCCGCGCCTCACGCACCAGGTGCTCACGCAGCGCCGCATCACCACGACGAGCCACCGTCCCCACTGACCGGCGCACCAGTTCTGATCCGGGCTTTGAGCTGCTAGGCGTGACGCTCATGCGAGTGCGCTCCTCCAGGTAGAAGAACCTTGCAAATCGTGCATCGACTGACGCAACGGTAGGCGTCCAGGGGAAATCTGGCAATCCTTGCGTTTGTGGCTTGGTGCCCCTGCTCCGCCACGCCGCGGATGTCCATCCTGTTGCTGGAGGCAGGGGCTGTTGTCGGGCTAGGAGGCGGTGCCCACGTAGGTGCCGTTGACGGTTCCGGCGATGGTGTCGTCGCTGAGGAGCTGGTCCTGGTGGGCGATGTGGCGGTCGAAGTGCTCACCGGCGCTCGTGGCGGTGCCGGCGGCGGTCTGGAAGCTCTCCAGCATCTGGCTGAGCTGGGCGATCGGCTCGCCGGCCACCCCGCGGCCCTCCAGGGCCGCGATGCTCTGCTCGATCTGCTGTGCGGCGTTCTCGGCGAGGGTGCGCATGGAATCGGCGAAGCGCTTCGCGGCGTGCGGGTCGAGGGTCTCGCCGCTGGCCATGTCGGTGGTGCTGGTGGTCATGGTGGGTGCCTCCGTGTTGAGGGTGTCGCCCCGGCCGGGGCTGGCCGGGGTGGTCTGGGGGTCCTGGATGATCTCCGCGTCGAGGACCTCCGCATCGCCGGCGTCAACCGCCACGACGTCGTCTCTCTCGTCCTGGCGGCCGCCGGCCATGAGGGTGAGCGGCGGGCGAGGGGTGTGCGGCTCGTCGACGATCTCGGCGTCGATGATCTCGTCGAGGTCGAGGTCGAGGTCGAGGTCGAGGTCGAGGTCGTCTGCCTCGGAGTGGTCGGCGGGGTCGTCGCGGTGGACCTGGGTGGTGGGGTCGACGTGGTGGACCTCGTGCACCTGCGTCACTCGCACGTCGATCGGTTCGCGGTGGTCCTCATGCGAGCCCGGGTCCGCAGCCCGGCCAGCCTGGTCGCCCGCGGCGCCGGTCGCGTAATTGCGGGTGCCAGCGGTTTCATATTCGTCGTCGTTATTGCTGGCAGAATTTTCGTGCTGCTCCGGGGTGCTTTCTGCGCCGCGGGCCGCCGGTCCGGTGGGGTCGGGTTCGCTGGTGGGGTTGTCGTTGTTGGTTCCGGTGGCGTCGGTCGGTTCGTGGTCGACGATGTGGACCTTCTGCGTGTGCTCGCTCGGGACGTCCCGCTCGTCGGTGCTGGTGGTGGCGTTGGGTGTGGTGGTCGGGTCGGTCGTGGCGGGTCGGCGGGCGGCGGCGCGCTCGCGGTGGCGTTCGGCGGCCTGGTCCCAGGTGTCGGCCCACAGGCCGGCGAAGTAGGACCGGGCCGGGCCCCGGGGCTTGTCGGGTCGCGGGTGCGGGTGGGCGATCCGGTCGGCGATCCGGGACCCGATCGCGCTCCCGACGGTCTGACCGCCACGGGCCATGGCCCGCTCGTGAGCCTGCGCTGAACGCTGGCGGTGCGCGGCGATGCGCGGGGACTCGGTCCCCCTCGCGGTCGCTACGAGGTCGGTGACTCCGTAGCGGGTCAGGCCCCAGGCCATAAGCAGGGAAAACAGGACGATCTCCATGCTCTGATCACCCGAGCCCGTTGAACGCCGCGCCGACGTTCGCCATGCCGGTGGAGAAGGCGTCCATCACCGTCGAGAGCAGCGGTACGCCGGCGTCGATGACGATCGTGGGGAGAGCGAGTGCGAGGAAGGCGTGCCAGCGCTTCGGCCGGGCCTTCCGCGGGTGGATGCCCTTGATGGCGACCTCCAGGGTCGCGACCAGGGCGAGGCCGGCGACGAGGGTGGAGGTGCCGATCCCGATCAGGGACCCGGTGGTGGTGCCGATGGTGCCCATCGCCCGGTTGATCAGGGCCCCGAGGACGCCTCCCACGACTCCGCCGAGGCCGAGGCCGGCGATGAGGAACAGGAGCACGGTGAACTTCGGGGCGTCCTTGTGGAACCACAGCCAGGCCCCCACGACGAGGGAGAGTCCGGCGATGGTGAGCAGCGATCCGGTCATGATCGTTCCTTTCGTCGTGGCAGGTCAGAGACCGAGCCAGTAGGGGATGGTCAGCCAGTCCGGGATGAACCAGCCCAGGACTGGGAGCCCGTTGAGGGCGGTGGCGGTGGTCGAGACAGCGGCGACCGCGGCCGCGGCCCGCCCGGGGCGGGCGACGGCCCAGACCGACAGGTAGGCGACGGTCGAGACCGGGATGGCCGCGGTGTAGGTCCAGGCCAGTGCGACGCGGCGCTGCCAGCCGTCGGTGCGGGTACTCCACTCGCCGTGGCGTGCGTAGGCGATGTGGTCGAGCAGGGAGTTCGGGCGCTCGCGCACGAACCGCAGCTCGGAGACGAACTCGCGCCCGGCCCGCTGCATGCCCGTGTGCACCCGCTCGTGCAGCGAGCTCACCGCGCTCGACGTCGTCTCCGGGGTCGAGGAGGTCGGCTCGATCTCCTGGCCGGGCCACGCCGGCCCTGGCGCCACCGGTGCCCGGTCGGCCCGGGCGGGCTCGGCCGGACGGTCGGCGACGACGTGCAGGTCCGGGCGGGCTGGCGGCGGGGTGGACCGATCCGCTGGCGCAGGGGTTTCCCAGGGCAGGGGGTGGGGCTCATCGTGGGCTCCTCTCCACGCCGCCGGGCTGGTGGCGACGGCGCTGCTCGATCAGGGCCTCCCCGGCCCGCCAGACGTGGCGGGACAGGTCGTTGAGGGCCAGGTCCACGCCCTGGGGGTCGTAGACCTGCTGTGCGGCGGCGGCTGAGCGCAGGAAGTCCACGGCGGCGGCGAGCCGCTCGTGGCCGCTGTGCGCGGCTGCGGCGCGGTCGCGGGCCTTGTGCTCGATCCGATCGGCGAGGGTGGCCTCGGCGTGGGCCCGGCGCTGGCGCCGGCCCGCTCGGTTGCTGGTCGGGGTGCTCATGCCGCCTCGCTCCCGGCCTCGATGGCCGCGCTCTCGCAATTCTGCTGGCCGATTTGCTTGCTGTTCTGCACGCGGTCCTGCCTGCTGGTGGCGCTGTCGAGGTCCTCGTGAAGCACGGCCAGCAGGGCGCTGGCGCGGTCGGTGCCGATCGCGTGCCCGGCGGCCCGCAGCCCGCTGATCAGGGCGACCGGCTGATCCGGCGGCCTTCCTCGAGGTGCATCCGCTCGGCGATCGCACGGCCCGCCTCGACCAGCTCCGGCTCGAACCCCTCGCTGTCGAGTGCGCGCTCGGTGCCCCGGCCGGAGTGCTCCGTGCTGGGGCCGGGCTGCTCGCCCACGGCGTTCGCGCCGGGCCGGTCCAGCTCCGACCGCAGCGCGGCCGCCTCGGTGAGGACCTGGTCGTGGGCCTGCTTCAGGTGCTCCAGCTCCTCGCCGGCGGCGGCGAGCCGGACGTGGGCCTGCTCGGCGGCGGCGAGCAGGCTCTGCTCACGCTCGACCAGCTCACCGCGCACAGCCGCGACCTCGCCCACTGCCCGGTCCCGTTCGGCTGCGACGTCGGCGAGGGCCTGGTCCCGCTCGGCCGCGGTGGTCGCGGCGGCCTCGACCTCGCAGAGCAGCGCGTCGACGACCTCGACTTCGAGCATCCCGGCGCGGGTGAGGGTCCAGGCGTGGTTCCAGGCGGCGTCGGCGTCGACGATCGGGTCGGCGCTGGTGGGGCCGAGCTGCAGGCGCCGCGACCACGCCCGCCACGACACGATCGGGAACCGGGCGGCGCGGGCCAGGCCCGTGAGCCGGCGCCGGCGACGGAGCCCGTCGGCGCGGGCGGTCCGCTCGTGCTGCGACAGCAGCTCGACCAGACCGAACCCGACCAAGCGACGCGACCGCGAACACGGTCCCGACCTGCCAGTTCGGCAGGTAGTGGCTCAGGTTCAGGCCCGCGGCGGTGAGCGCGATCGTCCACATCCCGGCCGCCAGACTTCCGGCCGGCTGACCGGCCCCGCTCGGCCTGGTGACGACGCCAGGCCAGCAGCCACGCTGCGCCCTCCAGCATCAGCGGCACCAGCGCCGGCAACAGCCCCGGCAGGTGCATCACGTCCTTGCCGAACTGGTACTGCCCCGAGGTCGCGATCAGCGTCGGCGCGGCGCAAGCCACCAGGCCCGCCACCGCGGGCGCCGAACGCCGCCCCGCGACCCCGCGGGCCCGCCACAGGTCACGGCGGCCCTGCTGTGCGACTTGCCGGTCGACGCGCCGCTGGGTGACCGTGGCGGCCGCGCGCTCGGCGCGGCGCGCTGCGGTCTCCTCGCGGATCGACTCCGCGCGGGCACGGCGCTCCTCGGCGTCAGCCGCGGCGCGCTGGCGCTCGACGCGCGCGGCGGCCCAGTCCGTCGTGCTCACGATGCTCAGTCCTCCTGCGTCGATCCGGTGGCCGGGGCGTCCTGCTCGCGCCGGACCTGGAACTCGGCCTCGTCGAGCTGGGTGTGCTGCTCACCGAGGGCGTCGGCGAGCAGCTGCAGCGTCTGGCGCCGCCGGCGATGACGGCGGTTCAGCGCGGCGACCTCGGCGGCGTTCTGAACGTCCTGCTCGGCGATGGCGGCCTCGACGATCCGGGCCAGCTCGTCGGTCTGACGGGCGTAGGCGCCGACCAGGTCCGCGCCCGACACGACGTCGCTGACCTCGGGTACCTCACGGGCCGCGGGCACCAGGGCCAGCAGCTCCTGCAGAGAGGTGCGCTCGATGCTCACGCCGCCACCGCCGGATCCGCGGCCGCGGGACGCGGCATCCGCCGGTTCGCCCGGTTCGCCCGGCGCTCCTCGCGGGTCGTACCGCCCCAGACGCCCCACTCCCGGCGTCGCTGGCCCCTGCTCGCACAGCGCCCGCACCGGGCACCCCGAGCAGATCGAGCGCGCCTCGGCGACGGCCTGTTCGCTTCCTCGATCGGGAAGAACACCTCGATGTCGACGCCGAGGCAGTGGCGCCCCGGGTCGTCGAGGTGACGGGGGCTGGGGCCGGCGGCCTCGTAGGCCCTCCCGACCGCGTACGTACCGTTGGACATGCGGGTCGTCTCCTTCGTTCGACTTGGTGTGCGACCCTGCAAGGGCCTCGACGGGGATGCAGCCCGTCGGGGCCGTCGCTGTACGAGCCTTGTAAACCTTGCATGCGTTGCGCCATGGACGATAGAGGCCTGACCCTGAAGTCTTGAAAGGGTTGCATGGCTGGTTTTTTTTGCGGATGTTGTGGGATGGTGGCGCCGTGGCGGTCCAAGGGAAGCGACGACTGGTCGGAACCGGTGTTGCGGCTACAGAGCTCGGAGTCGATCCGGCCACGTTTGTGGCGCTGGGCGAAGGCGGGGGTGGTCGAACCGAGCTGCGCACCGCCGGAGGTCATCTGAGATGGGACCTGGAGTCCCTACGTCGCCAGATCGACGCTCTTCCTGACGAAGTCCCCGGTGAGCCTGTCGAGGGCTCGTCGCCCGCCTCGGAAGGATGATTTGAAGGCGCCACGTCATAACAATCGGTCGATTCGTGGACGGTGGCTAGACCTTCGTGATTGCCAGGCGTTGACAACACTTTGGAAATTTTGGCAATTCGGCTCCGGTGATCTGTCATGACGTTCGGGGAAGCCCTGCGTGAGGCGCGCCTTCGAGCTGGACTGAAGCAGTCGCAGCTAGCCCGACAGCTGTACGTATCCCCAGCTCAGCTATGCCGCATCGAGAAGGGCGAGCGGAGGGCAAGTCCTGAACTCGCAGGGCGTGCAGACGACGTACTGGGTACCGGGAAACGGCTCCGGGAGGAGCTGGTCGGGCGCTCGCACTCAACCGCTGACGCAGTAGCGTCGGGGGAACTCGGACCCTTGGTTGCGAGTCAGACGCCCAGAGGGGAGACAGTTTTCGTGCCCGCATCGCGACGAGATTTCCTGGCGGGCATGTTCGGCGCCGCTTTGGCCGGCCTCGGGCACTCACCGGCTTTCGGCGGCGAGAGCATCAAGCCCGCGGCCTACTTCCGAGCGGCTCGGGACACCCTGATCTCCATCGACAACCTGATGGGCCCCCGACGTGCCATCCCAGAGGTCCTCGGACAGCTTCGTGAACTTGACGCCGCGCGTCGAGCTGCGCGCGGGATCGACGGCAAGGAGCTGGTCCACCTGCAGGCGAACTTCGGTGAGCTGTGCGGATGGATGCACCAGGACCTGGGTGACCACCAGGGCGCAAGGCTCTGGACCGACCGTGCGTTGGAGTGGGCCCACATTGCTGGGGACCCCGAGCTGACTGCCTACGTCCTCAGCAGGAAGGCGCACCTGGCCAGCGACATGGGCGACGGCCAGAGCGCCCGCGAGATCGCCGATGCGGCTGTCCGGATCGCTCCGAACAGCCGGCTGGAGAGCACCGCTCGGGTCTACGGAGCTCACGGGTTCGCGCTCGAAGGCGCTGCTACTGAGACGGATCGGGCATACGACTTGGCACATGCGGCTGCTGCGAAGCCGAAGGGCGACGCCACACGAGGCAGATGGCTCGATGGCAACTACATCGAGGCCCAGCGCGGCCGATCGCTCGTTGCCTTAGGCCGGTACCACGCAGCCGTGGACGTGTTCGAGACCGCCATCGCCACCCTGCCCCACGGCTACCGGCGTGACCAGGGGGTCTATCTAGCCCGCCAGGCACTGGCCCATGCGGGGAACCACGACGGCGATGCAGCAGCGACCGCGGGTATCGAGGCTCTGCAGATCGCTCAGGAGACCCATTCCGGGCGGATCGCGACCAGCTTGCTCGTGTGCTTCCCCGAGGTGCCACGGGCATTGCTGGCACGTTCCACGATCGATTCTCCGCCGCGGTGTCGGCGGAGTAGGACGAGAGGAGTCCAGCTGTGCGCCCGTATGTCCTGCTCAGCGTGGCGATGTCCATCGACGGCTATATCGACGACGCCTCCGACGAGCGACTGCTGCTGTCCAACTCGGCTGATTTCGACCGTGTCGACGAGGTCCGCGCCCAATCTGACGCGATCATGATCGGGGCCGGGACTCTCCGTGCCGACAACCCACGTCTGCTGGTCA
>NZ_MCIS01000015.1:0-30226 GCF_001932475.1 Pseudonocardia sp. Ae717_Ps2
CCAGCACGAGGCCCATCTGGCCGTCGAGCACCGGCCACCGGCGGCCCGCCATCACGCGGCCTGCTCGTTCTTCCGGCCCGAGCCGCCGATCGGGCGGATCGCGTCGGCGCGGTAGTAGACCTGCGCCCCGACGACCTTGTCCTCACCGGTGTTCTGTCCTTGATCGTCTTGTCCATCACGCCGACCTCGAAGCCGACCAGCTCGCAGGGCATCCCGGGCTGAAACCCGTGGCGCGGGTCCTCGTGCGACGCGATCGTCACGTTCAGCACCGAAAACGACGGCCGCCGAACGCCTGGAACCCCACCGTGACCTGGGCAACCCACTTCGGGGTGCCGTTCCGCAAGCACTCCTGATCGGTGTCGCTGCCGAACTTCAGCTTCGGCGCCAGGTCCATGACCATCACCATCGTGAAACTCGTCGGGTCGATCTTGAAGTTCATCGGGCCCTGGTTCGACATGCGCATCTCCCATGTTTTTCGATCCGCCACTCCGGGGCCAGACCGTCCTGTGGTTCTTGTCCTCAGTTCGCAGCCTCGAAGGTCTGGACGTCTGGACTGATAGAACTACCGTAGCATGAGTCCCTCAAAGGTCTAGACGTATGAATCAGAGGAGGTCAGACGATGGCCCGGAAGTACGAGAAGATCGCCCGCGAGCTGCGAGAAAGGATCACCAACGGCACCTATCCGCCGGGGTCGACCCTCCCCGCACTCCCCGAGTTGATGGCGACGTACGAGGTAGCGCGGGACCGTGCGCAGCGCGGTGTCGGCCCTTGCCAACGAGGGCCTGGTGACGCCGCTGTCAGGTGTCGGAACAGTCGTGCGCGACCTCGGCACCGTGGACATGCACAGCCAGCCCGGAGACGCGCATCCCGCGTGGGGGAGCACCACCGGGGATGACTCAAAGATCGAGACCGTCGAGGCGTCCTACGACGTCGCGAACCACGAAGTAGCGCAGCGCCTCGGCATTGGCCGGGGGGATCGGTTGTCCACCGAGTCCGGCGGTACTACAGGGCCGCCACATCGTGTTGCTGCACGATCAGTGGCTCCCAGGCGAGGTAGGTGCGCGAATCCACTCAGAGACCGGGTACGACCCGGCCGACAAGGACGCCCACGAGCGGACCGACCTGTACTCGTTCATGCGCGAGGCCGGATACCAGCCTGCACAGACAACCGAACGAGTGAGCACTCGGATGCCTGACCCGGACGAACGGGACGTCATGTCGATCCCGCCTGGCGTACCCGTGCTGATCACGCTGCGGACCACGCGCGACGCGAGCCAGATCGAGCTGGAAACCAGCACCTTCGTAGCAACTGGTGATCGAGCAGAGCAGACCTACACAGTGGCGATGTAGGTTCCTGGCCAATCGCGGCAGAGCCCCCATCGCCGCGGTTGGCCGGCCAGTCCGGCACTCATCAGTTGTCAGTAATACCTGACTGGCAACGTCAGGGCTTCTTGACAGCATTGCCAAGCTGTCCTGACAGTTAATTGTCAGGCTATCTTGACGATTGGTTATTTCGCCAGGCAAGCTTGACTGACAGTGTCAAGGAAGGATGACTGACAAATGGCTCCCGTGAAGGACTTGAGCGGCCCCTGGAACGTCACCACCACGCATCCGGCTGCCGGTGAGCACGAGGGTCACGCGCTGGGGATCGTCGCCGGGCAGGACGACGAGCCGATCAGCAACGACACCGTGGAAGTGCACGTGCGGTACGCGTCGTGCTCGTGCGGGTGGTCCGGCCAGCTGCGCACCGCCCCCGGTGCCCGCGAGCAGCCTCTGCGGACCCGCCGGTACCGGGCTCAGACCCGGGAGGTCCTGCGCCCCGAGTGGGATGCCCACGTCGGTCAGTGGCTCCCTGAGCCGCTGTCGGCCCGGACCCAACCGAAGACACCCCCCGCCGCCCCGCCGGAGCCGCAGGGAGCATCTGAGCGTCCACAGCGACGGCGGCCGAGCAAGCGCGCCAAGCCGGTCGAGCCGACGGCCGCGCCGGAAGCCGCGGCCGTCGTCGTCGAGGACCAGGCGGTGCCCGAGCCCGACCCCGGAGCTCGTCTAGTCGAGGCCGCTGCCGTCGCCGGTACCGCAGCCGCCGCTGCCCGCCGAGCGAACGACGCCCTCACCGACGCCGTACGCGAAGCGCGCCAAGCCGGGATCTCCTGGGCCAAGATCGGCGCCGCCACGTCGATGAGCCGCCAGGCCGCACACGAGCGCTGGCGCGTCCTCTGACCACAGCCCGTCTGACCCAGATCAAGATCAAATGCACCCGCACCACCGCACCACCGCACCACCGCACCACCGCACCTATGCATCACATGGTCTTGAAGGCCGCGTAGCCACCCACCGTGTTCAGCTGCATCGTCGTCGTATCGACGACACGGCGTTTCCTTAGGAAAACGCCTAACTTGGGTCCGCCGGAGGCGCCCACCCAGACCACGCCCCTGGCCGAAGATCATCAGATGATGCATAGGTCCTGGCGGTCCTGGCGGTCCTGGCCGTCGCCCTCAGAGCGCCGTAGCGGGCCGGTAGTAGCTCCGGCGCCGTTCCCGGCGCTGTTCGGGGTCTTCGGCCGCGAGCGCGGCTTTGAGCCACGCAAACGGGGCGTCTCCGGGGTCGAGCTGGACGGCGCGTTCGGTGGTGTCAGCCTCGAACTCGAAGGCCAGGCCCCGGGCGTCGAGCCAGGCGCGCGCGGCGGGAACTCCGCCGTGGCGAGTCGCGATGATCAGGTCCTCCGCGACCGGGTAGATCTTCTTCCAGCTCCGGGCCGGGAGGACTCCTGCCAGCTCTCCACCTCCGTCTTCTTCGGCGATCTCCTCGTCCTTGACCTCGGTGACCCCGCAGCGCTGCTTGAGGCCGTTGGACCACACGAGCTGCTGCATGCCGTGGCTGCCCTGTTCCCACTCCTGCCAGAGCGCGACGTCGCGCTCGTTGCCGGTGTCGATCGCGTCGGCGAGGATCTGGAACGGCGTGCGGGAGCCGCGCTTGCCGCGCTTCCACCGGCCACCGGCGGTCTCGAAGGCCAGCTTCGAGATGTACTTGCCCATCTTCTCCACCGCGCCGTTACCGACCCGCACGTCGATGCCGTGCTCGGCGGTGGCGCTCATGCCCTTCTTCGCCAGCCCCGCGGCCCAGCGGGTGTAGACCTCGCAGGTCAGAGCAGGAATCTCCGCGCTCACATCGGTCGGGAAGATCAACAGGGCGTGGATGTGGAGGTGCCAGCCGTTGAGGTCGGTGTGGGTGCCCTCCACTCCCCGGACATAGTCCATGTCCAGGTCCGTCTTCCACCGCTTCCACCCCGCGACTGTGTGAGGTGTCCACGCCGCGCTCAGCGCTCGGCGAAGTTCGCGCAGGCTGTGGCCCCGGTGGTGGCGCATCGTCAGGGTCAGCAGTGCGACCGTGCCCCCCCGGTCGGCGTTCCAGTTGATCAGCTGTTCGAGATCCTTCGAGCGGCGCGCACTGATCTTGGCCGAGCACACCGGGCACGCCCACACGCTGCCGCAGGTCGCCAGGCCGCCGAAGCCTGCGGTGCCCGGTTCCCCTCCGGTCCGGGCGTGTGGTGCAACGAGACCTCTCCACCCTCGTTGGTCGAGACCCGACCGCACTTCTTGACCCGCGACAGGCTCGTGATCGCGGCCAGCTCCCGGCGAGCCCGGTACTTGTCGCGTAGCGCCTGATCCTGGCGGTCCCAGAAGGCCCCCGCGTGGTCCTGACCTGCGGTGGCCGCACTTTTCGCGTCGTTACCAGCGCGGCCGCGAAGGGCGCACCGAAGCCAGCGCGGCCGTCACCGCACACCGCACGACGACGACGGCCGTGTCCGGCACCCGGGCAGAGCCGGGCACCGGCCCGCCTCAGCCTCCGGCCGGCGGGCCGGGCCCGGCACTGCCAAGCGCACACCTACGGCGACGCCGACAAACGGTCCGGTGCCAGCTGCGAGGGCGTGGTGCCCTCCCTCGAACCGGCCGAGGATCGAATGCTGATCAGAACCCGTCAAGGGCGGCTGCGCCGTCGCTCCGCGATCTTCGACCCTTGACTGAACCTGCCCAGCCTTCAAGCGGCCTATATCGAGGAAGGCAGGCGTCGAGACGGGCTTGTGGAGCCGCTGGGGCGAGCCGCTGCCTGTTTCCGGGGTGGGGAAGTGCCCTCGTCGCGTAGCGCCGCGCTGGGGGCTCTAGGTACGCTGTGGGTAGCCACGTTGGCCGGTGCTCCGATCGCTTCGCAGGGTGACCATTTCCGGCCGACGTGCGGGCCCCCGGGATGCCAGTCCTGGGGGCTCACTTCTGTGTCGACCTGGTTGCTAACTCTGGCCTGATCAGGCCGCTACCTCGTGGAGGCGCGCCGCGCCGTCCGCGATCTCGTCCCAGTAGCGGGCGTAGTCGGCGTCCTCCGAGGGGCCATCAGCCGCGGTCCGCGGACCCGGCCCAACGGCCGGGCGGGTGCCTGGACCAGCGCGACCCCGGGCGGGGCGAGCTGGTGCTCCTCGAGGTGATCGCGGGCGGACTGGCCGTGGAGCATCACCAGGGCCTCCGGGTCGTCGAGCCGGAAGCTGATCCGCAGGCCGAGCTGACCGCGCTCGAAACCACCGACGACGGTCGCGTCCGCGCGCTGGGTGACCACCATCAGCCGCAGGCCCGCCTTGTGTCCCTCGGAGACCAGGCGGCCGTAGAGCGCGAGGAGCTGCTCACGCATCTTCGGCTGGCCCTTCTCGACCGGGGCCGTCGACGCCAGGCGCAGCAGCCCGGCGAACTCTTCGAGCACGACCACGATCAGCGGGAACCCGGCATGGAAGCGGGTGAACTTGTCCCGGCGAGGCGGCAGGTTCCGGATCCGGGTGTCCATCTCCGCGACCAGGCGGACCAGCAGATCCCGGTGTGCCTCAACGTCGGCCGACCCGGTGGCCTGCCACTCGTGGTGCCGGGTACCCACGTAGGGACGGCCCAGAAGCAACCCAGACAGGTCAGACCCCGCGATCAGGACATCGTCGAGGCGGGCGAGCTGCGCCAGCGCCGAATAGCACCACACGCTCTTGCCCGAGCGGGTCGCGCCCTGAATGCAGACGTGCGGCCCTCCACCCAGGACTGGCGCAGAGGGTTGCCGAGCTCGTCTCGGGCGATGGTGATCTCCACGTCGGAGACCGACAGCCCGCGGCCGGCCAACGGAGCCGGGACCTCGCCGTCGAGGGGGTCGCCGATCAGCAGCTCGATCCGGACCCACTCCGATCCGCGCGGGTAGACCCGGATCCGGTCATAGCCCAGCGCCGCCGCGATCCGCCGCGACGCCTCGTCAGCACGGAAGTCCTCGATGAGCTGGCCGTGGATCTTGCGCACCACCAGCACCGGGTCCGGCCCGACAGGTCCGCCCGGGCCAGGGTCGGGATGACGATCGTGGTGCCGGAGGCGACCTGCACCGTGTGCGAGAGCCCCGGAACCCGCTCACAGACCCGGCGCCACGGGTTCACCAGCCGGTCGACGAACTCGGCGGGCGGCCCCGATCCTCGGCGCGCTGCCTGCTCCACATGATCAGTGCTCCTGTCGTGAAGACGGCCCCGGTCCGGGAGGGGGTTCTCCGGGCCGGGGCCGTGGTCGAGCGGGGGTCAGTTGCTCAGCGGGCGATGAGGGCGGCGACCGCGGTAGTGACGGCGACACCAACAGGGATCTGCACCTGGTGGTGGACGGCCTGATCCATCAGGGCGCGACCGTTCACTCCGTGATCAGCCAGGCCGTGGAACCGCTTCTGTCGGCCGATCCGGGCGCCGTGCTCGTCACGCTGGCGCCCGGGATCGCGGCAAACCGAGCGAGCAGACGGCCGTCATCGATCACCGCATGCACCACGCCCTCCGCCCCACGCCGGTGAGCTGGGCCAGCCACGGGACCCGGACACCGGCAGTCCGGTAGAACGCCCACTTCGTGACGGCCTGCGCCGCGGCATAGGTGGAGGCGTGCAGAGCAAGTTCCCGGCGACCCTGCCCGGTGCGGTGCTGCTTGTGGGCCGACATGCAGTCGTCCTGGGCCAAGTAGTCCCCGCGTGATGACCCAGCAGGGCCCCAGCGCCGTCAGGACGGTGATCGCGATCCGCTCGGACATGCCTTTGCTCCTTGATCAGCTAGCGACAGCGGTGGAGGTGGTCGACACGAGTGCGCCGGTGAAAGCCCAGCCGTCGCAGCGGGGGCACTGATCCGGCAGGCGGCCGCCGTCGTCCGGGATCTCCTCGGCGTGCTGGCACGAGGTGCAGGTCAGCACCACCAGCACGAGGCCCATCTGGCCGTCGAGCACCGGCCACCGGCGGCCCGCATCACGCGGCCTGCTCGTTCTTCCGGCCCGAGCCGCCGATCGGGCGGATCGCGTCGGCGCGGTAGTAGACCTGCGCCCCGACGACCTTGTCCTCACCGGTGTTCTTGTCCTTGATCGTCTTGTCCATCACGCCGACCTCGAAGCCGACCAGCTCGCAGGGCATCCCGGGCTGAAACCCGTGGCGCGGGTCCTCGTGCGACGCCGATCGTCACGTTCAGCACCGAAACGACGGCCGCCGAACGCCTGGAACCCCACCGTGACCTGGGCAACCACTTCGGGGTGCCGTTCCGCAAGCACTCCTGATCGGTGTCGCTGCGAACTTCAGCTTCGGCGCCAGGTCCATGACCATCACCATCGTGAAACTCGTCGGGTCGATCTTGAAGTTCATCGGGCCCTGGTTCGACATGCGCATCTCCCATGTTTTTCGATCCGCCACTCCGGGGCCAGACCGTCCTGTGGTTCTTGTCCTCAGTTCGCAGCCTCGAAGGTCTGGACGTCTGGACTGATAGAACTACCGTAGCATGAGTCCCTCAAAGGTCTAGACGTATGAATCAGAGGAGGTCAGACGATGGCCCGGAAGTACGAGAAGATCGCCCGCGAGCTGCGAGAAAGGATCACCAACGGCACCTATCCGCCGGGGTCGACCCTCCCCGCACTCCCCGAGTTGATGGCGACGTACGAGGTAGCGCGGGAGACCGTGCGCAGCGCGGTGTCGGCCCTTGCCAACGAGGGCTGGTGACGCCGCTGTCAGGTGTCGGAACAGTCGTGCGCGACCTCGGCACCGTGGACATGCACAGCCAGCCCGGAGACGCGCATCCCGCGTGGGGGAGCACCACGGGGATGACTCAAGATCGAGACCGTCGAGGCGTCCTACGACGTCGCGAACCACGAAGTAGCGCAGCGCTCGGCATTGGCCGGGGGGATCGGGTTGTCCACCGAGTCCGGCGGTACTACAAGGGCCGCCACATCGTGTTGCTGCACGATCAGTGGCTCCCAGGCGAGGTAGGTGCGCGAATCCACTCAGAGACCGGGTACGACCGGCCGACAAGGACGCCCACGAGCGGACCGACCTGTACTCGTTCATGCGCGAGGCCGGATACCAGCCTGCACAGACAACCGAACGAGTGAGCACTCGGATGCCTGACCCGGACGAACGGGACGTCATGTCGATCCCGCCTGGCGTACCCGTGCTGATCACGCTGCGGACACGCGCGACGCGAGCCAGATCGAGCTGGAAACCAGCACCTTCGTAGCAACTGGTGATCGAGCAGAGCAGACCTACACAGTGGCGATGTAGGTTCCTGGCCAATCGCGGCAGAGCCCCATCGCCGCGGTTGGCCGGCCAGTCCGGCACTCATCAGTTGTCAGTAATACCTGACTGGCAACGTCAGGGCTTCTTGACAGCATTGCCAAGCTGTCCTGACAGTTAATTGTCAGGCTATCTTGACGATTGGTTATTTCGCCAGGCAAGCTTGACTGACAGTGTCAAGGAAGGATGACTGACAAATGGCTCCCGTGAAGGACTTGAGCGGCCCCTGGAACGTCACCACCACGCATCCGGCTGCCGGTGAGCACGAGGGTCACGCGCTGGGGATCGTCGCCGGGCAGGACGACGAGCCGATCAGCAACGACACCGTGGAAGTGCACGTGCGGTACGCGTCGTGCTCGTGCGGGTGGTCCGGCCAGCTGCGCACCGCCCCGGTGCCCGCGAGCAGCTCTGCGGACCCGCCGGTACCGGGCTCAGACCCGGGAGGTCTGCGCCCCGAGTGGGATGCCCACGTCGGTCAGTGGCTCCCTGAGCCGCTGTCGGCCCGGACCCAACCGAAGACACCCCGCCGCCCGCCGGAGCCGCAGGGAGCATCTGAGCGTCCACAGCGACGGCGGCCGAGCAAGCGCGCCAAGCCGGTCGAGCCGACGGCCGCGCCGGAAGCCGCGGCCGTCGTCGTCGAGGACCAGGCGGTGCCCGAGCCCGACCCCGGAGCTCGTCTAGTCGAGGCCGCTGCCGTCGCCGGTACCGCAGCCGCCGCTGCCCGCCGAGCGAACGACGCCCTCACCGACGCCGTACGCGAAGCGGCCAAGCCGGGATCTCCTGGGCCAAGATCGGCGCCGCCACGTCGATGAGCCGCCAGGCCGCACACGAGCGCTGGCGCGTCCTCTGACCACAGCCCGTCACTGACCCAGATCAAGATCAAATGCACCACCGCACCACCGACCACCGCACCACCGCACCACGCACCTATGCATCACATGGTCTTGAAGGCCGCGTAGCCACCCACCGTGTTCAGCTGCATCGTCGTCGTATCGACGACACGGCGTTTCCTTAGGAAAACGCCTAACTTGGGTCCGCCGGAGGCGCCCACCCAGACCACGCCCCTGGCCGAAGATCATCAGATGATGCATAGGTCCTGGCGGTCCTGGCGGTCCTGGCCGTCGCCCTCAGAGCGCCGTAGCGGGCCGGTAGTAGCTCCGGCGCCGTTCCCGGCGCTGTTCGGGGTCTTCGGCCGCGAGCGCGGCTTTGAGCCACGCAAACGGGGCGTCTCCGGGGTCGAGCTGGACGGCGCGTTCGGTGGTGTCAGCCTCGAACTCGAAGGCCAGGCCCCGGGCGTCGAGCCAGGCGCGCGCGGCGGGAACTCCGCCGTGGCGAGTCGCGATGATCAGGTCCTCCGCGACCGGGTAGATCTTCTTCCAGCTCCGGGCCGGGAGGACTCCTGCCAGCTCTCCACCTCCGTCTTCTTCGGCGATCTCCTCGTCCTTGACTCGGTGACCCGCAGCGCTGCTTGAGGCGTTGGACCACACGAGCTGCTGCATGCCGTGGCTGCCCTGTTCCCACTCCTGCCAGAGCGCGACGTCGCGCTCGTTGCCGGTGTCGATCGCGTCGGCGAGGATCTGGAACGGCGTGCGGGAGCCGCGCTTGCCGCGCTTCCACCGGCCACCGGCGGTCTCGAAGGCCAGCTTCGAGATGTACTTGCCCATCTTCTCCACCGCGCCGTTACCGACCCGCACGTCGATGCCGTGCTCGGCGGTGGCGCTCATGCCTTCTTCGCCAGCCCGCGGCCAGCGGGTGTAGACCTCGCAGGTCAGAGCAGGAATCTCCGCGCTCACATCGGTCGGGAAGATCAACAGGGCGTGGATGTGGAGGTGCCAGCCGTTGAGGTCGGTGTGGGTGCCCTCCACTCCCGGACATAGTCCATGTCCAGGTCCGTCTTCCACCGCTTCCACCCCGCGACTGTGTGAGGTGTCGCCACGCCGCGCTCAGCGCTCGGCGAAGTTCGCGCAGGCTGTGGCCCCGGTGGTGGCGCATCGTCAGGGTCAGCAGTGCGACCGTGCCCCCCGGTCGGCGTTCCAGTTGATCAGCTGTTCGAGATCCTTCGAGCGGCGCGCACTGATCTTGGCCGAGCACACCGGGCACGCCCACACGCTGCCGCAGGTCGCCAGGCCGCCGAAGCCTGCGGTGCCCGGTTCCCCTCCGGTCCGGGCGTGTGGTGCAACGAGACCTCTCCACCCTCGTTGGTCGAGACCCGACCGCACTTCTTGACCCGCGACAGGCTCGTGATCGCGGCCAGCTCCGGCGAGCCCGGTACTTGTCGCGTAGCGCCTGATCCTGGCGGTCCCAGAAGGCCCCCGCGTGGTCCTGACCTGCGGTGGCCGCACTTTTCGCGTCGTTACAAGCGCGGCCGCCGAAGGGCGCACCGAAGCCAGCGCGGCCGTCACGCACACCGCCACGACGACGACGGCCGTGTCCGGCACCCGGCAGAGCCGGGCACCGGCCCGCCTCAGCCTCCGGCCGGCGGGCCGGGCCCGGCACTGCCAAGCGCACACCTACGGCGACGCCGACAAACGGTCCGGTGCCAGCTGCGAGGGCGTGGTGCCTCCCTCGAACCGGCCGAGGATCGAATGCTGATCAGAACCCGTCAAGGGCGGCTGCGCCGTCGCTCCGCGATCTTCGACCCTTGACTGAACCTGCCCAGCCTTCAAGCGGCCTATATCGAGGAAGGGCAGGCGTCGAGACGGGCTGTGGAGCCGCTGGGGCGAGCCGCTGCCTGTTTCCGGGGTGGGGAAGTGCCCTCGTCGCGTAGCGCCGCGCTGGGGGGCTCTAGGTACGCTGTGGGTAGCCACGTTGGCCGGTGCTCCGATCGCTTCGCAGGGTGACCATTTCCGGCCGACGTGCGGGCCCCCGGGATGCCAGTCCTGGGGGCTCACTTCTGTGTCGACCTGGTTGCTAACTCTGGCCTGATCAGGCCGCTACCTCGTGGAGGCGCGCCGCGCCGTCCGCGATCTCGTCCCAGTAGCGGGCGTAGTCGGCGTCCTCCGAGGGGCCCATCAGCCGCGGTCCGCGGACCCGGCCCAACGGCCGGGCGGGTGCCTGGACCAGCGCGACCCCGGGCGGGGCGAGCTGGTGCTCCTCGAGGTGATCGCGGGCGGACTGGCCGTGGAGCATCACCAGGGCCTCCGGGTCGTCGAGCCGGAAGCTGATCCGCAGGCCGAGCTGACCGCGCTCGAAACCACCGACGACGGTCGCGTCCGCGCGCTGGGTGACCACCATCAGCCGCAGGCCCGCTTGTGTCCCTCGGAGACCAGGCGGCCGTAGAGCGCGAGGAGCTGCTCACGCATCTTCGGCTGGCCCTTCTCGACCGGGGCCGTCGACGCCAGGCGCAGCAGCCCGGCGAACTCTTCGAGCACGACCACGATCAGCGGGAACCCGGCATGGAAGCGGGTGAACTTGTCCCGGCGAGGCGGCAGGTTCCGGATCCGGGTGTCCATCTCCGCGACCAGGCGGACCAGCAGATCCCGGTGTGCCTCAACGTCGGCCGACCCGGTGGCCTGCCACTCGTGGTGCCGGGTACCCACGTAGGGACGGCCCAGAAGCAACCCAGACAGGTCAGACCCGCGATCAGGACATCGTCGAGGCGGGCGAGCTGCGCCAGCGCCGAATAGCACCACACGCTCTTGCCCGAGCGGGTCGCGCCCTGAATGCAGACGTGCGGCCCCTCCACCCAGGACTGGCGCAGAGGGTTGCCGAGCTCGTCTCGGGCGATGGTGATCTCCACGTCGGAGACCGACAGCCCGCGGCCGGCCAACGGAGCCGGGACCTCGCCGTCGAGGGGGTCGCCGATCAGCAGCTCGATCCGGACCCACTCCGATCCGCGCGGGTAGACCCGGATCCGGTCATAGCCCAGCGCCGCCGCGATCCGCCGCGACGCCTCGTCAGCACGGAAGTCCTCGATGAGCTGGCCGTGGATCTTGCGCACCACCAGCACCGGGTCCGGCCCGACAGGTCCGCCCGGGCCAGGGTCGGGATGACGATCGTGGTGCCGGAGGCGACTGCACCGTGTGCGAGAGCCCGGAACCCGCTCACAGACCCGGCGCCACGGGTTCACCAGCCGGTCGACGAACTCGCGGGCGGCCCGATCCTCGGCGCGCTGCCTGCTCCACATGATCAGTGCTCCTGTCGTGAAGACGGCCCCGGTCCGGGAGGGGGTTCTCCGGGCCGGGGCCGTGGTCGAGCGGGGGTCAGTTGCTCAGCGGGCGATGAGGGCGGCGACCGCGGTAGTGACGGCGACACCAACAGGGATCTGCACCTGGTGGTGGACGGCCTGATCCATCAGGGCGCGACCGTTCACTCCGTGATCAGCCAGGCCGTGGAACCGCTTCTGTCGGCCGATCCGGGCGCCGTGCTCGTCACGCTGGCGACCCGGGATCGCGGCAAACCGAGCGAGCAGACGGCCGTCATCGATCACCGCATGCACCACGCCCTCCGCCACCACGCCGGTGAGCTGGGCCAGCCACGGGACCCGGACACCGGCAGTCCGGTAGAACGCCCACTTCGTGACGGCCTGCGCCGCGGCATAGGTGGAGGCGTGCAGAGCAAGTTCCCGGCGACCCTGCCCGGTGCGGTGCTGCTTGTGGGCCGACATGCAGTCGTCCTGGGCCAAGTAGTCCCCGCCGTGATGACCCAGCAGGGCCCCAGCGCCGTCAGGACGGTGATCGCGATCCGCTCGGACATGCCTTTGCTCCTTGATCAGCTAGCGACAGCGGTGGAGGTGGTCGACACGAGTGCGCCGGTGAAAGCCCAGCCGTCGCAGCGGGGGCACTGATCCGGCAGGCGGCCGCCGTCGTCCGGGATCTCCTCGGCGTGCTGGCACGAGGTGCAGGTCAGCACCACCAGCACGAGGCCCATCTGGCCGTCGAGCACCGGCCACCGGCGGCCCGCATCACGCGGCCTGCTCGTTCTTCCGGCCCGAGCCGCCGATCGGGCGGATCGCGTCGGCGCGGTAGTAGACCTGCGCCCCGACGACCTTGTCCTCACCGGTGTTCTTGTCCTTGATCGTCTTGTCCATCACGCCGACCTCGAAGCCGACCAGCTCGCAGGGCATCCCGGGCTGAAACCCGTGGCGCGGGTCCTCGTGCGACGCGATCGTCACGTTCAGCACCGAAAACGACGGCCGCCCGAACGCCTGGAACCCACCGTGACCTGGGCAACCCACTTCGGGGTGCCGTTCCGCAAGCACTCCTGATCGGTGTCGCTGCCGAACTTCAGCTTCGGCGCCAGGTCCATGACCATCACCATCGTGAAACTCGTCGGGTCGATCTTGAAGTTCATCGGGCCCTGGTTCGACATGCGCATCTCCCATGTTTTTCGATCCGCCACTCCGGGGCCAGACCGTCCTGTGGTTCTTGTCCTCAGTTCGCAGCCTCGAAGGTCTGGACGTCTGGACTGATAGAACTACCGTAGCATGAGTCCCTCAAAGGTCTAGACGTATGAATCAGAGGAGGTCAGACGATGGCCCGGAAGTACGAGAAGATCGCCCGCGAGCTGCGAGAAAGGATCACCAACGGCACCTATCCGCCGGGGTCGACCCTCCCGCACTCCCCGAGTTGATGGCGACGTACGAGGTAGCGCGGGAGACCGTGCGCAGCGCGGTGTCGGCCCTTGCCAACGAGGGCCTGGTGACGCCGCTGTCAGGTGTCGGAACAGTCGTGCGCGACCTCGGCACCGTGGACATGCACAGCCAGCCCGGAGACGCGCATCCCGCGTGGGGGAGCACCACCGGGGATGACTCAAAGATCGAGACCGTCGAGGCGTCCTACGACGTCGCGAACCACGAAGTAGCGCAGCGCCTCGGCATTGGCCGGGGGGATCGGGTTGTCCACCGAGTCCGGCGGTACTACAAGGGCCGCCACATCGTGTTGCTGCACGATCAGTGGCTCCCAGGCGAGGTAGGTGCGCGAATCCACTCAGAGACCGGGTACGACCCGGCCGACAAGGACGCCCACGAGCGGACCGACCTGTACTCGTTCATGCGCGAGGCCGGATACCAGCCTGCACAGACAACCGAACGAGTGAGCACTCGGATGCCTGACCCGGACGAACGGGACGTCATGTCGATCCCGCCTGGCGTACCCGTGCTGATCACGCTGCGGACCACGCGCGACGCGAGCCAGATCGAGCTGGAAACCAGCACCTTCGTAGCAACTGGTGATCGAGCAGAGCAGACCTACACAGTGGCGATGTAGGTTCCTGGCCAATCGCGGCAGAGCCCCCATCGCCGCGGTTGGCCGGCCAGTCCGGCACTCATCAGTTGTCAGTAATACCTGACTGGCAACGTCAGGGCTTCTTGACAGCATTGCCAAGCTGTCCTGACAGTTAATTGTCAGGCTATCTTGACGATTGGTTATTTCGCCAGGCAAGCTTGACTGACAGTGTCAAGGAAGGATGACTGACAAATGGCTCCCGTGAAGGACTTGAGCGGCCCCTGGAACGTCACCACCACGCATCCGGCTGCCGGTGAGCACGAGGGTCACGCGCTGGGGATCGTCGCCGGGCAGGACGACGAGCCGATCAGCAACGACACCGTGGAAGTGCACGTGCGGTACGCGTCGTGCTCGTGCGGGTGGTCCGGCCAGCTGCGCACCGCCCCGGTGCCCGCGAGCAGCCTCTGCGGACCCGCCGGTACCGGGCTCAGACCCGGGAGGTCCTGCGCCCCGAGTGGGATGCCCACGTCGGTCAGTGGCTCCCTGAGCCGCTGTCGGCCCCGGACCCAACCGAAGACACCCCGCCGCCCCGCCGGAGCCGCAGGGAGCATCTGAGCGTCCACAGCGACGGCGGCCGAGCAAGCGCGCCAAGCCGGTCGAGCCGACGGCCGCGCCGGAAGCCGCGGCCGTCGTCGTCGAGGACCAGGCGGTGCCCGAGCCCGACCCCGGAGCTCGTCTAGTCGAGGCCGCTGCCGTCGCCGGTACCGCAGCCGCCGCTGCCCGCCGAGCGAACGACGCCCTCACCGACGCCGTACGCGAAGCGCGCCAAGCCGGGATCTCCTGGGCCAAGATCGGCGCCGCCACGTCGATGAGCCGCCAGGCCGCACACGAGCGCTGGCGCGTCCTCTGACCACAGCCCGTCACTGACCCAGATCAAGATCAAATGCACCACCGCACCACCGCACCACCGCACCACCGCACCACCGCACCTATGCATCACATGGTCTTGAAGGCCGCGTAGCCACCCACCGTGTTCAGCTGCATCGTCGTCGTATCGACGACACGGCGTTTCCTTAGGAAAACGCCTAACTTGGGTCCGCCGGAGGCGCCCACCCAGACCACGCCCCTGGCCGAAGATCATCAGATGATGCATAGGTCCTGGCGGTCCTGGCGGTCCTGGCCGTCGCCCTCAGAGCGCCGTAGCGGGCCGGTAGTAGCTCCGGCGCCGTTCCCGGCGCTGTTCGGGGTCTTCGGCCGCGAGCGCGGCTTTGAGCCACGCAAACGGGGCGTCTCCGGGGTCGAGCTGGACGGCGCGTTCGGTGGTGTCAGCCTCGAACTCGAAGGCCAGGCCCCGGGCGTCGAGCCAGGCGCGCGCGGCGGGAACTCCGCCGTGGCGAGTCGCGATGATCAGGTCCTCCGCGACCGGGTAGATCTTCTTCCAGCTCCGGGCCGGGAGGACTCCTGCCAGCTCTCCACCTCCGTCTTCTTCGGCGATCTCCTCGTCCTTGACCTCGGTGACCCCGCAGCGCTGCTTGAGGCCGTTGGACCACACGAGCTGCTGCATGCCGTGGCTGCCCTGTTCCCACTCCTGCCAGAGCGCGACGTCGCGCTCGTTGCCGGTGTCGATCGCGTCGGCGAGGATCTGGAACGGCGTGCGGGAGCCGCGCTTGCCGCGCTTCCACCGGCCACCGGCGGTCTCGAAGGCCAGCTTCGAGATGTACTTGCCCATCTTCTCCACCGCGCCGTTACCGACCCGCACGTCGATGCCGTGCTCGGCGGTGGCGCTCATGCCCTTCTTCGCCAGCCCCGCGGCCCAGCGGGTGTAGACCTCGCAGGTCAGAGCAGGAATCTCCGCGCTCACATCGGTCGGGAAGATCAACAGGGCGTGGATGTGGAGGTGCCAGCCGTTGAGGTCGGTGTGGGTGCCCTCCACTCCCCGGACATAGTCCATGTCCAGGTCCGTCTTCCACCGCTTCCACCCCGCGACTGTGTGAGGTGTCGCCACGCCGCGCTCAGCGCTCGGCGAAGTTCGCGCAGGCTGTGGCCCCGGTGGTGGCGCATCGTCAGGGTCAGCAGTGCGACCGTGCCCCCCGGTCGGCGTTCCAGTTGATCAGCTGTTCGAGATCCTTCGAGCGGCGCGCACTGATCTTGGCCGAGCACACCGGGCACGCCCACACGCTGCCGCAGGTCGCCAGGCCGCCGAAGCCTGCGGTGCCCGGTTCCCCTCCGGTCCGGGCGTGTGGTGCAACGAGACCTCTCCACCCTCGTTGGTCGAGACCCGACCGCACTTCTTGACCCGCGACAGGCTCGTGATCGCGGCCAGCTCCCGGCGAGCCCGGTACTTGTCGCGTAGCGCCTGATCCTGGCGGTCCCAGAAGGCCCCCGCGTGGTCCTGACCTGCGGTGGCCGCACTTTTCGCGTCGTTACCAAGCGCGGCCGCCGAAGGGCGCACCGAAGCCAGCGCGGCCGTCACCGCACACCGCCACGACGACGACGGCCGTGTCCGGCACCCGGCAGAGCCGGGCACCGGCCCGCCTCAGCCTCCGGCCGGCGGGCCGGGCCCGGCACTGCCAAGCGCACACCTACGGCGACGCCGACAAACGGTCCGGTGCCAGCTGCGAGGGCGTGGTGCCCTCCCTCGAACCGGCCGAGGATCGAATGCTGATCAGAACCCGTCAAGGGCGGCTGCGCCGTCGCTCCGCGATCTTCGACCCTTGACTGAACCTGCCCAGCCTTCAAGCGGCCTATATCGAGGAAGGGCAGGCGTCGAGACGGGCTGTGGAGCCGCTGGGGCGAGCCGCTGCCTGTTTCCGGGGTGGGGAAGTGCCCTCGTCGCGTAGCGCCGCGCTGGGGGGCTCTAGGTACGCTGTGGGTAGCCACGTTGGCCGGTGCTCCGATCGCTTCGCAGGGTGACCATTTCCGGCCGACGTGCGGGCCCCCGGGATGCCAGTCCTGGGGGCTCACTTCTGTGTCGACCTGGTTGCTAACTCTGGCCTGATCAGGCCGCTACCTCGTGGAGGCGCGCCGCGCCGTCCGCGATCTCGTCCCAGTAGCGGGCGTAGTCGGCGTCCTCCGAGGGGCCCATCAGCCGCGGTCCGCGGACCCGGCCCAACGGCCGGGCGGGTGCCTGGACCAGCGCGACCCCGGGCGGGGCGAGCTGGTGCTCCTCGAGGTGATCGCGGGCGGACTGGCCGTGGAGCATCACCAGGGCCTCCGGGTCGTCGAGCCGGAAGCTGATCCGCAGGCCGAGCTGACCGCGCTCGAAACCACCGACGACGGTCGCGTCCGCGCGCTGGGTGACCACCATCAGCCGCAGGCCCGCCTTGTGTCCCTCGGAGACCAGGCGGCCGTAGAGCGCGAGGAGCTGCTCACGCATCTTCGGCTGGCCCTTCTCGACCGGGGCCGTCGACGCCAGGCGCAGCAGCCCGGCGAACTCTTCGAGCACGACCACGATCAGCGGGAACCCGGCATGGAAGCGGGTGAACTTGTCCCGGCGAGGCGGCAGGTTCCGGATCCGGGTGTCCATCTCCGCGACCAGGCGGACCAGCAGATCCCGGTGTGCCTCAACGTCGGCCGACCCGGTGGCCTGCCACTCGTGGTGCCGGGTACCCACGTAGGGACGGCCCAGAAGCAACCCAGACAGGTCAGACCCCGCGATCAGGACATCGTCGAGGCGGGCGAGCTGCGCCAGCGCCGAATAGCACCACACGCTCTTGCCCGAGCGGGTCGCGCCCTGAATGCAGACGTGCGGCCCCTCCACCCAGGACTGGCGCAGAGGGTTGCCGAGCTCGTCTCGGGCGATGGTGATCTCCACGTCGGAGACCGACAGCCCGCGGCCGGCCAACGGAGCCGGGACCTCGCCGTCGAGGGGGTCGCCGATCAGCAGCTCGATCCGGACCCACTCCGATCCGCGCGGGTAGACCCGGATCCGGTCATAGCCCAGCGCCGCCGCGATCCGCCGCGACGCCTCGTCAGCACGGAAGTCCTCGATGAGCTGGCCGTGGATCTTGCGCACCACCAGCACCGGGTCCGGCCCCGACAGGTCCGCCCGGGCCAGGGTCGGGATGACGATCGTGGTGCCGGAGGCGACCTGCACCGTGTGCGAGAGCCCCGGAACCCGCTCACAGACCCGGCGCCACGGGTTCACCAGCCGGTCGACGAACTCGCGGGCGGCCCGATCCTCGGCGCGCTGCCTGCTCCACATGATCAGTGCTCCTGTCGTGAAGACGGCCCCGGTCCGGGAGGGGGTTCTCCGGGCCGGGGCCGTGGTCGAGCGGGGGTCAGTTGCTCAGCGGGCGATGAGGGCGGCGACCGCGGTAGTGACGGCGACACCAACAGGGATCTGCACCTGGTGGTGGACGGCCTGATCCATCAGGGCGCGACCGTTCACTCCGTGATCAGCCAGGCCGTGGAACCGCTTCTGTCGGCCGATCCGGGCGCCGTGCTCGTCACGCTGGCGACCCGGGATCGCGGCAAACCGAGCGAGCAGACGGCCGTCATCGATCACCGCATGCACCACGCCCTCCGCCACCACGCCGGTGAGCTGGGCCAGCCACGGGACCCGGACACCGGCAGTCCGGTAGAACGCCCACTTCGTGACGGCCTGCGCCGCGGCATAGGTGGAGGCGTGCAGAGCAAGTTCCCGGCGACCCTGCCCGGTGCGGTGCTGCTTGTGGGCCGACATGCAGTCGTCCTGGGCCAAGTAGTCCCCGCCGTGATGACCCAGCAGGGCCCCAGCGCCGTCAGGACGGTGATCGCGATCCGCTCGGACATGCCTTTGCTCCTTGATCAGCTAGCGACAGCGGTGGAGGTGGTCGACACGAGTGCGCCGGTGAAAGCCCAGCCGTCGCAGCGGGGGCACTGATCCGGCAGGCGGCCGCCGTCGTCCGGGATCTCCTCGGCGTGCTGGCACGAGGTGCAGGTCAGCACCACCAGCACGAGGCCCATCTGGCCGTCGAGCACCGGCCACCGGCGGCCCGCCATCACGCGGCCTGCTCGTTCTTCCGGCCCGAGCCGCCGATCGGGCGGATCGCGTCGGCGCGGTAGTAGACCTGCGCCCCGACGACCTTGTCCTCACCGGTGTTCTTGTCCTTGATCGTCTTGTCCATCACGCCGACCTCGAAGCCGACCAGCTCGCAGGGCATCCCGGGCTGAAACCCGTGGCGCGGGTCCTCGTGCGACGCGATCGTCACGTTCAGCACCGAAAACGACGGCCGCCCGAACGCCTGGAACCCCACCGTGACCTGGGCAACCCACTTCGGGGTGCCGTTCCGCAAGCACTCCTGATCGGTGTCGCTGCCGAACTTCAGCTTCGGCGCCAGGTCCATGACCATCACCATCGTGAAACTCGTCGGGTCGATCTTGAAGTTCATCGGGCCCTGGTTCGACATGCGCATCTCCCATGTTTTTCGATCCGCCACTCCGGGGCCAGACCGTCCTGTGGTTCTTGTCCTCAGTTCGCAGCCTCGAAGGTCTGGACGTCTGGACTGATAGAACTACCGTAGCATGAGTCCCCTCAAAGGTCTAGACGTATGAATCAGAGGAGGTCAGACGATGGCCCGGAAGTACGAGAAGATCGCCCGCGAGCTGCGAGAAAGGATCACCAACGGCACCTATCCGCCGGGGTCGACCCTCCCGCACTCCCCGAGTTGATGGCGACGTACGAGGTAGCGCGGGAGACCGTGCGCAGCGCGGTGTCGGCCCTTGCCAACGAGGGCCTGGTGACGCCGCTGTCAGGTGTCGGAACAGTCGTGCGCGACCTCGGCACCGTGGACATGCACAGCCAGCCCGGAGACGCGCATCCCGCGTGGGGGAGCACCACCGGGGATGACTCAAAGATCGAGACCGTCGAGGCGTCCTACGACGTCGCGAACCACGAAGTAGCGCAGCGCCTCGGCATTGGCCGGGGGGATCGGGTTGTCCACCGAGTCCGGCGGTACTACAAGGGCCGCCACATCGTGTTGCTGCACGATCAGTGGCTCCCAGGCGAGGTAGGTGCGCGAATCCACTCAGAGACCGGGTACGACCCGGCCGACAAGGACGCCCACGAGCGGACCGACCTGTACTCGTTCATGCGCGAGGCCGGATACCAGCCTGCACAGACAACCGAACGAGTGAGCACTCGGATGCCTGACCCGGACGAACGGGACGTCATGTCGATCCCGCCTGGCGTACCCGTGCTGATCACGCTGCGGACCACGCGCGACGCGAGCCAGATCGAGCTGGAAACCAGCACCTTCGTAGCAACTGGTGATCGAGCAGAGCAGACCTACACAGTGGCGATGTAGGTTCCTGGCCAATCGCGGCAGAGCCCCCATCGCCGCGGTTGGCCGGCCAGTCCGGCACTCATCAGTTGTCAGTAATACCTGACTGGCAACGTCAGGGCTTCTTGACAGCATTGCCAAGCTGTCCTGACAGTTAATTGTCAGGCTATCTTGACGATTGGTTATTTCGCCAGGCAAGCTTGACTGACAGTGTCAAGGAAGGATGACTGACAAATGGCTCCCGTGAAGGACTTGAGCGGCCCCTGGAACGTCACCACCACGCATCCGGCTGCCGGTGAGCACGAGGGTCACGCGCTGGGGATCGTCGCCGGGCAGGACGACGAGCCGATCAGCAACGACACCGTGGAAGTGCACGTGCGGTACGCGTCGTGCTCGTGCGGGTGGTCCGGCCAGCTGCGCACCGCCCCCGGTGCCCGCGAGCAGCCTCTGCGGACCCGCCGGTACCGGGCTCAGACCCGGGAGGTCCTGCGCCCCGAGTGGGATGCCCACGTCGGTCAGTGGCTCCCTGAGCCGCTGTCGGCCCCGGACCCAACCGAAGACACCCCCGCCGCCCCGCCGGAGCCGCAGGGAGCATCTGAGCGTCCACAGCGACGGCGGCCGAGCAAGCGCGCCAAGCCGGTCGAGCCGACGGCCGCGCCGGAAGCCGCGGCCGTCGTCGTCGAGGACCAGGCGGTGCCCGAGCCCGACCCCGGAGCTCGTCTAGTCGAGGCCGCTGCCGTCGCCGGTACCGCAGCCGCCGCTGCCCGCCGAGCGAACGACGCCCTCACCGACGCCGTACGCGAAGCGCGCCAAGCCGGGATCTCCTGGGCCAAGATCGGCGCCGCCACGTCGATGAGCCGCCAGGCCGCACACGAGCGCTGGCGCGTCCTCTGACCACAGCCCGTCACTGACCCAGATCAAGATCAAATGCACCACGCACCACCGCACCACCGCACCACCACCGCACCACCGCACCTATGCATCACATGGTCTTGAAGGCCGCGTAGCCACCCACCGTGTTCAGCTGCATCGTCGTCGTATCGACGACACGGCGTTTCCTTAGGAAAACGCCTAACTTGGGTCCGCCGGAGGCGCCCACCCAGACCACGCCCCTGGCCGAAGATCATCAGATGATGCATAGGTCCTGGCGGTCCTGGCGGTCCTGGCCGTCGCCCTCAGAGCGCCGTAGCGGGCCGGTAGTAGCTCCGGCGCCGTTCCCGGCGCTGTTCGGGGTCTTCGGCCGCGAGCGCGGCTTTGAGCCACGCAAACGGGGCGTCTCCGGGGTCGAGCTGGACGGCGCGTTCGGTGGTGTCAGCCTCGAACTCGAAGGCCAGGCCCCGGGCGTCGAGCCAGGCGCGCGCGGCGGGAACTCCGCCGTGGCGAGTCGCGATGATCAGGTCCTCCGCGACCGGGTAGATCTTCTTCCAGCTCCGGGCCGGGAGGACTCCTGCCAGCTCTCCACCTCCGTCTTCTTCGGCGATCTCCTCGTCCTTGACCTCGGTGACCCCGCAGCGCTGCTTGAGGCCGTTGGACCACACGAGCTGCTGCATGCCGTGGCTGCCCTGTTCCCACTCCTGCCAGAGCGCGACGTCGCGCTCGTTGCCGGTGTCGATCGCGTCGGCGAGGATCTGGAACGGCGTGCGGGAGCCGCGCTTGCCGCGCTTCCACCGGCCACCGGCGGTCTCGAAGGCCAGCTTCGAGATGTACTTGCCCATCTTCTCCACCGCGCCGTTACCGACCCGCACGTCGATGCCGTGCTCGGCGGTGGCGCTCATGCCCTTCTTCGCCAGCCCCGCGGCCCAGCGGGTGTAGACCTCGCAGGTCAGAGCAGGAATCTCCGCGCTCACATCGGTCGGGAAGATCAACAGGGCGTGGATGTGGAGGTGCCAGCCGTTGAGGTCGGTGTGGGTGCCCTCCACTCCCCGGACATAGTCCATGTCCAGGTCCGTCTTCCACCGCTTCCACCCCCGCGACTGTGTGAGGTGTCGCCACGCCGCGCTCAGCGCTCGGCGAAGTTCGCGCAGGCTGTGGCCCCGGTGGTGGCGCATCGTCAGGGTCAGCAGTGCGACCGTGCCCCCCCGGTCGGCGTTCCAGTTGATCAGCTGTTCGAGATCCTTCGAGCGGCGCGCACTGATCTTGGCCGAGCACACCGGGCACGCCCACACGCTGCCGCAGGTCGCCAGGCCGCCGAAGCCTGCGGTGCCCGGTTCCCCCTCCGGTCCGGGCGTGTGGTGCAACGAGACCTCTCCACCCTCGTTGGTCGAGACCCGACCGCACTTCTTGACCCGCGACAGGCTCGTGATCGCGGCCAGCTCCCGGCGAGCCCGGTACTTGTCGCGTAGCGCCTGATCCTGGCGGTCCCAGAAGGCCCCGCGTGGTCCTGACCTGCGGTGGCCGCACTTTTCGCGTCGTTACCAAGCGCGGCCGCCGAAGGGCGCACCGAAGCCAGCGCGGCCGTCACCGCACACCGCCACGACGACGACGGCCGTGTCCGGCACCCGGCAGAGCCGGGCACCGGCCCGCCTCAGCCTCCGGCCGGCGGGCCGGGCCCGGCACTGCCAAGCGCACACCTACGGCGACGCCGACAAACGGTCCGGTGCCAGCTGCGAGGGCGTGGTGCCCTCCCTCGAACCGGCCGAGGATCGAATGCTGATCAGAACCCGTCAAGGGCGGCTGCGCCGTCGCTCCGCGATCTTCGACCCTTGACTGAACCTGCCCAGCCTTCAAGCGGCCTATATCGAGGAAGGGCAGGCGTCGAGACGGGCTGTGGAGCCGCTGGGGCGAGCCGCTGCCTGTTTCCGGGGTGGGGAAGTGCCCTCGTCGCGTAGCGCCGCGCTGGGGGGCTCTAGGTACGCTGTGGGTAGCCACGTTGGCCGGTGCTCCGATCGCTTCGCAGGGTGACCATTTCCGGCCGACGTGCGGGCCCCCGGGATGCCAGTCCTGGGGGCTCACTTCTGTGTCGACCTGGTTGCTAACTCTGGCCTGATCAGGCCGCTACCTCGTGGAGGCGCGCCGCGCCGTCCGCGATCTCGTCCCAGTAGCGGGCGTAGTCGGCGTCCTCCGAGGGGCCCATCAGCCGCGGTCCGCGGACCCGGCCCAACGGCCGGGCGGGTGCCTGGACCAGCGCGACCCCGGGCGGGGCGAGCTGGTGCTCCTCGAGGTGATCGCGGGCGGACTGGCCGTGGAGCATCACCAGGGCCTCCGGGTCGTCGAGCCGGAAGCTGATCCGCAGGCCGAGCTGACCGCGCTCGAAACCACCGACGACGGTCGCGTCCGCGCGCTGGGTGACCACCATCAGCCGCAGGCCCGCCTTGTGTCCTCGGAGACCAGGCGGCCGTAGAGCGCGAGGAGCTGCTCACGCATCTTCGGCTGGCCCTTCTCGACCGGGGCCGTCGACGCCAGGCGCAGCAGCCCGGCGAACTCTTCGAGCACGACCACGATCAGCGGGAACCCGGCATGGAAGCGGGTGAACTTGTCCCGGCGAGGCGGCAGGTTCCGGATCCGGGTGTCCATCTCCGCGACCAGGCGGACCAGCAGATCCCGGTGTGCCTCAACGTCGGCCGACCCGGTGGCCTGCCACTCGTGGTGCCGGGTACCCACGTAGGGACGGCCCAGAAGCAACCCAGACAGGTCAGACCCCGCGATCAGGACATCGTCGAGGCGGGCGAGCTGCGCCAGCGCCGAATAGCACCACACGCTCTTGCCCGAGCGGGTCGCGCCCTGAATGCAGACGTGCGGCCCCTCCACCCAGGACTGGCGCAGAGGGTTGCCGAGCTCGTCTCGGGCGATGGTGATCTCCACGTCGGAGACCGACAGCCCGCGGCCGGCCAACGGAGCCGGGACCTCGCCGTCGAGGGGGTCGCCGATCAGCAGCTCGATCCGGACCCACTCCGATCCGCGCGGGTAGACCCGGATCCGGTCATAGCCCAGCGCCGCCGCGATCCGCCGCGACGCCTCGTCAGCACGGAAGTCCTCGATGAGCTGGCCGTGGATCTTGCGCACCACCAGCACCGGGTCCGGCCCCGACAGGTCCGCCCGGGCCAGGGTCGGGATGACGATCGTGGTGCCGGAGGCGACCTGCACCGTGTGCGAGAGCCCCGGAACCCGCTCACAGACCCGGCGCCACGGGTTCACCAGCCGGTCGACGAACTCGCGGGCGGCCCGATCCTCGGCGCGCTGCCTGCTCCACATGATCAGTGCTCCTGTCGTGAAGACGGCCCCGGTCCGGGAGGGGTTCTCCGGGCCGGGGCCGTGGTCGAGCGGGGGTCAGTTGCTCAGCGGGCGATGAGGGCGGCGACCGCGGTAGTGACGGCGACACCAACAGGGATCTGCACCTGGTGGTGGACGGCCTGATCCATCAGGGCGCGACCGTTCACTCCGTGATCAGCCAGGCCGTGGAACCGCTTCTGTCGGCCGATCCGGGCGCCGTGCTCGTCACGCTGGCGACCCGGGATCGCGGCAAACCGAGCGAGCAGACGGCCGTCATCGATCACCGCATGCACCACGCCCTCCGCCACCACGCCGGTGAGCTGGGCCAGCCACGGGACCCGGACACCGGCAGTCCGGTAGAACGCCCACTTCGTGACGGCCTGCGCCGCGGCATAGGTGGAGGCGTGCAGAGCAAGTTCCCGGCGACCCTGCCCGGTGCGGTGCTGCTTGTGGGCCGACATGCAGTCGTCCTGGGCCAAGTAGTCCCCGCCGTGATGACCCAGCAGGGCCCCCAGCGCCGTCAGGACGGTGATCGCGATCCGCTCGGACATGCCTTTGCTCCTTGATCAGCTAGCGACAGCGGTGGAGGTGGTCGACACGAGTGCGCCGGTGAAAGCCCAGCCGTCGCAGCGGGGGCACTGATCCGGCAGGCGGCCGCCGTCGTCCGGGATCTCCTCGGCGTGCTGGCACGAGGTGCAGGTCAGCACCACCAGCACGAGGCCCATCTGGCCGTCGAGCACCGGCCACCGGCGGCCCGCCATCACGCGGCCTGCTCGTTCTTCCGGCCCGAGCCGCCGATCGGGCGGATCGCGTCGGCGCGGTAGTAGACCTGCGCCCCGACGACCTTGTCCTCACCGGTGTTCTTGTCCTTGATCGTCTTGTCCATCACGCCGACCTCGAAGCCGACCAGCTCGCAGGGCATCCCGGGCTGAAAACCCGTGGCGCGGGTCCTCGTGCGACGCGATCGTCACGTTCAGCACCGAAAACGACGGCCGCCCGAACGCCTGGAACCCCACCGTGACCTGGGCAACCCACTTCGGGGTGCCGTTCCGCAAGCACTCCTGATCGGTGTCGCTGCCGAACTTCAGCTTCGGCGCCAGGTCCATGACCATCACCATCGTGAAACTCGTCGGGTCGATCTTGAAGTTCATCGGGCCCTGGTTCGACATGCGCATCTCCCATGTTTTTCGATCCGCCACTCCGGGGCCAGACCGTCCTGTGGTTCTTGTCCTCAGTTCGCAGCCTCGAAGGTCTGGACGTCTGGACTGATAGAACTACCGTAGCATGAGTCCCCTCAAAGGTCTAGACGTATGAATCAGAGGAGGTCAGACGATGGCCCGGAAGTACGAGAAGATCGCCCGCGAGCTGCGAGAAAGGATCACCAACGGCACCTATCCGCCGGGGTCGACCCTCCCCGCACTCCCCGAGTTGATGGCGACGTACGAGGTAGCGCGGGAGACCGTGCGCAGCGCGGTGTCGGCCCTTGCCAACGAGGGCCTGGTGACGCCGCTGTCAGGTGTCGGAACAGTCGTGCGCGACCTCGGCACCGTGGACATGCACAGCCAGCCCGGAGACGCGCATCCCGCGTGGGGGAGCACCACGGGGATGACTCAAAGATCGAGACCGTCGAGGCGTCCTACGACGTCGCGAACCACGAAGTAGCGCAGCGCCTCGGCATTGGCCGGGGGGATCGGGTTGTCCACCGAGTCCGGCGGTACTACAAGGGCCGCCACATCGTGTTGCTGCACGATCAGTGGCTCCCAGGCGAGGTAGGTGCGCGAATCCACTCAGAGACCGGGTACGACCCGGCCGACAAGGACGCCCACGAGCGGACCGACCTGTACTCGTTCATGCGCGAGGCCGGATACCAGCCTGCACAGACAACCGAACGAGTGAGCACTCGGATGCCTGACCCGGACGAACGGGACGTCATGTCGATCCCGCCTGGCGTACCCGTGCTGATCACGCTGCGGACCACGCGCGACGCGAGCCAGATCGAGCTGGAAACCAGCACCTTCGTAGCAACTGGTGATCGAGCAGAGCAGACCTACACAGTGGCGATGTAGGTTCCTGGCCAATCGCGGCAGAGCCCCCATCGCCGCGGTTGGCCGGCCAGTCCGGCACTCATCAGTTGTCAGTAATACCTGACTGGCAACGTCAGGGCTTCTTGACAGCATTGCCAAGCTGTCCTGACAGTTAATTGTCAGGCTATCTTGACGATTGGTTATTTCGCCAGGCAAGCTTGACTGACAGTGTCAAGGAAGGATGACTGACAAATGGCTCCCGTGAAGGACTTGAGCGGCCCCTGGAACGTCACCACCACGCATCCGGCTGCCGGTGAGCACGAGGGTCACGCGCTGGGGATCGTCGCCGGGCAGGACGACGAGCCGATCAGCAACGACACCGTGGAAGTGCACGTGCGGTACGCGTCGTGCTCGTGCGGGTGGTCCGGCCAGCTGCGCACCGCCCCCGGTGCCCGCGAGCAGCCTCTGCGGACCCGCCGGTACCGGGCTCAGACCCGGGAGGTCCTGCGCCCCGAGTGGGATGCCCACGTCGGTCAGTGGCTCCCTGAGCCGCTGTCGGCCCCGGACCCAACCGAAGACACCCCCGCCGCCCCGCCGGAGCCGCAGGGAGCATCTGAGCGTCCACAGCGACGGCGGCCGAGCAAGCGCGCCAAGCCGGTCGAGCCGACGGCCGCGCCGGAAGCCGCGGCCGTCGTCGTCGAGGACCAGGCGGTGCCCGAGCCCGACCCCGGAGCTCGTCTAGTCGAGGCCGCTGCCGTCGCCGGTACCGCAGCCGCCGCTGCCGCCGAGCGAACGACGCCCTCACCGACGCCGTACGCGAAGCGCGCCAAGCCGGGATCTCCTGGGCCAAGATCGGCGCCGCCACGTCGATGAGCCGCCAGGCCGCACACGAGCGCTGGCGCGTCCTCTGACCACAGCCCGTCACTGACCCAGATCAAGATCAAATGCACCACCGCACCACCGCACCACCGCACCACCGCACCACCGCACCTATGCATCACATGGTCTTGAAGGCCGCGTAGCCACCCACCGTGTTCAGCTGCATCGTCGTCGTATCGACGACACGGCGTTTCCTTAGGAAAACGGCCTAACTTGGGTCCGCCGGAGGCGCCCACCCAGACCACGCCCTGGCCGAAGATCATCAGATGATGCATAGGTCCTGGCGGTCCTGGCGGTCCTGGCCGTCGCCCTCAGAGCGCCGTAGCGGGCCGGTAGTAGCTCCGGCGCCGTTCCCGGCGCTGTTCGGGGTCTTCGGCCGCGAGCGCGGCTTTGAGCCACGCAAACGGGGCGTCTCCGGGGTCGAGCTGGACGGCGCGTTCGGTGGTGTCAGCCTCGAACTCGAAGGCCAGGCCCGGGCGTCGAGCCAGGCGCGCGCGGCGGGAACTCCGCCGTGGCGAGTCGCGATGATCAGGTCCTCCGCGACCGGGTAGATCTTCTTCCAGCTCCGGGCCGGGAGGATCCTGCCAGCTCTCCACCTCCGTCTTCTTCGGCGATCTCCTCGTCCTTGACCTCGGTGACCCCGCAGCGCTGCTTGAGGCCGTTGGACCACACGAGCTGCTGCATGCCGTGGCTGCCCTGTTCCCACTCCTGCCAGAGCGCGACGTCGCGCTCGTTGCGGTGTCGATCGCGTCGGCGAGGATCTGGAACGGCGTGCGGGAGCCGCGCTTGCCGCGCTTCCACCGGCCACCGGCGGTCTCGAAGGCCAGCTTCGAGATGTACTTGCCCATCTTCTCCACCGCGCCGTTACCGACCCGCACGTCGATGCGTGCTCGGCGGTGGCGCTCATGCCCTTCTTCGCCAGCCCCGCGGCCCAGCGGGTGTAGACCTCGCAGGTCAGAGCAGGAATCTCCGCGCTCACATCGGTCGGGAAGATCAACAGGGCGTGGATGTGGAGGTGCCAGCCGTTGAGGTCGGTGTGGGTGCCCTCCACTCCCCGGACATAGTCCATGTCCAGGTCCGTCTTCCACCGCTTCCACCCCCGCGACTGTGTGAGGTGTCGCCACGCCGCGCTCAGCGCTCGGCGAAGTTCGCGCAGGCTGTGGCCCCGGTGGTGGCGCATCGTCAGGGTCAGCAGTGCGACCGTGCCCCCCGGTCGGCGTTCCAGTTGATCAGCTGTTCGAGATCCTTCGAGCGGCGCGCACTGATCTTGGCCGAGCACACCGGGCACGCCCACACGCTGCCGCAGGTCGCCAGGCCGCCGAAGCCTGCGGTGCCCGGTTCCCCCTCCGGTCCGGGCGTGTGGTGCAACGAGACCTCTCCACCCTCGTTGGTCGAGACCCGACCGCACTTCTTGACCCGCGACAGGCTCGTGATCGCGGCCAGCTCCCGGCGAGCCCGGTACTTGTCGCGTAGCGCCTGATCCTGGCGTCCCAGAAGGCCCCGCGTGGTCCTGACTGCGGTGGCCGCACTTTTCGCGTCGTTACCAAGCGCGGCCGCCGAAGGGCGCACCGAAGCCAGCGCGGCCGTCACCGCACACCGCACGACGACGACGGCCGTGTCCGGCACCCGGCAGAGCCGGGCACCGGCCCGCCTCAGCCTCCGGCCGGCGGGCCGGGCCCGGCACTGCCAAGCGCACACCTACGGCGACGCCGACAAACGGTCCGGTGCCAGCTGCGAGGGCGTGGTGCCCTCCCTCGAACCGGCCGAGGATCGAATGCTGATCAGAACCCGTCAAGGGCGGCTGCGCCGTCGCTCCGCGATCTTCGACCCTTGACTGAACCTGCCCAGCCTTCAAGCGGCCTATATCGAGGAAGGGCAGGCGTCGAGACGGGCTGTGGAGCCGCTGGGGCGAGCCGCTGCCTGTTTCCGGGGTGGGGAAGTGCCCTCGTCGCGTAGCGCCGCGCTGGGGGCTCTAGGTACGCTGTGGGTAGCCACGTTGGCCGGTGCTCCGATCGCTTCGCAGGGTGACCATTTCCGGCCGACGTGCGGGCCCCCGGGATGCCAGTCCTGGGGGCTCACTTCTGTGTCGACCTGGTTGCTAACTCTGGCCTGATCAGGCCGCTACCTCGTGGAGGCGCGCCGCGCCGTCCGCGATCTCGTCCCAGTAGCGGGCGTAGTCGGCGTCCTCCGAGGGGCCCATCAGCCGCGGTCCGCGGACCCGGCCCAACGGCCGGGCGGGTGCCTGGACCAGCGCGACCCCGGGCGGGGCGAGCTGGTGCTCCTCGAGGTGATCGCGGGCGGACTGGCCGTGGAGCATCACCAGGGCCTCCGGGTCGTCGAGCCGGAAGCTGATCCGCAGGCCGAGCTGACCGCGCTCGAAACCACCGACGACGGTCGCGTCCGCGCGCTGGGTGACCACCATCAGCCGCAGGCCCGCCTTGTGTCCCTCGGAGACCAGGCGGCCGTAGAGCGCGAGGAGCTGCTCACGCATCTTCGGCTGGCCCTTCTCGACCGGGGCCGTCGACGCCAGGCGCAGCAGCCCGGCGAACTCTTCGAGCACGACCACGATCAGCGGGAACCCGGCATGGAAGCGGGTGAACTTGTCCCGGCGAGGCGGCAGGTTCCGGATCCGGGTGTCCATCTCCGCGACCAGGCGGACCAGCAGATCCCGGTGTGCCTCAACGTCGGCCGACCCGGTGGCCTGCCACTCGTGGTGCCGGGTACCCACGTAGGGACGGCCCAGAAGCAACCCAGACAGGTCAGACCCCGCGATCAGGACATCGTCGAGGCGGGCGAGCTGCGCCAGCGCCGAATAGCACCACACGCTCTTGCCCGAGCGGGTCGCGCCCTGAATGCAGACGTGCGGCCCCTCCACCCAGGACTGGCGCAGAGGGTTGCCGAGCTCGTCTCGGGCGATGGTGATCTCCACGTCGGAGACCGACAGCCCGCGGCCGGCCAACGGAGCCGGGACCTCGCCGTCGAGGGGGTCGCCGATCAGCAGCTCGATCCGGACCCACTCCGATCCGCGCGGGTAGACCCGGATCCGGTCATAGCCCAGCGCCGCCGCGATCCGCCGCGACGCCTCGTCAGCACGGAAGTC
>NZ_MCIS01000016.1:0-23332 GCF_001932475.1 Pseudonocardia sp. Ae717_Ps2
CCGGCTCCGTTGGCCGGCCGCGGGCTGTCGGTCTCCGACGTGGAGATCACCATCGCCCGAGACGAGCTCGGCAACCCTCTGCGCCAGTCCTGGGTGGAGGGGCCGCACGTCTGCATTCAGGGCGCGACCCGCTCGGGCAAGAGCGTGTGGTGCTATTCGGCGCTGGCGCAGCTCGCCCGCCTCGACGATGTCCTGATCGCGGGGTCTGACCTGTCTGGGTTGCTTCTGGGCCGTCCCTACGTGGGTACCCGGCACCACGAGTGGCAGGCCACCGGGTCGGCCGACGTTGAGGCACACCGGGATCTGCTGGTCCGCCTGGTCGCGGAGATGGACACCCGGATCCGGAACCTGCCGCCTCGCCGGGACAAGTTCACCCGCTTCCATGCCGGGTTCCCGCTGATCGTGGTCGTGCTCGAAGAGTTCGCCGGGCTGCTGCGCCTGGCGTCGACGGCCCCGGTCGAGAAGGGCCAGCCGAAGATGCGTGAGCAGCTCCTCGCGCTCTACGGCCGCCTGGTCTCCGAGGGACACAAGGCGGGCCTGCGGCTGATGGTGGTCACCCAGCGCGCGGACGCGACCGTCGTCGGTGGTTTCGAGCGCGGTCAGCTCGGCCTGCGGATCAGCTTCCGGCTCGACGACCCGGAGGCCCTGGTGATGCTCCACGGCCAGTCCGCCCGCGATCACCTCGAGGAGCACCAGCTCGCCCCGCCCGGGGTCGCGCTGGTCCAGGCACCCGCCCGGCCGTTGGGCCGGGTCCGCGGACCGCGGCTGATGGGCCCCTCGGAGGACGCCGACTACGCCCGCTACTGGGACGAGATCGCGGACGGCGCGGCGCGCCTCCACGAGGTAGCGGCCTGATCAGGCCAGAGTTAGCAACCAGGTCGACACAGAAGTGAGCCCCAGGACTGGCATCCCGGGGGCCCGCACGTCGGCCGGAAATGGTCACCCTGCGAAGCGATCGGAGCACCGGCCAACGTGGCTACCCACAGCGTACCTAGAGCCCCCCAGCGCGGCGCTACGCGACGAGGGCACTTCCCCACCCCGGAAACAGGCAGCGGCTCGCCCCAGCGGCTCCACAGCCCGTCTCGACGCCTGCCCTTCCTCGATATAGGCCGCTTGAAGGCTGGGCAGGTTCAGTCAAGGGTCGAAGATCGCGGAGCGACGGCGCAGCCGCCCTTGACGGGTTCTGATCAGCATTCGATCCTCGGCCGGTTCGAGGGAGGGCACCACGCCCTCGCAGCTGGCACCGGACCGTTTGTCGGCGTCGCCGTAGGTGTGCGCTTGGCAGTGCCGGGCCCGGCCCGCCGGCCGGAGGCTGAGGCGGGCCGGTGCCCGGCTCTGCCGGGTGCCGGACACGGCCGTCGTCGTCGTGGCGGTGTGCGGTGACGGCCGCGCTGGCTTCGGTGCGCCCTTCGGCGGCCGCGCTTGGTAACGACGCGAAAAGTGCGGCCACCGCAGGTCAGGACCACGCGGGGGCCTTCTGGGACCGCAGGATCAGGCGCTACGCGACAAGTACCGGGCTCGCCGGGAGCTGGCCGCGATCACGAGCCTGTCGCGGGTCAAGAAGTGCGGTCGGGTCTCGACCAACGAGGGTGGAGAGGTCTCGTTGCACCACACGCCGGACCGGAGGGGGAACCGGGCACCGCAGGCTTCGGCGGCCTGGCGACCTGCGGCAGCGTGTGGGCGTGCCGGTGTGCTCGGCCAAGATCAGTGCGCGCCGCTCGAAGGATCTCGAACAGCTGATCAACTGGAACGCCGACGGGGGGGCACGGTCGCACTGCTGACCCTGACGATGCGCCACCACCGGGGCCACAGCCTGCGCGAACTTCGCCGAGCGCTGAGCGCGCGTGGCGACACCTCACACAGTCGCGGGGAAAGCGGTGGAAGACGGACCTGGACATGGACTATGTCCGGGGAGTGGAGGGCACCCACACCGACCTCAACGGCTGGCACCTCCACATCCACGCCCTGTTGATCTTCCCGACCGATGTGAGCGCGGAGATTCCTGCTCTGACCTGCGAGGTCTACACCCGCTGGGCCGCGGGGCTGGCGAAGAAGGGCATGAGCGCCACCGCCGAGCACGGCATCGACGTGCGGGTCGGTAACGGCGCGGTGGAGAAGATGGGCAAGTACATCTCGAAGCTGGCCTTCGAGACCGCCGGTGGCCGGTGGAAGCGCGGCAAGCGCGGCTCCCGCACGCCGTTCCAGATCCTCGCCGACGCGATCGACACCGGCAACGAGCGCGACGTCGCGCTCTGGCAGGAGTGGGAACAGGGCAGCCACGGCATGCAGCAGCTCGTGTGGTCCAACGGCCTCCAAGCAGCGCTGCGGGGTCACCGAGGTCAAGGGACGAGGAGATCGCCGAAGAAGACGGAGGTGGAGAGCTGGCAGGAGTCCTCCCGGCCCCGGAGCTGGAAGAAGATCTACCCGGTCGCGGAGGACCTGATCATCGCGACTCGCCACGGCGGAGTTCCCGCCGCGCGCGCCTGGCTCGACGCCCGGGGGCCTGGCCTTCGAGTTCGAGGCTGACACCACCGAACGCGCCGTCCAGGCTCGACCCCCGGAGACGCCCCGTTTGCGTGGCTCAAAAGCCGCGCTCGCGGCCGGAAGGACCCCGAACAGCGCCGGGGAACGGCGCCGGAGCTACTACCGGCCCGCTACGGCGCTCTGAGGGCGACGGCCAGGACCGCCAGGACCGCCAGGACCTATGCATCATCTGATGATCTTCGGCCAGGGGCGTGTCTGGGTGGGCGCCTCCGGCGGACCCAAGTTAGGCGTTTTCCTAAGGAAACGCCGTGTCGTCGATACGACGACGATGCAGCTGAACACGGTGGGTGGCTACGCGGCCTTCAAGACCATGTGATGGCATAGGTGCGGTGGTGCGGTGGTGCGGTGGTGCGGTGGTGCGGTGGTGCGGTGGTGCATTTGATCTTGATCTGGGTCAGTGACGGGCTGTGGTCAGAGGACGCGCCAGCGCTCGTGTGCGGCCTGGCGGGCTCATCGACGTGGCGGCGCCGATTTTGGCCCAGGAGATCCCGGCTTGGCGCGCTTCGCGTACGGCGTCGGTGAGGGCGTCGTTCGCTCGGCGGGCAGCGGCGGCTGCCGGTACCGGCGACGGCAGCGGCCTCGACTAGACGAGCTCCGGGGTCGGGCTCGGGCACCGCCTGGTCCTCGACGACGACCGGCCGCGGCTTCCGGCGCGGCCGTCGGCTCGACCGGCTTGGCGCGCTTGCTCGGCCGCCGTCGCTGTGGACGCTCAGATGCTCCCTGCGGCTCCGGCGGGGCGGCGGGGGTGTCTTCGGTTGGGTCCGGGGCCGACAGCGGCTCAGGGAGCCACTGACCGACGTGGGCATCCCACTCGGGCGCAGGACCTCCCGGGTCTGAGCCCGGTACCGGCGGGTCCGCAGAGGCTGCTCGCGGGCACCGGGGGCGGTGCGCAGCTGGCCGGACCCACCCGCACGAGCACGACGCGTACCGCACGTGCACTTCCACGGTGTCGTTGCTGATCGGCTCGTCGTCCTGCCCCGGCGACGATCCCCAGCGCGTGACCCTCGTGCTCACCGGCAGCCGGATGCGTGGTGGTGACGTTCCAGGGGCCGCTCAAGTCCTTCACGGGAGCCATTTGTCAGTCATCCTTCCTTGACACTGTCAGTCAAGCTTGCCTGGCGAAATAACCAATCGTCAAGATAGCCTGACAATTAACTGTCAGGACAGCTTGGCAATGCTGTCAAGAAGCCCTGACGTTGCCAGTCAGGTATTACTGACAACTGATGAGTGCCGGACTGGCCGGCCAACCGCGGCGATGGGGGCTCTGCCGCGATTGGCCAGGAACCTACATCGCCACTGTGTAGGTCTGCTCTGCTCGATCACCAGTTGCTACGAAGGTGCTGGTTTCCAGCTCGATCTGGCTCGCGTCGCGCGTGGTCCCGCAGCGTGATCAGCACGGGTACGCCAGGCGGGATCGACATGACGTCCCGTTCGTCCGGGTCAGGCATCCGAGTGCTCACTCGTTTCGGTTGTCTGTGCAGGCTGGTATCCGGCCTCGCGCATGAACGAGTACAGGTCGGTCCGCTCGTGGGCGTCCTTGTCGGCCGGGTCGTACCCGGTCTCTGAGTGGATTCGCGCACCTACCTCGCCTGGGAGCCACTGATCGTGCAGCAACACGATGTGGCGGCCCTTGTAGTACCGCCGGACTCGGTGGACAACCCGATCCCCCCCGGCCAATGCCGAGGGCGCTGCGCTACTTCGTGGTTCGCGACGTCGTAGGACGCCTCGACGGTCTCGATCTTTGAGTCATCCCCGGTGGTGCTCCCCCACGCGGGATGCGCGTCTCCGGGCTGGCTGTGCATGTCCACGGTGCCGAGGTCGCGCACGACTGTTCCGACACCTGACAGCGGCGTCACCAGGCCCTCGTTGGCAAGGGCCGACACCGCGCTGCGCACGGTCTCCCGCGCTACCTCGTACGTCGCCATCAACTCGGGGAGTGCGGGGAGGGTCGACCCCGGCGGATAGGTGCCGTTGTGATCCTTTCTCGCAGCTCGCGGGCGATCTTCTCGTACTTCCGGGCCATCGTCTGACCTCCTCTGATTCATACGTCTAGACCTTTGAGGGGACTCATGCTACGGTAGTTCTATCAGTCCAGACGTCCAGACCTTCGAGGCTGCGAACTGAGGACAAGAACCACAGGACGGTCTGGCCCCGGAGTGGCGGATCGAAAAACATGGGAGATGCGCATGTCGAACCAGGGCCCGATGAACTTCAAGATCGACCCGACGAGTTTCACGATGGTGATGGTCATGGACCTGGCGCCGAAGCTGAAGTTCGGCAGCGACACCGATCAGGAGTGCTTGCGGAACGGCACCCCGAAGTGGGTTGCCCAGGTCACGGTGGGGTTCCAGGCGTTCGGGCGGCCGTCGTTTTCGGTGCTGAACGTGACGATCGCGTCGCACGAGGACCCGCGCCACGGGTTTCAGCCCGGGATGCCCTGCGAGCTGGTCGGCTTCGAGGTCGGCGTGATGGACAAGACGATCAAGGACAAGAACACCGGTGAGGACAAGGTCGTCGGGGCGCAGGTCTACTACCGCGCCGACGCGATCCGCCCGATCGGCGGCTCGGGCCGGAAGAACGAGCAGGCCGCGTGATGGCGGGCCGCCGGTGGCCGGTGCTCGACGGCCAGATGGGCCTCGTGCTGGTGGTGCTGACCTGCACCTCGTGCCAGCACGCCGAGGAGATCCCGGACGACGGCGGCCGCCTGCCGGATCAGTGCCCCCGCTGCGACGGCTGGGCTTTCACCGGCGCACTCGTGTCGACCACCTCCACCGCTGTCGCTAGCTGATCAAGGAGCAAAGGCATGTCCGAGCGGATCGCGATCACCGTCCTGACGGCGCTGGGGGCCCTGCTGGGTCATCACGGCGGGGACTACTTGGCCCAGGACGACTGCATGTCGGCCCACAAGCAGCACCGCACCGGGCAGGGTCGCCGGGAACTTGCTCTGCACGCCTCCACCTATGCCGCGGCGCAGGCCGTCACGAAGTGGGCGTTCTACCGGACTGCCGGTGTCCGGGTCCCGTGGCTGGCCCAGCTCACCGGCGTGGTGGCGGAGGGCGTGGTGCATGCGGTGATCGATGACGGCCGTCTGCTCGCTCGGTTTGCCGCGATCCCGGGTCGCCAGCGTGACGAGCACGGCGCCCGGATCGGCCGACAGAAGCGGTTCCACGGCCTGGCTGATCACGGAGTGAACGGTCGCGCCCTGATGGATCAGGCCGTCCACCACCAGGTGCAGATCCCTGTTGGTGTCGCCGTCACTACCGCGGTCGCCGCCCTCATCGCCCGCTGAGCAACTGACCCCCGCTCGACCACGGCCCCGGCCCGGAGAACCCCCTCCCGGACCGGGGCCGTCTTCACGACAGGAGCACTGATCATGTGGAGCAGGCAGCGCGCCGAGGATCGGGCCGCCCGCGAGTTCGTCGACCGGCTGGTGAACCCGTGGCGCCGGGTCTGTGAGCGGGTTCCGGGGCTCTCGCACACGGTGCAGGTCGCCTCCGGCACCACGATCGTCATCCCGACCCTGGCCCGGGCGGACCTGTCGGGGCCGGACCCGGTGCTGGTGGTGCGCAAGATCCACGGCCAGCTCATCGAGGACTTCCGTGCTGACGAGGCGTCGCGGCGGATCGCGGCGGCGCTGGGCTATGACCGGATCCGGGTCTACCCGCGCGGATCGGAGTGGGTCCGGATCGAGCTGCTGATCGGCGACCCCCTCGACGGCGAGGTCCCGGCTCCGTTGGCCGGCCGCGGGCTGTCGGTCTCCGACGTGGAGATCACCATCGCCCGAGACGAGCTCGGCAACCCTCTGCGCCAGTCCTGGGTGGAGGGGCCGCACGTCTGCATTCAGGGCGCGACCCGCTCGGGCAAGAGCGTGTGGTGCTATTCGGCGCTGGCGCAGCTCGCCCGCCTCGACGATGTCCTGATCGCGGGGTCTGACCTGTCTGGGTTGCTTCTGGGCCGTCCCTACGTGGGTACCCGGCACCACGAGTGGCAGGCCACCGGGTCGGCCGACGTTGAGGCACACCGGGATCTGCTGGTCCGCCTGGTCGCGGAGATGGACACCCGGATCCGGAACCTGCCGCCTCGCCGGGACAAGTTCACCCGCTTCCATGCCGGGTTCCCGCTGATCGTGGTCGTGCTCGAAGAGTTCGCCGGGCTGCTGCGCCTGGCGTCGACGGCCCCGGTCGAGAAGGGCCAGCCGAAGATGCGTGAGCAGCTCCTCGCGCTCTACGGCCGCCTGGTCTCCGAGGGACACAAGGCGGGCCTGCGGCTGATGGTGGTCACCCAGCGCGCGGACGCGACCGTCGTCGGTGGTTTCGAGCGCGGTCAGCTCGGCCTGCGGATCAGCTTCCGGCTCGACGACCCGGAGGCCCTGGTGATGCTCCACGGCCAGTCCGCCCGCGATCACCTCGAGGAGCACCAGCTCGCCCCGCCCGGGGTCGCGCTGGTCCAGGCACCCGCCCGGCCGTTGGGCCGGGTCCGCGGACCGCGGCTGATGGGCCCCTCGGAGGACGCCGACTACGCCCGCTACTGGGACGAGATCGCGGACGGCGCGGCGCGCCTCCACGAGGTAGCGGCCTGATCAGGCCAGAGTTAGCAACCAGGTCGACACAGAAGTGAGCCCCCAGGACTGGCATCCCGGGGGCCCGCACGTCGGCCGGAAATGGTCACCCTGCGAAGCGATCGGAGCACCGGCCAACGTGGCTACCCACAGCGTACCTAGAGCCCCCAGCGCGGCGCTACGCGACGAGGGCACTTCCCCACCCCGGAAACAGGCAGCGGCTCGCCCCAGCGGCTCCACAGCCCGTCTCGACGCCTGCCCTTCCTCGATATAGGCCGCTTGAAGGCTGGGCAGGTTCAGTCAAGGGTCGAAGATCGCGGAGCGACGGCGCAGCCGCCCTTGACGGGTTCTGATCAGCATTCGATCCTCGGCCGGTTCGAGGGAGGGCACCACGCCCTCGCAGCTGGCACCGGACCGTTTGTCGGCGTCGCCGTAGGTGTGCGCTTGGCAGTGCCGGGCCCGGCCCGCCGGCCGGAGGCTGAGGCGGGCCGGTGCCCGGCTCTGCCGGGTGCCGGACACGGCCGTCGTCGTCGTGGCGGTGTGCGGTGACGGCCGCGCTGGCTTCGGTGCGCCCTTCGGCGGCCGCGCTTGGTAACGACGCGAAAAGTGCGGCCACCGCAGGTCAGGACCACGCGGGGGCCTTCTGGGACCGCCAGGATCAGGCGCTACGCGACAAGTACCGGGCTCGCCGGGAGCTGGCCGCGATCACGAGCCTGTCGCGGGTCAAGAAGTGCGGTCGGGTCTCGACCAACGAGGGTGGAGAGGTCTCGTTGCACCACACGCCCGGACCGGAGGGGGAACCGGGCACCGCAGGCTTCGGCGGCCTGGCGACCTGCGGCAGCGTGTGGGCGTGCCCGGTGTGCTCGGCCAAGATCAGTGCGCGCCGCTCGAAGGATCTCGAACAGCTGATCAACTGGAACGCCGACCGGGGGGCACGGTCGCACTGCTGACCCTGACGATGCGCCACCACCGGGGCCACAGCCTGCGCGAACTTCGCCGAGCGCTGAGCGCGGCGTGGCGACACCTCACACAGTCGCGGGGGTGGAAGCGGTGGAAGACGGACCTGGACATGGACTATGTCCGGGGAGTGGAGGGCACCCACACCGACCTCAACGGCTGGCACCTCCACATCCACGCCCTGTTGATCTTCCCGACCGATGTGAGCGCGGAGATTCCTGCTCTGACCTGCGAGGTCTACACCCGCTGGGCCGCGGGGCTGGCGAAGAAGGGCATGAGCGCCACCGCCGAGCACGGCATCGACGTGCGGGTCGGTAACGGCGCGGTGGAGAAGATGGGCAAGTACATCTCGAAGCTGGCCTTCGAGACCGCCGGTGGCCGGTGGAAGCGCGGCAAGCGCGGCTCCCGCACGCCGTTCCAGATCCTCGCCGACGCGATCGACACCGGCAACGAGCGCGACGTCGCGCTCTGGCAGGAGTGGGAACAGGGCAGCCACGGCATGCAGCAGCTCGTGTGGTCCAACGGCCTCAAGCAGCGCTGCGGGGTCACCGAGGTCAAGGACGAGGAGATCGCCGAAGAAGACGGAGGTGGAGAGCTGGCAGGAGTCCTCCCGGCCCGGAGCTGGAAGAAGATCTACCCGGTCGCGGAGGACCTGATCATCGCGACTCGCCACGGCGGAGTTCCCGCCGCGCGCGCCTGGCTCGACGCCCGGGGCCTGGCCTTCGAGTTCGAGGCTGACACCACCGAACGCGCCGTCCAGCTCGACCCCGGAGACGCCCCGTTTGCGTGGCTCAAAGCCGCGCTCGCGGCCGAAGACCCCGAACAGCGCCGGGAACGGCGCCGGAGCTACTACCGGCCCGCTACGGCGCTCTGAGGGCGACGGCCAGGACCGCCAGGACCGCCAGGACCTATGCATCATCTGATGATCTTCGGCCAGGGGCGTGGTCTGGGTGGGCGCCTCCGGCGGACCCAAGTTAGGCGTTTTCCTAAGGAAACGCCGTGTCGTCGATACGACGACGATGCAGCTGAACACGGTGGGTGGCTACGCGGCCTTCAAGACCATGTGATGCATAGGTGCGGTGGTGCGGTGGTGCGGTGGTGCGGTGGTGCGGTGGTGCATTTGATCTTGATCTGGGTCAGTGACGGGCTGTGGTCAGAGGACGCGCCAGCGCTCGTGTGCGGCCTGGCGGCTCATCGACGTGGCGGCGCCGATCTTGGCCCAGGAGATCCCGGCTTGGCGCGCTTCGCGTACGGCGTCGGTGAGGGCGTCGTTCGCTCGGCGGGCAGCGGCGGCTGCGGTACCGGCGACGGCAGCGGCCTCGACTAGACGAGCTCCGGGGTCGGGCTCGGGCACCGCCTGGTCCTCGACGACGACGGCCGCGGCTTCCGGCGCGGCCGTCGGCTCGACCGGCTTGGCGCGCTTGCTCGGCCGCCGTCGCTGTGGACGCTCAGATGCTCCCTGCGGCTCCGGCGGGGCGGCGGGGGTGTCTTCGGTTGGGTCCGGGGCCGACAGCGGCTCAGGGAGCCACTGACCGACGTGGGCATCCCACTCGGGGCGCAGGACCTCCCGGGTCTGAGCCCGGTACCGGCGGGTCCGCAGAGGCTGCTCGCGGGCACCGGGGGCGGTGCGCAGCTGGCCGGACCACCCGCACGAGCACGACGCGTACCGCACGTGCACTTCCACGGTGTCGTTGCTGATCGGCTCGTCGTCCTGCCCGGCGACGATCCCCAGCGCGTGACCCTCGTGCTCACCGGCAGCCGGATGCGTGGTGGTGACGTTCCAGGGGCCGCTCAAGTCCTTCACGGGAGCCATTTGTCAGTCATCCTTCCTTGACACTGTCAGTCAAGCTTGCCTGGCGAAATAACCAATCGTCAAGATAGCCTGACAATTAACTGTCAGGACAGCTTGGCAATGCTGTCAAGAAGCCCTGACGTTGCCAGTCAGGTATTACTGACAACTGATGAGTGCCGGACTGGCCGGCCAACCGCGGCGATGGGGGCTCTGCCGCGATTGGCCAGGAACCTACATCGCCACTGTGTAGGTCTGCTCTGCTCGATCACCAGTTGCTACGAAGGTGCTGGTTTCCAGCTCGATCTGGCTCGCGTCGCGCGTGGTCCGCAGCGTGATCAGCACGGGTACGCCAGGCGGGATCGACATGACGTCCCGTTCGTCCGGGTCAGGCATCCGAGTGCTCACTCGTTCGGTTGTCTGTGCAGGCTGGTATCCGGCCTCGCGCATGAACGAGTACAGGTCGGTCCGCTCGTGGGCGTCCTTGTCGGCCGGGTCGTACCCGGTCTCTGAGTGGATTCGCGCACCTACCTCGCCTGGGAGCCACTGATCGTGCAGCAACACGATGTGGCGGCCCTTGTAGTACCGCCGGACTCGGTGGACAACCCGATCCCCCCGGCCAATGCCGAGGCGCTGCGCTACTTCGTGGTTCGCGACGTCGTAGGACGCCTCGACGGTCTCGATCTTTGAGTCATCCCCGGTGGTGCTCCCCCACGCGGGATGCGCGTCTCCGGGCTGGCTGTGCATGTCCACGGTGCCGAGGTCGCGCACGACTGTTCCGACACCTGACAGCGGCGTCACCAGGCCCTCGTTGGCAAGGGCCGACACCGCGCTGCGCACGGTCTCCCGCGCTACCTCGTACGTCGCCATCAACTCGGGGAGTGCGGGGAGGGTCGACCCCGGCGGATAGGTGCCGTTGGTGATCCTTTCTCGCAGCTCGCGGGCGATCTTCTCGTACTTCCGGGCCATCGTCTGACCTCCTCTGATTCATACGTCTAGACCTTTGAGGGGACTCATGCTACGGTAGTTCTATCAGTCCAGACGTCCAGACCTTCGAGGCTGCGAACTGAGGACAAGAACCACAGGACGGTCTGGCCCCGGAGTGGCGGATCGAAAAACATGGGAGATGCGCATGTCGAACCAGGGCCCGATGAACTTCAAGATCGACCCGACGAGTTTCACGATGGTGATGGTCATGGACCTGGCGCCGAAGCTGAAGTTCGGCAGCGACACCGATCAGGAGTGCTTGCGGAACGGCACCCCGAAGTGGGTTGCCCAGGTCACGGTGGGGTTCCAGGCGTTCGGGCGGCCGTCGTTTTCGGTGCTGAACGTGACGATCGCGTCGCACGAGGACCCGCGCCACGGGTTTCAGCCCGGGATGCCCTGCGAGCTGGTCGGCTTCGAGGTCGGCGTGATGGACAAGACGATCAAGGACAAGAACACCGGTGAGGACAAGGTCGTCGGGGCGCAGGTCTACTACCGCGCCGACGCGATCCGCCCGATCGGCGGCTCGGGCCGGAAGAACGAGCAGGCCGCGTGATGGCGGGCCGCCGGTGGCCGGTGCTCGACGGCCAGATGGGCCTCGTGCTGGTGGTGCTGACCTGCACCTCGTGCCAGCACGCCGAGGAGATCCCGGACGACGGCGGCCGCCTGCCGGATCAGTGCCCCCGCTGCGACGGCTGGGCTTTCACCGGCGCACTCGTGTCGACCACCTCCACCGCTGTCGCTAGCTGATCAAGGAGCAAAGGCATGTCCGAGCGGATCGCGATCACCGTCCTGACGGCGCTGGGGGCCCTGCTGGGTCATCACGGCGGGGACTACTTGGCCCAGGACGACTGCATGTCGGCCCACAAGCAGCACCGCACCGGGCAGGGTCGCCGGGAACTTGCTCTGCACGCCTCCACCTATGCCGCGGCGCAGGCCGTCACGAAGTGGGCGTTCTACCGGACTGCCGGTGTCCGGGTCCCGTGGCTGGCCCAGCTCACCGGCGTGGTGGCGGAGGGCGTGGTGCATGCGGTGATCGATGACGGCCGTCTGCTCGCTCGGTTTGCCGCGATCCCGGGTCGCCAGCGTGACGAGCACGGCGCCCGGATCGGCCGACAGAAGCGGTTCCACGGCCTGGCTGATCACGGAGTGAACGGTCGCGCCCTGATGGATCAGGCCGTCCACCACCAGGTGCAGATCCCTGTTGGTGTCGCCGTCACTACCGCGGTCGCCGCCCTCATCGCCCGCTGAGCAACTGACCCCCGCTCGACCACGGCCCCGGCCCGGAGAACCCCCTCCCGGACCGGGGCCGTCTTCACGACAGGAGCACTGATCATGTGGAGCAGGCAGCGCGCCGAGGATCGGGCCGCCCGCGAGTTCGTCGACCGGCTGGTGAACCCGTGGCGCCGGGTCTGTGAGCGGGTTCCGGGGCTCTCGCACACGGTGCAGGTCGCCTCCGGCACCACGATCGTCATCCCGACCCTGGCCCGGGCGGACCTGTCGGGGCCGGACCCGGTGCTGGTGGTGCGCAAGATCCACGGCCAGCTCATCGAGGACTTCCGTGCTGACGAGGCGTCGCGGCGGATCGCGGCGGCGCTGGGCTATGACCGGATCCGGGTCTACCCGCGCGGATCGGAGTGGGTCCGGATCGAGCTGCTGATCGGCGACCCCCTCGACGGCGAGGTCCCGGCTCCGTTGGCCGGCCGCGGGCTGTCGGTCTCCGACGTGGAGATCACCATCGCCCGAGACGAGCTCGGCAACCCTCTGCGCCAGTCCTGGGTGGAGGGGCCGCACGTCTGCATTCAGGGCGCGACCCGCTCGGGCAAGAGCGTGTGGTGCTATTCGGCGCTGGCGCAGCTCGCCCGCCTCGACGATGTCCTGATCGCGGGGTCTGACCTGTCTGGGTTGCTTCTGGGCCGTCCCTACGTGGGTACCCGGCACCACGAGTGGCAGGCCACCGGGTCGGCCGACGTTGAGGCACACCGGGATCTGCTGGTCCGCCTGGTCGCGGAGATGGACACCCGGATCCGGAACCTGCCGCCTCGCCGGGACAAGTTCACCCGCTTCCATGCCGGGTTCCCGCTGATCGTGGTCGTGCTCGAAGAGTTCGCCGGGCTGCTGCGCCTGGCGTCGACGGCCCCGGTCGAGAAGGGCCAGCCGAAGATGCGTGAGCAGCTCCTCGCGCTCTACGGCCGCCTGGTCTCCGAGGGACACAAGGCGGGCCTGCGGCTGATGGTGGTCACCCAGCGCGCGGACGCGACCGTCGTCGGTGGTTTCGAGCGCGGTCAGCTCGGCCTGCGGATCAGCTTCCGGCTCGACGACCCGGAGGCCCTGGTGATGCTCCACGGCCAGTCCGCCCGCGATCACCTCGAGGAGCACCAGCTCGCCCCGCCCGGGGTCGCGCTGGTCCAGGCACCCGCCCGGCCGTTGGGCCGGGTCCGCGGACCGCGGCTGATGGGCCCCTCGGAGGACGCCGACTACGCCCGCTACTGGGACGAGATCGCGGACGGCGCGGCGCGCCTCCACGAGGTAGCGGCCTGATCAGGCCAGAGTTAGCAACCAGGTCGACACAGAAGTGAGCCCCCAGGACTGGCATCCCGGGGGCCCGCACGTCGGCCGGAAATGGTCACCCTGCGAAGCGATCGGAGCACCGGCCAACGTGGCTACCCACAGCGTACCTAGAGCCCCCCAGCGCGGCGCTACGCGACGAGGGCACTTCCCCACCCCGGAAACAGGCAGCGGCTCGCCCCAGCGGCTCCACAGCCCGTCTCGACGCCTGCCCTTCCTCGATATAGGCCGCTTGAAGGCTGGGCAGGTTCAGTCAAGGGTCGAAGATCGCGGAGCGACGGCGCAGCCGCCCTTGACGGGTTCTGATCAGCATTCGATCCTCGGCCGGTTCGAGGGAGGGCACCACGCCCTCGCAGCTGGCACCGGACCGTTTGTCGGCGTCGCCGTAGGTGTGCGCTTGGCAGTGCCGGGCCCGGCCCGCCGGCCGGAGGCTGAGGCGGGCCGGTGCCCGGCTCTGCCGGGTGCCGGACACGGCCGTCGTCGTCGTGGCGGTGTGCGGTGACGGCCGCGCTGGCTTCGGTGCGCCCTTCGGCGGCCGCGCTTGGTAACGACGCGAAAAGTGCGGCCACCGCAGGTCAGGACCACGCGGGGGCCTTCTGGGACCGCCAGGATCAGGCGCTACGCGACAAGTACCGGGCTCGCCGGGAGCTGGCCGCGATCACGAGCCTGTCGCGGGTCAAGAAGTGCGGTCGGGTCTCGACCAACGAGGGTGGAGAGGTCTCGTTGCACCACACGCCCGGACCGGAGGGGGAACCGGGCACCGCAGGCTTCGGCGGCCTGGCGACCTGCGGCAGCGTGTGGGCGTGCCCGGTGTGCTCGGCCAAGATCAGTGCGCGCCGCTCGAAGGATCTCGAACAGCTGATCAACTGGAACGCCGACCGGGGGGGCACGGTCGCACTGCTGACCCTGACGATGCGCCACCACCGGGGCCACAGCCTGCGCGAACTTCGCCGAGCGCTGAGCGCGGCGTGGCGACACCTCACACAGTCGCGGGGGTGGAAGCGGTGGAAGACGGACCTGGACATGGACTATGTCCGGGGAGTGGAGGGCACCCACACCGACCTCAACGGCTGGCACCTCCACATCCACGCCCTGTTGATCTTCCCGACCGATGTGAGCGCGGAGATTCCTGCTCTGACCTGCGAGGTCTACACCCGCTGGGCCGCGGGGCTGGCGAAGAAGGGCATGAGCGCCACCGCCGAGCACGGCATCGACGTGCGGGTCGGTAACGGCGCGGTGGAGAAGATGGGCAAGTACATCTCGAAGCTGGCCTTCGAGACCGCCGGTGGCCGGTGGAAGCGCGGCAAGCGCGGCTCCCGCACGCCGTTCCAGATCCTCGCCGACGCGATCGACACCGGCAACGAGCGCGACGTCGCGCTCTGGCAGGAGTGGGAACAGGGCAGCCACGGCATGCAGCAGCTCGTGTGGTCCAACGGCCTCAAGCAGCGCTGCGGGGTCACCGAGGTCAAGGACGAGGAGATCGCCGAAGAAGACGGAGGTGGAGAGCTGGCAGGAGTCCTCCCGGCCCGGAGCTGGAAGAAGATCTACCCGGTCGCGGAGGACCTGATCATCGCGACTCGCCACGGCGGAGTTCCCGCCGCGCGCGCCTGGCTCGACGCCCGGGGCCTGGCCTTCGAGTTCGAGGCTGACACCACCGAACGCGCCGTCCAGCTCGACCCCGGAGACGCCCCGTTTGCGTGGCTCAAAGCCGCGCTCGCGGCCGAAGACCCCGAACAGCGCCGGGAACGGCGCCGGAGCTACTACCGGCCCGCTACGGCGCTCTGAGGGCGACGGCCAGGACCGCCAGGACCGCCAGGACCTATGCATCATCTGATGATCTTCGGCCAGGGGCGTGGTCTGGGTGGGCGCCTCCGGCGGACCCAAGTTAGGCGTTTTCCTAAGGAAACGCCGTGTCGTCGATACGACGACGATGCAGCTGAACACGGTGGGTGGCTACGCGGCCTTCAAGACCATGTGATGCATAGGTGCGGTGGTGCGGTGGTGCGGTGGTGCGGTGGTGCGGTGGTGCATTTGATCTTGATCTGGGTCAGTGACGGGCTGTGGTCAGAGGACGCGCCAGCGCTCGTGTGCGGCCTGGCGGCTCATCGACGTGGCGGCGCCGATCTTGGCCCAGGAGATCCCGGCTTGGCGCGCTTCGCGTACGGCGTCGGTGAGGGCGTCGTTCGCTCGGCGGGCAGCGGCGGCTGCGGTACCGGCGACGGCAGCGGCCTCGACTAGACGAGCTCCGGGGTCGGGCTCGGGCACCGCCTGGTCCTCGACGACGACGGCCGCGGCTTCCGGCGCGGCCGTCGGCTCGACCGGCTTGGCGCGCTTGCTCGGCCGCCGTCGCTGTGGACGCTCAGATGCTCCCTGCGGCTCCGGCGGGGCGGCGGGGGTGTCTTCGGTTGGGTCCGGGGCCGACAGCGGCTCAGGGAGCCACTGACCGACGTGGGCATCCCACTCGGGGCGCAGGACCTCCCGGGTCTGAGCCCGGTACCGGCGGGTCCGCAGAGGCTGCTCGCGGGCACCGGGGGCGGTGCGCAGCTGGCCGGACCACCCGCACGAGCACGACGCGTACCGCACGTGCACTTCCACGGTGTCGTTGCTGATCGGCTCGTCGTCCTGCCCGGCGACGATCCCCAGCGCGTGACCCTCGTGCTCACCGGCAGCCGGATGCGTGGTGGTGACGTTCCAGGGGCCGCTCAAGTCCTTCACGGGAGCCATTTGTCAGTCATCCTTCCTTGACACTGTCAGTCAAGCTTGCCTGGCGAAATAACCAATCGTCAAGATAGCCTGACAATTAACTGTCAGGACAGCTTGGCAATGCTGTCAAGAAGCCCTGACGTTGCCAGTCAGGTATTACTGACAACTGATGAGTGCCGGACTGGCCGGCCAACCGCGGCGATGGGGGCTCTGCCGCGATTGGCCAGGAACCTACATCGCCACTGTGTAGGTCTGCTCTGCTCGATCACCAGTTGCTACGAAGGTGCTGGTTTCCAGCTCGATCTGGCTCGCGTCGCGCGTGGTCCGCAGCGTGATCAGCACGGGTACGCCAGGCGGGATCGACATGACGTCCGTTCGTCCGGGTCAGGCATCCGAGTGCTCACTCGTTCGGTTGTCTGTGCAGGCTGGTATCCGGCCTCGCGCATGAACGAGTACAGGTCGGTCCGCTCGTGGGCGTCCTTGTCGGCCGGGTCGTACCCGGTCTCTGAGTGGATTCGCGCACCTACCTCGCCTGGGAGCCACTGATCGTGCAGCAACACGATGTGGCGGCCCTTGTAGTACCGCCGGACTCGGTGGACAACCCGATCCCCCCGGCCAATGCCGAGGCGCTGCGCTACTTCGTGGTTCGCGACGTCGTAGGACGCCTCGACGGTCTCGATCTTTGAGTCATCCCCGGTGGTGCTCCCCCACGCGGGATGCGCGTCTCCGGGCTGGCTGTGCATGTCCACGGTGCCGAGGTCGCGCACGACTGTTCCGACACCTGACAGCGGCGTCACCAGGCCCTCGTTGGCAAGGGCCGACACCGCGCTGCGCACGGTCTCCCGCGCTACCTCGTACGTCGCCATCAACTCGGGGAGTGCGGGGAGGGTCGACCCCGGCGGATAGGTGCCGTTGGTGATCCTTTCTCGCAGCTCGCGGGCGATCTTCTCGTACTTCCGGGCCATCGTCTGACCTCCTCTGATTCATACGTCTAGACCTTTGAGGGGACTCATGCTACGGTAGTTCTATCAGTCCAGACGTCCAGACCTTCGAGGCTGCGAACTGAGGACAAGAACCACAGGACGGTCTGGCCCCGGAGTGGGCGGATCGAAAAACATGGGAGATGCGCATGTCGAACCAGGGCCCGATGAACTTCAAGATCGACCCGACGAGTTTCACGATGGTGATGGTCATGGACCTGGCGCCGAAGCTGAAGTTCGGCAGCGACACCGATCAGGAGTGCTTGCGGAACGGCACCCCGAAGTGGGTTGCCCAGGTCACGGTGGGGTTCCAGGCGTTCGGGCGGCCGTCGTTTTCGGTGCTGAACGTGACGATCGCGTCGCACGAGGACCCGCGCCACGGGTTTCAGCCCGGGATGCCTCTGCGAGCTGGTCGGCTTCGAGGGTCGGCGTGATGGACAAGACGATCAAGGACAAGAACACCGGTGAGGACAAGGTCGTCGGGGCGCAGGTCTACTACCGCGCCGACGCGATCCCGCCGATCGGCGGCTCGGGCGGAAGAACGAGCAGGCCGCGTGATGGCGGGCCGCCGGTGGCCGGTGCTCGACGGCCAGATGGCCTCGTGCTGGTGGTGCTGACCTGCCACCTCGTGCCAGCACGCCGAGGAGATCCCGGACGACGGCGGCCGCCTGCCGGATCAGTGCCCCCGCTGCGACGGCTGGGCTTTCACCGGCGCACTCGTGTCGACCACCTCCACCGCTGTCGCTAGCTGATCAAGGAGCAAAGGCATGTCCGAGCGGATCGCGATCACCGTCCTGACGGCGCTGGGGGCCCTGCTGGGTCATCACGGCGGGGGACTACTTGGCCCAGGACGACTGCATGTCGGCCCACAAGCAGCACCGCACCGGGCCAGGGTCGCCGGGAACTTGCTCTGCAACGCCTCCACCTATGCCGCGGCGCAGGCCGTCACGAAGTGGGCGTTCTACCGGACTGCCGGTGTCCGGGTCCCGTGGCTGGCCCAGCTCACCGGCGTGGTGGCGGAGGGCGTGGTGCATGCGGTGATCGATGACGGCCGTCTGCTCGCTCGGTTTGCCGCGATCCCGGGTCGCCAGCGTGACGAGCACGGCGCCCGGATCGGCCGACAGAAGCGGTTCCACGGCCTGGCTGATCACGGAGTGAACGGTCGCGCCCTGATGGATCAGGCCGTCCACCACCAGGTGCAGATCCCTGTTGGTGTCGCCGTCACTACCGCGGTCGCCGCCCTCATCGCCCGCTGAGCAACTGACCCCCGCTCGACCACGGCCCCGGCCCGGAGAACCCCCTCCCGGACCGGGGCCGTCTTCACGACAGGAGCACTGATCATGTGGAGCAGGCAGCGCGCCGAGGATCGGGCCGCCCGCGAGTTCGTCGACCGGCTGGTGAACCCGTGGCGCCGGGTCTGTGAGCGGGTTCCGGGGCTCTCGCACACGGTGCAGGTCGCCTCCGGCACCACGATCGTCATCCCGACCCTGGCCCGGGCGGACCTGTCGGGGCCGGACCCGGTGCTGGTGGTGCGCAAGATCCACGGCCAGCTCATCGAGGACTTCCGTGCTGACGAGGCGTCGCGGCGGATCGCGGCGGCGCTGGGCTATGACCGGATCCGGGTCTACCCGCGCGGATCGGAGTGGGTCCGGATCGAGCTGCTGATCGGCGACCCCCTCGACGGCGAGGTCCCGGCTCCGTTGGCCGGCCGCGGGCTGTCGGTCTCCGACGTGGAGATCACCATCGCCCGAGACGAGCTCGGCAACCCTCTGCCAGTCCTGGGTGGAGGGGCCGCACGTCTGCATTCAGGGCGCGACCCGCTCGGGCAAGAGCGTGTGGTGCTATTCGGCGCTGGCGCAGCTCGCCCGCCTCGACGATGTCCTGATCGCGGGGTCTGACCTGTCTGGGTTGCTTCTGGGCCGTCCCTACGTGGGTACCCGGCACCACGAGTGGCAGGCCACCGGGTCGGCCGACGTTGAGGCACACCGGGATCTGCTGGTCCGCCTGGTCGCGGAGATGGACACCCGGATCCGGAACCTGCCGCCTCGCCGGGACAAGTTCACCCGCTTCCATGCCGGGTTCCCGCTGATCGTGGTCGTGCTCGAAGAGTTCGCCGGGCTGCTGCGCCTGGCGTCGACGGCCCCGGTCGAGAAGGGCCAGCCGAAGATGCGTGAGCAGCTCCTCGCGCTCTACGGCCGCCTGGTCTCCGAGGGACACAAGGCGGGCCTGCGGCTGATGGTGGTCACCCAGCGCGCGGACGCGACCGTCGTCGGTGTTTCGAGCGCGGTCAGCTCGGCCTGCGGATCAGCTTCCGGCTCGACGACCCGGAGGCCCTGGTGATGCTCCACGGCCAGTCCGCCCGCGATCACCTCGAGGAGCACCAGCTCGCCCCGCCCGGGGTCGCGCTGGTCCAGGCACCCGCCCGGCCGTTGGGCCGGGTCCGCGGACCGCGGCTGATGGGCCCCTCGGAGGACGCCGACTACGCCCGCTACTGGGACGAGATCGCGGACGGGCGCGGCGCGCCTCCACGAGGTAGCGGCCTGATCAGGCCAGAGTTAGCAACCAGGTCGACACAGAAGTGAGCCCCCAGGACTGGCATCCCGGGGGCCCGCACGTCGGCCGGAAATGGTCACCCTGCGAAGCGATCGGAGCACCGGCCAACGTGGCTACCCACAGCGTACCTAGAGCCCCCCAGCGCGGCGCTACGCGACGAGGGCACTTCCCCACCCCGGAAACAGGCAGCGGCTCGCCCCAGCGGCTCCACAGCCCGTCTCGACGCCTGCCCTTCCTCGATATAGGCCGCTTGAAGGCTGGGCAGGTTCAGTCAAGGGTCGAAGATCGCGGAGCGACGGCGCAGCCGCCCTTGACGGGTTCTGATCAGCATTCGATCCTCGGCCGGTTCGAGGGAGGGCACCACGCCCTCGCAGCTGGCACCGGACCGTTTGTCGGCGTCGCCGTAGGTGTGCGCTTGGCAGTGCCGGGCCCGGCCCGCCGGCCGGAGGCTGAGGCGGGCCGGTGCCCGGCTCTGCCGGGTGCCGGACACGGCCGTCGTCGTCGTGGCGGTGTGCGGTGACGGCCGCGCTGGCTTCGGTGCGCCCTTCGGCGGCCGCGCTTGGTAACGACGCGAAAAGTGCGGCCACCGCAGGTCAGGACCACGCGGGGGCCTTCTGGGACCGCCAGGATCAGGCGCTACGCGACAAGTACCGGGCTCGCCGGGAGCTGGCCGCGATCACGAGCCTGTCGCGGGTCAAGAAGTGCGGTCGGGTCTCGACCAACGAGGGTGGAGAGGTCTCGTTGCACCACACGCCCGGACCGGAGGGGGAACCGGGCACCGCAGGCTTCGGCGGCCTGGCGACCTGCGGCAGCGTGTGGGCGTGCCCGGTGTGCTCGGCCAAGATCAGTGCGCGCCGCTCGAAGGATCTCGAACAGCTGATCAACTGGAACGCCGACCGGGGGGGCACGGTCGCACTGCTGACCCTGACGATGCGCCACCACCGGGGCCACAGCCTGCGCGAACTTCGCCGAGCGCTGAGCGCGGCGTGGCGACACCTCACACAGTCGCGGGGGTGGAAGCGGTGGAAGACGGACCTGGACATGGACTATGTCCGGGGAGTGGAGGGCACCCACACCGACCTCAACGGCTGGCACCTCCACATCCACGCCCTGTTGATCTTCCCGACCGATGTGAGCGCGGAGATTCCTGCTCTGACCTGCGAGGTCTACACCCGCTGGGCCGCGGGGCTGGCGAAGAAGGGCATGAGCGCCACCGCCGAGCACGGCATCGACGTGCGGGTCGGTAACGGCGCGGTGGAGAAGATGGGCAAGTACATCTCGAAGCTGGCCTTCGAGACCGCCGGTGGCCGGTGGAAGCGCGGCAAGCGCGGCTCCCGCACGCCGTTCCAGATCCTCGCCGACGCGATCGACACCGGCAACGAGCGCGACGTCGCGCTCTGGCAGGAGTGGGAACAGGGCAGCCACGGCATGCAGCAGCTCGTGTGGTCCAACGGCCTCAAGCAGCGCTGCGGGGTCACCGAGGTCAAGGACGAGGAGATCGCCGAAGAAGACGGAGGTGGAGAGCTGGCAGGAGTCCTCCCGGCCCGGAGCTGGAAGAAGATCTACCCGGTCGCGGAGGACCTGATCATCGCGACTCGCCACGGCGGAGTTCCCGCCGCGCGCGCCTGGCTCGACGCCCGGGGCCTGGCCTTCGAGTTCGAGGCTGACACCACCGAACGCGCCGTCCAGCTCGACCCCGGAGACGCCCCGTTTGCGTGGCTCAAAGCCGCGCTCGCGGCCGAAGACCCCGAACAGCGCCGGGAACGGCGCCGGAGCTACTACCGGCCCGCTACGGCGCTCTGAGGGCGACGGCCAGGACCGCCAGGACCGCCAGGACCTATGCATCATCTGATGATCTTCGGCCAGGGGCGTGGTCTGGGTGGGCGCCTCCGGCGGACCCAAGTTAGGCGTTTTCCTAAGGAAACGCCGTGTCGTCGATACGACGACGATGCAGCTGAACACGGTGGGTGGCTACGCGGCCTTCAAGACCATGTGATGCATAGGTGCGGTGGTGCGGTGGTGCGGTGGTGCGGTGGTGCGGTGGTGCATTTGATCTTGATCTGGGTCAGTGACGGGCTGTGGTCAGAGGACGCGCCAGCGCTCGTGTGCGGCCTGGCGGCTCATCGACGTGGCGGCGCCGATCTTGGCCCAGGAGATCCCGGCTTGGCGCGCTTCGCGTACGGCGTCGGTGAGGGCGTCGTTCGCTCGGCGGGCAGCGGCGGCTGCGGTACCGGCGACGGCAGCGGCCTCGACTAGACGAGCTCCGGGGTCGGGCTCGGGCACCGCCTGGTCCTCGACGACGACGGCCGCGGCTTCCGGCGCGGCCGTCGGCTCGACCGGCTTGGCGCGCTTGCTCGGCCGCCGTCGCTGTGGACGCTCAGATGCTCCCTGCGGCTCCGGCGGGGCGGCGGGGGTGTCTTCGGTTGGGTCCGGGGCCGACAGCGGCTCAGGGAGCCACTGACCGACGTGGGCATCCCACTCGGGGCGCAGGACCTCCCGGGTCTGAGCCCGGTACCGGCGGGTCCGCAGAGGCTGCTCGCGGGCACCGGGGGCGGTGCGCAGCTGGCCGGACCACCCGCACGAGCACGACGCGTACCGCACGTGCACTTCCACGGTGTCGTTGCTGATCGGCTCGTCGTCCTGCCCGGCGACGATCCCCAGCGCGTGACCCTCGTGCTCACCGGCAGCCGGATGCGTGGTGGTGACGTTCCAGGGGCCGCTCAAGTCCTTCACGGGAGCCATTTGTCAGTCATCCTTCCTTGACACTGTCAGTCAAGCTTGCCTGGCGAAATAACCAATCGTCAAGATAGCCTGACAATTAACTGTCAGGACAGCTTGGCAATGCTGTCAAGAAGCCCTGACGTTGCCAGTCAGGTATTACTGACAACTGATGAGTGCCGGACTGGCCGGCCAACCGCGGCGATGGGGGCTCTGCCGCGATTGGCCAGGAACCTACATCGCCACTGTGTAGGTCTGCTCTGCTCGATCACCAGTTGCTACGAAGGTGCTGGTTTCCAGCTCGATCTGGCTCGCGTCGCGCGTGGTCCGCAGCGTGATCAGCACGGGTACGCCAGGCGGGATCGACATGACGTCCCGTTCGTCCGGGTCAGGCATCCGAGTGCTCACTCGTTCGGTTGTCTCTGTGCAGGCTGGTATCCGGCCTCGCGCATGAACGAGTACAGGTCGGTCCGCTCGTGGGCGTCCTTGTCGGCCGGGTCGTACCCGGTCTCTGAGTGGATTCGCGCACCTACCTCGCCTGGGAGCCACTGATCGTGCAGCAACACGATGTGGCGGCCCTTGTAGTACCGCCGGACTCGGTGGACAACCCGATCCCCCCGGCCAATGCCGAGGCGCTGCGCTACTTCGTGGTTCGCGACGTCGTAGGACGCCTCGACGGTCTCGATCTTTGAGTCATCCCCGGTGGTGCTCCCCCACGCGGGATGCGCGTCTCCGGGCTGGCTGTGCATGTCCACGGTGCCGAGGTCGCGCACGACTGTTCCGACACCTGACAGCGGCGTCACCAGGCCCTCGTTGGCAAGGGCCGACACCGCGCTGCGCACGGTCTCCCGCGCTACCTCGTACGTCGCCATCAACTCGGGGAGTGCGGGAGGGTCGACCCCGGCGGATAGGTGCCGTTGGTGATCCTTTCTCGCAGCTCGCGGGCGATCTTCTCGTACTTCCGGGCCATCGTCTGAC
>NZ_MCIS01000017.1:0-16842 GCF_001932475.1 Pseudonocardia sp. Ae717_Ps2
ATGACCTGGTGCAGGACGGCGAGGGTGACCTCGGCGGGGACCTCGACGGTCCGGGACCTCGAGGTCGACCTCGAGTAGTGCGATCCCGATCCGGAAGATCGCCGACCGACCCGCCGTCGGCGCTGTCGAGGGAGCGACCGCGGGCACTGCCGCCGGTGCCGTGGTGTCTGTGTGGGGCATGGCTGCGATGGTCTCACCGTCTCGACCCAGCGGCAGGGCCTGGGTTCCGCAGTTGTCGCTCGGTGAAAGTGGAGCAATGCTTGAGACCTGTGGATGACTGTGGAGGGGCCGTACCCTTCCGGTGATCTTGAAGGCTCTCAAGCAAGACCGGCGCAGCAACGCTGGTCGGAAGGGCACGACCCATGCTCAGCGTAGTTCCCGAGGCCGGATCCGGTGACGAGGCCCGTGTGCAGGAGGGGCCGGCGTTGATCGACGAGCTCGTCCGCGAGGGCGCCCGCCGGATGCTCGCCCAGGCTCTGCAGGCCGAGGTCGACGACTACATCACCCGCCACAGCAACGAACGCGACGCCCACGGGCGGCGTCTGGTGGTGCGCAACGGCTCCCACGAGCCTCGCGAGGTGGTGACAGCCGCGGGCGCGGTGGCGGTGCGGGCGCCGCGGGTCGACGACCGCCGGATCGACCCCGCGACGGGCGAGCGGCGCCGGTTCTCCTCGGCGATCCTGCCGTCCTGGTGCCGCAGGACGCCGAAGATCACCGAGGTGCTGCCGCTGCTCTACCTGCACGGCCTCTCGTCGGGGGACTTCGTGCCCGCGCTGGGGCAGTTCCTCGGCTCCAACGCGGGCCTGTCCTCATCGACGGTCACCAGGCTGACCGAGACCTGGAAGACCGAGCAGCAGGCGTTCTCCCACCGGGACCTGTCCGGGGTGGACTACGTGTACGTGTGGGCCGACGGCATCCACGTCACCATCCGCCTCGCCGAGCACAAGTTGTGTCTGCTCGTGCTCATCGGAGTCCGCGCCGACGGGCACAAGGAGCTCGTCGCCCTCGTCGACGGCTACCGGGAAGCGACCGAGTCCTGGGCGGACCTGCTGCGCGACTGCGCGCGGCGCGGCATGCGCGCCCCCGTCCTGGCCGTCGGGGACGGCGCGCTCGGGTTCTGGGGCGCGCTACGGGAGGTGTTCCCCGAGACCCGTGAGCAGCGCTGCTGGGTGCACAAAACCGCCAACGTCCTCGCCGCCCTGCCCAAGTCGGCGCATCCGGGAGCGAAGAAGGCGCTGACCGAGATCTGGAACGGTCGAAGACAAACACAAGGCCCTCGACGCCGTGACCTGCTTCGACGCCGCCTACGGGGGCAAAGTTCGGCAAGGCCGTGGCGAAGGTCCGTGACGACCCTCGATGAGTTGCTCGCCTTCTACGACTTCCCCGCCGAGCACTGGCAGTACCTACGCACCACGAACCCGATCGAGTCCACGTTCGCGACCGTCCGCCACCGCACCCGCGTCACCCGCGGGCCCGGCTCACGCACCGCCGGGCTCGCGATGGCGTTCAAACTCATCGAAGCCGCCCAGGACCGCTGGCGCGCCGTGAAACGGCCCGCACCTGGTCGCGCTCGTCCGCGCCGGAGCAGTCTTCGAGGCCGGACGACTCGTTGAACGACCCGACGACCACACCCACACCGAAGCCGCCTAAAAGATCTTCATCCACAGGTCTTGACGATTGCTCGCCGGCGGATCCGGCGCGCGCCTGGGGTGCGGGCTGATCATGGTCTACCGCGACAGCATCGAGCGCCGTATGTCCGACGTTGGACCCGGTCGACGGGGCGACACCGGCGTCGACCAGGCGCTGGGTGAACCGCAGCGCTGTGTACTGGGCTCCCTTGTCGCTGTGGAAGATCAACTGGCCGGGGCGCAGGTCCCGCGAGCGCAGGGCGTGGTTGAGCGCGGTGAGCACCAGCGCGGTCGTCGCACGGGAGTCGGTGGCCCAGCCGACGACCCGGTTGGAGAACGCGTCACGCCACCGAGGCCATCCACAACACGCCCTCGCCGGTGACGATCCGGGTCAGATCGGCCACCCACACCCCGGTTCGGCGCGGCCGCGGGTGAAGTCGCGTTCGAGCAGGTCCGGCGCCGGCCGGTGGGCGGGGTTCTGCCGGGTCGAGCCGCCCTTCCAGCCGCGGCGCAGGTGGGCGCCCTGCAGGCCGTGCTCGCGCATGATCCGCTCGACGCGCTTGCGGCCGACGTGCACGCCTTGGCGGCGCAGCTCGAGCCAGACCCGCGGGGATCCGTAGGCGGTGGCGAACTCGCTGACCGAGCGGATCTTCACGATCTGTTCGAGGAGCACGGCGTCGTCGAGGTGGCGCTGAGAGGGGGTTCGCGCGGCGGGTGCGCCAGTCGTAGTAGGTCGAGACCGGCACACCAAGGACCCGTAGTACGAGACCGGCGGGGAAGCCATGGGCGTCGACGAAGCTCATGACCACCTCCGGGTCGGGCCGATCTCGGAGGCGAAATAGGCGCTCGCCGCGCGCAGGACCTCGTTGACCCCGCCGCAGCTCGGCGTTTTCCTTCGCCAGCCTGCGGTTCTCGGCGAGCATGTCGGTCGACGGCCGATCATGGCGCTCGCCGGTGTCGGCCTCGGCTTGGCGGACCCAGCTGCGCAGGGCCTCGTGATGCACCCCGAGCTGCTGCGCGAGCGTCCGGAACGTCGGGCGAGGGTCGGACTCCCGATACAGCCGAACCGCCCGTTCACGCAGCTCATCGGGGTACTTCTTCGGTGCAGTCACCAGTGCCTCCTTCCTGGCTCTCAAGATCGAACCAGTGTTCAGACACTCCGGCAAAGCGGGGGAACCTCACAGCTCGATCATCACCCGCCGGTTGAGCCGCGCGTACTCCTGCGCCCAGTGCAGGTCGGCCCGGTAGGCGTCCCATCTGCGGGGGTGCCGGCGAGGAACACGGCCAGGTCGCGGTCGGGCAGCTCCTGGTTGTGCGGCAGCACCTTGGCCTTCTCGATGTGCAGGTTGGCCAGGATGTTGCCGATCCCCCGCGACCCGGAGTGCAGCATCAGCCAGACCCGGTCGTCGCCGTCGAGGCAGAGCTCCACAAAGTGATTTCCGCCCCCGAGCGAGCCGAGCTGCTGGTGGGCCTTGCCACGCAGCTTGTCCTCGCTGGTCCAGGACGCATCGCGCAGATGGTGCAGCCGGTCGAAGCCGCGCCAGAACCCGGCCCAGTCGAGCTCGGTGGGCACTACCTGATGACGGTCAAGGCTAACCAGCCCACGCTGCTGGCCCGGCTGCGTGCGCTGCCCTGGAAGATGACCGGCCGGCCGCCCGGCAGCGGGCCCGTGGCCACGGGCGGGTCGAGACCCGCACGATCAGCGTGCTCTCCCTGCAGCGGTGCCCGGACCGGGGCGGGGAGTTCTTCCCACACGCCGCCCAGGCCATCCGGCTCATCCGCCGGCGCCGCCCGCTACGTCCGGGCGCACGGTGGAAGACCGTGACCGTCTACGCGATCACCAGCCTGACCGCGTTCCAGGCAGACCCGATCTTGCTGGCCCGCTGGATCCGCGGGCACTGGAACATCGAGAACCGGCTGCACTGGGTCCGGGACGTCTCCTTCGACGAGGACCGCTCCCAGACCCGCACCGCAGCCGGACCGCAGGTCATGGCCGCCCTGCGCAACCTCGCGATCGCCGCACTCCGACTGACCGGGACCACCAACATCGCCGCCGGACTACGCCACCACGCCCGAGACGCCCACCGGCCCTTGACCACCTACAAGATCATCTGACGACTTTGCCGGGGCCCTGGCTGCGCCCCAGCTACACTCCAAGAACTATTCGAATCCCCCCAGGAGATCCAACTTCCGCCGCAGTCCAGGACAACGGCATGCGACCGGCAACGCTAACTCGATAGACCTTGTTTTTCAAAACGCCATCAACCTTAAAGCTAAATTGACACGAACTCCCCACAATGATAGAGTCGCTTAGTCGCCCGGAGCCTATCAATTGCCTCTTCGAGTTCAGCACGGAAATCAGTCCTCCCGCCCGCACTCCTTTGAATTCTCCAGACCCTGCGCAGCCACCGGAAGAGAGAGGGAAGAAGCCGTCCACAACCTTCCGAGAAGGCGATGTCATCAATCCCACGACCTTTCCCTCTACGGTGACTCTACCTTCTTCTGTCATGACCAGAAGTCCTGTCACTGCAAGCAAGATAAATAATATCGACCCGGTCGATACTGCGACAACTCGGAATCGCCTCGAGCGGCCACTAATGACTCTTAAGAGACGCTCCCGAGTTCGCAATGTAACCGTATCCTGATCATCACTTCGCAGTAGCCCCGAACCTTCTCCGCGACTCTCCGACCTCTCGCCTTGACCCATCGGATCAAAAAGACTCACTACTCAGTCCTCATTTCTTTACAGGACTCCATGCCATCTAGGCTGGCCGCTCGGTGTCCTGGGCTCGGTGCGACGGTGCGGTCAGTCGGATTGCGCGTTCTCGGTCCTGTCTGCTAGAAGGAATAGGGCCGCGGTGATTACTGCGGCGACTACAAGTAGAGTATAGGTGACGTCCCATCCGTAGCGTTCGGTGAGTTCAGCCGGTCGTAGCACTTGATCTTGGTTGTTCGGCGGGACAGGATGTTCCGTGCGTGAGATGTTGATGTTGTCGGATCGGGAGGAGATCTCGAGGGGTCTCGCGGAGGGCTTGTCCTACAAGCAGATCGCCTCGGTGGTGGGTCGTGATCGGTCGGTGATCTCTCGTGAGGTCCGTCGTCACGGCGGACGCTACGAGTACCGGGCCGCGGCAGCGCAGGAAACGGGCCCTGGCGGCGCGGGAGCGGCCGAAGCAGTTCGCGGTGGACCGTCACCCGCGGTTGCGCGGGATCGTGCATGCTCTGTTGCGTGGTGGCTGGTCACCGGCCTCGATCGCGGGCCGGTTGCCGACCGAGCACCCCGATGACGAGGCTTGTCGGGTGTCTCACGAGGCGATCTACCAGTGGATCTATGCCACCCCGGTGTCCACGCTGGCCCGCGAGCTGCTCGCGCTACGGTCCGGGCGCACCGCCCGACGAGGCGGCGCCAAGCCCCCACCGGCCCCGCGGATCAAGGACCCGACCTACATCGACGCCCGCCCCGCCGACGCCCAGGGGCGCGCCGTGCCCGGCCACTGGGAGGGTGACCTGGTCATCGGCAAGAACGGCAAGACCGCCGTCGCCACGCTGGTCGAGCGCACCTCCCGGTTCCTGGTCCTCGTGCCCCTGACCGGCCGCGACGCGCTCACCGTCGGCCGTGGGGTCATCGCCGCCACCAGCGGTCTGCCCGCGCACATGCGGGCCTCACTGACCTGGGACTGCGGTGCCGAGATGGCCGGCCACGCCACCGTCACCAAGGGCTCGATGCCGGTGTACCTCGCCCACCCACACTCGCCGTGGGAACGCGGCAGCAACGAGAACCTCAACCGCATCGTCCGCGAGTACTTCCCGAAAGGCACGGACATCACCTCGGACCCGAAATACCTGGCGATGGTGGCTTGCGACATCAACGACCGACCCCGTAAAATCCACAACTGGAAGAAGCCCTCCGAGATATTCGCCGAACTCGTTGAGCTAGATGCTTCAACCGCCTGAATTCGCCGACCCCTCGCCGAGAACCTGTGGTCCACGCTGAGCCTTTTCCATCGTGAGTTCGCTGACCAGCGAACTCACGATGGAAAAGGCTGTGTACGAGCCGCAGTTCTCGCTGTCGGAGATCCGTGAATCTGTCGATGAAGCTCACGCAGCAGGTGTTCGGGTCGTTGTGCAACTCGCCGTCACGAGATGCAGCACAAACACGACGGAAAAGACTCCATCCTTGTTTGTAAAATTTATAGTTATAATATTCCAATCTCGCCGAGTACTTGACGAACACGCAAGCGCTCGACATTCAAAAATGAGTGGAACTGGGAGGGAGACAGGTACCCATCTTGCCAATTGTTACTGGCGAGATAAGTCTTCCATTCAGCAGAGGTTGCAAGTCGCCATATGAGTTGCTCCAGCCCAGATCGCTCTGTCAGGCTTACGCCAGGAGATCCGAGTACGCCACGCCAATTTAATACTTCAACATTAACTCCGAACTCTCGCCCAGTGGGTACATCCAATCCCTTCACGCGGCTGTCGGCCATGACCGCCAGGGCCCGGAGCTCCCCCGTGCGGAGCTGGTAGGCGAACTCGCCAGCTCCTGCGGCCGCGAACGAGACCTTGCCATCGAGGAGCGCGCTCAGGAGGGGCCCTCTACCGTCGTGGGCGACGTAGCGAACTAGCTTTGGCTTCAGGTTGATGTATTCAGCGGTCAGCATCGGCGTCAGGTGATCAGGCCCCCCCGGAGAGGAGCCGCCCCCCACTGCAACAGCAGAAGGATTGTCCTTCCAATCTTTTAATAGATCGCTGAAGTTGTAGTACGGAGAATTGGCGGACACCAGGATCAACTCAGGCTCTGTCGTGAGGCGAGCAATAGGAGCGGCCTCACTCAGTGACGAGTCAGCGTTATTCGCAATCACTCCTCCTATGAGGCCTAGCCCCATGGACATCAGCAGTCGAGAATTACCGGTATCACCGAGGAGGCGATAGAGGCCTTCGACGCCGCTGGAGCCGATAACATTGAAAATTTCAACATCGTGAGCCAGATCGGCATTCTCGAGCGCTTCGGCCATGGCCTGGGCATTGATATGGTATCCACTGCCCGGTGAGTTTGGGACAATCAATCGCAGGCCCCGTACATGCCCGTCCATGAATTCCATCAACGGCTGCTTTTCGTGGAGTGCGCCCGCGCTGAGCGCCATGGCCCCTGCACCAAAATACGCCCCCAGCTGCCGACGGGTCAATTTGCCCTTCGAGAAGGAAACGTTTGACATTCATATATCCTTTAGTGCGTGTTGGGAAAGTCCTCGCCGAAGTAGCTCCCGCGTGGTCGGAACACGAAGGCTGGCGGAACTTCCGCAGGTCGCCCGAGTGAAGCTGAGCTTCCCCCGGTTCGCCGGAGTGCGGGTTATCTGTCGGCGTCGCGCTGGGCGCGCCGATAGTTGTCTTCGTACTCGCCGGGTGAGAGCCCTCCGAGGCGGGCCTGGATCCGGCGCAGGTTGTACCAGCCGTCGAGGTAGCGGATCAAGGCGTGCTCGGCGGCGCGGCGGGTCGCGAACGTGGTGCCGGGCCAGTAGAGCAGCTCGATCTTGAGCGAGGCTTTTCCAACCTGCCGTTTGACCAGGTCAGGCCGTTCCGGGGCCGTCGCACCGGGACGGCCGGTAGAGGGCTGACCTGCATCAGCGGTTATCCGTCGTGCTGCCGGAGCGGCTTCGGTGCTGCTCTGCAGACGCTCCGCGGCCAGGTTGGAAAAGCCTCAGTGAGCCTTTTTCAACCTGGCTGGGACGGGGTGGGCGGACGTCCTCCAAGGCCGCCCGATGGCCCGCCCGTTCCCTGTCGATGCAGGTCACGCCGGTGACTCCGCCAGCCTCCGACGTCGCGTCTCAAGCTTCCGACCAGGGCCAACGTCAGGTTGGAAAAGGATCAGTGCACAGGTTAAAGATCAAGCTCAGGTCAGGTCGAGCTGCCGTCGTGGGAGGGCAGTCACCAGCGGTAGCTGAATTTGTCGATCTTGAAGCCCATTTCGCGGAAGTAGGGGCTGACGACCTGGATGGTGACGGGGCCGCTGTGGCCGTTGTTGCTGACGGTGTGGCGGGTGGTGTAGGTGCCGCGGCCGTCGGCGTCGCTCATGGTGAACTCGAACTCGTAGGTGCCGGGTTCGTAGAAGCGGATGGTGATGAAGCCGCCGTCGATCTCGCACCACAGCGGGTCGCCTTGGCGGCATTCGGGGTTCCCGCCGGGGCGCACGGTGGACTGGCTGGATCCGCTGTTGCCGTAGGGCTGTCCTGGCGGTGGGGTGTCGGCGTGGGCAGCGGGTGCGACGGGGGTGAGGAGCAGTGCTGCGGCCAGCGCGCCGGCGGTGGTCAGCCCGGTCACGATGCGTCGAACCAGGGGGCGTCGGGGGGAGCTCTGGTCGTGTTCAGGGAGTGTGATCGTCACGGAATGGAAGTAGATCACGGACTGTGCGTGACCGGAAGGTGGTCGTGTGTCGTGAAAGCAGTCACCTGGTCGGGTGGTGATGGGGTCGTGCTCGGTTCTCGTTGAAGCGTCCACGGGGTGCTCGCTTCTTGTCGTGGACGCGGGAGCCGCGGGAGCCGCTTCCGGTTCCTCGCCCGCCCGGGGGCGGGCTGCGATCACGACGAGAGCTCACGGGCGCGGCTGTGACCGGGGCGGGGTCGGTGAGGATCCCGTGTTCTGGTGTGGGTATTGGCAGCGTCAGGATGCGATTATCGGTGTCGTTCACGGGTGAGATGACGGGCTGGGGGGTATTCCTGATGAGCGCTGACTCTGCCGCTGACTCTGGTGTTGTCGGCGCGACCGGCGATGACTCGGCGCCGGTGTTGATCTTCGGTCGGGGGGCGATGACGCGTCTGGTCGATGGGCGGAAGACCGCGACCGTGGCTGGTGCTGATCATGAGTTGGCTGTGGGTGCTGTGGGTGCTGTGGTGATGGCGATGGTGCCTGGTGGGGTGGCGCGGTTGTCGTTGCGGGTGCGGCAGTGTCATCGGGTGCCGGAGGTGTCGATGGTGCCGCAGGTCGCTGCGGCGGCGGGGCTGGAGTTGTCGTCGTTCACGAAGTGCCGGTCCTGGGATGGGTATCTGCAGGGGGTGGCGCAGCAGGAGTTCCCGGGCCCGGTGTGTGTGCTCGGGGTCGAGGCGGTGGGTGAGTTGGTGGGGGAGGTCCCGCCGAAGGGGCGCCCGACACCGAAGCGGAAGCGTCAGCCGCCGCCCCCTCCGAAGCCCAAGCCGGATCCGAATGCGTCGAAGGCGGTGAAGGGCGGCTGGCTGCTGGTGGGGTCGTCGGGGCCGGTGAAGGTGACACCGTTGACGATGGTGCATCCGCTGGATAAGGCGGTGTTGCAGCAGCGGATCGGGGCGGTGATGGCGCGGCGAGCACCGTCGTTGGAGGTGCGGCGGGCGTTGGGCCCGGTGGTGGGGGCGTTGCTGGAGAAGGGGAAAGCGGGCCCGAACGGGTTGGAGAAGGTGGATCGGGAGCGGCTGAAGGGTCGGCTCCCGGTGGCGGTGGCGTGGTTGTCGCAGCATCAGTTGTTGGTGCGGGGGGCGTGGAATCCGAAGTTGCTGGTGGGGCTGCGGATCCGGCATGTGGTCACCCGCGGTGGCGCCACCGCCCGGACCGCGTCTGGGACCGCGTCTGGGACCGTGTCTGGTGCTGCTGGTGGAGTTCGGGGTGGTGGGCGGTGAGTATGGCCGAGCGGATGGTGCCGTTGGGGTATCGCACCGAGCCCGGTCATGACCCGCAGGTCGCTGCCGCGGCGGCGCGGGTCGTGCTGGCGCGGGCGGTGGACGGGGCTGATGCGTCGTTGCTGATCGAGGCGTTGGGGTTGGGTGAGGGTGTCGCTGTCCTCGCCGGCCGGTGCGTCGATGGTGGCTGGTCAGACGCCGGCGATCGCGGTGACGGTGATCCAGGGTGGTGAGTGCTGGTACTCGGCCCAGTAGGCGTCGCCGAACAGTTCCCGTCCTTGCGGGGAGACCGGGCATCGGCCCCATCCGATCTCGCTGAACCCTGCGGTGCGGAGGCATTCGTCGATGAGGTGTGGGTGCGGTGCGTGGAGCCGGAACGACACCGGGGGGTCGCAGTGCGCTGTGAAGACAATTTCTGTGGTGCCGGTCGAGTCCTGTCCGGCATCGGATTCGGCATCGGATGTGATGTCGAATTCGATGCCGTAGTGGCGTAGGCCTGGTCGTGACAGTGGGGAGCTGGGGTCGGTGAGTAGCGCGACGAGGCGGGTGCCGGGCCGGCAGTTCGCTCGGATGGAGGTGAGCATGGCCTCCAGCGTCGCCCGGTCGGGGGCGTAGTTGAACAGGTAGACGGCCAGGACCACGTCGTAGGTGCCGAGGTGGGGGAGTTCGGCGGCGTCGTGGACGTGGTAGGTGATCGGTGCGGGAGAGGCCTGGGAGGACCCCGAGGGCCCCGAGGGCTGTTCCCGGCGTCGGGCCTCGGTGATCATCGTGGTGGAGTTGTCGACACCGTCGACGTGTCGGGCTCCGTGGTCGCGGCATAGGCGTGCGTAATGGCCGGTTCCGCAGCCGAGGTCCAGGACTTTCTGCCCGGTGAGGTCTCCGAGGAGCGCCCGGACAGCGGGTATTTCCCCGTAGCGGGCGGCGGGGAGTTCTTTCACCGCGTCGTAGGCGGCTCCGATGGAGTCGTACTGGCTGTGCGGCGACATCGACGCCCCTTGAAGGAGATGAACAACCCGTCAGGAGACACGCCCGGGGGAGTTCAGCAGGCCTGCGCGCCCACCGAGCGCCACCATCGAGTGCCCACCGGGCGTCCCGTGATGAGCTGATTACCACTTCCTGGGGGACGGGTCAACAGGAGCGTCCACGGTGTGAGGCCGTTTCCTTGTGAGTCTGGAAGGGGGCTGGTCGCGCCGAAGCAGATCCCGGGAGGAGATCAAGCAGCGAGTGGTCGGGGGACGGGCTGTGGTGTCGGTCGGTGGAGCGTGTCGCTGAGTGGGCGGCCCGACCTCCAAGTATGGCCACGTTAGAGTGATCGTGATTTAGAGGTCGCGCGGATTGATGGATGATCATGGGCGGCGGTGTGGTCGGCTGTCCCAGCGGTGCGTGGTCCAGGCCTGCCGGATCAGGCTACGGAGTGTGATGATGGTGTCGGCGAGGTCGAAGAACGCGTCGACGACGGTTTCGCGGCGCTCGTAGCAGCGCTGCAGCCGGTTGAAGCTGTTGTGCCAGGCGTTGGTGCGCTCGATGTGCCAGCGTTGGGTGGCCTGGATCGGTGCTTTCTCGCCCTTGCGCGCGATCTCGCTGTGCAGGCCTGGTTGCGCGGTGTTCGAGGAAGGATGGTGTGTGTGATGACGGTCTCTCGTCGTTTCGGTGGTGGTCTCGCGGTGGCCGCGCTGGCTGCGGCGCCGATGCTCGGTCTCGCCGGGACAGCGCTGGCTGCTGACCCCACCGGTCAGGCTCCCGGTCAGGGAGTGGCGCCGACGGCGCCGGTGGACAACCGGGGCTGGAGCGCGGCCGGTGGTCAGGGCATGTCCGGCGATGACATGGCTGATGAGCCCTGGCGGGTCAACAAGGACTGGAACTGGGTCAAGGACTGGTGTGTCAACCACACCAAGGAGTCCAAGCTCCCCGGGCAGCCGAGCTCTTACGCGGGGATCAGCTGCCCCCCGGTCTGGAACGACTGACCCCACTCACAGGCCTTATGGACCTCACAGCCTGGGTCCAGGGCTGGTCGGCGCGGCGGGCTCCGCCGCGCCTGGATCTCCCACGGGGCTTCCTTCCCCGTGGTGATGGCGGTCCCGGCACCTGCAGCCCCCTTCATGATCGCTCTGCAGGTGCCGGGACCAGCTCCTTTTCTATACCCACTTCTCTACCTACCGCGGCCGGGGCGGGCAGCATCGCTGCCGCCTGGACGGCGCGGGGTCGCACGACACGTGCTGGAGGGCCGAGGGCGCTGCCGGCGCCCGCCGCGGGGGCCGGCCGAGACCGGCGGTCCTGACCCGCACCGGGCGAAGGAAACGCAGGGCCCCGACACAGTCGCTAGATGATCTTGTAGTGAGCCGGGGCGCGTCGGCGCAGAGTGGTGATATAGCTGGCCCCAGGTAGGTGTGGCGCGGCGGTCAGTCTGCGCCGTCCGCTGCTGCCGATCGCGACTTTGCCGGGGCCCTGCCAGCAACGGGACCGGCTTGGGACCGGCCCGGGATGTGGCCCGGGGTGCGGATGGTCGGGGCCGGGTCCCGGCGGTGTTGTGCCGTGTCCGGTTACCGTGGGCGAAATTCGGTCTGTGGGGATTTCTGATGGGTGGGGTTGCGGTGGGGTATGAGCCCACCCCCGGTCGGGGATGTGTCGACGGTGACCGCGACGTGGCGGATCATCGGCTGGTATCCCAGGTCAGCCAGGAACGCGCCCCAGTTCGCGACCCAGGCGTCGGCCTGGCCCGGATCAGCCAGGTCCAGCCCGACCGGGGAGACCCGCAACACCGCGGTCAGCCATCCGGTGCGGCGGTCCCACAGCAGGCCCTGCTTGCCGCCGCGACCGTCATCGGTGGACAACGGCACGATCGGCCCCATCGGGCCGGGAAGGTCGTGGCGGCGCAGGTGGTCGGTGACCATCCCGCCGGTGCGGTCGGTCCAGCCGGCCGCCTTGCTACGGGTGAAACGCAGACGTCGCATAACCACATCCGAAAGTGAGCTACCACCGATCTTGATGACCACGGCGCCGATCACGAGGGCACCGATGGGCGAGTTCAGCCGGTCGTAGCACTTGATCTTGGTTGTTCGGCGGGACAGGATGTTCCGTGCGTGAGATGTTGATGTTGTCGGATCGGGAGGAGATCTCGAGGGGTCTCGCGGAGGGCTTGTCCTACAAGCAGATCGCCTCGGTGGTGGGTCGTGATCGGTCGGTGATCTCTCGTGAGGTCCGTCGTCACGGCGGACGCTACGAGTACCGGGCCGCGGCAGCGCAGGAACGGGCCCTGGCGGCGCGGGAGCGGCCGAAGCAGTTCGCGGTGGACCGTCACCCGCGGTTGCGCGGGATCGTGCATGCTCTGTTGCGTGGTGGCTGGTCACCGGCCTCGATCGCGGGCCGGTTGCCGACCGAGCACCCCGATGACGAGGCTTGTCGGGTGTCTCACGAGGCGATCTACCAGTGGATCTATGCCACCCCGGTGTCCACGCTGGCCCGCGAGCTGCTCGCGCTACGGTCCGGGCGCACCGCCCGACGAGGCGGCGCCAAGCCCCCACCGGCCCCGCGGATCAAGGACCCGACCTACATCGACGCCCGCCCCGCCGACGCCCAGGGGCGCGCCGTGCCCGGCCACTGGGAGGGTGACCTGGTCATCGGCAAGAACGGCAAGACCGCCGTCGCCACGCTGGTCGAGCGCACCTCCCGGTTCCTGGTCCTCGTGCCCCTGACCGGCCGCGACGCGCTCACCGTCGGCCGTGGGGTCATCGCCGCCACCAGCGGTCTGCCCGCGCACATGCGGGCCTCACTGACCTGGGACTGCGGTGCCGAGATGGCCGGCCACGCCACCGTCACCAAGGGCTCGATGCCGGTGTACCTCGCCCACCCACACTCGCCGTGGGAACGCGGCAGCAACGAGAACCTCAACCGCATCGTCCGCGAGTACTTCCCGAAAGGCACGGACATCACCTCGGACCCGAAATACCTGGCGATGGTGGCTTGCGACATCAACGACCGACCCCGTAAAATCCACAACTGGAAGAAGCCCTCCGAGATATTCGCCGAACTCGTTGAGCTAGATGCTTCAACCGCCTGAATTCGCCGACCCCTCGCCGAGAACCTGTGGTCCACGCTGAGCCTTTTCCATCGTGAGTTCGCTGACCAGCGAACTCACGATGGAAAAGGCTGTGTACGAGCCGCAGTTCTCGCTGTCGGAGATCCGTGAATCTGTCGATGAAGCTCACGCAGCAGGTGTTCGGGTCGTTGTGCAACTCGCCGTCACGAGATGCAGCACAAACACGACGGAAAAGACTCCATCCTTGGTCGTAAAATTTATAGTTATAATATTCCAATCTCGCCGAGTACTTGACGAACACGCAAGCGCTCGACATTCAAAAATGAGTGGAACTGGGAGGGAGACAGGTACCCATCTTGCCAATTGTTACTGGCGAGATAAGTCTTCCATTCAGCAGAGGTTGCAAGTCGCCATATGAGTTGCTCCAGCCCAGATCGCTCTGTCAGGCTTACGCCAGGAGATCCGAGCACGCCACGCCAATTTAATACTTCAACATTAACTCCGAACTCTCGCCCAGTGGGTACATCCAATCCCTTCACGCGGCTGTCGGCCATGACCGCCAGGGCCCGGAGCTCCCCCGTGCGGAGCTGGTAGGCGAACTCGCCAGCTCCTGCGGCCGCGAACGAGACCTTGCCATCGAGGAGCGCGCTCAGGAGGGGCCCTCTACCGTCGTGGGCGACGTAGCGAACTAGCTTTGGCTTCAGGTTGATGTATTCAGCGGTCAGCATCGGCGTCAGGTGATCAGGCCCCCCCGGAGAGGAGCCGCCCCCCACTGCAACAGCAGAAGGATTGTCCTTCCAATCTTTTAATAGATCGCTGAAGTTGTAGTACGGAGAATTGGCGGACACCAGGATCAACTCAGGCTCTGTCGTGAGGCGAGCAATAGGAGCGGCCTCACTCAGTGACGAGTCAGCGTTATTCGCAATCACTCCTCCTATGAGGCCTAGCCCCATGGACATCAGCAGTCGAGAATTACCGGTATCACCGAGGAGGCGATAGAGGCCTTCGACGCCGCTGGAGCCGATAACATTGAAAATTTCAACATCGTGAGCCAGATCGGCATTCTCGAGCGCTTCGGCCATGGCCTGGGCATTGATATGGTATCCACTGCCCGGTGAGTTTGGGACAATCAATCGCAGGCCCCGTACATGCCCGTCCATGAATTCCATCAACGGCTGCTTTTCGTGGAGCGCGCCTGCGCTGAGCGCCATGGCCCCTGCACCAAAATACGCCCCCAGCTGCCGACGGGTCAATTTGCCCTTCGAGAAGGAAACGTTTGACATTCATATATCCTTTAGTGTGTGTTGGGAAAGTCCTCGCCGAAGTAGCTCCCGCGTGGTCGGAACACGAAGGCTGGCGGAACTTCCGCAGGTCGCCCGAGTGAAGCTGAGCTTCCCCCGGTTCGCCGGAGTGCGGGTTATCCGTCGGCGTCGCGCTGGGCGCGACGATAGTTGTCTTCGTACTCGCCGGGTGAGAGCCCGCCGAGGCGGGCCTGGATCCGGCGCAGGTTGTACCAGCCGTCGAGGTAGCGGATCAAGGCGTGCTCGGCGGCGCGGCGGGTCGCGAACGTGGTGCCGGGCCAGTAGAGCAGCTCGATCTTGAGCGAGGCTTTTCCAACCTGCCGTTTGACCAGGTCAGGCCGTTCCGGGGCCGTCGCACCGGGACGGCCGGTAGAGGGCTGACCTGCATCAGCGGTTATCCGTCGTGCTGCCGGAGCGGCTTCGGTGCTGCTCTGCAGACGCTCCGCGGCCAGGTTGGAAAAGCCTCAGTGAGCCTTTTTCAACCTGGCTGGGACGGGGTGGGCGGACGTCCTCCAAGGCCGCCCGATGGCCCGCCCGTTCCCTGTCGATGCAGGTCACGCCGGTGACTCCGCCAGCCTCCGACGTCGCGTCTCAAGCTTCCGACCAGGGCCAACGTCAGGTTGGAAAAGGATCAGTGCACAGGTTAAAGATCAAGCTCAGGTCAGGTCGAGCTGCCGTCGTGGGAGGGCAGTCACCAGCGGTAGCTGAATTTGTCGATCTTGAAGCCCATTTCGCGGAAGTAGGGGCTGACGACCTGGATGGTGACGGGGCCGCTGTGGCCGTTGTTGCTGACGGTGTGGCGGGTGGTGTAGGTGCCGCGGCCGTCGGCGTCGCTCATGGTGAACTCGAACTCGTAGGTGCCGGGTTCGTAGAAGCGGATGGTGATGAAGCCGCCGTCGATCTCGCACCACAGCGGGTCGCCTTGGCGGCATTCGGGGTTCCCGCCGGGGCGCACGGTGGACTGGCTGGATCCGCTGTTGCCGTAGGGCTGTCCTGGCGGTGGGGTGTCGGCGTGGGCAGCGGGTGCGACGGGGGTGAGGAGCAGTGCTGCGGCCAGCGCGCCGGCGGTGGTCAGCCCGGTCACGATGCGTCGAACCAGGGGGCGTCGGGGGGAGCTCTGGTCGTGTTCAGGGAGTGTGATCGTCACGGAATGGAAGTAGATCACGGACTGTGCGTGACCGGAAGGTGGTCGTGTGTCGTGAAAGCAGTCACCTGGTCGGGTGGTGATGGGGTCGTGCTCGGTTCTCGTTGAAGCGTCCACGGGGTGCTCGCTTCTTGTCGTGGACGCGGGAGCCGCGGGAGCCGCTTCCGGTTCCTCGCCCGCCCGGGGGCGGGCTGCGATCACGACGAGAGCTCACGGGCGCGGCTGTGACCGGGGCGGGGTCGGTGAGGATCCCGTGTTCTGGTGTGGGTATTGGCAGCGTCAGGATGCGATTATCGGTGTCGTTCACGGGTGAGATGACGGGCTGGGGGGTATTCCTGATGAGCGCTGACTCTGCCGCTGACTCTGGTGTTGTCGGCGCGACCGGCGATGACTCGGCGCCGGTGTTGATCTTCGGTCGGGGGGCGATGACGCGTCTGGTCGATGGGCGGAAGACCGCGACCGTGGCTGGTGCTGATCATGAGTTGGCTGTGGGTGCTGTGGGTGCTGTGGTGATGGCGATGGTGCCTGGTGGGGTGGCGCGGTTGTCGTTGCGGGTGCGGCAGTGTCATCGGGTGCCGGAGGTGTCGATGGTGCCGCAGGTCGCTGCGGCGGCGGGGCTGGAGTTGTCGTCGTTCACGAAGTGCCGGTCCTGGGATGGGTATCTGCAGGGGGTGGCGCAGCAGGAGTTCCCGGGCCCGGTGTGTGTGCTCGGGGTCGAGGCGGTGGGTGAGTTGGTGGGGGAGGTCCCGCCGAAGGGGCGCCCGACACCGAAGCGGAAGCGTCAGCCGCCGCCCCCTCCGAAGCCCAAGCCGGATCCGAATGCGTCGAAGGCGGTGAAGGGCGGCTGGCTGCTGGTGGGGTCGTCGGGGCCGGTGAAGGTGACACCGTTGACGATGGTGCATCCGCTGGATAAGGCGGTGTTGCAGCAGCGGATCGGGGCGGTGATGGCGCGGCGAGCACCGTCGTTGGAGGTGCGTCGGGCGTTGGGCCCGGTGGTGGGGGCGTTGCTGGAGAAGGGGAAAGCGGGCCCGAACGGGTTGGGGAAGGCGGATCGGGAGCGGCTGAAGGGTCGGCTCCCGGTGGCGGTGGC
>NZ_MCIS01000018.1:0-150951 GCF_001932475.1 Pseudonocardia sp. Ae717_Ps2
GTACCGCCTGGTCCCGGCCCCGCGCACTGGCGCCGAGACCCCTGAGCACGCTGCGAGCTAAGCACCCTTGACTCGCGCCGAGATCCACCCTCAGCACCAGCGCCTGGCGGCGCGCTTGAAGGAGCTCCGCCAGGCCGCTGGGCTGTCGGCCGCTGCCCTCGGGCAGCCTTTCGGCTGGTCACAGAGCAAGACCTCCAAGATGGAGAACGGCACCTCCGCCCTGGTCATCGCAGATATCCACCAGTGGCTCGACCGGGTCCAGGCCAGCGACGACGAACGCACCGAGGTGCTCGCCCTGGCCCGCGAGACCGGTACCCGCGTACGTCCCTGGCGCGACGCCGACCGCCCGGATGCCGCGACCCAGCAGGACGCGCGAGGCCGCCGCGACACCGAGACCAGCGGAATCGGGGTGTTCCAGTCCGAAGTGGTGCCCGGACTGCTGCAGACCCCCGAGTACGCCCGCCGCCTGCGTGAGGTCCACACCCTGCTCCCGGCCGACGAGATCCCGGCCGCGGTGCTGGCGCTGATGAACCGCCAGACCGTGCTCTTCGACGAGACCAAGCAGTTCGACCTGGTCATCACCGAGACCGCGCTGCGCTGGCGCCCGGGCTCGGTCGCGCTCTCACTCGCCCAGCTCGACCGCATCGCCACCCTGGCCGGACTGCCCAACGTCCGCATCGGCGTCCTGTCACGCGAGACCCAGGAGCGCACCGCCGCGCGCCCGCTGCACTCGTTCGTGGTGCTGCGCTATGCCGACGCGCCGTCGACCGTGGAGATCGAGACCCTCACCGCCGAGCAGGAAGTCACCGAGCCCGCCGACGTGGAGCTCTACGAGCAGTTCCTCGCCGAGCAGCAAGGCCTCGCCGAGCACGGCCCGGCGCTCCTGGCTCTACTCGACCGGATCCGCGACGACCTCAGGCAGCTCACCTCGAACGGCTCATGACCGGCACCCCGGTCATGCCCGGCGACGAGTTGCCCGACGACGACTATCTGACCTGGTCCTGCGGGGTGTGCGGGCTGTGCACCCAGGGCGGACGCCGGGGGCTGCGGCTGCACATGGACACCGTCCACCCGGAACCGTCGTGACCGGGGCCCGCCTCCCCGTCCGGACCACGACGACGAGTTAGTCGCAGATCGCGACTAGGTCCGCGACTCGGTAAATCTGCTGGTCGCGGGACATATGTGCGCACTCGGTGCGGTAGGACGGGAATCAGGGCGCGACTCCCGACTAGTCGTCGACTAGTCTTGAGTGCAGAGAGGCCCCGGCGGCTGGCACCGCCGAGGCCTCAGAGCGGACTACCAAACCGATCCCCTGCATGAGGAAGTCAGGCGCCCATGAAGACCGTACCCAGCACGCGCCGCACGCCGGTCATGCCGGTCGTCGACCGCGCGTCGCGGCTGCCCTGCCGCCCCTGACAACGTCGAGCTGTTCTTCCCGGTCGGCACCAGCGGACCGGCCCTGCAGCAGACCGCCGAGGCCAAGACGCTCTGCATGAGCTGCCCGATCCTGCAGGCCTGCCGCGAGGACGCCCTCGCCCGGCCCGCCCACTTCGCCCACGGAGTGGTGGGTCCGTGGCGCCCCTTGGGTGTTGTCCTCGGCGTGGACGGCCCTGATCCGCTCCGCGAGCTCGACATCGGCCCGGGCACGCTCGTCGCGTGCCGGGGCGGCCTTGACCCAGGCGTAGTAGGACGAGCGCTCGATCTCGACGAGCTCACAGAGTCGCTTCACCTCGAAGGTGGCGGAGTTGTCGGCGACGAACTGGAAGCGACTCACCAGCGCGTCTCCCCGGCGAAATACTTGGCCGCCCGCTGAAGGATCTCCCGCTCGGTCGTGAGCTTGGTGGTCTCGATCTCGAGCTCGTCCACCCTCGCTTCAAGCCGGGCGATCTTCTGGGCCGGCGTCTCATCGGTCGGCGCCGACGGGCTCGTCGTCGTGGCCGTCCTCGACTGCAGCGGGCTGGAGGTCGGTGTCCGGTCAGCGGCGGTCTTCCTGCCGGTCCCGTAGACCTCGAGCCAGTGCCGCAGCGTCCCGCGCACGATGCCGAGGTCCTCGGCGATACCGCGGACCGTGGCGCCCGGGGTGGACTCGTACAAGTCCACGGCCTGACGACGGAACTCCTCGGAGTAGCTCTTCCTGGCCATGATTCTCAGATCATCTCGCTTCCCCAGCACCAAGTGCTGGATTCAGCGTGTCCAAGAACCGGGGTCAGGCCCCGGCGAATTCAGGCGGTTGAAGCATCTAGCTCAACGAGTTCGGCGAATATCTCGGAGGGCTTCTTCCAGTTGTGGATTTTACGGGGGTCGGTCGTTGATGTCGCAAGCCACCATCGCCAGGTATTTCGGGTCCGAGGTGATGTCCGTGCCTTTCGGGAAGTACTCGCGGACGATGCGGTTGAGGTTCTCGTTGCTGCCGCGTTCCCACGGCGAGTGTGGGTGGGCGAGGTACACCGGCATCGAGCCCTTGGTGACGGTGGCGTGGCCGGCCATCTCGGCACCGCAGTCCCAGGTCAGTGAGGCCCGCATGTGCGCGGGCAGACCGCTGGTGGCGGCGATGACCCCACGGCCGACGGTGAGCGCGTCGCGGCCGGTCAGGGGCACGAGGACCAGGAACCGGGAGGTGCGCTCGACCAGCGTGGCGACGGCGGTCTTGCCGTTCTTGCCGATGACCAGGTCACCCTCCCAGTGGCCGGGCACGGCGGCGCCCCTGGGCGTCGGCGGGGGCGGGCGTCGATGTAGGTCGGGTCCTTGATCCGCGGGGCCGGTGGGGGCTTGGCGCCGCCTCGTCGGGCGGTGCGCCCGGACCGTAGCGCGAGCAGCTTCGCGGCCAGCGTGGACACCGGGGTGGCATAGATCCACTGGTAGATCGCCTCGTGAGACACCCGACAAGCCTCGTCATCGGGGTGCTCGGTCGGCAACCGGCCGCGATCGAGGCCGGTGACCAGCCACCACGCAACAGAGCATGCACGATCCCGCGCAACCGCGGGTGACGGTCCACCGCGAACTGCTTCGGCCGCTCCCGCGCCGCCAGGGCCCGTTCCTGCGCTGCCGCGGCCCGGTACTCGTAGCGTCCGCCGTGACGACGGACCTCACGAGAGATCACCGACCGATCACGACCCACCACCGAGGCGATCTGCTTGTAGGACAAGCCCTCCGCGAGACCCCTCGAGATCTCCTCCCGATCCGACAACATCAACATCTCACGCACGGAACATCCTGTCCCGCCGAACAACCAAGATCAAGTGCTACGACCGGCTGAACTCGCCGCCACCTGCTTCGACAACGCCGTCGCCGAGTCGTTCTTCGCCAGCTACAAGAAAGAACTCATCCACACCCGGCCATGGAACGACGTCACCGAGGTCCGACAGCAGACATTCGTGTGGATCGAGAGCTACTACAACCGTCGCAGACGGCACTCCACCCTCGGATACTTGACACCCACCGAATACGAGCTAGGATTCAGGAAAATAACCGACTTGGCAGCCTAAACCGGCGTCAAAGAAATCGGGAACACTCCAACCCATGATCACGGGCGGGTGGACCTGCGTCACTCCTCGCCCCGCGGGCTCGCCGCTGGCGATGTGGCGAAGGACGAACGCGAGGCCAGCTACAAGCCCGCCGGAGAACCCGCCCCCCGGGCCGTAGTGTCCGCCGACCAGCAGGTAGATCGAGTACAACAGCATGACGGGGAACAGCATACGGGCAACGGGAACCAGCGGGGAGATGTAACCTTCCGGCCCGGGTCCGCCGCCCGGCGACTCGTCGTCCACAGCGGGTGTCCCTCTGCCTGGAGATGGGGTGTACGCCCGAGGCGCTCTCCATCCCACCGGTTCCTGCCACCTGCCCGGGGAGGCGCGGGCGTCGACCGTCCACTCGGTCACCGGTTCGCCTGCGGGCCCGGGCGAGGTCTTCACCGAGTTCCTCGAGTGTGCCAGGGTTTCGCGGTGTCGAGTGGGAGGTCACCGGGCGCGATCCTGAGGGTGAAATGGGTGGCAGCCCGGTACTCGATGGGGAGTTCCTGCAGTAGAGGCGCTACGACGGTGACCACCGACTTCGCGTGGATGGGGCCGAACACCGCGATCGCCCATTGCCGGGCTTCTGCGTCAGGTAGGGCCAGCGGGGCGCCGCTGGCTTTGTCCGTCCGTGTCACCGCCAACCGCCATTCCGACATGCTGCTGTCTACCCGGTGGACGGCCGAGCAGAGTGAGAGAACGTCACCGTTCCGGCTGATGCGTGCGTAGGCGAGCTCGGTTCCAGGGTCGACCCTGTTCACGTCGAACGCGTCGCGGAGGTGGAAAACGACGTCGGGAAAGCGCTCCTGCAACGCATCGATCTCCCGGTCTTCCAAATGGTCACGTCGCCGGAGCCATCGGATCATGGCGCAGCCCCCCGCCCGGCGGAGCGCTCAGCCCGCTGCGCCGCCTCCGGAGCGTCGACGCCGGCCCTGGCCCGTTCGTCGGCCTCGGCCCGTTCCCGGTCCCGCAGCTCCTGCCGGGCGCGTACGAGCGCCGCAGTCTCCGCGGGCGGGTCCGGGCTGAACAGGCTGCCGGGCACCGGCCTCCCGGCAGCGCCCAGCTGGTTCATCCGCTTCGGCACCGAGGCGCCCTGGTAGTCGAGCACGACCGGGTGGCCGTCCTTGTCGAGACCGGCCAGCGGCTGGTGTAGCTCGACATACTGGCCGTGTGGGAGCCGCGTGATGATGCCGGTCTCCAGGCCGTGCTCCAGCACCGCGCGGTCGGAGTTCTGCAACCCGATGCACCAGCGGTAGGCCACCCAGTACACGATCGGCGGCACGATCAGCAGCCCGAGCCGCCCCGCCCAGGTCGTCGCGTTGAGCGAGACGTGGAAGAACAGCGCGATCCAGTCGTTGAACCCGCAGAGCACCAACCATAGGTAGAACGCGATCGCCATCGCCCCCAGCGCCGTCCGGACAGGCACGTCCCGGGGCCGCTGGAGCAGGTTGTGGTGCGCCTGGTCGCCGGTGAACCTCCGCTCGATCCTCGGATACGCGGACGCCACGGCGAACAACACGGGCAGGAACGCCGCGGTCGGCAGGAACGCCGACGGGATGGTGTACGTGTCGAACAGGTAGAATTCCCACGGCGGGAAGATCCGCCCCATCCCTTCGGAGAAGAGCATATAGAAGTCGGGCTGCGACCCGGCCGAGACGTGCGAGGGATCGTAGGGCCCGAAGAACCAGATGCGGTTGATCTCGAAGAGTCCGGCGATTAGCACCAGGACACCGGTGACGACGAAAAAGAACGCGCCACCCTTGGCGGCGAACTGCGGCATGATGCGCACACCAACGACGTTGTTCTCTGTCCGACCGACGCCGGGGAACTGGGTATGCTTCTGGTACCACACCAACCCCAAGTGCACCGCGATCAGCGCGAGGATGACCCCGGGCAGGATCAGCACGTGAATGATGTAGAGCCGCGGGATGATCTCCATTCCCATGAACTCGCCACCGAACAACGCCCAGTGCACCCAGGTGCCGACCACGGGCACGGACAAGGTGATACCGGAGGCGATGCGCAGACCGACCCGGAGAGCATCTCGTCGGGCAGCGAGTAGCCGGTGAAACCGGCAAAGGTGCCGAGTAGGATCAGGTTCACCCCGATCACCCAGTTCGCCTCACGCGGCTTGCGGAATGCTCCGGTGAAATACACACGGAACATGTGACAGATCATCGAAGCGACGAACAGCAGCGCCGACCAGTGGTGGAGCTGCCGCATGAACAGGCCGCCGCGCACCTCGAACGTCAGCTCGAGGGCCGACTCATAGGCCCTTGACATGTGCACTCCGCGCAGCGGGTCGTAGGGGCCGTTGTAAACGACCTCCTCCATCGAGGGATCGAAGAACAGCGCCAGGTACACGCCCGACAGAAGAACGATGATGAAGCTGTAGAGAGCAATCTCGCCCAGCATGAACGACCAATGGGTCGGGAAGACCTTGTTGAACTGCTTCCGCAACCCGGCCGCATAAGCGAAACGCTCGTCGGCCTGATCGAGCACCACTGCGCTCGTCCCCGGCGGCTTCGGTCTCTTCGCCAACGCATCGGTTGAGTTCATATCTTGGAGCTTCCTCCTCGAATACTCAGTGAGGGCCAGATTACAGACGCGATGCCACCCCGGCTCCTGCACGGATCGTCAATGACGTTCGGTGGACCAGATCGGCCCACTCTGTGTGAACGTGTTTGAGAAGCCCGCGCAGCAGTGGCTCTCGCGTGGCCGTAAGGCCAAGACTGGCGGGACTTCTGCAGGTCGCCCGAGCGGAGCACCGGTGCGACGCGGATATCGGACGTCACTTTGAGCGCTTCTCAAACACGCTCTGAGGGAATCGACCCGTAGGGCCGCGTAGGGCCGTCTGCCGCCCGGGAACGGCAAAACCGGCCGTGGGCACCACCGGGGCGTGGCACCTGTCGACCAGGAACTATGACCCTGCACCGGTCCACAGTAAAGGACGGCAAGCCGGTGACGGACACGGTCGGAAGCCCTCTCGCCAGACACCAGCAGCGGGAGCGACTGATGCCAACCAGTTGCCTCCCGGGCTTTTGTCCCGCCGTGGGACGGCCTCGCGGCCGCCTGCATCTCTCGGACCAGACTCCCGAGGGACGGGACGGAACCCTAGACGCGCCCCACCATCGTGGTGGATCGCATCGGATTCTAGCCGATCGTCCGGTTCTCGTCGCATCAGCGCCTCACTGCGGGTCGGTGTTGCCGCCGAATCGCTCGCGCAGGTTGCGGGCCAGGCGCTGTCGCAGCAGATCGCCGTCGGCGTGGCGCTGGTGGCGCTCACGGCGTCAGTTCTCAGTACGTGCGAGGTCACGCCACGCCGTACCTGCTCTGACCAGCCCGAACATCAGGTTGGCAAAGGCTCACTGGTCCAGCTGGTCGCCACCGGAGCAATGCTTGAGACCTGTGGATGACTGTGGAGGGGCCGTACCCTTCCGGTGATCTTGAAGGCTCTCAAGCAAGACCGGCGCAGCAACGCTGGTCGGAAGGGCACGACCCATGCTCAGCGTAGTTCCCGAGGCCGGATCCGGTGACGAGGCCCGTGTGCAGGAGGGGCCGGCGTTGATCGACGAGCTCGTCCGCGAGGGCGCCCGCCGGATGCTCGCCCAGGCTCTGCAGGCCGAGGTCGACGACTACATCACCCGCCACAGCAACGAACGCGACGCCCACGGGCGGCGTCTGGTGGTGCGCAACGGCTCCCACGAGCCTCGCGAGGTGGTGACAGCCGCGGGCGCGGTGGCGGTGCGGGCGCCGCGGGTCGACGACCGCCGGATCGACCCCGCGACGGGCGAGCGGCGCCGGTTCTCCTCGGCGATCCTGCCGTCCTGGTGCCGCAGGACGCCGAAGATCACCGAGGTGCTGCCGCTGCTCTACCTGCACGGCCTCTCGTCGGGGGACTTCGTGCCCGCGCTGGGGCAGTTCCTCGGCTCCAACGCGGGCCTGTCCTCATCGACGGTCACCAGGCTGACCGAGACCTGGAAGACCGAGCAGCAGGCGTTCTCCCACCGGGACCTGTCCGGGGTGGACTACGTGTACGTGTGGGCCGACGGCATCCACGTCACCATCCGCCTCGCCGAGCACAAGTTGTGTCTGCTCGTGCTCATCGGAGTCCGCGCCGACGGGCACAAGGAGCTCGTCGCCCTCGTCGACGGCTACCGGGAAGCGACCGAGTCCTGGGCGGACCTGCTGCGCGACTGCGCGCGGCGCGGCATGCGCGCCCCCGTCCTGGCCGTCGGGGACGGCGCGCTCGGGTTCTGGGGCGCGCTACGGGAGGTGTTCCCCGAGACCCGTGAGCAGCGCTGCTGGGTGCACAAAACCGCCAACGTCCTCGCCGCCCTGCCCAAGTCGGCGCATCCGGGAGCGAAGAAGGCGCTGACCGAGATCTGGAACGTCGAAGACAAACACAAGGCCCTCGACGCCGTGACCTGCTTCGACGCCGCCTACGGGGCAAAGTTCGGCAAGGCCGTGGCGAAGGTCCGTGACGACCTCGATGAGTTGCTCGCCTTCTACGACTTCCCCGCCGAGCACTGGCAGTACCTACGCACCACGAACCCGATCGAGTCCACGTTCGCGACCGTCCGCCACCGCACCCGCGTCACCCGCGGGCCCGGCTCACGCACCGCCGGGCTCGCGATGGCGTTCAAACTCATCGAAGCCGCCCAGGACCGCTGGCGCGCCGTGAACGGCCCGCACCTGGTCGCGCTCGTCCGCGCCGGAGCAGTCTTCGAGGCCGGACGACTCGTTGAACGACCCGACGACCACACCCACACCGAAGCCGCCTAAAAGATCTTCATCCACAGGTCTTGACGATTGCTCGCCGGCGGATCCGGCGCGCGCCTGGGGTGCGGGCTGATCATGGTCTACCGCGACAGCATCGAGCGCCGTATGTCCGACGTTGAGGATCGCCTCGGCGACCGCGCGGGACAGAACACCGCGGCGTAGCAGCTCGGTGAAGTGATCGGTGAGCACTGCCGCTGCCCGGGAAAGGTCCTTGCCGGGCAGGTCAAAATCCTGGCGGGTGATGACCAGCACCTCACGAGCCCGCCGCGGCGACCCGATCGACGTCGATGACATGGGCACCATGACCGACATCCTATGTGACCGACCGTTGGCTGCTCACTGTTGGTGATCGAGGTCCCCGGTGTCGGTGATCGGGATGTTCCCGGTGAAGAAGCGGCGCGTGCGGACCACGATCCCCGAGCCGTCGGGGGGTAAGGCCCCGGCGTCCTCCGTGTGATGGGTTCAGGCAGCGGTGGGGTTGGTCGCGCGGACCGCCCCGATGAACTCGCCCGAGTAGTAGGGGCTGGACCAGATGTCGGGTTCGACCTTGACCACGTCCCCGGTCTGCGGGGCGTGCAGCATCTGCCCGTTGCCCAAGTAGAGTCCGGGCTGATCCGCTGTCCCCGGAGCCGCCACCGGGGGCCTGCCGGAGGGTTTCTGGATCGAGTCCAGTTTTATGGGGCGAGTGTAGAGGCGCCGGTTCGGGACGTTGTCGTTGCCGGGCTGTCGGGGATGTGGGAGAGCCCCGCCCCGGGGGTGGGCACCCTGTGGGTCAGTGCCGTGGTCCCTCGGGGCGGGGCTCTGTCCTGTGCGCGGTCTGTGTGCTGTTGGTGGGCAGAAGAGCAGACCGCGTGGTCGCCGGCGTGGTGAAGGTTGGGCCGTCGGCGAAGCAGTGCTGGGTGGTGCGGGTGTTACTTGTGGCCCTTGACGGTGTCTCCGGCGGCGCCGGCCTGGGCGCAGTTGTCGGACTGGTCGGTGACCGAGTCCCCGGACTTCGCGGTGCCGGATCCGAGGATCCCGAGTGCGCCGGTGAGCCCGTTCGCGGCGGCGGCGTCCTCGATGGGGACCTGCAGCCCGACGAGGTTGAGCGGGATGTTGTTGTTGCAGGCCTGGATCGGGACGTTGATGTTGTTGCCGTTGAGGCCGGCGATCAGGCCTTCGGCGCTCTTGTCGATCCCGTCACCGTGGTCACCGCTGTGGGTGCCGTGGGCCATCGCCACCGGGGAGAGCGCCATCAGCGATGCGGCCGAGGCGGCGACGACGATCCCGGTCTTCTTCCACATGGGGTATGTCCTCCTGGTTGTTGCTGGCACGTCGGATACGAGGGGAGCCCGTGCCAGCTGCAACGAGAGGGTTCAGGTCGGGAAACTACAGGTCAAACACTGTCACCCGGGTCGCGCGCGGCGCGCACGGACTGTTGCTGCGACAGCCGTCGCGACCACCCGTACAGGAGGTGTCTGGTCGGACAGGGGACACGGTCGTGTCACGCACCGTGGTCCTTCCTGGTGTGTCCTGATCTGTCCTGGTTCGCCACGGTCCGGCGACGTCCGGCGGCGTCCTGTGGGGTCGGGGGGGGGCTGGGTGACGGGGTGGGCCGGGCCGTCGCCGGAGGGGTGGGCGGCCCGGCCCTGGTGGGCGGTCGCGGGTGGCGTGCGCTCCCCAGCGCGCCGGGTGGGTGCGACCGCTGCAGACCCGAACACCTTCAGTGTGACCTATCGCACTGCGCGGGGGAAGGGTGTTGTCGTGGGGGGGCGGTGCCGGGGTGTCAGGGGTGTCAGGGGTGGCGGGTCAGGACGGTGGTGGTGGTGTCGCCGGCGGGGCCGCGCAGGACGAGGGTGTTGTTGGTGATGTCGGCGTGGCTGGTCTGGGTGAGCCAGTCGGCGATGGGGACGTTCTCGCAGTTCATGAGGGTGGTCGGGTTGGCGGTGGCGGTGAATGTGTCGTCGGTGTGAACGCCCCAGGTGCCGGTCAGGTGGTTGCAGCCGTCGGAGCCGGTCCAGTGTCCGTCGGGGGTGAACTCGACGAACGCTCGCCCTGCGGTGGTGTCGTCCGCGGGGGTCCAGTGGCCGATCAGGGCCTGCTGCAGGGGATGCGCGGAGGGGGCATCGGTCGGCATCGGCAGCGTGGTAGCCGCGGCCGGGTCGGTCGGTGTGGTGAGTGCGGCGGGTGTGGCGGGGAGGGGTCCGACGGCGTGGGGGCCGTCGGTGTCGGTGGTGGTGGTGTCGGGTCGGGGCACGTGGACTCCTGCGGTGGGGTGCGGGGGCTGGTGCTGTCCGGGTTCCCAGACCTCGTAGTAGGGCTGCTCGGCCGCGGCGGGCTGGGTGGCGTCGGCGGTGGCGGTGCTGGTGGTGAGTGCGCCGGCGGTGGTGAGGGCGACGGCGGCGAGGAGCGCTGCGGCACCGGCGCGTCGTGCGCGGGAAGTCGTGTGCATGGGTTTCATTCCAACACGGTTACTGACGGGTAGGTCCAGCCGACAGTAGGTGACCTCGCCGCCTGCGGCGGAGCGACGGTAGGTGACCGCGAAGCCTTCGGCGGTGTCGCTGCTGCGGGCCGCGTCTCGGGGACGCGGGGGCGAGCCTCCTGGTCGCAGCCCCGGGCTCAGGCGGTAGGGCCCAGGTCGGCGTCCTCGGCACGGCCTGCGGGTGTCACAGCGTCAGGAGGGCGGTGTTGGTGGCGTCGAGGTCGAAGTGGTGGGGGTCGTACTGGTCTGATCCCCACCATTGGACTCGGTCGGTGTGTTCGGGGTGGTCGGGGTCGGCGAGTGCGTCGAGGAATGCGGCGTAGCCGGGTGTGCCGCCGACGTCTTCGGGTGGGCAGGCGCCGCGGCCGTCGATACAGCGTGGGTAGCGCACTGCGGGCTCGGCGGTGGTGAGCGCGGTGACGGTCAGGGTGTGGTGCCAGTTGTCGCCGAAGTCGTAGACGTAGTCGGCTTCCTGCCCGACCTGGAAGAGCTGGGCGAGGGTGACGGCCTGCTCGTCGTGGGTACGGTCGCCGAGGTCCCAGGCGGGGTCCCAGTCCGGGTCGGGGATGCCGTAGCAGGTGTCGTTGATGGTGAACTTGTGCAGGTGGGAGCTCTCCCACCCCATTGCTTCCTGGATGACCTGGTGCAGGACGGCGAGGGTGACCTCGGCGGGGACCTCGACGGTCCGGTGGACCTCGAGGTCGACCTCGAGTAGTGCGATCCCGATCCGGAAGATCGCCGACCGACCCGCCGTCGGCGCTGTCGAGGGAGCGACCGCGGGCACTGCCGCCGGTGCCGTGGTGTCTGTGTGGGGCATGGCTGCGATGGTCTCACCGTCTCGACCCAGCGGCAGGGCCTGGGTTCCGCAGTTGTCGCTCGGTGAAAGTGGAGCAATGCTTGAGACCTGTGGATGACTGTGGAGGGGCCGTACCCTTCCGGTGATCTTGAAGGCTCTCAAGCAAGACCGGCGCAGCAACGCTGGTCGGAAGGGCACGACCCATGCTCAGCGTAGTTCCCGAGGCCGGATCCGGTGACGAGGCCCGTGTGCAGGAGGGGCCGGCGTTGATCGACGAGCTCGTCCGCGAGGGCGCCCGCCGGATGCTCGCCCAGGCTCTGCAGGCCGAGGTCGACGACTACATCACCCGCCACAGCAACGAACGCGACGCCCACGGGCGGCGTCTGGTGGTGCGCAACGGCTCCCACGAGCCTCGCGAGGTGGTGACAGCCGCGGGCGCGGTGGCGGTGCGGGCGCCGCGGGTCGACGACCGCCGGATCGACCCCGCGACGGGCGAGCGGCGCCGGTTCTCCTCGGCGATCCTGCCGTCCTGGTGCCGCAGGACGCCGAAGATCACCGAGGTGCTGCCGCTGCTCTACCTGCACGGCCTCTCGTCGGGGGACTTCGTGCCCGCGCTGGGGCAGTTCCTCGGCTCCAACGCGGGCCTGTCCTCATCGACGGTCACCAGGCTGACCGAGACCTGGAAGACCGAGCAGCAGGCGTTCTCCCACCGGGACCTGTCCGGGGTGGACTACGTGTACGTGTGGGCCGACGGCATCCACGTCACCATCCGCCTCGCCGAGCACAAGTTGTGTCTGCTCGTGCTCATCGGAGTCCGCGCCGACGGGCACAAGGAGCTCGTCGCCCTCGTCGACGGCTACCGGGAAGCGACCGAGTCCTGGGCGGACCTGCTGCGCGACTGCGCGCGGCGCGGCATGCGCGCCCCCGTCCTGGCCGTCGGGGACGGCGCGCTCGGGTTCTGGGGCGCGCTACGGGAGGTGTTCCCCGAGACCCGTGAGCAGCGCTGCTGGGTGCACAAAACCGCCAACGTCCTCGCCGCCCTGCCCAAGTCGGCGCATCCGGGAGCGAAGAAGGCGCTGACCGAGATCTGGAACGTCGAAGACAAACACAAGGCCCTCGACGCCGTGACCTGCTTCGACGCCGCCTACGGGGCAAAGTTCGGCAAGGCCGTGGCGAAGGTCCGTGACGACCTCGATGAGTTGCTCGCCTTCTACGACTTCCCCGCCGAGCACTGGCAGTACCTACGCACCACGAACCCGATCGAGTCCACGTTCGCGACCGTCCGCCACCGCACCCGCGTCACCCGCGGGCCCGGCTCACGCACCGCCGGGCTCGCGATGGCGTTCAAACTCATCGAAGCCGCCCAGGACCGCTGGCGCGCCGTGAACGGCCCGCACCTGGTCGCGCTCGTCCGCGCCGGAGCAGTCTTCGAGGCCGGACGACTCGTTGAACGACCCGACGACCACACCCACACCGAAGCCGCCTAAAAGATCTTCATCCACAGGTCTTGACGATTGCTCGCCGGCGGATCCGGCGCGCGCCTGGGGTGCGGGCTGATCATGGTCTACCGCGACAGCATCGAGCGCCGTATGTCCGACGTTGGACCCGGTCGACGGGGCGACACCGGCGTCGACCAGGCGCTGGGTGAACCGCAGCGCTGTGTACTGGGCTCCCTTGTCGCTGTGGAAGATCAACTGGCCGGGGCGCAGGTCCCGCGAGCGCAGGGCGTGGTTGAGCGCGGTGAGCACCAGCGCGGTCGTCGCACGGGAGTCGGTGGCCCAGCCGACGACCCGGTTGGAGAACGCGTCACGCACCGAGGCCATCCACAACACGCCCTCGCCGGTGACGATCCGGGTCAGATCGGCCACCCACACCCGGTTCGGCGCGGCCGCGGTGAAGTCGCGTTCGAGCAGGTCCGGCGCCGGCCGGTGGGCGGGGTTCTGCCGGGTCGAGCCGCCCTTCCAGCCGCGGCGCAGGTGGGCGCCCTGCAGGCCGTGCTCGCGCATGATCCGCTCGACGCGCTTGCGGCCGACGTGCACGCCTTGGCGGCGCAGCTCGAGCCAGACCCGCGGGGATCCGTAGGCGGTGGCGAACTCGCTGACCGAGCGGATCTTCACGATCTGTTCGAGGAGCACGGCGTCGTCGAGGTGGCGCTGAGAGGGGTTCGCGCGGCGGGTGCGCCAGTCGTAGTAGGTCGAGACCGGCACACCAAGGACCCGTAGTACGAGACCGGCGGGGAAGCCATGGGCGTCGACGAAGCTCATGACCACCTCCGGGTCGGGCCGATCTCGGAGGCGAAATAGGCGCTCGCCGCGCGCAGGACCTCGTTGACCCGCCGCAGCTCGGCGTTTTCCTTCGCCAGCCTGCGGTTCTCGGCGAGCATGTCGGTCGACGGCCGATCATGGCGCTCGCCGGTGTCGGCCTCGGCTTGGCGGACCCAGCTGCGCAGGGCCTCGTGATGCACCCCGAGCTGCTGCGCGAGCGTCCGGAACGTCGGGCGAGGGTCGGACTCCCGATACAGCCGAACCGCCCGTTCACGCAGCTCATCGGGGTACTTCTTCGGTGCAGTCACCAGTGCCTTCCTTCCTGGCTCTCAAGATCGAACCAGTGTTCAGACACTCCGGCAAAGCGGGGGAACCTCACAGCTCGATCATCACCCGCCGGTTGAGCCGCGCGTACTCCTGCGCCCAGTGCAGGTCGGCCCGGTAGGCGTCCATCTGCGGGGTGCCGGCGAGGAACACGGCCAGGTCGCGGTCGGGCAGCTCCTGGTTGTGCGGCAGCACCTTGGCCTTCTCGATGTGCAGGTTGGCCAGGATGTTGCCGATCCCCCGCGACCCGGAGTGCAGCATCAGCCAGACCCGGTCGTCGCCGTCGAGGCAGAGCTCCACAAAGTGATTTCCGCCCCCGAGCGAGCCGAGCTGCTGGTGGGCCTTGCCACGCAGCTTGTCCTCGCTGGTCCAGGACGCATCGCGCAGATGGTGCAGCCGGTCGAAGCCGCGCCAGAACCCGGCCCAGTCGAGCTCGGTGGGCACTACCTGATGACGGTCAAGGCTAACCAGCCCACGCTGCTGGCCCGGCTGCGTGCGCTGCCCTGGAAGATGACCGGGCCGGCCGCCCGGCAGCGGGCCCGTGGCCACGGGCGGGTCGAGACCCGCACGATCAGCGTGCTCTCCCTGCAGCGGTGCCCGGACCGGGGCGGGGAGTTCTTCCCACACGCCGCCCAGGCCATCCGGCTCATCCGCCGGCGCCGCCCGCTACGTCCGGGCGCACGGTGGAAGACCGTGACCGTCTACGCGATCACCAGCCTGACCGCGTTCCAGGCAGACCCGATCTTGCTGGCCCGCTGGATCCGCGGGCACTGGAACATCGAGAACCGGCTGCACTGGGTCCGGGACGTCTCCTTCGACGAGGACCGCTCCCAGACCCGCACCGCAGCCGGACCGCAGGTCATGGCCGCCCTGCGCAACCTCGCGATCGCCGCACTCCGACTGACCGGGACCACCAACATCGCCGCCGGACTACGCCACCACGCCCGAGACGCCCACCGGCCCTTGACCACCTACAAGATCATCTGACGACTTTGCCGGGGCCCTGGCTGCGCCCCAGCTACACTCCAAGAACTATTCGAATCCCCCCAGGAGATCCAACTTCCGCCGCAGTCCAGGACAACGGCATGCGACCGGCAACGCTAACTCGATAGACCTTGTTTTTCAAAACGCCATCAACCTTAAAGCTAAATTGACACGAACTCCCCACAATGATAGAGTCGCTTAGTCGCCCGGAGCCTATCAATTGCCTCTTCGAGTTCAGCACGGAAATCAGTCCTCCCGCCCGCACTCCTTTGAATTCTCCAGACCCTGCGCAGCCACCGGAAGAGAGAGGGAAGAAGCCGTCCACAACCTTCCGAGAAGGCGATGTCATCAATCCCACGACCTTTCCCTCTACGGTGACTCTACCTTCTTCTGTCATGACCAGAAGTCCTGTCACTGCAAGCAAGATAAATAATATCGACCCGGTCGATACTGCGACAACTCGGAATCGCCTCGAGCGGCCACTAATGACTCTTAAGAGACGCTCCCGAGTTCGCAATGTAACCGTATCCTGATCATCACTTCGCAGTAGCCCCGAACCTTCTCCGCGACTCTCCGACCTCTCGCCTTGACCCATCGGATCAAAAAGACTCACTACTCAGTCCTCATTTCTTTACAGGACTCCATGCCATCTAGGCTGGCCGCTCGGTGTCCTGGGCTCGGTGCGACGGTGCGGTCAGTCGGATTGCGCGTTCTCGGTCCTGTCTGCTAGAAGGAATAGGGCCGCGGTGATTACTGCGGCGACTACAAGTAGAGTATAGGTGACGTCCCATCCGTAGCGTTCGGTGAGTTCAGCCGGTCGTAGCACTTGATCTTGGTTGTTCGGCGGGACAGGATGTTCCGTGCGTGAGATGTTGATGTTGTCGGATCGGGAGGAGATCTCGAGGGGTCTCGCGGAGGGCTTGTCCTACAAGCAGATCGCCTCGGTGGTGGGTCGTGATCGGTCGGTGATCTCTCGTGAGGTCCGTCGTCACGGCGGACGCTACGAGTACCGGGCCGCGGCAGCGCAGGAACGGGCCCTGGCGGCGCGGGAGCGGCCGAAGCAGTTCGCGGTGGACCGTCACCCGCGGTTGCGCGGGATCGTGCATGCTCTGTTGCGTGGTGGCTGGTCACCGGCCTCGATCGCGGGCCGGTTGCCGACCGAGCACCCCGATGACGAGGCTTGTCGGGTGTCTCACGAGGCGATCTACCAGTGGATCTATGCCACCCCGGTGTCCACGCTGGCCCGCGAGCTGCTCGCGCTACGGTCCGGGCGCACCGCCCGACGAGGCGGCGCCAAGCCCCCACCGGCCCCGCGGATCAAGGACCCGACCTACATCGACGCCCGCCCCGCCGACGCCCAGGGGCGCGCCGTGCCCGGCCACTGGGAGGGTGACCTGGTCATCGGCAAGAACGGCAAGACCGCCGTCGCCACGCTGGTCGAGCGCACCTCCCGGTTCCTGGTCCTCGTGCCCCTGACCGGCCGCGACGCGCTCACCGTCGGCCGTGGGGTCATCGCCGCCACCAGCGGTCTGCCCGCGCACATGCGGGCCTCACTGACCTGGGACTGCGGTGCCGAGATGGCCGGCCACGCCACCGTCACCAAGGGCTCGATGCCGGTGTACCTCGCCCACCCACACTCGCCGTGGGAACGCGGCAGCAACGAGAACCTCAACCGCATCGTCCGCGAGTACTTCCCGAAAGGCACGGACATCACCTCGGACCCGAAATACCTGGCGATGGTGGCTTGCGACATCAACGACCGACCCCGTAAAATCCACAACTGGAAGAAGCCCTCCGAGATATTCGCCGAACTCGTTGAGCTAGATGCTTCAACCGCCTGAATTCGCCGACCCCTCGCCGAGAACCTGTGGTCCACGCTGAGCCTTTTCCATCGTGAGTTCGCTGACCAGCGAACTCACGATGGAAAAGGCTGTGTACGAGCCGCAGTTCTCGCTGTCGGAGATCCGTGAATCTGTCGATGAAGCTCACGCAGCAGGTGTTCGGGTCGTTGTGCAACTCGCCGTCACGAGATGCAGCACAAACACGACGGAAAAGACTCCATCCTTGTTTGTAAAATTTATAGTTATAATATTCCAATCTCGCCGAGTACTTGACGAACACGCAAGCGCTCGACATTCAAAAATGAGTGGAACTGGGAGGGAGACAGGTACCCATCTTGCCAATTGTTACTGGCGAGATAAGTCTTCCATTCAGCAGAGGTTGCAAGTCGCCATATGAGTTGCTCCAGCCCAGATCGCTCTGTCAGGCTTACGCCAGGAGATCCGAGTACGCCACGCCAATTTAATACTTCAACATTAACTCCGAACTCTCGCCCAGTGGGTACATCCAATCCCTTCACGCGGCTGTCGGCCATGACCGCCAGGGCCCGGAGCTCCCCCGTGCGGAGCTGGTAGGCGAACTCGCCAGCTCCTGCGGCCGCGAACGAGACCTTGCCATCGAGGAGCGCGCTCAGGAGGGGCCCTCTACCGTCGTGGGCGACGTAGCGAACTAGCTTTGGCTTCAGGTTGATGTATTCAGCGGTCAGCATCGGCGTCAGGTGATCAGGCCCCCCCGGAGAGGAGCCGCCCCCCACTGCAACAGCAGAAGGATTGTCCTTCCAATCTTTTAATAGATCGCTGAAGTTGTAGTACGGAGAATTGGCGGACACCAGGATCAACTCAGGCTCTGTCGTGAGGCGAGCAATAGGAGCGGCCTCACTCAGTGACGAGTCAGCGTTATTCGCAATCACTCCTCCTATGAGGCCTAGCCCCATGGACATCAGCAGTCGAGAATTACCGGTATCACCGAGGAGGCGATAGAGGCCTTCGACGCCGCTGGAGCCGATAACATTGAAAATTTCAACATCGTGAGCCAGATCGGCATTCTCGAGCGCTTCGGCCATGGCCTGGGCATTGATATGGTATCCACTGCCCGGTGAGTTTGGGACAATCAATCGCAGGCCCCGTACATGCCCGTCCATGAATTCCATCAACGGCTGCTTTTCGTGGAGTGCGCCCGCGCTGAGCGCCATGGCCCCTGCACCAAAATACGCCCCCAGCTGCCGACGGGTCAATTTGCCCTTCGAGAAGGAAACGTTTGACATTCATATATCCTTTAGTGCGTGTTGGGAAAGTCCTCGCCGAAGTAGCTCCCGCGTGGTCGGAACACGAAGGCTGGCGGAACTTCCGCAGGTCGCCCGAGTGAAGCTGAGCTTCCCCCGGTTCGCCGGAGTGCGGGTTATCTGTCGGCGTCGCGCTGGGCGCGCCGATAGTTGTCTTCGTACTCGCCGGGTGAGAGCCCTCCGAGGCGGGCCTGGATCCGGCGCAGGTTGTACCAGCCGTCGAGGTAGCGGATCAAGGCGTGCTCGGCGGCGCGGCGGGTCGCGAACGTGGTGCCGGGCCAGTAGAGCAGCTCGATCTTGAGCGAGGCTTTTCCAACCTGCCGTTTGACCAGGTCAGGCCGTTCCGGGGCCGTCGCACCGGGACGGCCGGTAGAGGGCTGACCTGCATCAGCGGTTATCCGTCGTGCTGCCGGAGCGGCTTCGGTGCTGCTCTGCAGACGCTCCGCGGCCAGGTTGGAAAAGCCTCAGTGAGCCTTTTTCAACCTGGCTGGGACGGGGTGGGCGGACGTCCTCCAAGGCCGCCCGATGGCCCGCCCGTTCCCTGTCGATGCAGGTCACGCCGGTGACTCCGCCAGCCTCCGACGTCGCGTCTCAAGCTTCCGACCAGGGCCAACGTCAGGTTGGAAAAGGATCAGTGCACAGGTTAAAGATCAAGCTCAGGTCAGGTCGAGCTGCCGTCGTGGGAGGGCAGTCACCAGCGGTAGCTGAATTTGTCGATCTTGAAGCCCATTTCGCGGAAGTAGGGGCTGACGACCTGGATGGTGACGGGGCCGCTGTGGCCGTTGTTGCTGACGGTGTGGCGGGTGGTGTAGGTGCCGCGGCCGTCGGCGTCGCTCATGGTGAACTCGAACTCGTAGGTGCCGGGTTCGTAGAAGCGGATGGTGATGAAGCCGCCGTCGATCTCGCACCACAGCGGGTCGCCTTGGCGGCATTCGGGGTTCCCGCCGGGGCGCACGGTGGACTGGCTGGATCCGCTGTTGCCGTAGGGCTGTCCTGGCGGTGGGGTGTCGGCGTGGGCAGCGGGTGCGACGGGGGTGAGGAGCAGTGCTGCGGCCAGCGCGCCGGCGGTGGTCAGCCCGGTCACGATGCGTCGAACCAGGGGGCGTCGGGGGGAGCTCTGGTCGTGTTCAGGGAGTGTGATCGTCACGGAATGGAAGTAGATCACGGACTGTGCGTGACCGGAAGGTGGTCGTGTGTCGTGAAAGCAGTCACCTGGTCGGGTGGTGATGGGGTCGTGCTCGGTTCTCGTTGAAGCGTCCACGGGGTGCTCGCTTCTTGTCGTGGACGCGGGAGCCGCGGGAGCCGCTTCCGGTTCCTCGCCCGCCCGGGGGCGGGCTGCGATCACGACGAGAGCTCACGGGCGCGGCTGTGACCGGGGCGGGGTCGGTGAGGATCCCGTGTTCTGGTGTGGGTATTGGCAGCGTCAGGATGCGATTATCGGTGTCGTTCACGGGTGAGATGACGGGCTGGGGGGTATTCCTGATGAGCGCTGACTCTGCCGCTGACTCTGGTGTTGTCGGCGCGACCGGCGATGACTCGGCGCCGGTGTTGATCTTCGGTCGGGGGGCGATGACGCGTCTGGTCGATGGGCGGAAGACCGCGACCGTGGCTGGTGCTGATCATGAGTTGGCTGTGGGTGCTGTGGGTGCTGTGGTGATGGCGATGGTGCCTGGTGGGGTGGCGCGGTTGTCGTTGCGGGTGCGGCAGTGTCATCGGGTGCCGGAGGTGTCGATGGTGCCGCAGGTCGCTGCGGCGGCGGGGCTGGAGTTGTCGTCGTTCACGAAGTGCCGGTCCTGGGATGGGTATCTGCAGGGGGTGGCGCAGCAGGAGTTCCCGGGCCCGGTGTGTGTGCTCGGGGTCGAGGCGGTGGGTGAGTTGGTGGGGGAGGTCCCGCCGAAGGGGCGCCCGACACCGAAGCGGAAGCGTCAGCCGCCGCCCCCTCCGAAGCCCAAGCCGGATCCGAATGCGTCGAAGGCGGTGAAGGGCGGCTGGCTGCTGGTGGGGTCGTCGGGGCCGGTGAAGGTGACACCGTTGACGATGGTGCATCCGCTGGATAAGGCGGTGTTGCAGCAGCGGATCGGGGCGGTGATGGCGCGGCGAGCACCGTCGTTGGAGGTGCGGCGGGCGTTGGGCCCGGTGGTGGGGGCGTTGCTGGAGAAGGGGAAAGCGGGCCCGAACGGGTTGGAGAAGGTGGATCGGGAGCGGCTGAAGGGTCGGCTCCCGGTGGCGGTGGCGTGGTTGTCGCAGCATCAGTTGTTGGTGCGGGGGGCGTGGAATCCGAAGTTGCTGGTGGGGCTGCGGATCCGGCATGTGGTCACCCGCGGTGGCGCCACCGCCCGGACCGCGTCTGGGACCGCGTCTGGGACCGTGTCTGGTGCTGCTGGTGGAGTTCGGGGTGGTGGGCGGTGAGTATGGCCGAGCGGATGGTGCCGTTGGGGTATCGCACCGAGCCCGGTCATGACCCGCAGGTCGCTGCCGCGGCGGCGCGGGTCGTGCTGGCGCGGGCGGTGGACGGGGCTGATGCGTCGTTGCTGATCGAGGCGTTGGGGTTGGGTGAGGGTGTCGCTGTCCTCGCCGGCCGGTGCGTCGATGGTGGCTGGTCAGACGCCGGCGATCGCGGTGACGGTGATCCAGGGTGGTGAGTGCTGGTACTCGGCCCAGTAGGCGTCGCCGAACAGTTCCCGTCCTTGCGGGGAGACCGGGCATCGGCCCCATCCGATCTCGCTGAACCCTGCGGTGCGGAGGCATTCGTCGATGAGGTGTGGGTGCGGTGCGTGGAGCCGGAACGACACCGGGGGGTCGCAGTGCGCTGTGAAGACAATTTCTGTGGTGCCGGTCGAGTCCTGTCCGGCATCGGATTCGGCATCGGATGTGATGTCGAATTCGATGCCGTAGTGGCGTAGGCCTGGTCGTGACAGTGGGGAGCTGGGGTCGGTGAGTAGCGCGACGAGGCGGGTGCCGGGCCGGCAGTTCGCTCGGATGGAGGTGAGCATGGCCTCCAGCGTCGCCCGGTCGGGGGCGTAGTTGAACAGGTAGACGGCCAGGACCACGTCGTAGGTGCCGAGGTGGGGGAGTTCGGCGGCGTCGTGGACGTGGTAGGTGATCGGTGCGGGAGAGGCCTGGGAGGACCCCGAGGGCCCCGAGGGCTGTTCCCGGCGTCGGGCCTCGGTGATCATCGTGGTGGAGTTGTCGACACCGTCGACGTGTCGGGCTCCGTGGTCGCGGCATAGGCGTGCGTAATGGCCGGTTCCGCAGCCGAGGTCCAGGACTTTCTGCCCGGTGAGGTCTCCGAGGAGCGCCCGGACAGCGGGTATTTCCCCGTAGCGGGCGGCGGGGAGTTCTTTCACCGCGTCGTAGGCGGCTCCGATGGAGTCGTACTGGCTGTGCGGCGACATCGACGCCCCTTGAAGGAGATGAACAACCCGTCAGGAGACACGCCCGGGGGAGTTCAGCAGGCCTGCGCGCCCACCGAGCGCCACCATCGAGTGCCCACCGGGCGTCCCGTGATGAGCTGATTACCACTTCCTGGGGGACGGGTCAACAGGAGCGTCCACGGTGTGAGGCCGTTTCCTTGTGAGTCTGGAAGGGGGCTGGTCGCGCCGAAGCAGATCCCGGGAGGAGATCAAGCAGCGAGTGGTCGGGGGACGGGCTGTGGTGTCGGTCGGTGGAGCGTGTCGCTGAGTGGGCGGCCCGACCTCCAAGTATGGCCACGTTAGAGTGATCGTGATTTAGAGGTCGCGCGGATTGATGGATGATCATGGGCGGCGGTGTGGTCGGCTGTCCCAGCGGTGCGTGGTCCAGGCCTGCCGGATCAGGCTACGGAGTGTGATGATGGTGTCGGCGAGGTCGAAGAACGCGTCGACGACGGTTTCGCGGCGCTCGTAGCAGCGCTGCAGCCGGTTGAAGCTGTTGTGCCAGGCGTTGGTGCGCTCGATGTGCCAGCGTTGGGTGGCCTGGATCGGTGCTTTCTCGCCCTTGCGCGCGATCTCGCTGTGCAGGCCTGGTTGCGCGGTGTTCGAGGAAGGATGGTGTGTGTGATGACGGTCTCTCGTCGTTTCGGTGGTGGTCTCGCGGTGGCCGCGCTGGCTGCGGCGCCGATGCTCGGTCTCGCCGGGACAGCGCTGGCTGCTGACCCCACCGGTCAGGCTCCCGGTCAGGGAGTGGCGCCGACGGCGCCGGTGGACAACCGGGGCTGGAGCGCGGCCGGTGGTCAGGGCATGTCCGGCGATGACATGGCTGATGAGCCCTGGCGGGTCAACAAGGACTGGAACTGGGTCAAGGACTGGTGTGTCAACCACACCAAGGAGTCCAAGCTCCCCGGGCAGCCGAGCTCTTACGCGGGGATCAGCTGCCCCCCGGTCTGGAACGACTGACCCCACTCACAGGCCTTATGGACCTCACAGCCTGGGTCCAGGGCTGGTCGGCGCGGCGGGCTCCGCCGCGCCTGGATCTCCCACGGGGCTTCCTTCCCCGTGGTGATGGCGGTCCCGGCACCTGCAGCCCCCTTCATGATCGCTCTGCAGGTGCCGGGACCAGCTCCTTTTCTATACCCACTTCTCTACCTACCGCGGCCGGGGCGGGCAGCATCGCTGCCGCCTGGACGGCGCGGGGTCGCACGACACGTGCTGGAGGGCCGAGGGCGCTGCCGGCGCCCGCCGCGGGGGCCGGCCGAGACCGGCGGTCCTGACCCGCACCGGGCGAAGGAAACGCAGGGCCCCGACACAGTCGCTAGATGATCTTGTAGTGAGCCGGGGCGCGTCGGCGCAGAGTGGTGATATAGCTGGCCCCAGGTAGGTGTGGCGCGGCGGTCAGTCTGCGCCGTCCGCTGCTGCCGATCGCGACTTTGCCGGGGCCCTGCCAGCAACGGGACCGGCTTGGGACCGGCCCGGGATGTGGCCCGGGGTGCGGATGGTCGGGGCCGGGTCCCGGCGGTGTTGTGCCGTGTCCGGTTACCGTGGGCGAAATTCGGTCTGTGGGGATTTCTGATGGGTGGGGTTGCGGTGGGGTATGAGCCCACCCCCGGTCGGGGATGTGTCGACGGTGACCGCGACGTGGCGGATCATCGGCTGGTATCCCAGGTCAGCCAGGAACGCGCCCCAGTTCGCGACCCAGGCGTCGGCCTGGCCCGGATCAGCCAGGTCCAGCCCGACCGGGGAGACCCGCAACACCGCGGTCAGCCATCCGGTGCGGCGGTCCCACAGCAGGCCCTGCTTGCCGCCGCGACCGTCATCGGTGGACAACGGCACGATCGGCCCCATCGGGCCGGGAAGGTCGTGGCGGCGCAGGTGGTCGGTGACCATCCCGCCGGTGCGGTCGGTCCAGCCGGCCGCCTTGCTACGGGTGAAACGCAGACGTCGCATAACCACATCCGAAAGTGAGCTACCACCGATCTTGATGACCACGGCGCCGATCACGAGGGCACCGATGGGCGAGTTCAGCCGGTCGTAGCACTTGATCTTGGTTGTTCGGCGGGACAGGATGTTCCGTGCGTGAGATGTTGATGTTGTCGGATCGGGAGGAGATCTCGAGGGGTCTCGCGGAGGGCTTGTCCTACAAGCAGATCGCCTCGGTGGTGGGTCGTGATCGGTCGGTGATCTCTCGTGAGGTCCGTCGTCACGGCGGACGCTACGAGTACCGGGCCGCGGCAGCGCAGGAACGGGCCCTGGCGGCGCGGGAGCGGCCGAAGCAGTTCGCGGTGGACCGTCACCCGCGGTTGCGCGGGATCGTGCATGCTCTGTTGCGTGGTGGCTGGTCACCGGCCTCGATCGCGGGCCGGTTGCCGACCGAGCACCCCGATGACGAGGCTTGTCGGGTGTCTCACGAGGCGATCTACCAGTGGATCTATGCCACCCCGGTGTCCACGCTGGCCCGCGAGCTGCTCGCGCTACGGTCCGGGCGCACCGCCCGACGAGGCGGCGCCAAGCCCCCACCGGCCCCGCGGATCAAGGACCCGACCTACATCGACGCCCGCCCCGCCGACGCCCAGGGGCGCGCCGTGCCCGGCCACTGGGAGGGTGACCTGGTCATCGGCAAGAACGGCAAGACCGCCGTCGCCACGCTGGTCGAGCGCACCTCCCGGTTCCTGGTCCTCGTGCCCCTGACCGGCCGCGACGCGCTCACCGTCGGCCGTGGGGTCATCGCCGCCACCAGCGGTCTGCCCGCGCACATGCGGGCCTCACTGACCTGGGACTGCGGTGCCGAGATGGCCGGCCACGCCACCGTCACCAAGGGCTCGATGCCGGTGTACCTCGCCCACCCACACTCGCCGTGGGAACGCGGCAGCAACGAGAACCTCAACCGCATCGTCCGCGAGTACTTCCCGAAAGGCACGGACATCACCTCGGACCCGAAATACCTGGCGATGGTGGCTTGCGACATCAACGACCGACCCCGTAAAATCCACAACTGGAAGAAGCCCTCCGAGATATTCGCCGAACTCGTTGAGCTAGATGCTTCAACCGCCTGAATTCGCCCAGGTGTGTGTACGGGGTGCGGAAGATGTGGCGTGCGGCGCGGCGGGAAGGGCTCCGGGTCGGGCGGGACCAGATGGGGGTGATTGATGCGTGTCGCCGGGATCCAGGGCGTGCGCCGCGGGGTCCACCACACGGCCACGACGACCCGTGATCAGCGCGCAGCCCGCCATCCTGACCTGGTCAAGCGGGCGTGGGCGGCGCCGACTCGACCGGATGCGCTGTGGGTCGCGGATTTCACGTATGTGTGGACCGCCTCCGGGTTCTGCTACGTGTCGTTCGTGACCGACGTCCACTCCCGCAGAATCCTCGGATGGAAGGCGTCGATGAGCAAGACCACCGATCTCGTCTCCGGGGCCTTGGCGCAGGCGTTGTCCACTCGCCAACGGGCGATCAGCGAGTTCACCTCCGAGGGTCTTATTCATCATTCGGATGCCGGGTCCCAATATACGTCTCTGGCGTTCACCGAGCAACTCGCCGAGGCTGGTATCGCCGGCTCGATCGGCACCGTCGGTGACGCGCTGGACAACGCGCTGATGGAGTCCACGATCGGCCTGTACAAGTCAGAGCTCATCGTTCCGCATGCTCATTCTCGGAACTGGATCGGTCTTCGCGAAGTGGAGCGAGAGACCGCGGAGTGGGTTCACTGGTACAACAGTGTGAGGCTCCACTCCTCCATTGACTATATGTCGCCGATCGAACGAGAAATGGTGTACGCTACATCCATCGCCCAACAGGGTGCGGTGGCCTGAACCTCAGCCTCTCGCAGACCCAGGACGGTTCATAGCTCGCCGCCGCCTGCCATGGATCCGGAGTTCCTTGGTAGGTTTGCGTACCGAGGGCCTCAGTGGCCTTGCGGACGAGGTCGGCCAGTACCCGCGCAGCGACAAGACTGGCCTCTGGAGTTTATCGTGGCATGGAGCATCCTGATCGCCTCCGGTGTCCTGGAGGCAGTATGGGCGACAGCGCTGGCCGCCTCCGACGGCTTCAAACGCCGCGGACCGACGATCGTGTTCACGGTCGCTCTCGTCTTCAGCATGGCCGGGCTCGCAATCGCGATGCAGAGCCTGCCCACCGGCACCTCCTACGCTGTCTGGGTCGGTGTCGGCGCTGTGCTGACCGCCGGGTGGGCGATCAGCAGCGGCAAGGAGAAGGCGACCCCGCTGAAGATCATCCTGCTCGCCGGTCTGGTCGGCAGCGTGGCGGCGCTCAAGGTGGTTTCCTGATGAGTTGGCTGATCCTCATCGTCAGTGCGGTGTTCGAGGCCGTGTGGGCGACAGCGCTCGGCATGTCCGCCGGACTGAGCAGGCCCATCCCCACCGTCGTGTTCCTCGTGTTCCTGGGATTGAGCATGGTCGGCCTCGCGCTCGCGATGCGTAGCATCCCGGTCAGCGTCGCCTACTCGGTGTGGATCGGGATCGGCGCGGTACTGACCGTAGCGTACGCCATGCTAACGGGCGACGAGCAGTTCACACCCGCCAAAGCCGCTGTGCTCACCATCCTGATCGGATGCATCGTGGGACTCAAATTCACCAAGGGATCCGGCACATCAGATCGCGAGGTCAACGACGTGTAGAACTCGTGACGGAACCGGGCCAGTTCCCCGAACGCCGCCACCTGAGCTTGAGCGTGCACACTACCCACCGCAGCCCTTGTGTTGATCTTCTTCCTTCGACAGAAGCATGATCAACCAAGGGCTGCACCAATGATCACCCGGGGTCACAGCGACAGCACGCCGACGACCTCAGAGCTTAAAGCTCAAGCTCAGATCCGCCCGAAAGCAGGGCGGGTAGTCTGCCGACTGGCGGTGTGAGGTCGGTCGCGATCACGTGGTGAAACTCCGTAGGGATCCAGAGGACGACAGCATATGCGAACGCCAGCCTCGGCCTTCGGCGGCGATCTCGCTCTGCGTCAGCCCCCGAGACGTCGCTATGACCGGTACGTCCGCACAGGTCAAGGGGCGTGCGAGGTGCTACTCGACCGGGTGGAGGCGTCGAGGTTCTTCAGATCACGCGACAATGACTCGAGGCTGTCGACCTGGAGGCGCAGGGCGTCGAGCCGACTGTCCGTGGCTGCCCGGAACATTGCCAGGCAACCGAGCAGATCCTCGAGGCGCTCCGACCCGAGCTCATCGCGTTGCCCGCGCTCGTCGACCGTCGCCAGCAGTTCCTTGACCTGGTCGAGGCTGAAGTCAAGTGGCTTGAGCCGCTTGATGAACGCCAGCCGGTCGACATCGGCCTCGGTGTAGAGCCGGAAGCCTCCCGCCGACCGTGCCGAGGGAGTCACCAGTCCCACTTCGTCCCAGTGACGGATGGTGCGTAGCGACAGGCCGATGCGCGTCGACACCTGACCGATCTGCATCAGCTCATCCCCCATGCCCCCACCTTCCGTCATCGCCCAGCACGGGAATCCCCGCTCGAGGATAGTCAGCGACGCCGACAACGGGTACGCGCGACGCGCCCATCGCTGTGCGCCACTGGCCCGACGAGCCGACGGCGTCACCACCGACCACACCCAGCAGCCGAGCACACCGAGCCGGGCCGGGCGTTTTCCTTAGGAAAACGCCTAAGAGGTCGCGCGGATTGATCACAGCTGGGTCGCGGCCGGGTGTCGATGGTGAGGGGCGGGCACGGGCCTGTCGATCATGAAGTTGTTGACTCTTCGTGATCGTCTGGAGGCCGCGTGCCCGCCCTGCCATCATGGTTGACCGAGCCGTTGTGGGACCAGTTCGCCGCGCTGCTGCCGCCCCGGGTCGAGTTCGATCCCACTCATCCGTGGGGCTGTCACCGCCGCCGGATCGCGGATCGGGTCGTGTTCGACAAGCTCCTGCAGGTGCTGCGGTTCGGCTGCCCGTATCAGGGCGTCTCCGACAGCACCTGCTCGGCGACCACCATCCGCGATCGCCGTGACGAGTGGATCCGGCTCGGGGTCTTCGCCCAGCTACGCCGGATCGCCCTGGACGCCTACGACCGCATCGTCGGCCTGTTGCTTGACGACGTTGCCGTCGACGGCGCCATCACCAAGGCCCCCGGCGGCGGTGAGGTCGCCGGACCGTCACCGGTTGACCGGCGTAAACAGGGCATGAAGCGATCGGTGCTCGTCGAGGGCCATGGCATCCCACTGGGCCGGGTCCTGGCCGGGGCACACCGCCACGACTCCCCGCTACTGGGCCCCACTCTCGACCACCTCGACGCTCTCGGCCCGCTGCCCGACGACATCACCGTGCACCTCGACGCCGGCTATGACTCCGGTAAGACCCGCGACACACTCACCGAACGGGGCCTGCACAGCGAGATCGCGCGCAAGGGCGAGAAAGCACCGATCCAGGCCACCCAACGCTGGCACATCGAGCGCACCAACGCCTGGCACAACAGCTTCAACCGGCTGCAGCGCTGCTACGAACGCCGCGAAACCGTCGTCGACGCGTTCTTCGACCTCGCCGACACCATCATCACACTCCGTAGCCTGATCCGGCAGGCCTGGACCACGCACCGCTGGGACAGCCGACCACACCGCCGCCCATGATCATCCATCAATCCGCGCGACCTCTAACTTGCTCCGCCGCAGGCGGCCGCGAAGCGACTCGCTCCGCCGCAGGCGGCCGCGAAGCGACTCGCCAGGACCGCCACCCGGACACCGCCAGCGACCACGCCCGACACACACCCGACCGAAGATCATCAGATGATGCATGGGTGTGGTGGCCCTTGATCTTGAACGGCGACAGCCGCAGCGGCGGACACACTGAGTCTTTGCCAACCTGACCGAGGACCCGCCGCGAAGCGGCGGCAGGGGCCCCGTCGGCAGCGGCCAGATCCCCGATGATGCAGGTCAGGCCGCCGCGCGGTCGCGGTCCGGGGAGGCCCACTCGACGGCTTGACCAGCACAAACGCCAGGTTGAAAAAGGCTCACTGCGCCGCGACGACACGGCGTCCGGGTTGGTGACCGATCCACGAGCAACAACCGCCAGCACCTAGGCATCCACCGATGACCTCCGCGCGCGACACCCACCACACGCGTCGCGCGCGGACCCGGAACTGCCGCGCCGCTTCCGGTCCTCACCCGCTAGCGCGGGCTCCGGTCCGGATCAACTTGCCCACGAGCCGCGCCGACGACACACCACCCGCCGCAGCCCGCCTCACCCGACAGTCCATGTTCACCGGTTTTCCTCCCAGTACTTCTCGATCGCCTCCGCCAAACCGTAAGAAGGATTCCTTTCTCTCCACTTACGCAACTCAGCCGGATCAATCTTTCTAGCCTTCGCCGCTCTTGTCGCAGCTTCTCGCTTTCTTTCAGTGCGAGAGAGCCCGGTACGGGCAAACACCGGCGACCCACCTGACGCCCACACCCCCACTCCAAGACCGAAGAAAGCTAGAGGAACGAAGACATCTTCTCCCATGAAGAGAAACGCCGCCCCGATGAGGGCGCAGATCAGCGCAATCCCACCACTCGTGATGAATACCGACGAACGCTCACGCGACATAAGCGCCACCGCCGTTCGCTACGCGCCGAACAACGATCAAGAGAAACACTGCGTACGCACCGCAGTAATTCCAAGCAACTCCGCCCCCAGGGCAGCCACCGGGCCCCCGATAGCTTGGATCTTCTCCCACCTGAAACTCGCCCCCCAGAAAGTCTGCACAGCCTCCTTGACGCCCCCCAGCTGCGCAACCAACTTCTTAATCTTCAGAATCTTAGCCGCAGGAACTAGAACACCACCTACCGCAACACCAATAGCCCCGACGCAACCAACAACACTAGCGCGAGATTGGCCACCGACAACAGAATAGTGCGACCGCAACCAATCCTGAGCAACAGAATCCCCCTGACGAAGAACCGAGTCAGGGACTGCACTAATACGCTCAAGGAACAGCGTCAGCCCTTCAATTCTGTCCCGCTCTTGCCCCGGAATGATCCCCAAGGAGCGGACACCAGCCACCGAAGCAGTAGCCACAGACGAAGTCTCAGCCGCAGCAACCCCCGCAGCCGAGCCCACGGCAACAGCCACGACCAACACCGCACCAATACCCCGGCACGCAAACCTCTTTGCACTCACGAGCGCATCCGAACACGCCCCCCCCCCACCGGTCAAGAACCACTACCAGGCGCAATCATGCGACCACACTCGGTACTCGAAACGTGAAAACGTGAAACATCCACCTAACACGCTAATCCACCCAACCCAGAAAAACACCTCACCAGAACCGGACTTCGTGCCGTACCTCCCAAAGCGCTCCAGCACCACCAACCCGCAGGTCACAGCCCATACCCGGCCGGCCACCGCTCCAGAGCCCGATCAAGGCCGCTTCACAGGCGCTTCCAGTCGCTTCAAAGCCACATCAAAGCCGCTCTCTGGGGAGATTGGTCTGGCAGGCAGCTGGCTGTCAGTTGGCGCGAAGAGCAGCGACGGCGGTGTCGGTGTTGTCGGAGAAGACTCCGTCAACGCCGGCGTCGACGATTGCCGAGTATTCCGCGAATGCGTCGCCGAAGTCGGAGGCGGAACCGGGACGCCGCAGCTGTGCGGGTACGAACGCGTTCTCGTTACGGAACGTGTAGGGGTGCACAAGCAGGCCGGCGGTGTGAGCATCGCCGACCAGGGACGTTGTGGGTCCTGATGTTCCATCCTGGCTGAGAGGGACGATTTGTTCCTTCGATGGCCCGATCGCGTCGGCGTAACGAGCGATCTCCGTCAGCCCCGCCGGTGTGGTGAGCTCTTTCCACATCCGAGGCACTTGTCTTGCAGCCAGATCCGCCGGGCCGCCGGTCGCATCGGTAAGCTGTACGAGCGGGACCTGGAGTCGCTCACGCAACCACTTCAGGTTCCCGACCTCGAACGACTGGACAAAGACGGGCGCGCCTCGGCGGTTCAGTCCGTGCCGGTCGAGAGCAGCTACGAATGCTGGCTCCACTCGCAAACCGATGCCGGCGAAGTACGTCGAGTGCTTGATCTCGGGGTAGATCCCGATCTCCCGTCCGAGCTCTCGGGACATCCGCGCGCGCAGAGCCAGGTACTCGTCGAAGGTAGGGACCGGATACCGACCATTGTAGAGGGCATTGTGCGGACGGATGTCGGGGATGCGTTCAACCGCCCGCAGGGTACGGAGCTCAGCAAGCGTGAAGTCCTCGGTGAACCAACCTGTGTACGAGGTCCCGTCGATGGACTTTGTCGTGCGTCGGCTGGCGAACTCCGGTCGTCTCGCGACGTCGGTGGTACCGCCGATCTCGGGCTCATGCCGGCAGACCAGGTGCCCGTCGCGGGTCGGGACCACGTCACATTCGACGAAGTCTGCCCCCATCCGAGCCGCGAGCTCGTATGACGCGAGCGTGTGCTCAGGACGATATCCCGGTGCGCCGCGGTGGCCGATCACAATGGGCGCGGTCGTGTCCCGGCCGTGCGCGTCCGGCGAGGCGTACGCCGCCGTGGCTGAACCGATCGAGCCTGTGGCCGCGGCGCCGAGCCCGAGCACGATGAGGGCGCTGCGGCGAGAGAGGCGGCAAGCCCCCCGGTCAGGCGCGTAGGGCTCTACGTTGCTGCCACCTAGCGGTGAGAGATCAGGGTGTGTCGACATTTGAGGCAAAAACTATCACCGTCTTCCGGTTGGCGTGTGGCAGATGCTGCACGCCCCGCAGACCGGAGCCGCCAACATCCCCGCCGCACTCCGACATCACGGCCGCGACGCACTCCGACCACTCGAACTACTCAAGATCATCTGACTTTGCCGACCCCCTGCGGGGACGGTGCTGACGTCGGACTGGGCGATCAATACCGGCAACGGCTACTCCGGGGGCCTGCAGTTCGACCAGGCCACATGGGAGGCCTACGGCGGCACAGGGTCGGCGCACGAGGCCAGCCGCGAGGAGCAGATCGCGGTGGCGGAGAAGGTCCGCGCCGCCCGCGACGGCTACTCGGCGTGGCCCGCCTGCAGCAAGAAGCTGGGACTGGCCTGAGCCATGACCAACCGCACGTGGCGCACGGCGTCGAGGACCTGCATGACCGTCGTGGCGATCGCCACGACGGTCACCGCGGTCCTCGCGCTGGCGTCGTGGACCTCCGACGCCCCGCAGGGCGATCGGGTGGTGGGACTCGGGTCGGCCGCTCCGTGGGGGATGTCGGCCGACCCGAGGACACCCACCACACCGCGGTCGAGCGGAGGTCCGCGGTCGCGGAGGACATCGGCATCCCCCTTCCGAAAGGCCCTGCTGGACAGCTCTACGCCCCGTTCGAGAACCCGTCGGGGACGCTCGCACCGACGCAGACCGGGAAGTCACGCCGGTTCTTGGCCCCGATCTGTCTCGCGGCGCCCGGCGCCCTGCTGTGCAGCACGACGAAGCCGGACCTCCTGATGCTGACCGCGATGGCCCGCTCGCGGCGACAGATGCCCGGGCCGATCCTGGTGTTCGACGCGACGGGCACGGTTCAGTGGCCGGCCAAGCTGCGCTGGTCGCCGGTGGCGGGGTGCGAACGGTTCGAGGTCGCAGAGCGACGAGCGCGCACGATGGTCGAGGCCTCTGCGGTGTTCGTCGAGTCGAGTGGGGGGACGGGCGCCGGCAACGACAGGGTCTTCCGTGAGCGTGCCGTGGGGGTGCTGGCTGCCTATCTGGTGGCAGCTGCGAAGGGTGGGCACGGGATCGCACGAGTCGTGGGGTGGGGGCTCTCGCGCAGCGATGAGCCGATCGAGCTGCTCGAGTACGAGTTCCCCGACCGCGCGCGGAATCTCCGAGCGGAGATGTCGATGGTCGCGGAGACCTCCGACGCCGTGTGGATGAGCGTGCGGCGAGTCCTGGCGCCGTTCCAGGACTCGACGCTCAGCGAGCTGTGCTCGCCTGGGCCTGGGGAGGAGTTCGACGCTCAGCGCTTCATCGGGCTGGGGGGAACGCTGTACCTCATCGCGGGCCAGCGCGAGGACGGCGCGATCGCACCGGTGCTGACGGCGCTCGCTGAGGAGTGGATCGACGCAGCTCGGTCGATGGCACTGCGTTACCCCAGCGAACGACTGGACCCACCAGCCACCGTGGTGCTCGACGAGCTGCCTTCGGCCACCCCGGTTCCCGACCTGCCGGCGACGCTGGCTGACTCCGCCGGTCGTGGAGTTCTGATCCACTGGGCTGCTCAGTCCAAGGCCCAGCTCGACAACACCTTCGGTCGGGACAGAGCAACGATGTTGCTCGACAACTCAGCTCTCATGGCGGTGTGGGGCGGCTTGAAGGACGGGTCGACACTGCAAAGGACGGGTCGACACTGCAGTGGTTGTCGTCCATCCTGGGCGACCACGAGCGCGACCGCGTTCAGTCCCCGACCGGACTCTTCGGGTCTGACCGAGGCGCGACTCGCAGCAGGGAGACCGTCCCTACTTTCCGGCCGTCGGCGGTGCGAACAGTCGAGCGGGGAGCGACGATTATCGTTTTCCGACACTTGCGAGCAATTGTAGGACTTACAGTTGACATCTACGATCGAAAGGATGGTAGCCAGTTGCGCGACGACGCCGAGACCGTCCGGTCGGGGCGCCCGCCGATCGACTCGCGGGGATACCCCTCCCAGAGTGATCGGATCGCCCGACCCGACCGCGGTAGCGTCGCAGGGTCGAACATTACTGCAGCTCAGAACACCTTCAAGCGATAGCACTTGTGATAGCTAGGACGACAGCATTGACACGTGGTCTAGCACCTGCGGTCGGCACTGGCCGCAAGTGCACGTTAACCATTAATGCAATACACGCACTCGCATCGGCATTGACATTAGATTTATCAACCGTGTCATGCATCGCACGTTTCACCACGCCGACCACTGCGATTAGCAACGCTGTTACGTTCGCCTGTTAGTGCAGCTCTAGGCGTGCTTACCTGACTCTGCACGAGTACGCAGGCAAACAACACCGCGTCGTTTACAGCAGTACGACATACATACCTGCGTGCTCGTCGCCACACGTCCGCGCGTCGCTGCTTGTGCAGCAGGACACGTCGTCGTAAGCACACGTGTCTGACGGACCGTTGTCGCGCCTCAGAGCGGCGCAGCACGTGCGGGCGTGTCGGTCCTTGCTGGACCGCTGATGACCCCGTACACCTAATCTGCTCGCTGCGCGCAGGCCTCCATGAGCAGCTGTGTGCCCGCGGCAGCCTTTAACCGAGCGTGACTTAGTACTGCAACGGCAGTTGATCAGCTCGGGGGTCGTTCGCCGCGTCGGCGGTAGTGGCAGTCGCGGGCCTGTTGTTGGCGTTCACGGCGCCAGGTCGACCAGTGCATGACGTGGTCGATGCAGGTGAGCGGGGTGAAGGCGAGCGCGGCGAGGAGACGGCGGATCTCGTTGCCCGACAGCTGAATCAATGCGCGCCGGCTGGCTGAGGATCCCCCTTTTCGGCCTCGCGTGCGTGTTCGGCGGCGCGGGTGACGGCGAGGTAGGCCGCGGTGAGCATGGCCAGGGTGATGTGGGCGTGCCAGGCTCGGTAGGAGCGGACTTGGTAGTGGTCGAGGCCGGCCTCGTTCTTCGCGGTCTGGAAGCATTCCTCAATCGCCCACCGCGCCCCGGCGACTCGAACGAGGTCGCGCAGCGGCGTGTTCGCCGGGGCGGCGCAGCGGTAGAACGCCAGCTCACGGATGGTCTTGCCCTCTGCGGGCTCGGTCTGGCGGCGCACCAGCAGCCAGTGCCCCCAACCCGCCGGGAGGCCGTCGATGGCCAGCGCAACCGCGGTCCAGTCATAGACCCGCATCCCGTGCGCGCCCGGCCCGATCGCGCGGCGCTCCCACCCGTCGTGCCCGGTGTCGAGATCACGCGCCCCGGCGATCGTGGCCAGGGCCTTGGCCGGGCGACGATTCCCGTCCGGGCTGGTGAGCATGTCGTCATTGCGGGTGGCCAACACGAACGGGATCTCCCGCTCGGTGAGCCAGTCGCGAAAGCCCGGGTTCTGCCCGTAGACCTCGTCCGCGGTCACCCACGACCCGGACGTGAGTGCCCCAGCGGCGTACGTGCGGGCCAGCATCGCCGTCCCCAGCTGCGGTTTCGTGGCGAACTCGACGTCATCGGGGACATCCGCGCGCTCGCAGCGTTCGCGGTCCTCGGTCCACGAGGTCGGCAGGTAGAGCTCCCGGTCGATCAACGCCCGCCCCCGCTTCGAGGCGTAGGCCAGGAACACACCGAGCTGACAGTTGTCGATCTTCCCGCTGGTGCCGGTGTACTGGCGCTGCACCCCGGCCGAACACAGGCCCTTCTTGATGAACCCGGTCTCGTCCACGATGAACACCCCCGACGCGGTGTCGGTGAGATGTTGCAGGACGTAGCCGCGCAGGTCGTCGCGGACCCCGTCGACGTCCCAGTCCGCGGTGCGCAGCAGCCGCTGCATCCCGTCCGGCGACATCGCCCCGGCGTGTTCGGCGAGGGTCCAGCCGTTCTTCCGCTCGAGCCCCGCGAGCAGGCCTCGCAGGTAGGTTCCGACCCGCCGGCGCGGCTCGACCCTGCGGAAACGGCCAGAGATCAGCTCCACCACCGCATCCAACGAGGCCACCCACCCGGCAAGATCAACCACGCGGTGATCATCACCGCCGAACGGCCGTCAGCCTCTCACCACACGCCGAACTGCCGTTACAGTACTAGGTTGACCGCCAACGTCGTCTTACCGACCCCGCCCTTGTCGTTGACGAGTGCGATGGTCCGCAAGAGCGCATCTTCTCGTGCTAGTGTCCCGCGCCTCAAGTTCGATAGTTAAATAGATAGGGTGTCGGTATGTTGAGTTGCGTGCCGCCGCCCGAGTTCGTCCTGAGTGAGGAGGAGTGCGCCCGGTTGGTGGAGTGGGCGCGGGGGGATTCGGCGCGGTTGGCCACCCGCGCCAAGATCATTCTGGGGTGTGCGGAGCCGGGTGTGGTGTATGCCCGGCTGGCCGACGAGTTGGGCGTCACGGCGATGACGGTGCTCAACGTGCGCAAGCGATTCGCAGCGTCACGGCTGGACGGGCTGGCCGATCGGGCGAGCCCGGGGCGGGCGAAAGCGGATCTGGTGCTGGAGCCAGACGAGCGTGAACAGCTGCAGCGGTGGGTCAGGCGGGCCACGTCGTCACAGGCCCTGGCGCTGCGGTGCCGGATCGTGCTGGCGTGTGCGGACGGCCTGGACAACCACCAGGTCGCCGAACAGCTCGGGTGTCACCCGATGACGGTGGGCAAGTGGCGCTGCAGGTTCCTCGAGCGGCGACTGGCCGGGCTGCACGACGAGGACCGGCCGGGGCGGCCGGCCACGATCACCGCCGAGCAGGTCGAGGACGTGGTTATCGCGACGCTGGAGTCCACACCGGCGAACGCGACGCACTGGAGCCGGGCCAAGATGGCCGAGCGGACCGGGTTGTCACGCTCGACGATCGGGCGGATCTGGAAGGGGTTCAACCTCAGGCCCCACCGGGCCGACGGGTTCAAGCTGTCCAACGACCCGCTGTTCGTGGAGAAGGTCCACGACGTGGTCGGGCTGTATCTGAACCCGCCCGAGAACGCGGTGGTCTACAGCGTGGACGAGAAGTCCCAGGTCCAGGCCCTGGCCCGGTCCCAGCCCGCGTTCCCGATGATGCCGGGCATGCCCGAGAAACGCACCCACGACTACGTCCGGCACGGCACCACGACCCTGTTCGCGGGGATGAACGTGGCCGACGGGACCGTGATCGGAAAGACCTACCGATCCCACCGCGCCACCGAGTTCCGCAAGTTCCTGGCCTTGATCGACACCCAGGTCCCCGCCGGGCTGGACGTGCACGTGATCTGCGACAACTACGCCACCCACAAACACCCCACGGTCAGCAGGTGGCTGGCGGGCCACCCGCGGTTCACCATGCACTTCACCCCGACCTACAGCTCCTGGCTCAACCAGGTCGAGCGACTGTTCGCCCACGTCACCGACGACCTGCTACGCCGCAGCGATCACCGATCGGTCCAAGCCCTCGAAGCCGACCTACGCGCATGGGTCAAGGCCTGGAACACCGACCCGAAGCCGTTCGTCTGGACCAAGACCGCCGACGAAATCCTCGAATCCCTCAGCAGACTTCTACAGCGAATTTCCGGCGCGGGACACTAGCTGTTCGGCGTGCCTGGCCATCGTCTCTCCTGTCGACATCGCCACACCCTAATACTGTAACGGCAGTTCGGCGTGTGGTGAGAGGCTGACGGCCGTTCGGCGGTGATGATCACCGCGTGGTTGATCTTGCCGGGTGGGTGGCCTCGTTGGACGCGGTGGTGGAGCTGATCTCTGGCCGTTTCCGCAGGGTCGAGCCGCGCCGGCGGGTCGGAACCTACCTGCGAGGCCTGCTCGCGGGGCTCGAGCGGAAGAACGGCTGGACCCTCGCCGAACACGCCGGGGCGATGTCGCCGGACGGGATGCAGCGGCTGCTGCGCACCGCGGACTGGGACGTCGACGGGGTCCGCGACGACCTGCGCGGCTACGTCCTGCAACATCTCACCGACACCGCGTCGGGGGTGTTCATCGTGGACGAGACCGGGTTCATCAAGAAGGGCCTGTGTTCGGCCGGGGTGCAGCGCCAGTACACCGGCACCAGCGGGAAGATCGACAACTGTCAGCTCGGTGTGTTCCTGGCCTACGCCTCGAAGCGGGGGCGGGCGTTGATCGACCGGGAGCTCTACCTGCCGACCTCGTGGACCGAGGACCGCGAACGCTGCGAGCGCGCGGATGTCCCCGATGACGTCGAGTTCGCCACGAAACCGCAGCTGGGGACGGCGATGCTGGCCCGCACGTACGCCGCTGGGGCACTCACGTCCGGGTCGTGGGTGACCGCGGACGAGGTCTACGGGCAGAACCCGGGCTTTCGCGACTGGCTCACCGAGCGGGAGATCCCGTTCGTGTTGGCCACCCGCAATGACGACATGCTCACCAGCCCGGACGGGAATCGTCGCCCGGCCAAGGCCCTGGCCACGATCGCCGGGGCGCGTGATCTCGACACCGGGCACGACGGGTGGGAGCGCCGCGCGATCGGGCCGGGCGCGCACGGGATGCGGGTCTATGACTGGACCGCGGTTGCGCTGGCCATCGACGGCCTCCCGGCGGGTTGGGGGCACTGGCTGCTGGTGCGCCGCCAGACCGAGCCCGCAGAGGGCAAGACCATCCGTGAGCTGGCGTTCTACCGCTGCGCCGCCCCGGCGAACACGCCGCTGCGCGACCTCGTTCGAGTCGCCGGGGCGCGGTGGGCGATTGAGGAATGCTTCCAGACCGCGAAGAACGAGGCCGGCCTCGACCACTACCAAGTCCGCTCCTACCGAGCCTGGCACGCCCACATCACCCTGGCCATGCTCACCGCGGCCTACCTCGCCGTCACCCGCGCCGCCGAACACGCACGCGAGGCCGAAAAGGGGGATCCTCAGCCAGCCGGCGCGCATTGATTCAGCTGTCGGGCAACGAGATCCGCCGTCTCCTCGCCGCGCTCGCCTTCACCCCGCTCACCTGCATCGACCACGTCATGCACTGGTCGACCTGGCGCCGTGAACGCCAACAACAGGCCCGCGACTGCCACTACCGCCGACGCGGCGAACGACCCCCGAGCTGATCAACTGCCGTTGCAGTACTAGTTGAGTAAACCGGGACCCTGGTGAGCTGCTGAGTTCCTTATCTTTTTGTAGGAAGTGATCGGTTACTGCAGAGTGGCACGCAAAATCCATGCCAACGAATGCTCCTCGGCGGTCATGCTCGAATCGCCATCCGCCGGCTTCAGTCGTCGACGTGCGAAGGTGGTATTGAAACGGACCTTGTACGTAAGTTCCGGGAACAAGCGGAATCGGCTCATAGAGCGCATCACCCATACCGACATCGACATACCAGCTTTGATCTTCGCACAGAACCGTGAGCGCCATATGGCTTGCATCGGCGACCGACGGCACTCTCCCGTGAGGTTGAATACCGCCGCGATGGCGGGTTGCGGGGAAGCCGAGTGTGTTCAGTAGTTCGAAGAACGCTCCATTAAGATGATGACAGCATCCTCCACGGCCTCCAATTATATCTTTAGCAGCCTGCAGCGGATCAATTGACCTGCTTTCTCCGATGTGAATGCTAAGATTTTCGTGGGCGACGCGCTCGACATGCGCAGTATGGAGCAGCTTCAACGCCTGGATCGACGTTCCTGGATGGTTGCGGATGCCAAGGCGATTCAGGTAGCGGCGTACATCCTGATCTTCCACAATTTGGTCCAATCACGGGAAATAGCGGGTAGGCGAAGCCTGATTTACTGAATTCTGTACCTTTCAACGCTGCGCATAGAGTTCAGAACTGAGCGCGCAAAGTACTACATCACACGATCCCTACCAGGTCAGCCCGAGGCGCTGTCCACGCAAAGTCGTAGCACCGGATTCGGTGCGCTGCCCATGCGAGTACGAGCGGGCTTGACCTTCAAATTGCTGGCTGTCGACCACAATCTGGAAACGAACTTCAGTGAAGCCGAGGGAGCCCCCCGTCCTCCTGTTAGCGCTACACTCCACGAATGCGCCGATTACTTCATCATCTGCCTTAAGAAACCATGTTCCCATACCAATACTGTCGCTCTGTTGAAGGTTTCCTCCGTCTGGATTCGACTGCAGCATCGTTCCATCGGCGTGGAACATCATGACGTGATGAGCAAACGGTGCCGCAACAGCTTCCACGAGCCACACTCCGATAATGGCGCAGTCCGTCGACGTCACTAGACTTTGGACTCTATGAGCATGGCAAGGCGTTGCACACCCTGATCGATGAACTGATCCTGGACAGCCGCAATACTCAACCGGAGTGTATTGCGCCCGTCTCGGGGATCTGCGTGGAACGCGCTTCCCGGTAGAACAGCGACACCGGAGTCGATTGCTTCGCGGACCACACTATCCGCATCGAGGCTAGGAGGACCTTCTAGCCATACGAACAGGCCCCCGTCTGGAATTCGCCAACGGACCACTGGCGTAAGATGCCTTGTGAGGCTATCGCCGATCGTCTGCATTCGCCGTTCATATGTTGAACGAATAGTTTGAAGATGCTCTTCATAGGCAAGAGACTTAATTGCCTCAGCGGCTGTAGCCTGGCAGAGTGAAGACGTCTGCATATCAATTCCGCGTTTGATGCGCAGGACTGTTTTCAGAATCCTATCTGGAAGAACGCTGATGCCGATACGCAGCGCTGGCGCAAGAGTTTTCGAGAGAGATGTGATGTATGCGACGTTGTCTGGGGCGTACGAGCAAAGAGCTGGCTCGGGTGTGCCCGAATATCGGAGCTCGCAGTATACGTCGTCTTCGATTGCCAACGCGTCGTGACGTAGTAGGACTGCGGCGAGAGCCATTCTCCGAGCAGCTGATGCTGTTGCTCCGGTCGGATTTTGAAAGGTGGGTAGCAGATACACTAGCGCGCCGGGAAATCGGCTCAGCATCGTGTCAAGACTGTCTGGGGCGATGCCCTGATTATCCGTGGCCACCTGGACGACTTCCGCTCCATAGCTGCGGAAGACAGATAAAGCCGGCCCATATGTAGGCGTCTCGACGAGAACCACGTCGCCTGGGTCGAGGACCGATCCGGCGATATTGTTGAGAGCTCCAGAACCGCCTGTTGCGATGTGTATCCGTTCTGTGCATCGTGTCATCCCACGAGCCGCGAGTAGCTCACTACAGACTTCGATTAGTGGGGTGAAGCCTCTTACCTCACCGTACTGCAGGATGGTCGACCCATACCGAGCTAGTGCGTTTTTGACTGCCGATTCGAGTAAATCAGTTGGCAACAGATCGTGACTTGGGGCCCCCGCCGCGAACGAAATCAAGTCATTGCTGCAGATCACCCGCTCGAAGATCTCGGCAATTCTGTCGGTCCCAAGTTCACCTAGTTTCCGCTGAGCGGTCTCGGATGCCACACAAACCTCGTCTCCCGTTTCTCACCGATCTGGCGGCGAGACCCTAACGTTGTTAACCGAGTTTATCTCGACACTGGCCGTCGAGTTCTTCTACTCGGGCAAGTTGAGCTGATAGTTGGCGGTTATCCGTCACACTGGTTGGCGGCATCCTGCCAACTCCGCCAGGAGGGTTGCTTCGTCATGTCGGTGGTGCTTTCATCGATAGAATCTCGTTCGCCGCTAGGTAGCCTGCCTCTGGCGATCTCTCGAAAGTTACGGCTGGCGACATGAGTGGTGACGGAAGAGTGGTAACGTCCAGTCTAGCGTCACACTAAAATAGTTTAGGGAGAAGTAGGACCGGTGAAAGACGCGAGAGTTTCCGTCGTGGGCGCAGCGGATAATCGAGTTATCCGTGGACCGCAAGCGCAAGCACTACTCCCGTGCATTACTGCCGCCACATCAGGCTCTACAAGACTGTCGGCCGGAATCGTAGTAATGCCCCCGCGAGCATCGTCGAAAGTCCATTTTCACGAGCATTCCGACATTATCGTCATCGCCGTGGCTGGTCATGCCCTAACCCTAACTGGACCTGACCTCACGCCACATATACATGCGGCTGGAGAGTTCATCTTCGTTCCGGCCGGCGTACTGCATATGGCAGTAAATCTCAGCTCCTCTTCGCCGCTGACGGCGGTCGAGGTTCGGACGGATCCAGAGTTTAATGACGATGTCGTGCTCTGCCCTGACCGAGAGATCGAAGCGAAGCTTCGCGCGGAAGAGCTCCGCAAAAAGTTCGAGACGGAGCAACGAAAGCGAGCGGACGACGATTCAAGTTTCCTCGCACCGTGGATGATGAGAGCTCATGAATGCGTTTGGGTCGACCGGGTTGTGAAACGCTCTGACTAACCTGCGAACTAGAGATCGAGGAACGATAAACTTGATCTTTGCGTGACCGTGCGAGCTTCTTGGCCTTGAGGACCTGGATGGCTTGTCTCAGTCGCTGCGGTAGGCGTACGGGGGTTTCCCCTACCTGCTCAGGGGGGGGAGGGCTGGATTTTCGTTTTGATGCGACGAGGTGTTGAGTTCAATTCATGACGATTGAGGATGCCTCGGGTCGTGCGAGCACTGGACGAGCACCGCTGTTCGACGGCCGACGCCGCCGCAGGGAAGTTCTCCTCGTCGGAGTGTTCGTCGTTCTCCCGACGCTCGCCCTGTTCGCCGCCGTCCCGCTGGCCTGGGGCTGGGGTCTCGGCTGGGTCGACGTCGCCCTGTTCGTCGTCTTCTACGCGATCAGCGGCCTCGGCGTGACGGTCGGTTTCCACCGCTACTTCACCCACGGCTCGTTCAAGGCCAAGCGCCCGCTGCGGATCGCGCTAGCCATCGCGGGCAGTCTGTCGTTGCAAGGTGGGGTGCTGGAATGGGTCGGGACCCACCGCCGCCACCACGCCTTCTCCGACAAGGAGGGCGACCCGCACTCGCCGTGGCTCTACGGCACCGGCGCGAAGGCACTGGTCAAGGGCTTCTGGCACTCCCACCTCGGCTGGAACTTCAAGCGCGACCTGACCAATCATCAGCGGTTCGCCCCTGACTTGATCGCGGACAGCACCATGATGCGAATTCAGGGTGCTTTTCCAGCGATCGTCGTCGTCAGTCTGCTCGGCCCGGCCCTCATCGGCGGCCTGGTCACGATGTCCTGGTGGGGCGCGTTCACCGCGTTCTTCTGGGCCGGTCTGGTCCGCGTCGCGGTGCTGCACCACGTCACCTGGTCGATCAACTCGATCTGCCACATCTGGGGCGAGCGTCCCTTCGCCTCCCGTGACAAGTCCGCCAACGTCTGGTGGCTGGCGGTCCTGTCCTTCGGCGAGTCCTGGCACAACCTGCACCACGCCGACCCGACCTGCGCCCGGCACGGTGTGAAGAAGGGCCAGATCGACATCTCGGCCGTCGTCATCCGCGGCTTCGAGAAGCTCGGCTGGGCGACCGCCGTCCGCTGGCCCACCACCCGCCGGCTCGAGAAGCTGGCGACCAAGAAGCAGGCCGCCGCGGCCTGACCTGCCCGTGCCAGAAGGACTGGCGCCCCGGTGTTCCCACGAGCACCGGGGCGCCGTCTTGTCGCGGGGCCAGTCAGCCCCCGGCCCACCTCGGCGGGCTTGCGTGGAAGGTCGACCGCGCCGCGCTTGCTCCTACCGGTCGCGGTTTCCGGGTCGAGACCTCGGCCGTGTACCGCTTCCTGCGCGAGGCGACCGAGCTGCTCGCGGCGTTGGCCCCCAACCCTGGCCCAGGCGATCGAGGTCGCGCTCGGGAAGGCGTTCGTGATCCTCGACGGGACCCTGCTGAGCTTCCCCCGGTTTCCCGGAGTGCGGGCTACCTGTCTGCGTCGCGTTGGGCGCGACGATAGTGGTCTTCGTACTCGTCGGGTGAGAGCCCGCCCAGGCGTGCCTGGATCCGGCGTGGGTTGTACCAGCCGTCGAGGTAGCGGATCAGGGCGTGCTCGGCCTCGCGGCGGGTTGTGAACGTGGTGCCGGGCCAGTAGAGCAGCTCGATCTTGAGGGGGGGGTCAAGGCCCACCGTCGTCGTCACCATGACCAAGCAGAACTGACCACGCCAGCCCTGGTCCGATGCACAGACCGGCGCTCGACTCTCGCGGGGCCCAGCCCCGGCACGCTCACCGCGGGCTCGGGTGACAGGTGGGGCAGACCGGGCCGGTCAGGTTCCATCCGGCGGCGGTGAGCCAGCCCTGTGCCCTGGCGGGTAGCTGCCCGTCGGGGTCGGCGGCGAGGTCACCGGCCAGCAAGGGGCCGTCGCCACAGCGCTGGCAGGTCAGGTCGGTGATCGGTCCGCCTGGTGCGCAGGCCCGGCAGTAGCAGGCGGTGATGGGCCGGTCGGGGCCGTCGACGAGCCACACGGCATTCATCAGGATCTGCTGCAGCGGGTCGCCCGGGGGGCAGCCGCACCGGTCGCAGCACAGGGTCGGTCCGCTCGAAGCGTGCGGAGCGGGGTCGCCCATCACCGGGCGCGCCGATCCCTCAGACGGTCGGGGCCGGCCAGGCTTCGGGGCAGGTGCGGGGGACGTGCCGGCGCGGAATGCGGGGTTCATGGGGACCTCACTCCTGGTGGGCGGTGTCGCCGGGCTGATCGGTCGGGTCGCCGGGCTCGGTGGCGGCGGGCTCGGTGGCGGTGGGGCCGGGTCGGCGCTGCGCGGCGCGGGGCCGGGCCCGGCGGGCGGGCGGACGCGCTGGCTCGGCGGCCGGATCGGCGTCGACGCCGTCGGCCTCGTGGCCGGCGGTCCGACGTTGGGTGCGGGCCAGCTCGGTGCGCAGGTCGGCGACCTGGGCGGCATGGCGGGTCTCGGCGTCGCCTAAGCGCTGCTCGCCGTAGGCGCGTTCGCGGTCGACGTCGTGGGCGAGTTGCTCGCGCAGCGCGGTCAGGCTGCTCTCCGCCGCCGCTCGGGCGGCCCGATACTCGGCGGCCTGCTCGCGGACGTCGTTGATCTCGTCGGCCAGGCGGGCGCGGTCGGTCTCGGCGCGGTCGAGGTCGCGCCGGGTCGCCGCGAGATCCGCGGTCGCGGTGTCGCGTTCGGTGGCCAGCTGCTCGACGCGGGCCCGGGCCTCGGCGAGCTGGGTCTCGGTGCGGGTGTGCTCGCGGGCCAGCGCGGCCAGCTCGACCGCGACCCCCTCGGCCCGGGCGGTCGCGGTGTCCCGCGCGGCCGCCGCGGTGTCGCGCTCGGCGCCGGCGGTCTCCAGCTCCGCGCGCACGCCGGCCAGCTGGGCGCCCAGCTCGGCGGTGACCCGCTCGGTCTCAGCCCGGGCGGTGTCCCGCTCGGCGGTCAGTTCGGCGACCTGCTGTTCCAGCTCGGCCCGGGTCGCGGTGAGCTGGGCCTCGGCCGCCTCGCGGGCGGTGACGGCCTCGGCGCGGGCGAGGTCGGCGGCGTCGCGTTCGGCGATCGCGTCGGCGGCGTCCTCGTCGGACGCGGCAGCCGAGCGGCGCGCGGCCTCGGCCGCATCCCGGGCGGCGCGGGCCTGGGCGCGGGCCTCGTCGGTCGCGGCCTGGGCGAGGTCGATCTCGGCGCGCGCGGCCCGGCGGGCGGCGGCGATCTCCGCGGCGACCGCCTCGGGGTCCGCCAAGGTGCCCAGTGCGTCGCGCAGCTCCACCCCACTCTCATCGAGGCGGGAGAGGAGGGCGGCGACCTGGTCGGTCACGGTCTGCCCGGCCCGGGCGATCGGACGGGCCAGCGCGTCGTCGGGCTCCCCGCGCCGGCGTGCCGGGACGCCGCCGTCGGCGATCCGCTTGGCGTTGACCCGGTCGTGCATCACCCCGCCCACGACCTGGTAGCAGTACTTCGGCCGCCGCCCGGACCCGGCGTACTCCATCGTGTGCGCACAGCCCCCCGGGAACTGGCACGGCTCCAGCTCCGGCCCTCCCGCACGGGCCCGCCACCCCGCACCGCCGACGCCGGGCGAGGCGACCGCGCCGGACCCGACTGCCCCGCTGCCCGGCGACCCGCTGCTCACCGGCGCGGTGTCGCTCGCGGTGCCGCCCGGTGTGGCCGTGGTGGCCGTGGTGGCCGTGGTGGCGGGATCGACCGGCGTCGCCGCGGTGTCATCGCCATCGCGGTCGGCCGGCTCGCCGGGGAAGGGCTGCTCGCTCACGGGCTCGACTCTAGCCGTTTCGTATCGTTGCGTCAATCGTTCTGTATTTTGTTTTGTTACAACGAGACGATACGAAACAGAGCACTGCTTGGCGGGATCATGCAGAAGATCCCGCCAAGCAGCGGATAGGCTCCGCCGGTGCCGCACGCCGAGCTCGACGCCGTCCCGGAGACCTCGGCCGCGGTCGACACCCCGCTCTCGCCGGACGAGGCCGCCTACGTCGCCGCGGCCCGCGCGCACAACACCCGCCGCGGCTACCGCTCGGTCTGGACCGGCTTCACCGCGTTCTGCACCGACCACGACCTGACGCCGCTGCCAGCCGCGCCGGCGACGGTGTCGGCCTACCTGGTCGCGCTCGCTCAGGCCGGGGCGAAGGTCCGCACCATCGCCAAGCACCTGTCCGGGATCCGCGCTGCCCACCGCGCCGCGGACCTGCCCGATCCCGCCGTCACGGCCCGGGTCACCGCGGTCTGGGAGGGCATCCGCCGCAGCCACGGGGCCCCACCCGGCCAGGCCGCGCCGCTGATGCCGCCGCTGCTCGACCAGGCCGTCGCCGCCTGCCCGGCCACCCGCACCTGGAAGAACCGCCCCGACGAACCGTCGCTGGCCGGCGCCCGCGACCGGGCCCTCCTGCTCCTCGGATTCTGGGGCGCCCTACGCCGCGCCGAGCTCGCCGCGCTCACCGTCGAGCAGCTCGGCCCCGAACGGACACTGCGCAGCGGACGCCGCGGCCGCATCCTGACCCTGCACCGCTCCAAGACCAACCAGACCGGCGACCAGGCAGAACTCATCGGCCTACCCCGCGCCGAGCACCCCGACCACTGCCCACTCACCGCCCTGGAAACCTGGCTCCACCTCGCCGGAATCACCACCGGACCGATCCTGCGCAAGGTCTCCACCGGCAACCGCGTCCTTGACCAACCGCTGCATCCCGAGTCGATCAACAACCTGGTCCAGGCCGCCACCACCCGAGCCGGGCTGCCCGGTGGCCCCTACAGCGCCCACAGCCTGCGCGCCGGGTTCGTCACCTACGCCCACCTCCGCGGGGCCACCGACCGCGCCATCGCCCACCAGACCCGCCACCGCTCCATGGACACCATCACCACCTACATCCGCGTCGACGACGTCTTCACCGACAACGCCGTCCTGCAGATTGGCCGATGACCAGAATGGAGGAGGGCGATCTGGTCGAACGCAGATCCCAATGCTTCGCCTGATCATAAAGCTGGGCTGATGGCAAGTCTATTCGGCTTGACGCGCAGGGACTGCGGCTGCAACCTCGGCGCAGCTGTCGTGGCCGCGACCGTGGCGGCTCGGAGGCGGCCGTCACCATATTTTAGAGACACGATACCCCCATGCTCATCCAGTCCAATCGGGTCGTGATGCGTGCCGCCGAGAGTTCGGATGCCGAGTTCGTGGCCGCGTTGCTCAACGCGGACGAGTCGGTCCCGGCTTACGGTCCGCATTTCCCGGTTTCCGTCGGCGAGGTTCAGAAGAAGATGGCGGACTCGCGGTCGTATTCGCTGGTCAGCGAGCGGACCGACGGTGGAGGCGCGGTCGGTTTCCTCCGGTTCCGTCTTTCCTGGGGAGACTCGGTGATGAACGTCGAGGATGTCGTCTTTGCGGCGAAGGTGCGCGGAGCCGGTTACGGCCGCGAGTCGCTGGGCGCGCTGGTCGAATTCTTCTTCGGCCGCTGGGGCGGCCGCCGCGTCGAGCTGCAGCTGCGCGCGGACAACATGCGCGCGCGGCGAACCTATGAAGCTCTCGGGTTCGTGGTGGAGGGCAGGCGTCGTGACGTGGTCCCGCCAGCCTGGGGGCCGGCTGCTGACCGAGATTACCTGATGATGGGACTGCTGGGCCAGGTAGGCGGGGTCGTTGACCACCAGGATCGCTAGAGGCAACGAACCCCGTAGCCGGACAAGTTCGTATCTATAATCAACGAACGAGCCGATAATCGATAGGACTGAGACGCGATGAATATTCCAATGAACGACAAAATCATCCGGATTCGTCGAACTCCAGATGGCGAGGAGCGTCGGGAGTTCAAAGCGCTCGTTCTAGCTCAAGACCACATGACCCTACCGAAGAACAGCGACGTCGACGAAGACGACCTCGTTGAGTGGACAAACCCCGCAGGGCACCGGAAACTGCTCCGGGTCACGAACGTCAATTTCCTAAACGCGCCACGAGGCAGCGGCAGCCTTGACCACACCGAGGTCCGACTCGAAGCCGCTAGCAAACCGCGCCCGAGCGCACCGATTCCGCCGATGAGCATCACAGGAATGCATCCTGGGATCTCCACCGCCGCCGCGGCACTGTTCGCCGACGGCTACTACTCGCAGGCAGTATTTGAGGCGTTCAAAGCAGTCGAGGCACGAGTTAAGAGTCTTAGCCCGATCGACCAGTCTGGCAAGAAGCTGATGAGTCAAACCTTTGGTGCAAGCGAGGCGAAGCTCGACGTCGCTACTACCACCGGACAAAGTGCGATCGACGAACGCGAAGGGTTCAACCACTTGTTCATGGGTGCAATTCAGGGGCTTCGCGATCCACGTGGACACGGTCATCCATTGAACGACACGGCGGAAGAGGCAATCGAGTATCTGGCCCTCGCGAGTCTTCTCATGCGCCGCCTCGACGTCGCGGAGCGGCGCATCAGAAGTGGAAGCTAGCGACTCAAGCCACCATCTGCCGTGTTGGTGGCCGGCCCCTCAGCGGCCGGTAGCCTGTTCGCGTGCTCGATCCGATGTTCGACTCCGCTGACTACGAGCTGCGCTGGCCACGCGAGGTCCTCGCCCGCGAGCTCGCAGCGTTGCGCCGGACCCGGCCGACGACGGGACGGCGGGCTGAGCCCGAGGACGAGCGGATCGTGTTCCTACTGGAGGATGCGTTTGGTGAAGGCCCGGCCGAGGACTACCGGCAGCAAGCAGCGACTGGTCGTCAGGTCGCTGGGGCCCCGTGGAGCGAGGATCCCTGGGGCGTCAACTCCGACCATCGCGTAGCGGCATCCTCAGCCTCCGGCGAGGATAGCTACCTCGACGCACTGGTCGCAGCGCTTCCAGAGCTGCGTGAGCACCACGAGCCGGCGCCGTACTGGCCTGACCGACAACGAGTGCGGCGCAGCGCCACCGCCCCTCCCGATCCGGCATCGCTGCGCCGGCGGTTCGCGCGCCTGGTCGAGGAGCACCGGGCCCGAGGGCTGTTCGGCCGGGACCTACCCCCGGTGTGCGTCGACGACGGTGACCCCGTCAACGAGGCGGATGTCCTGGAGTCTCGGCTCGGCATCCCCGGGCTGTGGCCGCTGCAGCCCGAGACCTGGGACTCCGACACCTTCTACGGACTGGTCGAGGTTTTCCACGACCTCGCCGTCCGCCCCCGCGAACGCAGCTTCCACAACTGGGACGGTTGCGGCTGGCACTACAGCGTGTTCAGCGCCGACACCGGGCGCGCGCTGTACCGCTGGTCAACGAACCGGCTCTTTGAGCGCGGCGGCACGACTCTGCGACTCGCGGATTCAGGGGAGGACATCGGCCGCCTGGTACAGGTCACAGACGAAGCCCGGGGTGACCTCATCGACCGTGTCCTCGCCGCTCCCGACCACCAGGTCACAGACCAGGTGCAACACGCGATCTCGCTGTTCCGGCGACGCGACGCGACCACCCACGACAAGCGCTCGGCCGTCGTTGCCCTGGCCAACGTCCTGGAGGACCGCCGGGCCCTGCTGAAGTCGAATCTGTTCAGTGACGACGAGACCCAGCTGTTCCACATCGCGAACAAGTTCGACCTGCGCCATCGCAACGACAAGCAGCACGCCAAGTACGACCCGGCCTTCCGCGACTGGGTGTTCTGGTGGTACCTCGCGACTATCGAACTCACTGACCAGCTCATCGCACGTCAGTCCACTCGCGACGCCGCCGCCACATCGTGAACGGCGTCGCCGGGGGCGTCATGTCAACCACCGAGCACTCTCAACTCAGGTTGAGGTCAAGTGTCTGAGATTTGCCGACGTGCGCTGACTACGAGCCGATAATCAAGATTATGACAGTTTGGCCGGAGCGAGCTACATGGGATGACCCCGCGACTGCTCGCTCCCCAGTCTTGGCCGGCTTGCCATGACCTCGGCGTGATCGGCGTCTTCGCAGGGCGCGCAGCAGTAGGTGTAGCCCGTGGCGTTTAGAGAGGAAGTAGACGTAGACGCTGGACTCGTCCGGGTCTGCTGCAGCGATAGGTGACAGTCGGGTGTCATGCCGCGGCGGGCGCGGCGGGGCTGATGATGGTCTCGTACTCGATCGGGGTCAAACCGCCGAGACGGGCCTGTCGCCGTCGTCGGTGATAGGTGCGTTCGATCCAGGTCACGATCGCGGTCCGCAGTTCCTGGCGGGTGGTGAAGCGTCGTCGGTCGAGGACGTTCTTCTGCAGCAACGCGAAGAAGCTCTCCATCGCGGCGTTGTCGCCGGCGGCGCCGACCCGCCCCATCGACCCGACCAGCCCGTGACGACGAAGCGTGTGCTGCAGCTTCCGTGAGCGGAACTGCGACCCGCGGTCGGTGTGAAACACGCAACCGCCTGCTCGGCCGCGGCGGGCAACAGCATTCTCGACTGCCCGTACCGCCAGCTCAGAGGTCATCCGGGCGTCGATCGAGTAGCCGACTATCCGTCCAGAGCAGGCGTCCTTGACTGCGCAGCAGTACAGCTTTCCTTCCGCGGTGGAATGTTCTGTGATGTCGGCCAACCACAGCCGGTCCAGGCTGGTCGTGGTGGTGAACTCGCGCCGGACGAGGTCGTCGTGGACCGGCGGCCCGACCCGGCCGCCCTTGCCACGCCGTTTCTTCCCGAACACGCTCCACCAGCCGCCGTCGTGGCAGATCCGCCACGCGGTCCGCTCGGCCATCGCTTCGCCGGCGGCCGCGGCTTCGACGACGAGGTAGCGGTAGCCGAACTCCGGGTCGTCGCGGTGGGCATCGAGCAACGCATTCGCCCGATACGCCTGTGCGAGGTCGGTGTCGGTGATCGGGTCGGCGAGCCACCGGTAGTAGGGCTGGCGAGCGAGGCCGAGCACCCGGCACGTGAGCGCCACCGCGATACCGTCGGCGGCGAGCTCTCTCACGAGCGGGTAAAGCCTTTTCCCGGTAGCTGGGCCTGGGACAGATACGCCGCCGCCCGCCGCAGCACCTCGTTCTCCTGCTCCAACAACCGGATCCGCTTCCGGGCCTCACGCAGCTCGACCGACTCCGTCGACGTATGGCCCGGGCTGGCGCCGTCGTCGACCGCTGCCCGGCGCAGCCACTTCTGCAGCGTCATCGGGTGAACGCCGAAGTCGGTGGCGACCTGCTCGATAGTGACCCCGTCCTCGCGGGCACGGGCCACCCGCACCACGTCGGCCCGGAACTCCTCGGGGTATGGCTTGGGCACAGCTACATCCTCTCAGCCCGCCGGACCGGCAAGCCAGATCAGATGTCACCTATCGCTGCAGCAGACCCTTGCACTGCCCGCTCCGCTCGGTCTGGGTTCGGCCGAGAGAGGCCGTCGATCCTGTCTCCAGCGTCCGTCGAGATGCCCGTGTGACCGTTCGTGACGCCGAACGCACCGCGTCACGAACGGAGCGCTACCGATGGTCCGATATCTCGTCACCGGCGGAGCCGGTTTCATCGGTTCACATCTCGTCCACGAGCTGCTCGCCGCCCGGGCGGACGCCGAGGTCGTCGTCCTCGACCGGCTGACCTACGCCGCCGACCCGGACGGCCTGCCCACGCACGAGCCCCGGATGACGTTGGTGGTCGGGGACGTCACCGACGCGCCGCTGGTGCGGGACCTCTGTGCAGGCACCGACGTTGTCCTGCACCTCGCCGCGGAGTCGCACGTAGACCGGTCCATCACTGATGGCGGCGGATTCGTCCGGTCCAACACACTGGGAACCGCCGTCGTCCTCGACGCCTGCCGCGTAACCGGGGTCCAGCGGATCGTGCACGTCTCCACCGACGAGGTGTACGGCTCGATCACCGCCGGGCGCTGGACTGAGGACGCGCCGGTCGACCCGCGCTCGCCGTACTCGGCGTCGAAGGCGGGAGCCGACCTGCTGGCGCTGGCCCAGCACCGGACGCACGGCCTGCCGGTGCTCGTCACCCGGTGCTCCAACAACTACGGCCCGGGGCAGTACCCGGAGAAGCTGGTTCCGCTGTTCCTCACCCGTCTGCTCGACGGGTTGGACGTCCCGCTCTACGGGGACGGCCGCCACGTCCGGGACTGGCTGCATGTGCGGGATCACTGCCGGGCCCTGCTGCTGCTGGCCGAGCGAGGCACGCCGGGCGCGATCTACAACATCGGTGGCGGCACCGAGCTCACCAACCGCGAGCTGACCGGGATGCTGCTCGAGCTCACCGGCGCCGGATCGGAGCGGATCCGGCCGGTCCCCGACCGCCCGGGGCACGACCTGCGCTACGCGGTGGACGACTCCAGGGCCCGCGCACTCGGGTACCGGCCGACGCGCGATCTCCGGTCGGGACTGGCCGCGACCGTCGCGTGGTACCGGGACAACCGCGGCTGGTGGGAGTCGCGACGGCCGGCGTCCATCCCGCTCGACCGGGCGCGCGCACTGAGCTACCCGGAGCCGGTTCGATGAGCGACCGTCCGGTGGAGCGCACCCTGATGGTGGCCCGGATGCCGGTCGGGCGGGCCGAGCAGGTCGCCCGGTTATTCGCCGAGTCGGATGCGACTGGTCTGCCGCAACGGATGGGGGTCCGGCACCGGGCGCTGTACTCCTTCCACGGGGTCTACGCGCACCTGATCGAGGCCGAACCCGGTCTGGCGGACCGCATCCGCCGGGCGCGGGCCGAGGACCCCGGGTTCGGTCGGATCAGCGCCGCGGTCGATGCGCTGGTCAAGCCGTGGGACCCCCAGACCTGGCGTGGTCCGCTCGACTCCCAGGCCACGAGCTTCTACCGCTGGAGCCCGGAGTGAGCGCCGGGTTCCGCGCCGTGATCGAACTGGAGATGACCGGAGACGACGCCGTCCGATTTGTCGCCGAATGGCCCCAGATGGCCGGGGAGGTCGCCGAGGTGCCGGGATGCCTCGGGTAGTGGCTGTTCGGTCCGGACCGGGACGGAGTGGTGATCATGAGCGACTGGGTGGACGAGGGCGCCTTCCGTGACTTCGAGGCAGGCCCCGTGCACGCGACGCACCGCACCCGGATCGCTTCGGTCCGGACCGGGGGCCGATTCCGAGGGCTGCGCACGACCGCCCATCGGGTGAGGGAGGGCCGACCGTGATCGTCCGACCGGTACCCCACCAGCCCGGCAGCGCCGGGACGGCGGGAAGTGGACTCGCGTTGGCCCGATCGGCCCTGTCCGACGCCGCGACCGCCGAACGCCGGTCCGCCACGCTCGGCTGGCTCGCCGACCGGGCACGGGAGCGGCCGATGACGGTCCGCCGCACTCCGCTCGACGAACTCGACGGCTGGAGAAGCGACCCGGCGACGGGGACGATCCGACACCACACCGGGCGGTTCTTCTCAGTGGAGGGGGTGGAGGTCCGGGTCGACGGTGGCGCGGTGCCCTGCTGGCGGCAACCGATGCTGAACCAGCCTGAGATCGGGATCCTGGGGATCCTCACCCGGACCGTGGACGGAGTCGCAGAGTTCCTGCTCCAAGCCAAGGTCGAGCCCGGCAATCCGCGGGGCTATCAACTGTCCCCGACGGTTCAGGCGACACGGTCCAACTACACCGGCGTCCACAACGGACGCCCGGTCCGCTACCTGCAGCACTTCCTGCAGCGCGCCGGACACCGGGTCATCGCCGACGTGCGACAGTCCGAGCAGGGTGCGTGGTTCCTGCAGAAGCGCAACCGAAACATGATTGTCGAGGTCGGAGCCGAGGTCGGCGCCGAGGCCGGTTTCCGGTGGTTCACCCTGGCCGAGATCCACCACCTGCTGGCCGTCGAGAACATCGTCAACATGGACAGCCGCACGGTGTTGTCCTGTTTGCCCGTCGGCGCGGACGCGGTGCCCGCCCGCGACCGGTTCACCGCAGCGCTGCAGGCGTCAATGGCTCGCACCGACGGCCGGCACGACATGATGACGGTGCTCAGCGCCGTCACCGAGGCCCGGACCAGCACCGAGACCACGACCCGTCCGGTCCCCCTGCGCGAGACCACCGGCTGGATACGCCGCGACGGACGCATCCGGCACGAGAGTGGAGCGTTCTTCGAGGTGGTCGGGGTCGACGTGCGCGCAGCGGGTCGAGAGGTCGACGGCTGGTCACAGCCGATGTTCGCGGCCCGCGGCCGGGGCCTCGCCGCGTTCGTCGTCAACGAGACGTCCGGGGTGTTGCACGTGCTCGTGCAGCTGCGTGCCGAGCCCGGCCTGGTCGACGTCGTCGAGCTGGCCCCGACCGTGCAGTGCACCCCGGCGACACTGCAGTCCCTGCCGGCGCTCCCGGCGCCGCCGCTGCTCGACCTGGTGGAAAAGGCCCCAGCTGCGGACGTCCGATTCGACTGTGTGATGGCCGAGGAGGGCGGCCGCTTCCTCGACACCGAGACCCGCTACACGGTCGTCGAGACCACAGACCCGGCCGAGCCGCCCGGCTACCTCTGGGTGACCGTCGGCCAGCTGCAGGAGCTGCTGCGGCACAGCCACTACCTCAACGTGCAGGCCCGCAGCCTGGTCACCTGCCTGCACAGCCTGTCGACCCCCGCGCCGAGGAGGACACTGTGAGTCGACGCGTTGCCGTCACCGGGATCGGCGTGGTCGCACCCGGGGGTATCGGGACAGCAGCCTTCTGGGACCTGCTGACGGACGGCCGGACCGCGACCGGCGCCATCACCCACTTCGATCCGGCCCCGTTCCGCTCACGGATCGCGGCCGAGTGCGACTTCCGCCCGGCCGAGTTCGGTTTCAACGACGAGGAGACGACCAGGCTGGACCGGGCCGTGCAGTTCGCGCTGGCGGCAACGGCCGAGGCGCTGTCGGACAGCGGTATACGCCCGTGGTCCGAGCCGGAGCGCTGGGGGGTCGTCCTCGGGAGCGCGGTCGGGGCCACCATCGGGCTGGACCGCGAGTACGAGCGGGTCAGCCACGGCGGCTCCCGCTGGATCGTCGACCACACCCTCGCGGTGCCGCACCTCTACGACTACTTCGTTCCCAGCTCGATGCCCGCCGAGATCGCCCGCCGGTACGGAGTGCTTGGCCCGGTCACGATGATCTCCGCCGGCTGCACCTCCGGTCTGGACGCTGTCGCCCACGGCGCCGAGCTGGTGCGCGAAGGCAGCGCCGATACGGTTCTGGCAGGCGCGAGCGACGCGCCGATCTCGCCGATCACAGTGGCCTGCTTCGACGCCATCAAGGCGACCAGCTCCCGCAACGACGACCCGGCGACGGCATCCCGGCCGTTTGACGGGACCCGCGACGGGTTCGTCCTGGGTGAGGGCGCGGCGATGTTCGTCCTGGAGGACCTGGAGGCGGCCCGTCGGCGCGGGGCGAGGGTGTACGCGGAGATCGTTGGGACTGCGTCGCGGTGCAACGCCTACCACATGACCGGGCTGCGGGCCGACGGCCGCGAACTGGCGGAGGCGATCACCGCCGCGCTGGACGAGGCCCGCTGCGCACCGGACGACGTCGACTACGTGAACGCGCACGGCTCGGGGACCCGGCAGAACGACCGACACGAGACGGCCGCAGTGAAGAAGGCACTAGGCCCACACGCGTACCGGGTCCCGATGAGCTCGATCAAGTCGATGGTCGGGCACTCACTCGGTGCCATCGGTGCCATCGAGCTGGCCGCATGCGCGCTGGCCATCGACGACCAGGTCGTACCGCCCACCGCGAACCTGACCACTCCCGATCCGGAGTGCGACCTCGACTACGTGCCGCGGATCGCCCGTGACCAGGAGCTGGACCGGGTGCTGAGCATCGGGTCCGGGTTCGGCGGCTTCCAGAGCGCGGTGCTCCTCGCCAGGGACGGGGTGCAGGACAGGTGAGGGCACTGGTGACCGGGATCGGCGTGCTCTCCCCGGTGGGGATCGGTGTCGATGAGCACTGGGCGAGTGTTCTGGAGGGCCGCTGCGGGATCACCGAGCTGGACCGCTGGGACGCCTCGGGTTACCCGGCGGGACGGGCCGGACTGGTGTCCGGGTTCGACCCGGCCGAACACGTCTCGCCCCGCCTGATGCCGCAGACCGACCACATGACCCGGATGACACTCGCCGCCGTCGACGAGGCGCTGCAGGATGCCGGCCGGATCGGCACCCGCCCGGAGTACGCGATGAGCGTGGCGACGGCGGCCTCGGCGGGCGGGTACGAGTTCGGGCAGCGGGAGCTGGGCAAGCTGTGGTCGCAGGGGCCCGGGCACGTGAGCGCGTACCAGTCGTTCGCCTGGTTCTACGCGGTCAACACCGGTCAGATCTCGATCCGGCACGGGATGCGGGGCCCGTCCGGCGTCGTCGTCGCCGACGACGCGGGAGGGCTCGACGTGCTGGCGCAGGCCCGGCGGCATCTGCGGCGTGGCAGCACGCTTGTCGTCACCGGCGCGGTCGACTCGAACGTCTGCCCGTGGGGCTGGGTCGCGCACCTGGCCGGCGGCCGCGTCAGCGGCGAGCGCTACCGGCCGTTCGACGCAGACGCCGACGGCAGCATTCCCGCCGAGGGCGGTGCGATCCTGGTGATCGAGCCGGACGGGGAGGTCGACGGCACGCAGGTGTACGGCTGCATCGCTGGCCACGCCGCGACCTTCGAGGGGGCGTCCGAGGCGCCGGGCTCGGCGCTGGGCCGTGCCGCCGAGGCAGCACTGAAAGACGCCGGGCTGGGCCCGTCGGATGTCGACCTGGTTCTTCCCGACGCGGCCGGGGTGCCCGCGCTCGACCAGGCGGAGCGGGACGCGCTCGTCGGGCTGTTCGGCAGGCGCGGCGTGCCGGTCGCCGTACCGAAGACCGCGACCGGCCGGGTCTCAGCCGGGACCGGGCCCCTCGACGTTGTGCACGCGCTGCTCGCGCTGCGCGACGGCGTCGTGCCGCCGGCGACCGGGCTGCGTCAGCCGCCCGACGACCTGGATCTGGTGCTGGACACGCCGCGCCCAGCGGCACTGTCCACCGCCCTGGTGCTCGCGCGCGGCCGTGGCGGGTTCCACTCCGCCGTCGTCGTGACCCGTTAATCCCACCGACGGCCGACCCGGCCGCCGGACCCACCGAGGAGAGGATCCGTCATGGACCGCACCACCACCCCCGAGCAGGAGAAGCTGGACGCTCCGTTGCTCGCCGAGCTGATGACCCGCGCGGCGGGCGCCCCGGAGTCCGTGCCGGGGGATTTCCTCGACGCACCGTTCGAGGACCTCGGCTACGACTCGCTCGCGCTACTCGAGACCGCCGGTCTGATCCAGGCCCGATGGAGCACCGCGCTCCCGGACGCGGTCGTGGTCGAGGCCCGCACACCGCGCGAGCTGATCGCACTCGTCAACGACGCGATCGCCAGCCGCTGAGCGTCGATCCACAGTTGCCGGAGGAGGGACACTGACATGGCAGGTCGAACCGACAACAGCGTCGACATCGCGGCGCCGATAGACCTCGTGTGGGACATGACCAACGACGTCGAGTCCTGGCCGACTCTGTTCTCGGAGTATGCCGCCGCCGAGATCGTCGAACGGCGGGGCCCGACTCTTCGGATCCGGTTGACACTGCATCCGGACCCGGACGGGCGGGTCTGGAGCTGGGTGTCGGACCGCACGCCCGACCCGGTGACCCGTTCGGTACGGGCGGAGCGGGTGGAGAAGGGGCCGTTCGAGTACATGCAGCTGCATTGGACCTACGAGGAGATCCCCGGCGGCACCCGCATGCGGTGGCGGCAGGACTTCGCGGTCCGCGCGGACGCGCCCTTCACCGAGGAGGCGATCACCGAGCGGCTGAATCGCAACACGACGGCGCAGATGGGCGTAGTCCGGGACAACATCGAGCGGCGGGTGACGGCGTGAGCACCGACTCCACCGCGGGCGTTCCGGCCCTTCCCGCGGAGCGACCGGCCGAGCCGGTCACGGTCGTCCGGACCGACGACGTCAGCCCACTCCCGGGCCGCGGGGCCGACCTGCGGATCGTCCTGAGCCCACGCTCCGGTGGGGCGCAGGAAGGGTTGCTCGTGATCGCCACGATCCGGCCCGGTGAGAGCGTCACCGAGCACTACCACCCGTACTCGGAGGAGCGGGTCACCGTGCTGGGCGGGGCGATGGAACTCACCGTCGGGGAGCATCGCCACGAGATCGGTCCCGACAGCTCGTTCGTGATCCCGCGCGGCATGCGGCACCGGATGACGTGCCTCGGGGACGCCCCGGTCCGGGCCGTTCTGACGATGTCGCCACTCGCACCCAGACCTGAGTGGGGACACGTCGACACTGAGATAACGTGAATCGGAAGATCAACTGAACAAAACCGTTCATCTAACTGTGCTGTGCATCACACTCGATCGGGTCGAAATGTCGTAAAGGCGCGGGTAAATTATCTTCTGTCGGGAAGGTGTCGATTTGGGGGATTCGTGCGGTATCGGGTACTCGGTCGAACAGTGGTGTCCGGAACGCACTCTCCGGTGGAGGACCTTCCGCCGAAACCCCGAGTCGTGCTTGCACTATTGATCATCAACATCGGTCGGGTTGTTCTCGTCGACGAGCTGGCCGACGAGGTGTGGGGTGATCGGCCACCGGCCACGGCGGTGACCACTCTGCAGACCTACGTGTACCGCCTCCGTCGGATGTTCGGGCGGCGGGGCGGTCCGGAACTGCTGACCCGGCCGCTCGGCTACGAGCTCGTCGGCGAGCCCTCCGACGTGGACATGTACCGCTTCGTCGAACACGTCACTCTGGCCCGCCGGGACGCCGCACCGGAGGCCGTCGCAGCGTCCGCGCAGAGCGCGCTCGACCTCTACCAGGGTGAGTTGTTCGCCGACGTCCGGCCAGGACCCCGCATCCGGGCCCAGCGCGAGCGGCTGGCCGAGATGCGGATGTGCGCGAACGAACTGCTCATCCTGTCGGGAATCACGACGGGCCGGCACCGAGAGGCCGTGGAACAGCTCCGGCCGCTGGTCCGGGAGAACCCGCTGAACGAACTCCTGAACGGTTACCTCATGTTTTCCCTCGCCGCCGCGGGCCGCCGTCAGGACGCGCTCGGTGTGTACTCGGTGCTGCGCGACGGAATGATCGAGGAACTCGGACTCGACCCCTGTGAGCCATTGGTGAGGCTGCACCGCCAGGTGTTGTCCGACGGCGATCTCACGCTGCCGTTCGCGGACACCCGATGAGGACCGGGTCCGTCCGGCCGGGAGTGTTGGGTCCGCTCGCCGGTGACCGGCTGGTCGACCCGGTCGCGGTACGGGCGCCGAAACAACGACTGCTGCTCGCACTGCTCATGGTCGAGGCGGACCGGTCGGTGCCGACTGACCTGCTCGTCGACGAACTCTGGGACGGCGACCCACCGGTCAGCTGGGCGACGACCCTTCAGACCTACGTCTACCAGCTCCGGCGGCACACCCGCGACGGGTCACCCGGCCACATCCGGACGACCCGCAGCGGGTACCGGCTCGAAATCGATCCGGCGTTACTCGACTGGCACCAGTTCGAGTGCCTGATCGAGGTGGCAGCCCGCACGTCCTGCCCGGCCAGGGCGGCGGCCGGGTACCGGTCCGCGCTCGCGCTCTGGCGGGGACCGGTGCTCTCCGACGTCGACCGCGGACCACGCCTGCTCGCCGTCGCCGGACGGCTGGATACAGCACGGCGGGCGGCCCAGGCCGCCCACCTCGCAGCGTTGCACGACACCGGGCGGTTCACCGATGTCATCACCGAGGCGCGTGCGGTGCTCGTCGACGACCCGCTGGACACCGACGTGCACGTCTGCCTGATCCGCTCGCTGGCGGCCCGCGGTCGTCGACACGACGCGATCCGGCACGCCCGCCACTTCCACCGCAGGCAGCGCGAGCACGTCGGGCCCATCGGTCCGACCGCCGTCGACCCCGCCTACCTGGAGATCCTGCAGCAGCCCTGAGCCCGGCCATCCGAACACCAGGGAGAGCCGAGGGGAGCCCGTGAAAGTGACCCGAGGGCCGCGCCCGCGGCCCGCCGACCCTCTCGAACGGAGCGTGATCCGTGCGCGTCCTCTTCGCGGTCTCGATGCAGAACTCCCACTTCTTCCCGATGGTGCCGCTCGCGTGGTCGATGCGAGCAGACGGGCACGACGTGCGGGTGGCGCACCCGCCCGCGCTCACCAGTCAGGTCGTCGAGTCCGGGCTGACCTCGGTACCGGTGGGCCGGAACCCGGTGATCACCGACGAGATGCGCTCCCGGCTCCCAGGGCGCGGCGACACCCCGGCGAGCGGGGACGAGAGCCACAACATCGCCCAGAACCTCGGGTTCTTCCGTGGCGTGGCCGGCCTGATGAACGAGGACCTGGCCGCGGTGCTCACCGACTGGCGTCCGGACGTCGTCGTCTACGACTGGCAGTGTTACGCCGCGGCGACGCTCGGCCGCGCACTCGACATCCCGACGGCGCGGTTCCTGTTCGGGCCCGACTTCGCCGGCGGGGTGCCCGGCTGGCGGGACGCCGAGTGTCGGTTCCTCGGCGACATCCTCAGCGACGCGGGTCTGTCGCCGTCGGCGCTCGACGGCGACACCGGTATCGACGTCTGCCCGCCGTTGTTGCAGTTCGATGCGGCCCGCCCGAGCGTCCCGGCCCGCTATGTCCCGTACAACGGTGCCGGCTCGGTGCGGCGCGCCGGGGAGGCCACCGGCCGCCCACGGGTGCTGGTGACCCTCGGCGGGACCTACTCCTGGGTGACCGGTGACCTCGCACCGATGGACGCCGTGGTGTCCGCGCTCGCTGACGTGGACGTCGACCTCGTAGTGGCAGTGCCCGCGCACTCACAGGCACTGGCGCCGGCGCCATCGGACCGGGTCACGGTGGAGGTCGACGTGCCGCTTTCCCTGCTGCTCGAGGGGTGCGACGCGATCCTGCACCATGGCGGCGACGGGACGGTGGCCACTGCGCTGGTGGCCGGGGTTCCGCAGATCATCGCGCCCAGCGGGTTCACCGGGTTCGCCAGTAACCACAGCGCCGACCGGATCGCCCGCTCCGGCGCCGGCACCCGCCTCGAGCTCGCCGAGGGGCCCGGTGCGATCCGGGAGACCGTCGAGCGGGTACTCCGCGACGACGTCATGCGGCACGCTGCGACGGATCGGGCCGAGGGCGAACGTGCCCGGCCCGGGGTGGTGGAGGCCGGCCGCGAGCTGCTGGCGAAGCTCAGCTGAACGCCCCGGGCCTGCTCGTCGGGACGGACGAGGGTCGGCCCGGGGCGGCGGGGCTAGCGCGACGCGGACTCGGTGGCCCGTTCCGCCCGGGCGGAGGCCGCCCGGTCCGGCAGCAGCCCTGCCGCAGCAGCCTCCCGGAGGGTGGGGGCGTTCGCATCCCGCTCGGACACCAGGCGCTCCGCCTCCGGCGGGAGCGGGAGACCAAGGTCCGGGTCGGCCGGATGCACTGCCCGCTCGAGTTCGGCCCGGTAGGGGGCGGAGAGCAGGTAGTGCAGCGTCGCGCCATCGCTCAGGGCGATCCACAGATGCCCAACGCCGACCGGAATGTAGAGCGCGGCGGTGTCATCCCCGGAGACCTCGAAGGCGTCCCACTGACCGAACGTCGATGAGTCGGTCCGCAGGTCGACCGCGATGTCGAGGACCTGGCCGGCCACGCAATGCACCAGCTTGCCGGTGCCCGGCGGGGTAGCCGTGTAATGGACTCCGCGGACCGCGCCGAGGCGGGAGCGGGTGAGGATCGTCTGCTGCACCGCGAACATGCCACGACCGGCGGCCTCCCGGAACGCCGGGTCGGCGAACGGGACCTCGACCTCGCCACGACGGTCGGAGTACCGGGCCCCCTCCAATCGCAGCACGCCGTCGATAGTGGTTCGATGCACCGTCGTGTCCTCTCCTCGGAGCTGGGCAGCCATTTCCGAGAATGACACGGGTGGATCTCGATACGGTCGAATCCTGGTGGAGTCCGGTCAGTGTCGTGGGCGCGGCGGACGGCTCGTCGACTGGATCTCCCGGGTGGCCGAACTCAGTTCTTCGGTGGCCCGCTCGAAGAAACGCATCAGAATTGTGCGTTCGGGCTCCGGATACGCCGATATCAGCCTATCCAGACGGCTGGCGATCGGGGCGAAGAGCTCCCCGCTGCTGCCGAGTCGCTCATCGGCCTCGGTGTCCACGATGCCGATCCGTACCCGCCGCCTGTCCTGAGGATCCGGCCGGCGTGAGACCAGGCCCGCCGAGGCGAGGCGGTCGACGAGCTTGGTGACCGCGCCGGTGGTCAGTCCGGTGCGTCGGGCCAGCTCACCGGCCGTGACCTCCCCGATCAGGTCAAGGAGGTTCAGTGCGTAGAGGTCGGTGGCATTGAGGCCGGCCGCGTCCGCGGTGACTTGCCCGTGAAAGACCATCGCGCTGACGTACTCCCGGAAGATCCGGTTCTCGTAGGCGCTGAGCTCCCACCGGTTGACCGCCGGGCCGGCCCCGTCCTGCTGCTCCACGTACCCCCCTGTCTGCGTCGAGGCGTCACCACTGCCGCCGTCGAGCCGCTGTGGACCGGTTCTCGAGAACTCTCGCACAGACTACCGACACCGAAACGGAAGGAGTGCCATGTCCGGGTGCCGGGTCTGTGGTGGCGATGTCACAACATTCCTCGATCTGGGACAGCAGCCGCTGTCCGATGCCTTTCTTCTGGGCCCCGAACAGATCGAGAGCGAGTTCTTCTACCATCTCCGGGTCGGTTCCTGCCGCTCCTGTCACATGATTCAGCTGCGCGACGAGGTGCCCCGTGAACGGATGTTCCACGAGGAGTACCCGTACCGATCCTCGCTGTCCTCGGTCATGCGGGAGCACTTCGCGACCACCGCGCGGAGCCTGCTGGCGACCGAGCTGAGCGGGCCGGACGCGTTCCTGATCGAACTGGGTTGCAACGACGGGGTGCTGCTCGGGACCGTCGCAGAAGCGGGCGTACGTCACCTGGGGGTGGAGCCGTCCGGTGGGGTCGCAGAGGTCGCCAGAGGACGTGGGCTGTCAGTCCTCACCGCGTTCTTCGAGGAGAAGACGGCGCGCCGGGTGCTCGAAGAGCACGGCCGGGCGGACGTCGTCTACGCGGCCAACACCTTCTGCCATATCCCCTACCTGGACTCGGTGTTCGCCGGTCTGGACGTGCTGCTCACCCCGGACGGCGTGCTCGTCTTCGAGGACCCCTACCTCGGCGACATCGTGGAGCGGGGGTCGTTCGACCAGATCTACGACGAACACTTCTACCTGTTCTCGGCGACGTCGGTGGCCTCGTTGGCCAACCGCTTCGGTTTCGAGCTCGTCGACGTCGTGCGCCTCGGCGTGCACGGCGGAGAGGTCCGCTACACCTTGGCGCGGGCGGGGGCGCGCGTCCCGTCCGCCGCCGTCGCCGACCTGCTGGCCGAGGAGACCGATCGCGCGCTGCACGCCCCCGGAACGCTGGAGGACTTCGCCAAGCGGGTGGACCGGATCTGCGATGACCTGGTCGGCCTGCTGGAGAGGCTGCGCGACGAGGGCCGGCGGGTCGTGGCCTATGGCGCGACCGCCAAGAGCGCGACAGTCACCAACCGGACCGGGATCGGCCCTGACCTGGTCTCCACGGTGTACGACAGCACGCCGGAGAAGCAGGGCAGGCTCACCCCAGGCGCGCACATCCCGGTCTCGCCGGCCGCGGAGTTCACCGCCCCCTACCCGGACTACGCGCTGCTGTTCGCCTGGAACCACGCGGACGAGATCATGCAGCGCGAGAGCGCGTTCCGCGAGGCGGGTGGCCGGTGGATCTCCTATGTACCCGACGTCCGGGTGATGTGAGCCGTGCGCGGGATCGTGCTGGCTGGGGGGGCGGGCAGCCGGTTACGGCCTGCCACCTCGGCGGCGTGCAAGCAGCTGCTGCCGGTCTATGACAAGCCGATGGTCTACTACCCGATCTCGGTCCTGATGTTGGCCGGGATCCGGGAGATCCTGCTCATCTCGACCCCCGAGGACCTGCCGTCGTTCCGGCGGCTGCTCGGGGACGGCACCCACCTCGGGCTCCGGCTGGAGTACGCGGTCCAGGACGCCCCGCGCGGTCTCGCCGACGCCTTCCGGATCGGCGCCGACTTCGTCGCGGACGAGAACGTGGCACTCGTCCTCGGCGACAACCTGTTCCACGGGAGCGGCTTCTCCGACGTGCTCACGCGGTGCGTTCGCGACCTCGACGGGGCCGTCCTAATCGGCTACGAGGTGGACGATCCCCGAGGCTACGGCGTCGCCGAGATCGACGACTGGGGGCGGCTGCTCTCCCTGGAGGAGAAGCCGCGGCACCCGCGGTCCCGGCTGGCGGTCACCGGCCTCTACTTCTACGACCCCCTGGTGGTGGAGATCGCCCGCAGCCTACGGCCCTCGGCCCGTGGAGAGCTGGAAATCACCGACGTGAACCGGACGTACCTGGAAGCTGGACGCGCTTCGCTGGTCGCGCTCGGCCGGGGTTACGCCTGGCTCGACACCGGCACCCACGAGTCCCTCCTGGAGGCATCCCAGTTCGTGCAGACCCTTGAACGACGGCAGGGCGTCCGGATCGCCTGTCTGGAGGAGATCGCACTCCGGCAGGGGCTCATCGGTGCCGAGGAATGCCTCGAGCTGGGCCTGCGGCTCACCGGCTCCGAGTATGGGGGCTACGTCGTCGGGGTCGCCCGGTCCTTCCTCGACGAGGGACCGACCGTCCTGGAAGCAGTGTGACCGGCATGCTCCCGCTGCTCGCCGCCGTGGTGTCGGCGGCGGTGGCGGGCGCGCTGACCGTCGCCCTGCTTGTCCTGCTGCCGCTGCTCATGGCGCAACCCGACGACCGCTATCCGGAGACGAACACGTTCGTGCTGCGGCGGATGGACACCGTCATGCCCCTGCTGACCCTGCTGGGAATCGGCCTCAGCGCAGGTGCGGTGCCGGCCGCCCCGGTCGTCTCCGCGGCCGTCCTTCACGCACTAGCCGTGCTCGGGCTGCTGGTGCTACTGACGGTCTCCGCGATCGTGCTGCGCCGGGTGAACGCCTCCATCGCAGCCGCGCCCGGGCCTGCGGAGCTCCGGGTGCTGCGCCACCGGTGGCGGGGATGGCACCTGACGCGGGTCGGTGGAGCGCTCGCCGCTGCCGTCGCCAACACCGCAGCCGTTCTCCTCTCCTGAGTCTCCAAGAAGGGAACCCGCATGCCCACCAGAGTCTGGGACTACCTGCCCGAGTACGAGACCGAGCGGGACGATCTGCTGGACGCGGTGCAGACCGTCTTCGGGTCCGGGCAGCTCGTCTTCGGGCCCAGCGTCGCCGGGTTTGAGGCCGAGTTCGCGGCCTACCACGGTGTCGCGCACTGCGTCGGCGTCGATAACGGGACGAACGCGATCGAGCTCGGTCTCGAAGCGATCGGCATCCGGCCCGGCGACGAGGTGATCACCGTGTCGAACACCGCCGCCCCGACCGTCGTCGCGATCGACGCGATGGGCGCGGTGCCGAGGTTCGTCGACGTCCGGGAGGAGGACTTCCTGATGGACGTCGACGCGGTCGAGGCCGCGGTCACCTCGCGCACGCGGTGCATCGTCCCGGTACACCTGTACGGGCAGTGCGTGGACATGGCGCCGCTGCGCCGGATCGCGGAACGGCACGGCATCGCGATCCTGGAGGACTGCGCGCAGGCCCACGGCGCCCGCCACCACGGCGCGCTCGCCGGCACCTTCGGAGCCGCCGCCGCGTTCTCCTTCTACCCGACGAAGGTCCTCGGCGCCTACGGCGACGGCGGCGCGGTGCTGACCAGCTCGGCCGAGGTGGACCGCGCGTTGCGACGGTTGCGCTACTACGGGATGGACGACGTATACCACACGGAGTCCACCCCCGCGCACAACAGCAGGCTGGACGCGGTCCAAGCGGAGATCCTGCGCCGGAAGCTGACTCGGCTGAACTCCTACCTGGCCGCCCGCCGGGCGGTCGCAGACCGGTACGCCGACGCCCTGTCCGGCACCGACCTAGTGCTGCCGTCGGTCGCCGATGGCAACGATCACGTCTACTACGTCTACGTCGTCCGGCATCCGCGCCGGGACGCGATCCTCCAGAAGCTGCGCGCCGACGACATCCACCTCAACATCAGCTACCCGTGGCCGGTGCACACGATGCGCGGATTCACCCGCCTCGGGGTGCCGGCCGGCGCGCTGCCGGTGACCGAGCGTCTGGCGACCGAGATCTTCTCCTTGCCTATGTACCCGAGCCTGCCCCGAGACCTGCAGGACCGCGTGATCGATGCGGTCCTGCAGGCCCTCGCGGCGGTCTGACCCGGGAGCCGTCATGACCCTCTCCCCCGCCCGTGAGACCCAGCCGTCCGGCACGCCAGAGGCTGACTGGCTGCACTGCCCCGGATGCCGTGGCATGCTCTACCGTCCCCGCTTCCGGCGCGAGCTCGGCGTCTGCCCGTCCTGCGGTCATCACGCCCGGATGGGAGCGCGGGACCGCATCGCGTTCCTGCTCGACGCCGGCTCGGCCACCGAGTTCGGTGACCTGAGCGGGGTGCCGGACGACCCGCTCGGGTTCACCGACCTGCGTTCTTACCGAGATCGTCTCGCCGAGGCACGAGCCCGCAGCGGCCTCACCGACGCGGCCGCCTGCGCCACCGGCACCTTGCGCGGCCACCCGGTGGTGGTCGCTGCGATGGACTTCGAGTTCCTCGGCGGCAGCCTCGGTGCGGCACTGGGCGCTCTCGTCGAGCAGGCCGCGCGGGCCGCCGTCGAACGGGGGCACCCGCTGCTCGTGGTGAGCGCCTCGGGCGGGGCCCGGATGCAGGAGGGCGCGATCGCGCTCATGCAGATGGCGCGGACCAGCCGGGCACTCGCGGATCTCGACGCCGCGGGGATCCTGACGATCTCGCTGGTCACCGACCCCACCTACGGCGGTGTGGCGGCGTCGTTCGTCCCGCTCGCCGACATCGTGCTCGCCGAGCCCGGTGCGCGGCTGGGCTTCGCCGGGCCGCGGGTGATTGCCCAAACGCTCGGACAGGAGCTGCCGGAAGGGTTCCAGACCGCGGAGTTCCTGCTGGAACACGGGCTGGTCGACGCCGTCGTCCCGCGGGCGGCCCAGCGCGCGACGCTCGCCGCACTGCTGTCCGCGGCCCGGCCGTCGTCGCCGACCCGGGTGGAGCCGGTCGAGCTGGTCCGGGACCCTGGGGCTCTGCCGGACCGCTCGGCGTGGGATTCGGTGCGTGCGGTGCGCACCGCCGGACGGATCACCACCACCTCGATGATCGAACGCGTCGTCGACGACTTCGTGGAGCTGCGCGGGGACCGCAGCGGTGGCGACTGCCCGGCCATCGTCACCGGGCTCGGGCGGTGGGACGGCGTGCCGGTGGCGATCGTCGGTCAGCAGCGCGGGGAGACCGTCGCCGAGCGGGTGCACCGCAACTTCGGGATGCCGCGGCCGGAGGGGTACCGCAAGGCGGGACGGGTCATGCGGCTGGCAGAGAAGCTCCGAATCCCGGTGGTGACACTCGTCGACACCCCCGGGGCGCACCCCGGGGTCGACGCCGAGCGCCGCGGCCAGGCCCACGCGATCGCCGACAACCTGAGGCTCATGGCCCGGCTCGCCGTGCCAGTGGTGTCGGTGGTGCTCGGTGAGGGCGGCAGCGGCGGGGCGCTCGGCGTGGCCGTCGCCGACCGGGTCTACGCCTTGGAGGACAGCGTGTTCTCGGTGATCTCCCCGGAGGGCTGCGCGGCGATCCTCTGGCGAGACGCCGCCCGCGCACCGGAGGCCGCCGAGGCGTTGCAGATCGGCGCCGCGGCGCTGTTGCGGAACGGCCTGGTGGAAGGTGTCATCCCGGGCCCGTCCACCGACGGGGCTCTGGTCGGAGACGCGGTGCGCCGCACCGTGACCACGGCACTCGCCGAACTCGTTGGGCTGCCCGCCGAGGAGCTCCGCCGCACCCGTGCTCTGCGCTACTCGGCGTTCGGCAACCACCGTGACCGAGGAGGGAACTCATGACGACGAACGGCACAACGGGCCTGCGTACCGGCCTATCCGACACCGACACACGCGGCCGGCAGACCGACGCCATGGAGCGGCTCTGCCGGCATGCCCTGGATTTCGCGCAGCAGAGCGCACCCGCCCGGCTGTTCCTGCGCGACGGCGAGAGCAGTCTGGAGGTCGAGTGGGCCGCCGGCGCGGCCGCGCCGGCGGCCGCCGCTCCCATCCCGAAGGCGGAGTCCGAGACGTCGGTGGCGGTGACGGCGGCGCTCGTCGGCACCTTCTATCACCGTCCGGAGCCGGGGGCTGCGCCGTTCGTCGTCGAGGGCGACGAGGTCCGGCCCGGCCAGCAGCTCGGCATCGTCGAGGCGATGAAGCTCATGAACCCGGTCGAGTGCCCGGTCGCCGGCCGGGTGGCCGCGGTCGAGGCGCCGGACGGCTCGGGAGTCGAGTTCGGCCAGGTGCTGTTCCGGATCGAGCCGGGGCGGCCGGAGTGATCCGGAAGGTGCTGGTCGCCAACCGAGGCGAGATCGCGCTGCGGGTGGCGAGGGCGTGTCGCGAACTGGGACTCGGATGTGTCGTGGTGCACTCGACCGGAGATCCGGACCCGGCCGCCGCCCGGCTCGCCGACGACGTGGTGTGCATCGGGCCTGCTCCTGCCCGGCACAGCTACATGCTCGCTCCCGCGCTGGTCGAGGCGGCCCGCAACACCGGAGCCGACGCCGTGCATCCCGGGTACGGCTTCCTCTCCGAGGATCCCGACTTCGCCGAGATCTGCGCCCGCAACGGCCTCACCTTCGTCGGACCGCCGCCGGAGGTCATGGCCGCGCTCGGTGACAAGGCCAGGGCCAAGGCGCTGATGGCCGCGGCCGGGGTGCCCGTTCTGGCCGGCAGCGAGGGCGCGGTGACCGGGCCGGAGGAGGCCGGCGCGGTGCTGAACCGGGTCGGCCTGCCGCTGATCGTGAAAGCGGTCGCCGGTGGCGGCGGCCGGGGGATGACTGTGGTGCACCGGGTCGAGGATCTGGCTCCCGCTGTCCGGCGGACCTCGGCGCAGGCGCGCGCCGTCTTCGGCGACCCCGCCGTCTATCTGGAGCGCTACGTGACCGGCGCCCGGCACGTGGAGATCCAGGTGCTCGCGGACGACCACGGCGAGGTGACCGCCGTTGGCGGCCGGGACTGCTCCATCCAGCGGCGCCACCAGAAGCTGGTCGAGGAGGCGCCGGTGCCGGGACTCCCGGCCGAGCTGGGCGAGCGGATCGCGGCAGCGGCGACCGCGGGAATGCGCGCGGTGGGATTCCGCGGGGCCGGAACCGCGGAGTTCCTGCTCACCGACGGCGGGGAGTTCTCGTTCATCGAGGTGAACAGCAGGCTCCAGGTGGAGCACCCGGTCACCGAGATGACCACCGCGCTGGACCTCGTCCAGCAGCAACTGCTCATAGCCGCGGGCGAGCGGGGACCCGGCCCGGTCACCGCCCCGTCCGGGGCGGCCATCGAGTGCCGGATCAACGCCGAGGACCCGGATCGGGCCTTCGCACCGACACCGGGCCGGATCGATCGGCTCATGCTGCCCGGTGGCCCCTTCACCCGGGTCGACTCGCACGTAGGAGCGGGCGACGAGATCGGGCCCCACTACGACTCGCTCCTGGCCAAGATCGTGACCTGGGGTCCCGACCGCGAGTCGGCTCGCCGCAGAATGCTCCGCGCGCTGGACGAGACGGTGGTGACCGGGCCGGGCTTGTGCACGACGGTCGGTTTCTTGCGCGGGATCCTGGACGACCCCGACTTCCGGGCGGCCCGGCACACCACCGCCACGCTGGACTCGCGGCCGGTCCCGGCCGGCATGCGGTGAGCGCCAGCGGCCCGGTCGTCGTACTCGGGGCGTCCGGGTACCTCGGCTCGCACGTGCTGCGCGCTCTGCTCGCGGCGGGGCACCGGGAGGTCCGCGCCGTCGCCCGCCGCCCGGCGCTGGTGCCGCCGGGGTCCGGGATCGAGGTGGTGAGGGCCGACCTGACCGAGCCGGGTGCGGCAGCCGCGGTCGTCACCGGCGCGTCGGCAGTGATCCACCTGGTCGCCGACATCGACCACACCGGGGGACGCGGCTGGCGTACCGCAGAGGGCCCCGCCGCACGGGACGTCCCCGCCGACCCGACGCTCGTCGCGGTGCTGGCGGCGTTGGCCGAGCGACGCTGCCCGGTGCCGGTGCCGGTGGTGTGGAGCGGGTCGGTGACCCAGGTGGGCACCCGATCCAACGCCAGGGTGGACGGTTCCGAGATAGACCGGCCGGAGACCGGCTACGACCGCAGGAAGTGCCGGGCTGAGCGGCTGCTGCGCGACGCAGGCCGGGCGGGCCACATCCGTGCGGTCGCGCTGCGGCTCCCCACGCTCTACGGCCCGCCTGCCGCGGACGGCTGCCCGGCAGGCGGCGGTGTGGTGGCGGCGATGGTGCGGCTGGCGCTGGACGGGGAACCGTTGACCCTGTGGAACGACGGCCGCATCACGCGGGACCTGCTGCACGTGCGGGACGCGGCGACCGCCGTCGTCCGCGGTCTGAACGTGGTCGCATCGGGCCGGGCCTGGCCGGTCGGTGGGGACTCCCCGGTCGAGCTGGGAGAGCTGTTCGCCCAGATCGCCGCGGTGGTCGCGACGGTCACGCGGACCCGGCCGGTCCCGGTCCAGCGGGTCCCGGCGCCGGAGTTCGCGACCGCCGAGGACCTGCGGAGCATCGAGGTCGACTCGGCGGCGTTCCGCCGGGCCACAGGATGGGCGCCCAGGGTCGGCCTTGATGATGGTCTGCGCGCCACCGTCGAGCACGAGGTCGAGGCTCGCATCGCGGTGCGCTGAGCACTCTGAACGTGCCGGAACGGCCCCGCCCGATCGAGCGGGGCCGTTTCCGTACGGTGTCGGTCAGCGGGGGTCGACCCGGAACACCGCGCAGCGGTCGGCGATGGCGACGAACTCCTCCGGCGTCCCGTTCGCGACGTGGCCGGCCCGGATCATCATCCGCGTACCGACCGGGACCTGACGGGGGAACTCGCGCAGGATCGGTGCCCGCTCCCCGACCGGGATCTCGACCATCGTGACGGCGTCGTCGCGCCGTCCGCGTGCCAGCCGGGCGCTACCGGGATTGGCACGGGCGTTGGCCACCCAGTTCGTACCGGGGAAGCCCACCAGGTACGTCGCGCCGTCGACGCTCATCGGCGTCACCGGCGTGGACACCGGGTTACCGCTGCGGCGACCGGGGATCGTGAGGACGGCGAGCCCGCTGACCCCGAGCCCTCGGCGCTGGAGCTGGACGAAAAGCTTGTTCAGCGGCTTGAGCCAGCGCGGGAGTCCACGCAGGTGCGTGCGTGCAGTCATCGTGCCCACCTTCTGGGAGAGGTCGGGTGTCGGGTCGGGTTATCGGGCGGGCGTGCTGTGCAACACGGGTTCTTCGCCGCCCCGCTGTGCCCGCTGCGCGCGGCGGGTTGCCAGCAGCATTCGCGCCAGGTAGACCGGACGGGGCGGCAACCAGCCGAGCTGGGTCGCGGTCCGGAGGTCGTCGCGGTTGGCCCAGTGCTCGATGATCAGGTCGTCGAGGAACCGGAACCAGTGGGTCTGGGTGGTGGAGAAGGTCCGGCCGGTCGGTGGGAACGCGCCGACCACCTGGCCCGCGCGGTCGTAGTCGTAGAGCACCCCGGTGTGTCGCCCGGACATGGTGGCGTGGGCGACGAGCGTGTCGTCCCTGGCCACCGCGGCGTGCGTGGTCCAGTCCAGGCCGGAGAACGCGTGCCGCAGCAGCATCGCGGTCGCGTGGAACCCGGCCGGTCCGGGGACCCGGCAGGCAAGTGGCTCCAGCGCCGCTTCCAGGTTCGTCCCGCGCGGGTGCACGATGCCGGCGAACGTGGCCTCGTCTCCGTCCCTCATGACGTCCAGGATCGACTGGGCCTGCGCGATCTCGGTGCCGTGCCTGTGGTCGGCCTCTCGGCCGGGCATCTCCGGTCGCGGGTTCAGGTCGGTCATACGGGGGCCTCCTCGGCCGAACGGCGCCGGATCCGGCGCGGCAGCAGCAGCGAGAGCGCCGCGCTGAGCAGCATGAGTCCGATGTTGACCCAGAGCGCCGCGCCGAGCGCGTCGGCCAGCTCGGTCTGCCCACCCGGCCCGGCCGCTCCGACGGAGCCGAAGAACACGGTGCCGACTGCGGCGACACCGAGCGCCGCGCCAAGCTGCTCGGCGGTGTTGAGCACCCCGGACGCGGCACCGGCGTCGTCGGCCGGCACGCGGGTCAGGACGACGTCGATGACCGGCGCTGTCACCAGGCCCATCCCGGACCCGACGAGCAGCAATGCAGGGGCTAGCCACCACGCCCGCAACCCGTCGTCGGCGAGCTGAACGGTCGCGGTGAGCAGCAGCAGACCGACCGCTCCAACCAGTGCGCCGACGGTGAGGACCCGGGTCCCGAACCGGCGTAGCAACGGCGTCGACAGCAGCGAGAACACGACGGTCGACACGGCACTGGGCACGAGTGTCAGCCCGGCGCCGAGCGGGCCGAACCCCAGCCCGACCTGCAGGTAGTAGTTCAGGACGAAGAACATACTCATGAACGCCGCGAGGAACGTCAGCACGATCCCGAGGCCTCCGACGAACGAGCGTTCCCGCCACAGCCGGGGTAGCACCAAGGGCACCGCACCGGCCCGTTCCCGGCGGACCTGCGAACGGGCGAACACGACCAGCAGGACGAACCCGGCGGCGACCATGGCGAAGCCCCACCACGGCCACCCGAGCTCGCGGCCCTGCACCAGGGGCAGGAGCAGGGCGAACAGCGCGAGTGTGAGCAGCGCCAGCCCGCTCGGATCGAGGGCGGGTGGCCGAGCGGCGCGTGACTCGCGCAGATAGCGCCGAACGCCGAGGAACGCCACGAGACCGATCGGTAGGTTGATCCAGAAGATGGTGCGCCAGCCCAGACCGCCGATGTCGGCGGCGACCAGCACACCGCCGAGGATCGGGCCCAGCACCGCGGCCGAGCCCAGTACCGCTCCGAAGACGCCGAGCACGCCGGGGCGCTCGGCCTCCGGGAACTCGACCTGGAAGATCGCGAGTGCCTGGGTGAGGATCAGCGACCCTGCCAACGCCTGAGCGACCCGGCCCGCGACCAGGATCTCGGCGGTCGGAGCGAGTGCGCAGACCGCCGAGGTGACGACGAAGCCGAGAATGCCGATCTGGACGGCCAGCCGCCGACCGATGCGATCGCCGATCCGCCCGGCCGTGATCAGGGTGAGTGCGAAGGTCAGCGTGTAGGCGGCGGTGATCCATTGCAGGACGGTGCTGCCGGCGCCCAGGTCACGTTCCATGTCCGGGAGGGCGACGATCACGATGGTCGTATCCAGGATGTCCATCGCCACGGCGACCAGAACGAAGGCAGCGGCAGTCCGGCGACGCGGGTCTGGCTTCGCCGGGCCGGCAGATCGGAGATCGGTCATGGGACGGTTCTCCCGAGTCGCGTTCGGCCGGATGTCAGACGAATTCCGGAGCCCGTTCGACGGCCCACTGCCGGTAGCCGGTCGGCCGGGTGCGGGGGCGCAGGACCTGGCCGTGCTCCGCGGTCCAGCCGGTGGCCTCGACGACGACCTGCGCGACGTCTGCGGGGAGCACCTCGGCCAGCGCCTCGCGGGCCCGGTCGGGTCCGGTCGCCGCGACCGGGATCGGCCGGCCTGCGGCCCGCGCCAGGATCGCGGCACGATCGACCGGGCTGAGCAGGTCCGGGCCGGTCAGCTCGACCACCGGTGGGGCTCCGACCGCGACGAGGGCGTCGGTCACGGTGGCGGCGACGTCGTCAGTGTGGACCGGGGCGACGGCGACGTCCGGCCAGGCCAGCGGCAGCTCCCCGAACCGGGCGAGCAGCCCGGCCCAGGCCAGGTCGTTGTCCATGAACGCGCCGGGGCGGATCGCGGTGACCGACAATGAGCGGGCGTGCAGCGCATCCTCGCAACGCCGGTGCAGCGGCCCGGTAGCGACGTCGCCGTCCGCGCCGGCGAGCAGTGAGGAGAGTACGACGACCCGTGGCGCGCCGGCATCGGCGAGCCCGTCGGCTGCCCGGTCCACCGCCTCGGGAACCGGGAACAGGTAGACCGCGGCGGTGCCCTCCGCCGCGGTCCGGACGGCGTCGCGGTCGTTCAGGTCCCCGCGCCGGATCTCGACGTCCGCCGGTAGCCCGGAGTCGTCCGAGCCCCGGACCAGGGCACGGACCGGATGCCCGAGACGTAACAGGCGGGTGACCACGCGCCTGCCGACGTCCCCGGTCGCGCCGGTGACCAAGATCGGTGCGGAACTCATGCTATTTACGCTACCACGAGAAGATACTTCCCGAGAGAAGTCTATTTGCCCTGGACAGCGCCTCGAGTGCGCGCTGCGAGCGTCGGCGACGAGGCCGGCCGGTGAAAGGGATGCCCATGCGCTCCGTCGTACCCCGACTACACCTGTTCGAGTTCGAGGACCAGTCGTGGTTCCCAAGCCGGCTACGGGACATGACCACCGAGTTCCTCCAGGAAGCGCTCGTCCTGCGGCACCGCTTCTATGCGCCGGTCACGCCGGTGCTGGCAGGTTTGGTGCGGCGGACCGGCCAGCGGCGGGTCATTGACCTGTGCTCCGGCGCGTCGGGCCCGTGGGAGCACCTCAAGCCCGAGCTGCAGCAGGACGCAGGTCCGGTCGAGCTGGTGTTCACCGACCGCTTCCCTAACCGTCGCGCGCTGCAGGGCGCCTGCGATCGCATCGGTGATGGCCGCACCCACGTGCACCCCGACCCGGTCGATGCCACCGCGGTCCCCGAGGGGCAGGACGGCATCCGCACCGTCTTCACCGCCTTCCATCACTTCCCGCCGGACGTGGCCCGGGCCGTGCTCGCCGACGCGTTCACCCGACGTGCACCGCTGTGCGTCGCCGAGTCCTCCGAACGCCGGTGGCCATCGCTGCTGGCGACGCTGCTCGCGCCGATGCTGGTCGTCGGCCACGTCCTGCGAAACCCGACCCCTCTGCGGCTGCTCTGCACCGTCCTCGGGGTACTACCGCTCGTGGTGACGTGGGACGGGCTGGTCTCAGCCCTGCGTACCTATGACGGCGCCGACCTGGCCTCGCTGACCGCGGGACTGTCCGCGCCCGACTACCGCTGGTGGACCGAGCGGATCGCGCCGGGCGGCGCGGCGCCACCGGTCCTGCTCCTGATCGGCGAGCCGGTGTCCGCGACCGACTGACCCACTCGCCCCGCCGTCACCGAGACCGGAGGTACCGATGTTCACCGACAACCACGCAGACGTCTACGAGACGATCTACCGTAGCCGCGGCAAGGATTGGGAGCAGGAGGCCCTCGATGTCGTCGCGGAAATCACCGCCGAGCGCCCCGAGATCACCAGCCTGCTCGACGTCGCCTGCGGGACCGGGATCCACCTCGAACAGTTCCGCCGGCTCGTCGAGCACTGCGAGGGCGTCGAGATCGCGGAACCGATGATCGCGCTGGCTGCCGAGCGAGTCCCGGGGGTCCCGCTGCACCGCGGGGATATGCGCTCCTTCCGCCTCGATCGCCGCTTCGACGCCGTGACCTGCATGTTCTGCTCGATCGGCTACCTCGACACGGTCGCCGACATGCGTGCTGCCGTCGCGACGATGGCCGGGCACCTGGTGCCCGGCGGTGTGCTCGTGATCGAGCCCTGGTGGTTCCCCGAGCGATTCATCGACGGTTACGTGGCCGGTGACCTCAGTCGCGGCCCGGACCGAACCATCACCCGGGTCTCCCACTCCACGCTGGTCGACGGTAAGACCCGCATGGAGTTGCGGTTCGTCGTCGCCGACGAGACCGGCATCTCCGACTTCACCGAGATCGAGATCCTCAGCCTGTGGCCGGAGCAGGCCTACCGCGAAGCGCTGGCCGACGCCGGATGCTCGGTGCGCTACGTACCAGGCGGGCCGACCGGGCGTGGCCTGTTCGTAGGTGTGCGGAGCTGAGGCTCTGGGAGCCGTCGGACAAGCCAGGGATGCTCGCGATCACGCGTCCGCGGAGCGGTGCAGCGTGCTGGATGAGCGACAGACACGCGGAGGCAGACCGCTCCACGGTGTTGCGGCTCCTCGGCCGAGCACCGCCGATATAGACCTGTGCGGGACTATCCGCTGAACTGGGCGGTCTGTGGCCGCGTCGTCGGCGCGGCCTTCTCCGGTGCGGACGTCGAGGTGCCCGAGCCGTGTTCGCGGTATGCCTCGACGACCTCGGCGGGGATGCGGCCCCGCTCGGAGACGGAATAGCCATTCGCCCGCGCCCACACGCGCACCGCCTGGTTGTGGCGCCGAGCCTCTGTCGAGCCTGCTGCCGCAGCCGCGTCGCGACGTCGTGCGCGCCGGCTGCCTCCTGCAGTTCGCGCGGCGGACACGAACGGGGCGAGCTTGTCCCGGAACGTCGCCGCGTTGGTCGCATTGAGGTCGATCTCGAACAGCTTCCCGTCGAGAGCGAAAGCGACGGTCTCATCAGCGGCCGCGCCGTCGAGGTCGTCGACCAGCTGTACCGTTTCAATTCGTGCCACTGTGTCACCCTCTGCTGTATTGAAGTATCGCGCTGAGGGTAGTGGATGCGCTACAGGAGGCATGTCCTCCCCCGTGTTCGCGATACTGCTGGTCAGCGTTGTCGTGATGGCCCGGGCGGTGGCGCTTCCCGGGTGGTAGGCAAGATAGGTGGCCAGGATCCGCAGGGCGGTCAGGGTCTCGTTCTCTCGCTCGACCCATTCGCTCCGGCGGGCGTCACGTGCGTTGCGGAACGCTGACTGAAGCTGACGGGACAGGGCGGTTCCTGCCACGATGACGGGGTCCTGCATCACGGTCCTCTCGCACAGCACCGGGGAACGGACTCAGTGTGCGATAAGGGACCGACAATTCTTCAGCCCTCTAAGCCAGGCGCAGCGGAAACCGACAAGAACGCGTTGCCGACCCGGCACAAGCGGTACGCCCCTCGAGAATCGGGCCGAGGTCGAGGCGTATGCGCTGCTCAGCTGTCGGTGGATGCCGGCCGTGACTGGGGTAGCTGACGGAGTGGCCGGATGAGGCGGACGAGCATGGTGTGCAGGGCGGTGGTGTCGCCGGCCAGCGAGAGCGCGGACGCTCGGTTGTTCTCGGCGGGGTCCATCGTGGTCCAGCGCAGCTCGTAGCCGGCGTCGTGGGCGAGCTGGGCCAGGAACGCCCGCTGGGTGCGCCCGTTGCCCTCCCGGAACGGGTGCAGGGCGTTGATGTCGCCCAGCAGCTCGGCCAGGCCGGTGACGAAGCCGTCAAGGTCACGCCCGCGCAGGACCTGCTCGGAGTGGAGCCGACCGAAGATGTCGGCGGCGAAGGTCTCGAGGTGTTGAGGGAGGCAGAACAGCTGTCCCTTGCCGATGGACACGGTGCGCAGCTGCCCGGCCCAGTCGTAGAGGTCGCTGAAGATGTGGTGGTGGAAGTCCTGTAGGTGGTCCAGGTCGTAGCGCCCGGGTAGCGGCTGCTGGCGCAGCTCGATCAGGCGTAGCGCGGTGAGCTCGGCCTCGGCCTGGGCGAGCTCGGCCGGATCGGTGATCCCCAGCCGGTTCCGCAGAACGCCGGTGTCGAGGTCGAGGTAGGGGTCCGGGCCGGTCAACGGCGGTATCGAGCCAGGACACGCTCACGAGCCTCGCCGGTGCTGACCGAGCCGGCGGCGACACCGTCGAGCAGAGCCAGGCCCTCCGCGCTGGGCTCCAGGCCCTCGGCGCGGACCGATGCGAGGGCCTCGTCGACATCGGCGCGTCGCTGCGCGGCCCCGATGAGCTGTTCGTAGCGGGCCACCGACATCACCACCGCCTCGGGCTTGCGATGAGCACCGACGAACACCGGCTCGGCCTCGGGCTCCTGCACCCGCTTCAACGTCGCCGCCAACGCCGTACGGAACTCACGAAACGACAACACCTCGGGCACCCACACCCCGCTAGCGTACCCGAACATGCACACACTCGAGTACGCGAGACGGAGCTCGACCGGACGATGCTTGGTCGTGGATTACTGGTCACGGGGGCTGAGCCGCAGGCGGGCTCGCTCTGCTGTCAGCCGACGGACCTTGCCGTGGTCGGCTCGACGCTGCCCGTATCCGGCGTCGTCGGGACGGGAGCAGCCGGCCTGGGCGTCGTAGGGAGAGGCTCTGTGGCCGGGGGCGGGGTGGTCGGCTCGGGGCTGCCCTCGTCGGTCGGCCTCGGAGCCGTCGGTGAGGCTGGCGGCGAGGATGCCGGCGGCGGCACGGTCGACGGTGGAGTCACCGGTGCCGGGGCGGTCCCGGTCTGGGTGCAGAGGTACTGCTTCGACGACGCGATCTGGGTGCAGGTCAGCACGATGTTGCCGGTGTTCGGCCGGGTGCCGGGCACGGTCGGCGGGGGCGGCAAGGACATGGTGGGTAGCGGCGGGAGCGTCGGCCGCGGCGGCTGACTGGCCTGCGCTTCCTGGCACGCTGTGAGCAGTGCGACGGCGGCGAGGACACCGGCGATGCTGGCGGCCCGGTGGGCGCGGGTGGGGAGCGGGTGCATGACTCTGACGACGTGCGGCGGTTCCGGCTGGTTCGCGGCCGATCGGCGCAATTCGGGCGAACGGTTTGGCGGGGCTGGTCAGTAATTCTTCGTCAGTTGACGGAAGGAGGCGGACATGAGCGTCAGCCAGTGGGACGCGGCCGCCATCAACCTCTACCAACGCTTCTGCGCCGGTGACGTTACCCCGGCGGAGATGGCGGTCGAGCTTCCGCCGATCTGGCGGTTCCGTTCTGATCGCGATCCCTTGCACGGCCCCGTGGCCTGGCAGGCCATGGTCGAGCATGCTGGGTACTTCTGTTGGGGTCGGGAGGGGCGCAGGCCCGGTCGGCGGCCGAGGCGGCGCCACCGACTGTTCCGGGGGGCGGTCCCTCAGCGGCGGCAGGGCATGTCGTGGACCACGAATCCGGCCATCGCCCGATGGTTTGCCGAGCATCGGCAGGTGCCCGCTGAGATCGGCTTAGGACGGGTGTGGGTCGCGGTAGTGGAACCGAGTCGAGCCCTGGGATACCTCCACCACGAGCGGGAGTTCCTCGTGGACGCCACCGATCTCGCCGTTCGCCCCTGGACCGGCTCCGACTCCGGTCCCGTCGTCCGAACCCGGCGGTGGATCGCCGACTACGCCTACTGGTGAACAGGTGAACCCCGCGGGTTGCCTGGGTAAAGAGCAGTTCAACAACCTTGATGATCCGCAGGTCCGAGCGCTAATGACAGGGTGACGCGGCCGATAAGCGGTACGTGACTACGCCGCAGAGCCCCTACCAGGGCCACCCCCAGCAGCAGCCCTACTACGGCCAGTACCCGCCCCAGCAGGGCGGCCAGTACCCGCCGCAGGGCTACCCGCCCCCGCAGGGCCAGTACCCGCAGTACAACCAGGCCCCGCAGATCCCGCCGCCCGCGCCGAAGAAGAAGCGCACCGGGCTCAAGGTGACCCTCGGGATCCTGGTCGCGATCGTCGTCATCGCGATCGCCACCGGCGGTGGCGGCGACGAGCAGGCCCCGGCCACCGCCTCGGGAGATGCGAACGCTGCCCCTGCCGCCGCCGGTGCCCCCGCGAGCGGGGACCAGTCGGTGAAGTTCGGGCAGGAGGCCACCTCCGGGGACCTGGTCATCTCGGCGTCCGCTCCGGAGCAGGTCACCGAGTTCGGCATGACGCAGGCGTGCTCGACGGTCACCTACAAGAACAACGGGTCCAGCCCGGCGTCGTTCAACCCGTTCGACTGGAAGTTCACCACCCCGGCCGGGGTCGAGGCGTCCGCGTCGATCCCGTTCAACGCCGGGGCGAAGGCGCTGAACTCCGGTCAGCTCGCCCCGGGCGGCACCACCTCGGGGATGATCTGCGGCGACCAGCAGACCACCGACGTCAACGCGGTGAAGTACGCACCCTCGTTCAGCTTCTCCGACCCGATCACCTGGACGAACTGACCTCCCTCCCCCGAGCTGCGCGCCGAAAGCCGGGGTAGTCACGCACAACGACACGGCGCGCAACCGAGGCCCCCGCTGCAGCAACCCTGCGGCGGGGGCCTCGTCATCTCCGCGGCAGGCCCCGCCGCCATCGAGCCGGCTGCGCTGTTCGACGACGGGTCTCGACGTCGCCGCGAGACCAGATCTCCAGGCTCAGGCGGATCCCGAGGGGCTCGCGTGGGGCTGCCGTAGCGTCGCGGCGATGCCTCCGTCCACCTCCGTCTCTTCGACCAGCCAGGGGCGCCGTGAGCTGGGGGACTCGCTGGCCCTGACGCTCACCTCGGTGTTCAACTCCGTCGCCGGCCTTCTGGGGTTCCTGATCGCGGCGTGGGTGATGCCCCAGGACCAGGTCGGGCGGGCGACGGAGTTCGTCTCGGCCATGCAGCTGATCGGCGGCGCGGCTCAGCTCAACCTGGGCATCGGCATCATGAGGTGGCTGCCCGGGGCGGGCCGCAAGTCCGTGCGGCTGGTGTTCGGCAGCCTGTTGCTGATCATGCCGTTGTCCGGGCTGGCCGGTCTGGTCTACGGGCTGCTCGTCCCACGGGTGGCGCAGGTCGCCGCCGGCGAGGGCCCCTTCGGGCTCGGCCTGTTGCTGCTGGTGCTGGGCTGTGCCGGGTGGGGCGTGTTCGTCGTGCACGACTTCGTCATGGTCGCCGCGGGCCGGCCCTGGCTGGCGGTCTGGCGCAGCGGGACCTTCGCCGTGGCCCGGATCGGCCTGCTCGCAGTGCTCGGGGCAGGCCTGGCATCGCAGGGCATGGTGCTGTCCTGGGTGATCCCGGTCGTGGTGTGGATCGGGGTCGGCACGATCGTGCTGTGGTTCCTGGTCCGCAGATTCGCCGCCGCGGGCGGGCCCGGTGTCCTGCCCAGCCGGGCCACGATGGCCGGGTTCCTCGCCCCGACCGCGGTGGCCCAGCTCGGGGCGGTACTGCTCTACAACCAGATCCCGCTGCTGGCGAACTTCCGGATGGGCAACGCCATGGGCGCGGTGTTCTTCATCGCCTGGCAGGCCACCGTCGTCATCGACACCGCCGCGGTGTTCTTCACCAACTCGCTCGCCGTGCAGACCGCACGCGAGCCCCACCGCGCCGTCGAACTCGCCCGCAGCACACGACGCCGCATGCTGGTGCTGTTCGTCCCCCTCCTCGCCCTGGGCGCGGCCCTGGGCTGGCCGGTACTACGGGTACTCGGACCCGGCTACACCGTCGGCGCACCGATCATCGCCGCGCTCATGGTCGGAGTGCTGTTCCGGCTCGTCGTGGTCTTCGAGCTCGCACGACGCCAGGCCGACGGCGACGGCACCGGCTACGCCCGCCTGTCACTGCTCAACTGCGGCCTGGTGGTGGCCATCGCCTCGCTCACCCCGCTGCCCGACCCGGCAACGACACACCCCGCGCTGGTCATGCTGCCCTTCGTCCTCGGCTACGTCGTCGTCCAGGCCGCCTTCGCTGCTGTCCTGACGATCACCGACCGGCGGGCACACAACCGCACCTCGGCCCGGTCCTCTTCCCGGGCCCCAGGGTGACCATTCGCGTGGCCCTTGGATGACAGGTGCGGCAGATATACTGGAGGTCCGCGAGGGAAGGACCGCCCATGGTGAGTTCGAGAACGGCGACCACCCCGGAAGACGTGGTTGCCGACCTCCCGCCGCAGCAGTGGAACAGCGACACTGCGGTCAGCTACGAGGCCGCGCAGGAAGCGATCAACGAGGTCCTCGCCTGCTACGTCGCGCTGCTCGAGCGAGAAGGCACGAAGCCGGCGCCCGACCGCGAGCGGATCGAGGACCTGCGGGCGCGCATCGCTGACTGCGCGCACCAGCAGCGCGTTCTGTCACCGAAGTACCCCGGGGAGCTCGCAGCAGTCCGTGGCAGCTACAGCCGTCGCCTCGCCGAACTGCGAGACGAACTGGGGTGAGCTCCGGTAGCGATGACGTCGCTCGCTATCGGCTCAGCGAGGCGGACAACGAGCGCATCTTCCGCGATCTGATCGGGCCGACCCGCTTGTCGGGCTACCAGCGTCAGGACCGGCCGGTCGTGGTCGTGCTGATGGCTCAGCCGGGTGCCGGGAAGTCGAAGTTCGCCGGCGAGATCCGCGACGCCCTGCGCTCGGACGGTGGTGCTGTCGAAATCGACAGCGACCTCTACAAGCCGTTCCACCCGCAGTACGCCCACCTGATGAAGACCGACGATCAGCTGATGGCGGCCGCAACCCGGGCCGACGGTCGAGCCTGGATGGGCAAAGCCCAGGACTACGTGCGCGAGAGCCGGCTGCACGCGATCTTCCACGAGACCGCGCAGGATCCTGCCGAGTCCATGCGGACCCTGCGCGACTACCGCGCCGCCGGCTACCAGGTTGCCGTCATTGCTCTGGGCGTCCACGAGAGCCAGAGCCAGCAGGGCGTCCTGCACCGCTATCAGGAGCAGGTCAACGACCGAGGCTCCGGACGACTGACCGTCCCCGCGAACGCAGAGCGCAGCTACCGCGGCATCGCCGACGTCGCCGCGGCGATCGACGAATCCGGCGCGGCCGACCTGGTCGCGGTCTACCGGCGCACGGTCGACACAACCGGCCCCGCGTACATCAACCGCCTCGCCAGCACAGGCGAGTGGGCCGGTCCTCCACAGTTCGCGGAAGCGCTTGAAGCTGAGCGCAACCGGCCGCTCAGCGCAGACGAGGTCCGCAACTTCCAGAGGGTCCAAGACCGCCTGCGAGTAACGCTGCCTGAGGACCTGCAGCCGTGGCTTCGGGATGTCGACCGGCTCGCGCAGACGGTGCTCGCAACCACCGAGGACTCTCAGGCGAGATACCGGCTCTGGGACGCGGCGCGCCGGCGTGGACAGGCACCGGAGATGGAGCACCCGGCAGCCGCTGTGACGCAGCTGCAGCAACGAACGGTGCCCAGCGACGAGCAAACCCGGCTGCAGCAGCGACGTCTGCGTCCGCGCTGACGGGGCGTTGCTACCGCCGCTGGCCTCGCGACTCACCCCAGGAGCCAGGCACTGTTCCTGATGTGGTGCCGTTCCGGCGGATTTCTGAAAGATGGCGGGCGTGTCGCGCTGTCCTGGTTTCAGAAAACCGGGCAGGATCATCGCCATGGCGAGAAGACCAACAGGGCGCCCGTCGAAGGGCCCGCGTGCAGTGGTTCTTCCACGGGTACTGCTGGCCGACGATCTTGCGCTCAAGACGCTGGCCACCAACCTCGGCTGGTACGTCTCCGAGACTGCCGCGAAGCTCATCAACATCGGGCTCCAGCACGTTGACGAGCTCCCAGACGAGTTGCCTCTTCGTGTCCCCACCAGCGAGTCGACAGACTTCACCGCCCGGATCCCTCTCACCGACGACCAGGTCGTCCGCGAGATCGCCCGGGAACGCGACCGCAGCATCTCGCTCGTCGCCGGCTCACTGATCCACCTGGGCCTGCGCTACCGCAACGAGATTCCGGGCCAGATCCCGGTTCAGTACAACCGCCCGGAGCAGCCTCTGACCAAGGCCTCCTAGAAGAACGAGGCGGCCTCCCTGCCAGGAGACCGCCTCGGATCGTTCTCGCGTCAGCCGGTCCTACACCCGCCTGATGCCGTAGCCCCGGCGAACCGGGGCCGTTACCCCACCTGCGAAGAAGGGGCGCTTTCGCGTGTCCAGGATACATCCTGGGCCGGGAGCCAACCACCACAGACACGGGGCGAATTCGTCGTGCCCGGAAAACCGCCGCTCACCAGCGGCGGAGACCGGGTTCTGCATCCGCTGCTACGAGCACGGCGCGTTCACCCTGGCCTCCGGCCCCACCTCCGACCTCTGCCTGATCCATCAGCTCCCCCTCGGCGCGCAACCACCCGCCGGCGACTTCGGCATCCGCTACGCCACCGAGGCCCGACGCACCCCTCGCGGCCGCGCCGCCCGCCCGACGTCAGGCCCGACCAGCGGGCCCGGGCGCCCGAGCCGCGCCCTGCCTCCCACCGCCAGGGCGCGCGTCCGCGGTGTCACCCGCGCTCGCGCCCGACACGCCCGCGGGTTCACTCCGCATCCCGGGTGGCGCAACTTCATCGACCGCGAGTGGCGGGTGCTGACCTCCCAGCCCGAGGCCCTCGACTACATCGCCCGCCTCGTCGACGACGAGGAGTGGCGCTCGGACAAGCGCGCCAGCTGGTCGGCGATCCTGCGCCGCCTGGTCTGCCACATGGACTGGGACACCGGCCTGATCACCGGGCTCACCACCGACCGCCTCGGCGCCGCCGGCGGCCGCGCCGCCCGCACCGTGTCCCGCGTCCTGGCCTGGGCCCGCGACCGCGGCCTGCTCGTCGTCGTCGAAGCCGGGGCCAGCGCCGAGTTCCTCGGCACCGATACCGGCCGCACACCGACCTACGCCCTGGTCACCCACAGCCCCCTCCCCCAGCTCACCACCCCGACCGACCACACACACGAACACCCAGCTCAAACCACTGTGGATAAAAGTGGCGACCTCCCCACTTCTCACGTGAGTCTTAAGCCCTTGTCGGGCGGCGGACGGTCAGTGACCACCCAAGCGGGCAAGTGGCACCCCTACGACGTCCCCGACACCCCCGGTGCCAGAAACCAGGCCACCCTCACCCTGCTCATGCTTCTCGGCCTAGGAGGCCGACAACGGGGCACGATCGACATCTGGCGTGCCCGGTCGCTGCTCAAGCCGTGGTGGGAGGCCGGCGCGACCGTCGCCGGACTGCGCCACGCGCTCGAACACCACCCCGACCACCCCGACCGACCGCGTGGACCAGTCACCACCGGCGCCCGGGACCCCCTGCGGGTCATCGGCGCCCGCCTGCGCCCCTGGCAGGGACGCCTCGGCGAGATCCGCGCCGTACAGATCGGCCGGATGCGCGCGAGCACCGGCAGCGGGCCCACCCCTCCTGCGCCGCTGTCGCCGGTTCTGCGGGACCGGCCGGCGGGACAAGGGGCGCGGATGGCCGCCAGGGAAGCGCTCAGCGAGCACCTCCGCGAGCTGCGCGAGGCCCGCGACCTCCCGTCGAGCCATACCCACCGAAACCCGCACCGGTCCGGGACGAGGACCAGACGAACCCGATGAGCTGGCCGCGCTCCGACCACAGCAGGACCCTCCAGCCCCGAGCAGAGCTCGGGAGGGGTCCCGAACGAGCGCTCCTAACTGTGATGTCCAGGGAGGTTAGTCAGCCTGGTGACCGGTGGCTGGCCTGGACCGTTCCCGATCTTGTAGACACCGGTCGTAGACTGCCGCTGATCGCAGCGGAGGGGATCGCGTGGCGACACGCCGCCATTTCACCCAGGAGTATAAGGACCAGGCCGTCAGTCTTGTCCTCGATTCCGGCCGAACAATCGCCGAGGTAGCGAAGAGTATCGGCGTCCACGAGATGACGTTAGGCAAGTGGGTGAAGAAAGCACGCGAATCCGGGCAGGTCCCGGACACGGACCTGTCCGAACCGGAGCGGGCCGAGCTGGAACGGCTCCGCAAGGAGAACACGACCCTGCGAATGGAGCGGGACTTCGCAAAAAAAGTAGCGACCTGGTTCGCGAAAGAACAGCCGTGAAATACGCGGCGATCGCGGACTGGGCAACCGAGGGCGAGTATCCGGTCACGTTCATGTGCGCCCAGCTCGGCGTGGCCCGACAGGGCTACTACCGGTGGCTCAAGACCGGACCCAGCCAGCGGGAACGCACCGACGCCGAGCTCACCGACACGATCCGAGAGATCCACCACGACCTGCGCGGTGACCCCGGCGTGCGCCGGGTGTGGGCCGAGCTGGTCGCTCGCGGCCACCGGACCGCCCGCAAGCGGGTCTGGCGGCTCATGCGCGCCGCCGGCCTGCAAGGCCGCCACCCTCACACCTGGCGCAAGACGACCGTCGCAGGTCTACGCCCGATCGACGCCCCGGACCTGATCGGGCGTGACTTCACCGCCGAGGCTCCCGACACCCGCTGGTGCGGCGACATCACCTACATCCAGACGGTCGACGGCTGGGCCTACCTCGCCACCGTGATCGACCTGCACTCCCGCAAGGTCGTCGGCTACGCCGTGGCCGACCACCTGCGCACCAACCTGATCATCGAGGCCCTCGCCGCCGCCCTGCTCACCCGCCGCCCACCAGCCGGAGTGATCATGCACAGCGACCGCGGGACGCAATACACGAGCCGGGAGTTCACCGACTTCTGCGCCGCCAACAATGTGGCCCGATCGATGGGCCGACGCGCCACCTGCTTCGACAACGCCGTCGCCGAGTCGTTCTTCGCCAGCTACAAGAAAGAACTCATCCACACCCGGCCATGGAACGACGTCACCGAGGTCCGACAGCAGACATTCGCGTGGATCGAGAGCTACTACAACCGTCGCAGACGGCACTCCACCCTCGGATACTTGACACCCACCGAATACGAGCTAGGATTCAGGAAAATAACCGACTTGGCAGCCTAAACCGGCGTCAAAGAAATCGGGAACACTCCAGCCGCCGATGGCGGAGTGAGCGCGGTGATGATTGTAGAAGTGCATCCAGCCGGGTAGGGCGTCGTTGCGTTGGCGGGTCGACTCATGGAGTCGGGCGTAAGCCCAGCCGTCGGCCAGGGTCCGATGGAACCTTTCGATCTTGCCGTTGGTCTGCGGGCGGTAGGGGCGGGTTCGCTTGTGAGTGATGCCCAGCTCGGCGCAGGCGTCACGCCAGGCGTAGGACTTGTAAGCCGAACCGTTGTCGGACAGGACCCGCTCGACGGTGACGCCGCGTTCGGCGAACCAGGCCACGGCGCGTTCGAGGACACCGATCGCGGTGGCCGCCTTCTCATCGGCGCAGATCTCGGCGTAGGCGGTGCGGGAGTGGTCATCGATCACGGTGTGGACGTAGGCGGTCCCGATCGCCGGGCGGTAGTACTTGCCTCGTTGACCGGTGCGTCGTGCGGTGGCCGCCTGGTTGCGGAGGCCTTGCTGTCTTCCCAGGTAACGCCAGCCCCCGCCGTCGGGGATGTTGGCGAACTTGGTGACGTCGACGTGGATCAGCGAGCCGGGATGGGGGTGCTCGTAGCGGCGCAGCGGTTCGCCGGTGACCCGGTCGATGTGGGAGAGCCGGTTGATCCGGCAGCGCACCAGGACCGCGTGCACGGTCGAGGCGGCCATACCGAGCCGCCCGGCGATCTGGACCGGGCCCAGCCGGTGCCGCCAGCGCAGACCCACGATCTGCCGAACCACACGAGCACTGGTCCTGCTCGGCGAGAGCTGCGGCCGTGAGCTGCGGTCGACCATCCCGGCCGGCCCCTCGGCCCGGTAGCGGTCGGACCATTTCGACGCTGTCCGTGGAGAGACCATGAACATCTTCGCCGCGGCGGTGTGGGTCCAGCCGTGATCGACGACGAGTTGAGCGAGCCGCAGCCGGGCGCGCGGGGTCAGGGCGGCGTTAGCGTGGGACACGAAGGCCTCCGGTGGGTGAAGCGGTTCCTCGACAGCTCCACTTCACAACCGGAGGCCTTCGTCTGTCAGACAGAATCACCGATCCCGGGCAGTACAACCTCCCTGCACATCACACCTAACCTTCGTCAGGTCCAAGATCACCAAGCAGGAGGAGTAGGACCATGCGGGTTCTCAGGTCCACGATGATCGGCCTCGCACTCGGGGTCGCCACGCTGACGTCGGTCGGTGCCGGGGTCGCCGCCGCAGCTCCCATTGCCCCTGCCCAGTCCCCAACCTGGAGCTACGTCGCGACCTACGCGAACAGGGGTGCGTGCGAGGAGGCGATCGCTGCCTACCGGGGCAGGCCCGACACCTCTGAGTACCGCTGCATCTCCAACGGGAACCCGACCCAGAGCCAGGAGACCAGCTGGTCGCTCTACAACCTGCGGTACTGACCACGACCGACCGCGCCGCCCCAGACGACGACGGCCCGCCCCCGGCACTAACGGGGGCGGGCCGTGCGGCCGTCCCGGGGTGTAACCGGGACGGACGTCGTCAGCTCCCGGCGATGACGATCCGAGTGCCCTCCGGCGCCGGGGTGTCCAGATCGGTCACCCGGACACCGTCGAGGCGAACCCGCCCGGCCTCGAAGTGCATCGCGAGCCGGTCGCCCAGCGCGGCCGCCCCGGTCCGCACGGTCGGGACATCTTGCGGCGCGGTCTCATCACTCACGCCGGCCATCCTCTCCCCCCCGTCACCGGGACGCCTTTCGCAGGTCCGACACCCGGGAGCGGGACAGCTGCAGGACGCGGGCGATCTCCGTCCCGGACAGCCCGAGGTCGTCGAGCAGCGCGACAGCGGCGCGGGACTCCTTCGCCGCGGCCTCCTGCTCCAGCTGCGCGGCCCGCGTCCGGGCACGGGACGCGGTGATGCGCTCCTGCACCGCGGAGTCGAACACCGGCCGGATCTCGACCGGCGCGGCTGCGTCGCGGTCGTCGAGCGCGAGATAGTCCCGCACCATCGCCTCCGCCCCGCCCAGGGTGCGGGACTGCGTCACCCCGACCTCGGCGCCGTGCTCGTCGGCGATGTGGAGTTCCCATCCGCGCTCCCACCGGCGCGCGGTCACGAAGTACCTCACTGCAACCACCCTTCCGGCAGGCACGCCATGCGCTTGCCGATGCTGCGCACCACCCCGGGCGAGATGGTGCGGTGCCGGGGGACCGGCGTGGTGTGGGCGCCGCAGGGGCAGCCCCACTTGGTGTGCGGTCCAGCCTCGGACAGCACGCGGCAGTCGTGAGCTAGGAGGGCCCGCTCGACGTCGCGGAGCTTCATGGACGGGACCACACCACCGAGTGTACGCCCCCCGCGTACAGGGCTGTCCACCCCGGGTGGACAACTACGGCTGCGCGCCGAGCCCCGACCCGCCGCGCCGGAGCTTCCCGGACGCGAAGTCCGCGAGGATCTCGTCGGCGAACGCGAGGTCCCCGCGCACCCCGGACTTGATCATCAGCCACGACTCGGACGCCTGCGCCGCGCGCTCCCGGGAGATCCCCTCCGCCAGGTAGGCGTCCCGCACCGCGTGCACACACGCCCCCAGCTCATCGGCGTACCGGCCCTCCATCGCAGCCTTCACCGACGGGTCGCGGGCGACGACCTCCTCGTACCGCATCCGCTCCGCGTCGCACACCGCCTGGATCCGCGCCACCGCCGCGTCGGTCAGCTCCTCCGCGGACGGCCCGTCAGCGGTCACCGCTCGCCGGCCTTCCACCGCCGGATCGCGTCCCGCATCCCCGACAGCGGGTCAGCCTGCCGCCGCCGGTGCTCCGCCTCGTGCTCATCCATCCGCCGACGCCGCTGCCGGTGCAGCTCCGCGAGGTACGCCCACCCCTCGTCGGTGGGGAAGCCGTCCGCGTCCACGAGTCCGTACCGGCGCAGCCACCGCAGCGCCGTCCGCGGCTGCGACTCCGGGCCCTGCCCGCCGTCGACGAGGCGGTGCAGCGTGTTCCGCTGGAGAGGCGTCAGGTCCACGCCCCCGATCGTGGCTCAGCGAGTAGCGACGCCGCCACCGGGCGTCCGGCCAGGGTGCGGTGCACGGTCGAGCCTCGCGCCGAACCGCACAGCCGGGGGCGTCCACCGCGGGCGCTCCCGGCGCTGCGCGTGACCTTGCGTCCCAGTGCGGCCGAACTCTCCGGCTCGGGCCCGCCGCACGCCCCGCCGGACACGTCCTCTGCACCAGCCCTGGGGTCGTCAGAATCGAACTTTCCGAACCGCTCAGTCCTGCGGTTCGGATAATTAATCCGCGATACGGGCGTGGTGTACGGACGGTTAGCGACCGAATTTTTGGTTGATTGTTCTCAGTGTTTCAGATAGCGCGGACGGCGGCTCGCGGCAGCGGCTCGACGAGTTACTGGTTCAGTGGGGGTCACAAAGGGCGATCCAGTATAAAAGACGGAGTAATCTGTGGAATCCAGTCTTCGGACCGCGTAACCTGGGGTTATGGAGTTGCAGACACGACTGCGAGGGTGGTGTCGCGCACGATGGAAGTGCGTCTTCGCAGATCCTGAGCGCGGTTTTCGCGGTAGTTCGGCGCGTGTCATTGCGGCATTGTTTTCCGACACTATCGGGGTGCTGTGATGGCCCGCCGCAGCCGACGAAGCGACCCAGAGAATCAGCTTTCCTTTGACGACCTTCTGTCGGGCGCCTCAGAGGGCGGCGACGAAGCGCAAAGTCCAGCCGTCGACGGTCCAACGACACAACTCCCGGAAGCCGTACCCTCGACCGACGAACCGGGGACAGCGGCGGCGAGCCACAGCAGCGAGGCGCGAGATGACGGACTACGGAGCGATGGCCCATCAGTACTGGGCCCGGTGGCTGCCGGACCGGTACCGAGCAATCCCGAACCCGACCCAGTTCTTCCAGGACCTGGGCGAGGAGGTGTCGAAGGAGATCGACTCGCTGGCCCTGGAGCTGGAGGGCCCGGATCCGGAGCAGGAGAGCTACCTCGACAGGGTCGGTCGCATGAGAGGGGCGCGGATGCGCGCCGAGGTGATCGTGCTGCAGGAACGGGTTCGTCTGGCCCCGGAGTCGGAGATCGACCCGGAAGAGCCGACCGCGGCGCCGGCGACGAGCTCGACGCTGCCGCTCGTCGTGAGTCCCGAGGATCCGGAGTACCAGCAGATCGTCCAGGAGGAGCGGCAGGCGCAGGAGACGCTGCGCCGCGGTTCCGACCACTGACGCAGGACGACCTCGCTCCCTCCGGCGAACGAGCGCGGATCGAGGCGAACCTGGCCGCGCTGCGTGCGCTGCGCCACGTAGAACGGGCGCAGCGGCCGGCGAACGCGGAGGAGCAGGCCACTCTCGCCCGCTGGTCCGGGTGGGGAGCAGTCCCCCGGGTGTTCGACCCGCAGCGTGAGGAGTTCGCCTGGGCCCGTCGCGAGTTGCGCGACCTGCTCAGCGAGACCGAGTTCAGTGCTGCACGACGGAGCACCCTGAACGCCCACTACACCGACCTGACCATCGCCAAGGCGATGTGGCAAGCAGCCGAGGACCTCGGGTTCGCCGGCGGGGCGGTGCTCGAGCCCGGGTGCGGGGCGGGAACGTTCCTCGCGCTCGCACCCGAGAACGCCCGGATGGTCGGCGTCGAGGTGGAGCCGACCACCGCAGCCATCGCCCAGGCCCTGCAACCGCACGCCACCATCCGAAGCGAGTCCTTCGTGCAGACCCGGGCACCCGAGGGCACGTTCGACCTGGTCATCGGCAACGTGCCGTTCGCGAAGGTCGCCCCGGCCGACCCGGTGCACAACGCCGGAGCCCACAGCATTCACAACTACTTCCTGCTCAAGTCCGTGCACCTGACCCACCCGGGCGGGCTCGTCCTCGCCCTGACCAGCCGATACACCCTCGATTCCGAGAACCCGAGCGCCCGTCTCGCGATCGGGGAGCATGCCGACCTCGTCGGTGCGGTCCGGCTGCCGAGCAAGGCCCACCAGCGCGCCGCCGGCACCGCTGTCGTGACCGACCTGCTCGTCCTGCGCCGCCGCGAGCCCGGTGCGGCCCCGGCCGACGACCGCTGGCTCGACACCAGCCCGATGAGGATCGGGGACCAGGGGGAGATCGCGGTCAACCGCTACTTCCAGCAGAACCCCGAGATGGTTCTCGGCACCCCCCAGCTCGGGCACGGCGCCTACCGCCACGACGAGCTGCAGGTCGTCGGCGACCTCACCGACACCACACTGGCCGCCGCCCTCGGCCAGATCGTCCAGCAGGCCTCCATGAGCGGGCTCGGCTACACGCACGCCGGCCACCCCGGCACCACCGACCCGGTCATCACCCTCGCCAACGGCGCCGAGGCGCAGCAGGAAGGGCTCCTGCAGACGACCCCCGACGGAACCTTCACCCGCATCCAGGACGGGGCGGTGGTCGAGTACCCCGTGCCTCGTACGCAGCAGACCGAGCTGCGCGCCCTCATCGGGCTGCGAGACACCACCCAGGCCCTGCTCGACGCCGAGGCCGCCACCGCGGACGACACCGCCGAGATCGCCGGGCTGCGGGAGGAGCTCGGTCAGCGCTACGCCGCCTACGTCGAGACGTTCGGCCCCCTCCGCCGCTTCACCTGGCGCCGGACCGGCCGACAGCACGCCGAGACCGGGGAGGACATCCTCGCCAAGCAGCACCCGCCCCAGGGCGGCTTCCGGGCCGACCCCTACTCCCCCGTCGTCCGCGCGCTGGAGGACTACGACGAGTCGACCGGGCAAGCGAGCCGTGCGGCCATCTTCACCGAACGCGTCGTCGCGCCGCGACGACCGCGCACCAGCGCAGAGACCCCCGCCGAAGCCCTGGCCATCTGCCTGGACACCTACGGCGCGGTGAACACCAACCACATCGCCGCACTCCTGCAGACCGACCCCGCAGAGGTACGGGACCGCCTCGGCGACCTGGTGTTCGAGCAGCCGCCGCGCGCTGATGCGACCGGCACCGCCACCGAACCCGGGCGCCTGGTCGTCGCGGCGGAGTACCTGTCCGGCAACGTCCGCGCCAAGCTCGCCGCAGCCGAGACCGCGGCCGCCGCGGACGCCCACTTCCAGCGCAACGTCGACGCCCTCCGCCCGATCATCCCCAGCGACCTCGGCCCGGCCGAGATCCACGCCCGACTCGGCGCACCCTGGATCTCCGCCGAGCACGTGCAGCAGTTCCTGCGCGAGACCCTCGAGGACCCACGCCTGCGGGTCGAGCACGCCGGCGGCAACATCTGGAAGGTCCAGGGCACCGGCACCAGCGTCGCTGCGACCTCGACCTGGGGCACGACCCGCCGTGCAGCACCCGATCTCGCCGAAGCGGCACTCGAGCAGCGCTCCGTGCGCGTCTACGACGAGGACGACGAAGGCCGGCGCTGGCTCAACACCACCGAGACCCTGGCCGCCCAGGAGAAGATGACCGCCCTGGACGCCCGCTTCAGCGAGTGGGTCTGGGAGGACCCGCAGCGCGCCGAGCACCTGGCCCGCGTCTACAACGAGCGATTCAACGCCATCGTGCTGCGCTCCTACGACGGCAACGAGCTCACCCTGCCCGGCGTCGCCGAGACCTTCCCCCCGCTACGCCCGCACCAACGGGCCGCGATCGCCCGGATGATCTCCGAGCCCGCCGTCGGGCTGTTCCACGAGGTCGGCGCCGGCAAGACGGTCGAGATGATCGCCGGAGCGATGGAGCTCAAGCGCCTCGGCATGGTCCGCAAACCGGCCATCGTCGTGCCGAACCACATGCTCGACCAGTTCTCGGCCGAGTTCCTGGCCCTCTACCCCCGAGCCAACATCCTGCCCGCCGGCAAGGACGACCTCTCCGCCCAACGCCGCCGGGACTTCGTCGCCCGAGCCGCCACCGGCGACTGGGACGCGATCATCCTCACCCGGTCCGCGTTCACCAAGCTGCCCATGAGCGTGGAGACCCAGACCCGCTACGAGGAGCGGGAATCGGCCCGAGTCCGTGCCTGGCTCGAGGACCTGAAGGCCAGTGGCGAGCGTTCCCTCAACGTCAAGCGGATGGAGGGCATCCTCGCCCGCGCCGAGGAGCGACTGCGCGAGAAGCTCGACAAGATCAAGGACCCCGGCCTCACGTTCGAACAGACCGGCATCGACTGGCTGGCCATCGACGAGGCCCACGACTTCAAGAACCTGCGCACCCTGTCGAACATCCCCGACGCCGCGGTGCCCGGCGCCGACCGGGCCACCGACCTGCACATGAAGCTGGAGTACCTGCGCGAGCGCCACGGAGGCCGAGTCGGGGTGCTCGCCACCGCGACACCGATCGCCAACAGCGTCAGCGAAGCGCACGTCATGCAGCGCTACCTGCGCCCGGACCTCCTCCAGGAGGCCGGCATCGAGGACTTCGACTCCTGGGCCGCCACCTTCGGCGAGGTCGTCACCGGCATCGAGCTCGCCCCCGACGGTGGCAAGCCCCGCATGAAATCCCGGTTCGCCAAGTTCAAGAACGTCCCCGAGCTGCTCCGCATGTGGCACGTCTCGGCCGACGTCAAGACCGCCGAGGACCTCGACCTCCCAGTGCCCGCGCTCAAGGCCAACGACGGCGGCCGTCGCACCGCCGAAGCCGTGGTCGTCCCGGGCTCCGCCGCACTCGAGGACGTCGTCACCGACCTCGTCCGTCGAGCCGAGCTGCTCCGCAGCGGCGGCGCAGAACGAGGCAAGGAGAACATGCTGACGATCACCGGCGAGGGGCGGGCCGCAGCCCTGGACCTCCGGCTCGTCGGGGCGGACACCGACGAGGTCACCAAGCTCGACATCGCCGCCGACCGCATCGCCCGGATCTGGCGCGACCACCGCGACACCACCTACCTCCACCCCGACACCCAGCAGCCCCATCCGACCCCCGGCGCGCTCCAGCTCGTGTTCTGCGACCTGGGCGTCCCCAACGACGAGGGCCGGTTCAGCGTCTACGACGACCTGCGCACCAAGCTCCACGAGCGGGGGCTGCCCGAGGGCAGCGTGCGCTTCATGCACGAGGCCAACAACGACGCGGCCAAGGCGGCGATGTTCCGCGCCGCCCGCTCGGGACAGATCGCCGTGCTCATCGGGTCCACCCAGCGGATGGGCGTCGGGACGAACGTCCAGACCCGCGCCCGCGCGCTGCACCACCTCGATTGCCCCTGGCGACCCGCCGACATCGCCCAGCGCGAGGGCCGCATCATCCGCCAGCGCAACCAGAACCCCGAGGTCGAGATCCTCCGCTACGTCACCGAGGGCAGCTTCGACGCCTACTCCTGGCAGACCGTCACCAGGAAGGCGATGTTCATCGCGCAGATGATGCGCGGCCGCCTCGACGTCCGCGAGATCGAGGACATCGGCGACGCCGCACTGTCCTACGACGAGGTCAAGGCACTCGCCACCGGCGACCCCCGCGTCATGGAGAAGGCCAAGGCCGACTCCGACGTCAACCGACTCGAACGCCTCGAACGCGCCCACTACCGCAACAACGACCACCTGCTGCGCACCGTCCGTGCGGCCGAGCGCGCCGGGGAGGAGATCACCGAGGAACTCCGCCAGGTCGAAGCCGCCGTCTCGCGCCGCACCACCACACGCGGCGAGGCCTTCCGTGCCGAGGTCTGGGGCCACCCGTACACCTCACGAAGTGACGCCGGCCGCTCGTTGCAGGACCTGCTCCGTCCCGCGCTGACCCGGGCCAACCGCTACAGCGCCCCCACCGACGCCCGCCCCGTCGTCGAGATCGGCGGGCTCACCGTCACCGCCGCCGTCCGCCCGGCCGGGGACGACATCGTCGCCGAGCTGACCCTCGTCGACGTGCCCCGCGGGACCTTCACCATCGAACGGTCCCAGTTCCTCGACGGCGACCCCACCGGCCTGATGCAGCGGCTGGAGAACAAGCTCGGCGGTCTCGACAAGCTCGCCGAGACCCTCCAGGAACAGCGCCGCCTGGCCGGCCGCGAAGCCGAACAGGCCCGGGCCGGGCTCGACCAGCCCTTCCCCCACGCCGACCAGCTCGCCAGCGCCCGAGCCACAGCAGAGGCAATCGCCACGCAGATGATCGAGGAGGCCAACGAGCAGCGCCCGGAAGCCGAGGTGGTGCCGGCGCAGCAGCCCACGACCGATCGGAGCGACGGACCCGACACCGCGACGGCCCCGCGCGCTGCGACGGCCGAGGAACTGGAAGCTGCCCGCCACGCCTGGAGGGACCGCAGCTCAGCATCGCCGCCGGAAGCAGCGATCAGCCCGTCGCCACCACAGCAGCAAGCCGCAGGTCAGGGACAGACTGCACGCGGGCTACACCAGTGACCGCGACACCCGGCCGGGGACCGGTCACCGTCCACCACTCACACGCCGGAGCAGGTCCCCCCATCCCCGCTCGCGGCTCCCAGGTCCCCGAGAAGGCGCTGCAGCCGGGTGACCTCGGCACGATGCTCCTGGCGGTCCTCCTCATCGGTGCCCGCACGGTCGACGAGCGTCTGGTGCACGTGGATCAGCCGCTCCAGCACAGCACGCCGCTCGGCCGAGGCCGCACCGAACTCCTCAGACCGGAGCCGGTCGAGCCCCTGCAGGTGCACCAGCTCCAGCAAGGGGTGCTGCCGCTCCAGGACCGCGGACACCGGCGCCGGACCGTGATCGGGGTCGCCAGGGTCGCGATGCCGGACCACCCACGCGTCCAGAGTGCGCAGCTGCTCTGCCCTCGACGCCTCTTGCGCTGCGGCGTGGGGTGAGCAGCCCGGCTGTTCCTGGCTCCAGACATCGGTGATGGGCTCCCAGCGCTGTCGGACGTCGGCCTCCGCGACGTCGAGGACCTCGGCGATCGCGCCCCAGCCACAGCCGTCGTGCCGCTCGACCAGCACCGCGGCAGTGAGCACGTGCCCGGCGAGCTCGACGAGCGCGGCGGCATCGGTGACCAGGGTGCCGTCGTAGGCCTGATCCGGGCGGCGCCCGGCCGGCACCAGATGACGAGCCCAGTCCGACAGCTCCCGCGCGGTCTCGGCGAGCTGCAGGTGCGCCAGCGAACGAGAGGTGAAGGGGGCGCCGGGAGCCGGCGCGGCCCAGAGGTTCTCCGTCATGGGCCCAGCCTGTGCCGCACAGGAACGACCATCAACGCACTAGGCCGTTCGTGTGGGGACAGCTTCGGCTGTGGGGGCCGGGGGTGAGTCCCGCCGGCGAGCCGGGTGGGGGTCTCTCCTCGCGTCGGCATCAGGACGGTGCCCGAGAACCTGCTCCGCCGCCAGGCCCTCCGCTGCGCTCCGGCCGCTCCGCGGTCGCCTGCGGCGAGCCTGGCAGCTCCACAGAACCTCGGGCAGAGCGCCGTCCTGCCGACGCGAGGAGAGACCCCCACCCTCCAGAGGCCAGGTCTGGTCCTCACCCAAGTCAGATCGACCCTTCGGGCCGCCCCCTCCCGGGGGGCCAGGGCGCCGCCCTGGACCCGGCCTCCCTCGGAGAGTCCCCCAAGCAAAACGCAGGTCAGAGCCGTTTGGATCTTGACACGGCAAGCTAGACGCTGTAAATTAGTAAACGTTGCGAGGGATTGACAGCCCGAGCAACGCCACCCCCGAACCGAAGGAGTGCCCGTGAGCAAGAGGGTCCGACAAGCAGAGAAGTCCAGCTACGTCCTGAACAGCGAGTACCAGCGCGTCCTGCTGGGTGACGAGGTCACCGTTCGCCAGATGCGGCGGGTAGACCACATCGCCGCCCAGTACGCCGTCGTCGCCGGGATCGACCAGCTCGGCTACGGCGAGTTCGAGGACACCGACTGGGGCATCCCGGTCGTCACCGACATCGTCCGCGATCCCGACCTCACACGCGTCGCAGGCGACATGCTGCGGCTCGCCGCCGAGGTGCTGGCCGGGCGACGCCCGGCCGCGCAGCTTGCTCCTTTCGCGGACTCCGAGGTCCTGAAGTACCTGCAGGGGCGAGGGTTCCTGCTCCGCGGCGGCGGCCGCCGGGGCATCGGCCGCGTCCTGAGCAGCCACGTGAGCCAGCCCGTCGAGGGCGTCGGAGAGCTCACCGCGCTCGTCCTCGTCGGGCACGACCGGCGTCCACGAGCGCTCACCGCCCGGATCCAGCTCGACGGGGCGGTGCACTCCCCCGAGATCATCGGCGGCTGGCGGCTGGTCTACCTCGCAGTGCTCTGATCGCAGGCAGTACGACGCTCCCCGGCAGCCTCTGTCGGGGAGCGTCCCCGTCGGGAGGGAGAAGCCGGATGAGCAGGGATAGGGCAACGGCCCCCGCGAGCCCCCCCCCGCTGCTGCGGGTCGTCGTCGACGACCGCGTGCTGCTGTCCCGCCCCGGCATCTGCGCGACCTTCGGTGTCGGCCGCGCGACCGCAGAACGCTGGTGGCGTCACCGGGCGACGAACGGCCACCCGGCGGTGGCGTGGCAGCAGGGCCGACGACAGTGGTGGGACGAACAGGCGATGCGGACCTTCGTCGACCAGCTCACCGCCCCTCCCCCGGCCCGACTGGACCACGACGGGGAGACTCTGCTGACCCGTACGGCCCTCGCGCGACGGCTCCGTGTCTCGCCCCAGCACCTCGCCAACCTCTACAGCGACCGCGACGCCACCGGCCACCCCCGCCCGGCCCGCCGCGACGGCCGCCATCTTTACTGGTCCCTCGACGAGATGGACGCCTGGTGGCAGCAGCACGAGGCCGCCAAGAGGGCCAGCCTCACAGCAGTGGACCGCAGCGGGAGCGGCGCCGATCTCCTGACCCTCGACCAGGCCGCCGCCGTGCTCGGCTACGCCGACGCGTCAGTCATCCGTAGCTACCTCGCTCGAAACCCGGGCTACTTCCCCCGCCCCGACTGGACAGACCCCCACGGCCGACAGCACTACCACCGCCGCACGATCTGGGCATTCGCCGACAGTCGCACCAGGCCCGGACGGGCCGGCCGACGCACCCCCAGAACCCGCTGAACAAGGGGTCTCGACCAGCAAGAACAGTCGCACGAAGAACCCGCATCCGCTGGCATACATGGTATAGTGAATCGTGTCGGGAGGCGATGACAGCGCCGACCGGCCACCCGAAACCGATCGAAGGGGCCCCACGATGGACTGGCGAGTCGAGGCGGCATGCCGCCGCGAGAACCCCGAGCTCTTCTTCCCCGTCGGAAGCGACGGACCGGCCAAGCAGCAGATCGACAAGGCCAAGGCCGTCTGCCGCCGCTGCCCCGTCCAGAAGGCCTGCCTGGACTACGCCCTCACCGCGGGAGAGGACACCGGAGTGTGGGGTGGCCAGGACGAGGGCGAGCGTCGCGCACTGAAGCGGTCCGGCCGCCGGCGACTGGCCACCGCATGAACCGGGCCAGCGAGCACCGCGCACCCGGGCCGCTCGCCGAGACAGGCACGGGGCGGCCCCCGGCTGCCGCAGACGACTCGCTCCGGGCCGACCTGCTCGACCCATGCCCGAGCTGTGGCGAGCCGGGCCCGCACGAAGCTGGGATCGCGCCCACCGCGGCGCACTGCCGTCGCGGGATCTGCGGAGCCCGGTGGGGCGACCACCACGCGGCCTCTGTGGCCGCGGTCCCGCGCAGCGTCCTCACGGACACGTGATCCCGGGGCGGGGTGCTGTCAGAGGCACCCCGCCCCCGCGGCCGACCGCCACCGATCCACACCCGTCACCAGAGGAGCAGACCATGACCCCGTCCGTCGACGAGCTTGCCGCCCTACTCGCCGAGATCGACACCGACCACTGGCAGTGCAAGCCGCGCCGGGAGCAGGCCAGACACCTCGCTGCGGCCCTGCACTGTCTCGACCCGGGCGGAGAACCGCCGCTCGCACGCGTTGTCGAGCTGCTCATCCGCGACGCGGAATGCCACGACCTCGAAGAAGACGCCCAGTACGCACTGCAGACGATGCTGAGCGTCCACGGCCTGCCCGGCGGGATCGCCCCCACACCCTGGGGCCGGGTGCTCTGCGAGCTGGTCGCCGCCGTTCCCGCCGTGCACCGCCCGATGCTGGCCCGGGCCTTCCCGGACTGGGTCGCCTGGGCCGAGATCATCGAAGCACCCGACCTACGGACCCGCGTACTCATCGCCGTCGATCGCGCGTGACAGCGGCGCCCGTACCACTACTCCCGGTCCAATCGCCGAGAAAAACGCAGGTCAGAGGCTCCGTCAGCCAATTTTATGGTATAGTGGACGAAGTGCGGAGCGATGACAGCGTTCCCACGCCACCAGAACCGGAGAGTGCCATGAGCGATCCGCACACCACCGGCGATCCCGTCGAACGACAGACCCGCCCGGCCACTCGACATGAGATGCGGGAGGTTGCGCTGGGCGCCGCGCAAGCCGGCTACCACGTCTTCCCGCTCCAGGTCGACGGCAAGAAGCCGATCTTCCACGCCAAGCGCACCTGCAAGCGGACCGGCCCCTGCAGCGGCCCGGAGGGGCACCTCGGCTGGGAACAGCGCGCCACCACCGACCCCGACCAGATCGGGCGCTGGTGGAGCACCAAGCCCTACAACGTCGGCATCGCCTGCGGCCCGTCGAAGCTCCTGGTGATCGACCTCGACGAGGGCCACGGGGCGACCGCACCCGAGGAGTTCGAGGGTGCCCGCAACGGCCGCGACGTCCTGCAGATGCTCGCGCGTCGCGCCGGTGAACGCATGCCCGACCAGACCCTGACGGTGTCCACCCCCACCGGCGGAGGGCACCTGTACTTCCGCAATGACAGCGCGCTGCGCAACAGCTCCCAGACCCGTCTCGGCTGGAAGATCGACACGCGAGGTGAGGGCGGGTACGTCGTCGCGCCTGGCTCGGTCCGCCCCGAGGGGCGCTACCAGTTCGAGCGGCCCGGCCCGCCCGCCGAGCTGCCCACGTGGATCAGCAGCCTGCTCGCCCCACCGCCCGAGCCGGAGATCGCCCGCGTCCCGCGGCCGCGGCTCGAGCTCACCGGCAACCGCCAGGAGCGCTACGTCCGCAGCATCCTCGAAGGCGAGGCCCAACGCATCGAGGAAGCACAGCCGGGCGGCCGTCACCACGCCGTGCTGACCGCCGCGCTCAAGCTGGGCAACTACGTCGGCGGCAACGTCATCTCCGCCGAGGAGGCCAGCGCGACCCTCCGCGCGGCCGTCCAGACGCACATCGGAGTCGACGACTTCACCGAGTCCGAGGCGGAGCAGACCATCAGCGACGGACTCGCCTACGGCGCCAGGCGCCCGCGGTACGCGAACCGTGAGCGAGCCGGGCGCACCGCCGCCGACCAGGAGGGCGACCAACACGCTCGCCACACCGCGGCCGCGGTGACCCGTGCGGGCCGAGGTCTGGCCCACGACATCGAACGACTGCGCGGCGCACGGACGGACCGCCCCACCCCGGAATCCGGGCACCACCGGGACGAGCGGCTCGGCCGCGAACGACACCACGAGCACCGGCACGGAGTCGGGCACTAGCCAGCGCGAGCACCGCGCCGCTCGGATCGCGCCCTCAACCCGCCGACATGGGCCGAGCCGGCCCTCACCGACACGACAGGAAGCACCCCATGGAACCAGCACTGGTTTGGATCATCGCCTGCGGCGCAGCGGCACTGTTCGCACTGGTCGCCGCCGTCGCCCGCATCCCGGCACTCGCAGGGCTCTTCGTGGTCGCTGCGGTCGCCGCCGCGCTGGTGTCGACCTTCGTCGCCGTCGGCACGGCAGTCCTGTCCTGAGCGGGCGAGACGCCGCGATGGTTTCGGCGGCTGCGTCTGCCGGTGATCGCGGTGATCGCCTCCGTCGCCCAGCGGCGTGGTGGGCCGCGCGCGCCGAGGTCGACGACGAGCAGGTCGACACCACCGCGAGCGCGTGCGAGCTCGACCACCGGGTTCGCCCACCGGTGGACGACCTGTGACCGGGTGCCCGTTGTCAGCTCAGGCGGGGCCACGGGACTCGCGCCCGGGACTGAAGGGCGGGTGGCGTGGCCGGCTGACGCCCACACCAGAGCGGCGGAATGGGTGGTCGGCGAACCGGGGACCGACCCTTGCGGGTCCCCGCCGGAGCGGGGTTGACAGCGACCCCCGGCCGCCTGTGCTCCGTCCACCCGGGAACCGAAGGACCCCATCAAACGGGAGCAGTGATGCGCAGAGTAGTCGAACCGGCTGCCCGTGGACGTCGACGGGCGCCTGTCACAACCCGCCGCCCGCGGCATCGGGCGGCCCTACCTACGCTCACCCCGGTGAGGGGCGAGGACCATGGCAGCCCGGATGTGCCAGACCAGCTGATCTCCCGCTCGGAGCTGGCGGCACGCACCGGAGAGCGCGAGCACACCCTCTACAAGTGGTGGCGCGACCGGCATCGCAACGGCCACCCCGAGGGGCTCGAGGTCGACGGCCAGTGGCACGTCGACGAGCGCGAATGGCGGCGGTGGCGCACCGCGTACGGCGCCGACCGCCGGGAGGTCAACGGACGGATCCTGGCGACCGTCACCGAGCTCGCCCGCCTGAGCGGTAAGCCGGAGGCGACTCTGAACCGCTGGTACGCCGGGCGCCAGGCGAACGGCCATCCGCCCGGGATACGGCGCGACGGCCGCCGCTACGTCGACCTCGAGCTGTGGCAGGACTGGTACCGAGGGCACAAGGACCAGCTCAAGAGCGGGCTGACCCCCGTCGACCGGACCGGCGACCCCGACGAGCTGCTCAGCAGCGCCCAGGTCGCGCACGTGCTGGGTCTGGCCAGCGCCGCGACCGTGAACAGCTACGTTGGTCGCGACCAGTTCATCGAGCCGGACGAGGTCGAGGAGACGCCCGCCGGCCGGCAGCGACGATTCTGGCGACGTCGACGGGTCTGGGACTACGCAGATAAGCGTTCGTGGTCGCGAAAAGGAAAGAAATCAACAGAAGCCCCATGAAGAGCGGCGGAGCCGCTCGGGAATCGACACCATGGGGGAATTTGTAAACGTTCGGCTACCAGTAGACTACCGCCAAACATGGTATAGTGATAAATGCGGGGAGAGATTGACAGCTTGAACCGCTCACCCAGAGCCGAACGGAGAACCCCATGCCAATGGTGCTGCGCAGAACACCAGTTCCAAGTGCCTACGACGACTGCGAGTTCAGCCTGACCGACCTCTTCTGTGGCGGAGGGGGATCTTCCTTCGGGGCGGAGCAGGTCCCCGGGGTCAGAAGCGTCATGGCGGTCAACCACTGGGATCTCGCGGTCGAGACCCACAACCGGAACATGCCCGACGCGGGGCACGACGTCATCGACATCGCGAGGGCCGATCCGAGCCGGTTCCCCGGCACCGACTTCCTGTGGGCCTCGCCCAGTTGCACCTTCTTCAGTCCGGCACGCGGCGAAAAGCAGACCTTCGCCCAGCCCGAGACCGAGCCCAGCCTGTTCGACCTGCTCGTCGACGACGACGCCACCGACGAACCGCCCCTGCCTCTCGACGCCGGCGAGCGCTCCCGCGCCCTGATGCACGACGTGCCCCGGTTCGCCGAGCACCACCGCTACCGAGCCGTGATCGTCGAGAACGTCCCCGCGCTGCTCAAGTGGGTCCACTTCCCGAAGTGGATCGCCCGCATGCGGAAGCTCGATTACGACTACCAGGTCCTGACCCTCAACTCGGCCTTCGCGCACCAGCTCGGTGCCCCGGCCCCCCAGCTGCGGGACCGCGTCTACGTGGTCTTCTGGCAGCGGCGCTACAACCGCCCGGATTTCGACCGCTGGACCCGGCCGCAGGCCTGGTGCCCGACCTGCGGCGAGGTCGTGACGGCCCTGCGAGCGCCCAAGAACTTCGACCGGCCCCACGGCTCCTACGGCGCCCAGTACGTCTTCCGTTGCCCGCGCGTGAGCTGCCGCAACGACGTCGTCCAGCCCTACGTCCTCCCGGCCGCGGCCATCATCGACTGGTCCTCGCCGGGGCAGCGGATCGGTGACCGCAAGCGGCCTCTCGCACCGAAGACGATGGCGCGCATCGCCGCAGGGCTGCGCCGCTACTACGGCCCGATCGCGCTGGAGGCAGCGGGCAACACCTTCGAGCGTCGGCCCGGGGTGCGGGCCTGGCCGGTCGAGGAGCCCCTGCGCACGCTGACCACCACCGAGCACCGCGCCATCGCCGCACCGCCGATGCCCCTCGACGGGCTGCGCGCGCCCAGCCCCACCGCGTCGCCGTCAGCGCTCCTGATCCCGGCGGAGGGGCGGGACGGCAAGGTGGCGCTGCCCGCCGACCGCCCGCTCAGGGTGCAGACGGCCCGCAACGAGACCGGACTGCTCGTCCCGGCCGGAGGCACGTGGAACGACGTCGCCCAGCCGACCGACCGGCCGCTGCGTGCCCGCACCACCCGCGACACCGAGGGCGTCGTGGTCGTGCCGCTGCGGGGCACGAACCGCACGAAGCGCGTGATCGAGCCCCTCGACACCTTCGCCGCCAGCGGGACCCACCACGGACTGCTGATGCGGAACAACAGCGGCGGAGCCGAGATGAGCACCCCGACCAGCGAGCCTGCGCGCACCATCACGAGCGCCGGTCACCAGTCCCTGGTCTGGAGCCCGGAGATGCTCTACGCCTACGACACCGGCCGCATCCGGGCGGCAGCGACCAGTCCACTCGCCACCCAGACGACGGTCGAAGGCGACGCTCTGATGGCCGGAGCGGCCGGCCTCGACGTCGAGGACTGCCTGTTCCGGATGCTGAGCCCAGGTGAGATCAAGGAGGGCATGGCCTTCGCTCCGCACTACGTCCTGCTCGGGACCAAGCGACACCAGGTGCGGATGGCGGGCAACGCAGTGACCCCGCCCGTCGCCCGCGACCTGGTGGCCGCCGTCGTCGAGGCGATCCGCGGCACGCCGGTCGAGTCCCCCGTGCCCAGCGCCGCCTGATCCGCGGCGCCCGGTGGTGACCGACCACCACCGGGCTCCGCCGCCCGGGTGTCGCCACGGCCGATGCATCCTTCGATGCCAGACCGTGGAGAGTGCAGAACCAGAGAGGCCGACCCGGGAGAGGAGGACGTCGCCGTGCCGCTCACGACAGCACTCCGCACCGGGACCCTCGCCACCTGGTGCCGGCAACGACTCACAGGCCTCGACCAGGTCGCCCGAGACGTGGCACGGGCAGCCGCGAGGGCTCCGCAGACAACCCTCTCGGGACCGACGCCAGGTGCGGACAGCCAGCTCGTCGGCGGCATCGTCGACGCCCGGCTGGCGGCCCTGGTCCAGCCCGCGCCTCCCTACGCCGCGCTGCAGGGACTACTGGCCGGCCAACTCGTCTCCCCAGGTGCCGCAGCCCGCATCGCCCTGTCCTTCCCGACGCACCGCGAGCTGCCCGACGAGGTCGCGACAGTGGCCCACACGCTCCACCCCTCCCCGCGAGAGTGGCTCCAGATCCCCGCACCGGCCGCGACCAGCACCGATCCCCCCTGGGGCGACAGCGTCTTCCCCGATCTGGCCAACCGAGGCCACCTGTTCCATCACGAGCACGCTCCCTGCGGGCAGGTGGGGACTGCCGGAGCCGAAAGAGCCCTGGCGCGGTCCTACGGCGTGTGGGCCCTGGCCGAGGCCGCTTACCGGAGCGGTCACAGCCCGCGCGCCCTGAGCGCTCTCGCGCACCGCGGACCCGTGACGACCGAGACCCTCCGCGCAGCCGTCCCCGACGGCAGCGCTCACGAGGCTGCTGCGCTCGTCCGCGCGCTCGCGACCAGCGAGAACCTCCCTACGCTTCTGGCGTGGGGAGCGGAGCGGCCACCCGAGGCGGCCGGGATCGGGTACGCCTCGCCGACCCTCATCCCCCATTTCGCCGATGCCGACCTGCTGGTCGGAACCACGCTGCTCGACGTCAAGGTGAGCGCCCATGCGGCCCAACCGCGACGCGTCCGAGCATGGCTCCAGCAAGTCCTCGGATACGCCTGGCTCGACGTCTCCGATCGGTGGGGGATCCAGCACGTCGGACTCGTCCTGGCCCGGCAGGGCCTGCTCGTCCGATGGGACCTGCAGAGCCTCACCGCGGCCGCCTTCGGCGACACCGACCCACTGGCCGGGGTGCAGCAGTTCCGTCGCTTGTGCCAGACCGCGGCTCATGCCGAACGGAAGCCGCCCTTCCCGGACGACGTCTTCAGCCCGTAGCCGGAGCCGGGACCACCAGGGACGCGTCGCCGCGGCCCCGACCAGCACTGATGGACCTGCACTCGGGAGCCCGCAGCGGCGCCCGGAGGTCACCCCTGTGTGTCCCCCGCGTACTCCGGAGCGGACTCCGTGGAGGGGCCTTCCGCCAGCTCGTCCGGCTCGGTCGGGACCGGCGCGTCGGGCCCCACGACGGGCACTCCGCCGTCATCCTCGCCCGCCGGCCGCGGGGCCGGTGCTTGGGTGCGCTCGCTGTCGTCGCTGGTCGCGACGCCGTCCGCGGGCTGCTTCTTGCTGCGCAGGATCGTTCGGACTCGCTTCAGCGGGAGGCCGGCGATCTGGGCGAGATCCTCAGCGCTCCGCCCCTCGGCGTTGAGCCCGACGAGGACGTCGCCACGGTCGGCCTCGATCGCGGCGAGCTGCTGGTCCGTGTCGGCACGCAGCCTGGCCAGGCGTCCGAGGCCGGCGGTCAGCTCGTCCTCGACCCGCTGCTGTTCAGCGAGGGTCGCCGCGTAGCGCTCCAGCAGGACGTTCTCGCGACGACGGCGATCCTCCAGCCGGGCGTCGACTGCGTCCCGCGCCTCCGTGAGCTGAGCCAGGGCGTGGCGCGCAGCTCGACCTTCGGGGCGGCGCCGGGTCCGAGATCCCATGGCGATCTCCCTTCTCGTTCTCTAGACGGGACCGAAGGCTATATCCCGTTTGATGAACAAACGAGAGCAGTGAGCTGACCCGTCCGGCTCCGAGATCACCGATCCGGACGCGGCGCTTCGCGGTGCGGCAGCGCTTGCCACGACGGGCCAGCGCCGCGGGCGAGCAGCAAGGGCCTGCGTCGCCCTCACGGCTCCGCTGTCACCGCGCCGGCGCCCATCTGTCCATCTGTTGCCCCTCGCGCCCCGTCTGTCCGTCACGCGCCGTCTCAGCTCCATCCGTAGCCATCTCAGTCCGGCCGCTTGCCGCCGTGCCCACCTGTTCGCATCAGGCCCTTCCCTCTGACTCCTACTCCTTTCAACCGCCATGCACCTATGCATCCACCGATGACCGTCGGGCCGGCCCGCGCGGCCGCCGACGGTGTCCGCGCGGCGAGCCCGCGGACCACTCCGCGGCCGCCGACGGCGGAGCAAGTTATAGACATAGCCCGGCTAAGTGGGTGGCGCAAAAGAAGGGGCGATGTGCTGGCAAGCGGTCACAGGCCACGCCGGTCCCAAGGGCGGGCTGTGGCCCGAGTCGGCTTGCCTGCGACCGAGTCGCATACTCGTTCACGACCTTCTGATCGCTGCACAACCTCCGACCGGACGGTAAATCTTCATCAGCGCTTATCGAATTCGACGATCCGTCGAGCAATCTCGGCCGCGATCACACTATCCTTAATTCCCGCCCCCGTGATACTCCGATACTCTTTTGCTGCTTCACTCCATGCCCCATGTCGAGCCAGCTCAATGACGGGCTTGAATCTCTCCTCTGAGAAGTAGTCGACCGCACCTCGTTCTCGAAGATGTTCGAGAACGAAATCAGCAGCATCTCGAGCGGCGACCGGTGTTCTGAAAATCCGATACAGCTTCATGACGCCCACGGCGTTGCACACCACGCCCCTGCTCCCGCCAGAGCGGCTGCTGTACCGACGACGCCGCCCTTCAATGCATTCACCCCGACCAAGCGAGCCAGAACCCAGGCAACTTCGGTCCACTTCTTAGCGGCCATGAGATAGCCGAGCTGCGATCCACCACCGGCGGCACTCGCAGTAAAGGCGCCTAGTCCTACCGCGTTGAGCACACATTGGCGATACTTAGGAGAATTAAATGCGTGGTAATCAATTGGCTCATTGAGTGCATTCGCCACCCGACCCAGCTCACGGAAGTCCTTATCGTGCACGAAAGCTGGATTGACCCGCCAGAGACCATTTTCGTTCACGAGCACGACGGAGAATAAATACCGGACCTCTTCGGTGACGCGCCGGACTTCATCCGGACTTAGCGATTCACCCTCAACTGCAAACTCCGCACGCTTCAAACCCTCAGCCTCGACCGAAGTGGAAGTGCTTGCCATTACTGCCGGGGATCCAGCCGAAGCAATCCCCGTAGCCGAACCCATCGAAACAGCCACGACCAACACCACGCTGATACCGCGGCACGCAAACCTCTTTGCACTCACGAGCGCATCCGAACACGCCCCCCCCCCACCGGTCAAGAACCACTACCAGGCGCAATCATGTGACCACACCCGGTACTCGAAACGTGAAAACGTGAAACATCCACCTAACACGGCAATCCACCCAAACCAGAAAAACACCTCACCAGAACCGGACTTCGTGCCGTACCTCCCAAAGCGCTCCACGCCTCCTAACTGGGTGCCCCAGAACCGGATCAACACCGCTTCACAGGCGCTTCCAGCCGCTTCAAAGCCACATCAAAGCCGCTCTCGGCCCTTCAGCGAGCCGCGCCGACACCGCCTCCCGACGCTCCCGAGACCGCCACGGGCCGCCGAAACCCCAGCTTGAACCCCCGAAGATGATCTACATGAATCCGAACAAATCCGGGGCCATTAATAAGCCAATCCGGGACACCTCCAGCCCCATCAGTCCGACCCCAAGACGCCTGACCGTCACGGCGGAAACCCGCGCACCAGATTCAAGACACCGCCACAGAAAGAGTCCTTCCATGACGCCGTAAAGGGAACGATGAACTCCACTCAGCAGGGACCAGCGGGTGCGATCCAGCGGCGACCATCGACGCCCTCAACAACAATCCGATATCCAGAAAAAACACACCGAGAAACGGCCGATGCACTGGTCGCGACACAACGAATCCCCTTCCGTACGCCACCTGGAAATCCCTTCCACAGCAACGCGCGGGGCGACACCGCGGAGCGGCGACACGCTGGTCACGCAGAGTGATATTTCTGGGGGGTGTCCCGAAGCAGCCCTTAATCCTCCTCAATCCTCCTAACCCTCCTAACTGCCGATATTTCAGCAGGTCAGAACCCAAGTCGATCTTAGGAGGATCGGAGGGCTTAGGAGGATCGACCCTCCTAAGCTAGGACAACGAGTTTGCGCAGCGAGCCGCCACCTGGGCGCTTGACCAGCAATAACTGTTTCCGACCCACCACCGCAATCCGATGTTACGTTCCGTAACTGAATCCGGGGCGGGGGGCCGTGCAAGTCGGCGCGAGGCGGGGGCTTGACAGGCCCGCCGGGGGCGTGTCTTCCTGGATAGTACTGCAACGGCAGTTGATCAGCTCGGGGGTCGTTCGCCGCGTCGGCGGTAGTGGCAGTCGCGGGCCTGTTGTTGGCGTTCACGGCGCCAGGTCGACCAGTGCATGACGTGGTCGATGCAGGTGAGCGGGGTGAAGGCGAGCGCGGCGAGGAGACGGCGGATCTCGTTGCCCGACAGCTGAATCAATGCGCGCCGGCTGGCTGAGGATCCCCCTTTTCGGCCTCGCGTGCGTGTTCGGCGGCGCGGGTGACGGCGAGGTAGGCCGCGGTGAGCATGGCCAGGGTGATGTGGGCGTGCCAGGCTCGGTAGGAGCGGACTTGGTAGTGGTCGAGGCCGGCCTCGTTCTTCGCGGTCTGGAAGCATTCCTCAATCGCCCACCGCGCCCCGGCGACTCGAACGAGGTCGCGCAGCGGCGTGTTCGCCGGGGCGGCGCAGCGGTAGAACGCCAGCTCACGGATGGTCTTGCCCTCTGCGGGCTCGGTCTGGCGGCGCACCAGCAGCCAGTGCCCCCAACCCGCCGGGAGGCCGTCGATGGCCAGCGCAACCGCGGTCCAGTCATAGACCCGCATCCCGTGCGCGCCCGGCCCGATCGCGCGGCGCTCCCACCCGTCGTGCCCGGTGTCGAGATCACGCGCCCCGGCGATCGTGGCCAGGGCCTTGGCCGGGCGACGATTCCCGTCCGGGCTGGTGAGCATGTCGTCATTGCGGGTGGCCAACACGAACGGGATCTCCCGCTCGGTGAGCCAGTCGCGAAAGCCCGGGTTCTGCCCGTAGACCTCGTCCGCGGTCACCCACGACCCGGACGTGAGTGCCCCAGCGGCGTACGTGCGGGCCAGCATCGCCGTCCCCAGCTGCGGTTTCGTGGCGAACTCGACGTCATCGGGGACATCCGCGCGCTCGCAGCGTTCGCGGTCCTCGGTCCACGAGGTCGGCAGGTAGAGCTCCCGGTCGATCAACGCCCGCCCCCGCTTCGAGGCGTAGGCCAGGAACACACCGAGCTGACAGTTGTCGATCTTCCCGCTGGTGCCGGTGTACTGGCGCTGCACCCCGGCCGAACGCAGGCCCTTCTTGATGAACCCGGTCTCGTCCACGATGAACACCCCCGACGCGGTGTCGGTGAGATGTTGCAGGACGTAGCCGCGCAGGTCGTCGCGGACCCCGTCGACGTCCCAGTCCGCGGTGCGCAGCAGCCGCTGCATCCCGTCCGGCGACATCGCCCCGGCGTGTTCGGCGAGGGTCCAGCCGTTCTTCCGCTCGAGCCCCGCGAGCAGGCCTCGCAGGTAGGTTCCGACCCGCCGGCGCGGCTCGACCCTGCGGAAACGGCCAGAGATCAGCTCCACCACCGCGTCCAACGAGGCCACCCACCCGGCAAGATCAACCACGCGGTGATCATCACCGCCGAACGGCCGTCAGCCTCTCACCACACGCCGAACTGCCGTTGCAGTAATAGGCGACTCCGCCGCCCGGCGGGGCTGCGGCCATCACCCGGCGTAAGGAACCGGCGTGGTGGCCTAACCAAACGACCTACAGGAATAGGTGGTTGGCTATGGGCCATGCTGCCCTGAGTACGTCCGCGCATCCAGTGGCGGGGGGAAGAGTTCTTCCCTCTCCCGCCGACGATCCCTCCACGACAGTCGCCGATACCGGTGTTGACCTGGGGTTTCCCTGGGTCGGGTGGTGTCCGGACGGGTTGACCGAACCGGTGATTGACCGCCTCTACGGCGACCTCCTCCACAACCCGGACGCCCACGCCGGCCTCGACGAGCCGGGCGGCCCCGACGAGCCGACCGATCCGTCCGAGGCGGCCGGTGGGGCGGTCCCGGCTGGGTTGGTTGTGTTCTTCTCCCCGCGGGTTCCTGCTGGTCAGACCCGTGTCGCGGGTGGCGAGGCGGCATGAACACCCTACTCCGCACCACCGCCCGCGGCCTCGCCGACCGGGCCGTCGAGATCACCATCCTCGGCGCCCTGACCGCCGCGACCATGTGTCTGACCTGGTGGTTCACCATCCCGGCCGTCCTCGCTGCGGCGTGGTGGGTAGCGGTCGAGGTGCGTCTGTGGCGCGCCCACCGCGGCGCACCGGCCTCGGCTAGCCAGGCCGGGCGGGCTGCCGCAGCCGCCGTTTCACCGCCTGCTGAGTCGTCTTCTGCACCGGTTTCGGCTGGTCAGCAGGGTGTCGGGAGGGCCGGGGCATGACCGCGACCTCCCCTTCCCCGCACTCGTGGGCCTCTACTCGCGCGGCCGACCGTCGAGAAGCGCGCGCTCTGGAAGCGCGTCTTGCCCGTGAGGACGCCGACGCCGCCGCGCGGCGACGCCTGGAAGCCGAAACCGCCCGCGGGGACAAGGCCCGCGCCGACCGCGACCACGCCGACCAGCGACGGACCGAACGCGCAACTGCCCGCGCCGCCGCCCGCGCACAGCGCCGGACCAAGGCCCTGACCTGGGCCTCCACCCACGTCGTAGAGCTACTGATCTACCCGATCGCGCTGCTGTCCTTCGCTCTGGCCGCACCGGCCATGGCCGCCTACGGCCAGACCATCTACGGCCCACTCGGTGTGCTGCTGGCCGGGATCACCGAACTCGGCATGTGGGCGTTCGCTCTGGCCGTTCTCGCCTCACGCCACCAGCACCCGACCCGCTCGGTCGTCGGGTTGCAGGTCGGGGTCGTGGTGTTCGCCCTGGTCGCAGCCGGGATGAACCTGGCCCACGGCCTCGAACAGGGCCCCACCGCCGGAGTCGTGATGGCGGTCGTGTCCATCGCCGGCGTCGCCGCCCACCAACTCACCCTCGCCGGGACACCCCGGTCCCGGACCGAGCGGCGGGCCGCGCACCGGGCCGGGCGCCTGGACCGGCTGGTCGAGGTGAAGACCGACCGCGCCCGCCGCCTCGCCGTCGCCGACGCCACCGCGGTCATCGGCCCGGACGGCACCGCGACCCTGGCCTACCGGCCCGGCACCTACCGAATCGCCCGACGCGCCCTCGCCCCGACCGGCCCGATGACCGCGACCGCGACCGCAGCCGCCGAAGGCCAGGACAGCGACGGGGACGGTGACTGGGATGCCGCCCTGACCGCGCTCACCCGCGGCCACCTCTACGACCCGTGGACCGATCCCGACCTTGCCTCACGGGTCGACCCGTGGGTCGACTCCCACCTCGACGATGATCTTGGCGGCGGAGTCGACCTCCTCGACCCACCGGCGCCGGAGCTGGGTGGGGAGTCGAGGCCTGACCTGCAACAGTCGAGGTCGACAAGATCATCGTCGAGGGCCGGGGTCGACCCCGACCATGATCTTGAAACCGGGTCGACTCCGCGGTCCCTGAACGATCTTCGTCGTCAGCTCCGGGCAGCCGTCGGCCACGGCCGGGTCGACCCGTCCTCGGCCGAGTCGATCCGGCGGGTGCTGCGCTGCTCCGCCGCACGCGCCCGCCACCTGCGCGACGAACACCGCGACGAGAGCGGCGGTGACCAGCGATGAACCACGACAACCGAGACGACCAGACCGGACGCGGGAAGGACAGCGGTGGCGCCAGCCCGGCCCACCACGACAGAGACGACGCGCTGGCGCCGGTCATCACCCTGCACCACCACACCGACACTCCCACCACCGACACCGGCAGCCCGGTTGTGGTCGAGGGCGAGGTCATCAGTAGTTCTGCGGTGGTGTCGCCGGTCCGGGCGCGGCGGGAGCTCTACCGCTGTGACGTCACGACGGCACACCGTCACACCGTCGCTGTCGCCACCTCGACGACAGCGGTATCGACATCGAAGGCGCTGGTCAGACACAGCTTCTACGTGCTGTCCGGGGCCGGTGTCCTCTGGACCCGGTGGCGCGACACCCACGGCGCCACCCGATACGAACGCCAGATGCGGGCCGCTGAAGCGGCCTGCGACCAGGACCGTTTGCTGGAGTGGGAGGCCCGTGACGTCGCTGAGAAGGCCCGCCGTCATGGGCGGGTCATGGACTGGATCAACGCGCCCCTGGCCTGGCTGAAGGCGGCCGGGACCGCTGTCCTCGGCGTGCTCGGTGTGTTGGTCGGACTCGGCATGATCCTCGCCATCGCGGCGAAGGACATCTCCCTGGTCATCGCGCCGGTCGTCGCCGTGATCGACGCGGTCGCCTGGACGGTCATGTTCGTGACCGTCTACGCCACCGCCCTGGGCGCGCTCGTCCTGACCGGGCTGGTGGCCGGCCTGTGGGCGATCGGGAAGGCCCGCACCGAGCCCCCCACCTGGACCACACCACCCGCCGACGACGACACCGACAGCGCTGCTCGGGATGTGATCCCCGACGAACGAGCCGTGGTCAACGCACTACGCCACCTCGCCCTGCCCGCCCTCAACACCAAGTTCAAAGCCGGCTGGCAGCCGCGCTGGATCCTGCCCCCCGTCCACGACGGCAGAGGCTGGCACTGCCAGTTCCTACTCCCCGAAGGCGTCACCGTCGACATGCTCAACCGACGCAAAGACGTCCTCGCCCACAACCTGCTCCGCCTACCCGTCGAGGTGTGGCCCACCGAACCCCGCAACCACCCCGGCGTCCTCGACCTCTGGGTCGCCGACCAAGGCAGCCTCACGAAACCGGTCCCGCCGTGGCCGCTGCTCACCGACGGCACCACCGACTACTTCACCGGCGTCCCGATCGCCCTCGACACCCGCGCCAACCTCGTCACCGGACGACTCTTCGCCACCAACTGGGGCGTGGCCGGGATGATGGGCTCCGGGAAATCCGCCCTGATCATCACCACCCTCGCCGGCGCCATCCTCGACCCACTCGTCGAGATCGACATCTACTGCATGGCCCACAACGCCGACTACGACCCCTTCGCCCCCGTCGCGCGGACCCTGCACGTCTCCGACGACCCCGACGCCCTCCCCACCGTCCTCGACAGCCTCACCACACTGCTCTCCGAACTGTCCCAACGAGGACGGAAACTGTCCGCAGCCGGCGAACCGAAACTCACCCGCCGCCTCGCCGCAGCCGACCCGACCATGCGCCCCCGCGTCGTGGTCATCGACGAATGCCAAGAACTGTTCCTCTCCGACATCGGAGAGCAAGCCGCCGAGCTGGTCACGAAGATCGTCGCCAAGGGCCGTAAGTACGGAGTCACACTCCTGTTCGCCACACCCGTCCCCTCAGCGGAGTCCCTACCCCGGGCAGTAGCGAAAGTCCAGTCCAACCGGGCCTGCTTCGCCATCGGCGACCACCACGGCAACGACGCCATCCTCGGCACCGGGAAACACACCGCAGGCATCACCGCCACCAGCCTCCGACCCGCCACCACCAACCCCGACGGCAGCCTCGACCCCGGCGACATCGGCACCGCCATGACCAGCGGATTCACCACCCACGACGGACTCATCCGCTGCCACCACATCCCACGCGGCGACGGCGTCGACCAGCTCACCCCGATCATCGAACGAGCCCTCACCCTCCGCCACGACACCGGGCTCGACACCAGCCTCGGCACCAGCACGGCGACACCACCGGCACCACGTCGGGACCTCCTCGACGACCTGCTCCACGTCATGGCCGGCCACACCCGGATGCGCACCCAGGAAGCACTCGCCGCGCTCGCCGCCCTCGACCGCGCCCACTACCAGGCCTGGACCTTCGCCCGCCTCACCGACGAACTCCCCACCACCGCACGCCCCTACAAATCCGACGGCGTCATGGTCCTCAGCACCCACCGCATCCACGACGCCCACACCCACCACCACACCGAACCCACCACCGAACCCATCACCGACAGTGATGGATGCGAAGGCCCCCAGAAGCCCCAGTTCTGACAGGGAGGCGTCAGGGAGGCGTCAGGGAGGCAGGGAGAACTCCCTGACCGCCTCCCTGACCTCCCTCCCTGACTCCCTCCCCGCCCTGACCTGCACAGAAAGTCACCCAGGGAGTCTCAGGGAGGCCAGGGAGGCAACCCACCCCTCCCCCTCCAAACCCCTCATCTGACCAGGGAGAAGGCACCCCCGCGCCTCCCTCCCTCCCCTTCGGCATGCCCACAACAGGAGACAACCATGCCCACACATAGTCACACACAGTCACCGATATCGGTGGGTCAGTCAGCGTTGCCGCACCCACCGCCGCACCTGTCCGACCCCCGTGACGAAGCCCTGGCCGGCCGCGCTGACGCGCTGGAGGTGATCGCCTTCGTCGACCCGACCGTCCTCGCCGCCGTGCTGGGCCGGTCCCAGCCGACCGCGCCGCTGCTGGTCGCAGCGCGGGTCGGGGTGGAGGTCGCCGACCTGCGGCACGCCCACTGGATCGCCCTGCGTGAGGCCAGCAAGGCCATGTCCGCCGCCTACGCCGAGGCCGGGCTGGCCCGGCAGCCGTCCCTGGCCGAGTTGATGCGGCGCCGCTACCCACCGCACGGCGACATCGACGAATGGATCCACGGCCAGGCCGCCGCATGACCACCCCAGCCACAACAACGACGGCCACGACGACCGGGGAGCAGCTGGTCGTGGGCAAGTCGACCCGGACCACAGCCCGCCCCCAGGGCGGGCGAGGACCGGAAGCGACGCGGCAGCACCGCGTTGCCTCGCCCCGGACCTCGTCGCGGCTCGCCGTCCAGGTCGCTGACGGCCGTGAGCTGGCTGTGCTGCTCGACGGGCCCTGGCGGGGGCGCTGGTACTGGCGGGCCGACCTCGACGCCCTGCAAACCGCGGCTGGGCGCTACCCGCACGGACATCCCGCCGCGGAACTCCGCGCCTACGCCCCGACCGGTACCTGGACCGAGCACCCGACCGAGCCCGAGGTGACCGGCCGCGTCTGGCGACACCACCCGCACACCACCCGAACCGCGACGATCACCAGGAGGACCGCGTGAACACCCACGACGGCCGCGAACCCGCAGGTCAGGGTCTAGGTGCCGAAACGGGCACCAAGACCGACACCACGCCCCTGGCAGCGTCCGACACCACCGGGCCCGCCCCGGTCGGGGCGGTGATCCTCGACGACCTCGAAACCGCCCTCCGGTGCTACGTGTCCCTGCCCTCAGACGCCGCTGGGGTCGCCGTGGTCCTCTGGATCGCCGCCACACATGCCCAACCCGCCTGGGCGCACGCACCCCGCCTGGTCATCCGCGCCCCGGAGAAGCGCTGCGGCAAATCAAGGCTCCTCGACGTCGTCGAAGGCGCCTGCCACCAGCCGTTCATCACCGTCAACGCCACCGCAGCCGCGGTCTACCGCTCCATCACGCAAGATCCACCGACGATGCTGGTCGACGAGGCCGACACGATCTTCGGACCGAAAGCCGACAACCACGAAGACCTCCGCGGCCTGCTCAACGCCGGACACCAACGCAACCGGCCCGCGAAACGCTACGACCAGCACAAAAACCAGGTCCAGACGATCTCCACGTTCGCCATGGCAGCCCTCGCCGGGATCGGACGCATGCCCGACACCATCGAAGACCGCGCTGTGGTCGTCCAGATGCGCCGCAGAACACCCACAGAGCAGGTCGCGCCGTATCGGCACCGACGCGACCGCCCACGCCTTCAGAAGCTCTCTGAGCGCCTGCACGGCTGGTTACGTGACGACCTGCCGACCTTGGAGGCGGCCGAGCCGGTCATGCCCGTCGAAGACCGCGCCGCTGACACCTGGGAACCCTTGATCGCCATCGCCGACCACGCCGGAGCCGACTGGCCCCACCGCGCACGTCAAGCACTCCTCACGTTGCAAGACCAGGGCGACGAGGAACAGTCCGAACCCATCCGCCTATTGGCCGACTGCCATGCCGCGTTCGGCGCTGAGGCCGCCCTGCCGACGGCACGGCTACTCCAACTGCTCCGGGCCGACCCAGAGGCCCCGTGGAGCGACTACGGACCACGCGGGGAAGGGCTCTCGGCGAAGAAGCTCGGCGAGCTGCTCAAGGAGTACGGCATCCGGTCCGAGAAGATCGGGTTCCCCGGCCTCGGCCAGACCAAGGGCTACCGGCGCAGCGCCTTCGGCGACGCCTGGCAGCGATACGCGCCCGACCTGATCACCGCCAGTGACAACAAGGGCGCCGCGCCTGAATCGGCCATTTCCGCAGGTCACCCAGTCGCAGACTGACCCGGCGGCGGTGACACCCGGAGGGCTTAGGAGGATTGATCCTCCTAAGAGGTCGCGCGGATTGATCACAGCTGGGTCGCGGCCGGGTGTCGATGGTGAGGGGCGGGCACGGGCCTGTCGATCATGAAGTTGTTGACTCTTCGTGATCGTCTGGAGGCCGCGTGCCCGCCCTGCCATCATGGTTGACCGAGCCGTTGTGGGACCAGTTCGCCGCGCTGCTGCCGCCCCGGGTCGAGTTCGATCCCACTCATCCGTGGGGCTGTCACCGCCGCCGGATCGCGGATCGGGTCGTGTTCGACAAGCTCCTGCAGGTGCTGCGGTTCGGCTGCCCGTATCAGGGCGTCTCCGACAGCACCTGCTCGGCGACCACCATCCGCGATCGCCGTGACGAGTGGATCCGGCTCGGGGTCTTCGCCCAGCTACGCCGGATCGCCCTGGACGCCTACGACCGCATCGTCGGCCTGTTGCTTGACGACGTTGCCGTCGACGGCGCCATCACCAAGGCCCCCGGCGGCGGTGAGGTCGCCGGACCGTCACCGGTTGACCGGCGTAAACAGGGCATGAAGCGATCGGTGCTCGTCGAGGGCCATGGCATCCCACTGGGCCGGGTCCTGGCCGGGGCACACCGCCACGACTCCCCGCTACTGGGCCCCACTCTCGACCACCTCGACGCTCTCGGCCCGCTGCCCGACGACATCACCGTGCACCTCGACGCCGGCTATGACTCCGGTAAGACCCGCGACACACTCACCGAACGGGGCCTGCACAGCGAGATCGCGCGCAAGGGCGAGAAAGCACCGATCCAGGCCACCCAACGCTGGCACATCGAGCGCACCAACGCCTGGCACAACAGCTTCAACCGGCTGCAGCGCTGCTACGAACGCCGCGAAACCGTCGTCGACGCGTTCTTCGACCTCGCCGACACCATCATCACACTCCGTAGCCTGATCCGGCAGGCCTGGACCACGCACCGCTGGGACAGCCGACCACACCGCCGCCCATGATCATCCATCAATCCGCGCGACCCCTAAGCCCTCCAATCCTCCTAAGATCAACTTGGGTTCTGGCCTGCGTACCTGGTGGCGGTTAGGAGGGTTAGGAGGATTGAGGAGGGTTGAGGGCTGTTTCGGGACACTCCCAGAAAAGTCACTCTCTGTTACGGGGGTGGTCGGCGTGGCGCGCTAGGGCTTCGCCCCATTCGCCGTTGCGGCGGGCATCGTGGAGAAGGCGCCCGACGGCACCGACGCTGCTTCCGGTCCGATCGGCGATCTCTCGGTAGGTGAGCCCTCGGAGCCGGAGGCGGGAAGCTACCTCACGGCGATCTCGAGCGCGCTGCTCATACGCAGGCCGAGGTTCAGCGAGCATCGCCCGGACCGTCCGAGTGGTTACACCGAATTGCTCGGCAAGCTCACGGGCTGTCCGGGCGCGACGTTTTGGGGTTCGCGCGGTCACACTAGACCTGCCTTTTCGATCGCTTTGTGAAGCTCCCAAGCCTCGTCCGAGCGATTTGCGCCACGCATGAGTCCTCCGGGTCGGCTGTTTCCGGCGAGTCCGCCGTTGCGTCCTGATCCTTTTCGTCCGCGGGCGGCTTGGATCGCTCGGAATGCTTGGTCGTAGGCGGCGGGTCCGTCGTTCCACATTCGGGAGTAGCGGATGGTCCAGTCGGTGATGGATGTGGAGATGTGGCCGAGTTCGGTGACGCCGAGGGGGGTGTCGAAGTCGGCGTTGCGGATGGCGACTTCACGGGCGATCGCGGCGCGGTAGCCCTCAGGGTCGCCCCAGTGGTGGCGCATCTCCCGGTAGGCGAAATGCCGGACGCCGTGGAAGAGGGTTTCGTTGCGGGAGTGCCCGACGGGGGTGCGGCGGCGTTGGTTGTGCCAGCCACGTCCGGGCATGTGCCCGGCCGGGGTGAGGGTTCCGCCGAATCGGTCGAGGGTGGAGGTGTCTGCGTGGATGAAGTGGGTCATCCAGCGGGGGTGGAACGGGTTTTTGATCAGCCGGGCCGGGTAGTGCGGGTCACCACCGACGGCGCGGCGTAGTGCTTCTTCGATGGACAGGCCGTAGCGGACCGATCGGCGGGATCCGTAGTTGGTGACCTTGATGGGGGTCGTGATGGCCCAGGCGGCGTGTGCGTGACCGTTCACGGGGTTCTCGATGATCACGTTCGGCTGGGGGTGGTTGTCGACGGTGGAGACCATCCGCAGGACCGCGTCGGGGTGGTCGACGTCGACACCGATCAGACCCCACACCTGGCGGGGGTGCAGCTCGACGTGGAGGCGGGTCATCGCCGCCGCCCTCGTCTGCCGCCACACGCCGTCGTCGAAGGCGTCCGCGGCGAGCGGGTACCGCGACGTCCACAAACGCTCCCAGATCGCCGTAGCCGCCTCGAACGGCATGCCCCCGACTCTAGGTAGCCGGGGCCCAGGTTTTCGTCGCTCAGGGAGCCTCTGAGGGCTTCCTGCCTGGCGGTGGGGGGACCCAGCAGACCGGAACGGGGCACGGGGTGGGGCTCCTGCCGGTGACGGGGCCGGTCCGAGGGGCGGTGCCGGTCGAGGGGTGCGGGGCGCGGCTTCAAGGCATTGAGCTTCGCCCTGTGTCTGGTGGTTCGCGGCTAGCCGCGAACGGTCCGCCCTCGCTGCCGCTCGGGCGAAGTACTGACTTGGTTGTTGCTTGCGCCTCACTTGCATAATCCCAGGTCGCGGGCCCACCTGTCTCGAACCCCCAGGTCAGCCCGCGTGTCACCCACCCCACCACCCCACACCAGGACTCGACCAGCGCGCCTTCCAGTACCGACCGGCCGGGCCGGCAGTGACCCGACGAGCCGACGGCGCCACCACCGACCACTCCCAGCAGCCGAGCACACCGAGCCGGGCCGGACGGGCCGGGCGTTTTCCTTAGGGAAACGCCTAACTTGCTCCGCCGCAGGCGGACCCGAAGCCACTCCGCAGAACCACCACCCGGACACCACCGGCGACCACGCCCGACACACACCCGACCGAAGATCATCAGATGATGCATAGGTGCTGGCAGACTTGACCTTGAACGGCGACAGCCGCACCGACCGACACGCGACACCGCGACGGCGGCGCGATCGACCGATCAACAACCGCCAGGACCTATGCATCCACCAATGACCTCCGGGCCGGAACCAGCCCCGGAAGACCACCCGCTACCGATGCCGCTTCCGGGCCACACCCGCCCAGAGGCGCGGCTCCCCGCCAGCGTGAGTCACTTACTCTTTCCGTTTATCCGCCCCCACCACTCCATAAACTTAACTTCGGAGAAGTAGACAATTGGCGAGAAAAGGAGTCCTACAAATAAGGCGGCAGCAAATGTTCGAAGCTCAAGTGCGGGGCGCCCGGAAAAAAGCGTCTCGCGCTGAACGAAGAGGACGACCACTCCAAGGAGTATGCCGCGATACAGAACAGTCAGCCTCCAGTGAGTTCGGATAAATAAAGCAGCTCTATCCCCCCAGGCTCTCATGAGACAAAGACTCTATCAGAGAGCACTATGGCGAATAATGAAGGCCATAATCGCTGTGACAATAGCGGGCTTAGCAGCGTTGGCGGCAACGCGAAGTGGGGGCGGGACTACCGTAATAATGCACGTCCCTACTGCGCGCTCCACCATTCCCCTCACTGTAGCATGCTTTCCCGAAACTATCAGTGAGCCAATCTCGCTCCCAATAGCTCCACCAGCCACACATATCCCCAGCGGCACAATAAAAGGCGATAAAACAGCTGGCAGTGCTCTGCCCCCAGATCCTCTATCGACCTCCCGCGCAAGCCTGACATACTCAGCCTGCCCTGCCGGGTCATTCGGGTAAATAATTCTTGCCGCTTGCTCGGGAGGCGCACCAGCCGGAACAGAGCGGAGCCTCTCAACGAGCTCATCTAATCTACCGCCCGAACCTGGAGGAGTTCGGCTAATCTGCATGTCAGACGAACTGAAATTCGAGACAGGCACAGTCGCCGCCGGAACCTCAGCCGCAGCAATCCCCGTAACCGACCCCATCGAAACAGCCACGACCAGCACCGCGCCAATACCGCGGTAGACAAACCTCTTCGCACTCACGAGCGCATCCGAACACGCCCCCCCCCCCACCGGTCAAGAACCACTACCAGAAGCAATCATGTGACCACACTCAGTACTCGATACATGGGAACCTAGATCCTCCACCTAATACGGCAATTCACCCAAACTGGAAACCCGCCCCACCACACACCACGCCAACCCCACACATCACTTTTCTTTTGACCTTCCCCCTCTTTGGCCTTGCTTTTTTTAACCCATTGAACTTCGTACTGAATCTTCCAATCCCACGCCACACCCCACACCGCTGGCTGCTGCTGCGCGCCGGACACCCGATCACGCAGCGAAGCGGAGGGATTGGGTGTCCGGCGCGCAGCAGCAGCCAGCGACACCAGCCATCCCCCCAGGTCACACCCACCACCGGCCTTCTAAATCCCCTCCCAGGTCCCTCGACCAGACCCGAGCACCCCTCACTGGCCTGGTCGGGCTTTATCGGCTTTTACCTGGGAACTCTCGGGGCACCCAGGCCCCATCAGGCCACCACCCGCCCGCCCCCGAGCCCACCGACCGACGACGCCCCTCACAGAGCCACGAGGACACCACCAATCTCCGATCATCCCCCCGGAGATGATCTATGCCAATCCGGGGAAATCCGGGACAATAATAAGAAAATCCGGGACACCTCCCAGCCCCACCAGCCCGAGTCCAGGACACCTGACCACCGCGACGGAAACCCGCTCACCAGATTCAAAACGACGCCGCGGAAAAGGTGATCCTGCGGCGAAAGATCAGGAATAGTACAACACGGATCAGAAGGCAGCTCTCAGCGCCCTCAGCGGAAATCCGATATCCAGAGAAGAAACGCGCCAAGAGACGACCAGTCCGGTGGTAATGCCACAACGAAGACGCTTCCGTGCACCATCCGGAAATCCCCGCCGCAACAGCACATGAGCCGCCACCGAAGGCCACTGCCACGACAGTCACGCACAGTGAGATTCCGGGGGATATCCCGAAGTGGCCCCCTAGCCGTCACAGGGAAAATCGACACCTGACCTGCTCAAACCATAATTTTGTGACGGCTGTGACGGCTTGTGACGGCTAGGGGGCCACTTCGGGATATCCCCCGGAATCTCACTCTGCGTGATTGAGGTCGTGGCGCTCCGCGGCCGCGGCCCATTCGCCGCGGCGTCGGGCGTCGGCAAGGAGGCGCCCGACGGTGCCAACGCTGTCACCGGTGTTGTCGGCGATCTCGCGGTAAGTGAGCCCTCGGAGGCGCAGTCTCACAGCCGTGGCTCGACGCTTCTTGGCTCGCCGCTCGTAGCTGTCGCGTGGTTCGGCGACCATTCGGACGACAGTTCGCTCGGAGAGGCCGACTTGCGCGGCGATCTCACGAGCGGTCCTGTTCCGGCGGCGCGGCGTGAGCGCAGACATCAGAAGGCTCGTCGCGCAATCGCCGCATGGTGTTGAAATTTTTCCTCTGTGCGACGCTCTCCCCGCGCAAGTCCTCCGGGTCGGCTGTTTCCGGCGAGTCCGCCGTTGCGTCCTGATCCTTTTACGCCGCCTTTTCGTCCGCGTGCGGCTTGGATGGCTCGGAAGGCTTGGTCGTAGGCGGCGGGTCCGTCGTTCCACATCCGGGAGTAGCGGATGGTCCAGTCGCCGATGGATGTGGAGATGTGGCCGAGTTCAGTAGCGCCGAGGGGGACACCGAAGTCGGCGTTGCGGATGGCGACTTCCCGGGCGATCGCGGCCCGGTAACCCTCGGCGTCGCCCCTTGCCGGCCGGTGGTGGGTATTGCTTCGCGAGTTCGGGTGGGCGGATAGCGATGGGCCGGGTGGCGTGGGCGCCTGATCTGGGGGAGTGGGTGCGGTCGGTGCCCGGTGCCGCTCTGGATCCGGACACCGCGGCGGCGGTTCTGCGGTTCCAGCCGGCTCAGGGGCTGTCGCCGAGGGCGCGGTGGGAGGCTCAGACGGCGAAACTGGCTGCCTGGCGCCGCAGCACTGCCACCAGCACTGCCACCGGCACTGAGCCTTTTTCAACCTGGCGTTTGTGCTGGTCAAGCCGTCGAGTGGGCCTCCCCGGACCGCGACCGCGCGGCGGCCTGACCTGCATCATCGGGGATCTGGCCGCTGCCGACGGGGCCCCTGCCGCCGCTTCGCGGCGGGTCCTCGGTCAGGTTGAAAAAGGCTCACTGCCACCAGCACTGCCACCGGCGCCAGTGGCGGCGGGTGCGTCGCCCCGGTCGTGGAGTCTGCGGCTTCGGTGGTGTTGCCGGGGTGGTCGGGTGGGTCGGTGCCGGCGGCGTTGACGGCCGCCGATGTCGTGGCTGTGCCCGTTCGGGGTGGGGAGCCCGTGGCCGGCGATGGACCCAGCCTCGATGACCTCGGGAGCAGCGCTGACCTCGGTGCTGAGGTCGGTGCTGAGGTGAGTGCTGAGGTGAGTGCTGAGGTGAGTGGGTTGTCGCCTGCGCAGTCCGAGGTGTACGCCGCTCTGTCTGCGGGGTGTTCTCGGACCGGGGAGATCGCTGCCCGGACAGGGCGGAAGGCGCCGGCGGTGTCGAAAGCGTTGACCGCGCTCGCCGCCGCAGGGCTGGCGACCAAGACCGGCCGCTACTGGGCTCTGTCGTCGCCGCCGCCGTCGTCGGTGTCTGCGGTGCTGGGGGCGTGACGGGGGTTTTCGTCGGGCCGGTGAGGGTGGTGAGGACGCCGGGGAGTTTCGGTCTGCAACGTGATCTTTGGTTTCTTTGTGATCATATGTTGCGGGTGGGGGGGCTGGCTGGCCAGTGTTCGCACATCGACCGACAATGGTGAGGGTCCACGTGCTTATTGCTCTGGGGTCCGCGATGATCGCGGTCTTCATGTTTTTGATCTTGTCGAAGCGGCTTGCTCCGACGTTGGCGCTGGTGTTGGTGCCGTTGACGTTTGCTCTGGTCGCGGTCGGTACGGGGGTCGCGGAGTCGGGGGAGGACGGGGTCGTCAAGGCGATCACGTCGGCGATGAAGGACTTTGCGCCGACGGCGGTGTTGCTGTTCTTCGCGATCATCTTCTTCGGGACGATGATCGATGTCGGGTTGTTCGACCCGTTGATCCGGTTTGTGTTGCGGGCGGTGAACAACGACCCGGTCCGGCTGGTGGTGCTGACCGCGGTGCTGGCCGGCGCGGTGTCCCTCGACGGTGATGGGTCGACGACGTTCATCATCACGGTGTCGGCGTTGTTGCCGATCTACCTGCGGCTGGGGATGAGCCCGGTGACGTTGACGGTGGTGGCGAACCTGGCCAACGGGGTCCTCAACATTTTGCCGTGGGGTGGGCCGACCGCGCGGGCGGCGACGGCGTTGAACGTGTCGCCTTCGGAGTTGTTCAACCCGATGATCCCGGGGATGGTGCTGGGGATGGTCACGGTGCTGGTCCTGGCCTGGCTCCTTGGCCGTTCGGAGCGGAAGAGGCTCGCCGCCGCGGGGCGGCCGTTGCCGGTCGTGGCCTCGGAGTTCGACCGGGTTCCCGAGCACGCCGCCGCCGGTGTCGCCGCCGCCGAGGTTGCCGGTGCCGGTGCCGGTGCCGGGGGTGTCGGTGGGGCGGAGTCTGCGTCGGGGGTGGGGTTCATCGATGCGGGTGGGGTTCTGGATCCGACCCGCCCGACGTTGCGGCCGAAGCTGATCTGGTTCAACCTGGTGTTGACCGTGGCGCTGCTGGTGGTGCTGGGGTTGGATGTGTTGCCGTTGTCGCTGGTGTTCGTTGCGGCGTCGGCGATCGCGTTGGTCGTGAACTTCCCCCGCCCGGCTGATCAGGTCACGGCGGTGACCGCGCACGCGTCGTCGATCGTGGCGGTGGTCGCGATGGTGTTCGCTGCGTCGGTGCTGGTCGGGGTGTTGTCGGGGACCGGGATGGTCGCGGCGATGGCGAACGGGATCATCGCGATGGTGCCGCCGGAGATCGGGTCGTGGTTCGCGGTGATCGTCAGTGTGCTGAGCATGCCGTTGACGTTCTTCCTGACTAACGACGCGTTCTACTTCGGGATCCTGCCGATCCTGTCCGAAGCGGCCGGGCATTACGGTATCTCGCCGGTGGAGATGGCTCGTGCGTCGATCATCGGGCAGCCGGTGCACATGACCAGCCCGCTGGTCCCGGCGATGTTGCTGCTGGTGTCGCTGGCCAAGGTCGATCTGGCTGATCACCACAAGAAGGTCATCTGGCGGGCTGCGGTGTGCTCGCTGGTGATGATGGCAACGGCGATCGCGCTGGGAGTCATTCCCCTGGGCTGAGCAGCGCTGGACCGCCTTCCCCCGGGTGGGGCGGCCCCGACTCCCCGGGGGCCGCCCCACCGGCGTGTAGGGCGACGGCGGGTTTTCTGGCGCGGCCGAGGTCGAGGCTCCTCAGCTTGATCTTTAACCTTGGGGCGGTGCCGTGGCCGGGCCGGTGGTGCTCGGCGACACTCCGGCTCGGCGGGGCGATCTCGCCGGGTTCCGGCAGGAGTTCTACGACTCGTTGACCGCGCGGGCGGATGCGCTGTTCGAGCTCTGTGACGCCGTCCTGTGCGCGGACGGCCCGGTCCATTCACGCGTCGAGCTGACGGTGAGTTCAGCCGGTCGTAGCACTTGATCTTGGTTGTTCGGCGGGACAGGATGTTCCGTGCGTGAGATGTTGATGTTGTCGGATCGGGAGGAGATCTCGAGGGGTCTCGCGGAGGGCTTGTCCTACAAGCAGATCGCCTCGGTGGTGGGTCGTGATCGGTCGGTGATCTCTCGTGAGGTCCGTCGTCACGGCGGACGCTACGAGTACCGGGCCGCGGCAGCGCAGGAACGGGCCCTGGCGGCGCGGGAGCGGCCGAAGCAGTTCGCGGTGGACCGTCACCCGCGGTTGCGCGGGATCGTGCATGCTCTGTTGCGTGGTGGCTGGTCACCGGCCTCGATCGCGGGCCGGTTGCCGACCGAGCACCCCGATGACGAGGCTTGTCGGGTGTCTCACGAGGCGATCTACCAGTGGATCTATGCCACCCCGGTGTCCACGCTGGCCCGCGAGCTGCTCGCGCTACGGTCCGGGCGCACCGCCCGACGAGGCGGCGCCAAGCCCCCACCGGCCCCGCGGATCAAGGACCCGACCTACATCGACGCCCGCCCCGCCGACGCCCAGGGGCGCGCCGTGCCCGGCCACTGGGAGGGTGACCTGGTCATCGGCAAGAACGGCAAGACCGCCGTCGCCACGCTGGTCGAGCGCACCTCCCGGTTCCTGGTCCTCGTGCCCCTGACCGGCCGCGACGCGCTCACCGTCGGCCGTGGGGTCATCGCCGCCACCAGCGGTCTGCCCGCGCACATGCGGGCCTCACTGACCTGGGACTGCGGTGCCGAGATGGCCGGCCACGCCACCGTCACCAAGGGCTCGATGCCGGTGTACCTCGCCCACCCACACTCGCCGTGGGAACGCGGCAGCAACGAGAACCTCAACCGCATCGTCCGCGAGTACTTCCCGAAAGGCACGGACATCACCTCGGACCCGAAATACCTGGCGATGGTGGCTTGCGACATCAACGACCGACCCCGTAAAATCCACAACTGGAAGAAGCCCTCCGAGATATTCGCCGAACTCGTTGAGCTAGATGCTTCAACCGCCTGAATTCGCCCACAACTCGGATACGTTCGATACACCGCCGCGCCGACAGCCCGCGGCACGCTGCGGATCTGTAGCGTGCCGCGGGCTGCACCGTGGGCGGAGAACCGCGGGCGATCTCGACGCCGGCGACGTGTCCGGGCATGCCGGACCTCGGGCCGCCGCCCATCGATCACTCCACACCCGGCCGCGGTGAGCTACCCAGCCAGGCCACCGTCATCAACATCGGACGGGAAGCGCCGCAGTACCACCACTCGTACCTCGGCCCCGCGGGTTCGGCTACTCGAATTCTTCCTCGGTGGACCGCCACGCCACCCGGCCGGTGCCCACAGCCACGATTCGTACTTCGTCGATCTCGACGTCGTCGACGCCCTCGATCGCGACCGGGATCGCTGCCTCCACCGTCGGATAGATCGTCGTGAACGCCGCGGCTGGTAGCCAGCCTTTTTCAACCTGACCGAGGACCCGCCGCGAAGCGGCGGCAGGGGCCCCGTCGGCAGCGGCCAGATCCCCGATGATGCAGGTCAGGCCGCCGCGCGGTCGCGGTCCGGGGAGGCCCACTCGACGGCTTGACCAGCACAAACGCCAGGTTGAAAAAGGCTCAGTCGCTGGACAGCTCGACATCGGCCTCGATCCGATACCCGCGGCTCACCGCATCAACCTCGGGCCCAGCTTCGAAAGCCCAGGGCTCGGAATGGGACGACATGGCGGGCCGCGGTTATCGCCGAGCCGGCGGCGGTCGGTCTGGTTCGGGGGTGCGGTCGCCGGCTTGTGAGACCGGTATCCGGACCCGTAACCCGACGAGCAGGCGTGGGCTCCACACCCGTTCCCGGGCCAGCCCGACCAGTAGCTTGTTCCGTCGTAGCCAGTCCACCGCCGCATTGACGCGGGTATGCCCGAGCGCGGCGGTCAGCTCGGGTGTGATCTTCCCGTGGGCCCGCCCTGATTGCAGCAGCACCTCGACGACGGCCTCGGCTGCCTCCCGGGTTTCTGCTGCCGGAGCGAGGTGATCGAGAACGGTCGTGATCCGCGCGGCCAGGGTTTCCTGATCAGCTGAGTAGATCGGCGCAGCCGGCGGGGCCAGCAACTCCAGATCCACCCGATACCACGCCAAAGCCCCTAGTCCGCCCCACGTCTTTTTCTTCTTGTTGTACAGGGTCCCGGTCATCGGGCCGGTCGGTTCCATGACCAGCAGCACCGCCGCGCCCGGAACGTTCTCCCGCGTCATCTCGATATAGCTGGACCACTGCGTCTCGCTCGTGAAGTCAGCGAGTGTCAGGCCCACCGCCTCAGCTTGCTTGGGCAGGCCGTCAAGGCCAGCGGGGAGGTCGTGACGGGCGATGACCTGCAACGGCAGTCGGGCGTCACCGAACGACGAGCGCGCCACCAACGACGACCTGGTACCCAGCAACACCGCCTGCGCTGCCGGCACCACCGCAGCCCGTTTCGTCCCGGCCTGGAACCGGCGCATCGACCCCGGCCCGAACGGGAACGACACCAGCTCGGACTCGGACTCGGACTCCATCGTGGTCTTCCTGTTCTCGGTGCTCATGCTGGTGGTCTCATCGTCGGCCGAGGCCGGCGAAGCAGCTGTAGCGCAGCTGGTGGCCTACAGCGACGGTGGGCGCGGATCCGCCTCGGGTCTTCATCACGATCAGATCGGCTTTGCCGTCACGCGGGTAGCAGGGGCCCTCGATCTCGTAGGAAGGACCGGTGAGCAGAGCGAACTGCGCTGCGGTGCCGGTGGTGGGTTCCAGGCGCAGGCGCCACTCGGCACCGACCCTGTCGTCCGGGTCGAGACGCAGCAGCTGCGCGAACGGGAAGTAGCGTCCGCCGTCCCAGCGCAGACACTGGACCACACACGCCCAGGACAGCGGGTCGGTGCGCTCCAACAGCTCACCCCACCCGATCCGGGCCACGGTGGGGTCGAGCCCGTCGGTTCCGGTCAACGGGCCACCGTCGAACGGGTGGGCCGCGACCACCGTGGCCGACCCCAGGCCCGGCCAGCGCATCGGGTACTGCTCGGTCCGGGCGGTGACCTCAGCGAGCATCTCCAAGTCGGCGACGGCAGAGCGGGTGGCACGGTGCTGCACCCTCCCCACCAGCGCGATCAGGGCGCGATGGGTGGCGTGAGCCGGGTCGAACAGCGACGCCATCCGCAGCAGTGGCTCGACCTCGATGTCCGGAGCGGCCGGGGCCTCGACCGGAGCCGCTCCTGGTTCCCAGGCCGCGATCAGGTCCGGGTCCCGCAGCGCGAACGGCCAGTAGGGCAGCGGCTGCCCCAGGACCAGCGCCAGGGCCGGCCAGGACCCGTCGTAGCGCTCGCCCGGGCGGGTCCGGTTGACCGCGGTCAGCGACGGCCCGTAGAGGCCGAAGTCCGCAGCGACCCGCAGCAGCACCGCCACCTCGACCTCGTCGACGAGCGCGGCGAGGTGTCGACTCGCGGCGTGGCTCGGGTCCGGCCGCCACAGCATCCCTACGACCCCGGACGGGCACGACCACCGCAGCACGACCTCGTCGTGTCTGCGGCGAGGGTCTTGCAGCCGAGTCGCCCCGAGAAACTCCGCCGGCTCAGTCGTCGCCGGCCACAGCTCGACCGACACCGACGCCGCCTGGTCGGGACCTTGGGCTGCCCACCACCGCTGCACCGTCTCCGGATCCCAGTACGGCTGACCGGCGTCGTCACCGGCCGGCTCGGCGAACCCGCCGCTGCGCACCGCTCTGCGCAGCACCCGAGGACTGGCCCCGAGCAGTTCCGCGCACCGGTCCAGGTCGAGATACGACTCCTCGGCCAACGTCGCCGCCTTCCACGATCACGTGACGGGAGATCCCGTCACCAGCAGGACGTCAGTGTGCCGACAGCGCCGAACGGCCGTGGCCGATCGCGCACTTCCGTACCCGCATTCTTTATCGCGTGCGGAAATGCGCACGAAGTCGGTGTTGAGATTGCACGCCGAGTTCGGCCATGCTCTGCGGCGTGAACGCACCCGTGAGCGCGTGGGCGGCGCTGGAGCGCCAGCAACAGGCGGGCCCGGCGAGCCTGCGGTGGCCGGCCGAGCTGGGCACCGTCGTGCTCGCCATCGACAGCGAGAAGGGCGGGGTCGGGAAGTCCTCGCTGGCCTCCGGGCTGATCGCGGTGATGGCCGCGGCTGGGCACGAGGTCCTCGCCATCGACCTCGACCCGCGCGCGACGTTGACCGCCGAGCTCGACGCGGTCAGCACCGACCCCGAGGCCCTCGGGGTCAACGACCTGCTCTGGGAGCCCCCCGACGCCGACCCCGAAGAGCTACCCGAGCTACGAGGGCTCGCCGAGCAAGCCCTACGCCCGGCCGGACCGAAGTGGAGACCGGTGCAGGTCCTAGCGGCCGAGCGGGTCCTGGCCCACCGGGAGGCCGACACGAGCACCCCGAACCTGGAGCACCGCCTGGCCCTGGCCCTCGACGGTGTCGCCAAGCGCTTCCGGCTGGTCGTGATCGACCTCCCGCCCCGCGCCGGCGGCCGCCTGGTCGGGGCCGGTCTGCTCGCCGCGACCCACGTCGTCTTCCCCGGGACCCTCGACGAGGACGGCCTGGTCGGGGTGCAGGACGCCCGCCGCACCGCCTCGCGGCTGGCCCGCACCCATCCGGGGACACTGCACCAGGTCGGGGTGCTGCGGACCATCGTCGAGCCCCGCACCCGCCTCGGCGAGCTCAGCGACACCACCTACCTCGACAGCTTCGACGACGTCGTCGACGTCGTGATCCCCAAGCGGGTGGTGCGCCGCGAGGCCCGCACCGCGTGCGTGCCGATCACCACCGCCCCCGGCCGCGACGCCCAAGACCTGATCACCGCCTACACCCTGGTGCTCAACACCCTTGCCACGATTGCCGAGGTGCGCTGATGGCCGGCCTGATCGACCAGGCGAAGAGCAAGCCGCGACTGCGCCGGGCCGCCGACGCCGACCGCGACCCCGCCGACCTCCCCCCGGCCCCAGCCACGGCGGTGCCCGAGCGGGACCACCCGGACGCCGCACCGGAGCGCCCTGCAGCCGACCCCACCCCCGACCCCGTCGACGGGCCCGCTGTCGTTTCCGCACGCGGAAACGACAGCGGTGAGCATGGCCGGACCGACCGCGAGCGGGCCGGCTCCCCGCGGCCGGCCGCCAGGTCGGCGGCGAAGCGGTCCGCGACCGACCGGACCGGTAACGGGCGCCGGCCCCGCCGGGTCGGGCGGCCCCGCGGACCGGAGCGGGTCCAGCTCTCCACTCGCATCCTGGTCGACCTCGACGCCGCCCTCACCGACGCCGTCGAGCGGTCCGGGCTCTCCCCCCAGCCGATCGTCGAGGAGGCCCTACGCGACTGGCTCACCTCCCACGGCTACCTGCCGACGCCGCCGGAGCGCGACGGACCTCGCCGGACCGGGACCGACGCCGCCGGACCTCGGTAGCCCCCGGTCCGGACCTGTCCCGGTCCCGGCCTGGCCAGGTCCGAGCCAGCCGCAGAGGACCGGATGCGGGTGCGGGTGCGGTCCGGTCCCCGGGCGGCCCCGCCCCGCTCCAGATCGGCCCCGCCCGGCCCGCGCGGGCCGCGCCCGGACCTTCACCGTGGGGCAACAGCCGGGTGCGGGGCCGGCTCCCGCTCATCGAGCCCCGGCCCGCGCGGTGAGGGTGGTCGCCGGGGGAGGGGGCCCCGGCACGCACCGGCGTCCCGGACGGCGGGCGGTCGCCCGCGAGCGGCGGACCACCGCGCGGCGAGCCCGGCCACTGGAGAGGCGCCTGGGCCGAGCGTGACTGGTCCGGCCTCGGACGTCGTCAGGAGGCGCCACGGGGCCGTTCCCGGCCCGGAAACTTGATCTTGATGGTGGGCCGCCGCTCGGAAACTTGATCTTGTTCGGGGTGGAAATTTCCGGTCGGGCGCGCGTACGTGCGCGCGTACATGCGCGCGCCTTGGGCCGCAAACCGGCTCCGGCGGAAATTTCCGTGCCCCGGGCTCCCTCCGTACGGGCCGCACCCGCGCACGGCCCCACGGATCGATCCCGCGCGCTCCCCGTCCCACGTTCCGCCCGGCTCGCCCACGGCCGCTGTCGCAGCCCCGGCCTGCTGCCAGAACCCGCGACAGCCCCCACGACCCCCAACACCTATGCATCAAGCTCCAGGCCGGGCCCGGGCGGCCGATCAGTCCCCGTCGCGGCCGGGCGCCTCGGCCCGGGCGGCACGCTCAGCGGCGGCCCGGTTCAACGCTCGGGCATGCACCCCGCTGACGCGCCCGCGCCGGGCGCTCGACCGCCAGCCCGGCCTCGCCGCGGACCGACCGGGCACCGGCGTCGCGCCGGGCCCGGACCGGACCGGGACCGAGTCCGGGGCACCGGACCGGAGCGGACCGGACCCCGCCGCAGTGATCGGCTCCCCGGACCGGTCCGGGACCGCGGACCGCACCCGCGGACCGGGAGGCTCCGGTCCGGAGTCCGGTCCGGAGTCCGAGGTCCGATCCGGTCCGAGGTCCACAGCGCACCAGTCCGACTCGCCGCCCGTGTCGTCGATGTCGGCCCGTGCTCCGGTCCGGGGGGTGATCGGCAGTCCGTAGCGCACCGCCCGCTGCCCGCTCGCCGGGTCGTGGCCCTCGGCCAGGACCGGCCGGCCCCAGACCACGGTCGGAAGCTCGTGCAGCCGGCCCCGCCACGGCGCCAGCCGGGCACCCAGGACCGCGGCCAGGTCCCGGGCACCGCTCACCGCGTCACCGCGCGCCACCCCGGGCCGGTCGGGATGGCGATCCAGGGCGTGCAGGATTCCGGCCGGGCACATCCCCGCGTCCCACCACGACGCCAACATCCCCGACACCTGCGTCCGCTGCCGCCGCGACAGCCGCCCGTGCGGCCGCCCCAGACGCTCTAGGAGGCGGTTACGGGCCCGGGTCCGGGTGATCGGGGTCGGTGGGCGCCCCGTAGAGCGGCCACCGCCCTCTCAGCGCAGTCTTCGGGGATCCCGGCTTCTTGTCGGGAGATCTCTCTTGCCCTTGGTCGGGGTGTGGGTTCTTTTCCTGAACAGAACCCGTAGGGAGGGTGACAATGTTGTAATTCAGGTCTCTGACCTGGGATTTTGGGTCGGTGATGGCGTAGGTGGGGGTCCGGCTGCGGCCCGTGCTGGTCCGCAGCCAGTCCCCGCTGGCGCCCTCCTCGACCACCAGCACCAGACCCGCGGCAGCGGCCCAGGCCAGCGTCCGGCTCACAGTGCGTTCGCTACAGCCGGCTGCGGCCGCCATCGCCGCCCGCGTCACGCCCTGCACCAGGCCGTGTTCCCAGTCCATCGCCCGCACCAGACAGGCCAGGATCACCCGCACCCGCTCGGCGTGCGGACCGGTCCAGCGCTCGGACAGCACCTCGCGCTCGACGAGCTCAGCGGCCTCCCGCTGATCGACCACGCAGCCGCCCTGGACTCGGACCGCCGCGACCAGGTCCCCCCGCTCCCACCGACCCGGTCCCTGCCGGTCCACCGCTGCAGCGGCTCTCTTACGGCCCGCCCAGCGGGCCTGTCGCAGCCGCGACGCCCGGTAGGCAGGCAACGAGTCCGGGTCCGGAGCCCGACGTCCCAGCGACGCCAGCACACGCGCCGCGCGAAGCCCACGACGACGAGCCACCGCTGGAGCCGGCTCCAGCGGGAGGACCTCCTGGTCCCGGTCCGGACCGCCATCGATCCCGACGTGCGGCCGGCTCCCCAGGTCCAATTCCGACTGGCCGGACTCGGGTGAGCTGGCGGTCAGATCGTTGAGTTGCCACGGCACCAACCGCGCAGCCAGTGGAAGTTCTGCCAGATCCAGCAACGTCTGGGACAAATCCCGGCCGCGCTCCGCGTCGGCGGGCGAGTGATCCGAGCCAGCCGAGTACCCGGAGGAAGGCCCCGGGGGTCGCAACTCTTCCAGAGTCCGCGTATCTTCAGACACGAACGACCCCCTTGGTTGGGGGTGGTTCGGAGCCGCAGATACGACGCAGCTCGGGTGCCACGTGGAGCCGTGAGGCTCTGGTGGTCACTGGGGTCATGTCGTCTCACCTTGGGAAATGGGTGGCTTCTTGGGATCCGGCTGGCAGGCCGGGTGCCACTCAGACGAAGCGCCAACTTCGTCCGAATGACTTCTTCGGGGCAGTCTCTACGAGGCCGCCCCGAAGGTCGTTTCGGGGTCGATCGTAGGCGTACCTCCCTGGCGACTCCGCGCAGCGTCTTGTGCCCGTTCCGCAAACTCCTCGATCTGAGCGACGTCAACGCCAGCGGCGGCGAGCACCGCGCGCCCACGTGGGACCTCGACGAACTGGGAGGTCTCCCTCGCCGCGTACACGACGCGGGCGACGCCCGCCTCGACGATGAGCTGCGCGCAGCTGACAGGCCGAGACGCCCTGTCCCCGCACGGCTCCAGCGAGGAGTAGATCGTCGCCCCGGTCAGATCAGCCCCGTCCTGCGACGCCAGGTGTAGCGCGGCTTCCTCCGCATGATCATGGGGAGTGTTCATCCGGGACCAGCCCTTCGCGAGTACAGCGCCGCTAGGGCCTACGAGGACGGCCCCGACCGCGAACGCCGACGACGAGACAGGGCAGTTCGCTGCGAGTGCGATGCTCATCTCCAGGTAGTGAGCGTCGGGCGCGGTCATGCGGCGCTCTCGCTCTCACGAAGCAGGTACCGCAGCACGACGACGTCGCCGACTTGGGCCGCGTTCTCCAGCCGCAGACGATGTGTCGGGCCTCCGGGGAAAGCTGCTGGCTGGACGAAGCGGGGGGCCTTGTCCTCCCCGACCAGGAGCGGCGCGACCGCGACCTGCAGCTCGTCGGCTAGGCCCTGTGCGAGGAACTGAGTGTGGATCGAGCTGCCGCCCTCGACCATCAGCTGTTCGATCCCGCGGCTGCCGAGATCGTCGAGCATGCGTCCGAGATCGGTCTTGGCCCCCAAGCTCACCACGTCGGCCCATGATCCAAGTGAGTCGAGCAGGTCCGGATACGCGGCGTCGGTCGTGTAGACGACCTTCGCCCCGCCGTGGTGCCAGAACTTGGCATCCGGGGAGAGAGCACCTGAAGCGCTCAAGGTCACCTTGAGCGGGTACTCAGACGCCCCCCGAGCGAGTCGAGCAGCTCGCCGTTCCTCGCTGTTGACCAGCAGACGTGGGTTGTCGGCACGGAGAGTCCCGGCCCCGATCATGATCGCGTCAGATTGGGCGCGGACCTCGTCGACACGGTCGAAATCAGCCGAGTTGGACAGCAGCAGTCGCTCGTCGGAGGCGTCGTCGATATAGCCGTCGATGGACATCGCCACGCTGAGCAGGACATACGGGCGCACAGCTGGACTCCTCTCGTCCTACTCCGCCGACACCGCGGCGGAGAATCGATCGTGGAACGTGCCAGCAATGCCCGTGGCACCTCGGGGAAGCACACGAGCAAGCTGGGGCAGCTCGGTCGCGATCCGCCCGGAATGGGTCTCCTGAGCGATCTGCAGAGCCTCGATACCCGCGGTCGCTGCTGCATCGCCGTCGTGGTTCCCCGCATGGGCCAGTGCCTGGCGGGCTAGATAGACCCCCTGGTCACGCCGGTAGCCGTGGGGCAGGGTGGCGATGGCGGTCTCGAACACGTCCACGGCTGCGTGGTACCGGCCTAAGGCAACGAGCGATCGGCCGCGCTGGGCCTCGATGTAGTTGCCATCGAGCCATCTGCCTCGTGTGGCGTCGCCCTTCGGCTTCGCAGCAGCCGCATGTGCCAAGTCGTATGCCCGATCCGTCTCAGTAGCAGCGCCTTCGAGCGCGAACCCGTGAGCTCCGTAGACCCGAGCGGTGCTCTCCAGCCGGCTGTTCGGAGCGATCCGGACAGCCGCATCGGCGATCTCGCGGGCGCTCTGGCCGTCGCCCATGTCGCTGGCCAGGTGCGCCTTCCTGCTGAGGACGTAGGCAGTCAGCTCGGGGTCCCCAGCAATGTGGGCCCACTCCAACGCACGGTCGGTCCAGAGCCTTGCGCCCTGGTGGTCACCCAGGTCCTGGTGCATCCATCCGCACAGCTCACCGAAGTTCGCCTGCAGGTGGACCAGCTCCTTGCCGTCGATCCCGCGCGCAGCTCGACGCGCGGCGTCAAGTTCACGAAGCTGTCCGAGGACCTCTGGGATGGCACGTCGGGGGCCCATCAGGTTGTCGATGGAGATCAGGGTGTCCCGAGCCGCTCGGAAGTAGGCCGCGGGCTTGATGCTCTCGCCGCCGAAAGCCGGTGAGTGCCCGAGGCCGGCCAAAGCGGCGCCGAACATGCCCGCCAGGAAATCTCGTCGCGATGCGGGCACGAAAACTGTCTCCCCTCTGGGCGTCTGACTCGCAACCAAGGGTCCGAGTTCCCCCGACGCTACTGCGTCAGCGGTTGAGTGCGAGCGCCCGACCAGCTCCTCCCGGAGCCGTTTCCCGGTACCCAGTACGTCGTCTGCACGCCCTGCGAGTTCAGGACTTGCCCTCCGCTCGCCCTTCTCGATGCGGCATAGCTGAGCTGGGGATACGTACAGCTGTCGGGCTAGCTGCGACTGCTTCAGTCCAGCTCGAAGGCGCGCCTCACGCAGGGCTTCCCCGAACGTCATGACAGATCACCGGAGCCGAATTGCCAAAATTTCCAAAGTGTTGTCAACGCCTGGCAATCACGAAGGTCTAGCCACCGTCCACGAATCGACCGATTGTTATGACGTGGCGCCTTCAAATCATCCTTCCGAGGCGGGCGACGAGCCCTCGACAGGCTCACCGGGGACTTCGTCAGGAAGAGCGTCGATCTGGCGACGTAGGGACTCCAGGTCCCATCTCAGATGACCTCCGGCGGTGCGCAGCTCGGGTTCGACCACCCCCGCCTTCGCCCAGCGCCACAACGTGGCCGGATCGACTCCGAGCTCTGTAGCCGCAACACCGGTTCCGACCAGTCGTCGCTTCCCTTGGACCGCCACGGCGCCACCATCCCACAACATCCGCAAAAAAAACCAGCCATGCAACCCTTTCAAGACTTCAGGGTCAGCCTCTATCGTCCATGGCGCAACGCATGCAAGGTTTACAAGGCTCGTACAGCGACGGCCCCGACGGGCTGCATCCCGTCGAGGCCCTTGCAGGTCGCACACCAAGTCGAACGAAGGAGACGACCCGCATGTCCAACGGTACGTACGCGGTCGGGAGGGCCTACGAGGCCGCCGGCCCCAGCCCCCGTCACCTCGACGACCCGGGGCGCCACTGCCTCGGCGTCGACATCGAGGTGTTCTTCCCGATCGAGGAGAGCGAACAGGCCGTCGCCGAGGCGCGCTCGATCTGCTCGGGGTGCCCGGTGCGGGCGCTGTGCGAGCAGTGGGCCAGCGACGCCGGGGAGTGGGGCGTCTGGGGCGGTACGACCCGCGAGGAGCGCCGGGCGAACCGGGCGAACCGGCGGATGCCGCGTCCCGCGGCCGCGGATCCGGCGGTGGCGGCGTGAGCATCGAGCGCACCTCTCTGCAGGAGCTGCTGGCCCTGGTGCCCGCGGCCCGTGAGGTACCCGAGGTCAGCGACGTCGTGTCGGGCGCGGACCTGGTCGGCGCCTACGCCCGTCAGACCGACGAGCTGGCCCGGATCGTCGAGGCCGCCATCGCCGAGCAGGACGTTCAGAACGCCGCCGAGGTCGCCGCGCTGAACCGCCGTCATCGCCGGCGGCGCCAGACGCTGCAGCTGCTCGCCGACGCCCTCGGTGAGCAGCACACCCAGCTCGACGAGGCCGAGTTCCAGGTCCGGCGCGAGCAGGACGCCCCGGCCACCGGATCGACGCAGGAGGACTGAGCATCGTGAGCACGACGGACTGGGCCGCCGCGCGCGTCGAGCGCCAGCGCGCCGCGGCTGACGCCGAGGAGCGCCGTGCCCGCGCGGAGTCGATCCGCGAGGAGACCGCAGCGCGCCGCGCCGAGCGCGCGGCCGCCACGGTCACCCAGCGGCGCGTCGACCGGCAAGTCGCACAGCAGGGCCGCCGTGACCTGTGGCGGGCCCGCGGGGTCGCGGGGCGGCGTTCGGCGCCCGCGGTGGCGGGCCTGGTGGCTTGCGCCGCGCCGACGCTGATCGCGACCTCGGGGCAGTACCAGTTCGGCAAGGACGTGATGCACCTGCCGGGGCTGTTGCCGGCGCTGGTGCCGCTGATGCTGGAGGGCGCAGCGTGGCTGCTGGCCTGGCGTCGTCACCAGGCCGAGCGGGCCGGTCAGCCGGCCGGAAGTCTGGCGGCCGGGATGTGGACGATCGCGCTCACCGCCGCGGGCCTGAACCTGAGCCACTACCTGCCGAACTGGCAGGTCGGGACCGTGTTCGCGGTCGCGTCGCTGGTCGGGTTCGGTCTGGTCGAGCTGCTGTCGCAGCACGAGCGGACCGCCCGCGCCGACGGGCTCCGTCGCCGGCGCCGGCTCACGGGCCTGGCCCGCGCCGCCCGGTTCCCGATCGTGTCGTGGCGGGCGTGGTCGCGGCGCCTGCAGCTCGGCCCCACCAGCGCCGACCCGATCGTCGACGCCGACGCCGCCTGGAACCACGCCTGGACCCTCACCCGCGCCGGGATGCTCGAAGTCGAGGTCGTCGACGCGCTGCTCTGCGAGGTCGAGGCCGCCGCGACCACCGCGGCCGAGCGGGACCAGGCCCTCGCCGACGTCGCAGCCGAACGGGACCGGGCAGTGGGCGAGGTCGCGGCTGTGCGCGGTGAGCTGGTCGAGCGTGAGCAGAGCCTGCTCGCCGCCGCCGAGCAGGCCCACGTCCGGCTCGCCGCCGCCGGCGAGGAGCTGGAGCACCTGAAGCAGGCCCACGACCAGGTCCTCACCGAGGCGGCCGCGCTGCGGTCGGAGCTGGACCGGCCCGGCGCGAACGCCGTGGGCGAGCAGCCCGGCCCCAGCACGGAGCACTCCGGCCGGGGCACCGAGCGCGCACTCGACAGCGAGGGGTTCGAGCCGGAGCTGGTCGAGGCGGGCCGTGCGATCGCCGAGCGGATGCACCTCGAGGAAGGCCGCCGGATCAGCCGGTCGGCCCTGATCAGCGGGCTGCGGGCCGCCGGGCACGCGATCGGCACCGACCGCGCCAGCGCCCTGCTGGCCGTGCTTCACGAGGACCTCGACAGCGCCACCAGCAGGCAGGACCGCGTGCAGAACAGCAAGCAAATCGGCCAGCAGAATTGCGAGAGCGCGGCCATCGAGGCCGGGAGCGAGGCGGCATGAGCACCCCGACCAGCAACCGAGCGGGCCGGCGCCAGCGCCGGGCCCACGCCGAGGCCACCCTCGCCGATCGGATCGAGCACAAGGCCCGCGACCGCGCCGCAGCCGCGCACAGCGGCCACGAGCGGCTCGCCGCCGCCGTGGACTTCCTGCGCTCAGCCGCCGCCGCACAGCAGGTCTACGACCCCCAGGGCGTGGACCTGGCCCTCAACGACCTGTCCCGCCACGTCTGGCGGGCCGGGGAGGCCCTGATCGAGCAGCGCCGTCGCCACCAGCCCGGCGGCGTGGAGAGGAGCCCACGATGAGCCCCACCCCCTGCCCTGGGAAACCCCTGCGCCAGCGGATCGGTCCACCCCGCCGCCAGCCCGCCCGGACCTGCACGTCGTCGCCGACCGTCCGGCCGAGCCCGCCCGGGCCGACCGGGCACCGGTGGCGCCAGGGCCGGCGTGGCCCGGCCAGGAGATCGAGCCGACCTCCTCGACCCCGGAGACGACGTCGAGCGCGGTGAGCTCGCTGCACGAGCGGGTGCACACGGGCATGCAGCGGGCCGGGCGCGAGTTCGTCTCCGAGCTGCGGTTCGTGCGCGAGCGCCCGAACTCCCTGCTCGACCACATCGCCTACGCACGCCACGGCGAGTGGAGTACCCGCACCGACGGCTGGCAGCGCCGCGTCGCACTGGCCTGGACCTACACCGCGGCCATCCCGGTCTCGACCGTCGCCTACCTGTCGGTCTGGGCCGTCGCCCGCCCCGGGCGGGCCGCGGCCGCGGTCGCCGCTGTCTCGACCACCGCCACCGCCCTCAACGGGCTCCCAGTCCTGGGCTGGTTCATCCCGGACTGGCTGACCATCCCCTACTGGCTCGGTCTCTGACCTGCCACGACGAAAGGAACGATCATGACCGGATCGCTGCTCACCATCGCCGGACTCTCCCTCGTCGTGGGGGCCTGGCTGTGGTTCCACAAGGACGCCCCGAAGTTCACCGTGCTCCTGTTCCTCATCGCCGGCCTCGGCCTCGGCGGAGTCGTGGGAGGCGTCCTCGGGGCCCTGATCAACCGGGCGATGGGCACCATCGGCACCACCACCGGGTCCCTGATCGGGATCGGCACCTCCACCCTCGTCGCCGGCCTCGCCCTGGTCGCGACCCTGGAGGTCGCCATCAAGGGCATCCACCCGCGGAAGGCCCGGCCGAAGCGCTGGCACGCCTTCCTCGCACTCGCTCTCCCCACGATCGTCATCGACGCCGGCGTACCGCTGCTCTCGACGGTGATGGACGCCTTCTCCACCGGCATGGCGAACGTCGGCGCGGCGTTCAACGGGCTCGGGTGATCAGAGCATGGAGATCGTCCTGTTTTCCCTGCTTATGGCCTGGGGCCTGACCCGCTACGGAGTCACCGACCTCGTAGCGACCGCGAGGGGGACCGAGTCCCCGCGCATCGCCGCGCACCGCCAGCGTTCAGCGCAGGCTCACGAGCGGGCCATGGCCCGTGGCGGTCAGACCGTCGGGAGCGCGATCGGGTCCCGGATCGCCGACCGGATCGCCCACCCGCACCCGCGACCCGACAAGCCCCGGGGCCCGGCCCGGTCCTACTTCGCCGGCCTGTGGGCCGACACCTGGGACCAGGCCGCCGAACGCCACCGCGAGCGCGCCGCCGCCCGCCGACCCGCCACGACCGACCCGACCACCACACCCAACGCCACCACCAGCACCGACGAGCGGGACGTCCCGAGCGAGCACACGCAGAAGGTCCACATCGTCGACCACGAACCGACCGACGCCACCGGAACCAACAACGACAACCCCACCAGCGAACCCGACCCCACCGGACCGGCGGCCCGCGGCGCAGAAAGCACCCCGGAGCAGCACGAAAATTCTGCCAGCAATAACGACGACGAATATGAAACCGCTGGCACCCGCAATTACGCGACCGGCGCCGCGGGCGACCAGGCTGGCCGGGCTGCGGACCCGGGCTCGCATGAGGACCACCGCGAACCGATCGACGTGCGAGTGACGCAGGTGCACGAGGTCCACCACGTCGACCCCACCACCCAGGTCCACCGCGACGACCCCGCCGACCACTCCGAGGCAGACGACCTCGACCTCGACCTCGACCTCGACCTCGACCTCGACGAGATCATCGACGCCGAGATCGTCGACGAGCCGCACACCCCTCGCCCGCCGCTCACCCTCATGGCCGGCGGCCGCCAGGACGAGAGAGACGACGTCGTGGCGGTTGACGCCGGCGATGCGGAGGTCCTCGACGCGGAGATCATCCAGGACCCCCAGACCACCCCGGCCAGCCCCGGCCGGGGCGACACCCTCAACACGGAGGCACCCACCATGACCACCAGCACCACCGACATGGCCAGCGGCGAGACCCTCGACCCGCACGCCGCGAAGCGCTTCGCCGATTCCATGCGCACCCTCGCCGAGAACGCCGCACAGCAGATCGAGCAGAGCATCGCGGCCCTGGAGGGCCGCGGGGTGGCCGGCGAGCCGATCGCCCAGCTCAGCCAGATGCTGGAGAGCTTCCAGACCGCCGCCGGCACCGCCACGAGCGCCGGTGAGCACTTCGACCGCCACATCGCCCACCAGGACCAGCTCCTCAGCGACGACACCATCGCCGGAACCGTCAACGGCACCTACGTGGGCACCGCCTCCTAGCCCGACAACAGCCCCTGCCTCCAGCAACAGGATGGACATCCGCGGCGTGGCGGAGCAGGGGCACCAAGCCACAAACGCAAGGATTGCCAGATTTCCCCTGGACGCCTACCGTTGCGTCAGTCGATGCACGATTTGCAAGGTTCTTCTACCTGGAGGAGCGCACTCGCATGAGCGTCACGCCTAGCAGCTCAAAGCCCGGATCAGAACTGGTGCGCCGGTCAGTGGGGACGGTGGCTCGTCGTGGTGATGCGGCGCTGCGTGAGCACCTGGTGCGTGAGGCGCGGATCGAGCAGGGGGTCCGGGCTCGGCGGGCGCCGTTCCTCGCCGTCGGCGGGGTCGCTGTTCTGGGCTGGGTCGGCTGGGGCCTGCACGAGCTGCTGCGTCTGGGGGCCGGCGACGCCGCCGCGATCCTGGCCGCACCGGTCGCGGTCGGGGTGACCGGCGCGGCCGGCGCGGCGGTCGCGATCGGCTGGCGCCGCCAGCTGGGTGGTCACCACCGCCGGTTCGCGATCGTCACCACCGCCGCGGCCGCGTGGGTCGGGGTGGTCTCGCTGTTTTCGCCCGCGTCGTGGACCGCGATGGCGGTCCTGGTGCTGGGGGCGATCGGGCTGTGCTCGCGCTGGCAGGCCGCGCACGCCGTACCCCAGCCCGGCCCGGACGCGGCTGCCCAGGCCGCGCGCTGGTCCCGGGGCACGGCCGCCTCCGCCGCCGGTACGAGCCGGGTGGAGATCGCGGAGATGGTTCAGCGGTGGGAGGAGCGCATCGCAGCTGAGCGCGGTCCGATCCCGGACTCCCAGCTCGTCGAGCCGCAGGTCCTGCCGGCGGCGGTGCGTTTCACCGTCGCCACCGTGCCGGGCTCGACCAGCTTCGACACCGCCCATGCGCTGCGGGGCCGGATCGCCTCGGGGCTGCAGCGCCCCAGCTCGCGCATCGTGCTGGAGCCCAGCGACGTCGACGAGTCGATGTTCGACCTGACCGTGATCACGCGGGACGTGCTCGCCGACGGTGTGCCCTACACCGGCCCCGTCTACCACGACGGCCGCGTCGAGATCGGGGCGTTCGCCGACGGCGACGACACCGCCACCTACACCGCTGCGGACCGTGCCGGCGCCCGCAACGGCCTGGCCACCGGGGAGCCCGGCTCGGGGAAGTCGGCGTTCCTCGAATCGGTCGGTATGGGCCTGCTCAGCTCCGGGAGCTGGCACCTGATGTTCGGCGACGGTGACCCCGAGGGCGGGTCCTCCCCGCTGCTGATGAAGGTCGCGCACTGGTCGGCCGCCGGCCCCGAGGGCGTCCTGGCCCAGCTCACCGCGCTGGAGGTGCTGCTGGAGGTGCGCTCGATGGTCAAGGCCACCCTGACCATCGGCACCGACGGGCGGCCCGTCGCCAAGACCGACCCCCGCCAGCCCTCGGCCCGCGAGATCCACCCCTGCCCCGCCTTCCCCGGCGTGCAGTGGATCCTCGACGAGCTGCAGCGCCTGGTCAGCGACCCGCTGCTGGTCTCGGTGAAGTTCGCCGAGCGCCTGGAGCGCCTGGTGCGCATCGGGCGCAAGTACGGCATCGGCCTGCTCGTCGGGACCCAGTCGCTGCTGCTGGCCGACTACGGCAACCGGTCCCCGCTGCGCGGCTACCTCGCCAACCGCAACCTGTTCGCCTTCCGCAACAGCAACAAGTCCGAGCGCGCCGTGGTCGCCGGGCTGGAGATCAGCCCGTCGGTCCTGCCCACCGGCGGCGGGTACGCCTTCTCCGCCGGCGCCGGGCGGCTGGCCATGCTGCGGGTGGCCTGGGCCCCCGACATGGCCCGCCACGCCGAGGGTCTCGACTCGGCCACCCTCGATTCGGACTCCGAGCTCGCGATGGCGCCGCACCGCCCGGTCCCGGTCGACGAGGACGACGCGCTCACCGAGCAGCTGGCCCGCCTCGCTGCCTGGCGGCAGGCGGCCGGCCACCCCGCACCCGGCGGCACACCGGCCACGCCGAGCACCCCGGGCTCCCCGGTCTCCTCGGTGTTCGCCGACCCGGCGCAGATCACCGTGCCCGCGGCGCTGACCGGGGACAACATCATCCCCATGCCCGTCCGGGGTTCGCTTCCCGTCCTCGGCGCGGTGCCCGCCGACCTCGACGCCCTCTCGGGCACCCAGCGCGCCGTGCTCGACGCCGTGCGCGGCGGGCAGCGCGCCACCGGCGCGATCGCCGGGGCGGCCGAGGTCACCACGTCGGCGGCGTCGAAGGCCCTCAGCGCGCTGGCCGACCTCGGACTGGTCACCAAGGCCGGCCACGGCCAGTGGGACGCCGCTCTCGCCGGTGCCGGGCAGCAGCGATGAGCGCGCGACGGGGGGCCGGAGTCATGACCGAGCGGTGGGGCTGGCAGCCGACGGCGTGGCTGCAGGACGGGCTCCCGACCTGGCGGTGGCGCGCCGCTCCGGCCGGGCTGATGACCCGCCGCCAGATGCGTGCCGCCGGACTGGCACCCTGCGGAGCCGCCCCGGTCGCGCAGGTCGTGTGCCGCCGCGGACGCCGGTGGGCGCTGCTGTGGGATCCCGCCGAACTGGGGCCGAAGCGGGTCCCGTCCCCGGCTCAGCTCGCAGCGCTGGACCGGGCCCTGGCCGCACGACGGCGCTGCCCGATCTGCCGGCTCGACGCCGGCTACTGCATCCCCCGCTCGATCGGCTCCTGCCTGGAGTGCGCCTCCCCCTGCACCGCCACCCCCACGGCCGCCTGACCGACCAGCCCAGCGCCACCCGGCCCGCCCACCAACCCGAGGAGCACCGATGAACAGCACGAACACACACGCCAACATTTCCGCAATCAAGAAAGGCAGCATCATGGAAAACGGATTTGCACGACTGCTCGGACGTCGGCGCACGCCCGACACCCGGACCACGGTCCTCGACGCACTCGGCGGCCAGACCCGACTTCTACAGGTCGACCACCCCGAGGACCTGAGCAACGTCCACTTCCTGCTGCTCGACGCGGTCACCAACTACGGCGCGACGACCCCGCAGGGACGAACCCTCATCGAGGCGGCAGGGCTGGTACACGACCTGTTCAGGACCTGGCGGTGGCGCGGGACCGATCCGGCCGCCCGGGTCGCCGCGCACCGCTGCCTGGCCGCCCTCGCCTACTCAGAGCACCCGCTGACCCGTTTCAGCCCCGAGGGCGATCACGCCCGGGCCTGGATCGACTACATCAGCCAGCTCCCCCTGAGAGCGTGTTGTGGAACCTGGGCGATCAGTTCTTGAGGTCCTCTGCTAGCCGGCGGGCGGCTTCGATCTCGACCGGGCTGGTCGGTGGGGCGAGTTCCTCGCCGGCCAGGCGGGCGGCCATCAGCCGGATCATCGCGAACTGGATCATGGCCTCGGCATGGGCAGTGAGCCTTTTTCAACCTGGCGTTTGTGCTGGTCAAGCCGTCGAGTGGGCCTCCCCGGACCGCGACCGCGCGGCGGCCTGACCTGCATCATCGGGGATCTGGCCGCTGCCGACGGGGCCCCTGCCGCCGCTTCGCGGCGGGTCCTCGGTCAGGTTGAAAAAGGCTGGCTACCAGCCGCGGCGTTCACGACGATCTATCCGACGGTGGAGGCAGCGATCCCGGTCGCGATCGAGGGCGTCGACGACGTCGAGATCGACGAAGTACGAATCGTGGCTGTGGGCACCGGCCGGGTGGCGTGGCGGTCCACCGAGGAAGAATTCGAGTAGCCGAACCCGCGGGGCCGAGGTACGAGTGGTGGTACTGCGGCGCTTCCCGTCCGATGTTGATGACGGTGGCCTGGCTGGGTAGCTCACCGCGGCCGGGTGTGGAGTGATCGATGGGCGGCGGCCCGAGGTCCGGCATGCCCGGACACGTCGCCGGCGTCGAGATCGCCCGCGGTTCTCCGCCCACGGTGCAGCCCGCGGCACGCTACAGATCCGCAGCGTGCCGCGGGCTGTCGGCGCGGCGGTGTATCGAACGTATCCGAGTTGTGGGCGAATTCAGGCGGTTGAAGCATCTAGCTCAACGAGTTCGGCGAATATCTCGGAGGGCTTCTTCCAGTTGTGGATTTTACGGGGTCGGTCGTTGATGTCGCAAGCCACCATCGCCAGGTATTTCGGGTCCGAGGTGATGTCCGTGCCTTTCGGGAAGTACTCGCGGACGATGCGGTTGAGGTTCTCGTTGCTGCCGCGTTCCCACGGCGAGTGTGGGTGGGCGAGGTACACCGGCATCGAGCCCTTGGTGACGGTGGCGTGGCCGGCCATCTCGGCACCGCAGTCCCAGGTCAGTGAGGCCCGCATGTGCGCGGGCAGACCGCTGGTGGCGGCGATGACCCCACGGCCGACGGTGAGCGCGTCGCGGCCGGTCAGGGGCACGAGGACCAGGAACCGGGAGGTGCGCTCGACCAGCGTGGCGACGGCGGTCTTGCCGTTCTTGCCGATGACCAGGTCACCCTCCCAGTGGCCGGGCACGGCGCGCCCCTGGGCGTCGGCGGGGCGGGCGTCGATGTAGGTCGGGTCCTTGATCCGCGGGGCCGGTGGGGGCTTGGCGCCGCCTCGTCGGGCGGTGCGCCCGGACCGTAGCGCGAGCAGCTCGCGGGCCAGCGTGGACACCGGGGTGGCATAGATCCACTGGTAGATCGCCTCGTGAGACACCCGACAAGCCTCGTCATCGGGGTGCTCGGTCGGCAACCGGCCCGCGATCGAGGCCGGTGACCAGCCACCACGCAACAGAGCATGCACGATCCCGCGCAACCGCGGGTGACGGTCCACCGCGAACTGCTTCGGCCGCTCCCGCGCCGCCAGGGCCCGTTCCTGCGCTGCCGCGGCCCGGTACTCGTAGCGTCCGCCGTGACGACGGACCTCACGAGAGATCACCGACCGATCACGACCCACCACCGAGGCGATCTGCTTGTAGGACAAGCCCTCCGCGAGACCCCTCGAGATCTCCTCCCGATCCGACAACATCAACATCTCACGCACGGAACATCCTGTCCCGCCGAACAACCAAGATCAAGTGCTACGACCGGCTGAACTCACCGAACGCTACGGATGGGACGTCACCTATACTCTACTTGTAGTCGCCGCAGTAATCACCGCGGCCCTATTCCTTCTAGCAGACAGGACCGAGAACGCGCAATCCGACTGACCGCACCGTCGCACCGAGCCCAGGACACCGAGCGGCCAGCCTAGATGGCATGGAGTCCTGTAAAGAAATGAGGACTGAGTAGTGAGTCTTTTTGATCCGATGGGTCAAGGCGAGAGGTCGGAGAGTCGCGGAGAAGGTTCGGGGCTACTGCGAAGTGATGATCAGGATACGGTTACATTGCGAACTCGGGAGCGTCTCTTAAGAGTCATTAGTGGCCGCTCGAGGCGATTCCGAGTTGTCGCAGTATCGACCGGGTCGATATTATTTATCTTGCTTGCAGTGACAGGACTTCTGGTCATGACAGAAGAAGGTAGAGTCACCGTAGAGGGAAAGGTCGTGGGATTGATGACATCGCCTTCTCGGAAGGTTGTGGACGGCTTCTTCCCTCTCTCTTCCGGTGGCTGCGCAGGGTCTGGAGAATTCAAAGGAGTGCGGGCGGGAGGACTGATTTCCGTGCTGAACTCGAAGAGGCAATTGATAGGCTCCGGGCGACTAAGCGACTCTATCATTGTGGGGAGTTCGTGTCAATTTAGCTTTAAGGTTGATGGCGTTTTGAAAAACAAGGTCTATCGAGTTAGCGTTGCCGGTCGCATGCCGTTGTCCTGGACTGCGGCGGAAGTTGGATCTCCTGGGGGGATTCGAATAGTTCTTGGAGTGTAGCTGGGGCGCAGCCAGGGCCCCGGCAAAGTCGTCAGATGATCTTGTAGGTGGTCAAGGGCCGGTGGGCGTCTCGGGCGTGGTGGCGTAGTCCGGCGGCGATGTTGGTGGTCCCGGTCAGTCGGAGTGCGGCGATCGCGAGGTTGCGCAGGGCGGCCATGACCTGCGGTCCGGCTGCGGTGCGGGTCTGGGAGCGGTCCTCGTCGAAGGAGACGTCCCGGACCCAGTGCAGCCGGTTCTCGATGTTCCAGTGCCCGCGGATCCAGCGGGCCAGCAAGATCGGGTCTGCCTGGAACGCGGTCAGGCTGGTGATCGCGTAGACGGTCACGGTCTTCCACCGTGCGCCCGGACGTAGCGGGCGGCGCCGGCGGATGAGCCGGATGGCCTGGGCGGCGTGTGGGAAGAACTCCCCGCCCCGGTCCGGGCACCGCTGCAGGGAGAGCACGCTGATCGTGCGGGTCTCGACCCGCCCGTGGCCACGGGCCCGCTGCCGGGCGGCCGGCCCGGTCATCTTCCAGGGCAGCGCACGCAGCCGGGCCAGCAGCGTGGGCTGGTTAGCCTTGACCGTCATCAGGTAGTGCCCACCGAGCTCGACTGGGCCGGGTTCTGGCGCGGCTTCGACCGGCTGCACCATCTGCGCGATGCGTCCTGGACCAGCGAGGACAAGCTGCGTGGCAAGGCCCACCAGCAGCTCGGCTCGCTCGGGGCGGAAATCACTTTGTGGAGCTCTGCCTCGACGGCGACGACCGGGTCTGGCTGATGCTGCACTCCGGGTCGCGGGGGATCGGCAACATCCTGGCCAACCTGCACATCGAGAAGGCCAAGGTGCTGCCGCACAACCAGGAGCTGCCCGACCGCGACCTGGCCGTGTTCCTCGCCGGCACCCCGCAGATGGACGCCTACCGGGCCGACCTGCACTGGGCGCAGGAGTACGCGCGGCTCAACCGGCGGGTGATGATCGAGCTGTGAGGTTCCCCCGCTTTGCCGGAGTGTCTGAACACTGGTTCGATCTTGAGAGCCAGGAAGGAAGGCACTGGTGACTGCACCGAAGAAGTACCCCGATGAGCTGCGTGAACGGGCGGTTCGGCTGTATCGGGAGTCCGACCCTCGCCCGACGTTCCGGACGCTCGCGCAGCAGCTCGGGGTGCATCACGAGGCCCTGCGCAGCTGGGTCCGCCAAGCCGAGGCCGACACCGGCGAGCGCCATGATCGGCCGTCGACCGACATGCTCGCCGAGAACCGCAGGCTGGCGAAGGAAAACGCCGAGCTGCGGCGGGTCAACGAGGTCCTGCGCGCGGCGAGCGCCTATTTCGCCTCCGAGATCGGCCCGACCCGGAGGTGGTCATGAGCTTCGTCGACGCCCATGGCTTCCCCGCCGGTCTCGTACTACGGGTCCTTGGTGTGCCGGTCTCGACCTACTACGACTGGCGCACCCGCCGCGCGAACCCCTCTCAGCGCCACCTCGACGACGCCGTGCTCCTCGAACAGATCGTGAAGATCCGCTCGGTCAGCGAGTTCGCCACCGCCTACGGATCCCCGCGGGTCTGGCTCGAGCTGCGCCGCCAAGGCGTGCACGTCGGCCGCAAGCGCGTCGAGCGGATCATGCGCGAGCACGGCCTGCAGGGCGCCCACCTGCGCCGCGGCTGGAAGGGCGGCTCGACCCGGCAGAACCCGCCCACCGGCCGGCGCCGGACCTGCTCGAACGCGACTTCACCGCGGCCGCGCCGAACCGGGTGTGGGTGGCCGATCTGACCCGGATCGTCACCGGCGAGGGCGTGTTGTGGATGGCCTCGGTGCGTGACGCGTTCTCCAACCGGGTCGTCGGCTGGGCCACCGACTCCCGTGCGACGACCGCGCTGGTGCTCACCGCGCTCAACCACGCCCTGCGCTCGCGGGACCTGCGCCCCGGCCAGTTGATCTTCCACAGCGACAAGGGAGCCCAGTACACAGCGCTGCGGTTCACCCAGCGCCTGGTCGACGCCGGTGTCGCCCCGTCGACCGGGTCCAACGTCGGACATACGGCGCTCGATGCTGTCGCGGTAGACCATGATCAGCCCGCACCCCAGGCGCGCGCCGGATCCGCCGGCGAGCAATCGTCAAGACCTGTGGATGAAGATCTTTTAGGCGGCTTCGGTGTGGGTGTGGTCGTCGGGTCGTTCAACGAGTCGTCCGGCCTCGAAGACTGCTCCGGCGCGGACGAGCGCGACCAGGTGCGGGCCGTTCACGGCGCGCCAGCGGTCCTGGGCGGCTTCGATGAGTTTGAACGCCATCGCGAGCCCGGCGGTGCGTGAGCCGGGCCCGCGGGTGACGCGGGTGCGGTGGCGGACGGTCGCGAACGTGGACTCGATCGGGTTCGTGGTGCGTAGGTACTGCCAGTGCTTCGGCGGGGAAGTCGTAGAAGGCGAGCAACTCATCGAGGTCGTCACGGACCTTCGCCACGGCCTTGCCGAACTTTGCCCCGTAGGCGGCGTCGAAGCAGGTCACGGCGTCGAGGGCCTTGTGTTTGTCTTCGACGTTCCAGATCTCGGTCAGCGCCTTCTTCGCTCCCGGATGCGCCGACTTGGGCAGGGCGGCGAGGACGTTGGCGGTTTTGTGCACCCAGCAGCGCTGCTCACGGGTCTCGGGGAACACCTCCCGTAGCGCGCCCCAGAACCCGAGCGCGCCGTCCCCGACGGCCAGGACGGGGGCGCGCATGCCGCGCCGCGCGCAGTCGCGCAGCAGGTCCGCCCAGGACTCGGTCGCTTCCCGGTAGCCGTCGACGAGGGCGACGAGCTCCTTGTGCCCGTCGGCGCGGACTCCGATGAGCACGAGCAGACACAACTTGTGCTCGGCGAGGCGGATGGTGACGTGGATGCCGTCGGCCCACACGTACACGTAGTCCACCCCGGACAGGTCCCGGTGGGAGAACGCCTGCTGCTCGGTCTTCCAGGTCTCGGTCAGCCTGGTGACCGTCGATGAGGACAGGCCCGCGTTGGAGCCGAGGAACTGCCCCAGCGCGGGCACGAAGTCCCCGACGAGAGGCCGTGCAGGTAGAGCAGCGGCAGCACCTCGGTGATCTTCGGCGTCCTGCGGCACCAGGACGGCAGGATCGCCGAGGAGAACCGGCGCCGCTCGCCCGTCGCGGGGGTCGATCCGGCGGTCGTCGACCCGCGGCGCCCGCACCGCCACCGCGCCCGCGGCTGTCACCACCTTCGCGAGGCTCGTGGGAGCCGTTGCGCACCACCAGACGCCGCCCGTGGGCGTCGCGTTCGTTTGCTGTGGCGGGTGATGTAGTCGTCGACCTCGGCCTGCAGAGCCTGGGCGAGCATCCGGCGGGCGCCTCGCGGACGAGCTCGTCGATCAACGCCGGCCCCTCCTGCACACGGGCTCGTCACGGATCCGGCCTCGGGACTACGCTGAGCATGGGTCGTGCCCTTCCGACCAGCGTTGCTGCGCCGGTCTTGCTTGAGAGCCTTCAAGATCACCGGAAGGGTACGGCCCCTCCACAGTCATCCACAGGTCTCAAGCATTGCTCCACTTCACCGAGCGACAACTGCGGAACCCAGGCCCTGCCGCTGGGTCGAGACGGTGAGACCATCGCAGCCATGCCCCACACAGACACCACGGCACCGGCGGCAGTGCCCGCGGTCGCTCCCTCGACAGCGCCGAGGCGGGTCGGTCGGCGATCTTCCGGATCGGGATCGCACTACTCGAGGTCGACCTCGAGGTCCACCGGACCGTCGAGGTCCCCGCCGAGGTCACCCTCGCCGTCCTGCACCAGGTCATCCAGGAAGCAATGGGGTGGGAGAGCTCCCACCTGCACAAGTTCACCATCAACGACACCTGCTACGGCATCCCCGACCCGGACTGGGACCCCGCCTGGGACCTCGGCGACCGTACCCACGACGAGCAGGCCGTCACCCTCGCCCAGCTCTTCCAGGTCGGGCAGGAAGCCGACTACGTCTACGACTTCGGCGACAACTGGCACCACACCCTGACCGTCACCGCGCTCACCACCGCCGAGCCCGCAGTGCGCTACCCACGCTGTATCGACGGCCGCGGCGCCTGCCCACCCGAAGACGTCGGCGGCACCACGGCTACGCCGCATTCCTCGACGCACTCGCCGACCCCGACCACCCCGAACACACCGACCGAGTCCAATGGTGGGGATCAGACCAGTACGACCCCCACCACTTCGACCTCGACGCCACCAACACCGCCCTCCTGACGCTGTGACACCCGCAGGCCGTGCCGAGGACGCCGACCTGGGCCCTACCGCCTGAGCCCGGGGCTGCGACCAGGAGGCTCGCCCCCGCGTCCCGAGACGCGGCCCGCAGCAGCGACACCGCCGAAGGCTTCGCGGTCACCTACCGTCGCTCCGCCGCAGGCGGCGAGGTCACCTACTGTCGGCTGGACCTACCCGTCAGTAACCGTGTTGGAATGAAACCCATGCACACGACTTCCCGCGCACGACGCGCCGGTGCCGCAGCGCTCCTCGCCGCCGTCGCCCTCACCACCGCCGGCGCACTCACCACCAGCACCGCCACCGCCGACGCCACCCAGCCCGCCGCGGCCGAGCAGCCCTACTACGAGGTCTGGGAACCCGGACAGCACAGCCCCCGCACCCCACCGCAGGAGTCCACGTGCCCCGACCCGACACCACCACCACCGACACCGACGGCCCCCACGCCGTCGGACCCCTCCCCGCCACACCCGCCGCACTCACCACACCGACCGACCCGGCCGCGGCTACCACGCTGCCGATGCCGACCGATGCCCCCCGCGCATCCCCTGCAGCAGGCCCTGATCGGCCACTGGACCCCCGCGGACGACACCACCCGCAGGGCGAGCGTTCGTCGAGTTCACCCCCGACGGACACTGGACCGGCTCCGACGGCT
>NZ_MCIS01000019.1:0-21626 GCF_001932475.1 Pseudonocardia sp. Ae717_Ps2
GGTCTCGACCAACGAGGGTGGAGAGGTCTCGTTGCACCACACGCCCGGACCGGAGGGGGAACCGGGCACCGCAGGCTTCGGCGGCCTGGCGACCTGCGGCAGCGTGTGGGCGTGCCCGGTGTGCTCGGCCAAGATCAGTGCGCGCCGCTCGAAGGATCTCGAACAGCTGATCAACTGGAACGCCGACCGGGGGGGCACGGTCGCACTGCTGACCCTGACGATGCGCCACCACCGGGGCCACAGCCTGCGCGAACTTCGCCGAGCGCTGAGCGCGGCGTGGCGACACCTCACACAGTCGCGGGGTGGAAGCGGTGGAAGACGGACCTGGACATGGACTATGTCCGGGGAGTGGAGGGCACCCACACCGACCTCAACGGCTGGCACCTCCACATCCACGCCCTGTTGATCTTCCCGACCGATGTGAGCGCGGAGATTCCTGCTCTGACCTGCGAGGTCTACACCCGCTGGGCCGCGGGCTGGCGAAGAAGGGCATGAGCGCCACCGCCGAGCACGGCATCGACGTGCGGGTCGGTAACGGCGCGGTGGAGAAGATGGGCAAGTACATCTCGAAGCTGGCCTTCGAGACCGCCGGTGGCCGGTGGAAGCGCGGCAAGCGCGGCTCCCGCACGCCGTTCCAGATCCTCGCCGACGCGATCGACACCGGCAACGAGCGCGACGTCGCGCTCTGGCAGGAGTGGGAACAGGGCAGCCACGGCATGCAGCAGCTCGTGTGGTCCAACGGCCTCAAGCAGCGCTGCGGGGTCACCGAGGTCAAGGACGAGGAGATCGCCGAAGAAGACGGAGGTGGAGAGCTGGCAGGAGTCCTCCCGGCCCGGAGCTGGAAGAAGATCTACCCGGTCGCGGAGGACCTGATCATCGCGACTCGCCACGGCGGAGTTCCCGCCGCGCGCGCCTGGCTCGACGCCCGGGGCCTGGCCTTCGAGTTCGAGGCTGACACCACCGAACGCGCCGTCCAGCTCGACCCCGGAGACGCCCCGTTTGCGTGGCTCAAAGCCGCGCTCTCCGGCCGAAGACCCCGAACAGCGCCGGGAACGGCGCCGGAGCTACTACCGGCCCGCTACGGCGCTCTGAGGGCGACGGCCAGGACCGCCAGGACCGCCAGGACCTATGCATCATCTGATGATCTTCGGCCAGGGGCGTGGTCTGGGTGGGCGCCTCCGGCGGACCCAAGTTAGGCGTTTTCCTAAGGAAACGCCGTGTCGTCGATACGACGACGATGCAGCTGAACACGGTGGGTGGCTACGCGGCCTTCAAGACCATGTGATGCATAGGTGCGGTGGTGCGGTGGTGCGGTGGTGCGGTGGTGCGGTGGTGCATTTGATCTTGATCTGGGTCAGTGACGGGCTGTGGTCAGAGGACGCGCCAGCGCTCGTGTGCGGCCTGGCGGCTCATCGACGTGGCGGCGCCGATCTTGGCCCAGGAGATCCCGGCTTGGCGCGCTTCGCGTACGGCGTCGGTGAGGGCGTCGTTCGCTCGGCGGGCAGCGGCGCTGCGGTACCGGCGACGGCAGCGGCCTCGACTAGACGAGCTCCGGGGTCGGGCTCGGGCACCGCCTGGTCCTCGACGACGACGGCCGCGGCTTCCGGCGCGGCGTCGGCTCGACCGGCTTGGCGCGCTTGCTCGGCCGCCGTCGCTGTGGACGCTCAGATGCTCCCTGCGGCTCCGGCGGGCGGCGGGGGTGTCTTCGGTTGGGTCCGGGGCCGACAGCGGCTCAGGGAGCCACTGACCGACGTGGGCATCCCACTCGGGGCGCAGGACCTCCCGGGTCTGAGCCCGGTACCGGCGGGTCCGCAGAGGCTGCTCGCGGGCACCGGGGGCGGTGCGCAGCTGGCCGGGACCACCCGCACGAGCACGACGCGTACCGCACGTGCACTTCCACGGTGTCGTTGCTGATCGGCTCGTCGTCCTGCCCGGCGACGATCCCCAGCGCGTGACCCCGTGCTCACCGGCAGCCGGATGCGTGGTGGTGACGTTCCAGGGGCCGCTCAAGTCCTTCACGGGAGCCATTTGTCAGTCATCCTTCCTTGACACTGTCAGTCAAGCTTGCCTGGCGAAATAACCAATCGTCAAGATAGCCTGACAATTAACTGTCAGGACAGCTTGGCAATGCTGTCAAGAAGCCCTGACGTTGCCAGTCAGGTATTACTGACAACTGATGAGTGCCGGACTGGCCGGCCAACCGCGGCGATGGGGCTCTGCCGCGATGGCCAGGAACCTACATCGCCACTGTGTAGGTCTGCTCTGCTCGATCACCAGTTGCTACGAAGGTGCTGGTTTCCAGCTCGATCTGGCTCGCGTCGCGCGTGGTCCGCAGCGTGATCAGCACGGGTACGCCAGGCGGGATGACATGACGTCCCGTTCGTCCGGGTCAGGCATCCGAGTGCTCACTCGTTCGGTTTGTCTGTGCAGGCTGGTATCCGGCCTCGCGGCATGAACGAGTACAGGTCGGTCCGCTCGTGGGCGTCCTTGTCGGCCGGGTCGTACCCGGTCTCTGAGTGGATTCGCGCACCTACCTCGCCTGGGAGCCACTGATCGTGCAGCAACACGATGTGGCGGCCCTTGTAGTACCGCCGGACTCGGTGGACAACCCGATCCCCCCGGCCAATGCCGAGCGCTGCGCTACTTCGTGGTTCGCGACGTCGTAGGACGCCTCGACGGTCTCGATCTTTGAGTCATCCCCGGTGGTGCTCCCCCCACGCGGGATGCGCGTCTCCGGGCTGGCTGTGGCATGTCCACGTGCCGAGGTCGCGCACGACTGTTCCGACACCTGACAGCGGCGTCACCAGGCCCTCGTTGGCAAGGGCCGACACCGCGCTGCGCACGGTCTCCCGCGCTACCTCGTACGTCGCCATCAACTCGGGGAGTGCGGGGAGGGTCGACCCCGGCGGATAGTGCCGTTGGTGATCCTTTCTCGCAGCTCGCGGGCGATCTTCTCGTACTTCCGGGCCATCGTCTGACCTCCTCTGATTCATACGTCTAGACCTTTGAGGGGACTCATGCTACGGTAGTTCTATCAGTCCAGACGTCCAGACCTTCGAGGCTGCGAACTGAGGACAAGAACCACAGGACGGTCTGGCCCCGGAGTGGCGGATCGAAAAACATGGGAGATGCGCATGTCGAACCAGGGCCCGATGAACTTCAAGATCGACCCGACGAGTTTCACGATGGTGATGGTCATGGACCTGGCGCCGAAGCTGAAGTTCGGCAGCGACACCGATCAGGAGTGCTTGCGGAACGGCACCCCGAAGTGGGTTGCCCAGGTCACGGTGGGGTTCCAGGCGTTCGGGCGGCCGTCGTTTTCGGTGCTGAACGTGACGATCGCGTCGCACGAGGACCCGCGCCACGGGTTTCAGCCCGGGATGCCCTGCGAGCTGGTCGGCTTCGAGGTCGGCGTGATGGACAAGACGATCAAGGACAAGAACACGGGTGAGGACAAGGTCCGTCGGGGCGCAGGATCAACTACCCGGGCGCCGACGCGATCCGCCCGATCGGGCGGCTCGGGGCCCCGGAAGAACGAGCAGGCCGCGTGATGGCGGGCCGCCGGTGGCCGGTGCTCGACGGCCAGATGGGCCTCGTGCTGGTGGTGCTGACCTGCACCTCGTGCCAGCACGCCGAGGAGATCCCGGACGACGGCGGCCGCCTGCCGGATCAGTGCCCCCGCTGCGCGGCTGGGGCTTTCACCGGCGCACTCGTGTCGACCACCTCCACCGCTGTCGCTAGCTGATCAAGGAGCAAAGGCATGTCCGAGCGGATCGCGATCACCGTCCTGACGGCGCTGGGGGCCCTGCTGGGTCATCACGGGCGGGACTACTTGGCCCAGGACGACTGCATGTCGGCCCACAAGCAGCACCGCACCGGGCAGGGTCGCCGGGAACTTGCTCTGCACGCCTCCACCTATGCCGCGGCGCAGGCCGTCACGAAGTGGGCGTTCTACCGGACTGCCGGTGTCCGGGTCCCGTGGCTGGCCCAGCTCACCGGCGTGGTGGCGGAGGGCGTGGTGCATGCGGTGATCGATGACGGCCGTCTGCTCGCTCGGTTTGCCGCGATCCCGGGTCGCCAGCGTGACGAGCACGGCGCCCGGATCGGCCGACAGAAGCGGTTCCACGGCCTGGCTGATCACGGAGTGAACGGTCGCGCCCTGATGGATCAGGCCGTCCACCACCAGGTGCAGATCCCTGTTGGTGTCGCCGTCACTACCGCGGTCGCCGCCCTCATCGCCCGCTGAGCAACTGACCCCCGCTCGACCACGGCCCCGGCCCGGAGAACCCCCTCCCGGACCGGGGCCGTCTTCACGACAGGAGCACTGATCATGTGGAGCAGGCAGCGCGCCGAGGATCGGGCCGCCCGCGAGTTCGTCGACCGGCTGGTGAACCCGTGGCGCCGGGTCTGTGAGCGGGTTCCGGGGCTCTCGCACACGGTGCAGGTCGCCTCCGGCACCACGATCGTCATCCCGACCCTGGCCCGGGCGGACCTGTCGGGGCCGGACCCGGTGCTGGTGGTGCGCAAGATCCACGGCCAGCTCATCGAGGACTTCCGTGCTGACGAGGCGTCGCGGCGGATCGCGGCGGCGCTGGGCTATGACCGGATCCGGGTCTACCCGCGCGGATCGGAGTGGGTCCGGATCGAGCTGCTGATCGGCGACCCCCTCGACGGCGAGGTCCCGGCTCCGTTGGCCGGCCGCGGGCTGTCGGTCTCCGACGTGGAGATCACCATCGCCCGAGACGAGCTCGGCAACCCTCTGCGCCAGTCCTGGGTGGAGGGGCCGCACGTCTGCATTCAGGGCGCGACCCGCTCGGGCAAGAGCGTGTGGTGCTATTCGGCGCTGGCGCAGCTCGCCCGCCTCGACGATGTCCTGATCGCGGGGTCTGACCTGTCTGGGTTGCTTCTGGGCCGTCCCTACGTGGGTACCCGGCACCACGAGTGGCAGGCCACCGGGTCGGCCGACGTTGAGGCACACCGGGATCTGCTGGTCCGCCTGGTCGCGGAGATGGACACCCGGATCCGGAACCTGCCGCCTCGCCGGGACAAGTTCACCCGCTTCCATGCCGGGTTCCCGCTGATCGTGGTCGTGCTCGAAGAGTTCGCCGGGCTGCTGCGCCTGGCGTCGACGGCCCCGGTCGAGAAGGGCCAGCCGAAGATGCGTGAGCAGCTCCTCGCGCTCTACGGCCGCCTGGTCTCCGAGGGACACAAGGCGGGCCTGCGGCTGATGGTGGTCACCCAGCGCGCGGACGCGACCGTCGTCGGTGGTTTCGAGCGCGGTCAGCTCGGCCTGCGGATCAGCTTCCGGCTCGACGACCCGGAGGCCCTGGTGATGCTCCACGGCCAGTCCGCCCGCGATCACCTCGAGGAGCACCAGCTCGCCCCGCCCGGGGTCGCGCTGGTCCAGGCACCCGCCCGGCCGTTGGGCCGGGTCCGCGGACCGCGGCTGATGGGCCCCTCGGAGGACGCCGACTACGCCCGCTACTGGGACGAGATCGCGGACGGCGCGGCGCGCCTCCACGAGGTAGCGGCCTGATCAGGCCAGAGTTAGCAACCAGGTCGACACAGAAGTGAGCCCCCAGGACTGGCATCCCGGGGGCCCGCACGTCGGCCGGAAATGGTCACCCTGCGAAGCGATCGGAGCACCGGCCAACGTGGCTACCCACAGCGTACCTAGAGCCCCCCAGCGCGGCGCTACGCGACGAGGGCACTTCCCCACCCCGGAAACAGGCAGCGGCTCGCCCCAGCGGCTCCACAGCCCGTCTCGACGCCTGCCCTTCCTCGATATAGGCCGCTTGAAGGCTGGGCAGGTTCAGTCAAGGGTCGAAGATCGCGGAGCGACGGCGCAGCCGCCCTTGACGGGTTCTGATCAGCATTCGATCCTCGGCCGGTTCGAGGGAGGGCACCACGCCCTCGCAGCTGGCACCGGACCGTTTGTCGGCGTCGCCGTAGGTGTGCGCTTGGCAGTGCCGGGCCCGGCCCGCCGGCCGGAGGCTGAGGCGGGCCGGTGCCCGGCTCTGCCGGGTGCCGGACACGGCCGTCGTCGTCGTGGCGGTGTGCGGTGACGGCCGCGCTGGCTTCGGTGCGCCCTTCGGCGGCCGCGCTTGGTAACGACGCGAAAAGTGCGGCCACCGCAGGTCAGGACCACGCGGGGGCCTTCTGGGACCGCCAGGATCAGGCGCTACGCGACAAGTACCGGGCTCGCCGGGAGCTGGCCGCGATCACGAGCCTGTCGCGGGTCAAGAAGTGCGGTCGGGTCTCGACCAACGAGGGTGGAGAGGTCTCGTTGCACCACACGCCCGGACCGGAGGGGGAACCGGGCACCGCAGGCTTCGGCGGCCTGGCGACCTGCGGCAGCGTGTGGGCGTGCCCGGTGTGCTCGGCCAAGATCAGTGCGCGCCGCTCGAAGGATCTCGAACAGCTGATCAACTGGAACGCCGACCGGGGGGGCACGGTCGCACTGCTGACCCTGACGATGCGCCACCACCGGGGCCACAGCCTGCGCGAACTTCGCCGAGCGCTGAGCGCGGCGTGGCGACACCTCACACAGTCGCGGGGGTGGAAGCGGTGGAAGACGGACCTGGACATGGACTATGTCCGGGGAGTGGAGGGCACCCACACCGACCTCAACGGCTGGCACCTCCACATCCACGCCCTGTTGATCTTCCCGACCGATGTGAGCGCGGAGATTCCTGCTCTGACCTGCGAGGTCTACACCCGCTGGGCCGCGGGGCTGGCGAAGAAGGGCATGAGCGCCACCGCCGAGCACGGCATCGACGTGCGGGTCGGTAACGGCGCGGTGGAGAAGATGGGCAAGTACATCTCGAAGCTGGCCTTCGAGACCGCCGGTGGCCGGTGGAAGCGCGGCAAGCGCGGCTCCCGCACGCCGTTCCAGATCCTCGCCGACGCGATCGACACCGGCAACGAGCGCGACGTCGCGCTCTGGCAGGAGTGGGAACAGGGCAGCCACGGCATGCAGCAGCTCGTGTGGTCCAACGGCCTCAAGCAGCGCTGCGGGGTCACCGAGGTCAAGGACGAGGAGATCGCCGAAGAAGACGGAGGTGGAGAGCTGGCAGGAGTCCTCCCGGCCCGGAGCTGGAAGAAGATCTACCCGGTCGCGGAGGACCTGATCATCGCGACTCGCCACGGCGGAGTTCCCGCCGCGCGCGCCTGGCTCGACGCCCGGGGCCTGGCCTTCGAGTTCGAGGCTGACACCACCGAACGCGCCGTCCAGCTCGACCCCGGAGACGCCCCGTTTGCGTGGCTCAAAGCCGCGCTCGCGGCCGAAGACCCCGAACAGCGCCGGGAACGGCGCCGGAGCTACTACCGGCCCGCTACGGCGCTCTGAGGGCGACGGCCAGGACCGCCAGGACCGCCAGGACCTATGCATCATCTGATGATCTTCGGCCAGGGGCGTGGTCTGGGTGGGCGCCTCCGGCGGACCCAAGTTAGGCGTTTTCCTAAGGAAACGCCGTGTCGTCGATACGACGACGATGCAGCTGAACACGGTGGGTGGCTACGCGGCCTTCAAGACCATGTGATGCATAGGTGCGGTGGTGCGGTGGTGCGGTGGTGCGGTGGTGCGGTGGTGCATTTGATCTTGATCTGGGTCAGTGACGGGCTGTGGTCAGAGGACGCGCCAGCGCTCGTGTGCGGCCTGGCGGCTCATCGACGTGGCGGCGCCGATCTTGGCCCAGGAGATCCCGGCTTGGCGCGCTTCGCGTACGGCGTCCGGTGAGGGCGTCGTTCGCTCGGCGGGCAGCGGCGGCTGCGGTACCGGCGACGGCAGCGGCCTCGACTAGACGAGCTCCGGGGTCGGGCTCGGCCACCGCCTGGTCCTCGACGACGACGGCCGCGGCTTCCGGCGCGGCCGTCGGCTCGACCGGCTTGGCGCGCCTTGCTCGGCCCGCCGTCGCTGTGGACGCTCAGATGCTCCCTGCGGCTCCGGCGGGGCGGCGGGGGTGTCTTCGGTTGGGTCCGGGGCCGACAGCGGCTCAGGGAGCCACTGACCGACGTGGGCATCCCACTCGGGGCGCAGGACCTCCCGGGTCTGAGCCCGGTACCGGCGGGTCCGCAGAGGCTGCTCGCGGGCACCGGGGGCGGTGCGCAGCTGGCCGGACCACCCGCACGAGCACGACGCGTACCGCACGTGCACTTCCACGGTGTCGTTGCTGATCGGCTCGTCGTCCTGCCCGGCGACGATCCCCAGCGCGTGACCCTCGTGCTCACCGGCAGCCGGATGCGTGGTGGTGACGTTCCAGGGGCCGCTCAAGTCCTTCACGGGAGCCATTTGTCAGTCATCCTTCCCTTGACACTGTCAGTCCAAGCTTGCCTGGCGAAATAACCAATCGTCAAGATAGCCTGACAATTAACTGTCAGGACAGCTTGGCAATGCTGTCAAGAAGCCCTGACGTTGCCAGTCAGGTATTACTGACAACTGATGAGTGCCGGACTGGCCGGCCAACCGCGGCGATGGGGGCTCTGCCGCGATTGGCCAGGAACCTACATCGCCACTGTGTAGGTCTGCTCTGCTCGATCACCAGTTGCTACGAAGGTTGCTGGTTTCCAGCTCGATCTGGCTCGCGTCGCGCGTGGTCCGCAGCGTGATCAGCACGGGTACGCCAGGCGGGATCGACATGACGTCCCGTTCGTCCGGGTCAGGCATCCGAGTGCTCACTCGTTCGGTTGTCTGTGCAGGCTGGTATCCGGCCTCGCGCATGAACGAGTACAGGTCGGTCCGCTCGTGGGCGTCCTTGTCGGCCGGGTCGTACCCGGTCTCTGAGTGGATTCGCGCACCTACCTCGCCTGGGAGCCACTGATCGTGCAGCAACACGATGTGGCGGCCCTTGTAGTACCGCCGGACTCGGTGGACAACCCGATCCCCCCGGCCAATGCCGAGGCGCTGCGCTACTTCGTGGTTCGCGACGTCGTAGGACGCCTCGACGGTCTCGATCTTTGAGTCATCCCCCGGTGGTGCTCCCCCACGCGGGATGCGCGTCTCCGGGCTGGCTGTGCATGTCCACGGTGCCGAGGTCGCGCCACGACTGTTCCGACACCTGACAGCGGCGTCACCAGGCCCTCGTTGGCAAGGGCCGACACCGCGCTGCGCACGGTCTCCCGCGCTACCTCGTACGTCGCCATCAACTCGGGGAGTGCGGGGAGGGTCGACCCCGGCGGATAGGTGCCGTTGGTGATCCTTTCTCGCAGCTCGCGGGCGATCTTTCTCGTACTTCCGGGCCATCGTCTGACCTCCTCTGATTCATACGTCTAGACCTTTGAGGGGACTCATGCTACGGTAGTTCTATCAGTCCAGACGTCCAGACCTTCGAGGCTGCGAACTGAGGACAAGAACCACAGGACGGTCTGGCCCCGGAGTGGCGGATCGAAAAACATGGGAGATGCGCATGTCGAAACCAGGGCCCGATGAACTTCAAGATCGACCCGACGAGTTTCACGATGGTGATGGTCATGGACCTGGCGCCGAAGCTGAAGTTCGGCAGCGACACCCGATCAGGAGTGCTTGCGGAACGGCACCCCGAAGTGGGTTGCCCAGGTCACGGTGGGGTTCCAGGCGTTCGGGCGGCCGTCGTTTTCCGGTGCTGAACGTGACGATCGCGTCGCACGAGGACCCGCGCCACGGGTTTCAGCCCGGGATGCCCTGCGAGCTGGTCGGCTTCGAGGTCGGCGTGATGGACAAGACGATCAAGGACAAGAACACCGGTGAGGACAAGGTCGTCGGGGCGCAGGTCTACTACCGCGCCGACGCGATCCGCCCGATCGGCGGCTCGGGCCGGAAGAACGAGCAGGCCGCGTGATGGCGGGCCGCCGGTGGCCGGTGCTCGACGGCCAGATGGGGCCTCGTGCTGGTGGTGCTGACCTGCACCTCGTGCCAGCACGCCGAGGAGATCCCGGACGACGGCGGCCGCCTGCCGGATCAGTGCCCCCGCTGCGACGGCTGGGCTTTCACCGGCGCACTCGTGTCGACCACCTCCACCGCTGTCGCTAGCTGATCAAGGAGCAAAGGCATGTCCGAGCGGATCGCGATCACCGTCCTGACGGCGCTGGGGGCCCTGCTGGGTCATCACGGCGGGGACTACTTGGCCCAGGACGACTGCATGTCGGCCCACAAGCAGCACCGCACCGGGCAGGGTCGCCGGGAACTTGCTCTGCACGCCTCCACCTATGCCGCGGCGCAGGCCGTCACGAAGTGGGCGTTCTACCGGACTGCCGGTGTCCGGGTCCCGTGGCTGGCCCAGCTCACCGGCGTGGTGGCGGAGGGCGTGGTGCATGCGGTGATCGATGACGGCCGTCTGCTCGCTCGGTTTGCCGCGATCCCGGGTCGCCAGCGTGACGAGCACGGCGCCCGGATCGGCCGACAGAAGCGGTTCCACGGCCTGGCTGATCACGGAGTGAACGGTCGCGCCCTGATGGATCAGGCCGTCCACCACCAGGTGCAGATCCCTGTTGGTGTCGCCGTCACTACCGCGGTCGCCGCCCTCATCGCCCGCTGAGCAACTGACCCCCGCTCGACCACGGCCCCGGCCCGGAGAACCCCCTCCCGGACCGGGGCCGTCTTCACGACAGGAGCACTGATCATGTGGAGCAGGCAGCGCGCCGAGGATCGGGCCGCCCGCGAGTTCGTCGACCGGCTGGTGAACCCGTGGCGCCGGGTCTGTGAGCGGGTTCCGGGGCTCTCGCACACGGTGCAGGTCGCCTCCGGCACCACGATCGTCATCCCGACCCTGGCCCGGGCGGACCTGTCGGGGCCGGACCCGGTGCTGGTGGTGCGCAAGATCCACGGCCAGCTCATCGAGGACTTCCGTGCTGACGAGGCGTCCGCGGCGGATCGCGGCGGCGCTGGGCTATGACCGGATCCGGGTCTACCCGCGCGGATCGGAGTGGGTCCGGATCGAGCTGCTGATCGGCGACCCCCTCGACGGCGAGGTCCCGGCTCCGTTGGCCGGCCGCGGGCTGTCGGTCTCCGACGTGGAGATCACCATCGCCCGAGACGAGCTCGGCAACCCTCTGCGCCAGTCCTGGGTGGAGGGGCCGCACGTCTGCATTCAGGGCGCGACCCGCTCGGGCAAGAGCGTGTGGTGCTATTCGGCGCTGGCGCAGCTCGCCCGCCTCGACGATGTCCTGATCGCGGGGTCTGACCTGTCTGGGTTGCTTCTGGGCCGTCCCTACGTGGGTACCCGGCACCACGAGTGGCAGGCCACCGGGTCGGCCGACGTTGAGGCACACCGGGATCTGCTGGTCCGCCTGGTCGCGGAGATGGACACCCGGATCCGGAACCTGCCGCCTCGCCGGGACAAGTTCACCCGCTTCCATGCCGGGTTCCCGCTGATCGTGGTCGTGCTCGAAGAGTTCGCCGGGCTGCTGCGCCTGGCGTCGACGGCCCCGGTCGAGAAGGGCCAGCCGAAGATGCGTGAGCAGCTCCTCGCGCTCTACGGCCGCCTGGTCTCCGAGGGACACAAGGCGGGCCTGCGGCTGATGGTGGTCACCCAGCGCGCGGACGCGACCGTCGTCGGTGGTTTCGAGCGCGGTCAGCTCGGCCTGCGGATCAGCTTCCGGCTCGACGACCCGGAGGCCCTGGTGATGCTCCACGGCCAGTCCGCCCGCGATCACCTCGAGGAGCACCAGCTCGCCCCGCCCGGGTCGCGCTGGTCCAGGCACCCGCCCGGCCGTTGGGCCGGGTCCGCGGACCGCGGCTGATGGGCCCCTCGGAGGACGCCGACTACGCCCGCTACTGGGACGAGATCGCGGACGGCGCGGCGCGCCTCCACGAGGTAGCGGCCTGATCAGGCCAGAGTTAGCAACCAGGTCGACACAGAAGTGAGCCCCCAGGACTGGCATCCCGGGGGCCCGCACGTCGGCCGGAAATGGTCACCCTGCGAAGCGATCGGAGCACCGGCCAACGTGGCTACCCACAGCGTACCTAGAGCCCCCAGCGCGGCGCTACGCGACGAGGGCACTTCCCCACCCCGGAAACAGGCAGCGGCTCGCCCCAGCGGCTCCACAGCCCGTCTCGACGCCTGCCCTTCCTCGATATAGGCCGCTTGAAGGCTGGGCAGGTTCAGTCAAGGGTCGAAGATCGCGGAGCGACGGCGCAGCCGCCCTTGACGGGTTCTGATCAGCATTCGATCCTCGGCCGGTTCGAGGGAGGGCACCACGCCCTCGCAGCTGGCACCGGACCGTTTGTCGGCGTCCGCCGTAGGTGTGCGCTTGGCAGTGCCGGGCCCGGCCCGCCGGCCGGAGGCTGAGGCGGGCCGGTGCCCGGCTCTGCCGGGTGCCGGACACGGCCGTCGTCGTCGTGGCGGTGTGCGGTGACGGCCGCGCTGGCTTCGGTGCGCCCTTCGGCGGCCGCGCTTGGTAACGACGCGAAAAGTGCGGCCACCGCAGGTCAGGACCACGCGGGGGCCTTCTGGGACCGCCAGGATCAGGCGCTACGCGACAAGTACCGGGCTCGCCGGGAGCTGGCCGCGATCACGAGCCTGTCGCGGGTCAAGAAGTGCGGTCGGGTCTCGACCAACGAGGGTGGAGAGGTCTCGTTGCACCACACGCCCGGACCGGAGGGGGAACCGGGCACCGCAGGCTTCGGCGGCCTGGCGACCTGCGGCAGCGTGTGGGCGTGCCCGGTGTGCTCGGCCAAGATCAGTGCGCGCCGCTCGAAGGATCTCGAACAGCTGATCAACTGGAACGCCGACCGGGGGGGCACGGTCGCACTGCTGACCCTGACGATGCGCCACCACCGGGGCCACAGCCTGCGCGAACTTCGCCGAGCGCTGAGCGCGGCGTGGCGACACCTCACACAGTCGCGGGGGTGGAAGCGGTGGAAGACGGACCTGGACATGGACTATGTCCGGGGAGTGGAGGGCACCCACACCGACCTCAACGGCTGGCACCTCCACATCCACGCCCTGTTGATCTTCCCGACCGATGTGAGCGCGGAGATTCCTGCTCTGACCTGCGAGGTCTACACCCGCTGGGCCGCGGGGCTGGCGAAGAAGGGCATGAGCGCCACCGCCGAGCACGGCATCGACGTGCGGGTCGGTAACGGCGCGGTGGAGAAGATGGGCAAGTACATCTCGAAGCTGGCCTTCGAGACCGCCGGTGGCCGGTGGAAGCGCGGCAAGCGCGGCTCCCGCACGCCGTTCCAGATCCTCGCCGACGCGATCGACACCGGCAACGAGCGCGACGTCGCGCTCTGGCAGGAGTGGGAACAGGGCAGCCACGGCATGCAGCAGCTCGTGTGGTCCAACGGCCTCAAGCAGCGCTGCGGGGTCACCGAGGTCAAGGACGAGGAGATCGCCGAAGAAGACGGAGGTGGAGAGCTGGCAGGAGTCCTCCCGGCCCGGAGCTGGAAGAAGATCTACCCGGTCGCGGAGGACCTGATCATCGCGACTCGCCACGGCGGAGTTCCCGCCGCGCGCGCCTGGCTCGACGCCCGGGGCCTGGCCTTCGAGTTCGAGGCTGACACCACCGAACGCGCCGTCCAGCTCGACCCCGGAGACGCCCCGTTTGCGTGGCTCAAAGCCGCGCTCGCGGCCGAAGACCCCGAACAGCGCCGGGAACGGCGCCGGAGCTACTACCGGCCCGCTACGGCGCTCTGAGGGCGACGGCCAGGACCGCCAGGACCGCCAGGACCTATGCATCATCTGATGATCTTCGGCCAGGGGCGTGGTCTGGGTGGGCGCCTCCGGCGGACCCAAGTTAGGCGTTTTTCCTAAGGAAACGCCGTGTCGTCGATACGACGACGATGCAGCTGAACACGGTGGGTGGCTACGCGGCCTTCAAGACCATGTGATGCATAGGTGCGGTGGTGCGGTGGTGCGGTGGTGCGGTGGTGCGGTGGTGCATTTGATCTTGATCTGGGTCAGTGACGGGCTGTGGTCAGAGGACGCGCCAGCGCTCGTGTGCGGCCTGGCGGCTCATCGACGTGGCGGCGCCGATCTTGGCCCAGGAGATCCCGGCTTGGCGCGCTTCGCGTACGGCGTCGGTGAGGGCGTCGTTCGCTCGGCGGGCAGCGGCGGCTGCGGTACCGGCGACGGCAGCGGCCTCGACTAGACGAGCTCCGGGGTCGGGCTCGGGCACCGCCTGGTCCTCGACGACGACGGCCGCGGCTTCCGGCGCGGCCGTCGGCTCGACCGGCTTGGCGCGCTTGCTCGGCCGCCGTCGCTGTGGACGCTCAGATGCTCCCTGCGGCTCCGGCGGGGCGGCGGGGGTGTCTTCGGTTGGGTCCGGGCCGACAGCGGCTCAGGAGCCACTGACCGACGTGGGCATCCCACTCGGGGCGCAGGACCTCCCGGGTCTGAGCCCGGTACCGGCGGGTCCGCAGAGGCTGCTCGCGGGCACCGGGGGCGGTGCGCAGCTGGCCGGACCACCCGCACGAGCACGACGCGTACCGCACGTGCACTTCCACGGTGTCGTTGCTGATCGGCTCGTCGTCCTGCCCGGCGACGATCCCCAGCGCGTGACCCTCGTGCTCACCGGCAGCCGGATGGCGTGGTGGTGACTTCCAGGGGCCGCTCAAGTCCTTCACGGGAGCCATTTGTCAGTCATCCTTCCTTGACACTGTCAGTCAAGCTTGCCTGGCGAAATAACCAATCGTCAAGATAGCCTGACAATTAACTGTCAGGACAGCTTGGCAATGCTGTCAAGAAGCCCTGACGTTGCCAGTCAGGTATTACTGACAACTGATGAGTGCCGGACTGGCCGGCCAACCGCGGCGATGGGGGCTCTGCCGCGATTGGCCAGGAACCTACATCGCCACTGTGTAGGTCTGCTCTGCTCGATCACCAGTTGCTACGGAAGGTGCTGGTTTCCAGCTCGATCTGGCTCGCGTCGCGCGTGGTCCGCAGCGTGATCAGCACGGGTACGCCAGGCGGGATCGACATGACGTCCCGTTCGTCCGGGTCAGGCATCCGAGTGCTCACTCGTTCGGTTGTCTGTGCAGGCTGGTATCCGGCCTCGCGCATGAACGAGTACAGGTCGGTCCGCTCGTGGGCGTCCTTGTCGGCCGGGTCGTACCCGGTCTCTGAGTGGATTCGCGCACCTACCTCGCCTGGGAGCCACTGATCGTGCAGCAACACGATGTGGCGGCCCTTGTAGTACCGGCCGGACTCGGTGGACAACCCGATCCCCCCCGGCCAATGCCGAGGCGCTGCGCTACTTCGTGGTTCGCGACGTCGTAGGACGCCTCGACGGGTCTCGATCTTTGAGTCATCCCCGGTGGTGCTCCCCCACGCGGGATGCGCGTCTCCGGGCTGGCTGTGCATGTCCACGGTGCCGAGGTCGCGCACGACTGTTCCGACACCTGACAGCGGCGTCACCAGGCCCTCGTTGGCAAGGGCCGACACCCGCGCTGCGCACGGTCTCCCGCGCTACCTCGTACGTCGCCATCAACTCGGGGAGTGCGGGGGAGGGTCGACCCCGGCGGATAGGTGCCGTTGGTGATCCTTCTCGCAGCTCGCGGGCGATCTTCTCGTACTTCCGGGCCATCGTCTGACCTCCTCTGATTCATACGTCTAGACCTTTGAGGGGACTCATGCTACGGTAGTTCTATCAGTCCAGACGTCCAGACCTTCGAGGCTGCGAACTGAGGACAAGAACCACAGGACGGTCTGGCCCCGGAGTGGCGGATCGAAAAACATGGGAGATGCGCATGTCGAACCAGGGCCCGATGAACTTCAAGATCGACCCGACGAGTTTCACGATGGTGATGGTCATGGACCTGGCGCCGAAGCTGAAGTTCGGCAGCGACACCGATCAGGAGTGCTTGCGGAACGGCACCCGAAGTGGGTTGCCCAGGTCACGGTGGGGTTCCAGGCGTTCGGGCGGCCGTCGTTTTCGGTGCTGAACGTGACGATCGGCGTCGCACGAGACCCCGCGCCACGGGTTTCAGCCCGGGATGCCCTGCGAGCTGGTCGGCTTCGAGGTCGGCGTGATGGACAAGACGATCAAGGACAAGAACACCGGTGAGGACAAGGTCGTCGGGGCGCAGGTCTACTACCGCGCCGACGCGATCCGCCCGATCGGGGCGGCTCGGGCCGGAAGAACGAGCAGGCCGCGTGATGGCGGGCCCGCCGGTGGCCGGTGCTCGACGGCCAGATGGGCCTCGTGCTGGTGGTGCTGACCTGCACCTCGTGCCAGCACGCCGAGGAGATCCCGGACGACGGCGGCCGGCCTGCCGGGATCAGTTGCCCCCGCTGCGACGGCTGGGCTTTCACCGGCGCACTCGTGTCGACCACCTCCACGCTGTCGCTAGCTGATCAAGGAGCAAAGGCATGTCCGAGCGGATCGCGATCACCGGTCCTGACGGCGCTGGGGGCCCTGCTGGGTCATCACGGCGGGGACTACTTGGCCCAGGACGACTGCATGTCGGCCCACAAGCGCACCGCACCGGGCAGGGTCGCCGGGAACTTCTCTGCACGCCTCCACCTATGCCGCGGCGCAGGCGTCACGAAGTGGGCGTTCTACCGGACTGCCGGTGTCCGGGTCCCGTGGCTGGCCCAGCTCACCGGCGTGGTGGCGGAGGGCTGGTGCATGCGGTGATCGATGACGGCCGTCTGCTCGCTCGGTTTGCCCGCGATCCCGGGTCGCCACGTGACGAGCACGGCGCCCCGGATCGGCCGACAGAAGCGGTTCCACGGCCTGGCTGATCACGGAGTGAACGGTCGCGCCCTATGGATCAGGCCGTCCACCACCAGGTGCAGATCCCTGTTGTGTCGCCCGTCACTACCGCGGTCGCCGCCCTCATCGCCCGCTGAGCACTGACCCCCGCTCGACCACGGCCCCGGCCCGGAAACCCCCTCCCGGACCGGGGCCGTCTTCACGACAGGAGCACTATCATGTTGGAGCAGGCAGCGCGCCGAGGATCGGGCCGCCCGAGTCGGTCGACGCGGTGAACCCGTGGCGCCGGGTCTGTGAGCGGGTTCCGGGGCTCTCGCACACGGTGCAGGTCGCCTCCGGCACCACGATCGTCATCCCGACCCTGGCCCGGGCGGACCTGTCGGGGCCGGACCCGGTGCTGGTGGTGCGCAAGATCCACGCCAGCTCATCGAGGACTTCCGTGCTGACGAGGCGTCGCGGCGGATCGCGGCGGCGCTGGGCTATGACCGGATCCGGGTCTACCCGCGCGGATCGGAGTGGGTCCGGATCGAGCTGCTGATCGGCGACCCCCTCGACGGCGAGGTCCCGGCTCCGTTGGCCGGCCGCGGGCTGTCGGTCTCCGACGTGGAGAATCACCATCGCCCGAGACGAGCTCGGCAACCCTCTGCGCCAGTCCTGGGTGGAGGGGCCGCACGTCTGCATTCAGGGCGCGACCCGCTCGGGCAAGAGCGTGTGGTGCTATTCGGCGCTGGCGCAGCTCGCCCGCCTCGACGATGTCCTGATCGCGGGGTCTGACCTGTCTGGGTTGCTTCTGGGCCGTCCCTACGTGGGTACCCGGCACCACGAGTGGCAGGCCACCGGGTCGGCCGACGTTGAGGCACACCCGGGATCTGCTGGTCCGCCTGGTCGCGGAGATGGACACCCGGATCCGGAACCTGCCGCCTCGCCGGGACAAGTTCACCCGCTTCCATGCCGGGTTCCCGCTGATCGTGGTCGTGCTCGAAGAGTTCGCCGGGCTGCTGCGCCTGGCGTCGACGGCCCCGGTCGAGAAGGGCCAGCCCGAAGATGCGTGAGCAGCTCCTCGCGCTCTACGGCCGCCTGGTCTCCGAGGGACACAAGGCGGGCCTGCGGCTGATGGTGGTCACCAGCGCGCGGACGCGACCGTCGTCGGTGGTTTCGAGCGCGGTCAGCTCGGCCTGCGGATCAGCTTCCGGCTCGACGACCCGGAGGCCCTGGTGATGCTCCACGGCCAGTCCGCCCGCGATCACCTCGAGGAGCACCAGCTCGCCCCGCCCGGGGTCGCGCTGGTCCAGGCACCCGCCCGGCCGTTGGGGCGGGTCCGCGGACCGCGGCTGATGGGCCCCTCGGAGGACGCCGACTACGCCCGCTACTGGGACGAGATCGCGGACGGCGCGGCGGCCCTCCACGAGGTAGCGGCCTGATCAGGCCAGAGTTAGCAACCAGGTCGACACAGAAGTGAGCCCCCAGGACTGGCATCCCGGGGGCCCGCACGTCGGCCGGAAATGGTCACCCTGCGAAGCGATCGGAGCACCGGCCAACGTGGCTACCCACAGCGTACCTAGAGCCCCCCAGCGCGGCGCTACGCGACGAGGGCACTTCCCCACCCCGGAAACAGGCAGCGGCTCGCCCCAGCGGCTCCACAGCCCGTCTCGACGCCTGCCCTTCCTCGATATAGGCCGCTTGAAGGCTGGGCAGGTTCAGTCAAGGGTCGAAGATCGCGGAGCGACGGCGCAGCCGCCCTTGACGGGTTCTGATCAGCATTCGATCCTCGGCCGGTTCGAGGGAGGGCACCACGCCCTCGCAGCTGGCACCGGACCGTTTGTCGGCGTCGCCGTAGGTGTGCGCTTGGCAGTGCCGGGCCCGGCCCGCCGGCCGGAGGCTGAGGCGGGCCGGTGCCCGGCTCTGCCGGGTGCCGGACACGGCCGTCGTCGTCGTGGCGGTGTGCGGTGACGGCCGCGCTGGCTTCGGTGCGCCCTTCGGCGGCCGCGCTTGGTAACGACGCGAAAAGTGCGGCCACCGCAGGTCAGGACCACGCGGGGGCCTTCTGGGACCGCCAGGATCAGGCGCTACGCGACAAGTACCGGGCTCGCCGGGAGCTGGCCGCGATCACGAGCCTGTCGCGGGTCAAGAAGTGCGGTCGGGTCTCGACCAACGAGGGTGGAGAGGTCTCGTTGCACCACACGCCCGGACCGGAGGGGGAACCGGGCACCGCAGGCTTCGGCGGCCTGGCGACCTGCGGCAGCGTGTGGGCGTGCCCGGTGTGCTCGGCCAAGATCAGTGCGCGCCGCTCGAAGGATCTCGAACAGCTGATCAACTGGAACGCCGACCGGGGGGGCACGGTCGCACTGCTGACCCTGACGATGCGCCACCACCGGGGCCACAGCCTGCGCGAACTTCGCCGAGCGCTGAGCGCGGCGTGGCGACACCTCACACAGTCGCGGGGGTGGAAGCGGTGGAAGACGGACCTGGACATGGACTATGTCCGGGGAGTGGAGGGCACCCACACCGACCTCAACGGCTGGCACCTCCACATCCACGCCCTGTTGATCTTCCCGACCGATGTGAGCGCGGAGATTCCTGCTCTGACCTGCGAGGTCTACACCCGCTGGGCCGCGGGGCTGGCGAAGAAGGGCATGAGCGCCACCGCCGAGCACGGCATCGACGTGCGGGTCGGTAACGGCGCGGTGGAGAAGATGGGCAAGTACATCTCGAAGCTGGCCTTCGAGACCGCCGGTGGCCGGTGGAAGCGCGGCAAGCGCGGCTCCCGCACGCCGTTCCAGATCCTCGCCGACGCGATCGACACCGGCAACGAGCGCGACGTCGCGCTCTGGCAGGAGTGGGAACAGGGCAGCCACGGCATGCAGCAGCTCGTGTGGTCCAACGGCCTCAAGCAGCGCTGCGGGGTCACCGAGGTCAAGGACGAGGAGATCGCCGAAGAAGACGGAGGTGGAGAGCTGGCAGGAGTCCTCCCGGCCCGGAGCTGGAAGAAGATCTACCCGGTCGCGGAGGACCTGATCATCGCGACTCGCCACGGCGGAGTTCCCGCCGCGCGCGCCTGGCTCGACGCCCGGGGCCTGGCCTTCGAGTTCGAGGCTGACACCACCGAACGCGCCGTCCAGCTCGACCCCGGAGACGCCCCGTTTGCGTGGCTCAAAGCCGCGCTCGCGGCCGAAGACCCCGAACAGCGCCGGGAACGGCGCCGGAGCTACTACCGGCCCGCTACGGCGCTCTGAGGGCGACGGCCAGGACCGCCAGGACCGCCAGGACCTATGCATCATCTGATGATCTTCGGCCAGGGGCGTGGTCTGGGTGGGCGCCTCCGGCGGACCCAAGTTAGGCGTTTTCCTAAGGAAACGCCGTGTCGTCGATACGACGACGATGCAGCTGAACACGGTGGGTGGCTACGCGGCCTTCAAGACCATGTGATGCATAGGTGCGGTGGTGCGGTGGTGCGGTGGTGCGGTGGTGCGGTGGTGCATTTGATCTTGATCTGGGTCAGTGACGGGCTGTGGTCAGAGGACGCGCCAGCGCTCGTGTGCGGCCTGGCGGCTCATCGACGTGGCGGCGCCGATCTTGGCCCAGGAGATCCCGGCTTGGCGCGCTTCGCGTACGGCGTCGGTGAGGGCGTCGTTCGCTCGGCGGGCAGCGGCGGCTGCGGTACCGGCGACGGCAGCGGCCTCGACTAGACGAGCTCCGGGGTCGGGCTCGGGCACCGCCTGGTCCTCGACGACGACGGCCGCGGCTTCCGGCGCGGCCGTCGGCTCGACCGGCTTGGCGCGCTTGCTCGGCCGCCGTCGCTGTGGACGCTCAGATGCTCCCTGCGGCTCCGGCGGGGCGGCGGGGGTGTCTTCGGTTGGGTCCGGGGCCGACAGCGGCTCAGGGAGCCACTGACCGACGTGGGCATCCCACTCGGGGCGCAGGACCTCCCGGGTCTGAGCCCGGTACCGGCGGGTCCGCAGAGGCTGCTCGCGGGCACCGGGGGCGGTGCGCAGCTGGCCGGACCACCCGCACGAGCACGACGCGTACCGCACGTGCACTTCCACGGTGTCGTTGCTGATCGGCTCGTCGTCCTGCCCGGCGACGATCCCCAGCGCGTGACCCTCGTGCTCACCGGCAGCCGGATGCGTGGTGGTGACGTTCCAGGGGCCGCTCAAGTCCTTCACGGGAGCCATTTGTCAGTCATCCTTCCTTGACACTGTCAGTCAAGCTTGCCTGGCGAAATAACCAATCGTCAAGATAGCCTGACAATTAACTGTCAGGACAGCTTGGCAATGCTGTCAAGAAGCCCTGACGTTGCCAGTCAGGTATTACTGACAACTGATGAGTGCCGGACTGGCCGGCCAACCGCGGCGATGGGGGCTCTGCCGCGATTGGCCAGGAACCTACATCGCCACTGTGTAGGTCTGCTCTGCTCGATCACCAGTTGCTACGAAGGTGCTGGTTTCCAGCTCGATCTGGCTCGCGTCGCGCGTGGTCCGCAGCGTGATCAGCACGGGTACGCCAGGCGGGATCGACATGACGTCCCGTTCGTCCGGGTCAGGCATCCGAGTGCTCACTCGTTCGGTTGTCTGTGCAGGCTGGTATCCGGCCTCGCGCATGAACGAGTACAGGTCGGTCCGCTCGTGGGCGTCCTTGTCGGCCGGGTCGTACCCGGTCTCTGAGTGGATTCGCGCACCTACCTCGCCTGGGAGCCACTGATCGTGCAGCAACACGATGTGGCGGCCCTTGTAGTACCGCCGGACTCGGTGGACAACCCGATCCCCCCGGCCAATGCCGAGGCGCTGCGCTACTTCGTGGTTCGCGACGTCGTAGGACGCCTCGACGGTCTCGATCTTTGAGTCATCCCCGGTGGTGCTCCCCCACGCGGGATGCGCGTCTCCGGGCTGGCTGTGCATGTCCACGGTGCCGAGGTCGCGCACGACTGTTCCGACACCTGACAGCGGCGTCACCAGGCTCGTTGGCAAGGGCCGACACCGCGCTGCGCACGGTCTCCC
>NZ_MCIS01000020.1:0-5131 GCF_001932475.1 Pseudonocardia sp. Ae717_Ps2
GACGAGCGGGACGTCCCCGAGCGAGCACACGCAGAAGGTCCACATCGTCGACCACGAACCGACCGACGCCACCGGAACCAACAACGACAACCCCACCAGCGAACCCGACCCCACCGGACCGGCGGCCCGCGGCGCAGAAAGCACCCCGGAGCAGCACGAAAATTCTGCCAGCAATAACGACGACGAATATGAAACCGCTGGCACCCGCAATTACGCGACCGGCGCCCGCGGGCGACCAGGCTGGCCGGGCTGCGGACCCGGGCTCGCATGAGGACCACCGCGAACCGATCGACGTGCGAGTGACGCAGGTGCACGAGGTCCACCACGTCGACCCCCACCCAGGTCACCCGCGACGACCCCGCCGACCACTCCGAGGCAGACGACCTCGACCTCGACCTCGACCTCGACCTCGACCTCGACGAGATCATCGACGCCGAGATCGTCGACGAGCCGCACACCCCTCGCCCGCCGCTCACCTCATGGCCGGCGGCCGCCAGGACGAGAGAGACGACGTCGTGGCGGTTGACGCCGGCGATGCGGAGGTCCTCGACGCGGAGATCATCCAGGACCCCCAGACCACCCCGGCCAGCCCCGGCCGGGGCGACACCCTCAACACGGAGGCACCCACCATGACCACCAGCACCACCGACATGGCCAGCGGCGAGACCCTCGACCCGCACGCCGCGAAGCGCTTCGCCGATTCCATGCGCACCCTCGCCGAGAACGCCGCACAGCAGATCGAGCAGAGCATCGCGGCCCTGGAGGGCCGCGGGGTGGCCGGCGAGCCGATCGCCCAGCTCAGCCAGATGCTGGAGAGCTTCCAGACCGCCGCCGGCACCGCCACGAGCGCCGGTGAGCACTTCGACCGCCACATCGCCCACCAGGACCAGCTCCTCAGCGACGACACCATCGCCGGAACCGTCAACGGCACCTACGTGGGCACCGCCTCCTAGCCCGACAACAGCCCCTGCCTCCAGCAACAGGATGGACATCCGCGGCGTGGCGGAGCAGGGGCACCAAGCCAAAACGCAAGGATTGCCAGATTTCCCCTGGACGCCTACCGTTGCGTCAGTCGATGCACGATTTGCAAGGTTCTTCTACCTGGAGGAGCGCACTCGCATGAGCGTCACGCCTAGCAGCTCAAAGCCCGGATCAGAACTGGTGCGCCGGTCAGTGGGGACGGTGGCTCGTCGTGGTGATGCGGCGCTGCGTGAGCACCTGGTGCGTGAGGCGCGGATCGAGCAGGGGGTCCGGGCTCGGCGGGCGCCGTTCCTCGCCGTCGGCGGGGTCGCTGTTCTGGGCTGGGTCGGCTGGGGCCTGCACGAGCTGCTGCGTCTGGGGGCCGACGCCGCCGCGATCCTGGCCGCACCGGTCGCGGTCGGGTGACCGGCGCGGCCGGCGCGGCGGTCGCGATCGGCTGGCGCCGCCAGCTGGGTGGTCACCACCGCCGGTTCGCGATCGTCACCACCGCCGCGGCCGCGTGGTCGGGGTGGTCTCGCTGTTTTCGCCCGCGTCGTGGACCGCGATGGCGGTCCTGGTGCTGGGGGCGATCGGGCTGTGCTCGCGCTGGCAGGCCGCGCACGCCGTACCCCAGCCCGGCCCGGACGCGGCTGCCCAGGCCGCGCGCTGGTCCCGGGGCACGGCCGCCTCCGCCGCCGGTACGAGCCGGGTGGAGATCGCGGAGATGGTTCAGCGGTGGGAGGAGCGCATCGCAGCTGAGCGCGGTCCGATCCCGGACTCCAGCTCGTCGAGCCGCAGGTCCTGCCGGCGGCGGTGCGTTTCACCGTCGCCACCGTGCCGGGCTCGACCAGCTTCGACACCGCCCATGCGCTGCGGGGCCGGATCGCCTCGGGGCTGCAGCGCCCCAGCTCGCGCATCGTGCTGGAGCCCAGCGACGTCGACGAGTCGATGTTCGACCTGACCGTGATCACGCGGGACGTGCTCGCCGACGGTGTGCCCTACACCGGCCCCGTCTACCACGACGGCCGCGTCGAGATCGGGGCGTTCGCCGACGGCGACGACACCGCCACCTACACCGCTGCGGACCGTGCCGGCGCCCGCAACGGCCTGGCCACCGGGGAGCCCGGCTCGGGGAAGTCGGCGTTCCTCGAATCGGTCGGTATGGGCCTGCTCAGCTCCGGGAGCTGGCACCTGATGTTCGGCGACGGTGACCCCGAGGGCGGGTCCCCCCGCTGCTGATGAAGGTCGCGCACTGGTCGGCCGCCGGCCCCGAGGGCGTCCTGGCCCAGCTCACCGCGCTGGAGGTGCTGCTGGAGGTGCGCTCGATGGTCAAGGCCACCCTGACCATCGGCACCGACGGGCGGCCCGTCGCCAAGACCGACCCCGCCAGCCCTCGGCCCGCGAGATCCACCCCTGCCCCGCCTTCCCCGGCGTGCAGTGGATCCTCGACGAGCTGCAGCGCCTGGTCAGCGACCCGCTGCTGGTCTCGGTGAAGTTCGCCGAGCGCCTGGAGCGCCTGGTGCGCATCGGGCGCAAGTACGGCATCGGCCTGCTCGTCGGGACCCAGTCGCTGCTGCTGGCCGACTACGGCAACCGGTCCCCGCTGCGCGGCTACCTCGCCAACCGCAACCTGTTCGCCTTCCGCAACAGCAACAAGTCCGAGCGCGCCGTGGTCGCCGGGCTGGAGATCAGCCCGTCGGTCCTGCCCACCGGCGGCGGGTACGCCTTCTCCGCCGGCGCCGGGCGGCTGGCCATGCTGCGGGTGGCCTGGGCCCCGACATGGCCCGCCACGCCGAGGGTCTCGACTCGGCCACCTCGATTCGGACTCCGAGCTCGCGATGGCGCCGCACCGCCCGGTCCCGGTCGACGAGGACGACGCGCTCACCGAGCAGCTGGCCCGCCTCGCTGCCTGGCGGCAGGCGGCCGGCCACCCCGCACCCGGCGGCACACCGGCCACGCCGAGCACCCCGGGCTCCCCGGTCTCCTCGGTGTTCGCCGACCCGGCGCAGATCACCGTGCCCGCGGCGCTGACCGGGGACAACATCATCCCCATGCCCGTCCGGGGTTCGCTTCCCGTCCTCGGCGCGGTGCCCGCCGACCTCGACGCCCTCTCGGGCACCCAGCGCGCCGTGCTCGACCGTGCCGTGCGCGGCGCAGCGCGCCACCGGCGCGATCGCCGGGGCGGCCGAGGTCACCACGTCGGCGGCGTCGAAGGCCCTCAGCGCGCTGGCCGACCTCGGACTGGTCACCAAGGCCGGCCACGGCCAGTGGGACGCCGCTCTCGCCGGTGCCGGGCAGCAGCGATGAGCGCGCGACGGGGGGCCGGAGTCATGACCGAGCGGTGGGGCTGGCAGCCGACGGCGTGGCTGCAGGACGGGCTCCCGACCTGGCGGTGGCGCGCCGCTCCGGCCGGGCTGATGACCCGCCGCCAGATGCGTGCCGCCGGACTGGCACCCTGCGGAGCCGCCCCGGTCGCGCAGGTCGTGTGCCGCCGCGGACGCCGGTGGGCGCTGCTGTGGGATCCCGCCGAACTGGGGCCGAAGCGGGTCCCGTCCCCGGCTCAGCTCGCAGCGCTGGACCGGGCCCTGGCCGCACGACGGCGCTGCCCGATCTGCCGGCTCGACGCCGGCTACTGCATCCCCCGCTCGATCGGCTCCTGCCTGGAGTGCGCCTCCCCCTGCACCGCCACCCCCACGGCCGCCTGACCGACCAGCCCAGCGCCACCCCCCGCCCACCAACCCGAGGAGCACCGATGAACAGCACGAACACACACGCCAACATTTCCGCAATCAAGAAAGGCAGCATCATGGAAAACGGATTTGCACGACTGCTCGGACGTCGGCGCACGCCCGACACCCGGACCACGGTCCTCGACGCACTCGGCGGCCAGACCCGACTTCTACAGGTCGACCACCCGAGGACCTGAGCAACGTCCACTTCCTGCTGCTCGACGCGGTCACCAACTACGGCGCGACGACCCCGCAGGGACGAACCCTCATCGAGGCGGCAGGGCTGGTACACGACCTGTTCAGGACCTGGCGGTGGCGCGGGACCGATCCGGCCGCCCGGGTCGCCGCGCACCGCTGCCTGGCCGCCCTCGCCTACTCAGAGCACCCGCTGACCCGTTTCAGCCCCGAGGGCGATCACGCCCGGGCCTGGATCGACTACATCAGCCAGCTCCCCCTGAGAGCGTGTTGTGGAACCTGGGCGATCAGTTCTTGAGGTCCTCTGCTAGCCGGCGGGCGGCTTCGATCTCGACCGGGCTGGTCGGTGGGGCGAGTTCCTCGCCGGCCAGGCGGGCGGCCATCAGCCGGATCATCGCGAACTGGATCATGGCCTCGGCATGGGCAGTGAGCCTTTTTCAACCTGGCGTTTGTGCTGGTCAAGCCGTCGAGTGGGCTCCCCGGACCGCGACCGCGCGGCGGCCTGACCTGCATCATCGGGGATCTGGCCGCTGCCGACGGGGCCCTGCCGCCGCTTCGCGGCGGGTCCTCGGTCAGGTTGAAAAAGGCTGGCTACCAGCCGCGGCGTTCACGACGATCTATCCGACGGTGGAGGCAGCGATCCCGGTCGCGATCGAGGGCGTCGACGACGTCGAGATCGACGAAGTACGAATCGTGGCTGTGGGCACGGCCGGGTGGCGTGGCGGTCCACCGAGGAAGAATTCGAGTAGCCGAACCCGCGGGGCCGAGGTACGAGTGGTGGTACTGCGGCGCTTCCCGTCGATGTTGATGACGGTGGCCTGGCTGGGTAGCTCACCGCGGCCGGGTGTGGAGTGATCGATGGGCGGCGGCCGAGGTCCGGCATGCCCGGACACGTCGCCGGCGTCGAGATCGCCCGCGGTTCTCCGCCACGGTGCAGCCCGCGGCACGCTACAGATCCGCAGCGTGCCGCGGGCTGTCGGCGCGGCGGTGTATCGAACGTATCCGAGTTGTGGGCGAATTCAGGCGGTTGAAGCATCTAGCTCAACGAGTTCGGCGAATATCTCGGAGGGCTTCTTCCAGTTGTGGATTTTACGGGGTCGGTCGTTGATGTCGCAAGCCACCATCGCCAGGTATTTGGGTCCGAGGTGATGTCCGTGCCTTTCGGGAAGTACTCGCGGACGATGCGGTTGAGGTTCTCGTTGCTGCCGCGTTCCCACGGCGAGTGTGGTGGGGCGAGGTACACCGGC
>NZ_MCIS01000003.1:0-65720 GCF_001932475.1 Pseudonocardia sp. Ae717_Ps2
TTCTCCACCCGGCCCCGGGTGATCGCCGGATACACCGCGTCCCGGCCCATCCCCTCACCGATCACCGCATGCCCGGTGTCAACCGTCAACGACTGCGCCGCATGCACCGTCCCCGCATAAGCCAACCGCAAATACTGAGCGGCATAAGCAGCGGGGAAAAACGCCGTCACACCCTGCCCATCACGCCCCAACAGAAAGTGATCACCATTGCCATCCCGGGTCTCACCGACGATGGTGTAGACCTCCCGGTTGGTGACCTGCGCACACCGATGCCCCCCACGGGCACCAGCCGGGAGGTCCACCCGCACACTGCGGTCGTTGAGTCGAGCCTGGACCCGATCACCGACCGACACTGCCTGACCACCCGGTTCAACACCGTGCACCCGCCCGACCGGGGCCGGGTCGACACGACCGAGGCCGATCAGTTGCTCCCGCAACCGCCTCGAGAGCTGCGCGGCCTGCTCATTGCCCGCCACGATCAGCAACGACGAACGGCCGGCGACGGTGTCGGCCAGCCACGACCGCGACGCACCCGTCTCCATCTCCTCCACCGAGCCCGCGTGCAACCGACCCCGGGACAGATACTCCGCGACCGCCGCCGTGTCCCCCGCCCGAACCTGCAGTGACGCCGCCCTCTCCCAGTCCTGGGCGAACCGGTGCACCGTCTGCAACTCGACCACCGACGACGCCGTACCCACCAGTGGGAGAACAACCCGCCCGCACCGACCGCGCCCAACTGCTCCGGGTCCCCGGTCAACACGACCTTCGCACCCGCCTCAGCAGCAAGGCTCGTGATCAGGTGCAGATCGACGGTGGAAGTCATCCCCGCCTCATCGACGACCACCAGATCTCCCACGAAGAACCGATCACGGACCTGCCCGTCCTCTCCGGGGGTGAACCGCCCCGCGAAACACCGCAGTGTTGATCGCGTCGATGTGAGCGTCGGCGAGGTTGTTCGCCGCGATCTGCGACGTCGTCAACCCCCACACCCGCCCCCGACCTCACGGGACCACACCTGCGCCAGCGCCGACATGGTGCGCGACTTCCCCGCACCCGCCGGACCGACGACGACATCCCCTGCGACCCGGGAGGTCAGCACCGTCAAGGCGGCGTGGACCTGATCGTCGCTCAGGCCGTGCCCGGACAGCTCCGCCCGACCCCGCAGCCTTCCCAGGTGCCAGACCGACATCCAGCGGCCCCGACACCCGCGCGACCACGGCCTCCTCACGCCCGAGATGCGCCGCCGAGGTGTAACGCTCACGATGCGCCCCCCGCAGGACATACCCGCCGGCCCCGACCACCCTCGACCCGTCAGCGTCCACCGCCCGCCCCGCTCCCGGCGCAACCCATCCGGGATCGGCGCGGGCTCGGTCATCGACACCTGCACCACATCCGGTCGGCCCACCGCCTCCCGAGCAAGATCGAACAACGCCGCACCGCGTTCAGACTCCGACGCCCCCGCCAACCCGAGAACCTCCCACCGATCCCGACCTGCGCCTTGACCGCCAGGGCCAGGTTCCCGATGTCCCACACCGCATACCAACGCCGACACCCGCTCTACCGCCGCCGACAACACCGCATCCCGATCAACCGGCTCATCGACGCTGACACCGGCCACCCACCGCAGCTTCCGCAGCTCCCGACAACACCTCGACCGCAGCATCAGCATGCGCGCGCGCCCACCGCGCCAACGCCCGCGGCCCCGCATCGGCTGACTTCGGCGCACGCGTCTCCAACGACGCCAACCGCGCCACACGATGCAACACCGCAGCCGACAACTCCCCACCCCCAGCCCGCGCCGACAGCTCCGCTTTCATCGCCGCGACACGGTCCTCAAGCTGCTTCGTCGCGTCGACGCCGCATCCATCAACGCCTGATCGATCCCCGCGATCTCCCGGGCGAACCCATCCGGACGATCCCGCCACCCCACACCCAACTCAGCCGTCAAACGCTGCTCCAAGGACTGCTGATAGACCGCGTCCACCGCCTGCTTCAGCCCACGAAAAGACGCCCCATCCAACGCGCCGACCTTCCCCCCAGAAGTCGAGGTGCGATTCAGCAACGCCGCATGCGTGTGCAGATGCGGCTCATCCTCACGATTCGTCGAATGCGCCCACAACGACCACGTCGTCCCCGAACCCTGCTCGAACACCCCCATACCCGCCACCGACCGCGGACCCGAATGACGACCCGTCCTCGTCACCGCCACCCGCGCATCCGCAAACGACACCGCCGACTCCACCGCCGACTCATGCGCCCCACGAACCTTCTCCGCAGCCTCGGTCGCACCCGCCGCGATCAACGCCGCGTAATACACACTCACCGACTTCGGCGCCGCGAACACCCAGTCGTAATACGCCACCGACCGGCGCCCATCCGACTCCGCCGACCGACGGACCTCCTCCACCCGCTCCGCGCTTGGCGAGCCCTTCTCCCGACCCAGAGCCCGCTCGACACGCTGCTCCGCCGACAGATACTTCCGAGGCCGAGACCCAATGAACACCGGATCCCTCTCCGACGAATCCGGATGCCGCAACTGCCCGAACACCGCACGAACGTCATCCGCCGCGACCGTCTCGCCCGAGGCGAACGACAGGCCAAGCCCAGCCATCCCCGTACCGAACCAACGACCCGCCGACTCCCCCTGAGCCACCGCCTTCGCGTAATAACCAGGCCCGTCCACAGTCTCCCCCCGGGACTCGTGCGCGGCGCAACCCGACCCACGCACCAGGTACTCCACCGCACCCGCACCCACCGCGATCACCCGCAACACACCGGCCACCCTACCCCACCCAGCCGAAGATCATCAGATGATGCATAGGTCCTGTCCTTGACTTTGATCTTGGGGTGGGCTTCACTGTGCGCAGGCAGCCGGACCCACGGCGGCGTCACGGAGCGACTGCGGCCGGTCCGGATCGGAGTCGACGAGGGACGGCACACAGGAGGCACCGCGAGCCGGGGAGGTGGGCGTGGAGGAGGTGGACCCGGACGCATTCGCGGCCGCGCAAGCCGCCCGATTCACCGGCCGGCGGACTACGGATCGGCCGCTCCCCGATCACCCACGACATCGCCTGGAAAGGCTGGCTCGGTGACCTCACCCTGCCTATACCGGCCTGCAACCAGGGCTGGGCCGGACTCGCCGCGGCCAACGACCTCACCGCCACCGCCACCCCCGCGAACTGCCGAAAATGCGCACTCGTCACGAGGCGAACACGTTCCGCGCCCCCACTCCAAACCACCCTGTTCAACCTAGACACTCCCCGATAAAATCCGCGCCGAAACATTCGCCAGGCCAGCAGAAAAAACGACATAAAAACCCATTGAGAATCCACATCAACACACTGGCGACGACCCGCTGGAGAGTGGACGAAACACAACGGAATGCGAATGCATGCTCCAGATGGCGCACCTATAATGCGGGAAGGTGGATCCATATGATCCCCGGCAACTCCTGGACCAAGGACGACCTGTGGGGAGATGGGATCACCGGCGGATTCGACGATGGCCTGGCAGATGCCGACACCTGGGTCCGTCTCCAGGTTCTCGCGCTACGGGCGGATGGCTTAAGTACCCGTGAGATCAGCGAGCTCTTCAGTTTGGATCATTCCTACGTTGCGGCACTCTGGGCGCGCTCCGAGGAACTCGGCGAATGGAACCGCGCACAAAAGATCCGTTTCGTCCAGCAACTCAACAACAGTCACCGGATCGCGAAGATCAAAAAGGATGCGGCGACCTGGCCCCGGCCGACATCGCGCCGCCAGCGGCGGCAGCGCATCGTCGCCCTCTACGAACGCGGTCTGACCTGTCGCGCCATCGCTGACCTCACCGGTGACGGCATCGTCAACATCGCCCGCCACACCAGCAGCGCCGTCCGCCGCGGCGAGATGGAAGGCTGACAATCTCCAACACCTCGACCACCTCCGAGGTGCGACGAGCCGGCATGCCGCCGCCGCCGAGTTCCGTCCACAGAGCGCGCTGGAGTCCACGAGCCTTTTCCATCGTGTTTGTGCTGGTCAGCGGCGGGTTTCGATGCGGTTCAGGACGGTGATCGCGGCGGTGATGGTGTGCGCGCGGTGGGGACAGCAGCGGAACCGGTCCACCACGTGCCAGCGTTTGAGTTCGGCGACGGCTTGCTCGACCCGGCACCGGATCCGGGCGTGAGCACGGTTCACCGCTTTCTGGCCGGGTGACAGGCGCGGTCGGGTCCGGTGGCGTTTGTAGGGGGTCCGGACCGTGCCCCCGGCGCCTTGGTAGGCCTTGTCCGCCCACGCCTGGATGTTCTGGCTGGTGACAGCGTCCGGGCCCGCTTCCCACAGCTCGGGCTGGTCTGGGTCGACAGCGACTACGTCAACTCCGTGGACGCCGCTCTGGTGGCCTGGGCGCACAAGCAGGAGAACCTGGAGATCGTGGCCGTTCCGCAGAACGCGGCCGTGAAAGGGTTCCAGGTGCTGCCCCACCGGTGGGTGGTGGAGAGAACCTTTGGCTGGTTGACGAGGTGCAGACGCTTGGCACGGGACTACGAACGCAAGACCGCTCACGCCGAGGCAATGATCCAGTTCGCGATGATCCGGTTGATGGCCGCGCGGCTGGCTGGTGAGGAACTCGCCCCACCGACCAGCCCGGTCGAGATCGAAGCAGCCCGCCGGCTAGCAGAAGACCTCAAGGACTGACCGCCCAGGTTTCACAACACCCTCTCAGGGGGACGTCATGGTGGGCCGGGGTTATCGCCGCGCTGCCCGCGGCGGTCGGTCTGGTTCAGGGGTGCGGTCGCCGGCCTGTGAGACCGGTATCCGGACGCGTAACCCGACGAGCAGGCGTGGGCTCCACACCCGTTCCCGGGCCAGCCCGACCAGTAGCTTGTTCCGTCGTAGCCAGTCCACCGTCGCATTGACGCGGGGCTGCCCGAGCTCGGCGTGCAGCTCGGGTGTGACCTTCCCGTGGGCCCGCCCTGATTGCAGCAGCACCTCGACGACGGCCTCGGCTGCCTCCCGGGTTTCTGCTGCCGGAGCGAGGTGATCGAGCACGGTCGTGATCCGCGCGGCCAGGGTTTTCTGATCAGCTGAGTAGATCGGCGCAGCCGGCGGGGGCAGCAAGTCCAGATCCACCCGATACCACGCCAAGGCCCCCAGGCCGTCCGGCTTCTTTTTCTTCCTACCGGACAGGGTCCCGGTCATCGGTCCGGTCGGTTCCACGACCAGCAGCACCGCTGCACCTGGGACGTTCTCCCGCGTTTCCTCGATGTAACCGGACCACTGCGGCTCGATCGTGAGATCAGCGAGCGTCAGACCCGCTGTCTCGGCCAGCTCGGGGAGTCCGTCAAGGCCACCGGGGAGGTCGTGACGGGCGATGACCTGCAACGGCAGGCGGGCATCCCCGGCCGACGCGCGCGCCGCTACCGACGACCCGGCGCCCAGCAACACCGCCTGGGCCGCCGGCACCACCGCAGCCCGTTTCCTTCCGTTCCCCAACCGCCGCATCGACCCCGGCCCGAACGGGAACGACACCGGCGCAGGCCCGGACTCGGACTCGGACTCGGACTCGGACTGCATCGGGGCCTTCCTGTTCTCGGTGCTCATGCCGGTGGTCTCGTCGTCGGCCGGGGCCGGCGAAGCGGCTGTAGCGCAGCTGGTGGGCTACAGCGACAGTGCGTGCGGCGCCACCCCCGGTTCTTCGCCACGACCAGAGCGGCCTCGCCGTCACGTGGGTCGTCGTGATCGTAGGCATCAGGGTGACCGACCGGTTCACCGGCGCGGGCCCCGGTGGCCGGTGGCGGATCGCCACGCCGGGCACGACCCGGGGGACCGCTGCGTCGTGGGCAAGTCGACCCGGACCGCAGCCCGCGCTAGCGGGCGAGGACCGGAAGCGGCGCGGCAGCACCGTTCGTGCGCGGCGATAACGCGCGGCCGGGGGTGGGTGTCGGTGTTCAGCATGACGCCGCGGCCGAGCTGAGCCGTCGGGACCGCTGGTCGGCGAGTAGAGCGGTGATGTGTGCGAGGGCGCTCTGCCGGGTGCTGGTGGTGGTGTGGTCGGGGTCGTGGTCGGGGATGAGTCCGGTGAGTAGTGCGTGGTGGTCGCGGGCCTGGTTACGGGCCAGGGTCGTGTGGGCGTCTGTGTGTTGCTGGTCGGTGGCCTGGAGGGCGGTGGCGGTGAGTTGGGTGTGGCCGTAGGGCAGCCGCTGCGCGGCGGCGTGGCCGTGCCGGGCGGCGAGGCCGGCCCGGCGTTCGGCGTCGAGGTGTGGGGCGGTGAGGGGCCCGCCCGGGCCGGTCCAGGGTGCGAGGCGGTGGCGGAGCCACGCCGTAGGCCAGCGCACCTGGGAGGCGGGGCAGCGCTCGACCGGGCGTGTGGGTCCAACAGGTGTGGGCTCGGGTGTGGGCTGGTGTGCCAGGGCGTGACGTAGGTCGTTGTTGGTCCATCCGGCCCGCCAGAAGGGTTTCATCCGTGCCCGGATCGCCCGCGGGGACAACCGCGGGAGCAGGGGGTCGTCGCGGAGCTGGCGTGCGGCGGCGAGCATCTCCCCCCCGGTGCGCGGCACCCGGTCATCGAACCAGTCCCCGTAGCGGCGGGCCTGGTGGGGCGGCTCGGGCCGGACCGTCCGGGTCTGCCGCGACGGCCGCGTAGCGGTCCCGGCACGGCCGGCGGCCGGGTTGTGGATGATCGTTTTCGCGCGCGTGTGAACAGAACTCTTACCTTCGGTAAGAGTAAACCCCGTTGGGGTCCAACTTTCGCCGCGCAACGACCCCGACGGGGTCTCGGACGGGCCCGAGGAGAAGCTTTCGGAGGGGATGTCGCCGATCTCGGTGAGCGGGCGGTCGCGGTCGCGGTGCTTGGCGGTGTTCGACTCGGTGACCGCGTGGTCGGGCAGGCGGAGTTGGTAGACCGCTGCCCGGTTCCCGCGCCGGCCGTGGATCGCGGTCTGGAGCGGCCCGCGGTACTGCGGGGTCGAACCGGACTCGACCAGCAGCAACCAGCCCGCCTCACGCAGCTTCGCGAGCCAGGACGCGACCGAGGACCGTGCCCACCCCGACACCTCCTGCAACTGCGCCCAGGTCGGCCACGTGTAGTGATCTTCCCAGTCCGCACGGCGGGCGAGCTCGTCGAGCAGAAGATCCAAACGGGGACGGACATCACCACGCAGCTCCCGATACCAGGCCGAAGCACGGATCGCGCCCACCCAGTCCCGGGCAGTCCGCGGCAGGACCCCGGCGGCCTCGTCGTCACCGGCTCCGGGGTCAGCATCGCCGGTGATCGCCGCCCAGCAGTAGTCGCAGACGACCGAGTCCAGCACCGTGTCCCGCGCCCGTCCGGAACGACGCACACAACCCGTACACATCACCGGCGCCGCAGCAGCCGGCTCACAGACAGAACGCCAGCCGACCCCGGCCACCACGACCGCCGCAACAGCCAACTCCCCCGGAACGGGCACGGGCAGCGACCAGATCCCCTGGTCAAGACCGGACACCGACCACTGCGGACCGAAACCGAGAGGGCCGAGGGGGCCGAGAGGGCCGAGAGGGCCGAGAGGGCCGAGAGGGCCGAGGGGGCCGAGGGGGCCGAGGGGGCCGAGCATGCGCTACCCTTTCCCTCGGACGGCGAGATGAATAGCCATCCGAGCGTTGGTTGGCGCAGCGCCTTTTTCCTTGGAAATGGTGGGGGCGCTGCGCCCGTTCAATTATGTAGCCTCACATACACAGAGAGTATCGGGTCGATGCAGGCCCGCCCGCATGGGGCGGCGTCGACCGACCCGGCGAGAACCAGCTATAGTGGAATTTTTGGGTGCCCTGCGTGAGGTTCGACCTGCGCGCACAGTCGATCGGCTTGCCACGGCGCACCCCGACCGGCTGCGCCGGTATCGATAACCCGCCACCGCCAGAGTCGCCAGCGGCGTCTTGGAACGCCTAGCACGACCACGCCCAGCGCGGCCACGGCCATCAGCAGTGTCGCCGCCCGACGGTCCCCGACCCACCGCTGCGCCGGTCTCCGTCTGTGTGTCGGGTTCATCCGGTTCATCATGTCGGGGACGCCTCGGCGGGTGCAGCCGTGGCCGCCACCGTGGTGGCCTGGTAGCGGCCGCGGGCGACACGCGCGATCCGTCCCTGCCCGATGAGTGTGTCGAGGGCGTCGTGCACCGCGGCCTTCGACGCCGCCGCCGCCGCGACCAGCTCGGCGGTCGCGGTCGTGCCGCCCTCGATCAGGGCGAGGACCTCGGCCTGCACCGGTGACACCCCACCCGCACCCGCCGGCGCAGGTGCAGGTGGGGTGTCGGCGGTGGCGGTGCGGGTTCCCCAGGACGGCTGCGGGCTGCGCCGAAGCCCGCCCCGCCCGCTCCCAGCCCCGGCTCCGGCTCCGGCAGCGCCGCCGTCGGTGAGGTGGTGGGTGCCGCCGAGGCCGCCGATCTGCCAGCGCCCGTTGATGGCGGGGCCGAGGACGGTGGTGATCGCGGCGGTGTCGAGTGGGTGCAGGTCGGGTTGGGTGAAGTGCCGGTCGAACGCGGTCGACACGGTCAGCTCGGGTGCCGGCCGGCCGGTCGCGGTCATCCGGGCGGCGTCAGCGTCGCTGGGGAGCCAGTCCCAGCGGACGGGTGCGTCCAGGTGGGCGTGGACGGCCATCCCGGGGACCGGGCGTCGTGGCCGGGCGTCGTCGAGGGGGAGCTCGTTCGGGTCGAACACCAGCCCGGGTACGAGGTCCGAGGAGGATTTGGAGTTGGTGCGGAACGCGATGACCTGGGAGGCGAACGCCGACCGGGCGTGGTCACCGCCCCAGGCGGCTTGTCCTTGGGACTGGTTGCAGCCGACCACCCACACGCCGAGCGCGCGGACGGTGTTCACGGTCTCGGTCCACAACGCGGCGGTGGTCGGGTCGTGGGCGACGAAGGAGTACTCGTCGTGCAGGAACATCCACCCCGGCATCTCGACACTGGGGAAGATCAGGTCCGAGCCGAGCTGCGCGGCGATCCGGGCGCGGGCGGCCAGGATCACGCCGATCAGCCTCGGCAGGGCGAGGACGTTGTGTTTGCCGATGACCGCGACCCGGGCGCGGGTGGCGAGGGCGGTGGAGGAGTTCCCTTTCGGGTCGGCGTAGAGCAGGTTGAGCACGCCGGTGGACAGTGCGGCGGTGGTCAGGATGTTCGTCGCCCCGGACTTCCCGCCGCCGGTGGAACCGACGATCATCGTCGGTACCGTCCCCGAGTCGTTCCACATCACGACGTCGACCTCACCGGTCCCATCGACCGACCGCCCCACACCCTGGATGAGTCCGTCGTGCACGCGCGGCACGGTGAAATAGCGGGTGTCGGCGACCGGGTCGGTGTGGATGACCGTCAACCGCGCCCGCGCGGCGCTCTCCCCGGCTGCGGCCGGGGCGAACAGGACTCGGTCGGCGGGCTCCCCGAGGCCACCGGCGAGGCGGACCCGGTGGGTGAGCAGATCGGCGACGGTGTGCACACCACGAGCCAGGACGACGTCGAACGTCGTCGTGTAGGGCCCGTCGACACGGTTCGTCAGCCTCGACCCGGGGACCTTCCCGGTTTTGGAGCCGTTGGTCTGCGCCCACGCCAGGCAGTACCGGTCGTGTTCGGGGTCCGGCGGGGCGAGCGCCGGCAGCTCGGATGACGTCAACGGCACGACCTGTGGGCCGAGCGGATGGGCCCGCCACCAACGGGTGCCCAGCACGGTCGTGCCGAGGACTGCGGCGGCGCCGAGCAGCGGCGACGGGCCCGTCGTGGCGAGTGCGTGGGCCAGAACTGATGCACCCGCACCACTCACACACAACTCAGGCCACCACCGACCGACATGGGATCGGTAACGGGCTGCGCCCAGCACGGCCGCAGCGACCGGGAGCGCGGCAGCCGGGCCGGCGAACACTCCCGGGTCTGTCGTGGCGCCGAGCGCGGCGGCGGCGGCGCCGATCCAGTGCCCGCCCATCCCGACACCACCACCAGCGGCGGCCGGGATCCAGGGCCAGCGCCGACGACTGTTCCGATCCGCGACCAACACCCGCCGCGCGTTCTCGCACCGATCATCACCACCGACCTCCAGCGGGGCGCCCCGGTCACCGGTCGGGACGACGGCGGCCTTCAACCGCGACCAGAACGCCGCCGCATGGGCACCTGACGACGCCGTCTCGCCGGCGACGTCACCGCGGTCCTTCTCCCGGGCTGCCGCCCGCTCGGCGGCGAGCCGGGCGGCGTGCTCGAACCGCGTCCGCCGCGTCACCACCGACGACCGGGCCATGAGGATCCCTCCTTGATCTTTCCGCTGGTCAGGACGGTGTTCCAGGACAGGTGTTGAGAGAGGCTGATGGGGCCGGAGCACCCGCCAGGTCAGGTGTGGCCGAGGGATGTCTTCGACGCCCGACCGATCATGTGGTGGGTGGTGTGGGCGTCGGCGACGATCTGCCCACCCACACCGACCCGCTCGGCCACGGTCGACAACGAGTCGATGACCGCGGCGAGCTGGGTGCCTGCGACCTCGAGGGCGTCGAGGCCGACCCAGCCGTGGGATTCGAACTCGTCGGCGATCACCCGGTGGCCGGCGATGAGCTGTTCCAGATCGGTGGCGGCGTCCCGCAACGCCGCCGCGATGTATTCGTGGTTCCCGTCACCATCCAGTACTGCCGTCATGGGCTTCTGCTCCGTTCCTTCTGGCGTGTGCGCTTGTCAGCGGGTTAGAGGACGGCGTGTGGGCCCGGCACATAGGGCGCCGCCTCGTAGGCGTCCCGGCCCTGGTCGCCCTGGGCGCGCATCTGCCCGGCCAGGTCCCGATACGACGCCTCAGCCGCGGCCAGCCCCGTCAGCGAGTCCGTGAGCGGGCCGGTGACCTGGCCGCCCCAGCCCTGACCGGCGAGCCGGTCGACGAAACCCGACAGCTGGGACTGATACAGGCCGCAGGCCTCCGCCGCGGCGGTCAGCCGGGCGACAGCGGTCTCATACATTCCGTGACCTCCAGAAGCAGTAGTCGTGCTGGTCGTCGCCAGGATCGGCGCGGCCGGACCCGGCGAGGTGGTCGGATCGGTGTCGTCGGTGTCGGTGCCGGTGTTGTCGACACCGTCCGGGGCCGGGCCGGGAACCGGTGTGTCCCCGGCCGAGGTGGGCGGGCCGGGATCGTCTGTTGCGGTCACCGCTGCACCACCTGCGACGGCCGCCGGGCCCGTCCCGGGCCGTCGTCGTCCCCACGGCTCCGGCACCGCCCTGCCCGCCCGATCAGTCCGGCCACTCGAGCCGACACCGGTGGTGAGGCCGCGGGCCTGGGCCCAGCGGGCCCGCGCTCGATCCGCCCGCTCCAGCCGCCGCCGCTGGGTGGCGCGCCACCGCTCATCCCGGCCGGGGGCGGTGGCGTCGTACCAGGCCCGCCGCCGCGCCGCACGATGCTCGGCCCGGTGCTGCGCGGCCCGACACGCCTCGGTCCAACGAGAGGCGACCAGGAGCCCGAACGCGCCCCGCCCGACCGGACGACCCGACGGGGTGCGGGCGCCGCCGCCGGCGTCGTGGCGCATCCGGGCCCGCGCGAGGCCGGGTGGTTCTTTGCCCGCGGTGTAGGCGGCGGTGTCGGTGCGGCCCTTGGTCACGAAGAACGCCACCACGACACAGGTCAGGAAAAACGCCTCCACCCGACCCACCTCCTTCCTTCTCTAGCGCCGTATCGGCACACAGCTAGAACTTGCGGTGTCATCAGGTGAGGGATGCGGCGAGGGCGGCGATGAACGCATCCGCTGCCGGGTACAGGCGCGGGACACCGGCCAGGACGGTCCCGACCAGGGCCAGGGCGGCGACGACTATCAGTGACTTCGACCGGGTCGCGGCGGTGATCCCCGACCCCCGCAGACGGCTGTAGGCCCACAGCCCGGCGGCGGCCGCGACCGCACCGACCGCACTGACTCCGACCAGCTGGGCGGTGGCCTGCCCAGCACCGGCCAGCGCCCCGCCGGACAAGTTCTGGAACAGGGCGCCGAACCAGCCGGCGGAGGCGCCGCCGACACCGAACCCGCCGACCACCGCCAGGACGGCGGCGACCTTCTCCCAATCCACGCCCTTACCGGGCACATCCAGGAAAACCAGCAGCACCGCGAGGATGAGTGCGAGGGCGCCGAGCGCGGGCATCGACGACGGGATGAACATCGACCACGACATCACCCACCGCCCAGGAAGCCGAGGACGAGTAGAGCGATGACGATGATCGTGATCACGAAGCCGGATGGTTTGTCCCGGATCACGTTGCACAGCCAGTCCAGCGGGAACACCACGGCCAGGGCGGCCAGCGTCAGCGCCGCGTGCACGCCGTGGACCAGTGGATTTTGCGATGTGGTCCAGTCCCCGGTACGCGAGTACGCCCAGGTCTGGGCATACGAGGGCGGAGTCTGGTTCCACCGCGGCCGGGCCTCCACCACATCACGGACTACGTCGATGAGGCGCTGGTCCCATGGCGCCAACGGCGCCACTGCCGCGGCCGGCTCGTCGACGGCCCTTGGACCGTCCGGGTTCGACCTTCCGGGAGCGGGCGCGTCGACGACGTAGAGGCCGGGCCGGGCCGCTGGGGCCTCGTCCTGCTGGTCAGAGATCGGCTGAGGCACGACGACCACCCCCCACCTTCTGCCAGTGACGGCAACGGCCACAGGTCCGCGGCGGCGTGCCGCCATCACGCGGCATCTCGAACGACCGACCGCAGAGCGCACATCGGGCGCGGACATGCATCACGACTCACCACCTGCGGCGGTGGCGGCGGCGTGTCGCTGCTCGCGGCGAGCCTGGCTGCGGGCAGCGGTGCGCTGCTTCGCACGGATCGCAGTCTCCGCCGCACGTTCCTGCGCGGTGTGTAGTTCGCCGAGTAGGTCGGTGAGGTCGTCGGTGATCTGTTCCAGGCGTCGCCTGATCTCGGTCGATTCGGCCAGCGGGCGGGTGACTGCGGCCGGGAGCGCGGCGCGGACCGCGGCCAGCGCCGCCGTGGCTCGATCGATGGGTGTGGTGGCGCGGCCGTAAGCGGTGAGGAACTGGGCTCGTTGGGTCTCGACTCGCCGCAGGATGGTGTGCGCGATCCGCGCCCGCGACACCGGGCCGGCAGCAGCCCTTTCGGTAGCCGTCGCGGTGGTAGGTGCGGTCATGCCGCCACCGCCGGCCGTGCCGCCGCGACACGGATCTCCGCGTGCCGGGTCGTATCACGCTCGGTGGCGGTGGTGCCGCCCCATATGCCGTCCTGGCCTGTCGCGCTCGCCCAATCCCGACACAGGACACGGACCGGGCAGCCGGTGCACACAAGCCGGGCCTGCAACACGCCCAGCTCAGAGACCGGGAAGAACACCTCCGGGGCGACACCGACACAGTGCCGCCCCGGGTGCGACGACAACTCCGGCGGGACCGGGACTACAGGTCCCGGATCGTCATCAAAGACAGGACTACGCTCGACCACGTGGGTCTCCTCCTTCATGCAGGTGGTGACTCGCAGGCCTCGGTGGGGCGCTACCCGCCGAGGCCGCCTGAACCTTATTGACTCTCGACCCTCACTGACTCATGACTCATGACTCATCTTGGCTGAGTCTCGCGAGGGAGTCAAGCTCCCTGTGGGCAGTGCTGCTGGAGGCCGAAGCGCGAGTGATCCCACTGGCGAATCGGCAACAGCACGCCGCGACGAGGACGAGGCCCCACGCCGTTGAACCCAGTGGGGGCCGGGGACCAGCGGGGTCGCGGCACGAAGGAGATCCGGCGCCGACGAGCACAGCGTGGTCGTGATCGATGAACTCGGCGAATCGGTCGAGGCGTCCGGGATGGGCACGGGTGCAGGTCACGTCGTGTCCACGACGAGTCCCGCGACGGGCTCGTTCGCCAGCAAGAAGATGAGCGAGATAGCCCTCGGTCGAGGCCGCGACAGGGAGCACCCCGGTGTAGGTGACAGGATCAGACACGCAGGACCTCGGTACGGAAGTGGCGATCTGCTCGGCTGACCCAAATGAGAAAACAGGCGAACTCAACCAAGTAAGCGAGGTAGGCATTTTCAATGGCGCGCCCTGTAACGCGAAACCATTTGGGCGACTTGCTGCGACGGCAACGCCTTACGTCTGGGCTGTCCGGTCGAAGCCTCGCCGCAGCAATCGGCCATAGCCAGTCTGGAGTCGTCCGAATCGAGGCAGGGAAAGCGAAGATTTCGCCCGAGCTGCTTCAGAAATGGCTTCAGGCGACCGGTGCGTCACAGGCTGATCGCGGCCAGATAGAATCCCTCTTCGGTGAATTAGTGAAGATGGAATATGGCGTCAGAAGCGCAGGCGCAACAAGAGGGGGGAGGAAGGGAGTCCTCGCGACACTGGAAGGATCTGCCTCTGAGATCTGCGTATGGCAGTTCACTAGCGTTCCAGATCTACTGCAAACTGGAGCCTACGCACGCAGCGTGCTTCTGATGTCCGCGGGCGATTCGGATCGTGATCTGGACAGGCAGGTGGCTGAACTTATCTCGCGACAGGATATTCTCTACACGCCCGGGGTAGTTTTAAAAGTAGTCGTGAGCGCGCGGGTCCTAGGCGCCCGATTTGGGAATCCGTACGTGATGGTCGACCAGCTAGACAGAATTGCATCTCTCGTTCGACGAAACAGGATCGATCTTTCTGTTCTTCCGTCAAACGTCGAGGTGGGTGCGAATCACGGATCTGCGGGGGGTATCTACTTCGGATCACACATGAGTCCCGGCGGACTGGCGCTTTCGCTCGGTGACCGCTCACCGGAGAGCGACCCGTCAGTAGTGCAGCGCCTGAAGGATGACTTCACCTGCTACCAACGGAACAGCTTGCGGGGCGAGCGGGCAATCACTGCCGTCGAGGACATCGCTCGTCGGCTAGCGGTCGAGGTTGGCCCTCCCTGAGGTTCGTGACGGTGAGTGAATGTCCGCTTGTCTAGCTGAACAGCAGGTCGAGCGTGCTAGCGTGTGTCCTACGCGTGGGCGTGCACGCGCACGCGTAGGACGCCTAAGGTCTACCGCTTGTCCAGCCTTTGTCCAGTAGTTTGTCCAATCACTGGACAAACACAGAACGTGATGTCCCGAGCTCCGAGCTCCACCGAGCTCCCCGAGCTCCGAGCTCCACCGAGCTCCCCGAGCTCCGAGCTCCACCGAGCTCCCCGAGCTCCGAGCTCCACCGAGCTCCCCGAGCTCCGAGCTCCACCGAGCTCCCCGAGCTCCGAGCTCCACCGAGCTCCCCGAGCTCCGAGCTCCACCGAGCTCCCCGAGCTCCGAGCTCCACCGAGCTCCCCGAGCTCCGAGCTCCACCGAGCTCCCCGAGCTCCGAGCTCCACCGAGCTCCCCGAGCTCCGAGCTCCACCGAGCTCCCCGAGCTCCGAGCTCCACCGAGCTCCCCGAGCTCCGAGCTCCACCGAGCTCCCCGAGCTCCGAGCTCCACCGAGCTCCCCGAGCTCCGAGCTCCACCGAGCTCCCCGAGCTCCGAGCTCCACCGAGCTCCCCGAGCTCCGAGCTCCACCGAGCTCCCCGAGCTCCGAGCTCCACCGAGCTCCCCGAGCTCCGAGCTCCACCGAGCTCCCCGAGCTCCGAGCTCCCTCCACCGAGCTCCCCGAGCTCCGAGCTCCACCGAGCTCCCCGAGCTCCGAGCTCCACCGAGCTCCCCGAGCTCCGAGCTCCACCGAGCTCCCCGAGCTCCGAGCTCCACCGAGCTCCCCGAGCTCCGAGCTCCACCGAGCTCCCCGAGCTCCGAGCTCCACCGAGCTCCCCGAGCTCCGAGCTCCACCGAGCTCCCCGAGCTCCGAGCTCCACCGAGCTCCCCGAGCTCCGAGCTCCACCGAGCTCCCCGAGCTCCGAGCTCCACCGAGCTCCCCGAGCTCCGAGCTCCACCGAGCTCCCCGAGCTCCGAGCTCCACCGAGCTCCCCGAGCTCCGAGCTCCACCGAGCTCCCCGAGCTCCGAGCTCCACCGAGCTCCCCGAGCTCCGAGCTCCACCGAGCTCCCCGAGCTCCGAGCTCCACCGAGCTCCCCGAGCTCCGAGCTCCACCGAGCTCCCCGAGCTCCGAGCTCCACCGAGCTCCCCGAGCTCCGAGCTCCACCGAGCTCCCCGAGCTCCGAGCTCCACCGAGCTCCCCGAGCTCCGAGCTCCACCGAGCTCCCCGAGCTCCGAGCTCCACCGAGCTCCCCGAGCTCCGAGCTCCACCGAGCTCCCCGAGCTCCGAGCTCCACCGAGCTCCCCGAGCTCCGAGCTCCACCGAGCTCCCCGAGCTCCGAGCTCCACCGAGCTCCCCGAGCTCCGAGCTCCACCGAGCTCCCCGAGCTCCGAGCTCCACCGAGCTCCCCGAGCTCCGAGCTCCACCGAGCTCCCCGAGCTCCGAGCTCCACCGAGCTCCCCGAGCTCCGAGCTCCACCGAGCTCCCCGAGCTCCGAGCTCCACCGAGCTCCCCGAGCTCCGAGCTCCACCGAGCTCCCCGAGCTCCGAGCTCCACCGAGCTCCCCGAGCTCCGAGCTCCACCGAGCTCCCCGAGCTCCGAGCTCCACCGAGCTCCCCGAGCTCCGAGCTCCACCGAGCTCCCCGAGCTCCGAGCTCCACCGAGCTCCCCGAGCTCCGAGCTCCACCGAGCTCCCCGAGCTCCGAGCTCCACCGAGCTCCCCGAGCTCCGAGCTCCACCGAGCTCCCCGAGCTCCGAGCTCCACCGAGCTCCCCGAGCTCCGAGCTCCACCGAGCTCCCCGAGCTCCGAGCTCCACCGAGCTCCCCGAGCTCCGAGCTCCACCGAGCTCCCCGAGCTCCGAGCTCCACCGAGCTCCCCGAGCTCCGAGCTCCACCGAGCTCCCCGAGCTCCGAGCTCCACCGAGCTCCCCGAGCTCCGAGCTCCACCGAGCTCCCCGAGCTCCGAGCTCCACCGAGCTCCCCGAGCTCCGAGCTCCACCGAGCTCCCCGAGCTCCGAGCTCCACCGAGCTCCCCGAGCTCCGAGCTCCACCGAGCTCCCCGAGCTCCGAGCTCCACCGAGCTCCCCGAGCTCCGAGCTCCACCGAGCTCCCCGAGCTCCGATTCGCCGTAAGCGGCGGCGCGCGCCGCATCGGCCGCGGCGGACATGAGGGTGTTGATGAACGTGGTCAACATCTGACGGAGCAGATCCGGACTCGCCTGGGCCAGCTGCTCGTGCGGGAAACGGGTCGGGTCAATACTCGACCGGGGTCATCGCGTGGTCTTTATTGATTGTCGTGAAAGGTCTTCAAAAAAATCATGCGGGGCTGCCCTGCTCCAGGCTCTGACTGTCACCGGGCCGGTCGCACACCACCCTGGTGGATGCCATTCCGAGCGGTGACATTTGAGCGGTTGGTGGAGTTGGCGGGGATGTCTCGGTCGGCGGTTCAGGTGTGGGTGGGATAATGCTGATCAGGTGGGGCTGTCGCGGGCGCCGTAGGTGCGTGAGTATCGTGAGCGGGTAGCAGCACGCCGCGTCGAGGATGAGGGCCTGTGATGACTGTTCGAGATTTGCCTGCTGGTGCTACGGATCGCTGGGCGCAGCATGCCCGGGAGCGACGTGCAGATCGCGTTCTGGACGCGCAGTTGACTCAGGACGCGGCGGCCGCGGCGCAGCAGCGGCGGATCGTCGCAGACGATGCCCGAACGGAACGTCGCCGTAATGCCCGTATGGCTGCGTCACAGTTCAGCGCGGAGCAGCGCCGGGCCCGGGGCGAGGCGCGGCGGGCGGCGCTGGCGCGTGTGGCGGGGTGGGTGGATGCGCATGTGATCGAGTTGTTGATTTACCCGATCGCGGTGTTGTCTTTCGCTTTGGCTGCTCCGGCAATGGCTGCTTATGGGGCTAGGATTTTCGGGGCTGGCGGGTTTTTGCTGGCGGGTATCACGGAGCTGGGGATGTGGGCGTTCGCGATGGCGGTGGTCACCGCGCGACGTCGGTATCCGGAGCGACCCGTGGCCGGGTTGCAGGCCGGAGTGGTCGTGTTCTCCCTCGGCGCGGCCGGGATGAACCTGCTCCACGGTCTGCACAAGGCCGGCGGGGGATGGGAGACCGGTGCGGTGATGGCGGTCGTGTCGGTAGCGGGGATTGTCGCCCACCAGTTGACTCTTGCTGGGGCGCCGCGGTCGCGGGCGGAGCGTCGCTCGGCGCGGTTGGCGGCGCGGGCCGCGGCGAAGTTGGACCGGGCTCAGCATGCTGCGGTCCGGGACGCAGCCACCGTGATCGACACCGATGGTGGTGCCCGTGTTGTGTACCGGGCCGGCACCTATCGGCTCCGGCGCCGACGACTCGCGATCGAGGCCGACCTGCCGTTGACGGCCGAGATGCCCGAAGCGGCGGCTCCCCCGGCTGTCGGGGCCAGCACGGGTCACGGGTCCACCGCAGCCGCCGGGCCGGCCGACGGTGTCGCTGCCGAAGTCGTTGCTGGGCCGGACCCCGTTGGCCGGGCTACAGCGGAACGTGTTGCTCCTGAAGCTGCGACCGATAATGATGGTGAAGTCGCTGACGAGATGACGGCGGTGATTCCGGTGGTTGAGCCGGTTGAGCCCGCACTAGTCGTAGAGGACACGGGCACGACGAAGCTAACCCAGGCCGAGATCCTCCTGTCCGAGGCGTGGACACGGGGAGAAGAGCCGTCGTTGTCCGAGGTGGACCGATTGATCGACGGGAACCGAACTGCGACCAAGGCCAAGCGGAACCTGCGTGTCCGGGGTGTCTTGCCTCCGTCTGAGCGTGCTGCGGCTTCGGGGAAGAGTGGCTGGCGTCGGGAGGCGGGCCAGTCTTTGGCGGGTGTGAGGCCGTTCCCGGGGGCGCCGGGGAAGCTTGCGTGATGAAGCGGGGCTGTAGGCGTTCGTGGTCGGCAGCGGTCTTCGGTGCTGTGGTGCTGGTGCTGGCTGGGTGTGTCGTGTCCGATGGTCCGCTTCCTGTCGGTACTGGTCCGGTTGGTGTGCCGATGCCGCGGGCGTTCGACCCTCCGAGCGATTTCGGTGCTCCGACGGTGTGGATGAGCCGTGTGGAGGACGCGCCGGTCCCGATGGTGCATGTTCTCGACGGTGTGGCGGGCTGGCGGGCGGACGCTGAGGGGCTGACCCGTGTCGATTTCCTCACTCACACCGTCCACCCGGGTGTCCGGCCGGACAATCCTCTCGGCGGCGGTCTGGGCGATCGCCGCGGCGGCGATCTGGCGGTCGATGTGCTCGGGAACCCGGTTGTGGCCGACACTGCGCTTGGGCGCATTGTTCTGGCGGCGTTCCCAGTGGAGGTCCCGGCTGCGGGCACGTCGCCGACTGGGCACGGTGTCGAGCTGGTCGCCGTGGATTCGGCGACCGCGACGAAACGTCTCTCAGTGACTGTCCCGGTCCCGGCACTCACTCCCGGTTCTGGTCCGGGGATCGGGTGGAGCTCGGTCCTCGGTGTCCACGACTCGTTGGTGTTGGTCTCGGCGACCAGCACCGCCGGGGGCTTCGTCGCTGGGATCGATCTCGTTTCTGGTGTAGTCGTCTGGACTGTTCCCGCGATGGTCGGCCTGATGATCGTCGGCGACACCGTCGTTGTGAAACACGGTTCGGGGCCTGATACGGATGTGCGGGGTTTGTCAGCCGTCGATGGCACCCAGCGGTGGGAGGGGGTCGAGTCCGGGGCTGTTAACCGGATCGGTGACCGGCAGGTGCTGGTCGGGACCCCGCAGCGGGGCAGCGCAGTGTTTGATGCTGTGACCGGCTCCGAGGTCGTGAGCTCATTGTCCGGGCGGTTGGCCGGCTGGCGTTGTCTCGATGACGGCGACAGCGTGACGGTGTGTCAGGTTTCCCAGAATGCCAAGCCTTATGCGGTGCTGGGCTTCGACAGGACTGGTGCCGAACTGTGGCGGATCGTCGACGAGCCTGGCAGTACTCGGGTACCGCCGATGGTGACTGCGGTCTAGCATGGCGCTGTTTACGGCTATACCTGGGGTTCGGATGCTGGCCTTGTTCTTGACGCCCGCACGGGTGCGGATCGTACCCCGGCTGCGACCGCGGCACCGATACTGGTCAACGAGTACTTCGGGATCGCCCCTGCTCCGCGTCCGAAGAGCTCGGGCTTCAGCAATGACCAGCGTGGGTTCTCCGAAACCGTCGCGGTCCCCGCGATCTCCTGAGCTGCTGCGTTTCCTGGGAAGGTCTGTTCTGCATGTCGTCGCACCATCCGGCGTCTGACTCGTGTGCCTCAGGTGGTCCCGGTGGTGTGGGTGGTAGTCGGGGCGATCAGGACGTTTTGGTGTCGTTGGGTGCTGATTTGGGGCGGGTGTCGGCGTTGTTGTCGGCGCAGTTGCCGCGGATCGAGAAGCTCGAAGCTGCTGTTGGGGCGGGTGAGGTCGAGGCTGGGCTGGGCGGGTTTCGGCCGGTGGCGTGGGCGGAACTCGATCCGTCCGCCGCTGCGGCGGCGTGGGATGAGCTCGGTGTGTGGGTGCGGGACGTGCTGACCCCGACGGTGGAGCCGTCGGTGCGGCAGGTCCCGCCGTGCTGGCCGGTGCACTCGTGGGGCCGTGAGACGTTGTCGTGGCTGCATGGCGCTTATCGGCAGGCTTATGGCCCGGCCGGGTCGGGTTTCCAGGTTGCGGAGTGGCATACCCGGTGGGTGCCGCACGCTTACGCCGCGTTCGAGGCACCCGAGGCAGCGCAAGGCGGGTTCTGCGCTCGGCAGGAGCATTCTCCTGCTCCGGGAGCGGATCGTGGGCGACGTCTGCGGGTTGAGGACTGGCAACGGTGGTTTGACCGCGCCCGCGCCGCCGACCTCGAACATCGCCGCCCCGCCGGCACCGCGCAGGCGGCGGCTGGTCCTCGGGCGGGTGAAGGTGTTCCTCAGGTCGGGTCAGCGGGCCTCGGCTGACACATCGGCTCGATGTGGGATGCGGTAAGCAGTCCGGGTGAGTAACGCAACGATGACGGGGCAGGTCAGGACACGTTCGGGGCGGTCGGTGGGGCTCGCGGTGTCCGCGGTGTCCGCGGTGGTGCTGCTGGCCGGGTGCGGCGCCGGCGGTGGTGGGCATCCGGCGGTGCCGCCGACCCCGGCGCCGGCTGCGGTGCCGACGACGACTCCGGTTCCGGTGGACAAGGCGAAGTTGGTCACCGATTTCTACACTCAGGCGTTCGTTCACCGTGATGTCGCGGGGGCGGCGCAGACCTATGTCGCGGAGAACTACATCCAGCACAATCCGCAGGTCCCGAACGGTCGGGCGGCGTTCGTGGACACGATGGGCCCCTATGTCAAGGACAGCGGGGTGACGTTCCGGATCGGGCAGGTGGTCGCTGAGGGCGACATCGTCGTGGTCCACGCGGAGTCGACGGAGAAGGACGGGAAACGGTCTGCGATCGCGGACTTCTTCCGTGTCGAGGGCGGGAAGATCGTCGAGCATTGGGATGTCATCCAGGCCATCCCCGGTGATACCGCGAACGGTAACCCGATGGTCCCCGGAACCACTCCCTCGCAGGCCCCAGGACATCCGTAAAGGCGTTCCCGCTCACCTCGGGCGAGGTGAGCGCGGCGTGGCCGCTCCGGTAGTGGGGAACCGGCGCGCTCGGCGGGCGCCGCTGATGGGGCTGGGGTGGCTGGGGTGGCGGTCGTCGTGGGTAGTGAACTGGAGGTCGTCGCCGCCGATGACCATGCTGGTGAGGCGCTCGATCTCGGTGGTGGTGAACTGGTCGGGCAGCGCGATCGGGAGCAACCGGAATCCGTCGCGGAGGGTGTTGAGCGCGGTCGCGAGCCCGGCGACGTTGTCGCGTGCAGCGACGTCGACCTGCACGGTGAGGACATGACGGTTGTGGCTCCAGCGGGATGGGTTGAGGATCACCTCGGCGACCGCGCGGGACAGAACACCGCGGTGTAGCAGCCCGGTGAAGTGATCGGTGAGCACCGCCGCTGCCCGGGAAAGGTCCTTGCCGGGCAGGTCAAAATCCTGGCGGGTGATGACCAGCACCTCACGAGCCCGCCGCGGCGACCCGATCGACGTCGATGACATGGGCATCATGACCGACATCCTATGTGACCGACCGTTGGCCGCTCACTGTTGGTGATTGAGGTATCCGGTGTCGGTGATCGGGATGTTCCCGGAGGCGATGGTGGCGACGTCGGCGCGGAGTTGGTCGCCGTCGGGGCGGTGGTAGGCGTCGGTGGTGGTGGCCCGGATGACGGGTAGGTGCCGGTAGAGGATCAACACCTCGCCGCGGGGCAGGGTGCGGATCGCTGCGGGTGGGTAGATCGGGACGCGTTCGGTGGTGCGGCTCCCGCCGTGGGTTGGGGGGAGGAGCCCGCCGGTGGGGTGGGTGTCGCGGTGGGTGGTGCGGTCGCCGATGATTTTTGACAGCCAGGTGAGGGTGTCGTTGTCTTTGATGCCGCCCCATACGGCGAAGACGGTGGAGTTCTCGATGAGGTCGCGGGCGCGGGTGCCGTAGACGGCGTCGAGTTGGGACAGTGATTGCGCGGCCCAGTGGATGAGGACACCGCGTCCGGCGGAGTCGGCTTGCATGGTGGGGAGGTCGGGCACGGGTGTGGCGGAGGGGAGTTCGTCGAGGACGATCGTGGCGGGTGGGTCGAGCCGGCGTCCGGGTTGGGTGAGGGCGAGCCGTCGGGCGGTGGTGATCCATTCGTCGACGATGGTGGTGAGGATCGGGATCGCTGCGGCGTCGTTGTCCTCGGCGATCAGGTACAGGGCGCCGCCGGCGGTGATGAACGCTTCCAGGTCGTAGGAGGTGTCGGGGTCGATGTCGCACAGCCGCCGAACTCGTGGGTCGGAGAACGGTTCCAGGGCGCGGCGCACGGACATCCAGACGGCGTCGGCGGTTTCGGCGACCATGGACAGTTCGGCGTGCAGCGCGGCGCCGAGGTGGGCGTAGTCGCTGTGGCTGGTGAGGATGTTGACGGCTTCGTGGGCGGTGGTGCGGTCGGTGGCCCAGTCGGCGATCCGACTCAACGCACTCCCACCACCACCACCACCACCGTCGGCCGCCGTGGTGGTGGTGTGGGCGGCGGCGAGGAGGTAGGCGCCGACGACACCGATGGCGCGTTGGCGGAACACGCGGTCGTTCCCGGCGCCCCGGCCGCCGCCGGTCTCGATGGTGGTGGCGGCGGCTTCGACGAGGCGTTTCGCTGTGGCCCAGGCTTGTTGTTGGTCGCGGCAGCCGTGCAGCGGTGACCAGGGCAGGGTCGCGGGCCAGGTGGTGGTGCCGGTCAGGTCGAACACCCATACCGGTCCGGCTCCGGGGCGGCGGGCGCGGGAGAGCGCGGACAACTCGAGCAGGTCGGGTTTGGTGGTGGAGCACAGCAGAGCGCCGGGTGCGTCGATGCAGATCCCGCACAGCCAGCACCGGGTCTTCCCGGTCTGGGTGGTGGCGATCACCCCGGTCGGGTTCGTGAACGGCGCCCACAGTTGCCCGCACGCCGCGCAGATCGGTAGCGGGATCCCGACTTCGCCGGGTGCTGCGGCCCGGATCTGCGCGGCGGTCATGCTCGGTCGGGTCCGGGTGGCGGATTCCCGGCACGCCGTCACCGACAGTTCGGCGCGGATCTGCGCGGCGGCGGCGTGTCCGGGGGGTGTGGGGGTGAGCCGGGCGGCGGCGGTGCGGATCGGGTCGGTCACCGGGCCGCCCCACCGACGCTGCCGCCGGTGCCGGACGGTGCTACGGGTGCCGCGTGCGCGGCGGCGGGTCACGGCCCAGCCGGCGGCGGCGACTCCGGTGGTGAGCGCGACCGCGGTGGTGAGGAGACAGTTGCGGAACAGGCCCGGGACCGCGAACAGATACGCCGTGGTCGACCCGGCCGGGGCGGGGATGCCCAACGGGGCGGCGACGACGTCGAGCACGTCACCGGTCCCGATCAGCAGCCACCGCGGCGCCCCCGACACCACCCCGGTGGCCAGAGCGGCGACCTCGACACACACCACAGAACAGACACCGAGGACCACCGTGATGAACAGGTGGGCGTAATCCTCGCGCCACGACGCCGCCGGCGCGGTGTTCACGGCGTCACCGCACCCACGGTCGCGTGGGCGGTGCAGGTCTCGGCTCCGCCGAGATCGTGCTGGTCCGGCAGTCTTATGCCGCGGGCGGGATCGGCCAGTAGGCCGCGCAGTCGTTGCAGACGGCGGCCTCGGTCGTGTCGAGTATCAGCGCTCGTGGTTGCTGTGAGCATGTCGGGCAGCGGTAGCTGCTGGTGGCGTCGTCCCAGTGCAGGCCGTTCTCTGGTGACGTGGTCGGCGGCGGGATGAGGAACTCCAAGCAGTTGATCATGGTTGGGTTCGTTCGGTCGGGCATGGTTGAAGGTCACCATGTGAACAGGTTCCCGTCCAGGTAGAAGGTCCAGTCGGTTTCGGTGAGGCCGTGTCCGCCGCTGCGGAGGTGGTAGGACATGCCCGGGCCGCGGAACGCCTGGTCGGTGGGTGGCGGCCAGGTGGTGTCGGGCAGGCCGGTGCCGTGTAGCCCGTAGTGGGCCCAGGCGTGTTGGGCGTCGGTGTAGGCGGCGTGTTCGCCCTGCGGGTCGGCGGTGTCGTCGTCGGTCGCGGAGGCGACGACCACCCGGCCCGGGGCGATCAGCGCGAGGAGCTGGTGTTGGTCGACCGGCAGGTCCTCGGGTCGGTCGGCGTGGTCGCGGTAGACCGGCGGGAACCAGTGCGGGAACGCCGCCGTCATCGCCTCGATCGTTTCGCCGCGTCCGGTGTCGGCGGGTTTCGCCCCGCCCGTGCCGGAGTTGTTGGAGATCACGACCGGGAACCGGGTGTCCTGGGCGCCGGCCCACAGGGCGGCTTTCCCGCCGCGGGAGTGCCCGATCACCGCGACCCGGCCCGGATCGACACCGGCCCGGGTGGCGTCGTCGGTGTGCAGGTAGTCCAGGGCTCGGGAGGCGGCCCACGCCCAGGCGGCGATCGTGCGCCCCGCATTCTCGGGCAGCTCCTGGTTCGGGTCGTGGAAGGCGTTGATGACACCGTCGCGGTAGCGGTCGGGGTCATCGGGTGCGGCCTCGTTCGCGTCGAGGGCGGCGAGCGCATATCCGGCGCCGACGATCTGGGTGATGGGTGCGTATCCGCTGGTGGAGCCGGTGTCGCCTACGGTGCCGCGGTGGTCGATGAGCAAGAAAGTCCCGTGGACCTCTCGCCCAGCCGGTGTGAACAAGCGCAGGGTGAACCGGGCCTGTCCGCCCGGCCCGTGGACACCGATGACGATCTTCTTCCCGGACACGTCCACGGCGCCGCCCCCGGTGGTGAGGTCGGTGACGTCGAAGGTCATGTCGTCGGGGGCGGGCAGCGGGCGGCCGTAGACGTGTTCGGCGAATGCGTGCAGGAGCTGCGGGCGGTCTTGGGTCTCCCACCGCCCGACCGGTGAATCGACCTGATCCCGGTTCTGGTTGTCGTTATGGTCGTCGGGTGGGGTCGCCGTGACGGCCGCGGCCGGCGCGCTCATCACCGGTGCCGCGGCGGCGGCCTCACCCGTGACGAGGCCCAGGGCAGCGGCGAGGGCGGCACCGCCGGCTGCGGTGATCCCGGCGGTTCGATGCGCTCGGGTCATGACGCTCCCGCCGTTCCTGCTGCGGCGGCCGTCGCCGCGGCGGGGGGACCCGTCGGCGTCGGTGTCGGCACATGAACCCGCCGTATGTGGGTGATATCACTTTCCCATTCGGTGAGTGGTTGGAGGATGACGCCGCGGGTGGTGTCGTAGGCGTTGACGATCATGCCGTGTCCGACGTACATGCCGTTGTGGCGTGGGTTGTCGGTGCTGCCGAGTGAGCCGGGGATGAAGACGAGGTCTCCGGGTGCGATGTCGTGGATGGGTACCGGCTGTCCGGCGTGTTTCTGGGTGACCGTCCCGGCGGGCAGGGCGACGCCGGCGGTGGCCCAGGAGGCGAGCATGAGTCCGGAGCAGTCGAACCCGGCTGGTCCTTGCCCGCCCCACACGTAGGGTTTCCCGAGCTGGGCCAGGGCGTAGGTGACGGCGGCCCGGGCGGTCGGGTCGGTGGGTGGGGTGAACCCGGGCGGAAGTTTCCGCGGGTCGATGTTCCCCGGTGGGCCCGGGACCCCGGCGCCACCTGGATCCGGGCAGGCATACACGCTCGCGGCGAGTTGCGTGGCGGGTGCGGTGTTCTCGGCGCGGGAACTGTCGGTGCCCGGTGATACCGCTACAGGGTTGTCGGCTGGGTTGTCGACGGCCGGGGTGTTGTCGGGGCCGCGCCAGAGTTGTTCGACCAGGGCTGCGGCCGGTGCTTCTTGTGGTGCGTAGCGGTCGGGGAACGCGGAGCGTTGCACCGCTTGGGCTGCGGTGCCGGGCGCCATGGTGTGCCATCCGGGGAGTGCGGTGAGGCGGTTGAGGAAGGTGTCGGTGGCCGCGACCGGGTTCAACACCGTCGCGGGTGGGCCCCAGCCTTGGGATGGGCGTTGTTGGTAGAGCCCGAGTGAGTCGCGGTCGCCGTGGTGCACGTTGACCAGCCGGGATTCGACGATCACCGTCGAGATCGCGATGACCGCCGCCCGCCGAGGCAGCCCCCGTTCCACGATGCGGGCGACGATGGTGGCGGCGTTGTCGGTCTGCTCGGCCGACCAGTCGACACCGTCGACGGTCTGCGGACCGCCGCCGAGGCCGCCGTCCGGGCCGCAGGCGAACCGCCCGGCGGTGATCCCGAGCACGGTGATCGCGGCGAGTCCGCCGATCACAGCGGTCATCAGGAGGACTACTGACAGGCCGAGTCCGCCGGCGATCAGTACCGGGCGGGTCACCTACTGCTCCTCCGTCAACGCATCATTTGTCAATGTTCCATTGACGCCAGCGGATCCGGTCAGGTGCCCGGCGTTGTGTGCGTGCGTGGTGGTGGCGGCCGGGTTGCTGGTGGTGTTGACGCTGGTCAGGGTCTCGACCTTGCCGGGATTGCTGGATCCGGTGCGGTCGGTGCGCAGGCCGGCGTTGGTGTCGAAGATGGCTCGTTCGGTCGCCGAGAGCACTGTCTGGATTTTCATGCCGGGCCGGTTCTCGAGTTTCCACAGCGCCCGGCCGGGGCCTTCCATGGCCCAGCCGGTGATCACGGCCTGCTCGCGGTCGGACAGGCCGAGTTCATCGGCGAGTTCGTCGCCGACCCGGGTGGATTGGCCGAGCAGGATCCGGGTCGAGCACAGGGCGAGGAGGTCCTTGGCGATGGAGACCTCCTGGGAGCCTGCCGCGCCGACCGAGAGCAGGTCGGAGGGTTTGTGCATCACCAGGAGCTGGATCTTGCGTTCGGCGCGGGACAGCCGCAGGTCGGAGTCGACGGCGTGGACCGCGCGCAGCCCGAGGCGCATCTGGCGCCAGACCTCGTCGCGCACGACGATGCGCACGTCGCCGTCGTCTTGGAGGTCGGTGATCATCGACGACCAGGAGCCGAGGCAGGTCAGCGCGACCGCGATCGCCTGGTCACCCCTGCTGCGCAGCAGCGAGAGGTCCATCGACTGGATGGGTGCGTCCCAGTCGAGGTCGAAGTTGGTGGGCTCGTCGAACAGCCCGGCCAGTGGGCCGACGACGAGGTTGGACAGGGCGTCGGTGATGGGGCGGGTGTGGTCGAGGAACTGGCGCTGGGAGGCGAAGCGGGTGGCCTGCCACAGATGGTCGTCGGGGTCGGCGAGGTGGGCGACGACCTGCGGGATCGTGATGGGCCGCAGTTCGGTGTTGCCGTCGGTGGCGCCGACGAGGCGGCGTAGGACGGTGGCTAGGACGAGTTCGTCGGTGACGGTGGGTGGGTAGCCTTGGGCTTCGGCCAGGGCGGTGAGTAGCCGGGTCCAGCGGGCGGTGATCCCGGTGAGTTCCTCGCGTTGGCGTTCGACGTTCCAGCGGGTCCAGTGGGTGCGGATGGGGCCGAGGTCGAGGGCGTTGAGTCGGTGCGGGCTGCCGCGGCCGAGCGCGATCGGGGTGATCCCCAGCGCGCGGAGCAGCGGCGTGTATTCGCCCTTCACGTCACCGGAGATCAGCGAGCGGACGCCGAACAGCATCATGCGCAGCATGAGCGCCACGACGGTGGAGGATTTGCCGCGGCCGGGTTCGCCGAACACGACCAGGTTCGGGTTGGTGACCATCCCGCGCAGCACCCACTCGGTCGGGTGGGTGTAGAAGGCGCCGCCGGATTGGGTGTCGTAGCCCAGCCGGGCGCCGATCGCGGGAACGCCGTTGGCGGCCAGGAGTGGGAACAGCCCGCCGATCTCGGCGGTGGTGACCCGGTAGACCGGAGCCCGGCGGGCGGCGTCGACCGCTGCCCAGCCCCGGCCGGGTTCGCGGGGCCCTTGGCGGGGGGCGCTGGCCTGGTTGAGCCGCGCTGGGCGCCCGCGCCGGGTACTCGTCTCGTGCTCGTGCTCGTGCTCGTGTGCGGGTCCGAGGTCAGGTGTGGTGGTGGGGATGCCGTTGAGGTCGGTGAACTGGCTCAGCAGCTCACCGAGGCTGCGCGGCTCGACGCGGCGCCGTCGGGTACTGAGCCGGCGGGTACTGAAGCGATGCGGTGGTGGGCTCATGTGTCGAAGGTTCTTTTCTGGCGGGGCAGGCCGATGCCGACCGGGAGGGCGGCGGCGACGAACGCGGAGTCCTGGGCGAGTTCGAGGCGCAGCAGCCGGAACCGGCCTGAGGCGTCGTTTTCCAGGCGGGCGGCGTGGTCCTCGACGTTCCAGCCGGCGGGGACGGTGATCGCGGCGGCGACGGTGTAGCGGATGACGGCGTGCCCGGCGGCGACGGCGGCTTCCTGGTCGCGGGCGCCGCGTTGGCGCCGGGTGTCGATGGCGGTGGTGGTGAACCCGCGGGCGGCTTTGGCGTCGACCAGCACGTTGTTGCGGAACCGGTCGGATTTCACGACCCGGGCGCCGGCGGCGGCCGAGAGGATCTCGTAGTGCACCGCCAGGGTGCGCCGCTCACCAGCGGTCCGCACCGCCAGCAGCGGGCCGAGCGCTCCGAAGATGGTGCCGGACTCGGGTGGTTGCACGGCGTAGGCGACCGAGGAGTAGCCGTCGTGGTGATACGCCCGCGCGGCCGGGGTGGGGGAGAGTGCGGGTCCGGCCTGGGAGATCGGCAGCCCGACAGTGCTGCTGCCGGGTTGACCGCCGTCGGGGTCCGGGGCGGGGTTGGTCAGGTGCCGGTGCGACAGCCCGGCGGCGGCGGCGGGGTTGAACCCGGTTTTGATCGCTTCGGCGACCCCGGTGGACGACAGCCAGGTCACCGAGGTGACGCCGAGTCCGCGTAGCCCGTCGGCGACACCTTCCAGCACACGGTAGAGGGCGTAGGCGCGGCCGGCGATTCCGCCGCCGGCGGCTTTGGCGGGGCGGCGTAGCGCGTCCTCGGTCCCGGACACGGTCACGAACAACTCGGTCCGCACGCTGACCGAGGCGACGTCGGAGTCGATCTCCGCGGTCACCCGCCGGGCCAGGGCGGGCGCGTCGCGGCGTTGGTGGCGTTCCCGCCACACCGTGTACTCGGTGCCGTCATCGGGGACGGTGCGCACGCACAGGGAGACGCGGTCGACGACCTCGCGGTGCCCGAGCCCGACCAGCATCGACCCGAGCCGCGCGGCGAGGCGTTCGCACTGGTCGTCGGACAGCATCCCGACCCCGGAGTGGGTCAGCGTGGCGGTGGCACCCCACCGGCCTTCGGCGGTGTCGTGGATCAGGCAGATCCGGGTGCCGCGCAACTCCGGGCCGTCGGGGAACTCCAGCCGCGCCAACACCCCGGGCAGGTCGGGCTCGCCGGGGTCACCGGCCAGTCCGGCGGCGGCGCGGGACTGCCACAGCGACCATCCCATGAACACTCCTGTCTGGAACATGACCAGGTCAGCGCACCAGCGGAACGCGGGCCGGCCCCGGATCGGGACGACGATCAGTACGGCGACGATCGCGGCGACCACCGCCCAGGACAGGGCGGCCGACCACTGGTTGCGTGACATCGCGATCAGCGCGGGTGCGCACACCCCGATCAGGCCGAACGCCTGGACCGGGGTCATCCCGGCGATCCAGCCGATCCCTTCGCGGTGGTTGAGCCCGCGATAGACCCGCGGGCCCGGGTCCGGGCTGGTCGCCATCACCGGCCGTCCTCACGGTCGGTGCCGCCTCGCCCGGTGTCGGTGCTGCCTGGCGGGTCAGGATCGGCGCCGGGGCTGGGCGATGCCGGGCCGGTGGGGCCGCCGCCGGGTGGGCCGGGATCGACCGGTGGCGGCCCCGGACCACCGCCACCGTCACCGTCGGAGCTGCCGGGGTCATCGGGGTCGTCGGGGTGATCGGGGGCGCCGGCGGGCTGGGTGATGTGGCCCGCCGTCGCGGTGTAGGCGCTACCGGCGGCGGAGCTGATCTGCCCGCCGCTCGCTGCGGCGGTGGGGGCGGGTCCGGGGTGCCCGATGCCGGTCTGGGCCATCTGCGACGAGGCGTAGCCGGCTGCGGCGTGACCTGCGGCTTTGGTGGCCAGGTAGCCGCCGACCACCGCCGCCGCGGCGGCACCCCCCACCGCGCCCACCGCCGCACCCACCCCACCACCAGCAGCGCCGCCGGTGGCGCCACCGGCGGCTGTGACGCTCCCGCCGCCGGCGGCGGGAGCGGTGCGGGGGGCGGCGGTGCTGCCGCCGAGTTCCCCACCCACGGCGCCGTTGCTCGCGCTGCTGCCGGCCAGGTCGGAGGTCTTCCCTGTCATCCGGGCGGTGTTGATCGCCTCGGTGGTGCCGTTGTCTGCGCCGGGCTCACCACCGCCTCCGCTGCGGGAGCCCAGTGACCGCAGTGCCATCCCGGCGTTGGTGCCGGGCTCGACGAACGGCAGCACCCGGTAGAGCACGGTCGGGCAGAACAGGCTGATCAGCAGCACCGCGGTCCCGCCCAGCAGCCCGGCTACACCTTCGGCGCGGGAGATGACCGCGACACCGATCACCAGGACCAGCGCGAGGGCGGGTTTCATCAGGACCGCCGCGAGGAGCCAGCGCGTCACTTTCCAGAACATCGGGGCGGTCGTGTCGGCGATCAGGCACGCCGCGGCGATCGGGATGGTCGCGATCAGCACCATGATCGCCGCAGCGCGGAAGATCATGGCCAGGGCGAACCCGACCGCGGCCGGGACGACCCCGAACAGGGCGGCGATCCCCAGGATCATCGCCCGGACCCCGTCGGTGACCTCCGCGCCGAGGTCGGGGTTGGCGCCGAACCGGTTGACGACGGCGGGGTGGGCGAGGATCGCGGTGAAGCTGCCCTGCTCGCCGAGGAAGGACAGGAAGAAGATGGTCAGCCCGTCCGCGCCGGTCAACAGGATCGCGACTGCGCCGGTGGTCACGGCCAGGGCGATCCCGAACTGGGCCGGCCCGGTCACCGCCCGCACCATGCCGCGCCCGCCTCGTAACGCGACCGAGGCGAGTTGGAAGAAGAACAACCCGAGCGCGATCAGCGTGGCCAGCCAGATCATCGTCGACCACAACAAGCCCAGGTCCACCGCGCCCGCGGCCGTCTCCGGCGGCGGTGCCGGCGTAGCCGCCGGGCCGTCCGGTGCCGGTAGGGGATCGGGGTTGTCGGCGGTGTTGCCGGTGAGGGTGCCCGGTTCGACCCGTGACACCGTGTCCGCGAGGCTGAACCCGCCCTTGAGCAGCCAGATCGCCGCATCCCACACCCACTGCATCGCAGAACTGAACGCGTCTCGGGCAACCTGGCTGGCCTGCTCGCCGGCCCAGTTCAGACCGTCCTCGATGAGACCGGAGCCGAGGTCCCGCCAGTTCAGGATGTTGCCGTTGTCTGGTGGTGGTTCCGGTGGTTGCGTGGGCCGAATGTGCGCGGTCACCGCTGCAGCTCCCGGTATCCAGCGGCGACAGCTTCATCGCTACCGGGCCACGGGGACGGAGCGGGAAACGCTGTCGTCCCTGAGGCGACCCGCCATTCGTTGTCGACACGGCGCATCGGCAGGCAGTTGCCGTAGCCGGCGGTGACCACTCGACCTCTGGCTTCGACGACGAACTCGCCCAGCACACAGCCGACCACGTAGCTTCCGTCGTCGGTGCTGCCTTTGACCAGGGCCGATGTCGGGGCCCAGGACACGGTCATCTGGCTCAGAGTGCCGGTGGGGCGCACCTTGGCGGAGCGTCGGAACCCGCCCAGATCGTCGTAGACCTTCGTGCCCTCGGCCGGTGCGGCGCCGGGTTCGGCGACCGCGGAGTACGCCTGGGCCCAGGTCTGGGGATCGGCTCCGGCCATCCCGGTCCGGGTGAGCTCGATGAGCTGGGCGATTGCGCCTTCCGGGGAGTCGGGGAAGCCTCCCGCGACCCGTTCGCCGACAACCCGGGCCGGTTCGGGAACGGTGATCGGGTCACCGGCGGTCCGGGTGCTCAGCGCGTGCGGTTTGGACGCTGCCTCGGGAAAGATCAACATCTGGGCGTGCGCCAGCGCCTTCTCCGCTGCCGGGCCGTTGCCCGCACCCGTCTCGGGTACAACACCCGATGCCGACGAACCGGGATCCGACGGTGTCGGACTGTCGCTGGTGAACATGCTGGTCACTGACACGACCACGCCGACCAGAAGGGCCAGTACCAGCAGGGCGGCGCCGGCGAGGGTCAGCAGCGCCCGCCGGCGGTTCCCGCCGCGCTCGGGTGCCGGGCCGGTGTTCGTCGGGTGGCCCGTCATGCGGTGGCGCCGGCGAACTGGGAGATCAGGGTGTAGCCGAGGCCGAACAGCACGGCGAGAGCGAGGCTGCCGACGATCATGCGGGCGCCGAGGCGGCCGGATCCGTGGTGGTCCCACATCCGTCCGGCGGTGGCGGCGACGATCCCGCCGAAGAACAGGCCGAGCACGGCGATCCCGGCGACCCACCGCACGTAGCTCACGACGTTCTGGATCGCGCCGGCCCCGGGTGGGGCCTGCGGCGGCGGATTCGGGATCGCCTGGACGGGTGCTGACCCAGGCCCCTGCCCGAAGAGGGTGCCGCCGAGCAACGGGTGGCCGAGCAGGGTGTCGATGAGCAGGGTGGGAAGCGACATCGTGGAGTTGGCTCCGAAAATTCGGTGACGAGGCTGGTCAGCGGTGGCGGGGGGAGGTGATCAGGCCCCAGGAGGCGAGGAGTGGGCGGAGCGCGTCGACGGCTTTGGGTGGGCTGGGGTCGTCGGTGACTCCGGCGATCTCCCAGCTGCGTTCGTGCGGGACGAACACCGCGTCGTCGAGGAGCGCTTCGATCCGGGGTCCGGCGGCGCCGATGACACCGGACGGCCATTTGCGGGCGTTGTTGACGACCAGCTGGAAGACCGGGGTCGCGACCCCGCGCTGCACCCAGGGCTCGAGGCGGGCGAGGAGTTCCTCGGCCTGGCGCAGTGACGGGCGGGTCGCGCGCACGACCAGGATCGGGCGCTGGGCGGGCAGGCCGCGACGTAGCCAGCCGCCGGCGCCGTAGACGGGGGTCGCGGCGGCCCGCCACCCGCCGTGGCCGAGGTCGACCACCGTGGTGTGCAGCGGTGTCGGCGGCGGGTCGGGCAGCCAGTCCGGGGGGACGGGCACCATCCCCGGCGTGATCGTCGGAAGCGGGGTCTCCAGGCGGGCGAGGAGGGCGTCGTCACGCCAGCTGTAGCGCACCGACACCTGCTCGTTGACCGGTCGTAGCCATGGCCCGTCCCAGGTGGAGGCACACGCCAACCCGGACCGGGCCGGGTCGTCAGCGTCGACGAGCAGCGCGCAGCGTCGGTCGGCCTGCAACGCGTCGGTGATCGCCGTCGCGACACACGACGCGCCGGCCCCGGCGGACCCGGCCAGGACCGGGATCAGTGCCCCGAACGCCGCCCACGACACCGGCCGGGTCTCGGGGAACACCGTGGCGGCCCGGCCCTGGGTGGTCTCGGCCACGGCGCCGAGCGCCGAGGCGGTGTCTGCGGGGTCGGGGCCGTGCCCGCCCGCGGCCGCTGCCGCAGTTGCGGAGGTGACATCGACGATGGCCTCGACATCGACCACGCCCAGATGGGGGGCGTGGTCGCGGGCGGCGGCGCCGAGGCGGTGGTTGAGCGCGAACAGGCCACACCCCGGCCGGGCCCGGGAAGGGTCCCCGGTGGCGGTCATCATCGGAGCCCGAGTCGCTGTGAGCAGGCCGGCCACGCCGCCCAGCCCTGCACGGCCTGGACCCGTTTCGCGACCTCGATCTGCTCGGCCCGACTGGCCTCGTGCGCAGCTCCTTGCCCACCGAACGCCCGCCATGTGGACGGGCTGAACTGCAGACCGCCGCCGTAGCCGTTACCGGTGTTCGTGCTCCAGTCCCCGCCGGACTCGCACTGGGCTAGCGTGTCGAAGGTCGAGTCCGTCGCCGGACCCGTTTCTGCATCTCCGGTCGCCGGCGGCGGCTCGGCCCTCATCGCGGGCTCACGCGGCTGCTCACCAGCTCCGCGGGCGAACCCGCCAGCACCATCAGCACCGTCGTTAGTGGTGTCGTCGTCGGTGGTGTCGTTCCTGGTGGGCGCGTTGCTCCCGGACCGGTTCTGGGGCGGCTCGCTGCCGGTGGCACGCTCGGCGCCGGCCACGGTATCCGTGCTGTCCTCGGTGCTGCCGGTGGCGGTGCTGCGGTCGAGGGCGTCAAGTAGGTCTTGGGCGGCCGGGTCGACCTCGGCTGCGGCGCGGGCCTGCGTTCTCAGCTTCTCGATGCCCGCCGCCACCGACCCCGGGCTACGGGTCTGGGTCTCGGGTGTGCTCGTACTGGTGCGCCGACCAGCGCCGCTCTCGTCGCTGCTCTCATCGCCGGACGCGGTGGTGGTGGTGCTGGTGCGGTTGGGCTGAGTGGGCTGGGTGCGGGTGATCGCTGCGCCGGGACGGACCTCGGTCTCGCCCGCCGATGTCCGCGCCTGCGCCTGCGCCTGGGTCGGCTTCGGTGTCGAAGCCGGGGGCGGGGGCGGGGACGCCGTCGTGGGCTGGTCGCTCCGACCGCTGGTGGTGGTGGTGGTGCGGAGGCGGTCGAGGGTGTCCAGGTCGGCAGGGTCGGCGCCGAGCGCGGCGAGACGATCGGTGTCCAGAGCATCGAGGACTCTCGACCCGATCCGGGTGGCGTCGGCGCCGCCGTCAGCGGCGATCGCGGCCATCAGGTCGCTGACCATCCCGATCGCCGCCCGCGCCGCCGCAGCGTCGTTGGTCACGTCCTCGGCCGACGGTGTCTTCTCTGGGCCGGTCTGGGCATCGGTGACCACACGATTCGACGCCGCAGTCGGCGCCAAAGACGGTGTCGCAGGCGGTGTCGCGGGCGGCGGGGAGGTTCGGGGCCCGACCGGCGCGCTGCCCGGCTCGGTGCTGTCCGGGGCGGGATCGGTCGTGGTGTCGACGGCCTGGTCCTTGCTGCTGCTGGTGGCGGCGGTCGGTGGGGCTGCTGCAGGCAGCTCGGCGGTGGTCTTTTCCCCCGCGGGTGGTTGTTCCGGCGACGCCGTAGGCGTGGCCGGGTGGTGGTCGGTGCAGGCCGCCGGGATCGGCGGCGCCGCAGAGGGCGACCGCTCCGCCGGCGGCGTTGCTGCTGCGGGTGGTGGTGTGGTGGCGGCGGCTAGGGCCTGGTCGATAGCGCCGAGGGCGACCGCGGCCCCGGCTGCGGTGTCGTTGATGAGGTCGGTTGCGGGTGGCGGGTTGATCAGGTCGGCGGGTGTGGGGCCGAGCCCGGCCGCGGCCAGCCGCACCCCGACCTCGCTGAGCTGCGGGTCAGCGCTGTGTGGGTCGGCACTGTCCAGGTGGTGGAGGTGGTCGGAGAGGTCCACGGCGTGCTGGCGCCACCCGGCCGGCTGGGTTGCGGGGCGGAACCCGAGATCGGTGATCTGGTCGGCCAGGGCGTGGTCGGCCGGGTCGTCGGAGAGCGTGAGGTCGGTGAGCAGCGCCCGTGCCTGGGCGCGGGTGTCGGTCGCGGCGGCGTGCTGACGGGCGGCTGTGCGGTTATCGCAAGTTCCGGCGGCGGTCAGCCCGAGCGCTGTCACCGATCGCCGCTCCGGATCGGTGGTCAGGGCGGTGTAGGCGCCGCCGCCGAGGAGCGCGGTCGCGGTCAGCACCGCGACCGCCGAGCGGCGCACCACCACGGTCGACACCTGGGCCCGTAGAGGGCTGGGCAGGCGGTCTACCAGGCGGCGTCGCGGGGCGTGGTCGGCCCACGACGGCCGCACAGCACGAGAGGACCGTCGGTGGGACGAGTGGCGGTGGGACGGGCGGGGAAGCGGTGACACGAGGCAGAACTCCAGGTCAGCAGGGGAGCGGACACACTGAGCGCGGTGGGAGTAGTGCTGCGGGTGTGGACGTCTAGGACCGGCCCACGTTGTTGATCTCGTCGGTGACCGTGGTGGAGGAGTCGGCGTCGGTCGACCCTTCGCTGCCGGCGGTGTCGGTCGACGGGCCTTCGCCGGCGGCGAGGCCCCACTGTTTGACCCAGTCGACCTGCATCCGCCCGGTCTCGTCATCGCCGCGGGGGAACCAGTCCAGCTGCAGACACAGATGCATCGGACCCGGCGGCAGGATGGAGGTGTCGGTGGTCTTCCACCACTCGCGGCCGTCGACGAACGCGGTCACACCGTGCGGGGTCCACTCCACGGCGTAGTTGTGCCATGCGGTGGCGTCGATGGTCAGTTCGCCGTGGACCTGGGAGTTGTCCGCGCCGTAGTGCAGAAAGAGTTCGATCGTGTCGCGGGCCGGGTTCATGATCTCGGCGAAGTCGATCTCCCCACCGACGGGGAAGTTCTCCTGCGTCGGCCACAACAGCGCCAGCGCGTTGTAGGACGGCGACCCGGTCGGGGCGCGCATCCGGACCTCCCAGCGCCCGTACTTCTGGGAGTGCGCCGTCCACGCCAGCCCGGCAGTCGTGCCGTCCCCGGTGCCGTCGATCGTCAGCACACCGTCGGCGACGGTGGCGGCGTCGGGGGAACGGGTGCCGTTCCCGGCATGACCCGGGCCGTCATAGGCATTCCACCCCGCACCCAGGGTAGTGCCGGTGAAGTCGTCGACGACGTCCGGGACACCCCACCCGAACACCTCACCAGCAGTGTCACCTGATGCGGGTGTCCCGGACGTCGGCCCGGTCGGCGGTCCGGGCGATCCAGTGTCGGGGGCGGCACTGGATCCGTTTTCATGATCGTTTGACCGGTTCCCGGTGTTACCGGCGGCGCCGGACGCCCCGCTGTCGCCGCTGTCGCTGCGGTCGCGGGTGTCGCTGGGGCCCGGGGTGGTGTAGCAGGTGGTGGGGACGAACCCGGGGCGGTCCGCGCCGATCTCGGTGAGCGCGGCCCGCCACGCCTGCGCCCGCTCGGACTCATCACCGTCGAGTTCGGCCAGGACATGGGTCGCGGTGATCCGCCATCCGCACTCGACCCGCGCCTGCGCAGGTACGGGAGCGGCTGGAGCGAACGCGACGCCCAGTGATGTCACCGCCGCGACAGCGGCGCTGGTCGGGCCGGGCCCGATCACCGCAGACCGGCCTGAGGATCGGCGTGACCGGTGTGGATGTCGCGGGGGTGGGTGTCGCGGAAGCCGTGCGCCGCCAAACCCGAGGTCCGGGCCTGGAAGCCGTCGGCGACCACCGCAGCCAGTTCAAGAACCGCATCGCGGGTGGCCGGGGCGAGGGCGGCCAGGTCGATGATGTCCCCGGTCGCCAAGTGCGGGTCGGCGGGAAGCTCCACCACCGCCCGCACCCGCGAGGCGAAGTAGTCGACGATGACGCTGTCATCGACATACCGCGACGCCCGGTCACAGGACAGGACCACGACGGCGTCAGCGACCAGGTCCCGATACGGAAACCGGCCGGAAGAGTCCTGGTGGGTGGCCAGCCACTGCAGTGTCCGCGCCGCGCGTGACGCCCCGTCCTTGGTCGGCGCGCCCACCACGACCAGCGCATCAGCGTGCCGCAGCGTTCCCTGCATCGCCGAATGCACCAGGCCGGTGCCGCAGTCGGTGAGCAGCAACTCGTGATAGACCGACAACAGTCGCAGTACGGCCTCGTAGTCGCGGGCGGAGAACATCTCCGACAACGCCGGCTCCTGCTCCGAGGTCAGCACACGCAGGCGACCGGCGAGGTGGGTGTAACCCGACAACTGCGTCGACGACTGGACCCGATCCAGATCGTGGAGCAAGTCCCGCACCGTCCGCCGCCCAGCCTGCACCTCCCCGACCAGACGGTCGCCCAACGTGCCGGCATCGGGATTGGCATCGATCGCGATGACCCGGTCACCGCGGTACTCGGCCATCGCCAACCCGAGCAGCGAGGTCACCGTCGTCTTCCCGACACCACCCTTGATCGACCCGACCGCGACGCTGAACGGCCCCGACAGTGGTGTCGTGACCCGCCGGACCTGGTCTTTCAGGCGCAGCTCGGTAGCGGACAAACCCGGATTCCAGCGGCCGCCCGACAGCGCGTGGACCGCGGCGCGCCAGCCGTGTGTCGGCGCCGCCAGCTTCGGCCGCACCACATCAGCGAACACACCACCATCAGAGAAACCCGCGTCCAGACCGGCAGCGACACCGGGGGCGTCGGCGGCGTCGACGCTCCAGAGCGCCGCCGACACCGGCGGCGCCTGCGGCGCGGCTACCGGCCGACCCGGCTGCAGGCCAGCGCCGGAACCGGCAGCCAACAGCTGCTCCGGAGACTCGTCCGGAACCGGCCGCTCGACCGGGACCACAGGAACCGGCGACTCTGCCGTACCCGGGGAGCCGGGAGCAGCCCACGCCGCAGCACCATCAGCCAGCCACGACGGCGTCTCACCCGCCGACGTCTTCTCCGAGGTCTGCTCCGGCACCGGTACATGGTTGCTCGATGACATCAGCGCTCACCTGCCTGTTCACCAGCAGGTCCGGACAGCAGACCGGGATCGACGACCAGACGACCGTCCTCACCAGCGCGGGTGACCGGCACCGTCATCCGCACCCACCACGCCTGGGCCGCAGCCCACGCCGAGTCCGCCTCCGGCGGCGCACACGAGCGCCCGATCATCCCCGCCGGCTCCACCACCTCACCGCGCTCACCGTCGTTCTCGGGATGGCCATCGGCCCCGGCTACTGCTCCAGCACGGACATACGACGTCACACGGACAACGACCTCGACGAACACCACCGTCGCCGAGCGGCGGTAGATCCGCCCCGGCAACGGGGAATCCGCCCGCTGCCGGCCCGAACCCGACCAGCCCCACGTGCTGGCCTGCGCATCCGCGAGAACCTCACGCAGCACCTCCGTCCGCCGCCACGGCGCGTCCTGATCGAAGGACTGGAAGTCACACGCGAACCGGCCGGCGAACGCCGCCGCCTCCACATCCGAGACCGGCTCCCACGAGCGCACCGCCCGCAGAAACGACGACTCTGCGGGTACCTGAGTGAGTGTCGGGCGGGCCTGCGGCTCTGGCTGCGGGAGCGCCTCGTCGAACGTGATGCGCGGTTTCGCGACCTCGACATCGGTAGCTGGCATCGCGGAAAGCGTTTCTTGCCCCGCCGACGTCGGGAGAGCTGGTCGGCGCCGGGGGGCGATGACGTGTACAGAGGCCGCCCCGTCGGCGGGAAGAGCCGCCTCGAGCCCTGTCGTGGCTGCGCTAGTGCAGACATCAGCGACGAGGCCTGGCGCAGACTCCCACGGCGCCGACCGCTCCTCCGCAGCAAGCCGAGCTCGTCGAGGCATCAGGCCGGCCCGCCGCAGCCGGAAACAAACAGAGAGCGGGGTACTGCCCGACTCGAAGCGGTCATCGCGCACCTCTCTCGCGTGAGGATGCAAACTATAGACAGGGCTCCGCCGGACGTGCAAGGCTCAACGGACATATCGCAAGTAGCTACAGAAATCCTAGGTGAACTGCCTAGACGTAGGATCTAGCCTTGACCAGCGAGGGCCAGCACTGCTAGATTTGTAACTATAGTTAGAGTCGCGGGAGTGACATGATGGGAATCGTCTTCGCCCGACCGGGCTCAGCACTGCTGCTCGGCAGCTGCGAGGGTCGCGTGCGATGACGCAACCACCAGGCGGCACGCTATCTGGAAGACTTCGCTTCCTGTCGTCGACCGTCCTGAGGTTGGATCGCAGATCGCGAGGGCTGGCCGACGACTCTCTGTGGCCGGACCCCGAGGCTCGCAGAGTGCTTGACCAGGCGGCGGCGGGAAGCAATCTCGTGCTGACCAACGAACAGGCCGTACGGGTCGCGGTGGGGATTGGCATCCCCGCAGATTCCCTGACCGCCCCGGCGGAACGATGGAGCCTAGTCGAAAGTTGCTTTCGGCGCCTCATGGCGCTACGCGCCCATGATGAGAGATGGCTCGCCACTCTCTTGGAGTCTGACGAAATAACCTTCCCCTCGTCCTCTTCAAGAAAAGAGGTTCACGATATGAACATGGCATTCTGGAGTGTCCCTCGTTGTTACAGAGGCCCCTGGCCCCGACTGAGTCAGGCGCGAATCAATTCTCGCCGACACGGTGCCACCCGGAACGCGCCAAACTCTGCAACTGAGCATCTATCCGATGTAGATGTACTTGAACGCTGCTCCAGTATGATCGCAGCTCTCAATGAATCTATCGGCCCGTTTGACGGCTCGATCCGGGAGTATCTGACAAGACTGGAAGCGCATCGGGGGCGGCCCATAAGGGTGCGGACCTTCCTATTTAGGGAGCTCAAGGAAAGCGAGTGTGGAATATTCATCCCTCGGCGAACCTACGACGAGATCGGGTTTCCGTTGGATGCTCCGCACGCAACTCACATAATTTTGCACGAAGTTGGACACATGGTATTTGATCATGCGGAGGCACGGAATCCAGAGGAGTCCCCACTCTTTCGGAGCATGGCTAGTATCGCACCCGAAGCGCTAGCGGTATATCTTGGGAGGAGCGTTTACGAGTGCCGGTCGGAAAGAGAAGCGGAGGCGTTCGCATCATTACTATCTGCCGAGAGTGCAACGTCGAGGTCAAGACCCAAGAAGCCAGCCGCAGTGAATGACTCCGTAGCCCTCAGAATCAGGGGTACCTTTGGCGGCTGAAAATACAGGAGAAGAGCGATAAGTTGAAGTGGATTCGCTACATCACAACATTTACGAGGGAGTGTCGTTGGACATGCCAGAGAACCAGACTCGGAAACTGGCAAGCGGTCCGAGCGATTCGTTTGCGGACCGTTTGAACTATTTGTTCGACAACCTTTACCCCGTCGGGCGCGGGCCCTATTCGAACGCCGAGGTCGCAGCCGGAGTGGAGCGAGCCGGATATAAGGTGACAAGCCACTACCTGTGGATGCTCCGCACTCGGCGACGCACCAACCCGACCCTAGATCTTCTAGGCGCTTTGGCGAAGTTCTTCGGAATCCCAGCAGGATACTTCTTCGACTGCGAAGAAGCGGGAGATATCAAAAAGCAGCTTGAAATCCTAGAGGAGGCTCGGGCCGCTCAGGTCAAGGAGATCTTCTTCCGCAGTACTGAAATTGAGGAGCAGGATCGAGCAGTTATCTTGCGCATCTTGCGCAGCTTCTCGGCTAGGAAAAATTCCAGCCCAGAGAGGTCGGGATAAGTCCTCGGCGACACCGAGTTCGATGCCACGCCCTTCGCTTCAACGTAGAAGAATGCGATCAAGAGATGTCTCCTGCGCTAGTTGCTAACACCACCGTGTACTACCTTTTCCCCGCGGTCTGTTTCAGCGTCGCAGCGATACGCTGGGCACATTACAGACGCGCAGCGGATAAGACTACGCCGCCCGAATTCCGAGCAATGTTGTTTTACATGACGAGTCTGGGTCTCGCGGTGGCCGTTATGGCCCCGCCCAGTCGAGGGCTCATCGACACCATCTATCCCAACATTTCCCAGCTCTTGGGTAATGTCTTGGTTCTTGTGGCGGGGCTGAGTGTTACTGCCGTAGTAGCGTTCAGCCAGATGGACTTGGCATCTGCGTGGCGGCTAATCCTGCGGCGAGGAGCGCTCCTGGCGGCCGCCGCGGTCGGAATGGCGGGGTGCTTCACTGTCACTCGTATCAACGAGGCCGTGTTTTTGGTTCCCCACCTGCATCCTTCAGTAATAACGTATTACGCACTGTATAGTGTCGGGTTCGGGTGGGCGATAATCGGCCTCACCGCACTCCTCTCCAGACAGCTCCGCCTGGAGCCTGAGTCATGGCGCCGCGTCAGCCTGCATCTTCATCGCACTGTATGTGTCATAGTGCTGATCTACCTGGCTGGTCGTTTGTGGAGCGTCGGGGCTCATGCCGTCGGGCTGCTCCCAGAGTGGGGCACTGCCCACAAGGACTCACTTGAACTCGTCATCAGCACGATACTTCCGTTGTGTGCTCTGATCCTCGGTGCCCTTGGTTGGCTCTCGCGATTCTGGGCTCCCCAGTTCGTTGAATTCATCGGCCGTAAGCGAACAGAATATCGGCATCGATATCTATACCGCCGGCTCAAGCCGCTGTGGGAACTGATCGCCCAAGGCGACCTCAGGGACCTGTATTTTGCTGCACGACACCATCCGTCTGTCAGCCCCACGACCCGCTTGTGCGGAAGGGTCATTGAAATCTGCGACGTCGAACTTCGAGCTTCCCGTCATGTGACTGACGCCGAGAAAGACGTTGCAGTTGCCGTTGAGATTGCCGCCGGACGCGGGTATCTCGGCGTGTCCGCCCTCAGCGACGCCTTCGTCCTCGCGAAAGGAGTGTCCATCGAACAACAACAGCTCCAGGAGGAGGAGGAGGAGGAGGAGGAGGAGGAGGAGGAGGAGGAGGACCTTCCTGAGGCTGACGCTATTCCTGCCATTGACATAGAAGTCCAAGTGCAGCGACTGCTACGCGTCCACCGGGCTCTTCAGGCGTCGCCAGAGTTCCAAAGGATGCTCGCTTCGCCCTTGTCAGGTGCGCGAGTGAACCTGACAGGAAATCAGCAAACTATGTAGAGTAGCGTTCCGCAAACTATGACATGTCCTGATCAGGCACCGCGCCGCAGTCACACAGTCATCGACCGGGTCGCTCGGGTGCTGACTGAGATTCTAGCCCCATCCGTGGTGATCATGGTGTTACCGTTGGGGCTCGCCTGGGTCGTCACGAAAGCGCTGCTACCTACGTTGGGATGGGGACTGCTCATCGCGCTCACAAGCAGCATCCTGCCGATGATAGTGATCATCTGGGGTGCCCGCACAGGCCGGTGGGATGGGCATCATGTCCGTAACCGGCGGGGGCGACTGGTCCCGCTGCTCGCCGTTATTGGATTCAGCGCGATCGGCCTAGTTCTGCTCATCGTATTCCGCGCGCCGTGGCCCCTGATCGCTCTTGATATCACGTTCCTGGCCACACTGTTCGTGACGAGCGCAATCACGCTCAAATGGAAAGTATCGATCCACGCTGCTGTGGCCATGAGCGCTGTTGCGATCATGGCGATTGCAAGCGGTCCTGAATGGTGGTTCGCGACGCTACTGGTGGGCGCAGTAGGGTGGTCCCGTGTGCATCTTCAGGATCACACGACTGCACAGGTCATCGTCGGTGCGTTGACTGGAATGCTCGCCGCTGGATTGTTCGCGCTATTAACACAGTAGAAGGCTCGGGGCGCAGCACCGAATCTCATCGCTCGTGACGCGCAGGAACCACGGGGCAGGCCCCGTGGTTCCTGCTACTCGTCTGTGCTGAAACGTTCCTCGCCTGGAGTGTGTTCTACGTTCGGATCTTCTCCGTTGCCAGCTCGGAGGAGCGCTTGAGCCACCGCACGGTTCAACGCTGCGTACTGGTTCCGGCTGAGTTGTCCGCCGCAGGCACTGACGTGGCTGGCACAAACTTCACGTAAATCTACCTCCAGCTCCACCTGTGAGACGACATGTTCGACCGCGGCAGGATCGTTGAAAAAATATGCAGGACTCACCTTATACAGATCAGCTAAAGCCTGGATCATGCGTGCGGACGGATTCGGTTTAGTGCCGAGCCGGATCTCGGAGTAATATCCTTCGGTGATCGCTGCACCCGCTGCGGTCATCTCCACGACCGCGGCCTTCGCCGTCCACCGCTCCCCGCTGCGCTGCACCTTGTTGCTCTGCAGATAACGCAGTTTTTCTGGCACACTCGCATCCGCCGCCGGCGGTTTCTCGCGGGGCCGTACCGGCCGCTGCGCCGCGGCCCCCGACCGCCGTTTCCGTTTCGTTGGTGCAGTCCTGGCAGCGTTGTTGTCGATCGTAGTGGCGGCCGACTTCTGTTCCTTGGACGTCGTCGGTTCTCCTCTGGTCATACCTGTGCTCTGCTCTTCCTCATCGCCCACGAAAATATCACGTCCCTCTCGCCGCAACGCATAAAATCGTAGAAGGTTTCTATTTCAGGCCGTGGCTGCGGTGCTGACCGAGGCTGGGCGAGTCGCGCTGGTCGAAATAGCGCTGACGGGATGTTTCTTCGGCCCGAACCCGTTCACGAGCCCCAGCGTCTGTCTGCCGCGTCACGAGAGAAGTACCGGAGTCGACGGGCACGGAGGAGCGACGACGGGCATGCTGTTGTTCCTGATCCTGCGCGGTGGCGCTGAACCGAGACCCGTCCTCAGCTGGCGCAGAAACCACCGGGCTGCGACCCCGCCGGTGTAGCTCCTCTGCCGCGTGCCGGGCGTCCTCGGCGAGGTCACGGACACCGGTGTACCAGCCGGTGCGCCGCTCGTGTGCTGCCGTCCACGTCTCGACCTGGTCGTGAGCGAGCGCGGCCAGGGTCTGCGCGGTCCGGGCGTTGATCTCGGCCAGCTCCCGCGCCGCCGCGCCACCGGTCGGGTTGTCCCGTGCCGCGGCCGCGAGGTGCGCGCTGACCCGCGCGTCGTGCAGCCGCTCGTGCGCCGCCCACAACTGCTCGGCGGCATAGATCGGGGCGCCGGCGTGCACGCGTTCCCAGGTCTGGACCTTCTCCGCCAGCACCGCGTCCGGTAGCCGCCGATGCTCCACCAACGCGGCATCCACGCCGAGGGCGGCGACCGCCCGGGTCCACCACGCCCGGGCATAGACGTCATCAGCTGCCGGCGCCGGCCCCAGACTGGCCGCGGTATCAGCGATCCCGCTGTATTCCCGGTACCCGGCCGCGACACCCGCGCGGCGCACCCACTCCGACCACTCGCCGGTACCGGGCCCGGGCACCGCGCCGAGCGCTTCGACCGCCCACCCGGGTGCCTGCTCAGCGGCCTGCCGGCCCAGCTGGGCGATCCGGTCGACGATCAACGGAGCCAACAGGTTCCGCTGCTGATCATGAACGTTGTTACCGGTCACTGTCCACGACTCGAACCGGCCCGCGCCGCCGACCGGGTCCTCCGGCACCCTCCTCGACACCGCACCCGCGATCCGCCAGCGCAGCACATCCGACACCGACTCGGCGCTATCGAGTTCCCGCGAGCCCGCAACCTGGGACAGGAGCCGGAACGGGTCATGCCCGGCCAACTCCGACTCCGCGAGGACCGCCAGCAGCGACCCGCGACCGCCCTCAGCCTCGACCCGGGCCGCGTTCACCGCACCCAACGCCCCCGTCAGAAGCCGGCCGGCCCGTTCACGGTGCTGCATCCGGGCCAGGTCGAACCAATCCCCGGCCAGCGTCACCAACGACCGCGCCTGATCCTGCGCCTCGGCACGGGCAGCCACCGCCGAGGTCTGCGCCCCACTGAACTCAATCACCGCCGAAAACCGCGACCTCGCCGTCTCCGCTAGCGCCTGCGGATCATGAGCATCCGCCGGGCGGGCGGCGACCAGCCACACATGATTCTCCACCCGGCCCCGGGTGATCGCCGGATACACCGCGTCCCGGCCCATCCCCTCACCGATCACCGCATGCCCGGTGTCAACCGTCAACGACTGCGCCGCATGCACCGTCCCCGCATAAGCCAACCGCAAATACTGAGCGGCATAAGCAGCGGGGAAAAACGCCGTCACACCCTGCCCATCACGCCCCAACAGAAAGTGATCACCATTGCCATCCCGGGTCTCACCGACGATGGTGTAGACCTCCCGGTTGGTGACCTGCGCACACCGATGCCCCCCACGGGCACCAGCCGGGAGGTCCACCCGCACACTGCGGTCGTTGAGTCGAGCCTGGACCCGATCACCGACCGACACTGCCTGACCACCCGGTTCAACACCGTGCACCCGCCCGACCGGGGCCGGGTCGACACGACCGAGGCCGATCAGTTGCTCCCGCAACCGCCTCGAGAGCTGCGCGGCCTGCTCATTGCCCGCCACGATCAGCAACGACGAACGGCCGGCGACGGTGTCGGCCAGCCACGACCGCGACGCACCCGTCTCCATCTCCTCCACCGAGCCCGCGTGCAACCGACCCCGGGACAGATACTCCGCGACCGCCGCCGTGTCCCCCGCCCGAACCTGCAGTGACGCCGCCCTCTCCCAGTCCTGGGCGAACCGGTGCACCGTCTGCAACTCGACCACCGACGACGCCGTACCCACCAGATGGGAGAACAACCCGCCCGCACCGACCGCGCCCAACTGCTCCGGGTCCCCGGTCAACACGACCTTCGCACCCGCCTCAGCAGCAAGGCTCGTGATCAGGTGCAGATCGACGGTGGAAGTCATCCCCGCCTCATCGACGACCACCAGATCTCCCACGAAGAACCGATCACGGACCTGCCCGTCCTCTCCGGGGGTGAACCGCCCCGCGAACACCGCAGTGTTGATCGCGTCGATGTGAGCGTCGGCGAGGTTGTTCGCCGCGATCTGCGACGTCGTCAACCCCCACACCCGCCCCCCGACCTCACGGGACCACACCTGCGCCAGCGCCGACATGGTGCGCGACTTCCCCGCACCCGCCGGACCGACGACGACATCCCCTGCGACCCGGGAGGTCAGCACCGTCAAGGCGGCGTGGACCTGATCGTCGCTCAGGCCGTGCCCGGACAGCTCCGCCCGCACCCCCGCAGCCTTCCCAGGTGCCAGACCGACATCCAGCGGCCCCGACACCCGCGCGACCACGGCCTCCTCACGCCCGAGATGCGCCGCCGAGGTGTAACGCTCACGATGCGCCCCCCGCAGGACATACCCGCCGGCCCCGACCACCCTCGACCCGTCAGCGTCCACCCGCCCGCCCCGCTCCCGGCGCAACCCATCCGGGATCGGCGCGGGCTCGGTCATCGACACCTGCACCACATCCGGTCGGCCCACCGCCTCCCGAGCAAGATCGAACAACGCCGCACCGCGTTCAGACTCCGACGCCCCCGCCAACCCGAGAACCTCCCACCGATCCCCGACCTGCGCCTTGACCGCCAGGGCCAGGTTCCCGATGTCCCACACCGCATACAACGCCGACACCCGCTCTACCGCCGCCGACAACACCGCATCCCGATCAACCGGCTCATCGACGCTGACACCGCCACCCACCGCAGCTTCCGCAGCTCCCGACAACACCTCGACCGCAGCATCAGCATGCGCGCGCGCCCACCGCGCCAACGCCCGCGGCCCCGCATCGGCTGACTTCGGCGCACGCGTCTCCAACGACGCCAACCGCGCCACACGATGCAACACCGCAGCCGACAACTCCCCACCCCCAGCCCGCGCCGACAGCTCCGCTTTCATCGCCGCGACACGGTCCTCAAGCTGCTTCGTCCGCGTCGACGCCGCATCCATCAACGCCTGATCGATCCCCGCGATCTCCCGGGCGAACCCATCCGGACGATCCCGCCACCCCACACCCAACTCAGCCGTCAAACGCTGCTCCAAGGACTGCTGATAGACCGCGTCCACCGCCTGCTTCAGCCCACGAAAAGACGCCCCATCCAACGCGCCGACCTTCCCCCCAGAAGTCGAGGTGCGATTCAGCAACGCCGCATGCGTGTGCAGATGCGGCTCATCCTCACGATTCGTCGAATGCGCCCACAACGACCACGTCGTCCCCGAACCCTGCTCGAACACCCCCATACCCGCCACCGACCGCGGACCCGAATGACGACCCGTCCTCGTCACCGCCACCCGCGCATCCGCAAACGACACCGCCGACTCCACCGCCGACTCATGCGCCCCACGAACCTTCTCCGCAGCCTCGGTCGCACCCGCCGCGATCAACGCCGCGTAATACACACTCACCGACTTCGGCGCCGCGAACACCCAGTCGTAATACGCCACCGACCGGCGCCCATCCGACTCCGCCGACCGACGGACCTCCTCCACCCGCTCCGCGCTTGGCGAGCCCTTCTCCCGACCCAGAGCCCGCTCGACACGCTGCTCCGCCGACAGATACTTCCGAGGCCGAGACCCAATGAACACCGGATCCCTCTCCGACGAATCCGGATGCCGCAACTGCCCGAACACCGCACGAACGTCATCCGCCGCGACCGTCTCGCCCGAGGCGAACGACAGGCCAAGCCCAGCCATCCCCGTACCGAACCAACGACCCGCCGACTCCCCCTGAGCCACCGCCTTCGCGTAATAACCAGGCCCGTCCACAGTCTCCCCCCGGGACTCGTGCGCGGCGCAACCCGACCCACGCACCAGGTACTCCACCGCACCCGCACCCACCGCGATCACCCGCAACACACCGGCCACCCTACCCCACCCAGCCGAAGATCATCAGATGATGCATAGGTCCTGTCCTTGACTTTGATCTTGGGGTGGGCTTCACTGTGCGCAGGCAGCCGGACCCACGGCGGCGTCACGGAGCGACTGCGGCCGGTCCGGATCGGAGTCGACGAGGGACGGCACACAGGAGGCACCGCGAGCCGGGGAGGTGGGCGTGGAGGAGGTGGACCCGGACGCATTCGCGGCCGCGCAAGCCGCCCGATTCACCGGCCGGCGACTACGGATCGGCCGCTCCCCGATCACCCACGACATCGCCTGGAAAGGCTGGCTCGGTGACCTCACCCTGCCTATACCGGCCTGCAACCAGGGCTGGGCCGGACTCGCCGCGGCCAACGACCTCACCGCCACCGCCACCCCCGCGAACTGCCGAAAATGCGCACTCGTCACGAGGCGAACACGTTCCGCGCCCCCACTCCAAACCACCCTGTTCAACCTAGACACTCCCCGATAAAATCCGCGCCGAAACATTCGCCAGGCCAGCAGAAAAAACGACATAAAAACCCATTGAGAATCCACATCAACACACTGGCGACGACCCGCTGGAGAGTGGACGAAACACAACGGAATGCGAATGCATGCTCCAGATGGCGGCACCTATAATGCGGGAAGGTGGATCCATATGATCCCCGGCAACTCCTGGACCAAGGACGACCTGTGGGGAGATGGGATCACCGGCGGATTCGACGATGGCCTGGCAGATGCCGACACCTGGGTCCGTCTCCAGGTTCTCGCGCTACGGGCGGATGGCTTAAGTACCCGTGAGATCAGCGAGCTCTTCAGTTTGGATCATTCCTACGTTGCGGCACTCTGGGCGCGCTCCGAGGAACTCGGCGAATGGAACCGCGCACAAAAGATCCGTTTCGTCCAGCAACTCAACAACAGTCACCGGATCGCGAAGATCAAAAAGGATGCGGCGACCTGGCCCCGGCCGACATCGCGCCGCCAGCGGCGGCAGCGCATCGTCGCCCTCTACGAACGCGGTCTGACCTGTCGCGCCATCGCTGACCTCACCGGTGACGGCATCGTCAACATCGCCCGCCACACCAGCAGCGCCGTCCGCCGCGGCGAGATGGAAGGCTGACAATCTCCAACACCTCGACCACCTCCGAGGTGCGACGAGCCGGCATGCCGCCGCCGCCGAGTTCCGTCCACAGAGCGCGCTGGAGTCCACGAGCCTTTTCCATCGTGTTTGTGCTGGTCAGCGGCGGGTTTCGATGCGGTTCAGGACGGTGATCGCGGCGGTGATGGTGTGCGCGCGGTGGGGACAGCAGCGGAACCGGTCCACCACGTGCCAGCGTTTGAGTTCGGCGACGGCTTGCTCGACCCGGCACCGGATCCGGGCGTGAGCACGGTTCACCGCTTTCTGGCCGGGTGACAGGCGCGGTCGGGTCCGGTGGCGTTTGTAGGGGGTCCGGACCGTGCCCCCGGCGCCTTGGTAGGCCTTGTCCGCCCACGCCTGGATGTTCTGGCTGGTGACAGCGTCCGGGCCCGCTTCCCACAGCTCGGGCTGGTCTGGGTCGACAGCGACTACGTCAACTCCGTGGACGCCGCTCTGGTGGCCTGGGCGCACAAGCAGGAGAACCTGGAGATCGTGGCCGTTCCGCAGAACGCGGCCGTGAAAGGGTTCCAGGTGCTGCCCCACCGGTGGGTGGTGGAGAGAACCTTTGGCTGGTTGACGAGGTGCAGACGCTTGGCACGGGACTACGAACGCAAGACCGCTCACGCCGAGGCAATGATCCAGTTCGCGATGATCCGGTTGATGGCCGCGCGGCTGGCTGGTGAGGAACTCGCCCCACCGACCAGCCCGGTCGAGATCGAAGCAGCCCGCCGGCTAGCAGAAGACCTCAAGGACTGACCGCCCAGGTTTCACAACACCCTCTCAGGGGGACGTCATGGTGGGCCGGGGTTATCGCCGCGCTGCCCGCGGCGGTCGGTCTGGTTCAGGGGTGCGGTCGCCGGCCTGTGAGACCGGTATCCGGACGCGTAACCCGACGAGCAGGCGTGGGCTCCACACCCGTTCCCGGGCCAGCCCGACCAGTAGCTTGTTCCGTCGTAGCCAGTCCACCGTCGCATTGACGCGGGGCTGCCCGAGCTCGGCGTGCAGCTCGGGTGTGACCTTCCCGTGGGCCCGCCCTGATTGCAGCAGCACCTCGACGACGGCCTCGGCTGCCTCCCGGGTTTCTGCTGCCGGAGCGAGGTGATCGAGCACGGTCGTGATCCGCGCGGCCAGGGTTTTCTGATCAGCTGAGTAGATCGGCGCAGCCGGCGGGGGCAGCAAGTCCAGATCCACCCGATACCACGCCAAGGCCCCCAGGCCGTCCGGCTTCTTTTTCTTCCTACCGGACAGGGTCCCGGTCATCGGTCCGGTCGGTTCCACGACCAGCAGCACCGCTGCACCTGGGACGTTCTCCCGCGTTTCCTCGATGTAACCGGACCACTGCGGCTCGATCGTGAGATCAGCGAGCGTCAGACCCGCTGTCTCGGCCAGCTCGGGGAGTCCGTCAAGGCCACCGGGGAGGTCGTGACGGGCGATGACCTGCAACGGCAGGCGGGCATCCCCGGCCGACGCGCGCGCCGCTACCGACGACCCGGCGCCCAGCAACACCGCCTGGGCCGCCGGCACCACCGCAGCCCGTTTCCTTCCGTTCCCCAACCGCCGCATCGACCCCGGCCCGAACGGGAACGACACCGGCGCAGGCCCGGACTCGGACTCGGACTCGGACTCGGACTGCATCGGGGCCTTCCTGTTCTCGGTGCTCATGCCGGTGGTCTCGTCGTCGGCCGGGGCCGGCGAAGCGGCTGTAGCGCAGCTGGTGGGCTACAGCGACAGTGCGTGCGGCGCCACCCCCGGTTCTTCGCCACGACCAGAGCGGCCTCGCCGTCACGTGGGTCGTCGTGATCGTAGGCATCAGGGTGACCGACCGGTTCACCGGCGCGGGCCCCGGTGGCCGGTGGCGGATCGCCACGCCGGGCACGACCCGGGGGACCGCTGCGTCGTGGGCAAGTCGACCCGGACCGCAGCCCGCGCTAGCGGGCGAGGACCGGAAGCGGCGCGGCAGCACCGTTCGTGCGCGGCGATAACGCGCGGCCGGGGGTGGGTGTCGGTGTTCAGCATGACGCCGCGGCCGAGCTGAGCCGTCGGGACCGCTGGTCGGCGAGTAGAGCGGTGATGTGTGCGAGGGCGCTCTGCCGGGTGCTGGTGGTGGTGTGGTCGGGGTCGTGGTCGGGGATGAGTCCGGTGAGTAGTGCGTGGTGGTCGCGGGCCTGGTTACGGGCCAGGGTCGTGTGGGCGTCTGTGTGTTGCTGGTCGGTGGCCTGGAGGGCGGTGGCGGTGAGTTGGGTGTGGCCGTAGGGCAGCCGCTGCGCGGCGGCGTGGCCGTGCCGGGCGGCGAGGCCGGCCCGGCGTTCGGCGTCGAGGTGTGGGGCGGTGAGGGGCCCGCCCGGGCCGGTCCAGGGTGCGAGGCGGTGGCGGAGCCACGCCGTAGGCCAGCGCACCTGGGAGGCGGGGCAGCGCTCGACCGGGCGTGTGGGTCCAACAGGTGTGGGCTCGGGTGTGGGCTGGTGTGCCAGGGCGTGACGTAGGTCGTTGTTGGTCCATCCGGCCCGCCAGAAGGGTTTCATCCGTGCCCGGATCGCCCGCGGGGACAACCGCGGGAGCAGGGGGTCGTCGCGGAGCTGGCGTGCGGCGGCGAGCATCTCCCCCCCGGTGCGCGGCACCCGGTCATCGAACCAGTCCCCGTAGCGGCGGGCCTGGTGGGGCGGCTCGGGCCGGACCGTCCGGGTCTGCCGCGACGGCCGCGTAGCGGTCCCGGCACGGCCGGCGGCCGGGTTGTGGATGATCGTTTTCGCGCGCGTGTGAACAGAACTCTTACCTTCGGTAAGAGTAAACCCCGTTGGGGTCCAACTTTCGCCGCGCAACGACCCCGACGGGGTCTCGGACGGGCCCGAGGAGAAGCTTTCGGAGGGGATGTCGCCGATCTCGGTGAGCGGGCGGTCGCGGTCGCGGTGCTTGGCGGTGTTCGACTCGGTGACCGCGTGGTCGGGCAGGCGGAGTTGGTAGACCGCTGCCCGGTTCCCGCGCCGGCCGTGGATCGCGGTCTGGAGCGGCCCGCGGTACTGCGGGGTCGAACCGGACTCGACCAGCAGCAACCAGCCCGCCTCACGCAGCTTCGCGAGCCAGGACGCGACCGAGGACCGTGCCCACCCCGACACCTCCTGCAACTGCGCCCAGGTCGGCCACGTGTAGTGATCTTCCCAGTCCGCACGGCGGGCGAGCTCGTCGAGCAGAAGATCCAAACGGGGACGGACATCACCACGCAGCTCCCGATACCAGGCCGAAGCACGGATCGCGCCCACCCAGTCCCGGGCAGTCCGCGGCAGGACCCCGGCGGCCTCGTCGTCACCGGCTCCGGGGTCAGCATCGCCGGTGATCGCCGCCCAGCAGTAGTCGCAGACGACCGAGTCCAGCACCGTGTCCCGCGCCCGTCCGGAACGACGCACACAACCCGTACACATCACCGGCGCCGCAGCAGCCGGCTCACAGACAGAACGCCAGCCGACCCCGGCCACCACGACCGCCGCAACAGCCAACTCCCCCGGAACGGGCACGGGCAGCGACCAGATCCCCTGGTCAAGACCGGACACCGACCACTGCGGACCGAAACCGAGAGGGCCGAGGGGGCCGAGAGGGCCGAGAGGGCCGAGAGGGCCGAGAGGGCCGAGGGGGCCGAGGGGGCCGAGGGGGCCGAGCATGCGCTACCCTTTCCCTCGGACGGCGAGATGAATAGCCATCCGAGCGTTGGTTGGCGCAGCGCCTTTTTCCTTGGAAATGGTGGGGGCGCTGCGCCCGTTCAATTATGTAGCCTCACATACACAGAGAGTATCGGGTCGATGCAGGCCCGCCCGCATGGGGCGGCGTCGACCGACCCGGCGAGAACCAGCTATAGTGGAATTTTTGGGTGCCCTGCGTGAGGTTCGACCTGCGCGCACAGTCGATCGGCTTGCCACGGCGCACCCCGACCGGCTGCGCCGGTATCGATAACCCGCCACCGCCAGAGTCGCCAGCGGCGTCTTGGAACGCCTAGCACGACCACGCCCAGCGCGGCCACGGCCATCAGCAGTGTCGCCGCCCGACGGTCCCCGACCCACCGCTGCGCCGGTCTCCGTCTGTGTGTCGGGTTCATCCGGTTCATCATGTCGGGGACGCCTCGGCGGGTGCAGCCGTGGCCGCCACCGTGGTGGCCTGGTAGCGGCCGCGGGCGACACGCGCGATCCGTCCCTGCCCGATGAGTGTGTCGAGGGCGTCGTGCACCGCGGCCTTCGACGCCGCCGCCGCCGCGACCAGCTCGGCGGTCGCGGTCGTGCCGCCCTCGATCAGGGCGAGGACCTCGGCCTGCACCGGTGACACCCCACCCGCACCCGCCGGCGCAGGTGCAGGTGGGGTGTCGGCGGTGGCGGTGCGGGTTCCCCAGGACGGCTGCGGGCTGCGCCGAAGCCCGCCCCGCCCGCTCCCAGCCCCGGCTCCGGCTCCGGCAGCGCCGCCGTCGGTGAGGTGGTGGGTGCCGCCGAGGCCGCCGATCTGCCAGCGCCCGTTGATGGCGGGGCCGAGGACGGTGGTGATCGCGGCGGTGTCGAGTGGGTGCAGGTCGGGTTGGGTGAAGTGCCGGTCGAACGCGGTCGACACGGTCAGCTCGGGTGCCGGCCGGCCGGTCGCGGTCATCCGGGCGGCGTCAGCGTCGCTGGGGAGCCAGTCCCAGCGGACGGGTGCGTCCAGGTGGGCGTGGACGGCCATCCCGGGGACCGGGCGTCGTGGCCGGGCGTCGTCGAGGGGGAGCTCGTTCGGGTCGAACACCAGCCCGGGTACGAGGTCCGAGGAGGATTTGGAGTTGGTGCGGAACGCGATGACCTGGGAGGCGAACGCCGACCGGGCGTGGTCACCGCCCCAGGCGGCTTGTCCTTGGGACTGGTTGCAGCCGACCACCCACACGCCGAGCGCGCGGACGGTGTTCACGGTCTCGGTCCACAACGCGGCGGTGGTCGGGTCGTGGGCGACGAAGGAGTACTCGTCGTGCAGGAACATCCACCCCGGCATCTCGACACTGGGGAAGATCAGGTCCGAGCCGAGCTGCGCGGCGATCCGGGCGCGGGCGGCCAGGATCACGCCGATCAGCCTCGGCAGGGCGAGGACGTTGTGTTTGCCGATGACCGCGACCCGGGCGCGGGTGGCGAGGGCGGTGGAGGAGTTCCCTTTCGGGTCGGCGTAGAGCAGGTTGAGCACGCCGGTGGACAGTGCGGCGGTGGTCAGGATGTTCGTCGCCCCGGACTTCCCGCCGCCGGTGGAACCGACGATCATCGTCGGTACCGTCCCCGAGTCGTTCCACATCACGACGTCGACCTCACCGGTCCCATCGACCGACCGCCCCACACCCTGGATGAGTCCGTCGTGCACGCGCGGCACGGTGAAATAGCGGGTGTCGGCGACCGGGTCGGTGTGGATGACCGTCAACCGCGCCCGCGCGGCGCTCTCCCCGGCTGCGGCCGGGGCGAACAGGACTCGGTCGGCGGGCTCCCCGAGGCCACCGGCGAGGCGGACCCGGTGGGTGAGCAGATCGGCGACGGTGTGCACACCACGAGCCAGGACGACGTCGAACGTCGTCGTGTAGGGCCCGTCGACACGGTTCGTCAGCCTCGACCCGGGGACCTTCCCGGTTTTGGAGCCGTTGGTCTGCGCCCACGCCAGGCAGTACCGGTCGTGTTCGGGGTCCGGCGGGGCGAGCGCCGGCAGCTCGGATGACGTCAACGGCACGACCTGTGGGCCGAGCGGATGGGCCCGCCACCAACGGGTGCCCAGCACGGTCGTGCCGAGGACTGCGGCGGCGCCGAGCAGCGGCGACGGGCCCGTCGTGGCGAGTGCGTGGGCCAGAACTGATGCACCCGCACCACTCACACACAACTCAGGCCACCACCGACCGACATGGGATCGGTAACGGGCTGCGCCCAGCACGGCCGCAGCGACCGGGAGCGCGGCAGCCGGGCCGGCGAACACTCCCGGGTCTGTCGTGGCGCCGAGCGCGGCGGCGGCGGCGCCGATCCAGTGCCCGCCCATCCCGACACCACCACCAGCGGCGGCCGGGATCCAGGGCCAGCGCCGACGACTGTTCCGATCCGCGACCAACACCCGCCGCGCGTTCTCGCACCGATCATCACCACCGACCTCCAGCGGGGCGCCCCGGTCACCGGTCGGGACGACGGCGGCCTTCAACCGCGACCAGAACGCCGCCGCATGGGCACCTGACGACGCCGTCTCGCCGGCGACGTCACCGCGGTCCTTCTCCCGGGCTGCCGCCCGCTCGGCGGCGAGCCGGGCGGCGTGCTCGAACCGCGTCCGCCGCGTCACCACCGACGACCGGGCCATGAGGATCCCTCCTTGATCTTTCCGCTGGTCAGGACGGTGTTCCAGGACAGGTGTTGAGAGAGGCTGATGGGGCCGGAGCACCCGCCAGGTCAGGTGTGGCCGAGGGATGTCTTCGACGCCCGACCGATCATGTGGTGGGTGGTGTGGGCGTCGGCGACGATCTGCCCACCCACACCGACCCGCTCGGCCACGGTCGACAACGAGTCGATGACCGCGGCGAGCTGGGTGCCTGCGACCTCGAGGGCGTCGAGGCCGACCCAGCCGTGGGATTCGAACTCGTCGGCGATCACCCGGTGGCCGGCGATGAGCTGTTCCAGATCGGTGGCGGCGTCCCGCAACGCCGCCGCGATGTATTCGTGGTTCCCGTCACCATCCAGTACTGCCGTCATGGGCTTCTGCTCCGTTCCTTCTGGCGTGTGCGCTTGTCAGCGGGTTAGAGGACGGCGTGTGGGCCCGGCACATAGGGCGCCGCCTCGTAGGCGTCCCGGCCCTGGTCGCCCTGGGCGCGCATCTGCCCGGCCAGGTCCCGATACGACGCCTCAGCCGCGGCCAGCCCCGTCAGCGAGTCCGTGAGCGGGCCGGTGACCTGGCCGCCCCAGCCCTGACCGGCGAGCCGGTCGACGAAACCCGACAGCTGGGACTGATACAGGCCGCAGGCCTCCGCCGCGGCGGTCAGCCGGGCGACAGCGGTCTCATACATTCCGTGACCTCCAGAAGCAGTAGTCGTGCTGGTCGTCGCCAGGATCGGCGCGGCCGGACCCGGCGAGGTGGTCGGATCGGTGTCGTCGGTGTCGGTGCCGGTGTTGTCGACACCGTCCGGGGCCGGGCCGGGAACCGGTGTGTCCCCGGCCGAGGTGGGCGGGCCGGGATCGTCTGTTGCGGTCACCGCTGCACCACCTGCGACGGCCGCCGGGCCCGTCCCGGGCCGTCGTCGTCCCCACGGCTCCGGCACCGCCCTGCCCGCCCGATCAGTCCGGCCACTCGAGCCGACACCGGTGGTGAGGCCGCGGGCCTGGGCCCAGCGGGCCCGCGCTCGATCCGCCCGCTCCAGCCGCCGCCGCTGGGTGGCGCGCCACCGCTCATCCCGGCCGGGGGCGGTGGCGTCGTACCAGGCCCGCCGCCGCGCCGCACGATGCTCGGCCCGGTGCTGCGCGGCCCGACACGCCTCGGTCCAACGAGAGGCGACCAGGAGCCCGAACGCGCCCCGCCCGACCGGACGACCCGACGGGGTGCGGGCGCCGCCGCCGGCGTCGTGGCGCATCCGGGCCCGCGCGAGGCCGGGTGGTTCTTTGCCCGCGGTGTAGGCGGCGGTGTCGGTGCGGCCCTTGGTCACGAAGAACGCCACCACGACACAGGTCAGGAAAAACGCCTCCACCCGACCCACCTCCTTCCTTCTCTAGCGCCGTATCGGCACACAGCTAGAACTTGCGGTGTCATCAGGTGAGGGATGCGGCGAGGGCGGCGATGAACGCATCCGCTGCCGGGTACAGGCGCGGGACACCGGCCAGGACGGTCCCGACCAGGGCCAGGGCGGCGACGACTATCAGTGACTTCGACCGGGTCGCGGCGGTGATCCCCGACCCCCGCAGACGGCTGTAGGCCCACAGCCCGGCGGCGGCCGCGACCGCACCGACCGCACTGACTCCGACCAGCTGGGCGGTGGCCTGCCCAGCACCGGCCAGCGCCCCGCCGGACAAGTTCTGGAACAGGGCGCCGAACCAGCCGGCGGAGGCGCCGCCGACACCGAACCCGCCGACCACCGCCAGGACGGCGGCGACCTTCTCCCAATCCACGCCCTTACCGGGCACATCCAGGAAAACCAGCAGCACCGCGAGGATGAGTGCGAGGGCGCCGAGCGCGGGCATCGACGACGGGATGAACATCGACCACGACATCACCCACCGCCCAGGAAGCCGAGGACGAGTAGAGCGATGACGATGATCGTGATCACGAAGCCGGATGGTTTGTCCCGGATCACGTTGCACAGCCAGTCCAGCGGGAACACCACGGCCAGGGCGGCCAGCGTCAGCGCCGCGTGCACGCCGTGGACCAGTGGATTTTGCGATGTGGTCCAGTCCCCGGTACGCGAGTACGCCCAGGTCTGGGCATACGAGGGCGGAGTCTGGTTCCACCGCGGCCGGGCCTCCACCACATCACGGACTACGTCGATGAGGCGCTGGTCCCATGGCGCCAACGGCGCCACTGCCGCGGCCGGCTCGTCGACGGCCCTTGGACCGTCCGGGTTCGACCTTCCGGGAGCGGGCGCGTCGACGACGTAGAGGCCGGGCCGGGCCGCTGGGGCCTCGTCCTGCTGGTCAGAGATCGGCTGAGGCACGACGACCACCCCCCACCTTCTGCCAGTGACGGCAACGGCCACAGGTCCGCGGCGGCGTGCCGCCATCACGCGGCATCTCGAACGACCGACCGCAGAGCGCACATCGGGCGCGGACATGCATCACGACTCACCACCTGCGGCGGTGGCGGCGGCGTGTCGCTGCTCGCGGCGAGCCTGGCTGCGGGCAGCGGTGCGCTGCTTCGCACGGATCGCAGTCTCCGCCGCACGTTCCTGCGCGGTGTGTAGTTCGCCGAGTAGGTCGGTGAGGTCGTCGGTGATCTGTTCCAGGCGTCGCCTGATCTCGGTCGATTCGGCCAGCGGGCGGGTGACTGCGGCCGGGAGCGCGGCGCGGACCGCGGCCAGCGCCGCCGTGGCTCGATCGATGGGTGTGGTGGCGCGGCCGTAAGCGGTGAGGAACTGGGCTCGTTGGGTCTCGACTCGCCGCAGGATGGTGTGCGCGATCCGCGCCCGCGACACCGGGCCGGCAGCAGCCCTTTCGGTAGCCGTCGCGGTGGTAGGTGCGGTCATGCCGCCACCGCCGGCCGTGCCGCCGCGACACGGATCTCCGCGTGCCGGGTCGTATCACGCTCGGTGGCGGTGGTGCCGCCCCATATGCCGTCCTGGCCTGTCGCGCTCGCCCAATCCCGACACAGGACACGGACCGGGCAGCCGGTGCACACAAGCCGGGCCTGCAACACGCCCAGCTCAGAGACCGGGAAGAACACCTCCGGGGCGACACCGACACAGTGCCGCCCCGGGTGCGACGACAACTCCGGCGGGACCGGGACTACAGGTCCCGGATCGTCATCAAAGACAGGACTACGCTCGACCACGTGGGTCTCCTCCTTCATGCAGGTGGTGACTCGCAGGCCTCGGTGGGGCGCTACCCGCCGAGGCCGCCTGAACCTTATTGACTCTCGACCCTCACTGACTCATGACTCATGACTCATCTTGGCTGAGTCTCGCGAGGGAGTCAAGCTCCCTGTGGGCAGTGCTGCTGGAGGCCGAAGCGCGAGTGATCCCACTGGCGAATCGGCAACAGCACGCCGCGACGAGGACGAGGCCCCACGCCGTTGAACCCAGTGGGGGCCGGGGACCAGCGGGGTCGCGGCACGAAGGAGATCCGGCGCCGACGAGCACAGCGTGGTCGTGATCGATGAACTCGGCGAATCGGTCGAGGCGTCCGGGATGGGCACGGGTGCAGGTCACGTCGTGTCCACGACGAGTCCCGCGACGGGCTCGTTCGCCAGCAAGAAGATGAGCGAGATAGCCCTCGGTCGAGGCCGCGACAGGGAGCACCCCGGTGTAGGTGACAGGATCAGACACGCAGGACCTCGGTACGGAAGTGGCGATCTGCTCGGCTGACCCAAATGAGAAAACAGGCGAACTCAACCAAGTAAGCGAGGTAGGCATTTTCAATGGCGCGCCCTGTAACGCGAAACCATTTGGGCGACTTGCTGCGACGGCAACGCCTTACGTCTGGGCTGTCCGGTCGAAGCCTCGCCGCAGCAATCGGCCATAGCCAGTCTGGAGTCGTCCGAATCGAGGCAGGGAAAGCGAAGATTTCGCCCGAGCTGCTTCAGAAATGGCTTCAGGCGACCGGTGCGTCACAGGCTGATCGCGGCCAGATAGAATCCCTCTTCGGTGAATTAGTGAAGATGGAATATGGCGTCAGAAGCGCAGGCGCAACAAGAGGGGGGAGGAAGGGAGTCCTCGCGACACTGGAAGGATCTGCCTCTGAGATCTGCGTATGGCAGTTCACTAGCGTTCCAGATCTACTGCAAACTGGAGCCTACGCACGCAGCGTGCTTCTGATGTCCGCGGGCGATTCGGATCGTGATCTGGACAGGCAGGTGGCTGAACTTATCTCGCGACAGGATATTCTCTACACGCCCGGGGTAGTTTTAAAAGTAGTCGTGAGCGCGCGGGTCCTAGGCGCCCGATTTGGGAATCCGTACGTGATGGTCGACCAGCTAGACAGAATTGCATCTCTCGTTCGACGAAACAGGATCGATCTTTCTGTTCTTCCGTCAAACGTCGAGGTGGGTGCGAATCACGGATCTGCGGGGGGTATCTACTTCGGATCACACATGAGTCCCGGCGGACTGGCGCTTTCGCTCGGTGACCGCTCACCGGAGAGCGACCCGTCAGTAGTGCAGCGCCTGAAGGATGACTTCACCTGCTACCAACGGAACAGCTTGCGGGGCGAGCGGGCAATCACTGCCGTCGAGGACATCGCTCGTCGGCTAGCGGTCGAGGTTGGCCCTCCCTGAGGTTCGTGACGGTGAGTGAATGTCCGCTTGTCTAGCTGAACAGCAGGTCGAGCGTGCTAGCGTGTGTCCTACGCGTGGGCGTGCACGCGCACGCGTAGGACGCCTAAGGTCTACCGCTTGTCCAGCCTTTGTCCAGTAGTTTGTCCAATCACTGGACAAACACAGAACGTGATGTCCCGAGCTCCGAGCTCCACCGAGCTCCCCGAGCTCCGAGCTCCACCGAGCTCCCCCGAGCTCCCGAGCTCCCACCCGAGCTCCACCGAGCTCCCCGAGCTCCCGAGCTCCACCGAGCTCCCCGAGCTCCGAGCTCCACCGAGCTCCCCGAGCTCCGAGCTCCACCGAGCTCCCCGAGCTCCGAGCTCCACCGAGCTCCCCGAGCTCCGAGCTCCACCGAGCTCCCCGAGCTCCGAGCTCCACCGAGCTCCCCGAGCTCCGAGCTCCACCGAGCTCCCCGAGCTCCGAGCTCCACCGAGCTCCCCGAGCTCCGAGCTCCACCGAGCTCCCCGAGCTCCGAGCTCCACCGAGCTCCCCGAGCTCCGAGCTCCACCGAGCTCCCCGAGCTCCGAGCTCCACCGAGCTCCCCGAGCTCCGAGCTCCACCGAGCTCCCCGAGCTCCGAGCTCCACCGAGCTCCCCGAGCTCCGAGCTCCACCGAGCTCCCCGAGCTCCGAGCTCCACCGAGCTCCCCGAGCTCCGAGCTCCACCGAGCTCCCCGAGCTCCGAGCTCCACCGAGCTCCCCGAGCTCCGAGCTCCCCGAGCTCCGAGCTCCACCGAGCTCCCCGAGCTCCGAGCTCCACCGAGCTCCCCGAGCTCCCCGAGCTCCGAGCTCCACCGAGCTCCCCGAGCTCCGAGCTCCACCGAGCTCCCCGAGCTCCGAGCTCCACCGAGCTCCCCGAGCTCCGAGCTCCACCGAGCTCCCCGAGCTCCGAGCTCCACCGAGCTCCCCGAGCTCCGAGCTCCCCGAGCTCCGAGCTCCACCGAGCTCCCCGAGCTCCGAGCTCCACCGAGCTCCCCGAGCTCCGAGCTCCACCGAGCTCCCCGAGCTCCGAGCTCCACCGAGCTCCCCGAGCTCCGAGCTCCACCGAGCTCCCCGAGCTCCGAGCTCCGAGCTCCACCGAGCTCCCCGAGCTCCGAGCTCCACCGAGCTCCCCGAGCTCCGAGCTCCACCGAGCTCCCCGAGCTCCGAGCTCCACCGAGCTCCCCGAGCTCCGAGCTCCACCGAGCTCCCCGAGCTCCGAGCTCCACCGAGCTCCCCGAGCTCCGAGCTCCACCGAGCTCCCCGAGCTCCGAGCTCCACCGAGCTCCCCGAGCTCCGAGCTCCACCGAGCTCCCCGAGCTCCGAGCTCCACCGAGCTCCCCGAGCTCCGAGCTCCACCGAGCTCCCCGAGCTCCGAGCTCCACCGAGCTCCCCGAGCTCCGAGCTCCACCGAGCTCCCCGAGCTCCGAGCTCCACCGAGCTCCCCGAGCTCCGAGCTCCACCGAGCTCCCCGAGCTCCGAGCTCCACCGAGCTCCCCGAGCTCCGAGCTCCACCGAGCTCCCCGAGCTCCGAGCTCCACCGAGCTCCCCGAGCTCCGAGCTCCACCGAGCTCCCCGAGCTCCGAGCTCCACCGAGCTCCCCCCCGAGCTCCCCGAGCTCCCCACCCGAGCTCCCCCCCGAGCTCCGAGCTCCACCGAGCTCCCCGAGCTCCGAGCTCCACCGAGCTCCCCGAGCTCCGAGCTCCACCGAGCTCCCCGAGCTCCGAGCTCCACCGAGCTCCCCGAGCTCCGAGCTCCACCGAGCTCCCCGAGCTCCGAGCTCCACCGAGCTCCCCGAGCTCCGAGCTCCACCGAGCTCCCCGAGCTCCGAGCTCCACCGAGCTCCCCGAGCTCCGAGCTCCACCGAGCTCCCCGAGCTCCGAGCTCCACCGAGCTCCCCGAGCTCCGAGCTCCACCGAGCTCCCCGAGCTCCGAGCTCCACCGAGCTCCCCGAGCTCCGAGCTCCACCGAGCTCCCCGAGCTCCGAGCTCCACCGAGCTCCCCGAGCTCCGAGCTCCACCGAGCTCCCCGAGCTCCGAGCTCCACCGAGCTCCCCGAGCTCCGAGCTCCACCGAGCTCCCCGAGCTCCGAGCTCCACCGAGCTCCCCGAGCTCCGAGCTCCACCGAGCTCCCCGAGCTCCGAGCTCCACCGAGCTCCCCGAGCTCCGATTCGCCGTAAGCGGCGGCGCGCGCCGCATCGGCCGCGGCGGACATGAGGGTGTTGATGAACGTGGTCAACATCTGACGGAGCAGATCCGGACTCGCCTGGGCCAGCTGCTCGTGCGGGAAACGGGTCGGGTCAATACTCGACCGGGGTCATCGCGTGGTCTTTATTGATTGTCGTGAAAGGTCTTCAAAAAAATCATGCGGGGCTGCCCTGCTCCAGGCTCTGACTGTCACCGGGCCGGTCGCACACCACCCTGGTGGATGCCATTCCGAGCGGTGACATTTGAGCGGTTGGTGGAGTTGGCGGGGATGTCTCGGTCGGCGGTTCAGGTGTGGGTGGGATAATGCTGATCAGGTGGGGCTGTCGCGGGCGCCGTAGGTGCGTGAGTATCGTGAGCGGGTAGCAGCACGCCGCGTCGAGGATGAGGGCCTGTGATGACTGTTCGAGATTTGCCTGCTGGTGCTACGGATCGCTGGGCGCAGCATGCCCGGGAGCGACGTGCAGATCGCGTTCTGGACGCGCAGTTGACTCAGGACGCGGCGGCCGCGGCGCAGCAGCGGCGGATCGTCGCAGACGATGCCCGAACGGAACGTCGCCGTAATGCCCGTATGGCTGCGTCACAGTTCAGCGCGGAGCAGCGCCGGGCCCGGGGCGAGGCGCGGCGGGCGGCGCTGGCGCGTGTGGCGGGGTGGGTGGATGCGCATGTGATCGAGTTGTTGATTTACCCGATCGCGGTGTTGTCTTTCGCTTTGGCTGCTCCGGCAATGGCTGCTTATGGGGCTAGGATTTTCGGGGCTGGCGGGTTTTTGCTGGCGGGTATCACGGAGCTGGGGATGTGGGCGTTCGCGATGGCGGTGGTCACCGCGCGACGTCGGTATCCGGAGCGACCCGTGGCCGGGTTGCAGGCCGGAGTGGTCGTGTTCTCCCTCGGCGCGGCCGGGATGAACCTGCTCCACGGTCTGCACAAGGCCGGCGGGGGATGGGAGACCGGTGCGGTGATGGCGGTCGTGTCGGTAGCGGGGATTGTCGCCCACCAGTTGACTCTTGCTGGGGCGCCGCGGTCGCGGGCGGAGCGTCGCTCGGCGCGGTTGGCGGCGCGGGCCGCGGCGAAGTTGGACCGGGCTCAGCATGCTGCGGTCCGGGACGCAGCCACCGTGATCGACACCGATGGTGGTGCCCGTGTTGTGTACCGGGCCGGCACCTATCGGCTCCGGCGCCGACGACTCGCGATCGAGGCCGACCTGCCGTTGACGGCCGAGATGCCCGAAGCGGCGGCTCCCCCGGCTGTCGGGGCCAGCACGGGTCACGGGTCCACCGCAGCCGCCGGGCCGGCCGACGGTGTCGCTGCCGAAGTCGTTGCTGGGCCGGACCCCGTTGGCCGGGCTACAGCGGAACGTGTTGCTCCTGAAGCTGCGACCGATAATGATGGTGAAGTCGCTGACGAGATGACGGCGGTGATTCCGGTGGTTGAGCCGGTTGAGCCCGCACTAGTCGTAGAGGACACGGGCACGACGAAGCTAACCCAGGCCGAGATCCTCCTGTCCGAGGCGTGGACACGGGGAGAAGAGCCGTCGTTGTCCGAGGTGGACCGATTGATCGACGGGAACCGAACTGCGACCAAGGCCAAGCGGAACCTGCGTGTCCGGGGTGTCTTGCCTCCGTCTGAGCGTGCTGCGGCTTCGGGGAAGAGTGGCTGGCGTCGGGAGGCGGGCCAGTCTTTGGCGGGTGTGAGGCCGTTCCCGGGGGCGCCGGGGAAGCTTGCGTGATGAAGCGGGGCTGTAGGCGTTCGTGGTCGGCAGCGGTCTTCGGTGCTGTGGTGCTGGTGCTGGCTGGGTGTGTCGTGTCCGATGGTCCGCTTCCTGTCGGTACTGGTCCGGTTGGTGTGCCGATGCCGCGGGCGTTCGACCCTCCGAGCGATTTCGGTGCTCCGACGGTGTGGATGAGCCGTGTGGAGGACGCGCCGGTCCCGATGGTGCATGTTCTCGACGGTGTGGCGGGCTGGCGGGCGGACGCTGAGGGGCTGACCCGTGTCGATTTCCTCACTCACACCGTCCACCCGGGTGTCCGGCCGGACAATCCTCTCGGCGGCGGTCTGGGCGATCGCCGCGGCGGCGATCTGGCGGTCGATGTGCTCGGGAACCCGGTTGTGGCCGACACTGCGCTTGGGCGCATTGTTCTGGCGGCGTTCCCAGTGGAGGTCCCGGCTGCGGGCACGTCGCCGACTGGGCACGGTGTCGAGCTGGTCGCCGTGGATTCGGCGACCGCGACGAAACGTCTCTCAGTGACTGTCCCGGTCCCGGCACTCACTCCCGGTTCTGGTCCGGGGATCGGGTGGAGCTCGGTCCTCGGTGTCCACGACTCGTTGGTGTTGGTCTCGGCGACCAGCACCGCCGGGGGCTTCGTCGCTGGGATCGATCTCGTTTCTGGTGTAGTCGTCTGGACTGTTCCCGCGATGGTCGGCCTGATGATCGTCGGCGACACCGTCGTTGTGAAACACGGTTCGGGGCCTGATACGGATGTGCGGGGTTTGTCAGCCGTCGATGGCACCCAGCGGTGGGAGGGGGTCGAGTCCGGGGCTGTTAACCGGATCGGTGACCGGCAGGTGCTGGTCGGGACCCCGCAGCGGGGCAGCGCAGTGTTTGATGCTGTGACCGGCTCCGAGGTCGTGAGCTCATTGTCCGGGCGGTTGGCCGGCTGGCGTTGTCTCGATGACGGCGACAGCGTGACGGTGTGTCAGGTTTCCCAGAATGCCAAGCCTTATGCGGTGCTGGGCTTCGACAGGACTGGTGCCGAACTGTGGCGGATCGTCGACGAGCCTGGCAGTACTCGGGTACCGCCGATGGTGACTGCGGTCTAGCATGGCGCTGTTTACGGCTATACCTGGGGTTCGGATGCTGGCCTTGTTCTTGACGCCCGCACGGGTGCGGATCGTACCCCGGCTGCGACCGCGGCACCGATACTGGTCAACGAGTACTTCGGGATCGCCCCTGCTCCGCGTCCGAAGAGCTCGGGCTTCAGCAATGACCAGCGTGGGTTCTCCGAAACCGTCGCGGTCCCCGCGATCTCCTGAGCTGCTGCGTTTCCTGGGAAGGTCTGTTCTGCATGTCGTCACCATCCGGCGTCTGACTCGTGTGCCTCAGGTGGTCCCGGTGGTGTGGGTGGTAGTCGGGGCGATCAGGACGTTTTGGTGTC
>NZ_MCIS01000021.1:0-11823 GCF_001932475.1 Pseudonocardia sp. Ae717_Ps2
CGGCGTGCAGCTCCCGCAGGTGCTCGGTGATCTCGGCGATCCGCACGTCCTCGGCACCATGACGTAGCGCGAGCAGCGAGGCCGGAAAACCTCGAGTCGAAGTTCGCATCCGGCACCCAGATCCGCAGTCAGCCGTCGGGTCCAGGCGCGGCCCGACATGAGGACCCGGGCGGCGGAGGACTTGCCCTGTCCAGGCATCCACCGGCGAGAGTGTTGCGCTCCAGCAGCGGCGCCACCATCGGGGTGCCGCGCAGGTTCCGCCGAACGCACCCCCTTGAACACATCCACCGTGGTCGCGCTGTCGTCGAGCAGGGATACGGGCCAGCGCCCTCGGCAAGAGCGCCCTTGTCCGCACCCACAGATCCAGGATCCCAGCCTCGGTACCGGTGGTCGGCCACACCTCCTTGGCCAACCGTGCAGCCCCGTCGCGAGGTCCGCGCGGCGCCGCGCGATGCGGTCGGCGGTGACCCGGCCGGGAGCCGGACCACCGCATGGGTACCGCGCCCATCAACCCGAGCGGGGGTGAGGAACTGCAACGGCGTGCCCGCCTTCAAGTAGGCGCTGATCTGGGCGATACGCAGCGCGTCCAGGGCACGGCGATCGTGGTCTCATCCACCAGCGCGTCAAGATCGGCGTCGGTACTGGTGCGAGCCACGCCGGGCCGGCAGTGTGGCGGCGCCCCTCCACCACCCGGCCAGCAACAGCGCCGGCCCGGCCACCCACAGCGCCACCGTGGCCGCGACGGTCACCGCAGCGGTCACGAACCGGACCACCAAGCGACCATCTCCCACCACGAGCCCAGCCGAACCCGCCCGGCGCCAGCACGCGGTGACCCCACCGGCGAGCAACAGCACACCAAGCACCGCACGGCGATACCGGTCACCATCAGCGCAGCCAGTACCTGACGAGGCAGTTCCTTGATCCGCTGGGCACGGTGGCCCTTCAACGTGTCCAGACGCTCGGTCCACTCCGCCACCGCCGTGGAGTCCCCGGCCGCGCGGGCGGCGCGGATCTGCTCGCGCACCCCACCGTGGGTCGCTGCCGCGACCGCGCGCCGAACCAGCGAGCCGTACCCGGCCACCGTGGTCACCGCAGCCCGAGCGGTCACCTTCGGGGTCGCCTTCACCCCGGCCACCGCCGCCGCCCCGCTCGCCGCGCCGGACCACCCGCAGCGGTCGTGACCACATGCACCCCGGACCGAACGAGCCACCCGCCCGTCGAGCGACCTTACGCGGCCCCCGATCAGCAGACACCACCTCACCAGTGGCCGGCTCCTCAGTGACGGACTCGGCGTCGATCACCAGCGACTCACCCGCCCGGCCCCACGGGGCGGCGGGCGCCGCCCGTGCTCACCCCGCCCGGCCGCCGCACGCGGCGCCGGACCCTCGATCACGGCTTGGTCCGTGATGCTGGTCCCGATCTCGTCGTGCCGGTCGTGCGAGTTGCTGTCCACAGGTCGATTCCCCTCGATCATCGCAGGTCAGGACTGGTCGGTTCGGTGCTCATCACGCAGCGCCCGCGCCCGGGCCGGGGCGCAGCGCAGACCGGTACGGATCGACTCCGCCGAGGACGGATCGACCTCCCCCGCCGCCACCGCCGCCGCAAACTCGGCGCGCAGCGCATCCATCGAGCGAGCCCGCGGCCGGGCCACCTTCCGCGGACGACGGCGACCGTGCTCACCACCGGTCGGTCCCGTCGGCCGGTCGAGGGTGGCGACGCCGTGCCCGTCGGGGCGGTCGTCCTCGGTCCCGATGTCGGCCGGGTCGTGCTGGTTCCCGGTCCCGTCCGCGGGCTCGTCAGCGGACGGGACCGGGACGCTCAACAGGCCCGGGTTCTGCTCGGCCAGCCACGCCGACACCTCCGCCGCCAGGTCCCCGCCGTCGTCGTCGACAGGCAGACCGGGCGTGGTGTGCGGGGCCAGCACAGGGCGGCCGAGCCCGTCCCGCTCGACCCGGTAGACCCCAGGGGCATGGACCAGACGGGCGTCGCCGTCGGTGTCGATCTGCGCGACCGCGGCCCGCAACGCAGCCCGCCGGGCCGCGCGCAGCTTGCGCTCCGCCGCCCGCTCGGTGCGCGCCCTGCGGGCCGGGCGGGCCCCGGCGGTCACCAACTGGTGCGCGATCACCCCGGCCACCGACACCACACCCATCACCAGCCCGGTACTCACGCCACCGTGCTCACCGTCGAGGCCGTGGGCGAGGTTCAGCCCCGCGGCCACGGCCGCGAACGCCCACACCCCCGCCTGCAACGCCCACAGCGGCGCGGCCGGGTGCGTGCGGCGCCGCGACTGCACCGCCAGCGCGAACGCCCACATCCCCAACTCCGACAGCACCGGCAGCACCGCACCGGTCCACGACCCGTAGACCGCGACGCCATAGGCGGCCATCGCCGGGACCGCCATCACCGCCGACACCACCGCAAGCGGATAGATCAGCAGATCCACCCGATGCGCAGCCGCCCACACCCCGACCGCCGACCGTCGGGCCGCCGCACGCTTGCGTCGCTCGGTCCGGGCCCGGCGGGCCTGCTCGGCCCGCGCGGTCCGGGCGACCTGATCCCGGGTGGCCTGCTCGGTACGGCGGCGCTCGGCGATCTCCGCCCGCACCGCCTCCGCGTGCAACGCCCGCTCGGTCGCGGCGTCGGCGTCACGACGGGCCCGCTCCGCAGCAGCGGCCCGGTCCTCACGACGCCGCTGCGCCCACGTCTCGGTGCTCACCAGTCCCACCCCGACTCCATCACCGCAGCCATCTGATCCAGATCGATCCCCAAGTGCTCGCAGTGGTCCCCAGCAGCCAGCGCCGCGGTCACCACCACCATCCGCGGCACCCGCCCCGCCTCGCAGCAGGCCGGGCACAACGACAGGCACACCACCCCGACACCGGTGCCAGCGGTCACCACCACCAGGCCACCACCCACGCCCTCACCAGCCGCCACACCGCACCCAGCGCACGCCGAGTCCGTCGGGCACCGGCCGGTGTCGTCCAGATCCACCAGCGCGCTCATCGCACGGCCGCCTTCATGCACCGCGGACGCGAGCACACATCACCCATGCCCGACCGCACCCGGACCCCGCAGAACCGGCAATGCACCGGCCCCGACGCCTCCTCCGTGTGACGACCCCGCCGGTGATGCTTCGCGTGCTGCACCGCCGCCAACTCCCGCGCCACCACAGCCCGACCCACCCGGGCCCCGCCCCTGGCCGTACTCGACAACCAACCCATCGCCCCGCTCCTCTGCCTACTTCGTCTGTCCTATGTGGATCAACGAGGTGCACCCGTCCGGTCCCGACCGGCCCACACCCCGAGGGTCAGCGCGTGAAGCGAAGGACCCGCTTCGCCAACGTCACCCGGTGATCCCGACCCGCCGCGCCGTGGACGCCGTCAGGCACGACGTCGGATGCGACGGGGACGCCTCGACCAGACCGCGCCGGCCATCGAGATGACGCAGCTCGAACCGCACCCACCCCTTGGACAACAGGCCGATCGCGATGACCTGCGCCCACCCCCACCCGCCGAGCCGTAGGAGTAGACCCACCACCCCGGGCGCACCGCCCGCGCCGGACGCTCCCGTGACGCCGTCGCCGCCGCCCGCTCCACCACCGAACCCAGCCGGGCGCTCACCGCGCACCCGCCGGAGGCTCCCCAGCGCCGAGCAGAACCAGCTCCGCCCGCTCCTGCGCCGCCACAACCTCCACCACCGCCGACAGATAGCCGTCGTTGGAACGCAGACGACGCCACTCCCGCCACCCCACGACCGCGCCACCCAACGCCTCGACAGTCTCGACCCCCGCCACCCCGACCGCGACCGCGACCAACACGCCGGCCACACCGTCCAGCGGACCCGCCACCCCCAGCGCCAGAACCACGAACACCCCGGTAAGCACCACCAGCGCCACCCCGGCACCGGACCGGTGCCAGAACTCGCCCCGGACCTGGTCCAGCACCCGACGACGGAGCGCATCCACGACCCGCATCACGCCGCCTCACCTCCGACGAGCTGCCTAGCGCGGCGGGGCAGGTGGAGGACCCGCGTGGTGTGCAGGCTCGGGATCTCACGCCCCCGAGCGATCTCGTCGCCCAGCAACGCGTCGATCACGTCCGAGGTCAGGCCGTCAGGAGCCCAGCCCTCGGGTGCGCTATCGATCCGTCGGAGCGCGGCCATGTCGCGGCGTTCGGTGTACATCTGCCATCCTCCCGATTGCCTCAGTGCACATTAAGGTGCTCTGTGGTGCTCGATCTGTCAAGGGGTGTTTGTGGTGCTGTGCGGTGGCTTAGCTGGCCGCTACCGTGGCTTGGTGGCGGTCGATCAGGGAGGCGCTCAGTCGCTGAGTGCGAAGGTCAGGTCGGACCTCGTCCGACGCATCCGAGCGGGCGAGTTCCCGGTGGGGGACAAGATCCCGTCCCTGCGGGCACTCGCTGAGCACTACGGCGTCGCCGAGCTGACCGCGCACGCCGCGGTGAAGGAGATGCAGCACGCGGGGGTACTGGAGTCCGCTGCCGGTCGCGGAACGTTCGTCCGGGCCCTCCCGGACGACCCTCCCGAGGATCTGCGCGAGATCGTGGCTCGCCTCCAGGGTGAGGTCGCCGAGCTACGCGAAAGGGTCGAGACGGTCGAGGCCAAGAGATAGCTGCTACTCACGGATTCTCCGATTCACCCCCGTCGCCGGGGCCCAGTGCCTACCGTCTGTCGGACAACCAGAACGGTATTGCCAGGTCAGGGCCGAGACCCCTGACCGCGAGTACGAGTTCGACGCGGCCGAGCGTGAGGAAGCACGGAATGAAGGACCGAACCCCTACTCCCGGTGCGAGTGAGCTGATCGGGCGACTCGGAGGAGCCGTTCTGGGCGCCATCCGTGGCCGCGTCGGGCTCACTCAGGAGGGGTTCGCCGAGCAGCTCGGCGTGGGCGTCAGCACCCTGCAGGCGTGGGAGTCGGGTCGGCGCCCGCTAGTCAATGCGAGCTTCGCGGAGATCCAGCGCGTCAACCGAGGACTCCGGGCCCACAACCCGGACCCTTCGCTCCTCGTCGTGTTCGAGAAGGCACTCGTGGCGGACTCGATCTACGGCGAGCTGGCGACTGTCGGGAGCCCTGAGCACCCGCTGTCGGTCATCGTTCCCGACCGCACCCTGACCGAGCTGCTCGCCTGGCCGCTCACCGGCGAGGTGCCCCGGCAGCTCAGCGAGATCCGCACCCGGCTGTACGTGCCCAGCACGGTGCAGGACGCCGTCGCTCGGGACCTCTGTGATGCTGCGGACCAGGCCGGAACGGGCACCGAGCGAACGGCCATGTTACGTCGGCAGGTGAAGTTCCTGGTCGCGTCGAACAACTCCACACAGGGGTGGCTCCAACAGCAGACGACGAGCGATACCCGAGCCTTACCCGACCTGAGCATGTGGTCCCCGGCGTGGGCCGTGGCTCGCTCCCAGGCCGTCGCGAGTGCTCATTCCGGCGACCTCGACCCGCTGCGACGTTTCATCGACCAGGGACTGGCGCGCGATGAACTCATCATCGCGAATCTCAATTACTGGGCCTACTGGGTCGGCGAGCACGACACGTACTGGACCGACGATCGAGACATGGTCAGTCAGCAGGCGACGTGGTCCGGGGACCGGCTCCTGGCCTCGCTCGTGACCGGGGTTGCAACGGCCCCGTACCGGGAGCTGTGCGCGCATGCCCTGTGGGCGCTCCTGAGGGCACGGCGAGACCTGCTCCGCAGCTCTGAGCAGGCGAGGCACATCGGCCGAGCGGTGGAGATCGCGCTCAGCGACGATGCTGGCCTGACCGGTAAGGTTCGACAGCGCATGGAGCAGGTGGCCTACCTCGTGGAGAGTGCGATTTGAGCAACGAAATGCACGCCGTCGCCAAGTTCGCATACGAGGCCGGCCAGCTTCAGCGACTCCCCCGCTCCGGGTGGCTGCTCGCAGGAGTCAAGAATCCCGAATCGGTAGCCGAGCACAGCTTCCGTGTGGGAGTTCTCGCCTACGTCATTGCCACTCTCGAAGGCGCAAACGCAGACCGCGCGGCAGCACTGGGCCTGTTCCACGACATGCCGGAGACCCGGATCGGTGACGTCCCCAGCGTGGGGAAGCCGTACGTACGGACGCCCCCGGCTCAGGACGTCGCCCACGACCAAGTGGCGGAGCTGCCGCCGGTCCTCGCCGAGCACATCGCCGCCCTGATCGACGAACACGAGCGTGCGAAGGAACCGACTGCGACGCCAGAAGCACGCTGCTCCCGCGACGCCGACAAGATTGACTGCCTACTTGCCGCACGGGAGTACCAGGCCCAGGGCAACCAGCAGGTGCAACCGTTCGTCGACTCGATGTCGGCGGCCGTGGTGACCGAGACCGGAAAGCGTCTCGCGGTCGCGGCGCAGGAAATCCCGCCCGGCGAGTGGTGGGCCAACTTCGCCGCCAACTTCGCGAAGAACAGCGAGGCGGCGCGGGCGGCACGGTGATGCACCGAAGCCACCCCAACGCTATCTCAGCTGTCCCGTGAGGCGTCGATAAGCACAGATCCGTCGTTTAGTGTAAGGCTCTTCGAACGCAGTAACGGAAAAGCGGGAGCGTGCCTCGGCCAGCAGGCGTCGAGCGATTCCCCGGCGGCGCCAGGCCACCGCAGTCCAGATATGGGCGACGGTCTCGTAGTCGCCGTCGTTGTCACGATCGTGCACGACGACGAACCCGGTGAGGTGGCCGTTGAAGACCGATAGATTCCCCTCCCGAACGAGGACGGTCTCCAGAACGAGACCGTCCAGGGCCCTGAGACCACCGCAGACGCCTCCTGCCACTCAGGTGGCGCCACGGAGCTGTCGCAGCACCAGAACGGCGCTGAGACCGCATACCCCGACGCGCGGCCAGGCACGGACCGTCAGGTGCCGTTCCCCACTCTTCTTCTGTCACTCTGTCACTGCACCGCCCCTGACCAGCACAAACGAGAGTGACAGTTCGAGTGACAGGCCAGTGAGCCTTTTTCAACCTGGCGTTTGTGCTGGTCAAGCCGTCGAGTGGGCCTCCCCGGACCGCGACCGCGCGGCGGCCTGACCTGCATCATCGGGGATCTGGCCGCTGCCGACGGGGCCCCTGCCGCCGCTTCGCGGCGGGTCCTCGGTCAGGTTGAAAAAGGCTCAGTGACACTGTCACTCTGTCACTCGACGGCGCCCGGCCGTACGGCGATGCGACCCATCGTTGCTGCCCCCTCCTGTTCCAGCGCCTTAACGTCCACAGCGCTGCAACAGGAGGGGCGTGGACGGGCGCTCGTCGACCCGGGGGATCGAGCGGGCTGTACGCGGCCCTCTGCTCCTCCGCAGAGGCGCTACGGGACCCCGGATGCCACCCGGGGTCCCGGCCGAGCGCGGAGGAGCACTGGGACGGACGTCCGCACGGTGGTGCGGCGGGCTGGACGGTTCCAGACGATGGCACGTCTCCCCACTCTTCTTCTGTCACTCTGTCACTACACCACCCCTGACCAGCACAAACGAGAGTGACAGTTCGAGTGACACGGCCGGTAGGGCTGTCACTCTGTCACTCGGCCCATCCGGCAAGGTTTTCCCAGGACGTTCCCAGATGCGTCCGACGCCCCCGATCATTATCTACATCATGCCTGGTCAGGACATGTCTTCTCCGGCGCACGCTCCACTGCTCCGGAGGCGGGAGCGCAGGTTCGAATCCTGCCGGGGGCACCACGAGTGCCAACAGCGAAAATCGGCCCCTCACCTGCTGAAACAGGGCGAGGGGCCGTTCTCGTTGCGTCCGGGTGTCACCGGCTGTGGGTGGCCGTCAGCGGCTGGTCGTTCCCAGGGTGTTCCCACGCCCCGTTCCCAGGACGTTCCCACCGTCACCGACCGCCGAGCGCGTCCTCCACCCGCTGTCTCGCGACGGTGTCCTGGCCGTCGAGGCACTTCGCGTAAACCTTCAGCAGCACCTCCACCGAGTGCCCGGCCCACTCCGCAACCTGGGTTGCCGGGACACCTCCGTTCAGCCACGTGGACACGCAAGCGTGCCGGAGCGTGTAGGGCGTCGCGCCAAGCGGCCCGGCAGCGACGTCCTGGGTAAACGCCCGTTGGCGAGCCGAACGCCACGTCCGCATGTACGTGAGCTTGGGCAGCTCCGGCACCCGCTCCCCCGGGAACAGCCGACCGCCCGGTCCGATCGGTCGAGATGCCAGGTGGTGGTTCAGGTAGCCGGTCAGCTCCGGCGGCGTCGGTACGGTCCGTCCCTCCCCTCTCGCCCGGTTTTTGAGCTGCCGGACGTCGCGCTGTGCGCCGTCATTGGTCCAGTCCGATCCGGCGTACGGGGTCGCCTCGGCGATGTAGATCTCCCCCCACCCAGACGACGGCAACGACAGGTTGTGCTTGCGCACGTTCGCGGCCTCCTCCGGCCGGAGGGCGGCGAAGTAGAGCAGCGCGAAGAACGCCACGAGCTGCGGCCCGCTCCGCTGCGTCTCCCCCACCGCGGTGAGCAGGGTGCGGGCCTGAACTGGGTTGACGACGGTCCGCCGGTCGACGCCGGTCGAGACCTTCGGTGCCGTCCACTTGAATGTCGGCAGGGGATTCGCAGGTAGCAGCTCCCGTTCCACCGCGTACTCCAGGACGTTGAACAGCACCCGTCGCCGCTTGCTCACGACGCTCGCCGCCGCGGGTCGGCCGTCGAGCCGCTGCGCCAGCGCGTCGAGGACTCCTCGGAGGACGGCCCGCTCGGCTAGCCGCCCGACCGGCATTGCCTGCTGTTTCAGCCACCGGAGGTCCGACCGGACCGCCGCCGGGCTCCCGTCCCGCCGTGCCGTGTTGAAGGCCCACCGGTGCAGCGCCCGCCGCATCGCGACACCGTCGGGAGCCCCGTCCCGTACCCCGTCGAGCATCGCAGGAGTGATCGCCGTCAGCGCCTCGGAGATGCTGCGGCGATAGGTCGCAGCGGCCCCGGGCCACTTCATGTCCATGTAGTCGCAGGCGAAGTCGAGCCAGTTGACCACCTGTGCCGGACGGGCCGCTGAGACAGGGAGTCCCGTCTCGATGTCGAATGCCTCGCCCCGGCGGGAGGCGCTGATCAGGTCGGCACGGTAACTGTCGGCCAGCGCGCTGGTCCGGAACCGCTTCTTCCACCGCTTGGTTCCGACTCTCCACATGACGGTGTAGGCGGTGGTGGTTTTGCCCTTGTAGACGTCGGTTTTCCAGATGCGGACGTCGTAGGTGGTGGTCATCAGGCGGTCGCCTCCTCCAGGGTGTCGAGCCAGTTCTCGAAGTCGGTGCGGCGGATGCGGATCTCGCCGTTGGGGAGCTTGATGCAGCGGGGTGCGCGGCCTTTTGCGCGCCAGTCGTAGAAGGTGGAGCGGGAGATGGCGAGTTCGGTGCAGAGGTCGGTGACGGTGAGGCGGGCGGCGGACCGGCTCATGGGGTTTACCTCCGGGGTGAGTGACAGCGCGGGGCGGGTGTCACTCGGGTTGTCACAGCTGTTTACGCGGGCCAGACAGGGTGGAGTGACACAGTGACAGCGGTGGGTCTGCGCTGATGGGGCCCGACCGTCGCCGCAGGCGGGCGCTTCGGCCGCGGCCCGGCTGCGGAGGCCGAGTGACAGAGTGACACCTCCGCAGGGCCTGTCACTCGAACTGTCACTCATGTTTCCGCAGGTCAACGCGGGTCGAGTGACAGAGTGACAGAGGTGAGGCCCCGCCGCGGTCACGCGGCTGTCACTCGGACCAGCTGGGCTCGTCACTGGTGTTCTCCCTGGTCGTCGGAGGTTGAGTGACGAAGTGACAGCAGTGACAGTGGTTCGACGGCGGGTATGTCACCGCTGTCACTGCTGTCACTCGCTGCTGTAGAGGCGGTGTCGCCGGGCCAGTACTGCCCGGCGGGGTTGCGTCGGAGTTGTCCGTCGGTCTCCATGCGTCGGCAGTTCTGGCGCACGGTCCCGGCGTCGATGTCCAGGGCGGCGGCGATGTCCTTGGGCTTGGTGCCGGGGTAGTCACGCAGGTAGCGGATGATCAGCGAGCGGGTGTCGCGCATCTGGTAGTCGGCGGCGTTGCCGTCGAGCAGTGACCACGCCCCCGCGGACGGGTCGAACGCCAGTGGGTAGTCGGTTTCGTCGACGTCGCGGCCGGTGACGTGCAGGACGCCGTCCGCGCGGGCACGGGCGCGTTCGAGGACCAGGACCGCGTCGGCGGCACCGGCGAGCCCGTTGGTGCCCGAGACGGTGGCGAGGAAGTCCTCGGCGGCGGCCTTGCGGACGTGGTGGACCAGAACGACGGCGATGCCGTAGTGGTCGGCGACCCGTTTGATCCGGGTCATCGCGGCGTAGTCGGCGTCGTAGGCCGACACCCCGGGGGCGGGGTTGCCGCGGACCTTGGCGAATACGTCGATGACGACCAGGCGGGCGTCGGGATGGTTGTCGAGCCACTCCGCGACCTGCACGTCACCACCGGCAGGCATCGGCGGGCAGGCGATCGACAGGGTCAACCCGGCCGGGGCGGGCCGCCCGCCGAGCGCGATCTCCATGCGGGACTTCAACCGGCGCGGGTGTCCTCCAACGCGAGGTAGAGCACCGAACCGGCCTCGGCGTCGATCCGGCCGAACGCCGGGCGCCCGGCGGCGATGTCGAGCGCCAGCCCGAGACTCATCCAGGACTTGCCGACCTTGGGCGGTCCGGCGAGCAGGGTCACGCCTTCGCAGATGATCCCGGGCACCGCCCAGCGCGGGGTCGGGAAGTCCATGCCCATCAGCTCCTCTGCCGTCCAGGCCGTGCGGGGCGGCGTCGGCACCGCACCGAGCGCCGGGAAGCCCCCACGTCGGGGCCCGCTCTGGGAGGCGCTCACGGCGCCCTGAGTGGCCGTCTGCGCCCCGACCGCGGGGCCGCTGGTGTGTCGGGGTGGGGGTGGTGGGGAGTTCATGCCGCGTCCTCGATCCGTCGGGGTCGCTTGGCCCCGGCCCGTAGGCCGGACGCGATCGTCTTCTCGGCCTGGTGGCCGGAGTAGGCGCCGAGCGCGACGTGCCCGGCGCAGGCGCCGCGCAGCACCGCGCGGGCCTCATGCTCGGGCAGAGAGCCACCCGCGACGAGCTGCCCGAGCGCGACCGCGGCCACGTAGAGACAGGCGTTGCGCTGAGACTTGGCCGCCCCGGTGACCCGTGCTGTTTCAGCCCGTAGTGCAACGTCGAGGTAGCGGTCACGACGCCCGGACCCCGTCCGGATCGGACCCGCTGGAACAGCCGGGGGCGGGGGCGGGGCGAGCCGGTCGGCCAGCCACCCGGGCAGCGCCGCCGCCTCGGCCTGGTCGTCGGCGGCGCGGTAGACCCCGGTCGGGGTGCGGGACCCGGCGGCGACGACGTAGCCGCCACCGGCCCGGGTGTCGACCTTCCACCCGAACCCACGCCCGGTCTCCCCCGCGGTGTTGCGCAGCTCGAGCCCGGCCGGGACGCGGAAGTACAGGTGCCGCCCGCCCGACGGTGTCAGCACCTCATAGGTCACCGGGAGCACACGCCCGGCGTCGGCGAGCAGAACGGCCAAGACCCCTGCGCCGTCGATCACCCCGCGGGCAGCCCACCGCGACGGCGGCACCTCGCCCGGCTCGGGGGTGTCGAGGTCGAGCACCAGCAGCCCGGCCGGGCCGGTCGCGATGCCGACGTTGAACACCCCCGCCGACCACGCTGCGCGGATGCGGTCCGGGTCGGTGGTCGCCCGCTGCTCCCACCCACGGTGCCCGCCCGCGCACGGCCCGGTGCCCCGGCACGTGCTGTGCCCGTGCAGCGCCGGGCGCTTGCTCCCCGGCCGCAGCGGGAACACCGGCCAATCCCGCCCGGCCAACCCGAGTGCGACCCGACACAGGTCCTCCGCCGC
>NZ_MCIS01000022.1:0-26019 GCF_001932475.1 Pseudonocardia sp. Ae717_Ps2
CTTGCGGAACGGCACCCCGAAGTGGTTGCCAGGTCACGGTGGGTTCCAGGCGTTCGGCGGCCGTCGTTTTCGGTGCTGAACGTGACGATCGCGTCGCACGAGGACCCGCGCCACGGTTTCAGCCCGGATGCCCTGCGAGCTGTCGCTTCGAGGTCGGCGTGATGGACAAGACGATCAAGGACAAAAACACCGGTGAGGACAAGGTCGTCGGGCGCAGGTCTACTACCGCGCCGACGCGATCCGCCCGATCGGCGGCTCGGGCCGAAGAACGAGCAGGCCGCTGATGGCGGCCGCCGGTGGCCGGTGCTCGACGGCCAGATGGGCCTCGTGCTGGTGGTGCTGACCTGCACCTCGTGCCAGCACGCCGAGGAGATCCCGGACGACGGCGGCCGCCTGCCGGATCAGTGCCCCGCTGCGACGCTGGGCTTTCACCGGCGCACTCGTGTCGACCACCTCCACCGCTGTCGCTAGCTGATCAAGGAGCAAAGGCATGTCCGAGCGGATCGCGATCACCGTCCTGACGCGCTGGGGGCCCTGCTGGGTCATCACGGCGGGACTACTTGGCCAGGACGACTGCATTCGGCCCACAAGCAGCACCGCACCGGCAGGTCGCCGGAACTTGCTCTGCACGCCTCCACCTATGCCGCGGCGCAGGCCGTCACGAAGGGCGTTCTACCGGACTGCCGTGTCCGGGTCCCGTGGCTGGCCCAGCTCACCGGCGTGGTGGCGGAGGGCGTGGTGCATGCGGTGATCGATGACGGCCGTCTGCTCGCTCGGTTTGCCGCGATCCCGGGTCGCCAGCGTGACGAGCACGGCGCCCGGATCGGCCGACAGAAGCGGTTCCACGGCCTGGCTGATCACGGAGTGAACGGTCGCGCCCTGATGGATCAGGCCGTCCACCACCAGGTGCAGATCCCTGTTGGTGTCGCCGCACTACCGCGGTCGCCGCCCTCATCGCCCGCTGAGCAACTGACCCCCGCTCGACCACGGCCCCGCCCGGAGAACCCCCTCCCGGACCGGGCCGTCTTCACGACAGGAGCACTGATCATGTGGAGCAGGCAGCGCGCCGAGGATCGGGCCGCCCGCGAGTTCGTCGACCGGCTGGTGAACCCGTGGCGCCGGGTCTGTGAGCGGGTTCCGGGGCTCTCGCACACGGTGCAGTCGCCTCCGCACCACGATCGTCATCCCGACCCTGGCCCGGCGGACCTGTCGGGGCCACCCGGTGCTGGTGGTGCGCAAGATCCACGGCCAGCTCATCGAGACTTCCGTGCTGACGAGGCGTCGCGGCGGATCGCGCGGCGCTGGGCTATGACCGGATCCGGGTCTACCCGCGGATCGGAGTGGGTCCGGATCGAGCTGCTGATCGGCGACCCCTCGACGGCGAGGTCCGGCTCCGTTGGCCGGCCGCGCGGCTGTCGGTCTCCGACGTGGAGATCACCATCGCCCGAGACGAGCTCGGCAACCCTCTGCGCCAGTCCTGGGTGGAGGGCCGCACGTCTGCATTCAGGCGCGACCCGCTCGGGCAAGAGCGTGTGGTGCTATTCGGCGCTGGCGCAGCTCGCCCGCCTCGACGATGTCCTGATCGCGGGTCTGACCTGTCGGTTGCTTCTGGGCCGTCCCTACGTGGTACCCGGCACCACGAGTGGCAGGCCACCGGTCGGCCGACGTTGAGGCACACCGGGATCTGCTGGTCCGCCTGGTCGCGGAGATGGACACCCGGATCCCGAACCTGCCGCCTCGCCGGGACAAGTTCACCCGCTTCCATGCCGGGTTCCCGCTGATCGTGGTCGTGCTCGAAGAGTTCGCCGGCTGCTGCGCCTGGCGTCGACGGCCCCGGTCGAGAAGGGCCAGCCGAAGATGCGTGAGCAGCTCCTCCGCTCTACGGCCGCCTGTCTCCGAGGACACAAGGCGGGCCTGCGGCTGATGGTGGTCACCCAGCGCGCGGACGCGACCGTCGTCGTGGTTTCGAGCGCGGTCAGCTCGGCCTGCGGATCAGCTTCCGGCTCGACGACCCGGAGGCCCTGGTGATGCTCCACGGCCAGTCCGCCCGCGATCACCTCGAGGAGCACCAGCTCGCCCCGCCCGGGTCGCGCTGGTCCAGGCACCCGCCCGGCCGTTGGCCGGGTCCGCGGACCGCGGCTGATGGGCCCCTCGGAGGACGCCGACTACGCCCGCTACTGGGACGAGATCGCGGACGGCGCGGCGCGCCTCCACGAGGTAGCGGCCTGATCAGGCCAGAGTTAGCAACCAGGTCGACACAGAAGTGAGCCCCCAGGACTGGCATCCCGGGCCCGCACGTCGGCCGGAAATGGTCACCCTGCGAAGCGATCGGAGCACCGGCCAACGTGGCTACCCACAGCGTACCTAGAGCCCCCCAGCGCGGCGCTACGCGACGAGGGCACTTCCCCACCCCGGAAACAGCAGCGGCTCGCCCCAGCGGCTCCACAGCCCGTCTCGACGCCTGCCCTTCCTCGATATAGGCCGCTTGAAGGCTGGGCAGGTTCAGTCAAGGTCGAAGATCGCGGAGCGACGGCGCAGCCGCCCTTGACGGGTTCTGATCAGCATTCGATCCTCGGCCGTTCGAGGGAGGGCACCACGCCCTCGCAGCTGGCACCGACCGTTGTCGGCTCGCCGTAGGTGTGCGCTGGCAGCCGGGCCCGGCCCGCCGCCGGAGCTGAGCGGGCCGTGCCCGGCTCTGCCGGGTGCCGACACGCCGTCGTCTCTGGCGGTTCGGACGCCCCGCTGGCTCGGTCGCCCTTCGCGCCGCGCTTGGTAACGACGCAAAATCGGCCACCGCAGGTCAGGACCACCGGGCCTCTGGACCGCCAGATCAGGCGCTACGCGACAAGTACCGGCTCGCCGGAGCTGCCGCATCACGAGCCTGTCGCGGTCAAAAGTCGGTCGGGTCTCACCAACGAGTGGAGAGTCTCGTTGCACCACACGCCCGACCGGAGGAACCGGCACCGCAGGCTTCGCGCCTGGCACCTGCGCAGCGTGTGGGCGTCCCGTTGCTCGCCAAATCAGTGCGGCCCGCTCGAAGATCTCGAACAGCTATCAACTGAACGCCACCGGGGCACGGTCGCACTGCTGACCCTGACGATGCGCCACCACCGGGCCACCAGCCTGCGCGAACTTCGCCGAGCGCTGAGCCGGCTGCACACCTCACACAGTCGCGGGTGGAACGGTGGAAGACGACCTGACAGACTATGTCCGGGGATGGAGGCACCCACACCACCTCAACGGCTGCACCTCCACATCCACCCCCTGTTATCTTCCCGACCGATGTGAGCGCGAATTCCTGCTCTGACCTCGAGTCTACACCCGCTGGCCGCGGGGCTGCAAGAAGCATGACGCCACCGCCGAGCACGCATCGACGTGCGGTCGTAACGGCGCGTGGAGAAGATGGCAAGTACATCTCGAAGCTGCCTTCAGACCGCCGTGCCGGTGAAGCCGGCAAGCGCGGCTCCCGCACGCCGTTCCAATCCTCGCCGACGCGATCGACACCGGCAACGAGCGCGACGTCGCGCTCTGGCAGAGTGGAACAGGCAGCCACGGCATGCAGCAGCTCGTGTGGTCCAACGCCTCAAGCAGCGCTGCGGTCACCGAGTCAAGACGAGGAGATCCCGAAGAAGACGGAGTGGAGAGCTGGCAGGATCCTCCCGCCCGGAGCTGGAAGAAGATCTACCCGTCGCGGAGACCTATCATCGCGACTCGCCACGGCGGATTCCCGCCGCGCGCGCCTGGCTCGACCCCGGCCTGGCCTTCGAGTTCGAGGCTGACACCACCGAACGCGCCGTCCAGCTCGACCCCGGAACGCCCCGTTTGCGTGGCTCAAAGCCGCGCTCGCGCCGAAGACCCCGAACAGCCCGGGAACGCGCCGAGCTACTACCGCCCGCTACGGCCTCTGAGGGCGACGCCAGGACCGCCAGGACCGCCAGACCTATGCATCATCTGATGATCTTCGCCAGGGCTGGTCTGGTGGCGCCTCCGCGACCCAATTAGCGTTTTCCTAAGGAAACGCCGTTCGTCATACGACGACGATGCAGCTGAACACGTGGGTGGCTACGCGGCCTTCAAGACCATGTGATGCATAGGCGGTGCGGTGTGCGTGGTGCGTGTCGGTGTGCGTGGTGCATTTGATCTGATCTGGTCAGTGACGGCTGGTCAGAGACGCGCCAGCGCTCGTGCGGCCTGGCGGCTCATCGACGTGGCGCGCCGATCTTGCCCAGGAGATCCCGGCTTGGCGCGCTTCGCGTACGGCGTCGTGAGGCGTCGTTCGCTCGGCGGCAGCGCGGCTCGTACCCGACGGCAGCGCCTCGACTAGACGAGCTCCGGGTCGGCTCGGCACCGCCTGGTCCTCGACGACGACGCCGCGGCTTCCGCCGGCCGTCGGCTCGACCGGCTTGGCGCCTTGCTCGGCCGCCTCGCTGTGGACGCTCAGATGCTCCCTGCGCTCCGCGGGGCGCGGGTGTCTTCGTTGGTCCGGGCCGACAGCGGCTCAGGACCACTGACCGACGTGGCATCCCACTCGGGCGCAGGACCTCCCGGGTCTGAGCCCGTACCGGCGGGTCCGCAGAGGCTGCTCGCGGCACCGGGCGGTGCGCAGCTGCCGACCACCCGCACGAGCACGACGCTACCGCACGTGCACTTCCACGGTGTCGTTGCTGATCGGCTCGTCGTCCTGCCCGCGACATCCCCAGCGCGTGACCCTCTGCTCACCGCAGCCGATGCGTGGTGTGACGTTCCAGGGCCGCTCAAGTCCTTCACGGGAGCCATTGTCAGTCATCCTTCCTTGACACGTCAGTCAAGCTTGCCTGGCGAAATAACCAATCGTCAAGATAGCCTGACAATTAACTGTCAGGACAGCTTGGCAATGCTTCAAGAAGCCCTGACTGCCATCAGTATTACTGACAACTGATGAGTGCCGGACTGGCCGGCCAACCGCGCATGGGGCTCTGCCGCGATTGCCAGGAACCTACATCGCCACTGTGTAGGTCTCTGCTCGATCACCAGTGCTACGAAGTGCGGTTTCCAGCTCGATCTGGCTCGCGTCGCGCGTGTCCGCAGCGTGATCAGCACGGTACGCCAGCGGATCACATGACGTCCCGTTCTCCGGGTCAGGCATCGAGTGCTCACTCGTTCGGTGTCTGTGCAGCTGGTATCCGGCCTCGCGCATGAACGAGTACAGGTCGGTCCGCTCGTGGCTCCTGTCGCCGGTCTACCCGTCTCTGATGGATTCGCCACCTACCTCGCCTGGAGCCACTGATCGTGCAGCAACACGATTGGCGCCCTTGTATACCGCCGACTCGTGACAACCCATCCCCCCGCCAATGCCGAGCGCTGCGCTACTCGTGTTCGCGACTCGTAGGACGCCTCGACGGTCTCGATCTTTGAGTCATCCCCGGTGTGCTCCCCCACGCGGATGCGCGTCTCCGGCTGGCTGTGCATGTCCACGGTGCCGAGTCGCGCACGACTGTTCCGACACCTGACAGCGGCGTCACCAGCCCTCGTTGGCAAGGCCGACACCGCGCTGCCACGTCTCCCGCCTACCTCGTACTCCCATCAACTCGGGAGTGCGGAGGTCGACCCCGCGGATAGGCCGTTGTGATCCTTTCTCGCAGCTCGCGGCGATCTTCTCTACTTCCGGCCATCGTCTGACCTCCTCTGATTCATACGTCTAGACCTTTGAGGGACTCATGCTACGGTAGTTCTATCAGTCCAGACGTCCAGACCTTCGAGGCTGCGAACTGAGGACAAGAACCACAGGACGTCTGCCCCGGAGTGGCGGATCGAAAAACATGGAGATGCGCATGTCGAACCAGGCCCGATAACTTCAAGATCGACCCGACGAGTTTCACGATGTGATGGTCATGACCTGGCGCCGAAGCTGAAGTTCGCAGCGACACCGACAGGAGTGCTTGCGAACGCACCCCGAATGGGTGCCCAGTCACGGTGGTTCCAGCGTCGGCGCCGTCGTTTTCGGTGCTGAACGTGACGATCGCGTCGCACGAGACCCGCGCCACGGTTTCAGCCCGGATGCCCTGCGAGCTGGTCGGCTTCGAGGTCGGCTGATGGACAAGACGATCAAGGACAAGAACACCGGTGAGGACAAGTCGTCGGGGCGCAGGTCTACTACCGCGCCGACGCGATCCGCCCGATCGCGGCTCGGCCGGAAGAACGAGCAGCCGCTGATGGCGGGCCGCCGTGCCGTGCTCGACGGCCAGATGGCCTCTGCTGGTGTGCTGACCTGCACCTCGTGCCAGCACGCCGAGGAGATCCCGGACGACGGCGCCGCCTGCCGATCAGTGCCCCCGCTGCGACGCTGGCTTTCACCGGCCACTCGTGTCGACCACCTCCACCGCTGTCCTAGCTGATCAAGAGCAAAGCATGTCCGACGGATCGCGATCACCGTCCTGACGGCCTGGGCCCTGCTGGTCATCACGCGGGACTACTTGGCCCAGGACGACTGCATGTCGGCCCACAAGCAGCACCGCACCGGGCAGGTCCCGGAACTTGCTCTGCACGCCTCCACCTATGCCGCGCGCAGGCCGTCACAATGGCTTCTACCGACTGCCGTGTCCGGTCCCGTGGCTGGCCCAGCTCACCGTGTGCGGAGGCTGTGGCATGCGGTGATCGATGACGCCGTCTGCTCGCTCGGTTGCCGCATCCCGGTCGCCAGCTGACGAGCACGCGCCCGGATCGGCCGACAGAAGCGTTCCACGCCTGGCTGATCACGGAGTGAACGGTCCGCCCTGATGGATCAGCCGTCCACCACCAGTGCAGATCCCTGTTGTGTCGCCTCACTACCGCGGTCGCCCCCTCATCGCCCGCTGAGCAACTGACCCCCGCTCGACCACGCCCCGCCCGGAGAACCCCCTCCCGACCGGGCCTCTTCACGACAGGAGCACTATCATGTGAGCAGCAGCGCCGAGGATCGGGCCGCCCGCGAGTCGCGACCGCTGGAACCCGTGGCGCCGGTCTGTGAGCGGTTCCGGGCTCTCGCACACGTGCAGTCCCTCCGCACCACGATCTCATCCCGACCCTGCCGGCGACCTTCGGCCGACCCGTGCTGGTGCGCAAGATCCACGCCACTCATCGAGACTTCCGTGCTGACGAGGCGTCGCGCGGATCGCGCGCGCTGGCTATGACCGGATCCGGTCTACCCCGCGGATCGGAGGGTCCGGATCGAGCTGCTGATCGCGACCCCCTCGACGCGAGTCCCGGCTCCGTTGCCGGCCGCGGCTGTCGTCTCCACGTGGAGATCACCATCGCCCGAGACCGAGCTCGGCAACCCTCTGCGCCAGTCCTGGTGGAGGCCGCACGTCTGCATTCAGGGCGCACCCGCTCGGCAAGAGCGTGTGCTATTCGGCGCTGGCGCAGCTCGCCCGCCTCGACGAGTCCTGATCGCGGTCTGACCTGTCTGGTTGCTTCTGGCCGTCCCTACGTGGTACCCGCACCACGATGGCAGGCCACCGGTCGCCGACGTTGAGCACACCGGATCTGCTGTCCGCCTGTCGCGAGATGGACACCCGGATCCGAACCTGCCGCCTCCCGGACAAGTTCACCCGCTTCCATGCCGGTTCCCGCTGATCGTGTCGTCTCGAAGAGTCGCCGGGCTGCTGCGCCTGGCGTCGACGCCCCGGTCGAGAAGGCCAGCCGAAGATGCGTGAGCAGCTCCTCGCGCTCTACGCCGCCTGGTCTCCGAGGACACAAGCGGCCTGCGCTGATGTGTCACCCAGCGCGCGGACGCGACCGTCGTCGTGTTCGAGCCGTCAGCTCGGCCTGCGGATCAGCTTCCGCTCGACGACCCGGAGCCCTGTGATCTCCACGCCAGTCCGCCCGCGATCACCTCGAGGAGCACCAGCTCGCCCCGCCCGGGTCGCGCTGGTCCAGCACCCGCCCGCCGTTGGGCCGGTCCCGGACCGCGCTGATGGCCCCTCGAGGACGCCGACTACGCCCCTACTGGACGAGATCGCGGACGCGCGGCGCGCCTCCACGAGTAGCGCCTGATCAGCCAGAGTTACAACCAGTCGACACAGAAGTGACCCCCAGACTGGCATCCCGGGCCCGCACGTCGCCGGAAATGTCACCCTGCGAAGCGATCGGAGCACCGGCCAACTGGCTACCCACAGCTACCTAGAGCCCCCCAGCGCGGCGCTACGCGACGAGGCACTTCCCCACCCCGAAACAGCAGCGGCTCGCCCCAGCGCTCCACAGCCCGTCTCACGCCTGCCCTTCCTCATATAGCCGCTTGAAGGCTGGGCAGTTCAGTCAAGGTCGAAGATCGCGGAGCACGCGCAGCCGCCCTTGACGGTTCTGATCAGCATTCGATCCTCGGCCGGTTCGAGGAGGCACCACGCCCTCGCAGCTGGCACCGGACCGTTTGTCGGCGTCGCCGTAGTGTGCGCTTGGCAGTGCCGGCCCGGCCCGCCGCCGGAGCTGAGCGGGCCGTGCCCGCTCTGCCGGGTGCCGGACACGCCGTCGTCTCTGCGGTGCGGTGACGGCCGCGCTGGCTTCGGTCGCCCTTCGCGGCCGCGCTTGGTAACCGACGCGAAAAGTGCGGCCACCGCAGTCAGACCACGCGGGGCCTTCTGGACCGCCAGGATCAGCGCTACGCGACAATACCGGGCTCGCCGGAGCTGGCCGCGATCACGAGCCTGTCCGGTCAAGAAGTGCGTCGGGTCTCGACCAACGAGGTGGAAGGTCTCGTTGCACCACACGCCCGGACCGGAGGGGAACCGGCACCGCAGGCTTCGCGCCTGGCACCTCGGCAGCGTGTGGCGTGCCCGTGTGCTCGGCCAAGATCAGGCGCGCCGCTCGAAGGATCTCGAACAGCTGATCAACTGGAACGCCGACCGGGGGCACGGTCGCACTGCTGACCCTGACGATGCGCCACCACCGGCCACAGCCTGCGCGAACTTCGCCGACGCTGAGCGCGGCGTGGCGACACCTCACACAGTCGCGGGGTGGAACGTGGAAGACGGACCTGGACATGGACTATGTCCGGGAGTGGAGGCACCCACACCGACCTCAACGGCTGCACCTCCACATCCACGCCCTGTTGATCTTCCCGACCGATGTGAGCGCGGAGATTCCTGCTCTGACCTGCGAGTCTACACCCGCTGGCCGCGGGCTGCGAAGAAGGCATGAGCGCCACCGCCGAGCACGCATCGACGTGCGGTCGGTAACGGCCGTGGAGAAGATGGGCAAGTACATCTCGAAGCTGGCCTTCGAGACCGCCGGTGCCGTGGAAGCCGGCAAGCGCGGCTCCCGCACGCCGTTCCAGATCCTCGCCGACGCGATCGACACCGGCAACGAGCGCGACGTCGCCTCTGCAGAGTGGAACAGGCAGCCACGGCATGCAGCAGCTCGTGTGTCCAACGCCTCAAGCAGCGCTGCGGGTCACCGAGTCAAGGACGAGGAGATCGCCGAAGAAGACGGAGTGGAGAGCTGCAGGAGTCCTCCCGGCCCGGAGCTGGAAGAAGATCTACCCGGTCGCGGAGACCTGATCATCGCGACTCGCCACGCGGAGTTCCCGCCGCGCGCGCCTGGCTCGACGCCCGGGCCTGCCTTCGAGTTCGAGGCTGACACCACCGAACGCGCCGTCCAGCTCGACCCCGGAGACGCCCCGTTTGCGTGCTCAAAGCCGCGCTCGCGCCGAAGACCCCAACAGCGCCGGGAACGGCGCCGGAGCTACTACCGGCCCGCTACGCGCTCTGAGGCGACGGCCAGGACCGCCAGGACCGCCAGGACCTATGCATCATCTGATGATCTTCGCCAGGGCGTGTCTGGTGGCGCCTCCGGCGACCCAAGTTAGGCGTTTTCCTAAGGAAACGCCGTGTCGTCGATACGACGACGATGCAGCTGAACACGGGGTGCTACGCGGCCTTCAAGACCATGTGATGCATAGTGCGTGGTGCGTGGTGCGGTGGTGCGGTGGTGCGGTGTGCATTTGATCTTGATCTGGGTCAGTGACGGGCTGTGGTCAGAGGACGCGCCAGCGCTCGTGTGCGCCTGGCGGCTCATCGACGTGCGGCGCCGATCTTGGCCCAGGAGATCCCGGCTTGGCGCGCTTCGCGTACGGCGTCGTGAGGGCGTCGTTCGCTCGGCGGGCAGCGGCGGCTGCGGTACCGGCGACGGCAGCGGCCTCGACTAGACGAGCTCCGGGTCGGGCTCGGCACCGCCTGTCCTCGACGACGACGCCGCGGCTTCCGCGCGGCCGTCGGCTCGACCGCTTGGCGCGCTTGCTCGGCCGCCGTCCTGGACGCTCAGATGCTCCCTGCGCTCCGGCGGCGCGGGGTGTCTTCGGTTGGTCCGGGCCGACACGCTCAGGAGCCACTGACCGACGTGGGCATCCCACTCGGGCGCAGACCTCCCGGGTCTGAGCCCGGTACCGGCGGGTCCGCAGAGGCTGCTCGCGGGCACCGGGGGCGTGCGCAGCTGGCCGGACCACCCGCACGAGCACGACGCGTACCGCACGTGCACTTCCACGGTGTCGTTGCTGATCGGCTCGTCGTCCTGCCCGCGACGATCCCCAGCGCGTGACCCTCGTGCTCACCGGCAGCCGGATGCGTGGTGGTGACGTTCCAGGGGCCGCTCAAGTCCTTCACGGGAGCCATTTGTCAGTCATCCTTCCTTGACACTGTCAGTCAAGCTTGCCTGGCGAAATAACCAATCGTCAAGATAGCCTGACAATTAACTGTCAGGACAGCTTGGCAATGCTGTCAAGAAGCCCTGACGTTGCCAGTCAGGTATTACTGACAACTGATGAGTGCCGGACTGGCCGGCCAACCGCGGCGATGGGGCTCTGCCGCGATTGGCCAGGAACCTACATCGCCACTGTGTAGTCTGCTCTGCTCGATCACCAGTTGCTACGAAGGTGCTGGTTTCCAGCTCGATCTGGCTCGCGTCGCGCGGTCCGCAGCGTGATCAGCACGGGTACGCCAGCGATCGACATACGTCCCGTTCGTCCGTCAGGCATCCGAGTGCTCACTCGTTCGTTGTCTGCAGCTGGTATCCGGCCTCGCGCATGAACGAGTACAGGTCGTCCCTCGTGGCTCCTGTCGGCCGCGTACCCGTCTCTGATGGATTCGCGCACCTACCTCGCCGGACCACTATCGTGCAGCAACACAGTGGCGCCCTTATACCGCCGACTCGGTGACAACCCGATCCCCCGGCCAATGCCGAGCGGCGCTACTTCTGTTCGCGACGTCGTAGGACGCCTCGACGGTCTCGATCTTTGAGTCATCCCCGTGGTGCTCCCCCACGCGGGATGCGTCTCCGGCTGGCTGGCATGTCCACGGTCCGAGTCGCGCACGACTTCCGACACCTGACAGCGGCTCACCAGCCCTCTTGGCAAGGCCACACCGCGCTGCGCACGGTCTCCCCGCCTACCTCGTACGTCCCATCAATCGGGAGTCGGGGAGGTCACCCCGCGGATAGGCCGTTGTGATCTTCTCGCAGCTCGCGGCATCTTCTTACTTCCGGCCATCGTCTGACCTCTCTGATTCATACGTCTAGACCTTTGAGGGACTCATGCACGTAGTTCTATCAGTCCAGACGTCCAGACCTTCGAGCTGCGAACTGAGGACAAGAACCACAGGACGTCTGGCCCCGGAGTGCGGATCGAAAAACATGGAGATGCGCATGTCAACCAGGCCCGATGAACTTCAAGATCGACCCGACGAGTTCACGATGTGATGGTCATGGACCTGGCGCCGAACTGAAGTTCGGCAGCGACACCGATCAGGAGTGCTTGCGGAACGGCACCCCGAAGTGGTTGCCCAGTCACGGTGGGGTTCCAGGCTTCGGGCGCCGTCGTTTCGTGCTGAACGTGACGATCGCGTCGCACGAGGACCCGCGCCACGGTTTCAGCCCGGATGCCCTGCGAGCTGTCGCTTCGAGGCGTGATGGACAAGACGATCAAGGACAAGAACACCGGTGAGGACAAGGTCGTCGGCGCAGTCTACTACCGCGCCACGCGATCCGCCCGATCGGGCTCGGCCGGAAGAACGAGCAGCCGCGTGATGCGGGCGCCGGTGGCCGTGCCGACGCCAGATGGGCCTCGTGCTGGTGGCTGACCTGCACCTCGTGCCAGCACGCCGAGGAGATCCCGGACGACGGCGCCGCCTGCCGGATCATGCCCCCGCTGCACGCTGGCTTCACCGGCGCACTCGTGTCGACCACCTCCACCGCTGTCGCTAGCTGATCAAGGAGCAAAGGCATGTCCGAGCGGATCGCGATCACCGTCCTGACGGCGCTGGGGGCCTGCTGGGTCATCACGGCGGGGACTACTTGGCCAGGACGACTGCATGTCGGCCCACAAGCAGGGCAGGGTCGCCGGGAACTTGCTCTGCACGCCTCCACCTATGCCGCGGCGCAGGCCGTCACGAAGTGGGCGTTCTACCGGACTGCGGTGTCCGGGTCCCGTGGCTGCCCAGCTCACCGGCGTGGTGGCGGAGGCGTGGTGCATGCGGTGATCGATGACGGCCGTCTGCTCGCTCGGTTTGCCGCATCCGGGTCGCCAGCGTGACGAGCACGGCGCCCGGATCGGCCGACAGAAGCGGTTCCACGGCCTGGCTGATCACGGAGTGAACGGTCGCCCCTGATGGATCAGCCGTCCACCACCAGGTGCAGATCCCTGTTGGTGTCGCCGTCACTACCGGGTCGCCCCTCATCGCCCGCTGAGCAACTGACCCCCGCTCGACCACGGCCCGGCCCGGAGAACCCCTCCGGACCGGGGCCGTCTTCACGACAGGAGCACTGATCATGTGGAGCAGGCAGCGCGCCGAGGATCGGGCCGCCCGCGAGTTCGTCGACCGGCTGGTGACCGTGGCGCCGGGTCTGTGAGCGGGTTCCGGGGCTCTCGCACACGGTGCAGGTCGCTCCGGCACACGATCGTCATCCCGACCTGGCCCGGGCGGACCTGTCGGGGCCGACCCGGTGCTGGTGGTGCGCAAGATCCACGGCCAGCTCATCGAGGACTTTCCGTGCTGACGAGGCGTCGCGGCGGATCGCGGCGGCGCTGGGCTATGACCGGATCCGGGTCTACCCGCGCGGATCGGAGTGGGTCCGGATCGAGCTGCTGATCGGCGACCCCTCGAGGCGAGGTCCCGGCTCCGTTGGCCGGCCGCGGGCTGTCGGTCTCCGACGTGGAGATCACCATCGCCCGAGACGAGCTCGGCAACCCTCTGCGCAGTCCTGGGTGGAGGGGCCGCACGTCTGCATTCAGGGCGCGACCCGCTCGGGCAAGAGCGTGTGGTGCTATTCGGCGCTGGCGCAGCTCGCCCGCCTCGACGATGTCCTGATCGCGGGGTCTGACCTGTCTGGGTTGCTTCTGGGCGTCCTACGTGGGTACCGGCACCACGAGTGGCAGGCCACCGGGTCGGCCGACGTTTGAGGCACACGGGATCTGCTGGTCGCCTGGTCGCGGGAGATGGACACCGGATCGGAACCTGCGCTCGCCGGGACAAGTTCACCCGCTTCCATGCCGGGTTCCGCTGATCGTGGTCGTGCTCGAAGAGTTCGCCGGGCTGCTGCGCCTGGCGTCGACGGCCCGGTCGAGAAGGGCCAGCCGAAGATGCGTGAGCAGCTCCTCGCGCTCTACGGCGCCTGGTCTCCGAGGGACACAAGGCGGGCTGCGGCTGATGGTGGTCACCAGCGCGCGGACGCGACCGTCGTCGGTGGTTTCGAGCGCGGTCAGCTCGGCCTGCGGATCAGCTTCCGGCTCGACGACCCGGAGGCCTGGTGATGCTCCACGGCCAGTCGCCCGCGATCACTCGAGGAGCACCAGCTCGCCCCGCCGGGGTCGCGCTGGTCCAGGCACCGCCCGGCGTTGGGCCGGGTCCGCGGACGCGGCTGATGGGCCCTGGAGGACGCCGACTACGCCCGCTACTGGGACGAGATCGCGGACGGCGCGGCGCGCCTCCACGAGGTAGCGGCCTGATCAGGCCAGAGTTAGCAACCAGGTCGACACAGAAGTGAGCCCCCAGGACTGGCATCCCGGGGGCCGCACGTCGGCCGGAAATGGTCACCTGCGAAGCGATCGGAGCACCGGCAACGTGGCTACCACAGCGTACCTAGAGCCCCAGCGCGGCGCTACGCGACGAGGGCACTTCCCCCCCGGAAACAGGCAGCGGCTCGCCCAGCGGCTCCACAGCCGTCTCGACGCCTGCCTTCCTCGATATAGGCCGCTTGAAGGCTGGGCAGGTTCAGTCAAGGGTCGAAGATGCGGAGCGACGGCGCAGCCGCCTTGACGGGTTCTGATCAGCATTCGATCCTCGGCCGGTTCGAGGGAGGGCACACGCCCTCGCAGCTGGCACCGGACCGTTTGTCGGCGTCGCCGTAGGTGTGCGCTTGGCAGTGCGGGCCGGCCCGCCGGCCGGAGGCTGAGGCGGGCCGGTGCCGGCTCTGCCGGGTGCGGACACGGCCGTCGTCGTCGTGGCGGTGTGCGGTGACGGCCGCGCTGGCTTCGGTGCGCCCTTCGGCGGCCGCGCTTGGTAACGACGCGAAAAGTGCGGCCACCGCAGGTCAGGACCACGCGGGGGCTTCTGGGACCGCCAGGATCAGGCGCTACGCGACAAGTACGGGCTCGCCGGGAGCTGGCCGCGATCACGAGCCTGTCGCGGGTCAAGAAGTGCGGTCGGGTCTCGACAACGAGGGTGGAGAGGTCTCGTTGCACCACACGCCCGGACCGGAGGGGGAACGGGCACCGCAGGCTTCGGCGGCCTGGCGACCTGCGGCAGCGTGTGGGCGTGCCCGGTGTGCTCGGCCAAGATCAGTGCGCGCCGCTCGAAGGATTCGAACAGCTGATCAACTGGAACGCCGACGGGGGGGCACGGTCGCACTGCTGACCTGACGATGCGCCACCACCGGGGCACAGCCTGCGCGAACTTCGCCGAGCGCTGAGCGCGGCGTGGCGACACCTCACACAGTCGCGGGGGTGGAAGCGGTGGAAGACGGACTGGACATGGACTATGTCCGGGGAGTGGAGGGCACCCACACCGACTCAACGGCTGGCACCTCCACATCCACGCCTGTTGATCTTCCCGACCGATGTGAGCGCGGAGATTCCTGCTCTGACCTGCGAGGTCTACACCCGCTGGGCCGCGGGGCTGGCGAAGAAGGGCATGAGCGCCACCGCCGAGCACGGCATCGACGTGCGGGTCGGTAACGGCGCGGTGGAGAAGATGGGCAAGTACATCTCGAAGCTGGCCTTCGAGACCGCCGGTGGCCGGTGGAAGCGCGGCAAGCGCGGCTCCGCACGCCGTTCCAGATCCTCGCCGACGCGATCGACACCGGCAACGAGCGCGACGTCGCGCTCTGGCAGGAGTGGGAACAGGGCAGCCACGGCATGCAGCAGCTCGTGTGGTCCAACGGCCTCAAGCAGCGCTGCGGGGTCACGAGGTCAAGGACGAGGAGATCGCCGAAGAAGACGGAGGTGGAGAGCTGGCAGGAGTCCTCCCGGCCCGGAGCTGGAAGAAGATCTACCCGGTCGCGGAGGACTGATCATCGCGACTCGCCACGGCGGAGTTCCGCCGGCGCGCCTGGCTCGACGCCCGGGGCTGGCCTTCGAGTTCGAGGCTGACACACGAACGCGCCGTCCAGCTCGACCCGGAGACGCCCGTTTGCGTGGCTCAAAGCCGCGCTCGCGGCCGAAGACCCCGAACAGCGCCGGGAACGGCGCCGGAGCTACTACCGGCCGCTACGGCGCTCTGAGGGCGACGGCCAGGACCGCCAGGACGCAGGACTATGCATCATCTGATGATCTTCGGCCAGGGGCGTGGTCTGGGTGGGCGCCTCCGGCGGACCCAAGTTAGGCGTTTTCCTAAGGAAACGCCGTGTCGTCGATACGACGACGATGCAGCTGAACACGGTGGGTGGCTACGCGGCCTTCAAGACCATGTGATGCATAGGTGCGGTGGTGCGGTGGTGCGGTGGTGCGGTGGTGCGGTGGTGCGGTGGTGCATTTGATCTTGATCTGGGTCAGTGACGGGCTGTGGTCAGAGGACGCGCCAGCGCTCGTGTGCGGCTGGCGGCTCATCGACGTGGCGGCGCCGATCTTGGCCAGGAGATCCCGGTTGGCGCGCTTCGCGTACGGCGTCGGTGAGGGCGTCGTTCGCTCGGCGGGCAGCGGCGGCTGCGGTACCGGCGACGGCAGCGGCCTCGACTAGACGAGCTCCGGGGTCGGGCTCGGGCACGCTGGTCTCGACGACGACGGCCGGGCTTCCGGCGCGGCCGTCGGCTCGACCGGCTTGGCGCGCTTGCTCGGCCGCCGTCGCTGTGGACGCTCAGATGCTCCTGCGGCTCCGGCGGGGCGGCGGGGGTGTCTTCGGTTGGGTCCGGGGCCGACAGCGGCTCAGGGAGCCACTGACCGACGTGGGCATCCACTCGGGGCGCAGGACCTCCGGGTCTGAGCCCGGTACCGGCGGGTCCGCAGAGGCTGCTCGGGGCACCGGGGGCGGTGCGCAGCTGGCCGGACACCGCAGAGCACGACGCGTACCGCACGTGCCTTCCACGGTGTCGTTGCTGATCGGCTCGTCGTCCTGCCGGCGACGATCCAGCGCGTGACCTCGTGTCACGGCAGCGGATGCGTGGTGGTGACGTTCAGGGGCCGCTCAAGTCTTACGGGAGCATTTGTCAGTCATCTTCCTTGACACTGTCAGTCAAGCTTGCTGGCGAAATAACAATCGTCAAGATAGCCTGACAATTAACTGTCAGGACAGCTTGGCATGCTGTCAAGAAGCCTGACGTTGCAGTCAGGTATTACTGAAACTGATGAGTGCCGGACTGGCCGGCCAACCGCGGCGATGGGGGCTCTGCGGATTGGCCAGGAACTACATGCACTGTGTAGGTCTGCTCTGCTCGATCACAGTTGCTACGAAGGTGCTGGTTTCCAGCTCGATCTGGCTCGCGTCGCGCGTGGTCGCAGCGTGATCAGCAGGGTAGCCAGGCGGGATCGACATGACGTCCGTTCGTCCGGGTCAGGCATCCGAGTGCTCACTGTTCGGTTGTCTGTGCAGGCTGGTATCCGGCTCGCGCATGAACGAGTAAGGTCGGTCCGCTCGTGGGCGTCCTTGTCGGCCGGGTCGTACCCGGTCTCTGAGTGGATTCGCGCACCTACCTCGCTGGGAGCCACTGATCGTGCAGCAACACGATGTGGCGGCCTTGTAGTACGCGGACTCGGTGGACAACCGATCCCCGGCCAATGCGAGGCGCTGCGCTACTTCGTGGTTCGCGACGTCGTAGGACGCTCGACGGTCTCGATCTTTGAGTCATCCCGGTGGTGCTCCCCACGCGGGATGCGCGTCTCCGGGCTGGCTGTGCATGTCCAGGTGCGAGGTCGGCACGACTGTTCGAACTGACAGCGGCGTCACAGGCCTCGTTGGCAAGGGCCGACACGGCTGCGCACGGTTCCGCGCTACCTCGTACGTCGCCATCAACTCGGGGAGTGCGGGGAGGGTCGACCCGGCGGATAGGTGCGTTGGTGATCCTTTCTCGCAGCTCGCGGGCGATCTTCTCGTACTTCCGGGCATCGTCTGACTCCTTGATTCATACGTCTAGACTTTGAGGGGATCATGCTACGGTAGTTCTATCAGTCAGACGTCCAGACTTCGAGGCTGCGAACTGAGGACAAGAACAGGAGGTCTGGCCCGGAGTGGCGGATCGAAAACATGGGAGATGCGCATGTCGAACAGGGCCGATGAACTTCAAGATCGACCCGACGAGTTTCACGATGGTGATGGTCATGGACTGGCGCCGAAGCTGAAGTTCGGCAGCGACACGATCAGGAGTGCTTGCGGAACGGCACCCGAAGTGGGTTGCCCAGGTCACGGTGGGGTTCCAGGCGTTCGGGCGGCCGTCGTTTTCGGTGCTGAACGTGACGATCGCGTCGCACGAGGACCGCGCCACGGGTTTCAGCCGGGATGCCTGCGAGCTGGTCGGCTTCGAGGTCGGCGTGATGGACAGACGATCAAGGACAAGAACCGGTGAGGAAGGTCGTCGGGGCGCAGGTCTACTACGGCCGACGCGATCCGCCGATCGGCGGCTCGGGCCGGAAGAAGAGCAGGCGCGTGATGGCGGGCGCGGTGGCGGTGCTCGACGGCAGATGGGCTCGTGCTGGTGGTGCTGACTGCACTCGTGCAGCACGCCGAGGAGATCCGGACGACGGCGGCCGCTGCCGGATCAGTGCCCGCTGCGACGGCTGGGCTTTCACCGGCGCTCGTGTGACACTCCACGCTGTCGCTAGCTGATAAGGAGCAAAGGCATGTCCGAGCGGATCGCGATACGGTCCTGACGGCGCTGGGGGCCTGCTGGGTCATCAGGCGGGGACTACTTGGCCAGGACGACTGCATGTCGGCCACAAGCAGCACGCACCGGGCAGGGTCGCGGGAATTGCTCTGCACGCTCCCTATGCGCGGCGCAGGCGTCAGAAGTGGGCGTTCTACCGGACTGCCGGTGTCCGGGTCCGTGGCTGGCCAGCTCACGGCGTGGTGGCGGAGGGCGTGGTGCATGCGGTGATCGATGACGGCGTCTGCTCGCTCGGTTTGCCGGATCCGGGTCGCCAGCGTGACGAGCACGGGCCGGATCGGCCGACAGAAGCGGTTCCACGGCCTGGCTGATCACGGAGTGAACGGTCGCGCCTGATGGATCAGGCCGTCACACAGGTGCAGATCCTGTTGGTGTCGCCGTCATACGCGGTCGCGCCTCATCGCCGCTGAGCAACTGACCCCGCTCGACACGGCCCGGCCGGAGAACCCTCCCGGACGGGGCGTCTTCACGACAGGAGACTGATCATGTGGAGCAGGCAGCGCGCGAGGATCGGGCCGCCGCGAGTTCGTCGACCGGCTGGTGAACCGTGGCGCCGGGTCTGTGAGCGGGTTCGGGGCTCTCGCACACGGTGCAGGTCGCTCCGGCCACGATCGTCATCCCGACCTGGCCGGGCGGACTGTCGGGGCGGACCCGGTGCTGGTGGTGCGCAAGATCACGGCCAGCTCATCGAGGACTTCCGTGCTGAGAGGCGTCGCGGCGGATCGCGGCGGCGCTGGGCTATGACGGATCGGGTCTACCGCGCGGATCGGAGTGGGTCCGGATCGAGCTGCTGATCGGCGACCCCTCGACGGCGAGGTCCGGTCCGTTGGCCGGCCGCGGGCTGTCGGTCTCCGACGTGGAGATCACATCGCCGAGACGAGCTCGGCAACCTCTGCGCCAGTCCTGGGTGGAGGGGCGCACGTCTGCATTCAGGGCGCGACCGCTCGGGCAAGAGGTGTGGTGCTATTCGGCGCTGGCGCAGCTCGCCCGCCTCGACGATGTCCTGATGCGGGGTCTGACCTGTCTGGGTTGCTTCTGGGCCGTCCTACGTGGGTACCGGCACCACGAGTGGCAGGCACGGGTCGGCCGACGTTGAGGCACACGGGATTGCTGGTCCGCCTGGTCGCGGAGATGGACACCGGATCCGGAACTGCCGCTCGCGGGACAAGTTCACCGCTTCCATGCGGGTTCCCGCTGATCGTGGTCGTGCTCGAAGAGTTCGCCGGGCTGCTGCGCCTGGCGTCGACGGCCCCGGTCGAGAAGGGCAGCCGAAGATGCGTGAGCAGCTCTCGCGCTCTACGGCGCTGGTTCCGAGGGACACAAGGCGGGCCTGCGGCTGATGGTGGTCACCAGCGCGCGGACGCGACGTGTCGGTGGTTTCGAGCGCGGTCAGCTCGGCCTGCGGATCAGCTTCCGGTCGACGACCCGGAGGCCTGGTGATGCTCCACGGCAGTCCGCCCGCGATCACCTCGAGGAGCACCAGCTCGCCCGCCGGGGTCGCGCTGGTCCAGGCACCGCCCGGCGTTGGGCCGGGTCCGCGGACCGCGGCTGATGGGCCCTCGGAGGACGCCGATACGCCGCTACTGGGACGAGATCGCGGACGGCGCGGCGCGCCTCCACGAGGTAGCGGCCTGATCAGGCCAGAGTTAGCAACCAGGTGACACAGAAGTGAGCCCCAGGACTGGCATCCCGGGGGCCGCAGTCGGCCGGAAATGGTCACCCTGCGAAGCGATCGGAGCACGGCAACGTGGCTACCCACAGCGTACCTAGAGCCCCAGCGCGGCGCTACGCGACGAGGGCACTTCCCACCCGGAAACAGGCAGCGGCTCGCCCAGCGGCTCCACAGCCGTCTCGACGCCTGCCTTCCTCGATATAGGCGCTTGAAGGCTGGGCAGGTTCAGTCAAGGGTCGAAGATCGCGGAGCGACGGGCAGCCGCCTTGACGGGTTCTGATCAGCATTCGATCTCGGCCGGTTCGAGGGAGGGCACACGCCTCGCAGCTGGCACGGACGTTTGTCGGCGTCGCCGTAGGTGTGCGCTTGGCAGTGCGGGCCGGCCGCGGCCGGAGGCTGAGGCGGGCCGGTGCCCGGCTCTGCCGGGTGCCGGACACGGCCGTCGTCGTCGTGGCGGTGTGCGGTGACGGCGCGCTGGCTTCGGTGCGCCCTTCGGCGGCCGCGCTTGGTAACGACGCGAAAAGTGCGGCCACGCAGGTCAGGACACGCGGGGGCTTCTGGGACGCAGGATCAGGCGCTACGCGACAAGTACCGGGCTCGCCGGGAGCTGGCCGCGATCACGAGCCTGTCGCGGGTCAAGAAGTGCGGTCGGGTCTCGACAACGAGGGTGGAGAGGTCTCGTTGCACCACACGCCGGACGGAGGGGGAACGGGCACGCAGGCTTCGGCGGCCTGGCGACCTGCGGCAGCGTGTGGGCGTGCCCGGTGTGCTCGGCAAGATCAGTGCGCGCCGCTCGAAGGATTCGAACAGCTGATCAACTGGAACGCCGACGGGGGGGCACGGTCGCACTGCTGACCTGACGATGCGCCACCACGGGGCACAGCCTGCGCGAACTTCGCCGAGCGCTGAGCGCGGCGTGGCGACACCTCACACAGTCGCGGGGGTGGAAGCGGTGGAAGACGGACCTGGACATGGACTATGTCGGGGAGTGGAGGGCACCCACACCGACCTCAACGGCTGGCACTCCACATCCACGCCTGTTGATCTTCCCGACGATGTGAGCGGGAGATTCCTGCTCTGACTGCGAGGTCTACACCGCTGGGCGCGGGGCTGGGAAGAAGGGCATGAGCGCACGCGAGCACGGCATCGACGTGCGGGTCGGTAACGGCGCGGTGGAGAAGATGGGCAAGTAATCTCGAAGCTGGCTTCGAGACCGCGGTGGCCGGTGGAAGCGCGGCAAGCGCGGCTCCCGCACGCCGTTCCAGATCCTCGCCGACGCGATCGACACCGGAACGAGCGCGACGTCGCGCTCTGGCAGGAGTGGGAAAGGGCAGCCACGGCATGCAGCAGCTCGTGTGGTCCAACGGCTCAAGCAGCGCTGCGGGGTCACCGAGGTCAAGGACGAGGAGATCGCGAAGAAGACGGAGGTGGAGAGCTGGCAGGAGTCTCCCGGCCCGGAGCTGGAAGAAGATCTACCCGGTCGCGGAGGACCTGATCATCGGACTCGCACGGCGGAGTTCCGCGGCGCGCCTGGCTCGACGCCCGGGGCCTGGCTTCGAGTTCGAGGCTGACACCACGAACGCGCGTCCAGCTCGACCCGGAGACGCCCGTTTGCGTGGCTCAAAGCCGCGCTCGCGGCCGAAGACCCGAACAGCGCGGGAACGGCGCCGGAGCTACTACGGCCGCTACGGCGCTCTGAGGGCGACGGCCAGGACGCCAGGACCGCAGGACTATGCATCATCTGATGATCTTCGGCCAGGGGCGTGGTCTGGGTGGGCGCCTCCGGCGGACCAAGTTAGGCGTTTTCCTAAGGAAACGCCGTGTCGTCGATACGACGACGATGCAGCTGAACACGGTGGGTGGCTACGCGGCCTTCAAGACCATGTGATGCATAGGTGCGGTGGTGCGGTGGTGCGGTGGTGGGTGGTGCGGTGGTGCGGTGGTGCATTTGATCTTGATCTGGGTCAGTGACGGGCTGTGGTCAGAGGACGCGCCAGCGCTCGTGTGCGGCCTGGCGGCTCATCGACGTGGCGGCGCCGATCTTGGCCAGGAGATCCGGCTTGGCGCGCTTCGCGTACGGGTCGGTGAGGGCGTCGTTCGCTCGGCGGGCAGCGGCGGCTGCGGTACGGCGACGGCAGCGGCTCGACTAGACGAGCTCCGGGGTCGGGCTCGGGCACCGCCTGGTCTCGACGACGACGGCGCGGCTTCCGGCGCGGCCGTCGGCTCGACCGGCTTGGCGCGCTTGCTCGGCCGCCGTCGCTGTGGACGCTCAGATGCTCCCTGCGGCTCCGGCGGGGCGGCGGGGGTGTCTTCGGTTGGGTCCGGGGCCGACAGCGGCTCAGGGAGCCACTGACGACGTGGGCATCCCACTCGGGGCGCAGGACTCCCGGGTCTGAGCCCGGTACGGCGGGTCGCAGAGGCTGCTCGCGGGCACCGGGGGCGGTGCGCAGCTGGCCGGACACCGCACGAGCACGACGCGTACCGCACGTGCACTTCCACGGTGTCGTTGCTGATCGGCTCGTCGTCCTGCCGGCGACGATCCCAGCGCGTGACCTCGTGCTCACGGCAGCCGGATGCGTGGTGGTGACGTTCCAGGGGCGCTCAAGTCTTCACGGGAGCCATTTGTCAGTCATCCTTCCTTGACACTGTCAGTCAAGCTTGCCTGGCGAAATAACAATCGTCAAGATAGCTGACAATTAACTGTCAGGACAGCTTGGCAATGCTGTCAAGAAGCCTGACGTTGCCAGTCAGGTATTACTGACAACTGATGAGTGCGGACTGGCCGGCAACCGGGCGATGGGGGCTCTGCGCGATTGGCCAGGAACTACATCGCCACTGTGTAGGTCTGCTCTGCTCGATCACCAGTTGCTAGAAGGTGCTGGTTTCAGCTCGATCTGGCTCGCGTCGCGCGTGGTCCGCAGCGTGATCAGCACGGGTACGCCAGGCGGGATCGACATGACGTCCGTTCGTCCGGGTCAGGCATCCGAGTGCTCACTCGTTCGGTTGTCTGTGCAGGCTGGTATCCGGCTCGCGCATGAACGAGTACAGGTCGGTCCGCTCGTGGGCGTCCTTGTCGGCGGGTCGTACCGGTCTCTGAGTGGATTCGCGCACTACTCGCTGGGAGCCATGATCGTGCAGCAACACGATGTGGCGGCCTTGTAGTACGCGGACTCGGTGGACAACCGATCCCCGGCAATGCGAGGCGCTGCGCTACTTCGTGGTTGCGACGTCGTAGGACGCCTCGACGGTCTCGATCTTTGAGTCATCCCGGTGGTGCTCCCAGCGGGATGCGCGTCTCGGGCTGGCTGTGCATGTCCACGGTGCCGAGGTCGGCACGACTGTTCCGACACTGACAGCGGGTCACCAGGCCTCGTTGGCAAGGGCCGACACCGCGCTGCGCACGGTCTCCCGGCTACCTCGTACGTCGCCATCAATCGGGGAGTGCGGGGAGGGTCGACCCGGCGGATAGGTGCGTTGGTGATCCTTTCTCGCAGCTCGCGGGCGATCTTCTCGTACTTCCGGGCCATCGTCTGACTCCTCTGATTCATACGTCTAGACCTTTGAGGGGACTCATGCTACGGTAGTTCTATCAGTCCAGACGTCCAGACTTCGAGGCTGCGAACTGAGGACAAGAACACAGGACGGTCTGGCCCGGAGTGGCGGATCGAAAACATGGGAGATGCGCATGTCGAACAGGGCCGATGAACTTCAAGATCGACCGACGAGTTTCACGATGGTGATGGTCATGGACTGGCGCCGAAGCTGAAGTTCGGCAGCGACACCGATCAGGAGTGCTTGCGGAACGGCACCCGAAGTGGGTTGCCAGGTCAGGTGGGGTTCCAGGCGTTCGGGCGGCCGTCGTTTTCGGTGCTGAACGTGAGATCGCGTCGCACGAGGACCGCGCCACGGGTTTCAGCCGGGATGCCCTGCGAGCTGGTCGGCTTCGAGGTCGGCGTGATGGACAGACGATAAGGACAAGAAACCGGTGAGGACAAGGTCGTCGGGGCGCAGGTCTACTACGCGCCGACGCGATCCGCCGATCGGCGGCTCGGGCCGGAAGAACGAGCAGGCCGCGTGATGGGGGCCGCGGTGGCGGTGCTCGACGGCCAGATGGGCCTCGTGCTGGTGGTGCTGACTGCACTCGTGCAGCACGCCGAGGAGATCCGGACGACGGCGGCGCTGCCGGATCAGTGCCCCGCTGCGACGGCTGGGCTTTCACCGGCGCACTCGTGTCGACACCTCCACGCTGTCGCTAGCTGATCAAGGAGCAAAGGCATGTCGAGCGGATCGCGATCACCGTCCTGAGGCGCTGGGGGCCCTGCTGGGTCATCACGGCGGGGACTACTTGGCCCAGGACGATGCATGTCGGCCACAAGCAGCACGCACCGGGCAGGGTCGCCGGGAACTTGCTCTGCACGCCTCCACTATGCCGCGGCGCAGGCCGTCACGAAGTGGGCGTTCTACGGACTGCCGGTGTCCGGGTCCGTGGCTGGCCCAGCTCACGGCGTGGTGGCGGAGGGCGTGGTGCATGCGGTGATCGATGACGGCCGTCTGCTCGCTCGGTTTGCCGCGATCCCGGGTCGCCAGCGTGACGAGCAGGCGCCGGATCGGCGACAGAAGCGGTTCCACGGCCTGGCTGATCACGGAGTGAACGGTCGCGCCCTGATGGATCAGGCCGTCCACACAGGTGCAGATCCTGTTGGTGTCGCCGTCACTACGCGGTCGCCGCCTCATCGCCCGCTGAGCAACTGACCCCGCTCGACCACGGCCCGGCCGGAGAACCCCTCCGGACCGGGGCGTCTTCACGACAGGAGCACTGATCATGTGGAGCAGGCAGCGCGCCGAGGATCGGGCCGCCCGCGAGTTGTCGACCGGCTGGTGAACCGTGGCGCCGGGTCTGTGAGCGGGTTCGGGGCTCTCGCACACGGTGCAGGTCGCTCCGGACCACGATCGTCATCCGACCCTGGCCCGGGCGGACCTGTCGGGGCCGGACCGGTGCTGGTGGTGCGCAAGATCCACGGCCAGCTCATCGAGGACTTCCGTGCTGACGAGGCGTCGCGGCGGATCGCGGCGGCGCTGGGCTATGACCGGATCCGGGTCTACCCGCGCGGATCGGAGTGGGTCGGATCGAGCTGCTGATGGCGACCCCTCGACGGCGAGGTCCCGGTTCCGTTGGCCGGCCGCGGGCTGTCGGTCTCCGAGTGGAGATACATCGCCCGAGACGAGCTCGGCAACCTCTGCGCCAGTCCTGGGTGGAGGGGCCGCACGTCTGCATTCAGGGCGCGACCGCTCGGGCAAGAGCGTGTGGTGCTATTCGGCGCTGGCGCAGCTCGCCCGCCTCGACGATGTCCTGATCGCGGGGTCTGACCTGTCTGGGTTGCTTCTGGGCCGTCCCTACGTGGGTACCCGGCACCACGAGTGGCAGGCCACGGGTCGGCGACGTTGAGGCACACCGGGATCTGCTGGTCCGCCTGGTCGCGGAGATGGACACCCGGATCCGGAACCTGCCGCCTCGCCGGGACAAGTTCACCCGCTTCCATGCCGGGTTCCGCTGATCGTGGTCGTGCTCGAAGAGTTCGCCGGGCTGCTGCGCCTGGCGTCGACGGCCCCGGTCGAGAAGGGCCAGCCGAAGATGCGTGAGCAGCTCCTCGCGCTCTACGGCCGCCTGGTCTCCGAGGGACACAAGGCGGGCCTGCGGCTGATGGTGGTCACCAGCGCGCGGACGCGACCGTCGTCGGTGGTTTCGAGCGCGGTCAGCTCGGCCTGCGGATCAGCTTCCGGCTCGACGACCCGGAGGCCCTGGTGATGCTCCACGGCCAGTCCGCCGCGATCACCTCGAGGAGCACCAGCTCGCCCCGCCGGGGTCGCGCTGGTCCAGGCACCCGCCCGGCCGTTGGGCCGGGTCCGGACCGCGGCTGATGGGCCCTCGGAGGACGCCGACTACGCCCGCTACTGGGACGAGATCGCGGACGGGCGGGCGCGCCTCCACGAGGTAGCGGCCTGATCAGGCCAGAGTTAGCAACCAGGTCGACACAGAA
>NZ_MCIS01000023.1:0-22578 GCF_001932475.1 Pseudonocardia sp. Ae717_Ps2
TCTGCCGCGATTGGCCAGGAACCTACATCGCCACTGTGTAGGTCTGCTCTGCTCGATCACCAGTTGCTACGAAGGTGCTGGTTTCCAGCTCGATCTGGCTCGCGTCGCGCGTGGTCCGCAGCGTGATCAGCACGGGTACGCCAGGCGGGATCGACATGACGTCCCGTTCGTCCGGGTCAGGCATCCGAGTGCTCACTCGTTCGGTTGTCTGTGCAGGCTGGTATCCGGCCTCGCGCATGAACGAGTACAGGTCGGTCCGCTCGTGGGCGTCCTTGTCGGCCGGGTCGTACCCGGTCTCTGAGTGGATTCGCGCACCTACCTCGCCTGGGAGCCACTGATCGTGCAGCAACACGATGTGGCGGCCCTTGTAGTACCGCCGGACTCGGTGGACAACCCGATCCCCCCGGCCAATGCCGAGGCGCTGCGCTACTTCGTGGTTCGCGACGTCGTAGGACGCCTCGACGGTCTCGATCTTTGAGTCATCCCCGGTGGTGCTCCCCCACGCGGGATGCGCGTCTCCGGGCTGGCTGTGCATGTCCACGGTGCCGAGGTCGCGCACGACTGTTCCGACACCTGACAGCGGCGTCACCAGGCCCTCGTTGGCAAGGGCCGACACCGCGCTGCGCACGGTCTCCCGCGCTACCTCGTACGTCGCCATCAACTCGGGGAGTGCGGGGAGGGTCGACCCCGGCGGATAGGTGCCGTTGGTGATCCTTTCTCGCAGCTCGCGGGCGATCTTCTCGTACTTCCGGGCCATCGTCTGACCTCCTCTGATTCATACGTCTAGACCTTTGAGGGGACTCATGCTACGGTAGTTCTATCAGTCCAGACGTCCAGACCTTCGAGGCTGCGAACTGAGGACAAGAACCACAGGACGGTCTGGCCCCGGAGTGGCGGATCGAAAAACATGGGAGATGCGCATGTCGAACCAGGGCCCGATGAACTTCAAGATCGACCCGACGAGTTTCACGATGGTGATGGTCATGGACCTGGCGCCGAAGCTGAAGTTCGGCAGCGACACCGATCAGGAGTGCTTGCGGAACGGCACCCCGAAGTGGGTTGCCCAGGTCACGGTGGGTTCCAGGCGTTCGGGCGGCCGTCGTTTTCGGTGCTGAACGTGACGATCGCGTCGCACGAGGACCCGCGCCACGGGTTTCAGCCCGGGATGCCCTGCGAGCTGGTCGGCTTCGAGGTCGGCGTGATGGACAAGACGATCAAGGACAAGAACACCGGTGAGGACAAGGTCGTCGGGGCGCAGGTCTACTACCGCGCCGACGCGATCCGCCCGATCGGCGGCTCGGGCCGGAAGAACGAGCAGGCCGCGTGATGGCGGGCCGCCGGTGGCCGGTGCTCGACGGCCAGATGGGCCTCGTGCTGGTGGTGCTGACCTGCACCTCGTGCCAGCACGCCGAGGAGATCCCGGACGACGGCGGCCGCCTGCCGGATCAGTGCCCCCGCTGCGACGGCTGGGCTTTCACCGGCGCACTCGTGTCGACCACCTCCACCGCTGTCGCTAGCTGATCAAGGAGCAAAGGCATGTCCGAGCGGATCGCGATCACCGTCCTGACGGCGCTGGGGGCCTGCTGGGTCATCACGGCGGGGACTACTTGGCCCAGGACGACTGCATGTCGGCCCACAAGCAGCACCGCACCGGGCAGGGTCGCCGGGAACTTGCTCTGCACGCCTCCACCTATGCCGCGGCGCAGGCCGTCACGAAGTGGGCGTTCTACCGGACTGCCGGTGTCCGGGTCCCGTGGCTGGCCCAGCTCACCGGCGTGGTGGCGGAGGGCGTGGTGCATGCGGTGATCGATGACGGCCGTCTGCTCGCTCGGTTTGCCGCGATCCCGGGTCGCCAGCGTGACGAGCACGGCGCCCGGATCGGCCGACAAGCGGTTCCACGGCCTGGCTGATCACGGAGTGAACGGTCGCGCCCTGATGGATCAGGCCGTCCACCACCAGGTGCAGATCCCTGTTGGTGTCGCCGTCACTACCGGTCGCCGCCCTCATCGCCCGCTGAGCAACTGACCCCCGCTCGACCACGGCCCCGGCCCGGAGAACCCCCTCCGGACCGGGGCCGTCTTCACGACAGGAGCACTGATCATGTGGAGCAGGCAGCGCGCCGAGGATCGGGCCGCCCGCGAGTTCGTCGACCGGCTGGTGAACCGTGGCGCCGGGTCTGTGAGCGGGTTCCGGGGCTCTCGCACACGGTGCAGGTCGCCTCCGGCACCACGATCGTCATCCCGACCCTGGCCCGGGCGGACCTGTCGGGGCCGGACCCGGTGCTGGTGGTGCGCAAGATCCACGGCCAGCTCATCGAGGACTTCCGTGCTGACGAGGCGTCGCGGCGGATCGCGGCGGCGCTGGGCTATGACCGGATCCGGGTCTACCCGCGCGGATCGGAGTGGGTCCGGATCGAGCTGCTGATCGGCGACCCCTCGACGGCGAGGTCCCGGCTCCGTTGGCCGGCCGCGGGCTGTCGGTCTCCGACGTGGAGATCACCATCGCCCGAGACGAGCTCGGCAACCCTCTGCCCAGTCTGGGTGGAGGGGCCGCACGTCTGCATTCAGGGCGCGACCCGCTCGGGCAAGAGCGTGTGGTGCTATTCGGCGCTGGCGCAGCTCGCCCGCCTCGACGATGTCCTGATCGCGGGGTCTGACCTGTCTGGGTTGCTTCTGGGCCGTCCCTACGTGGGTACCCGGCACCACGAGTGGCAGGCCACCGGGTCGGCCGACGTTGAGGCACACCGGGATCTGCTGGTCCGCCTGGTCGCGGAGATGGACACCCGGATCCGGAACCTGCCGCCTCGCCGGGACAAGTTACCCGCTTCCATGCCGGGTTCCCGCTGATCGTGGTCGTGCTCGAAGAGTTCGCCGGGCTGCTGCGCCTGGCGTCGACGGCCGGTCGAGAAGGGCCAGCCGAAGATGCGTGAGCAGCTCCTCGCGCTCTACGGCCGCCTGGTCTCCGAGGGACACAAGGCGGGCCTGCGGCTGATGGTGGTTCACCAGCGCGCGGACGCGACCGTCGTCGGTGGTTTTCGAGCGCGGTCAGCTCGGCCTGCGGATCAGCTTCCGGCTCGACGACCCGGAGGCCCTGGTGATGCTCCACGGCCAGTCCGCCCGCGATCACCTCGAGGAGCACCAGCTCGCCCCGCCCGGGGTCGCGCTGGTCCAGGCACCGCCCGGCCGTTGGGCCGGGTCCGCGGACCGCGGCTGATGGGCCCCTCGGAGGACGCCGACTACGCCCGCTACTGGGACGAGATCGCGGACGGCGCGGCGCGCCTCCACGAGGTAGCGGCCTGATCAGGCCAGAGTTAGCAACCAGGTCGACACAGAAGTGAGCCCCCAGGACTGGCATCCCGGGGGCCCGCACGTCGGCCGGAAATGGTCACCCTGCGAAGCGATCGGAGCACCGGCCAACGTGGCTACCCACAGCGTACCTAGAGCCCCCCAGCGCGGCGCTACGCGACGAGGGCACTTCCCCACCCCGGAAACAGGCAGCGGCTCGCCCCAGCGGCTCCACAGCCCGTCTCGACGCCTGCCCTTCCTCGATATAGGCCGCTTGAAGGCTGGGCAGGTTCAGTCAAGGGTCGAAGATCGCGGAGCGACGGCGCAGCCGCCCTTGACGGGTTCTGATCAGCATTCGATCCTCGGCCGTTCGAGGGAGGGCACCACGCCCTCGCAGCTGGCACCGGACCGTTTGTCGGCGTCGCCGTAGGTGTGCGCTTGGCAGTGCCGGGCCCGGCCCGCCGGCCGGAGGCTGAGGCGGGCCGGTGCCCGGCTCTGCCGGGTGCCGGACACGGCCGTCGTCGTCGTGGCGGTGTGCGGTGACGGCCGCGCTGGCTTCGGTGCGCCTTCGGCGGCCGCGCTTGGTAACGACGCGAAAAGTGCGGCCACCGCAGGTCAGGACCACGCGGGGGCCTTCTGGGACCGCCAGGATCAGGCGCTACGCGACAAGTACCGGGCTCGCCGGGAGCTGGCCGCGATCACGAGCCTGTCGCGGGTCAAGAAGTGCGGTCGGGTCTCGACCAACGAGGGTGGAGAGGTTCTCGTTGCACCACACGCCCGGACCGGAGGGGGAACCGGGCACCGCAGGCTTCGGCGGCCTGGCGACCTGCGGCAGCGTGTGGGCGTGCCCGGTGTGCTCGGCCAAGATAGTGCGCGCCGCTCGAAGGATCTCGAACAGCTGATCAACTGGAACGCCCGACCGGGGGGGCAGGTCGCACTGCTGACCCTGACGATGCGCCACCACCGGGGCCACAGCCTGCCGAACTTCGCCGAGCGCTGAGCGGCGCGTGGCGACACCTCACACAGTCGCGGGGGTGGAAGCGGTGGAAGACGGACCTGGACATGGACTATGTCGGGGAGTGGAGGGCACCCACACGACTCAACGGCTGGCACCTCACATCCACGCCCTGTTGATCTTCCCGACCGATGTGAGCGCGGATTCCTGCTCTGACCTGCGAGGTCTACACCCGCTGGGCCGCGGGGCTGGCGAAGAAGGGCATGAGCGCCACCGCCGAGCACGGCATCGACGTGCGGGTCGGTAACGGCGCGGTGGAGAAGATGGGCAAGTACATCTCGAAGCTGGCCTTCGAGACCGCCGGTGGCCGGTGGAAGCGCGGCAAGCGCGGCTCCCGCACGCCGTTCCAGATCCTCGCCGACGCGATCGACACCGGCAACGAGCGCGACGTCGCGCTCTGGCAGGAGTGGGAACAGGGCAGCCACGGCATGCAGCAGCTCGTGTGGTCCAACGGCCTCAAGCAGCGCTGCGGGGTCACCGAGGTCAAGGACGAGGAGATCGCCGAAGAAGACGGAGGTGGAGAGCTGGCAGGAGTCCTCCGGCCCGGAGCTGGAAGAAGATCTACCCGGTCGCGGAGGACCTGATCATCGCGACTCGCCACGGCGGAGTTCCCGCCGCGCGCGCCTGGCTCGACGCCCGGGGCCTGGCTTCGGAGTTCGAGGCTGACACCACCGAACGCCGCCGTCCAGCTCGACCCGGAGACGCCCCGTTTGCGTGGCTCAAAGCCGCGCTCGCGGCCGAAGACCCCGAAAGCGCCGGGAACGGCGCCGGAGCTACTACCGGCCCGCTACGGCGCTCTGAGGGCGACGGCCAGGACCGCCAGGACCGCAGGACCTATGCATCATCTGATGATCTTCGCAGGGGCGTGGTCTGGGTGGGCGCCTCCGGCGGACCCAAGTTAGGCGTTTTCCTAAGGAAACGCCGTGTCGTCGATACGACGACGATGCAGCTGAACACGGTGGGTGGCTACGCGGCCTTCAAGACCATGTGATGCATAGGTGCGGTGGTGCGGTGGTGCGGTGGTGCGGTGGTGCGGTGGTGCATTTGATCTTGATCTGGGTCAGTGACGGGCTGTGGTCAGAGGACGCGCCAGCGCTCGTGTGCGGCCTGCGGCTCATCGACGTGGCGGCGCCGATCTTGGCCCAGGAGATCCCGGCTTGGCGCGCTTCGCGTACGGGTCGGTGAGGGCGTCGTTCGCTCGGCGGGCAGCGGCGGCTGCGGTACCGGCGACGGCAGCGGCCTCGACTAGACGAGCTCCGGGGTCGGGCTCGGGCACCGCCTGGTCCTCGACGACGACGGCCGCGGCTTCCGGCGCGGCCGTCGGCTCGACCGGCTTGGGCGCTTGCTCGGCCGCCGTCGCTGTGGACGCTCAGATGCTCCCTGCGGCTCGGCGGGGCGGCGGGGGTGTCTTGGTTGGGTCCGGGGCCGACAGCGGCTCAGGGAGCCACTGACCGACGTGGGCATCCCACTCGGGGGCAGGACCTCCCGGGTCTGAGCCCGGTACCGGCGGGTCGCAGAGGCTGCTCGCGGGCACCGGGGGCGGTGCGCAGCTGGCCGGACCACCCGCACGAGCACGACGCGTACCGCACGTGCACTTCCACGGTGTCGTTGCTGATCGGCTCGTCGTCCTGCCCGGCGACGATCCCCAGCGCGTGACCCTCGTGCTCACCGGCAGCCGGATGCGTGGTGGTGACGTTCCAGGGGCCGCTCAAGTCCTTCACGGGAGCCATTTGTCAGTCATCCTTCCTTGACACTGTCAGTCAGCTTGCCTGGCGAAATAACCAATCGTCAAGATAGCCTGACAATTAACTGTCAGGACAGCTTGGCAATGCTGTCAAGAAGCCCTGACGTTGCCAGTCAGGTATTACTGACAACTGATGAGTGCCGGACTGGCCGGCCAACCGCGGCGATGGGGGCTCTGCCGCGATTGGCCAGGAACCTACATCGCCACTGTGTAGGTCTGCTCTGCTCGATCACCAGTTGCTACGAAGGTGCTGGTTTCCAGCTCGATCTGGCTCGCGTCGCGCGTGGTCCGCAGCGTGATCAGCACGGGTACGCCAGGCGGGATCGACATGACGTCCCGTTCGTCCGGGTCAGGCATCCGAGTGCTCACTCGTTCGGTTGTCTGTGCAGGCTGGTATCCGGCCTCGCGCATGAACGAGTACAGGTCGGTCCGCTCGTGGGCGTCCTTGTCGGCCGGGTCGTACCCGGTCTCTGAGTGGATTCGCGCACCTACCTCGCCTGGGAGCCACTGATCGTGCAGCAACACGATGTGGCGGCCCTTGTAGTACCGCCGGACTCGGTGGACAACCCGATCCCCCGGCCAATGCCGAGGCGCTGCGCTACTTCGTGGTTCGCGACGTCGTAGGACGCCTCGACGGTCTCGATCTTTGAGTCATCCCCGGTGGTGCTCCCCCACGCGGGATGCGCGTCTCCGGGCTGGCTGTGCATGTCCACGGTGCCGAGGTCGCGCACGACTGTTCCGACACCTGACAGCGGCGTCACCAGGCCCTCGTTGGCAAGGCGACACCGCGCTGCGCACGGTCTCCCGCGCTACCTCGTACGTCGCCATCAACTCGGGGAGTGCGGGGAGGGTCGACCCCGGCGGATAGGTGCCGTTGGTGATCCTTTCTCGCAGCTCGCGGGCGATCTTCTCGTACTTCCGGGCCATCGTCTGACCTCCTCTGATTCATACGTCTAGACCTTTGAGGGGACTCATGCTACGGTAGTTCTATCAGTCCAGACGTCCAGACTTCGAGGCTGCGAACTGAGGACAAGAACCACAGGACGGTCTGGCCCCGGAGTGGCGGATCGAAAAACATGGGAGATGCGCATGTCGAACCAGGGCCCGATGAACTTCAAGATCGACCCGACGAGTTTCACGATGGTGATGGTCATGGACCTGGCGCCGAAGCTGAAGTTCGGCAGCGACACCGATCAGGAGTGCTTGCGGAACGGCACCCCGAAGTGGGTTGCCCAGGTCACGGTGGGGTTCCAGGCGTTCGGGCGGCCGTCGTTTTCGGTGCTGAACGTGACGATCGCGTCGCACGAGGACCCGCGCCACGGGTTTCAGCCCGGGATGCCCTGCGAGCTGGTCGGCTTCGAGGTCGGCGTGATGGACAAGACGATCAAGGACAAGAACACCGGTGAGGACAAGGTCGTCGGGGCGCAGGTCTACTACCGCGCCGACGCGATCCGCCCGATCGGCGGCTCGGGCCGGAAGAACGAGCAGGCCGCGTGATGGCGGGCCGCCGGTGGCCGGTGCTCGACGGCCAGATGGGCCTCGTGCTGGTGGTGCTGACCTGCACTCGTGCCAGCACGCCGAGGAGATCCCGGACGACGGCGGCCGCCTGCCGGATCAGTGCCCCGCTGCGACGGCTGGGCTTTCACCGGCGCACTCGTGTCGACCACCTCCACCGCTGTCGCTAGCTGATCAAGGAGCAAAGGCATGTCCGAGCGGATCGCGATCACCGTCCTGACGGCGCTGGGGGCCCTGCTGGGTCATCACGGCGGGGACTACTTGGCCCAGGACGACTGCATGTCGGCCCACAAGCAGCACCGCACCGGGCAGGGTCGCCGGGAACTTGCTCTGCACGCCTCCACCTATGCCGCGGCGCAGGCCGTCACGAAGTGGGCGTTCTACCGGACTGCCGGTGTCCGGGTCCCGTGGCTGGCCCAGCTCACCGGCGTGGTGGCGGAGGGCGTGGTGCATGCGGTGATCGATGACGGCCGTCTGCTCGCTCGGTTTGCCGCGATCCCGGGTCGCCAGCGTGACGAGCACGGCGCCCGGATCGGCCGACAGAAGCGGTTCCACGGCCTGGCTGATCACGGAGTGAACGGTCGCGCCCTGATGGATCAGGCCGTCCACCACCAGGTGCAGATCCCTGTTGGTGTCGCCGTCACTACCGCGGTCGCCGCCCTCATCGCCCGCTGAGCAACTGACCCCCGCTCGACCACGGCCCCGGCCCGGAGAACCCCCTCCCGGACCGGGGCCGTCTTCACGACAGGAGCACTGATCATGTGGAGCAGGCAGCGCGCCGAGGATCGGGCCGCCCGCGAGTTCGTCGACCGGCTGGTGAACCCGTGGCGCCGGGTCTGTGAGCGGGTTCCGGGGCTCTCGCACACGGTGCAGGTCGCCTCCGGCACCACGATCGTCATCCCGACCCTGGCCGGGCGGACCTGTCGGGGCCGGACCCGGTGCTGGTGGTGCGCAAGATCCACGGCCAGCTCATCGAGGACTTCCGTGCTGACGAGGCGTCGCGGCGGATCGCGGCGGCGCTGGGCTATGACCGGATCCGGGTCTACCCGCGCGGATCGGAGTGGGTCCGGATCGAGCTGCTGATCGGCGACCCCCTCGACGGCGAGGTCCCGGCTCCGTTGGCCGGCCGCGGGCTGTCGGTCTCCGACGTGGAGATCACCATCGCCCGAGACGAGCTCGGCAACCCTCTGCGCCAGTCCTGGGTGGAGGGGCCGCACGTCTGCATTCAGGGCGCGACCCGCTCGGGCAAGAGCGTGTGGTGCTATTCGGCGCTGGCGCAGCTCGCCCGCCTCGACGATGTCCTGATCGCGGGGTCTGACCTGTCTGGGTTGCTTCTGGGCCGTCCCTACGTGGGTACCCGGCACCACGAGTGGCAGGCCACCGGGTCGGCCGACGTTGAGGCACACCGGGATCTGCTGGTCCGCCTGGTCGCGGAGATGGACACCCGGATCCGGAACCTGCCGCCTCGCCGGGACAAGTTCACCCGCTTCCATGCCGGGTTCCCGCTGATCGTGGTCGTGCTCGAAGAGTTCGCCGGGCTGCTGCGCCTGGCGTCGACGGCCCCGGTCGAGAAGGGCCAGCCGAAGATGCGTGAGCAGCTCCTCGCGCTCTACGGCCGCCTGGTCTCCGAGGGACACAAGGCGGGCCTGCGCTGATGGTGGTCACCCAGCGCGGACGCGACCGTCGTCGGTGGTTTCGAGCGCGGTCAGCTCGGCCTGCGGATCAGCTTCCGGCTCGACGACCCGGAGGCCCTGGTGATGCTCCACGGCCAGTCCGCCCGCGATCACCTCGAGGAGCACCAGCTCGCCCCGCCCGGGGTCGCGCTGGTCCAGGCACCCGCCCGGCCGTTGGGCCGGGTCCGCGGACCGCGGCTGATGGGCCCCTCGGAGGACGCCGACTACGCCCGCTACTGGGACGAGATCGCGGACGGCGCGGCGCGCCTCCACGAGGTAGCGGCCTGATCAGGCCAGAGTTAGCAACCAGGTCGACACAGAAGTGAGCCCCCAGGACTGGCATCCCGGGGGCCCGCACGTCGGCCGGAAATGGTCACCCTGCGAAGCGATCGGAGCACCGGCCAACGTGGCTACCCACAGCGTACCTAGAGCCCCCCAGCGCGGCGCTACGCGACGAGGGCACTTCCCCACCCCGGAAACAGGCAGCGGCTCGCCCCAGCGGCTCCACAGCCCGTCTCGACGCCTGCCCTTCCTCGATATAGGCCGCTTGAAGGCTGGGCAGGTTCAGTCAAGGGTCGAAGATCGCGGAGCGACGGCGCAGCCGCCCTTGACGGGTTCTGATCAGCATTCGATCCTCGGCCGGTTCGAGGGAGGGCACCACGCCCTCGCAGCTGGCACCGGACCGTTTGTCGGCGTCGCCGTAGGTGTGCGCTTGGCAGTGCCGGGCCCGGCCCGCCGGCCGGAGGCTGAGGCGGGCCGGTGCCCGGCTCTGCCGGGTGCCGGACACGGCCGTCGTCGTCGTGGCGGTGTGCGGTGACGGCCGCGCTGGCTTCGGTGCGCCCTTCGGCGGCCGCGCTTGGTAACGACGCGAAAAGTGCGGCCACCGCAGGTCAGGACCACGCGGGGGCCTTCTGGGACCGCCAGGATCAGGCGCTACGCGACAAGTACCGGGCTCGCCGGGAGCTGGCGCGATCACGAGCCTGTCGCGGGTCAAGAAGTGCGGTCGGGTCTCGACCAACGAGGGTGGAGAGGTCTCGTTGCACCACACGCCCGGACCGGAGGGGGAACCGGGCACCGCAGGCTTCGGCGGCCTGGCGACCTGCGGCAGCGTGTGGGCGTGCCCGGTGTGCTCGGCCAAGATCAGTGCGCGCCGCTCGAAGGATCTCGAACAGCTGATCAACTGGAACGCCGACCGGGGGGGCACGGTCGCACTGCTGACCCTGACGATGCGCCACCACCGGGGCCACAGCCTGCGCGAACTTCGCCGAGCGCTGAGCGCGGCGTGGCGACACCTCACACAGTCGCGGGGGTGGAAGCGGTGGAAGACGGACCTGGACATGGACTATGTCCGGGGAGTGGAGGGCACCCACACCGACCTCAACGGCTGGCACCTCCACATCCACGCCCTGTTGATCTTCCCGACCGATGTGAGCGCGGAGATTCCTGCTCTGACTGCGAGGTCTACACCCGCTGGGCCGCGGGGCTGGCGAAGAAGGGCATGAGCGCCACCGCCGAGCACGGCATCGACGTGCGGGTCGGTAACGGCGCGGTGGAGAAGATGGGCAAGTACATCTCGAAGCTGGCCTTCGAGACCGCCGGTGGCCGGTGGAAGCGCGGCAAGCGCGGCTCCCGCACGCCGTTCCAGATCCTCGCCGACGCGATCGACACCGGCAACGAGCGCGACGTCGCGCTCTGGCAGGAGTGGGAACAGGGCAGCCACGGCATGCAGCAGCTCGTGTGGTCCAACGGCCTCAAGCAGCGCTGCGGGGTCACCGAGGTCAAGGACGAGGAGATCGCCGAAGAAGACGGAGGTGGAGAGCTGGCAGGAGTCCTCCCGGCCCGGAGCTGGAAGAAGATCTACCCGGTCGCGGAGGACCTGATCATCGCGACTCGCCACGGCGGAGTTCCCGCCGCGCGCGCCTGGCTCGACGCCCGGGGCCTGGCCTTCGAGTTCGAGGCTGACACCACCGAACGCGCCGTCCAGCTCGACCCCGGAGACGCCCCGTTTGCGTGGCTCAAAGCCGCGCTCGCGGCCGAAGACCCCGAACAGCGCCGGGAACGGCGCCGGAGCTACTACCGGCCCGCTACGGCGCTCTGAGGGCGACGGCCAGGACCGCCAGGACCGCCAGGACCTATGCATCATCTGATGATCTTCGGCCAGGGGCGTGGTCTGGGTGGGCGCCTCCGGCGGACCCAAGTTAGGCGTTTTCCTAAGGAAACGCCGTGTCGTCGATACGACGACGATGCAGCTGAACACGGTGGGTGGCTACGCGGCCTTCAAGACCATGTGATGCATAGGTGCGGTGGTGCGGTGGTGCGGTGGTGCGGTGGTGCGGTGGTGCATTTGATCTTGATCTGGGTCAGTGACGGGCTGTGGTCAGAGGACGCGCCAGCGCTCGTGTGCGGCCTGGCGGCTCATCGACGTGGCGGCGCCGATCTTGGCCCAGGAGATCCCGGCTTGGCGCGCTTCGCGTACGGCGTCGGTGAGGGCGTCGTTCGCTCGGCGGGCAGCGGCGGCTGCGGTACCGGCGACGGCAGCGGCCTCGACTAGACGAGCTCCGGGGTCGGGCTCGGGCACCGCCTGGTCCTCGACGACGACGGCCGCGGCTTCCGGCGCGGCCGTCGGCTCGACCGGCTTGGCGCGCTTGCTCGGCCGCCGTCGCTGTGGACGCTCAGATGCTCCCTGCGGCTCCGGCGGGGCGGCGGGGGTGTCTTCGGTTGGGTCCGGGGCCGACAGCGGCTCAGGGAGCCACTGACCGACGTGGGCATCCCACTCGGGGCGCAGGACCTCCCGGGTCTGAGCCCGGTACCGGCGGGTCCGCAGAGGCTGCTCGCGGGCACCGGGGGCGGTGCGCAGCTGGCCGGACCACCCGCACGAGCACGACGCGTACCGCACGTGCACTTCCACGGTGTCGTTGCTGATCGGCTCGTCGTCCTGCCCGGCGACGATCCCCAGCGCGTGACCCTCGTGCTCACCGGCAGCCGGATGCGTGGTGGTGACGTTCCAGGGGCCGCTCAAGTCCTTCACGGGAGCCATTTGTCAGTCATCCTTCCTTGACACTGTCAGTCAAGCTTGCCTGGCGAAATAACCAATCGTCAAGATAGCCTGACAATTAACTGTCAGGACAGCTTGGCAATGCTGTCAAGAAGCCCTGACGTTGCCAGTCAGGTATTACTGACAACTGATGAGTGCCGGACTGGCCGGCCAACCGCGGCGATGGGGGCTCTGCCGCGATTGGCCAGGAACCTACATCGCCACTGTGTAGGTCTGCTCTGCTCGATCACCAGTTGCTACGAAGGTGCTGGTTTCCAGCTCGATCTGGCTCGCGTCGCGCGTGGTCCGCAGCGTGATCAGCACGGGTACGCCAGGCGGGATCGACATGACGTCCCGTTCGTCCGGGTCAGGCATCCGAGTGCTCACTCGTTCGGTTGTCTGTGCAGGCTGGTATCCGGCCTCGCGCATGAACGAGTACAGGTCGGTCCGCTCGTGGGCGTCCTTGTCGGCCGGGTCGTACCCGGTCTCTGAGTGGATTCGCGCACCTACCTCGCCTGGGAGCCACTGATCGTGCAGCAACACGATGTGGCGGCCCTTGTAGTACCGCCGGACTCGGTGGACAACCCGATCCCCCGGCCAATGCCGAGGCGCTGCGCTACTTCGTGGTTCGCGACGTCGTAGGACGCCTCGACGGTCTCGATCTTTGAGTCATCCCCGGTGGTGCTCCCCCACGCGGGATGCGCGTCTCCGGGCTGGCTGTGCATGTCCACGGTGCCGAGGTCGCGCACGACTGTTCCGACACCTGACAGCGGCGTCACCAGGCCCTCGTTGGCAAGGGCCGACACCGCGCTGCGCACGGTCTCCCGCGCTACCTCGTACGTCGCCATCAACTCGGGGAGTGCGGGGAGGGTCGACCCCGGCGGATAGGTGCCGTTGGTGATCCTTTCTCGCAGCTCGCGGGCGATCTTCTCGTACTTCCGGGCCATCGTCTGACCTCCTCTGATTCATACGTCTAGACCTTTGAGGGGACTCATGCTACGGTAGTTCTATCAGTCCAGACGTCCAGACCTTCGAGGCTGCGAACTGAGGACAAGAACCACAGGACGGTCTGGCCCCGGAGTGGCGGATCGAAAAACATGGGAGATGCGCATGTCGAACCAGGGCCCGATGAACTTCAAGATCGACCCGACGAGTTTCACGATGGTGATGGTCATGGACCTGGCGCCGAAGCTGAAGTTCGGCAGCGACACCGATCAGGAGTGCTTGCGGAACGGCACCCCGAAGTGGGTTGCCCAGGTCACGGTGGGGTTCCAGGCGTTCGGGCGGCCGTCGTTTTCGGTGCTGAACGTGACGATCGCGTCGCACGAGGACCCGCGCCACGGGTTTCAGCCCGGGATGCCCTGCGAGCTGGTCGGCTTCGAGGTCGGCGTGATGGACAAGACGATCAAGGACAAGAACACCGGTGAGGACAAGGTCGTCGGGGCGCAGGTCTACTACCGCGCCGACGCGATCCGCCCGATCGGCGGCTCGGGCCGGAAGAACGAGCAGGCCGCGTGATGGCGGGCCGCCGGTGGCCGGTGCTCGACGGCCAGATGGGCCTCGTGCTGGTGGTGCTGACCTGCACCTCGTGCCAGCACGCCGAGGAGATCCCGGACGACGGCGGCCGCCTGCCGGATCAGTGCCCCCGCTGCGACGGCTGGGCTTTCACCGGCGCACTCGTGTCGACCACCTCCACCCGCTGTCGCTAGCTGATCAAGGAGCAAAGGCATGTCCGAGCGGATCGCGATCACCGTCCTGACGGCGCTGGGGGCCCTGCTGGGTCATCACGGCGGGGACTACTTGGCCCAGGACGACTGCATGTCGGCCCACAAGCAGCACCGCACCGGGCAGGGTCGCCGGGAACTTGCTCTGCACGCCTCCACCTATGCCGCGGCGCAGGCCGTCACGAAGTGGGCGTTCTACCGGACTGCCGGTGTCCGGGTCCCGTGGCTGGCCCAGCTCACCGGCGTGGTGGCGGAGGGCGTGGTGCATGCGGTGATCGATGACGGCCGTCTGCTCGCTCGGTTTGCCGCGATCCCGGGTCGCCAGCGTGACGAGCACGGCGCCCGGATCGGCCGACAGAAGCGGTTCCACGGCCTGGCTGATCACGGAGTGAACGGTCGCGCCCTGATGGATCAGGCCGTCCACACCCAGGTGCAGATCCCTGTTGGTGTCGCCGTCACTACCGCGGTCGCCGCCCTCATCGCCCGCTGAGCAACTGACCCCCGCTCGACCACGGCCCCGGCCCGGAGAACCCCTCCCGGACCGGGGCCGTCTTCACGACAGGAGCACTGATCATGTGGAGCAGGCAGCGCGCCGAGGATCGGGCCGCCCGCGAGTTCGTCGACCGGCTGGTGAACCCGTGGCGCCGGGTCTGTGAGCGGGTTCCGGGGCTCTCGCACACGGTGCAGGTCGCCTCCGGCACCACGATCGTCATCCCGACCCTGGCCCGGGCGGACCTGTCGGGGCCGGACCCGGTGCTGGTGGTGCGCAAGATCCACGGCCAGCTCATCGAGGACTTCCGTGCTGACGAGGCGTCGCGGCGGATCGCGGCGGCGCTGGGCTATGACCGGATCCGGGTCTACCCGCGCGGATCGGAGTGGGTCCGGATCGAGCTGCTGATCGGCGACCCCCTCGACGGCGAGGTCCCGGCTCCGTTGGCCGGCCGCGGGCTGTCGGTCTCCGACGTGGAGATCACCATCGCCCGAGACGAGCTCGGCAACCCTCTGCGCCAGTCCTGGGTGGAGGGGCCGCACGTCTGCATTCAGGGCGCGACCCGCTCGGGCAAGAGCGTGTGGTGCTATTCGGCGCTGGCGCAGCTCGCCCGCCTCGACGATGTCCTGATCGCGGGGTCTGACCTGTCTGGGTTGCTTCTGGGCCGTCCCTACGTGGGTACCCGGCACCACGAGTGGCAGGCCACCGGGTCGGCCGACGTTGAGGCACACCGGGATCTGCTGGTCCGCCTGGTCGCGGAGATGGACACCCGGATCCGGAACCTGCCGCCTCGCCGGGACAAGTTCACCCGCTTCCATGCCGGGTTCCCGCTGATCGTGGTCGTGCTCGAAGAGTTCGCCGGGCTGCTGCGCCTGGCGTCGACGGCCCCGGTCGAGAAGGGCCAGCCGAAGATGCGTGAGCAGCTCCTCGCGCTCTACGGCCGCCTGGTCTCCGAGGGACACAAGGCGGGCCTGCGGCTGATGGTGGTCACCCAGCGCGCGGACGCGACCGTCGTCGGTGGTTTCGAGCGCGGTCAGCTCGGCCTGCGGATCAGCTTCCGGCTCGACGACCCGGAGGCCCTGGTGATGCTCCACGGCCAGTCCGCCCGCGATCACCTCGAGGGCACCAGCTCGCCCCGCCCGGGGTCGCGCTGGTCCAGCACCCGCCCGGCCGTTGGGCCGGGTCCGCGGACCGCGGCTGATGGGCCCCTCGGAGGACGCCGACTACGCCCGCTACTGGGACGAGATCGCGGACGGCGCGGCGCGCTCCACGAGGTAGCGGCCTGATTCAGGCCAGAGTTAGCAACCAGGTCGACACAGAAGTGAGCCCCCAGGACTGGCATCCCGGGGGCCCGCACGTCGGCCGGAAATGGTCACCCTGCGAAGCGATCGGAGCACCGGCCAACGTGGCTACCCACAGCTACCTAGAGCCCCCCCAGCGCGGCGCTACGCGACGAGGGCACTTCCCCACCCCGGAAACAGGCAGCGGCTCGCCCCAGCGGCTCCACAGCCCGTCTCGACGCCTGCCCTTCCTCGATATAGGCCGCTTGAAGGCTGGGCAGGTTCAGTCAAGGGTCGAAGATCGCGGAGCGACGGCGCAGCCGCCCTTGACGGGTTCTGATCAGCATTCGATCCTCGGCCGGTTCGAGGGAGGGCACCACGCCCTCGCAGCTGGCACCGGACCGTTTGTCGGCGTCGCCGTAGGTGTGCGCTTGGCAGTGCCGGGCCCGGCCCGCCGGCCGGAGGCTGAGGCGGGCCGGTGCCCGGCTCTGCCGGGTGCCGGACACGGCCGTCGTCGTCGTGGCGGTGTGCGGTGACGGCCGCGCTGGCTTCGGTGCGCCCTTCGGCGGCCGCGCTTGGTAACGACGCGAAAAGTGCGGCCACCGCAGGTCAGGACCACGCGGGGCCTTCTGGGACCGCCAGGATCAGGCGCTACGCGACAAGTACCGGGCTCGCCGGGAGCTGGCCGCGATCACGAGCCTGTCGCGGGTCAAGAAGTGCGGTCGGGTCTCGACCAACGAGGGTGGAGAGGTCTCGTTGCACCACACGCCCGGACCGGAGGGGGAACCGGGCACCGCAGGCTTCGGCGGCCTGGCGACCTGCGGCAGCGTGTGGGCGTGCCCGGTGTGCTCGGCCAAGATCAGTGCGCGCCGCTCGAAGGATCTCGAACAGCTGATCAACTGGAACGCCGACCGGGGGGCACGGTCGCACTGCTGACCCTGACGATGCGCCACCACCGGGGCCACAGCCTGCGCGAACTTCGCCGAGCGCTGAGCGCGGCGTGGCGACACCTCACACAGTCGCGGGGGTGGAAGCGGTGGAAGACGGACCTGACATGGACTATGTCCGGGGAGTGGAGGGCACCCACACCGACCTCAACGGCTGGCACCTCCACATCCACGCCCTGTTGATCTTCCCGACCGATGTGAGCGCGGAGATTCCTGCTCTGACCTGCGAGGTCTACACCCGCTGGGCCGCGGGGCTGGCGAAGAAGGGCATGAGCGCCACCGCCGAGCACGGCATCGACGTGCGGGTCGGTAACGGCGCGGTGGAGAAGATGGGCAAGTACATCTCGAAGCTGGCCTTCGAGACCGCCGGTGGCCGGTGGAAGCGCGGCAAGCGCGGCTCCCGCACGCCGTTCCAGATCCTCGCCGACGCGATCGACACCGGCAACGAGCGCGACGTCGCGCTCTGGCAGGAGTGGGAACAGGGCAGCCACGGCATGCAGCAGCTCGTGTGGTCCAACGGCCTCAAGCAGCGCTGCGGGGTCACCGAGGTCAAGGACGAGGAGATCGCCGAAGAAGACGGAGGTGGAGAGCTGGCAGGAGTCCTCCCGGCCCGGAGCTGGAAGAAGATCTACCCGGTCGCGGAGGACCTGATCATCGCGACTCGCCACGGCGGAGTTCCCGCCGCGCGCGCCTGGCTCGACGCCCGGGGCCTGGCCTTCGAGTTCGAGGCTGACACCACCGAACGCGCCGTCCAGCTCGACCCCGGAGACGCCCCGTTTGCGTGGCTCAAAGCCGCGCTCGCGGCCGAAGACCCCGAACAGCGCCGGGAACGGCGCCGGAGCTACTACCGGCCCGCTACGGCGCTCTGAGGGCGACGGCCAGGACCGCCAGGACCGCCAGGACCTATGCATCATCTGATGATCTTCGGCCAGGGGCGTGGTCTGGGTGGGCGCCTCCGGCGGACCCAAGTTAGGCGTTTTCCTAAGGAAACGCCTGTCGTCGATACGACGACGATGCAGCTGAACACGGTGGGTGGCTACGCGGCCTTCAAGACCATGTGATGCATAGGTGCGGTGGTGCGGTGGTGCGGTGGTGCGGTGGTGCGGTGGTGCATTTGATCTTGATCTGGGTCAGTGACGGGCTGTGGTCAGAGGACGCGCCAGCGCTCGTGTGCGGCCTGGCGGCTCATCGACGTGGCGGCGCCGATCTTGGCCCAGGAGATCCCGGCTTGGCGCGCTTCGCGTACGGCGTCGGTGAGGGCGTCGTTCCGCTCGGCGGGCAGCGGCGGCTGCGGTACCGGCGACGGCAGCGGCCTCGACTAGACGAGCTCCGGGGTCGGGCTCGGGCACCGCCTGGTCCTCGACGACGACGGCCGCGGGCTTCCGGCGCGGCCGTCGGCTCGACCGGCTTGGCGCGCTTGCTCGGCCGCCGTCGCTGTGGACGCTCAGATGCTCCCTGCGGCTCCGGCGGGGCGGCGGGGGTGTCTTCGGTTGGGTCCGGGGCCGACAGCGGGCTCAGGGAGCCACTGACCGACGTGGGCATCCCACTCGGGGCGCAGGACCTCCCGGGTCTGAGCCCGGTACCGGCGGGTCCGCAGAGGCTGCTCGCGGGCACCGGGGGCGGTGCGCAGCTGGCCGGACCACCCGCACGAGCACGACGCGTACCGCACGTGCACTTCCACGGTGTCGTTGCTGATCGGCTCGTCGTCCTGCCCGGCGACGATCCCCAGCGCGTGACCCTCGTGCTCACCGGCAGCCGGATGCGTGGTGGTGACGTTCCAGGGGCCGCTCAAGTCCTTCACGGGAGCCATTTGTCAGTCATCCTTCCTTGACACTGTCAGTCAAGCTTGCCTGGCGAAATAACCAATCGTCAAGATAGCCTGACAATTAACTGTCAGGACAGCTTGGCAATGCTGTCAAGAAGCCCTGACGTTGCCAGTCAGGTATTACTGACAACTGATGAGTGCCGGACTGGCCGGCCAACCGCGGCGATGGGGGCTCTGCCGCGATTGGCCAGGAACCTACATCGCCACTGTGTAGGTCTGCTCTGCTCGATCACCAGTTGCTACGAAGGTGCTGGTTTCCAGCTCGATCTGGCTCGCGTCGCGCGTGGTCCGCAGCGTGATCAGCACGGGTACGCCAGGCGGGATCGACATGACGTCCCGTTCGTCCGGGTCAGGCATCCGAGTGCTCACTCGTTCGGTTGTCTGTGCAGGCTGGTATCCGGCCTCGCGCATGAACGAGTACAGGTCGGTCCGCTCGTGGGCGTCCTTGTCGGCCGGGTCGTACCCGGTCTCTGAGTGGATTCGCGCACCTACCTCGCCTGGGAGCCACTGATCGTGCAGCAACACGATGTGGCGGCCCTTGTAGTACCGCCGGACTCGGTGGACAACCCGATCCCCCCGGCCAATGCCGAGGCGCTGCGCTACTTCGTGGTTCGCGACGTCGTAGGACGCCTCGACGGTCTCGATCTTTGAGTCATCCCCGGTGGTGCTCCCCCACGCGGGATGCGCGTCTCCGGGCTGGCTGTGCATGTCCACGGTGCCGAGGTCGCGCACGACTGTTCCGACACCTGACAGCGGCGTCACCAGGCCCTCGTTGGCAAGGGCCGACACCGCGCTGCGCACGGTCTCCCCGCGCTACCTCGTACGTCGCCATCAACTCGGGGAGTGCGGGAGGGTCGACCCCGGCGGATAGGTGCCGTTGGTGATCCTTTCTCGCAGCTCGCGGGCGAATCTTCTCGTACTTCCGGGCCATCGTCTGACCTCCTCTGATTCATACGTCTAGACCTTTGAGGGGACTCATGCTACGGTAGTTCTATCAGTCCAGACGTCCAGACCTTCGAGGCTGCGAACTGAGGACAAGAACCACAGGACGGTCTGGCCCCGGAGTGGCGGATCGAAAAACATGGGAGATGCGCATGTCGAACCAGGGCCCGATGAACTTCAAGATCGACCCGACGAGTTTCACGATGGTGATGGTCATGGACCTGGCGCCGAAGCTGAAGTTCGGCAGCGACACCGATCAGGAGTGCTTGCGGAACGGCACCCCGAAGTGGGTTGCCCAGGTCACGGTGGGGTTCCAGGCGTCGGGCGGCCGTCGTTTTCGGTGCTGAACGTGACGATCGCGTCGCACGAGGACCCGCGCCACGGGTTTCAGCCCGGGATGCCCTGGCGAGCTGGTCGGCTTCGAGGTCGGCGTGATGGACAAGACGATCAAGGACAAGAACACCGGTGAGGACAAGGTCGTCGGGGCGCAGGTCTACTACCGCGCCGACGCGATCCGCCCGATCGGCGGCTCGGGCCGGAAGAACGAGCAGGCCGCGTGATGGCGGGGCCGCCGGTGGCCGGTGCTCGACGGCCAGATGGGCCTCGTGCTGGTGGTGCTGACCTGCACCTCGTGCCAGCACGCCGAGGAGATCCCGGACGACGGCGGCCGCCTGCCGGATCAGTGCCCCCGCTGCGACGGCTGGGCTTTCACCGGCGCACTCGTGTCGACCACCTCCACCGCTGTCGCTAGCTGATCAAGGAGCAAAGGCATGTCCGAGCGGATCGCGATCACCGTCCTGACGGCGCTGGGGGCCCTGCTGGGTCATCACGGCGGGGACTACTTGGCCCAGGACGACTGCATGTCGGCCCACAAGCAGCACCGCACCGGGCAGGGTCGCCGGGAACTTGCTCTGCACGCCTCCACCTATGCCGCGGCGCAGGCCGTCACGAAGTGGGCGTTCTACCGGACTGCCGGTGTCCGGGTCCCGTGGCTGGCCCAGCTCACCGGCGTGGTGGCGGAGGGCGTGGTGCATGCGGTGATCGATGACGGCCGTCTGCTCGCTCGGTTTGCCGCGATCCCGGGTCGCCAGCGTGACGAGCACGGCGCCCGGATCGGGCCGACAGAAGCGGTTCCACGGCCTGGCTGATCACGGAGTGAACGGTCGCGCCCTGATGGATCAGGCGTCCACCACCAGGTGCAGATCCCTGTTGGTGTCGCCGTCACTACCGCGGTCGCCGCCCTCATCGCCCGCTGAGCAACTGAACCCCGCTCGACCACGGCCCCGGCCCGGAGAACCCCCTCCCGGACCGGGGCCGTCTTCACGACAGGAGCACTGATCATGTGGAGCAGGCAGCGCGCCGAGGATCGGGCCGCCCGCGAGTTCGTCGACCGGCTGGTGAACCCGTGGCGCCGGGTCTGTGAGCGGGTTCCGGGGCTCTCGCACACGGTGCAGGTCGCCTCCGGCACCACGATCGTCATCCCGACCCTGGCCCGGGCGGACCTGTCGGGGCCGGACCCGGTGCTGGTGGTGCGCAAGATCCACGGCCAGCTCATCGAGGACTTCCGTGCTGACGAGGCGTCGCGGCGGATCGCGGCGGCGCTGGGCTATGACCGGATCCGGGTCTACCCGCGCGGATCGGAGTGGGTCCGGATCGAGCTGCTGATCGGCGACCCCCTCGACGGCGAGGTCCCGGCTCCGTTGGCCGGCCGCGGGCTGTCGGTCTCCGACGTGAGATCACCATCGCCCGAGACGAGCTCGGGCAACCCTCTGCGCCAGTCCTGGGTGGAGGGGCCGCACGTCTGCATTCAGGGCGCGACCCGCTCGGGCAAGAGCGTGTGGTGCTATTCGGCGCTGGCGCAGCTCGCCCGCCTCGACGATGTCCTGATCGCGGGGTCTGACCTGTCTGGGTTGCTTCTGGGCCGTCCCTACGTGGGTACCCGGCACCACGAGTGGCAGGCCACCGGGTCGGCCGACGTTGAGGCACACCGGGATCTGCTGGTCCGCCTGGTCGCGGAGATGGACACCCGGATCCGGAACCTGCCGCCTCGCCGGGACAAGTTCACCCGCTTCCATGCCGGGTTCCCGCTGATCGTGGTCGTGCTCGAAGAGTTCGCGGGCTGCTGCGCCTGGCGTCGACGGCCCCGGTCGAGAAGGGCCAGCCGAAGATGCGTGAGCAGCTCCTCGCGCTCTACGGCCGCCTGGTCTCCGAGGGACACAAGGCGGGCCTGCGGCTGATGGTGGTCACCCAGCGCGCGGACGCGACCGTCGTCGGTGGTTTCGAGCGCGGTCAGCTCGGCCTGCGGATCAGCTTCCGGCTCGACGACCCGGAGGCCCTGGTGATGCTCCACGGCCAGTCCGCCCGCGATCACCTCGAGGAGCACCAGCTCGCCCCGCCCGGGGTCGCGCTGGTCCAGGCACCCGCCGGCCGTTGGGCCGGGTCCGCGGACCGCGGCTGATGGGCCCCTCGGAGGACGCCGACTACGCCCGCTACTGGGACGAGATCGCGGACGGCGCGGCGCGCCTCCACGAGGTAGCGGCCTGATCAGGCCAGAGTTAGCAACCAGGTCGACACAGAAGTGAGCCCCCAGGACTGGCATCCCGGGGGCCCGCACGTCGGCCGGAAATGGTCACCCTGCGAAGCGATCGGAGCACCGGCCAACGTGGCTACCCACAGCGTACCTAGAGCCCCCCAGCGCGGCGCTACGCGACGAGGGCACTTCCCCACCCCGGAAACAGGCAGCGGCTCGCCCCAGCGGCTCCACAGCCCGTCTCGACGCCTGCCCTTCCTCGATATAGGCCGCTTGAAGGCTGGGCAGGTTCAGTCAAGGGTCGAAGATCGCGGAGCGACGGCGCAGCCGCCCTTGACGGGTTCTGATCAGCATTCGATCCTCGGCCGGTTCGAGGGAGGGCACCACGCCCTCGCAGCTGGCACCGGACCGTTTTGTCGGCGTCGCCGTAGGTGTGCGCTTGGCAGTGCCGGGCCCGGCCCGCCGGCCGGAGGCTGAGGCGGGCCGGTGCCCGGCTCTGCCGGGTGCCGGACACGGCCGTCGTCGTCGTGGCGGTGTGCGGTGACGGCCGCGCTGGCTTCGGTGCGCCCTTCGGC
>NZ_MCIS01000024.1:0-13557 GCF_001932475.1 Pseudonocardia sp. Ae717_Ps2
CAGCGAGTTCGACCGGCTGAAGGACTCCGCCGGCGCCGCGACGCTGGGCAAGTTCAAGGACCGCCTGGCGCGCCTGGCCGCGTTAGACGCGCTCGGTCCGACCGAGCTGTGGCTCGACGGCATCCCACCGGGCAAGGTCGCGCACTTCGCCGGCGAGGCGCGCGGTGACCGACGCCGCCGACATGCGGAAGGTCCTCAACGACGACAAGCGGCTGACGCTGCTGATCAGCCTCGTTCACGAGTGCCGCACCTCGGCCCGCGACGAGGTGGTGACCATGTTCTGCAAGCGTCTCGCCGCGCTGCACAAGAAGGGCCGCGAGCGTCTGGCTGAGATCCAGTCCGCTAACCGCGCCGAGACCTAACGACTCATCGGCGTGCTCGGCGACGTCGTGGCCGCGCCCGCGAAGCCAGCATGCCAGCCGACCCCAGCGAGCCGGGCCAGCCGGTCGAGGGCGTGGAGGAACGCACTGGCCGCCTGGTTCTCAAGACTCTGGCCGACGCCGGCGAGATCGACGCACTGGCCACCGCGGCCGAGGCGGTGTCGGCCTACCACGGCAACAACTACCTGCCGCTGCTGGAGCGGTTCTACCGTTCGCACCGGCCGGTGCTGTTCACCCTGGTCGACGCGATCGAGCTGGAGGCCACCAGCGCTGATCGCAGCGTGCTGGACGCGGTCGAGTTCATCCGCGCGGTCCGCGACCGGCGCAGTGACTGGATACCGGAGACCATCACGGTCGAGGTGGATGGGCAACCGCCGACGACGGTCAGCGTCGATGCGGACGCCTTCGCCAGCGACGCCTGGCACAAGGTGCTGCGCGACAAGCAGCGACCCGGGATGCTCGCGCGGCGACACCTGGAGGTCTGCGTGTTCTCCTACCTGGCCGCCGAGCTGCGCTCCGGGGACATCGCGGTCGCCGGCTCGGACTCCTACGCCAACCTGCACGCCCAGCTCATGACCTGGGACGAGTGCCAGCTGCTGGCCGCGGACTTCTGCGCTCAGGCCGGTATCCCGATCGACGCGGCCGCGCTGGTGCGCACTACCGGCACGAGCTGACCCGCACCGCCGCGACAGTGGACGCCGGTTTCCCGGCGAACACCGACCTGGTCCTGGACGGCGAGCGGCCGGTGCTCAAGCGCCGCAAGGGCGCCGACCGGCGACCCTCGGCGATCACGCTGGAAGCGGCGATCCACCAGCGGCTGCCCGAACGCAGCCTGCTGGACATCCTGACCCGCACCGCGTACCTGACCGGCTGGCACCGGCACTTCGGGCCAGCCTCGGGGTCGGACCCGAAGATCCGCGACACGCTCGGCCGCTACGTCACCACGACCTACGCCTACGGCACCAACCTGGGCCCGGCCGAGGTCGCCCGGCACATGCGCGGCAAGGTCTCCGTGCACGAGATCTACACGGCCGGCAACAAGCACTCCGACCCCACCAAGGTCTACCGAGGCTCCACCGATGTGATCAACGAGTTCGCGAAGCTGGACGTGGCCGGGATCTGGGGCGACGGCCAGGTGGTCGCCGTCGACGGCTCGCAGGTCGACACCTGGGAGAACAACCTGCTGGCCGAGTCGCACATCCGCTACGGAGGTTACGGCGGCATCGCCATGCGTCACGTCGCCGACTCCTACATCGCCTTGTTCTCCCATTTCATCCCGTGTGGCGTGTGGGAGGCGGTCTACATCATCGAAGGGCTGCTCAAGAACGACTCCGACATCCAGCCCGACACGATCCACGCCAATACCCAGGGCCAGTCCCTGTCGGTATTCGGACTGGCCACGCTGCTGGGCTTCGAGCTTCTGCCCAGGATCAGGAACTGGCACGACCTGATCTTCTACCGGCCCGATCCGCGCACCCGCTACCAGCACATTGACGCGCTGTTCGGCGACAACGCGATCGACTGGGAGCTGATCGAGAAGCACTGGACCGACTGCTGCGCACCGCGATCTCCATCCGCGAAGGCCGGGTGTCCTCGGTGACGCTGCTGCGCCGGCTGGGCAATCACTCCCGCAAGAACCGGCTGTACCGGGCGTTCCGGGAGCTGGGCAGGGTTATCCGCACGGTGACGCTGTTGCGGTACCTGTCCGAACCCGAGCTGCGGGAGCAGATCACCGCGATCACCAACAAAGCCGAGGCGTTCCACGGCTACTCGGAATGGCTGATGGTCGGCGGCCAGCTCATCGGCCACAACGATCCGGACCACCAGGAACTGGTGGTCAAGTTCAACGAGCTGATGGCCAACTGCGCCATCTACTCGACGGCCCTGGATATCACAGACGCGGCGAACTCGCTGGCCGCCGAGGGCCACCCGGTCGACCACGACGACCTGGCCACCATCACCCCGTACATCACGCACACGATCCGGCGGCTCGGCGACCTAGTGCTCGACCTCGACCCGCCCGACGCGACGCCGACCACCCGGCTGGACCTGGAACCCCGCGCACTATTCCCCGGCGGCCCGGCCGCGTAGCTCGGATCACTGCTGGTCGCGGCACGGTTTCTCGCTCCAGTAGGGCGAGGACGTTGATCGTCAGCAGGTACCGACAAGATCCGCCACCATCGCCAACCTACCGGATAACGGACCATTATGCGGTAGACTGATCAACAACAGGGATCGGCGAGCTGGGTGAATGTGTTGCCGCCCGGTGCGCGACTCGTGCAGGTTATCCGGTAGGTCGATCAGGAGGGAGGTTCGGCGATGGCGGCGACCGTGACGAAGCTGGAGAACCGTCAGCGCCCGCCCGGCGCCGGCAAGGTCGGCGGACCGACGGTCTGGAGTGTTCCCGATTTCTTTGACGCCGGTTTAGGCTGCCAAGTCGGTTATTTTCCTGAATCCTAGCTCGTATTCGGTGGGTGTCAAGTATCCGAGGGTGGAGTGCCGTCTGCGACGGTTGTAGTAGCTCTCGATCCACGCGAATGTCTGCTGTCGGACCTCGGTGACGTCGTTCCATGGCCGGGTGTGGATGAGTTCTTTCTTGTAGCTGGCGAAGAACGACTCGGCGACGGCGTTGTCGAAGCAGGTGGCGCGTCGGCCCATCGATCGGGCCACATTGTGGCGGCGCAGAAGTCGGTGAACTCCCGGCTCGTGTATTGCGTCCCGCGGTCGCTGTGCATGATCACTCCGGCTGGTGGGCGGCGGGTGAGCAGGGCGGCGGCGAGGGCCTCGATGATCAGGTTGGTGCGCAGGTGGTCGGCCACGGCGTAGCCGACGACCTTGCGGGAGTGCAGGTCGATCACGGTGGCGAGGTAGGCCCAGCCGTCGACCGTCTGGATGTAGGTGATGTCGCCGCACCAGCGGGTGTCGGGAGCCTCGGCGGTGAAGTCACGCCCGATCAGGTCCGGGGCGTCGATCGGGCGTAGACCTGCGACGGTCGTCTTGCGCCAGGTGTGAGGGTGGCGGCCTTGCAGGCCGGCGGCGCGCATGAGCCGCCAGACCCGCTTGCGGGCGGTCCGGTGGCCGCGAGCGACCAGCTCGGCCCACACCCGGCGCACGCCGGGGTCACCGCGCAGGTCGTGGTGGATCTCTCGGATCGTGTCGGTGAGCTCGGCGTCGGTGCGTTCCCGCTGGCTGGGTCCGGTCTTGAGCCACCGGTAGTAGCCCTGTCGGGCCACGCCGAGCTGGGCGCACATGAACGTGACCGGATACTCGCCCTCGGTTGCCCAGTCCGCGATCGCCGCGTATTTCACGGCTGTTCTTTCGCGAACCAGGTCGCTACTTTTTTTGCGAAGTCCCGCTCCATTCGCAGGGTCGTGTTCTCCTTGCGGAGCCGTTCCAGCTCGGCCCGCTCCGGTTCGGACAGGTCCGTGTCCGGGACCTGCCCGGATTCGCGTGCTTTCTTCACCCACTTGCCTAACGTCATCTCGTGGACGCCGATACTCTTCGCTACCTCGGCGATTGTTCGGCCGGAATCGAGGACAAGACTGACGGCCTGGTCCTTATACTCCTGGGTGAAATGGCGGCGTGTCGCCACGCGATCCCCTCCGCTGCGATCAGCGGCAGTCTACGACCGGTGTCTACAAGATCGGGAACGGTCCACTGTGGGGCGTCGTGGTCGGGTTCGGGGTGGCGGTGCTGGTGCTGTCGGGGCCTGCCCTGGTGGTGGCCGGGCTGGTGATGTGGTGGGTGTGGTGGATGGGCTGGCCCGCCTCCCGCATCCGGAACCTGGTGCTGGTGTGGCTGGTGTGCGTGCTGGCCGGGGCGCTGGTGCGGTCGCCGATCGAGGCGTGGCGCACCGGTTACGAGCGGGTCGTCGGTGGGGACTGGGGCGGGCTAGTACTGCAACGGCAGTTGATCAGCTCGGGGGTCGTTCGCCGCGTCGGCGGTAGTGGCAGTCGCGGGCCTGTTGTTGGCGTTCACGGCGCCAGGTCGACCAGTGCATGACGTGGTCGATGCAGGTGAGCGGGGTGAAGGCGAGCGCGGCGAGGAGACGGCGGATCTCGTTGCCCGACAGCTGAATCAATGCGCGCCGGCTGGCTGAGGATCCCCCTTTTCGGCCTCGCGTGCGTGTTCGGCGGCGCGGGTGACGGCGAGGTAGGCCGCGGTGAGCATGGCCAGGGTGATGTGGGCGTGCCAGGCTCGGTAGGAGCGGACTTGGTAGTGGTCGAGGCCGGCCTCGTTCTTCGCGGTCTGGAAGCATTCCTCAATCGCCCACCGCGCCCCGGCGACTCGAACGAGGTCGCGCAGCGGCGTGTTCGCCGGGGCGGCGCAGCGGTAGAACGCCAGCTCACGGATGGTCTTGCCCTCTGCGGGCTCGGTCTGGCGGCGCACCAGCAGCCAGTGCCCCCAACCCGCCGGGAGGCCGTCGATGGCCAGCGCAACCGCGGTCCAGTCATAGACCCGCATCCCGTGCGCGCCCGGCCCGATCGCGCGGCGCTCCCACCCGTCGTGCCCGGTGTCGAGATCACGCGCCCCGGCGATCGTGGCCAGGGCCTTGGCCGGGCGACGATTCCCGTCCGGGCTGGTGAGCATGTCGTCATTGCGGGTGGCCAACACGAACGGGATCTCCCGCTCGGTGAGCCAGTCGCGAAAGCCCGGGTTCTGCCCGTAGACCTCGTCCGCGGTCACCCACGACCCGGACGTGAGTGCCCCAGCGGCGTACGTGCGGGCCAGCATCGCCGTCCCCAGCTGCGGTTTCGTGGCGAACTCGACGTCATCGGGGACATCCGCGCGCTCGCAGCGTTCGCGGTCCTCGGTCCACGAGGTCGGCAGGTAGAGCTCCCGGTCGATCAACGCCCGCCCCCGCTTCGAGGCGTAGGCCAGGAACACACCGAGCTGACAGTTGTCGATCTTCCCGCTGGTGCCGGTGTACTGGCGCTGCACCCCGGCCGAACACAGGCCCTTCTTGATGAACCCGGTCTCGTCCACGATGAACACCCCCGACGCGGTGTCGGTGAGATGTTGCAGGACGTAGCCGCGCAGGTCGTCGCGGACCCCGTCGACGTCCCAGTCCGCGGTGCGCAGCAGCCGCTGCATCCCGTCCGGCGACATCGCCCCGGCGTGTTCGGCGAGGGTCCAGCCGTTCTTCCGCTCGAGCCCCGCGAGCAGGCCTCGCAGGTAGGTTCCGACCCGCCGGCGCGGCTCGACCCTGCGGAAACGGCCAGAGATCAGCTCCACCACCGCGTCCAACGAGGCCACCCACCGGCAAGATCAACCACGCGGTGATCATCACCGCCGAACGGCCGTCAGCCTCTCACCACACGCCGAACTGCCGTTGCAGTACTAGAAGCCGGAGCCGGAGTTGCGCTCGTCCTCGACGTGCAGGCGGTGTGACATCGCCGCCTTCCACTGACCGACGTGGGTCAGTGCGATCTCCAGGCACTCGGTCATGTCGACCAGGTGCCCGAGCCTCGTGGCCGTGTCGACCTGCGAGGAGTTCGCCTCGATGGCGAACTTGGAGGCCTGGTGAGCGGCCTCGAACACGACGGAATAGTGCGATCCGCAGATCGCGTCGTGCACCTTCGAGATGTTTGCTTCCGGTGCGCGGTACGGCTCGTGCCGTTCCGCCATCGGAGTCACGGTGACCGTGGTGCCGTTGTTGTCGGACATCGTTCACTCATCCCTTCCGCAGAGATCGGGACCGGAATCGCGGCCTACTTGGACGCGCCGGTGTTTCCCTCGGGAAGGACGGACTTGGCACGGAACGCCACCCGCGAGTTGCCGTTCTGAACCCACGGCATCGCCTGCAGACGGTCCACGTACACGAACTGACCCTGATCGACCTTGGGCGGGTTGTCGGCCGCCACGTGACCAGGATCGTCTCCGCGTCGCCGTCACTCCAGGCCACGAGCTTGACGGCCCACAGGGGGTGGTTCGTGCCACCGCTCTTGTCCCGACGGTGGACACCGTCCTTGTCCAGACGCGGCTCGAATCCGCCGGACGCCTGGAAACGCATGGCATTGGTGTCGAGAATCAACTGCATGACTGCTGTGCTCCTTCTGGGGATCAACTTGGCAGTTCGCTCACCCCGGACGGGGTGTGCCAGACAAGAACACCAGCGAGCACGTAGGGCCGTAAATTCACGATAGTGAACAGCTTCGTGTTTACCGTTCCGTTTACCGCGTTGACCAGGCACAATGAGAAGCGCGGAACCCGAAGACGAGGGAGACCGGTGATGAGCTCAGCGCTGCGGGGAGCGCGTGAGGCCCAGGGCTGGACACAGGACCAGCTCGCGGGACGTCTGTTGCGTCTGGCCGAGTCGCGCGGGGCGGCGTTGAGCGTCAGCCGGGCGAGCTTGAAGCAGATGGTGTCGGACTGGGAGCGCGGCAAGCGCAAGCCCGGGCACTACCGGCAGCTTCTCTGCGACCTGTTCGGACGGACCGCCGATGAACTCGGGTTCCCGGATGCGGCGCCTGCGCCGTTGTCGGTGGCCCCGGCCCAGGGGCTCGAACTGATGCTGGACCAGGCGGCGGTCGTCGACGTTGTCACCGTGTCCGGGCTCCAGCAGCAGGTGGACGGGCTGCGTCGGCTCGACCAGCAGCTCGGGTCGCAGATGGTGATCGAGCAGACCGGCACCCTGGTCACGACGGTGCGTGACCTGATGTCCCACGTGATCAGCGAGGCCGAACGGCAGCAGCTCGCCGGGGTGCTGGCGATGTCGCGGCGCTGCACGGCTGGCAGGTGCTCAACTCCGGCGACACCAGCGGGGCGTGGACGCACGATCTCGCCAAGACCGCGGGCCGGGAGTCCGGAGATCCTGCGCTGCTCTCGCACGCGATGGGCGAACAGGCCTACGACCTGCTCGACGTCGAGCGTCCGGAGCTTGCTCTGCAGCTCGTGCAGGCGGCGAGGTCAGCCGCAGGGTCGAAGGTGCCGGGGTTGCTGGGGGCGTGGCTGCACGCAGCCGAGGCGGAGGCCCTGGCCGCGACGGGTGATCAGGTGGGCTGCCGAGAGGCGCTGAGGCTGGCCGAGCAGGCGATGCCGGCGGAGCCGGACAACAGCGCTGTCCCGTACGTGTCCCTCGACGACTGGCAGCTCGCGAGGTGGCGGGGCAACGTCCTGGCCGGTCTCGGTGACTCCGGGGCGCTGGACGCCTGTTGAGCGCGCTGGGGAGGACGCCGGGGATGTCGGTGCGGGCGACTGCGTCCCTGCACTGCGACGTTGCGCAGTCCTACGCGGTGCGGGGAGAGCGGGTGTCGTCCCTGGAGCACGCACGGGTGGCGCGGGACCTGGCGCGGCGGACGGGCTCGATCCGGCAGCTCCGCAGGATCGACCGGGTCACTCGGCTCCTGGCGTGAACTCCACCCCGGCCTGCCGGGCGAGGAGCTGGAGTGCGGCGATCAACGTGCCTGCACCGAGGAGCCGGTTCCCTGCCACGAGAGCGGGCAGCTCGGTCAGCGGGACCCACTCCAGGAGGCCGGCTTCTTCCAGGTCGGACGGTTCTCCGATGTGGTCGAAGGTGCGCCACAGGTAAAGGTGGGTGGGGGAGTCGACCATCCCGGGCAGCGGCTGGAACGAGGCGAGGTGCTGCGGGGGGCCGGTGGGACGCCAACCGCCCTCCTCCTCGGCCTCGCGCGTGCAGTGTCGGCCGGGTCCTCACCGGGCTCGATCAGGCCACCCAGGAACTCGTACCCGATCTCGTCGGTGACCCAACGGTGCCGGTGCAGCATCAGGGCACGGTCCGAGTCATCGACGAGGACGGCGATGGAGACAGGCTTCATGTGCACGACGTGGTGCTCGAATCGTCGTCCGTCGGGCGGCTCGATATCAGCGAGGCTCACTTGGAGCCATTCGCTGTCATAGACCGTGCGCTCACCACGCTTGGTCGTGCGCGGTGGCGATTCTGACGATTCCACTGACACCAATTCTAGAGCGTGCAGGAGTCCTTGCTGACTCTCGACACGCTACCGGTTGAGCCGGTCTCAGGCAGCGTTGGTGTCAAGCATCAGCTGAGACTCGGCGCGGGAGCGCGGGGCGGGTTCGGCCTGGTCGGGCGGGTGCGGTGTGCGGGTGGTGAGAACTTTCTATACGTCTTCAAGCCGCGCCCCACCGGGGCGCGGGGCCGGACTCGGCCGGACGGCAACCGCTCCGCGACCTCCGGCCTGACGGCCTCCGGGCGGAGCGGACCTCGGGGCCGCCGGCTACGCGCCGGCAGGGTGGGAATGAGACGGTGTGAGTGGTCGTCCCCGCTGGCCGCAATCGTCTTCACGGGCACGAACGGCGTCAACCCGCGCTCCGCGCGCCTCGATCCCGCCGGTGGTTGCCCCCTGCGCCGCCATCTGTTGTGTAGTGGTCAACTTGCGGGATCGAGGGTTCCGGGTTGACACCGCACGCTCCCGCAAAGTGCTGGCCAGGACAGCGGGATGACAGGACTATGCGAGAAGGCGTTGCGTTTCCGCTAGAAGAGTCCCTCTCGGTCAGGGTTAATCGCCTGAGGCTTACGCCGTGTCGACGTCACCAAACCTGCAAACCTGACCCAGCCGCGAAAGTGTTTACCAACCGAGATGGTCGTTGCTCTCGACCACGCGGCGCCAAGCGCCTTCTTTATGTGTTCGCCGATCAATTGGGGTGTCGCCGCAGGGTCGTCTGCCAGATGTATCCATGCTGCGTCACCGCCAGGCATTTGCCGAAGAAGGTTCTGGAGTGCCTCTTCATGAATCTTGCCGTTCTCGATCAGCTCAGGGCGCGACACTTCAAGGAGTCCATCAAGTCCCTCGGTTATCGCACCGAGCCGGAGTAGGTCACGCAGCGATACCAATTCTCTCTTAGATAGCTGAGTGACGGGCCTAGGCGCTTCTTTAAGCGCCTTCAGGAGCGCTACGCCAGGTCCTGGGCTGCTGGTTGGGAACGAGCCACGTGTCTTCATTTTGCTGACACGGTTCAGAAGCTCAGTTTGCGCCACATGGCCATCAGTGGGCACTTTTGCCGACTTGCCTTCAATTACAGCCAGGCCGCCAAACCTCGAACCAATAAGTGAACACGCGCGCGTAGGATACCCACGTGTCGCGAGAAACAGCGACCGCTGGGAATACATCCTGAAGTTTCCTGGCGAAGGCTTCAAATGTGAGTCGCCCGCCGGAGCGCTCAGCTGCCTCTAGGAAAGTAGTGTAAGCGCGGTGCCGCCGAAGTGCTTGGCCGACCAGCGTCCGAATGGCTGAGTCGCGGTTGCTTGCGTTTCGGACGCTATCGACGAAGCTCACCCGGTTGGGCTCGTAGGAGCTAATGCCCATCAGGCGAAGTTCTCGTACGAGATTCCAGACTGCATTCTCGCTTGTCCCGAATCGTTCGGCGACCTCAACAACGTAGCTGTCGCCCCCGTCTTTTTCGAGCTCTCGTAGGAGACGGGCTACTGAAACGGGAGCCTGTCGCAGGATGTAGGAGTCTTCAATTGGTACTCGACCGCTTGTGATGAAGTCTCGGAAGATGTCCCAATAGGTATCTAGATGTTCACCAACTGACACGATAAGGCGGCGATTGATTAGGGACTGAACGATATCTGCCGAAACTCGATCCATTGCATCGGTTACATTGACTGGAGCAAAGCGGGCGATATACTTTAGGGCTTCGCGTTCGTGAGGGCTTAGCTCCGCCATGTCGGCTTCGAACAGGGTTTGAACATTTAGGGCTTCAGACAATAGTTGCTCCTGCGTTACGCCTGACTCAATCTCTCGCAGGAGATGTCCTGCGAGCTTCTTGAACAGCCAGGGCAGGCCCTGCGAATACTCGCGCAGGCGCTGACGCAATTCGCGACTTAGTCGCTGACCGGATTCCTTCTCTAGTCTCCTGAGAAGCGTCTCGACGTCTCGTGGCCCCCACGTCGGGAGCGTAATGACGTGCGCTGATCCGCGGATCTCATCACGAAGTTGATACGGGTAACCTTCTGTCCATCCAACATAGTCGGTTTTCCACGAGAAGCCAACGGTAAGTGGAATGTCTAGCTCTTGTACGCCGAGAGCGAGATCGCGGAATTGCCTGGTGAGGGCCTCATCTCAGAAGACGTTTTCGAACTGGTCGAACATTAGGAACAATGGCCCGCGGTTAAGCCAGGTGCTGTCGGATAGCGTCCGCAGGCTACTGGTAAGCGACGCCCACGACGGCTTCGAAGGTAGCTCTACGTAGCCGTCGATAGCGGCCTGCTCGCCAAACTTTCGTAGCACACTGCTGACGAACCGGGTCGTAGCGACGGTTCTTGTGTCTACGACAAGCGCGGCACCTCCTGAATCTTCTGTCATCTTCTTAAGTCTTAGCGCCAAGGAGCTTTTTCCCCAGCCAGATTGTGTTGAGAACGATGACACTTCCCGACTTGGCGAAGGCCTCACCCGCCTGTCGTATGGCCTCGCGTCTCCCCACGAAGAACTTAGGTGAAGCGGGCAGTTGATACTCAAAGTTGTTCGTACTTCCTGCGACCACGGCGATGAAATCCTCGGCATCTGGAGGAGTCTCGATTGTGCGCTTCAGGTCTGATGTCGAAGCGACATGCCAATCGGAAACGTCTAGGCGTGCAAACTCGGTTTCGCGAACTAGGTCAAGAACTAACTCGGGAACGCTCAGAGAGCCTGTGGCTCTGAGGACGACCCGAGCCGCGCGGGCGCCTTCACCTAACTCGATTGCGGCCGAATAGACGCCATGCTCGGCCACTACTATTGTCGGGTCGGTGTAGCTATCGTTATCGTGAAAAGGATGGATGATTGTCGATCAACTAGGGATTCGTATACGTCGTTAGCGTCCAGTACCCGGAAGTCGGGGTCATCGAGTCGGATTGTCTCGTAGAACTCATTGGCCTCTGCGGTCAAGCGTGGCGTCACCACCATAAATGCGTGAAGTTCTGGACTGCGCCGTCGCAGGGCTGAGAACTTCCCGTAGAACTGTGTAAGAGGGCCAATTTTGACGGCAGACGTGTATGCCTTGCACTCGATTATCGCCGGCTTATTCGAGAGCGTATGTGAGACCTTAAGGTCTAGTTCAATCCCATTTGATGTTACGTTACGTTCGCGCCAAGAAGGGTCTTGATAGCCGAACGCATTGAAGAGGCGTCCGATGAACATCTCAAAAAGGTGGCCACGGGTGTGGTTCCGAGCGCCGTCTGTGTCACCCTCGGCGACGACAAGCACACTGGCGTCGGTTGGCTTCACACTACGCACTCGAGCTCCCGCGTTGGGTAACGTTGACCTTCGTTGGTAGGTCGGCGCTGGGTAGGCAATCCGTTACATCACTGGTGCCTCACTCTGCGCAGGCCGTCTGCAGGCCGTGAGAGGTGGACGGCTCATCACGGCTGATGACTGGTGACGAGCGAATCAAAGCAGCTCAGGCCGCCAATCGACGGCAAGGCTGTAGGTCGACAGCTCGCAGCCTGAAGATCACGCAGATCTACGAGGGCACCAACCAGATCCAGCGCATGGTGATGGCGCGCAACCTCCTGAAGTGACACTCTGACCGCCCATGGACGGGGCTGTCGTGGACCGAGCACTGCTCGACCGGCTGCTCGACACCGATCCGGCGCTGCGCTGGCAGGTCGAGCGCGACCTGGCGGGTGCGCCTCCCGAGGTCTGGGAGGCCACCCGTGCTCGGGTCGCGACCGGGGGATGGGCGCGCGGCTGCTCGCCGTCAGGATCCCGACGGCACCTGGGCGGGCGGCGCGTACTTCCCGGCCGAGCCGTCGACGGTGGAGGGCCAGCCGTGGACGGCGACGACCTGGTCGCTGAACGCCCTGCGGGAGTGGGGCCTGGATCCCCGCGCGCTCGCGGGCACCGCGGAGAAGCTCGAATCGTGCCGCTGGGAGTACGACGACCTGCCCTACTGGGACGGCGAGGTCGACGCCTGCATCAACGCCTGGACCGTCGCCAACGGGCTCTGGCTCGGCCGCGACATGGATGCGCTCGCCGCCTGGTTCGCCGAGCACCAGCTCCCCGACGGCGGTTGGAACTGCGACTGGGTGGACGGTGCCACCCGGTCGTCGGTCCACTCGACGCTCAACTCCCTGCACGGGCTGCTGGCCCACGAGCGGGCGACCGGAGGGACGTCGGGACCCGGGCCGCCCGCCGCTCCGGTGAGGAGTACCTGCTGTCCCGACGCCTGCTCTACCGGCTGTCCACCGGGGACCGCCTGCCGCTCGAACGGGACCCCGCCGAGCTCGCGTACCCGCTGCGCTGGCGGCTCGACGTGCTGCGTGGCACCGAGTACTTCCGCCGCGCCGCGGAGCTCGACGGCGCGGCGCCCGACCCGCGCCTGGCGGAGGCCGTCGCGGTGCTGCGTGCGGCGCGCCGTCCGGGACGGGTGGTGGGTGCAGGGCCGTCGCGATCCCGGCGAGATGTGGTTCGAGGTCGACGTGCCGCCGGGGGAGCCGTCACCGTGGCTGACCTTGTACGGCACCCGGATCCTCGCCTGGTGGGACGCGGTGCCTGACGCTCAGGTACTGATGATCATGGAGTCGGTGGGGTGCGGATGACGAGCACGGCAGCGGCCGGCTCCCCGGCGAGGGCGGCGTAGGTGTGCTCGCCGTCCGCAGGCCAGCGTGTGGCCTCGCCGGTGCCGAGCTCGGCCTCGTGCCCGCTGCGTCCGGCCCGGACGGCACCGCGGGTGACGAGCAGGTGCTCCACCACCCCGGGACCGTGCCCGGGGGACACGTGCACCGCCCCCGGGACGAGTGCCAGCGCGTACACCTCGACGGTGCCGTGGTCGTCGGTGGTCTCCAGCAGGCGCACGGTGATGGGGCCGGCGAGCCGGCGGGCCCCGGGGTGCTCGGCGAGCAGCCGGGACAGCGGCACGGAGGAGTGTCCGCGAGGGCGTACAGCGTGGACAGGGTCGGGTTGCGGCTGCCGTTCTCGATCTCGGACAGCGACCCCTTGCCGATCCCGGCCCGCTCCGCGAGGACCCCGAGGGAGAGACCGCGTGCGGTCCGGGCCGCCCGCACCCGTGCGCCGAGGGCCGTGCGCAGCGCCCCGTCGTCCACCGGGCGACTGTAGCCGGGGCCGGTCGACACGAGGCCCCTGCGCCCGGGCTACCGGGCCGGGGTGTCCGGACCACCACGTGGCGGGCCGGGTGTTCCGGGGTCGCGCACCGCGGTGGCCGCGGAGAAGCGTGCCGGGAGCGCCGTGACCTGGTCCCGCAGATCCTCCACGTC
>NZ_MCIS01000025.1:0-8901 GCF_001932475.1 Pseudonocardia sp. Ae717_Ps2
TGGTCCTCGTGCCCCTGACCGGCCGCGACGCGCTCACCGTCGGCCGTGGGGTCATCGCCGCCACCAGCGGTCTGCCCGCGCACATGCGGGCCTCACTGACCTGGGACTGCGGTGCCGAGATGGCCGGCCACGCCACCGTCACCAAGGGCTCGATGCGGTGTACCTCGCCCACCCACACTCGCCGTGGGAACGCGGCAGCAACGAGAACCTCAACCGCATCGTCCGCGAGTACTTCCCGAAAGGCACGGACATCACCTCGGACCCGAAATACCTGGCGATGGTGGCTTGCGACATCAACGACCGACCCCGTAAAATCCACAACTGGAAGAAGCCCTCCGAGATATTCGCCGAACTCGTTGAGCTAGATGCTTCAACCGCCTGAATTCGCGGGGCCTGACCCGGTTCTTGGACACGCTGAATCCAGCACTTGGTGCTGGGGAAGCGAGATGATCTGAGAATCATGGCCAGGAAGAGCTACTCCGAGGAGTTCCGTCGTCAGGCCGTGGACTTGTACGAGTCCACCCGGGCGCCACGGTCCGCGGTATCGCCGAGGACCTCGGCATCGTGCGCGGACGCTGCGGCACTGGCTCGAGGTCTACGGGACCGGCAGGAAGACCGCCGCTGACCGGACACCGACCTCCAGCCCGCTGCAGTCGAGGACGGCCACGAGACGAGCCCGTCGGCGCGACCGATGAGACGCCGGCCCAGAAGATCGCCCGGCTTGAAGCGAGGGTGGACGAGCTCGAGATCGAGACCACCAAGCTCACGACCGAGCGGGAGATCCTTCAGCGGGCGGCCAAGTATTTCGCCGGGGAGACGCGCTGGTGAGTCGCTTCCAGTTCGTCGCCGACAACTCCGCCACCTTCGAGGTGAAGCGACTCTGTGAGCTCGTCGAGATCGAGCGCTCGTCCTACTACGCCTGGGTCAAGGCCGCCCCGGCACGCGACGAGCGTGCCCGGGCCGATGTCGAGCTCGCGGAGCGGATCAGGGCCGTCCACGCCGAGGACAACACCCAAGGGGCGCCACGGACCCACCACTCCGTGGGCGAAGTGGGCGGGCCGGGCGAGGGCGTCCTCGCGGCAGGCCTGCAGGATCGGGCAGCTCATGCAGAGCGTCTTGGCCTCGGCGGTCTGCTGCAGGGCCGGTCCGCTGGTGCCGACCGGGAAGAACAGCTCGACGTTGTCAGGGGCGGCGCAGGGCAGCCGCGACGCGCGTCGACGACCGGCATGACCGGCGTGCGGCGCGTGCTGGGTACGGTCTTCATGGGCGCCTGACTTCCTCATGCAGGGGATCGGTTTGGTAGTCCGCTCTGAGGCCTCGGCGGTGCCAGCCGCCGGGCCTCTCTGCACTCAAGACTAGTCGACGACTAGTCGGGAGTCGCGCCTGATTCCCGTCCTACCGCACGAGTGCGCACATATGTCCCGCGACCAGCAGATTTACCGAGTCGGGACCTAGTCGCGATCTGCGACTAACTCGTCGTCGTGGTCCGGACGGGGAGGCGGGCCCCGGTCACGACGGTTCCGGGTGGACGGTGTCCATGTGCAGCCGCAGCCCCCGGCGTCCGCCCTGGGTGCACAGCCCGCACACCCCGCAGGACCAGGTCAGATAGTCGTCGTCGGGCAACTCGTCGCCGGGCATGACCGGGGTGCCGGTCATGAGCCGTTCGAGGTGAGCTGCCTGAGGTCGTCGCGGATCCGGTCGAGTAGAGCCAGGAGCGCCGGGCCGTGCTCGGCGAGGCCTTGCTGCTCGGCGAGGAACTGCTCGTAGAGCTCCACGTCGGCGGGCTCGGTGACTTCCTGCTCGGCGGTGAGGGTCTCGATCTCCACGGTCGACGGCGCGTCGGCATAGCGCAGCACCACGAACGAGTGCAGCGGGGCGCGGCGGTGCGCTCCTGGGTCTCGCGTGACAGGACGCCGATGCGGACGTTGGGCAGTCCGGCCAGGGTGGCGATGCGGTCGAGCTGGGCGAGTGAGAGCGCGACCGAGCCCGGGCGCCAGCGCAGCGCGGTCTCGGTGATGACCAGGTCGAACTGCTTGGTCTCGTCGAAGAGCACGGTCTGGCGGTTCATCAGCGCCAGCACCGCGGCCGGGATCTCGTCGGCCGGGAGGGTGTGGACCTCACGCAGGCGGCGGGCGTACTCGGGGTCTGCAGCAGTCCGGGCACCACTTCGGACTGGAACACCCCGATTCCGCTGGTCTCGGTGTCGCGGCGGCCTCGCGCGTCCTGCTGGGTCGCGGCATCCGGGCGGTCGGCGTCGCGCCAGGGACGTACGCGGGTACCGGTCTCGCGGGCCAGGGCGGGCACCTCGGTGCGTTCGTCGTCGCTGGCCTGGACCCGGTCGAGCCACTGGTGGATATCTGCGATGACCAGGGCGGAGGTGCCGTTCTCCATCTTGGAGGTCTTGCTCTGTGACCAGCCGAAAGGCTGCCCGAGGGCAGCGGCCGACAGCCCAGCGGCCTGGCGGAGCTCCTTCAAGCGCGCCGCCAGGCGCTGGTGCTGAGGGTGGATCTCGGCGCGAGTCAAGGGTGCTTAGCTCGCAGCGTGCTCAGGGGTCTCGGCGCCAGTGCGCGGGCCGGGACCAGGCGGTACTGGTCGAAGGGCACGACAGCTCGACGGCCCGTCGGCGGATGGCGATGTAGGGGGCGGGATCCCCGCCTCGGAGACGCCGAGGAAGTGCCCCTCGTCGTCGAAGTGCTGCAGCACGACGATGCGCTCGTCGAACATCCAGAAGTCCTGGTGGGTCCATCCGTCATCCGAGCCGAGCCAGTGCCGGTCGAGGATCCGGACCTCCTCCCCGCCGGGAGGTTCTCGCGGGGGTAGCAGAGCAGCTGGAACCGCGTGTAGTCGGTGACCGGGTGGCCGAGCAGGCGGACGCGGCCGAAGTACTTGCCCCGGCCGACCTGGGCGTGGACGTTGGCCAGCCACTCGTCGTCGTCGACCGTGCGCGCCGGGAACGACTCGTGCGCGAGGAAGGCGTCGAAGTCGGGGTCCTCGCCGGGGATCGCGTAGGTGTCGCGGCACTCGAGCCGGAACGCCGACTCCCGGTAGGTGCGGTAGAGCTCGTTCAGGTCCGGGGGTCATACGGCCTCCTCGTCGACTCGGCGGCAGCGGCCAGAACAGCCAGTGCTGGTACCTCGTGCGCACGCTCGCCAGCAGGACAGCGCAGCGTCGTGGGTGTGCCGGCGACCTCGAACCACTCCCCCGCCGCCCGGAGGGCAGTCGAGCGCGGCGCCGGCACCGCTCCTGGCTCAACACCGTGCATCACGAGCTCACGCGCGGCGCGCTCGATCAGGTCGCGCGGCACCCTCACCAGCTGGGGCGTCGCGACATAGCCCTGCACAATCACCGAGCCGCGCTCGGTGAGCCACGCGGTCGGACAGTTGCCGTTGCGGCACTCCATCGTCCCGGCGAGCAGCTGCATGCCCATGAGGTCCGCCTTCCGTTGAGCCGTGATCCTAGTACTCCGAAGACTAAGCGCGACTAGTCGGGCTGGCAACGACGCCGGCGAGACCCGGCGCAGGATCCCGGTCGACGAGTGCGGGAGCCGTCGAGAAATTTCCGGCGTCGCGCGCGTACGCGTACGTCGCGTTGCTCGGTCCCTGGTGGCGGCAGGTTGCTCGCCGGAAATTTCCCGGGCGGCTCAGGAGCGGTCCCCTCCTCGCCGTGCATGCGAGCGGCCCGACGCCGCCGGTGCGGGTGGGACACCGAACGACCGCGGCGGGGCCGGCCGCCGCTCGCACGCTCGCCCGGCTCCAGCCTCATCTGCTCCGGACTCGAACCCGCAAGCAGCACGAACGCTCCCCCCTGCCCCGCCCTGCCGGTCGTCGACCGGCGCTCGCCAGAGCTCGATGGGAGGGATCCGAGTGCGGGAGCCACTCCGCGGGCAGGACGGCTCTGCCTGCAGTCCGGGGCCGTCCACCCGGGGCCCGCGGATTCGATCGTCCGCCCCGCGGCGTCGCTGACATGCCAGCTTCGGCGACACGGCCCGGCGCTCGACCCGGGCTGGGCGCGATCCCTCGGGACTTTCCAGGCCGGCACACGCGCCGGAGATCGCCACCGGATCGAGTGGGTCGGACGCAGACCGGCGCCTCCTCGATCCGGAAATGTCCGTGGAAATTGGGTCTCGCGGTTCCGGGCGGCTTCTACGCAACGCACGCGTACGCGCGCGGCGGCCCGGCAGGATGCGGGCACGCCCGGGTCTTCTACTCCCCGGGCACCGGCCGCGCTGCTGACGCGTCGACAGGACCGGGAGACGTCGGCTCCCCTTTGGAGCTGCTGAGCACGCCCCTCGACGCGTCTCGCCTCACGGGCCCTACGTCGAAGCCGCCCAGTCCGGAATGGCGCGCCTGCGAGCTCTGTACCGCGACCTGACCAGGAACAACTGCGTCAGGAACCGACGACGTAGCCCCGGCGGACGCCCCCGCCCTTCATAAGGGACGTCACGCCCAGCCTGAGGGACCGATCGCGCGGCTGACGCTGGTTCACCCGAGAGCCGCTGGAAGTTGCGTAGTTACTGGTCAAGGCTCACCGCGCCCTGGACGGGTGCTCGCATCCCCTTCCGGAGGTCAGATCGACGCGCAGCAGGCGCGGGAACGCCTGTCTCGGCTGGTCAGAAGGCATCTGCAGGGCCTGAACGGGCACTCACCCGCCAGGGACTCGGCTGGATGCCCGCGCCGAGCACGCGCGGCCGGCCCACCTCCGCGGCCTTCCCAATCAGGCCTCGCCACAGTTGCGATACTGTCTCGCTAATAGATGTTGTCGAATCCGCCGTCTCCGGCAGGTTCGCACGGGCTTCGGGCCGGGCGAGAACGCGGCGAAGGTGCTGGTCCGGCCGGGTGTCCGGCTGCGTGTCCGGCGGACCAGCCGCGTTCGGCAGCCGTGCGCGATGCCGAGGATCGAGCGGGCACATTCGGTGACCTCGTAGCCCCGGGGCGCCGCGGGCTCGCTGCTCGGAGACACGCTCACGCGGGCTCTCGGCCACACCGAACGTCGGTACAGTTCCCGGTACCGAACCAAGCGGGTGAGTGGAGCGAGGATGCGCGAGGGTTCGCTGGTCGCCAGGGCAGACGAGCACGGACATGAGGTTCTGGTCGCCTACCGGCCGGTGCATTTCACGCTGGACGACACCGCGCGTGCGATGCACGCCGTGGTGGACCCCACCTGCGGAAGGTCTCCTCCCGCGCCCGGGTCGGCCGCAGCCTGGTGCGCGACGTTCTGCGCCAGATCGCGATCGACGACTGGCCGGCCGACTTCGTGGCCGATCCGGAGCGTGTGGACCACTGGCGGAAGTGGCTGGTCGCGCATGGGGTATTCCGTTCAGACGACGGCTGAGCGCACGGGCGACCGTGTCGTGCGATAACCCGGTTATAGGCGCGAGGCACTCTCCGAGGACCTCGGTGCAGCACGATGTCGCCGAGCGCCGACGTCGTTCGCCCAGGGCCTCATCGGCGGGTCGCTTCGAAACGGAATCCTTCGCTACCGAGCGATTGACCCCGGGCGGCAGATTGAGCCGCCAGCGAGCACGTCGACCGAAGAGCTGCGCACCCTGCCGACGAGAAGACGGTGATAACCGGGTTATACCGTCGCCGTGGTGCGCGACCCTGACGCCACACGCCGTGGGATGGCGTCGGAGCGCAGGCGTGCAGATGGCATCATCTGACACGACTTATCCGAAGTAGCGCCCCGATTCCGGGCCGTGAAGTCCACGGAAAGGTGGCCATCTTGGCCAGAGTTCACGCTGTGTGCTGCCAGAAGGGCGGCGTCGGCAAGACCACGATCACCGTCAACCTCGCTGCGGTCGTCGACCAGGTACTGGGGGGCGACGATCCGTCCGTCCTGGTCGTCGGTACCGACCCACAGCGATCGATGGATTGGTGGGCGAGCCGAGTCGGTGATGACATCCCGTTCGCCTACACCGAGACCGACGACCCAAGCGATCTTGAGCGGCTGCGATGCCGACTACGCGCACGTGTTCGTCGACACCCCAGGCAGCCTGGAGAACGAGCACATCCTCCGGTCGGTCCTGAAGAGCGCCGACGACGCGATCGTTCCGATCACGACGGAGCCGCTCACCTTCGTGCCGGCAGACACGACGATCACCCAGGTCGTTGAGCCGCTGGGTGTCCCCTACACCGTCGTGGTGAATCTCTGGGATCCACGCGACGGCCGGGTCGACCTCGACGACACCTCGCCTTCGCTCGGAAGAAGAACTGGCCGCTGGCGAACTCGGTCGTCCGTCGGTACAAGATCCACAGCCGGGCGGCGGCCGAGGGCGTGGTCTGCACCCAGTACGCCAAGAGCCGCGTGGCCTTGGAGGCGCAGCAGGACATCCTGCGGCTGGCACTCGAGCTCGGCTACGGACACCCGATGAGCGAGGTGGCCGCGAGCGCATCGGACTCTGGGGTCGGCGCGCCGGCGAAGAAGCGCAAGCGGGGGCGAGTCTCGTTCAGCTCCGATGTCTTCGCCGAGGAGACCTCGCTGCACGCTCTGGCCGACGGCGGGGCGTCCAGCGCCGGATCCCGTTGTCCGACTTGGCCCACAATCCGCGCAACCCGCGTTACGGCTACGACGACTCCGCGATCGAGGAGCTCGCCGACAGCCTTCGGGAGCACCATCAGCTGCAGCCAGCGACGGTGGTCGCCGAGATGTCTACCTTGCTCACTATCCCGAGGACGCGGATCAGCTCGGGACCGCGTCGTGGGTGGTCCTCATCGGAAACCGCCGGCTCGCAGCCGCCCACCTGGCCGGGTTGACCCATCTCGTGGCATCGGTCGAGATCGGCTCGGCGGAGCGGACCCGATGCTGGCCGAGGCCACGCTCGTCGAGAACATCCACCGCCAGGACCTCCCCCACTGCTGGAGGCCAGGGAGCTCCAAGGCCTTGTCGAGCGGCATGGTTCGCAACGCGCGGCGGCGAAGCGTGTCGCGAAGACCCAGGCGTGGGTCTCCCAACGGCTGTCTCTCCTCAAGCTCACCCCTGAGCTACAGGAGCAGCTCCGCGCCGGCGAGCTATCGGTGAAGGAAGCCCGAACCGTCGCCTCGGTTCCCGCGGAGGAACAGGCGGAGAAGCTCAAGACTCTGCGCGACAAGCCACCTGCTGTGGAGGTCGTGACCTCTTCCGCTGGCGCTGATGCCGATGCTGAGGCTGCGAACGGGTCCTCCTCCCCCGTTCGGCGTCCGAGCCGGGCGCTCGTGACGAGGCTGTGGACGTCGACAAGATCGCCCGGCGCCTGCGTCGGCAGCTGGACGACGACGGGCTGGAAGCGCTGATCGGCGCGCTGACCGCGCTTCGGCGTTGAAGTCGATAACCCGGTTATCGCCGACCCACAGTCGATAACCGGGTTATCGGTCGCTCGCTCGCAGCGGGTTCCGATAACCCGGTTATCGGCCGCCCCGGCGCGGCTCAGCCGTGCGCCAGGTCGGAGAACCGGCTGTAGTGCAGCTGGTGGCCACCGTGATCGTCGTGGTCGGGCCGTTACGGTGCTTGGCCAGGATCAGGTCCGCCTCGCCGGCGCGCGGATCGTCCTGTTCGAACGCGTCGGGCCGGTGCAGCAGGACCACCATGTCGGCGTCCTGCTCGATCGAACCGGACTCACGCAGGTCCGACAGCATCGGCCGCTTGTCCGTGCGCTGCTCGGGACCACGGTTCAGCTGGCTCATCGCCACCACCGGCACCTCGAGCTCCTTCGCGATCAGCTTGATTTGACGCGAGAACTCGGACACCTCCTGCTGACGTGACTCGACCTTGCGGCCCGAGGTCATCAGCTGCAGGTAGTCCAGGATGATCAGCTTCAGGTCGTAGCGCTGCTTCATCCGGCGCGCCTTGGCCCGGATCTCCATGAGCGTCAGGTTCGGCGAGTCGTCGATGTAGAGCGGCGCCTCGGAGATCTCCGACATCCGCCGCGCCATCCGCGTCCAGTCCTCGTCCGACATCCGGCCGGCGCGCATGTCGGCCAGCCGGATCCGCGCCTCCGCCGAGAGCAGACGCATGACGATCTCGGACTTGCTCATCTCCAGCGAGAAGAACGCGCTGGTCATGCCGTTCTTGATGGAGCACGACCGGGCGAAGTCAAGGCCGAGGGTCGACTTGCCCAGACCCGGACGGGCCGCGACGACGACCATCTGCCCCGGGTGCAGGCCGTTGGTCACGGCGTCGAGATCGGCGAACCCGGTCGGCACGCCCGCGGCCATCCCGCCCTGGGAGGCGATCGCGTCGATCTCGTCCATGGTGGGCTGGAGCAGCTCCTCCAGCACCGTGTAGTCCTCGGTGGTGGTGCGCTCGGTGACCTCGTAGACCGCGGCCTGTGCCCGGTCGACGACCTCCTCGACCTCACCGCCCTCGTTGCCGTGGTAGCCGAGCTGCACGATCCGGGTGCCGGCCTCGACCAGCCGCCGCAGGATCGCCTTCTCCCCGACGATCTCGGCGTAGTACGCGCGTTCGCCGCGGTCGGCACGGTCGCGATCAGGGTGTGCAGGTACGGCGCCCTCCCAGCCGCACGAGCTCGCCGCGCCGCTGCAGCTCCGCCGACACGGTCACCGCGTCGGCCGGCTCCCCACGGCCGTAGAGGTCCAGGATCGTCTCGTAGACGGTCTGGTGCGCGGGCCGGTAGAAGTCCTCCGGGCGCAGCACCTCGACCACGTCGGCGATCGCGTCCTTGCTCAGCAGCATGCCGCCGAGCACGGACTGTTCCGCGGTGAGGTCCTGTGGGGGCTGACGGTCGAAGGTGCCGCTGGCTACGGACCCATTACCAGGTAATGATTCGCTGCCGTGGGCCTGATCGTGGTCGATGGGCTCGGCTGTCAACGGAACCTCCGGGGGGCTCGGCGGAGCGGACGGGCGGCGTGGGAGGTGCGCTCGACGCGGGCGCGGGCGAGCGCACGTTCGTGGGCGGAGCCCGCCTCG
>NZ_MCIS01000026.1:0-24492 GCF_001932475.1 Pseudonocardia sp. Ae717_Ps2
GGTCCGGTGCCAGCTGCGAGGGCGTGGTGCCCTCCCTCGAACCGGCCGAGGATCGAATGCTGATCAGAACCGTCAAGGGCGGCTGCGCCGTCGCTCCGCGATCTTCGACCCTTGACTGAACCTGCCCAGCCTTCAAGCGGCCTATATCGAGGAAGGGCAGGCGTCGAGACGGGCTGTGGAGCCGCTGGGGCGAGCCGCTGCCTGTTTCCGGGGTGGGGAAGTGCCCTCGTCGCGTAGCGCCGCGCTGGGGGGCTCTAGGTACGCTGTGGGTAGCCACGTTGGCCGGTGCTCCGATCGCTTCGCAGGGTGACCATTTCCGGCCGACGTGCGGGCCCCCGGGATGCCAGTCCTGGGGGCTCACTTCTGTGTCGACCTGGTTGCTAACTCTGGCCTGATCAGGCCGCTACCTCGTGGAGGCGCGCCGCGCCGTCCGCGATCTCGTCCAGTAGCGGGCGTAGTCGGCGTCCTCCGAGGGGCCCATCAGCCGCGGTCCGCGGACCCGGCCCAACGGCCGGGCGGGTGCCTGGACCAGCGCGACCCGGGCGGGGCGAGCTGGTGCTCCTCGAGGTGATCGCGGGCGGACTGGCCGTGGGTAGCATCACCAGGGCCTCCGGGTCGTCGAGCCGGAAGCTGATCCGCAGGCCGAGCTGACCGCGCTCGAAACCACGACGACGGTCGCGTCCGCGGCCTGGGTGACCACCATCAGCCGCAGGCCCGCTTGTGTCCTCGGAGACCAGGCGGCCGTAGAGCGCGAGGAGCTGCTCACGCATCTTCGGCTGGCCCTTCTCGACCGGGGGCGTCGACGCCAGGCGCAGCAGCCCGGCGAACTCTTCGAGCACGACCGATCAGCGGGAACCGGCATGGAAGCGGGTGAACTTGTCCCGGCGAGGCGGCAGGTTCCGGATCCGGGGTGTCCATCTCCGCGACCAGGCGGACCAGCAGATCCCGGTGTGCCTCAACGTCGGCCGACCCGGTGGCCTGCCACTCGTGGTGCCGGGTACCCACGTAGGGAGGCCCAGAAGCACCCAGACAGGTCAGACCCGCGATCAGGACATCGTCGAGGCGGGCGAGCTGCGCCAGCGCCGAATAGCACCACACGCTCTTGCCGAGCGGGTCGCGCCCTGAATGCAGACGTGCGGCCCCTCCACCCAGGACTGGCGCAGAGGGTTGCCGAGCTCGTCTCGGGCGATGGTGATCTCCACGTCGGAGACCGACAGCCCGCGGCCGGCCAACGGAGCCGGGACCTCGCGTCGAGGGGGTCGCCGATCAGCAGCTCGATCCGGACCCACTCCCGATCCGCGCGGGTAGACCCGGATCCGGTCATAGCCCAGCGCCGCCGCGATCCGCCGCGACGCCTCGTCAGCACGGAAGTCCTCGATGAGCTGGCCGTGGATCTTGCGCACACCAGCACCGGGTCCGGCCCCGACAGGTCCGCCCGGGCCAGGGTCGGGATGACGATCGTGGTGCCGGAGGCGACCTGCACCGTGTGCGAGAGCCCCGGAACCCGCTCACAGACCCGGCGCCACGGGTTCACCAGCCGGTCGACGAACTCGCGGGCGGCCCGATCCTCGGCGCGCTGCCTGCTCCACATGATCAGTGCTCCTGTCGTGAAGACGGCCCCGGTCCGGGAGGGGGTTCTCCGGGCCGGGGCCGTGGTCGAGCGGGGGGTCAGTTGCTCAGCGGGCGATGAGGGCGGCGACCGCGGTAGTGAGGCGACACCAACAGGGATCTGCACCTGGTGGTGGACGGCCTGATCCATCAGGGCGCGACCGTTCACTCCGTGATCAGCCAGGCCGTGGAACCGCTTCTGTCGGCCGATCCGGGCGCCGTGCTCGTCACGCTGGCGACCCGGGATCGCGGCAAACCGAGCGAGCAGACGGCCGTCATCGATCACGCATGCACCACGCCCTCCGCCACCACGCCGGTGAGCTGGGCCAGCCACGGGACCCGGACACCGGCAGTCCGGTAGAACGCCCACTTCGTGACGGCCTGCGCCGCGGCATAGGTGGAGGCGTGCAGAGCAAGTTCCCGGCGACCCTGCCCGGTGCGGTGCTGCTTGTGGGCCGACATGCAGTCGTCCTGGGCCAAGTAGTCCCGCCGTGATGACCCAGCAGGGCCCCAGCGCCGTCAGGACGGTGATCGCGATCCGCTCGGACATGCCTTTGCTCCTTGATCAGCTAGCGACAGCGGTGGAGGTGGTCGACACGAGTGCGCCGGTGAAAGCCCAGCCGTCGCAGCGGGGGCACTGATCCGGCAGGCGGCCGCCGTCGTCCGGGATCTCCTCGGCGTGCTGGCACGAGGTGCAGGTCAGCACCACCAGCACGAGGCCCATCTGGCCGTCGAGCACGGCCACCGGCGGCCCGCCATCACGCGGCCTGCTCGTTCTTCCGGCCCGAGCCGCCGATCGGGCGGATCGCGTCGGCGCGGTAGTAGACCTGCGCCCCGACGACCTTGTCCTCACCGGTGTTCTTGTCCTTGATCGTCTTGTCCATCACGCCGACCTCGAAGCCGACCAGCTCGCAGGGCATCCCGGGCTGAAACCCGTGGCGCGGGTCCTCGTGCGACGCGATCGTCACGTTCAGCACCGAAAACGACGGCCGCCCGAACGCCTGGAACCCCACCGTGACCTGGGCAACCCACTTCGGGGTGCCGTTCCGCAAGCACTCCTGATCGGTGTCGCTGCCGAACTTCAGCTTCGGCGCCAGGTCCATGACCATCACCATCGTGAAACTCGTCGGGTCGATCTTGAAGTTCATCGGGCCCTGGTTCGACATGCGCATCTCCCATGTTTTTCGATCCGCCACTCCGGGGCCAGACCGTCCTGTGGTTCTTGTCCTCAGTTCGCAGCCTCGAAGGTCTGGACGTCTGGACTGATAGAACTACCGTAGCATGAGTCCCCTCAAAGGTCTAGACGTATGAATCAGAGGAGGTCAGACGATGGCCCGGAAGTACGAGAAGATCGCCCGCGAGCTGCGAGAAAGGATCACCAACGGCACCTATCCGCCGGGGTCGACCCTCCCCGCACTCCCCGAGTTGATGGCGACGTACGAGGTAGCGCGGGAGACCGTGCGCAGCGCGGTGTCGGCCCTTGCCAACGAGGGCCTGGTGACGCCGCTGTCAGGTGTCGGAACAGTCGTGCGCGACCTCGGCACCGTGGACATGCACAGCCAGCCCGGAGACGCGCATCCCGCGTGGGGGAGCACCACCGGGGATGACTCAAAGATCGAGACCGTCGAGGCGTCCTACGACGTCGCGAACCACGAAGTAGCGCAGCGCCTCGGCATTGGCCGGGGGGATCGGGTTGTCCACCGAGTCCGGCGGTACTACAAGGGCCGCCACATCGTGTTGCTGCACGATCAGTGGCTCCCAGGCGAGGTAGGTGCGCGAATCCACTCAGAGACCGGGTACGACCCGGCCGACAAGGACGCCCACGAGCGGACCGACCTGTACTCGTTCATGCGCGAGGCCGGATACCAGCCTGCACAGACAACCGAACGAGTGAGCACTCGGATGCCTGACCCGGACGAACGGGACGTCATGTCGATCCCGCCTGGCGTACCCGTGCTGATCACGCTGCGGACCACGCGCGACGCGAGCCAGATCGAGCTGGAAACCAGCACCTTCGTAGCAACTGGTGATCGAGCAGAGCAGACCTACACAGTGGCGATGTAGGTTCCTGGCCAATCGCGGCAGAGCCCCCATCGCCGCGGTTGGCCGGCCAGTCCGGCACTCATCAGTTGTCAGTAATACCTGACTGGCAACGTCAGGGCTTCTTGACAGCATTGCCAAGCTGTCCTGACAGTTAATTGTCAGGCTATCTTGACGATTGGTTATTTCGCCAGGCAAGCTTGACTGACAGTGTCAAGGAAGGATGACTGACAAATGGCTCCCGTGAAGGACTTGAGCGGCCCCTGGAACGTCACCACCACGCATCCGGCTGCCGGTGAGCACGAGGGTCACGCGCTGGGGATCGTCGCCGGGCAGGACGACGAGCCGATCAGCAACGACACCGTGGAAGTGCACGTGCGGTACGCGTCGTGCTCGTGCGGGTGGTCCGGCCAGCTGCGCACCGCCCCCGGTGCCCGCGAGCAGCCTCTGCGGACCCGCCGGTACCGGGCTCAGACCCGGGAGGTCCTGCGCCCGAGTGGGATGCCCACGTCGGTCAGTGGCTCCCTGAGCCGCTGTCGGCCCCGGACCCAACCGAAGACACCCCCGCCGCCCCGCCGGAGCCGCAGGGAGCATCTGAGCGTCCACAGCGACGGCGGCCGAGCAAGCGCGCCAAGCCGGTCGAGCCGACGGCCGCGCCGGAAGCCGCGGCCGTCGTCGTCGAGGACCAGGCGGTGCCCGAGCCCGACCCCGGAGCTCGTCTAGTCGAGGCCGCTGCCGTCGCCGGTACCGCAGCCGCCGCTGCCCGCCGAGCGAACGACGCCCTCACCGACGCCGTACGCGAAGCGCGCCAAGCCGGGATCTCCTGGGCCAAGATCGGCGCCGCCACGTCGATGAGCCGCCAGGCCGCACACGAGCGCTGGCGCGTCCTCTGACCACAGCCCGTCACTGACCCAGATCAAGATCAAATGCACCACCGCACCACCGCACCACCGCACCACCGCACCACCGCACCTATGCATCACATGGTCTTGAAGGCCGCGTAGCCACCCACCGTGTTCAGCTGCATCGTCGTCGTATCGACGACACGGCGTTTCCTTAGGAAAACGCCTAACTTGGGTCCGCCGGAGGCGCCCACCCAGACCACGCCCCTGGCCGAAGATCATCAGATGATGCATAGGTCCTGGCGGTCCTGGCGGTCCTGGCCGTCGCCCTCAGAGCGCCGTAGCGGGCCGGTAGTAGCTCCGGCGCCGTTCCCGGCGCTGTTCGGGGTCTTCGGCCGCGAGCGCGGCTTTGAGCCACGCAAACGGGGCGTCTCCGGGGTCGAGCTGGACGGCGCGTTCGGTGGTGTCAGCCTCGAACTCGAAGGCCAGGCCCCGGGCGTCGAGCCAGGCGCGCGCGGCGGGAACTCCGCCGTGGCGAGTCGCGATGATCAGGTCCTCCGCGACCGGGTAGATCTTCTTCCAGCTCCGGGCCGGGAGGACTCCTGCCAGCTCTCCACCTCCGTCTTCTTCGGCGATCTCCTCGTCCTTGACCTCGGTGACCCCGCAGCGCTGCTTGAGGCCGTTGGACCACACGAGCTGCTGCATGCCGTGGCTGCCCTGTTCCCACTCCTGCCAGAGCGCGACGTCGCGCTCGTTGCCGGTGTCGATCGCGTCGGCGAGGATCTGGAACGGCGTGCGGGAGCCGCGCTTGCCGCGCTTCCACCGGCCACCGGCGGTCTCGAAGGCCAGCTTCGAGATGTACTTGCCCATCTTCTCCACCGCGCCGTTACCGACCCGCACGTCGATGCCGTGCTCGGCGGTGGCGCTCATGCCCTTCTTCGCCAGCCCCGCGGCCCAGCGGGTGTAGACCTCGCAGGTCAGAGCAGGAATCTCCGCGCTCACATCGGTCGGGAAGATCAACAGGGCGTGGATGTGGAGGTGCCAGCCGTTGAGGTCGGTGTGGGTGCCCTCCACTCCCCGGACATAGTCCATGTCCAGGTCCGTCTTCCACCGCTTCCACCCCCGCGACTGTGTGAGGTGTCGCCACGCCGCGCTCAGCGCTCGGCGAAGTTCGCGCAGGCTGTGGCCCCGGTGGTGGCGCATCGTCAGGGTCAGCAGTGCGACCGTGCCCCCCGGTCGGCGTTCCAGTTGATCAGCTGTTCGAGATCCTTCGAGCGGCGCGCACTGATCTTGGCCGAGCACACCGGGCACGCCCACACGCTGCCGCAGGTCGCCAGGCCGCCGAAGCCTGCGGTGCCCGGTTCCCCCTCCGGTCCGGGCGTGTGGTGCAACGAGACCTCTCCACCCTCGTTGGTCGAGACCCGACCGCACTTCTTGACCCGCGACAGGCTCGTGATCGCGGCCAGCTCCCGGCGAGCCCGGTACTTGTCGCGTAGCGCCTGATCCTGGCGGTCCCAGAAGGCCCCCGCGTGGTCCTGACCTGCGGTGGCCGCACTTTTCGCGTCGTTACCAAGCGCGGCCGCCGAAGGGCGCACCGAAGCCAGCGCGGCCGTCACCGCACACCGCCACGACGACGACGGCCGTGTCCGGCACCCGGCAGAGCCGGGCACCGGCCCGCCTCAGCCTCCGGCCGGCGGGCCGGGCCCGGCACTGCCAAGCGCACACCTACGGCGACGCCGACAAACGGTCCGGTGCCAGCTGCGAGGGCGTGGTGCCCTCCCTCGAACCGGCCGAGGATCGAATGCTGATCAGAACCCGTCAAGGGCGGCTGCGCCGTCGCTCCGCGATCTTCGACCCTTGACTGAACCTGCCCAGCCTTCAAGCGGCCTATATCGAGGAAGGGCAGGCGTCGAGACGGGCTGTGGAGCCGCTGGGGCGAGCCGCTGCCTGTTTCCGGGGTGGGGAAGTGCCCTCGTCGCGTAGCGCCGCGCTGGGGGGCTCTAGGTACGCTGTGGGTAGCCACGTTGGCCGGTGCTCCGATCGCTTCGCAGGGTGACCATTTCCGGCCGACGTGCGGGCCCCCGGGATGCCAGTCCTGGGGGCTCACTTCTGTGTCGACCTGGTTGCTAACTCTGGCCTGATCAGGCCGCTACCTCGTGGAGGCGCGCCGCGCCGTCCGCGATCTCGTCCCAGTAGCGGGCGTAGTCGGCGTCCTCCGAGGGGCCCATCAGCCGCGGTCCGCGGACCCGGCCCAACGGCCGGGCGGGTGCCTGGACCAGCGCGACCCCGGGCGGGGCGAGCTGGTGCTCCTCGAGGTGATCGCGGGCGGACTGGCCGTGGAGCATCACCAGGGCCTCCGGGTCGTCGAGCCGGAAGCTGATCCGCAGGCCGAGCTGACCGCGCTCGAAACCACCGACGACGGTCGCGTCCGCGCGCTGGGTGACCACCATCAGCCGCAGGCCCGCCTTGTGTCCCTCGGAGACCAGGCGGCCGTAGAGCGCGAGGAGCTGCTCACGCATCTTCGGCTGGCCCTTCTCGACCGGGGCCGTCGACGCCAGGCGCAGCAGCCCGGCGAACTCTTCGAGCACGACCACGATCAGCGGGAACCCGGCATGGAAGCGGGTGAACTTGTCCCGGCGAGGCGGCAGGTTCCGGATCCGGGTGTCCATCTCCGCGACCAGGCGGACCAGCAGATCCCGGTGTGCCTCAACGTCGGCCGACCCGGTGGCCTGCCACTCGTGGTGCCGGGTACCCACGTAGGGACGGCCCAGAAGCAACCCAGACAGGTCAGACCCCGCGATCAGGACATCGTCGAGGCGGGCGAGCTGCGCCAGCGCCGAATAGCACCACACGCTCTTGCCCGAGCGGGTCGCGCCCTGAATGCAGACGTGCGGCCCTCCACCCAGGACTGGCGCAGAGGGTTGCCGAGCTCGTCTCGGGCGATGGTGATCTCCACGTCGGAGACCGACAGCCCGCGGCCGGCCAACGGAGCCGGGACCTCGCCGTCGAGGGGGTCGCCGATCAGCAGCTCGATCCGGACCCACTCCGATCCGCGCGGGTAGACCCGGATCCGGTCATAGCCCAGCGCCGCCGCGATCCGCCGCGACGCCTCGTCAGCACGGAAGTCCTCGATGAGCTGGCCGTGGATCTTGCGCACCACCAGCACCGGGTCCGGCCCCGACAGGTCCGCCCGGGCCAGGGTCGGGATGACGATCGTGGTGCCGGAGGCGACCTGCACCGTGTGCGAGAGCCCCGGAACCCGCTCACAGACCCGGCGCCACGGGTTCACCAGCCGGTCGACGAACTCGCGGGCGGCCCGATCCTCGGCGCGCTGCCTGCTCCACATGATCAGTGCTCCTGTCGTGAAGACGGCCCCGGTCCGGGAGGGGGTTCTCCGGGCCGGGGCCGTGGTCGAGCGGGGGTCAGTTGCTCAGCGGGCGATGAGGGCGGCGACCGCGGTAGTGACGGCGACACCAACAGGGATCTGCACCTGGTGGTGGACGGCCTGATCCATCAGGGCGCGACCGTTCACTCCGTGATCAGCCAGGCCGTGGAACCGCTTCTGTCGGCCGATCCGGGCGCCGTGCTCGTCACGCTGGCGACCCGGGATCGCGGCAAACCGAGCGAGCAGACGGCCGTCATCGATCACCGCATGCACCACGCCCTCCGCCACCACGCCGGTGAGCTGGGCCAGCCACGGGACCCGGACACCGGCAGTCCGGTAGAACGCCCACTTCGTGACGGCCTGCGCCGCGGCATAGGTGGAGGCGTGCAGAGCAAGTTCCCGGCGACCCTGCCCGGTGCGGTGCTGCTTGTGGGCCGACATGCAGTCGTCCTGGGCCAAGTAGTCCCGCCGTGATGACCCAGCAGGGCCCCAGCGCCGTCAGGACGGTGATCGCGATCCGCTCGGACATGCCTTTGCTCCTTGATCAGCTAGCGACAGCGGTGGAGGTGGTCGACACGAGTGCGCCGGTGAAAGCCCAGCCGTCGCAGCGGGGGCACTGATCCGGCAGGCGGCCGCCGTCGTCCGGGATCTCCTCGGCGTGCTGGCACGAGGTGCAGGTCAGCACCACCAGCACGAGGCCCATCTGGCCGTCGAGCACCGGCCACCGGCGGCCCGCCATCACGCGGCCTGCTCGTTCTTCCGGCCCGAGCCGCCGATCGGGCGGATCGCGTCGGCGCGGTAGTAGACCTGCGCCCCGACGACCTTGTCCTCACCGGTGTTCTTGTCCTTGATCGTCTTGTCCATCACGCCGACCTCGAAGCCGACCAGCTCGCAGGGCATCCCGGGCTGAAACCCGTGGCGCGGGTCCTCGTGCGACGCGATCGTCACGTTCAGCACCGAAAACGACGGCCGCCCGAACGCCTGGAACCCCACCGTGACCTGGGCAACCCACTTCGGGGTGCCGTTCCGCAAGCACTCCTGATCGGTGTCGCTGCCGAACTTCAGCTTCGGCGCCAGGTCCATGACCATCACCATCGTGAAACTCGTCGGGTCGATCTTGAAGTTCATCGGGCCCTGGTTCGACATGCGCATCTCCCATGTTTTTCGATCCGCCACTCCGGGGCCAGACCGTCCTGTGGTTCTTGTCCTCAGTTCGCAGCCTCGAAGGTCTGGACGTCTGGACTGATAGAACTACCGTAGCATGAGTCCCCTCAAAGGTCTAGACGTATGAATCAGAGGAGGTCAGACGATGGCCCGGAAGTACGAGAAGATCGCCCGCGAGCTGCGAGAAAGGATCACCAACGGCACCTATCCGCCGGGGTCGACCCTCCCCGCACTCCCCGAGTTGATGGCGACGTACGAGGTAGCGCGGGAGACCGTGCGCAGCGCGGTGTCGGCCCTTGCCAACGAGGGCCTGGTGACGCCGCTGTCAGGTGTCGGAACAGTCGTGCGCGACCTCGGCACCGTGGACATGCACAGCCAGCCCGGAGACGCGCATCCCGCGTGGGGGAGCACCACCGGGGATGACTCAAAGATCGAGACCGTCGAGGCGTCCTACGACGTCGCGAACCACGAAGTAGCGCAGCGCCTCGGCATTGGCCGGGGGGATCGGGTTGTCCACCGAGTCCGGCGGTACTACAAGGGCCGCCACATCGTGTTGCTGCACGATCAGTGGCTCCCAGGCGAGGTAGGTGCGCGAATCCACTCAGAGACCGGGTACGACCCGGCCGACAAGGACGCCCACGAGCGGACCGACCTGTACTCGTTCATGCGCGAGGCCGGATACCAGCCTGCACAGACAACCGAACGAGTGAGCACTCGGATGCCTGACCCGGACGAACGGGACGTCATGTCGATCCCGCCTGGCGTACCCGTGCTGATCACGCTGCGGACCACGCGCGACGCGAGCCAGATCGAGCTGGAAACCAGCACCTTCGTAGCAACTGGTGATCGAGCAGAGCAGACCTACACAGTGGCGATGTAGGTTCCTGGCCAATCGCGGCAGAGCCCCATCGCCGCGGTTGGCCGGCCAGTCCGGCACTCATCAGTTGTCAGTAATACCTGACTGGCAACGTCAGGGCTTCTTGACAGCATTGCCAAGCTGTCCTGACAGTTAATTGTCAGGCTATCTTGACGATTGGTTATTTCGCCAGGCAAGCTTGACTGACAGTGTCAAGGAAGGATGACTGACAAATGGCTCCCGTGAAGGACTTGAGCGGCCCCTGGAACGTCACCACCACGCATCCGGCTGCCGGTGAGCACGAGGGTCACGCGCTGGGGATCGTCGCCGGGCAGGACGACGAGCCGATCAGCAACGACACCGTGGAAGTGCACGTGCGGTACGCGTCGTGCTCGTGCGGGTGGTCCGGCCAGCTGCGCACCGCCCCGGTGCCCGCGAGCAGCCTCTGCGGACCCGCCGGTACCGGGCTCAGACCCGGGAGGTCCTGCGCCCGAGTGGGATGCCCACGTCGGTCAGTGGCTCCCTGAGCCGCTGTCGGCCCCGGACCCAACCGAAGACACCCCGCCGCCCGCCGGAGCCGCAGGGAGCATCTGAGCGTCCACAGCGACGGCGGCCGAGCAAGCGCGCCAAGCCGGTCGAGCCGACGGCCGCGCCGGAAGCCGCGGCCGTCGTCGTCGAGGACCAGGCGGTGCCCGAGCCCGACCCGGAGCTCGTCTAGTCGAGGCCGCTGCCGTCGCCGGTACCGCAGCCGCCGCTGCCCGCCGAGCGAACGACGCCCTCACCGACGCCGTACGCGAAGCGCGCCAAGCCGGGATCTCCTGGGCCAAGATCGGCGCCGCCACGTCGATGAGCCGCCAGGCCGCACACGAGCGCTGGCGCGTCCTCTGACCACAGCCCGTCACTGACCCAGATCAAGATCAAATGCACCACCGCACCACCGCACCACCGCACCACCGCACCACCGCACCTATGCATCACATGGTCTTGAAGGCCGCGTAGCCACCCACCGTGTTCAGCTGCATCGTCGTCGTATCGACGACACGGCGTTTCCTTAGGAAAACGCCTAACTTGGGTCCGCCGGAGGCGCCCACCCAGACCACGCCCCTGGCCGAAGATCATCAGATGATGCATAGGTCCTGGCGGTCCTGGCGGTCCTGGCCGTCGCCCTCAGAGCGCCGTAGCGGGCCGGTAGTAGCTCCGGCGCCGTTCCCGGCGCTGTTCGGGGTCTTCGGCCGCGAGCGCGGCTTTGAGCCACGCAAACGGGGCGTCTCCGGGGTCGAGCTGGACGGCGCGTTCGGTGGTGTCAGCCTCGAACTCGAAGGCCAGGCCCGGGCGTCGAGCCAGGCGCGCGCGGCGGGAACTCCGCCGTGGCGAGTCGCGATGATCAGGTCCTCCGCGACCGGGTAGATCTTCTTCCAGCTCCGGGCCGGGAGGACTCCTGCCAGCTCTCCACCTCCGTCTTCTTCGGCGATCTCCTCGTCCTTGACCTCGGTGACCCCGCAGCGCTGCTTGAGGCCGTTGGACCACACGAGCTGCTGCATGCCGTGGCTGCCCTGTTCCCACTCCTGCCAGAGCGCGACGTCGCGCTCGTTGCCGGTGTCGATCGCGTCGGCGAGGATCTGGAACGGCGTGCGGGAGCCGCGCTTGCCGCGCTTCCACCGGCCACCGGCGGTCTCGAAGGCCAGCTTCGAGATGTACTTGCCCATCTTCTCCACCGCGCCGTTACCGACCCGCACGTCGATGCCGTGCTCGGCGGTGGCGCTCATGCCCTTCTTCGCCAGCCCGCGGCCCAGCGGGTGTAGACCTCGCAGGTCAGAGCAGGAATCTCCGCGCTCACATCGGTCGGGAAGATCAACAGGGCGTGGATGTGGAGGTGCCAGCCGTTGAGGTCGGTGTGGGTGCCCTCCACTCCCGGACATAGTCCATGTCCAGGTCCGTCTTCCACCGCTTCCACCCCGCGACTGTGTGAGGTGTCGCCACGCCGCGCTCAGCGCTCGGCGAAGTTCGCGCAGGCTGTGGCCCCGGTGGTGGCGCATCGTCAGGGTCAGCAGTGCGACCGTGCCCCCCGGTCGGCGTTCCAGTTGATCAGCTGTTCGAGATCCTTCGAGCGGCGCGCACTGATCTTGGCCGAGCACACCGGGCACGCCCACACGCTGCCGCAGGTCGCCAGGCCGCCGAAGCCTGCGGTGCCCGGTTCCCCTCCGGTCCGGGCGTGTGGTGCAACGAGACCTCTCCACCCTCGTTGGTCGAGACCCGACCGCACTTCTTGACCCGCGACAGGCTCGTGATCGCGGCCAGCTCCCGGCGAGCCCGGTACTTGTCGCGTAGCGCCTGATCCTGGCGGTCCCAGAAGGCCCCGCGTGGTCCTGACCTGCGGTGGCCGCACTTTTCGCGTCGTTACCAAGCGCGGCCGCCGAAGGGCGCACCGAAGCCAGCGCGGCCGTCACCGCACACCGCCACGACGACGACGGCCGTGTCCGGCACCCGGCAGAGCCGGGCACCGGCCCGCCTCAGCCTCCGGCCGGCGGGCCGGGCCCGGCACTGCCAAGCGCACACCTACGGCGACGCCGACAAACGGTCCGGTGCCAGCTGCGAGGGCGTGGTGCCCTCCCTCGAACCGGCCGAGGATCGAATGCTGATCAGAACCCGTCAAGGGCGGCTGCGCCGTCGCTCCGCGATCTTCGACCCTTGACTGAACCTGCCCAGCCTTCAAGCGGCCTATATCGAGGAAGGGCAGGCGTCGAGACGGGCTGTGGAGCCGCTGGGGCGAGCCGCTGCCTGTTTCCGGGGTGGGGAAGTGCCCTCGTCGCGTAGCGCCGCGCTGGGGGGCTCTAGGTACGCTGTGGGTAGCCACGTTGGCCGGTGCTCCGATCGCTTCGCAGGGTGACCATTTCCGGCCGACGTGCGGGCCCCGGGATGCCAGTCCTGGGGGCTCACTTCTGTGTCGACCTGGTTGCTAACTCTGGCCTGATCAGGCCGCTACCTCGTGGAGGCGCGCCGCGCCGTCCGCGATCTCGTCCCAGTAGCGGGCGTAGTCGGCGTCCTCCGAGGGGCCCATCAGCCGCGGTCCGCGGACCCGGCCCAACGGCCGGGCGGGTGCCTGGACCAGCGCGACCCGGGCGGGGCGAGCTGGTGCTCCTCGAGGTGATCGCGGGCGGACTGGCCGTGGAGCATCACCAGGGCCTCCGGGTCGTCGAGCCGGAAGCTGATCCGCAGGCCGAGCTGACCGCGCTCGAAACCACCGACGACGGTCGCGTCCGCGCGCTGGGTGACCACCATCAGCCGCAGGCCCGCCTTGTGTCCCTCGGAGACCAGGCGGCCGTAGAGCGCGAGGAGCTGCTCACGCATCTTCGGCTGGCCCTTCTCGACCGGGGCCGTCGACGCCAGGCGCAGCAGCCCGGCGAACTCTTCGAGCACGACCACGATCAGCGGGAACCCGGCATGGAAGCGGGTGAACTTGTCCCGGCGAGGCGGCAGGTTCCGGATCCGGGTGTCCATCTCCGCGACCAGGCGGACCAGCAGATCCCGGTGTGCCTCAACGTCGGCCGACCCGGTGGCCTGCCACTCGTGGTGCCGGGTACCCACGTAGGGACGGCCCAGAAGCAACCCAGACAGGTCAGACCCCGCGATCAGGACATCGTCGAGGCGGGCGAGCTGCGCCAGCGCCGAATAGCACCACACGCTCTTGCCCGAGCGGGTCGCGCCCTGAATGCAGACGTGCGGCCCCTCCACCCAGGACTGGCGCAGAGGGTTGCCGAGCTCGTCTCGGGCGATGGTGATCTCCACGTCGGAGACCGACAGCCCGCGGCCGGCCAACGGAGCCGGGACCTCGCCGTCGAGGGGGTCGCCGATCAGCAGCTCGATCCGGACCCACTCCGATCCGCGCGGGTAGACCCGGATCCGGTCATAGCCCAGCGCCGCCGCGATCCGCCGCGACGCCTCGTCAGCACGGAAGTCCTCGATGAGCTGGCCGTGGATCTTGCGCACCACCAGCACCGGGTCCGGCCCCGACAGGTCCGCCCGGGCCAGGGTCGGGATGACGATCGTGGTGCCGGAGGCGACCTGCACCGTGTGCGAGAGCCCCGGAACCCGCTCACAGACCCGGCGCCACGGGTTCACCAGCCGGTCGACGAACTCGCGGGCGGCCCGATCCTCGGCGCGCTGCCTGCTCCACATGATCAGTGCTCCTGTCGTGAAGACGGCCCCGGTCCGGGAGGGGGTTCTCCGGGCCGGGGCCGTGGTCGAGCGGGGGTCAGTTGCTCAGCGGGCGATGAGGGCGGCGACCGCGGTAGTGACGGCGACACCAACAGGGATCTGCACCTGGTGGTGGACGGCCTGATCCATCAGGGCGCGACCGTTCACTCCGTGATCAGCCAGGCCGTGGAACCGCTTCTGTCGGCCGATCCGGGCGCCGTGCTCGTCACGCTGGCGACCCGGGATCGCGGCAAACCGAGCGAGCAGACGGCCGTCATCGATCACCGCATGCACCACGCCCTCCGCCACCACGCCGGTGAGCTGGGCCAGCCACGGGACCCGGACACCGGCAGTCCGGTAGAACGCCCACTTCGTGACGGCCTGCGCCGCGGCATAGGTGGAGGCGTGCAGAGCAAGTTCCCGGCGACCCTGCCCGGTGCGGTGCTGCTTGTGGGCCGACATGCAGTCGTCCTGGGCCAAGTAGTCCCCGCCGTGATGACCCAGCAGGGCCCCAGCGCCGTCAGGACGGTGATCGCGATCCGCTCGGACATGCCTTTGCTCCTTGATCAGCTAGCGACAGCGGTGGAGGTGGTCGACACGAGTGCGCCGGTGAAAGCCCAGCCGTCGCAGCGGGGGCACTGATCCGGCAGGCGGCCGCCGTCGTCCGGGATCTCCTCGGCGTGCTGGCACGAGGTGCAGGTCAGCACCACCAGCACGAGGCCCATCTGGCCGTCGAGCACCGGCCACCGGCGGCCCGCCATCACGCGGCCTGCTCGTTCTTCCGGCCCGAGCCGCCGATCGGGCGGATCGCGTCGGCGCGGTAGTAGACCTGCGCCCCGACGACCTTGTCCTCACCGGTGTTCTTGTCCTTGATCGTCTTGTCCATCACGCCGACCTCGAAGCCGACCAGCTCGCAGGGCATCCCGGGCTGAAACCCGTGGCGCGGGTCCTCGTGCGACGCGATCGTCACGTTCAGCACCGAAAACGACGGCCGCCCGAACGCCTGGAACCCCACCGTGACCTGGGCAACCCACTTCGGGGTGCCGTTCCGCAAGCACTCCTGATCGGTGTCGCTGCCGAACTTCAGCTTCGGCGCCAGGTCCATGACCATCACCATCGTGAAACTCGTCGGGTCGATCTTGAAGTTCATCGGGCCCTGGTTCGACATGCGCATCTCCCATGTTTTTCGATCCGCCACTCCGGGGCCAGACCGTCCTGTGGTTCTTGTCCTCAGTTCGCAGCCTCGAAGGTCTGGACGTCTGGACTGATAGAACTACCGTAGCATGAGTCCCCTCAAAGGTCTAGACGTATGAATCAGAGGAGGTCAGACGATGGCCCGGAAGTACGAGAAGATCGCCCGCGAGCTGCGAGAAAGGATCACCAACGGCACCTATCCGCCGGGGTCGACCCTCCCCGCACTCCCCGAGTTGATGGCGACGTACGAGGTAGCGCGGGAGACCGTGCGCAGCGCGGTGTCGGCCCTTGCCAACGAGGGCCTGGTGACGCCGCTGTCAGGTGTCGGAACAGTCGTGCGCGACCTCGGCACCGTGGACATGCACAGCCAGCCCGGAGACGCGCATCCCGCGTGGGGGAGCACCACCGGGGATGACTCAAAGATCGAGACCGTCGAGGCGTCCTACGACGTCGCGAACCACGAAGTAGCGCAGCGCCTCGGCATTGGCCGGGGGGATCGGGTTGTCCACCGAGTCCGGCGGTACTACAAGGGCCGCCACATCGTGTTGCTGCACGATCAGTGGCTCCCAGGCGAGGTAGGTGCGCGAATCCACTCAGAGACCGGGTACGACCCGGCCGACAAGGACGCCCACGAGCGGACCGACCTGTACTCGTTCATGCGCGAGGCCGGATACCAGCCTGCACAGACAACCGAACGAGTGAGCACTCGGATGCCTGACCCGGACGAACGGGACGTCATGTCGATCCCGCCTGGCGTACCCGTGCTGATCACGCTGCGGACCACGCGCGACGCGAGCCAGATCGAGCTGGAAACCAGCACCTTCGTAGCAACTGGTGATCGAGCAGAGCAGACCTACACAGTGGCGATGTAGGTTCCTGGCCAATCGCGGCAGAGCCCCCATCGCCGCGGTTGGCCGGCCAGTCCGGCACTCATCAGTTGTCAGTAATACCTGACTGGCAACGTCAGGGCTTCTTGACAGCATTGCCAAGCTGTCCTGACAGTTAATTGTCAGGCTATCTTGACGATTGGTTATTTCGCCAGGCAAGCTTGACTGACAGTGTCAAGGAAGGATGACTGACAAATGGCTCCCGTGAAGGACTTGAGCGGCCCCTGGAACGTCACCACCACGCATCCGGCTGCCGGTGAGCACGAGGGTCACGCGCTGGGGATCGTCGCCGGGCAGGACGACGAGCCGATCAGCAACGACACCGTGGAAGTGCACGTGCGGTACGCGTCGTGCTCGTGCGGGTGGTCCGGCCAGCTGCGCACCGCCCCGGTGCCCGCGAGCAGCCTCTGCGGACCCGCCGGTACCGGGCTCAGACCCGGGAGGTCCTGCGCCCCGAGTGGGATGCCCACGTCGGTCAGTGGCTCCCTGAGCCGCTGTCGGCCCCGGACCCAACCGAAGACACCCCGCCGCCCCGCCGGAGCCGCAGGGAGCATCTGAGCGTCCACAGCGACGGCGGCCGAGCAAGCGCGCCAAGCCGGTCGAGCCGACGGCCGCGCCGGAAGCCGCGGCCGTCGTCGTCGAGGACCAGGCGGTGCCCGAGCCCGACCCCGGAGCTCGTCTAGTCGAGGCCGCTGCCGTCGCCGGTACCGCAGCCGCCGCTGCCCGCCGAGCGAACGACGCCCTCACCGACGCCGTACGCGAAGCGCGCCAAGCCGGGATCTCCTGGGCCAAGATCGGCGCCGCCACGTCGATGAGCCGCCAGGCCGCACACGAGCGCTGGCGCGTCCTCTGACCACAGCCCGTCACTGACCCAGATCAAGATCAAATGCACCACCGCACCACCGCACCACCGCACCACCGCACCACCGCACCTATGCATCACATGGTCTTGAAGGCCGCGTAGCCACCCACCGTGTTCAGCTGCATCGTCGTCGTATCGACGACACGGCGTTTCCTTAGGAAAACGCCTAACTTGGGTCCGCCGGAGGCGCCCACCCAGACCACGCCCCTGGCCGAAGATCATCAGATGATGCATAGGTCCTGGCGGTCCTGGCGGTCCTGGCCGTCGCCCTCAGAGCGCCGTAGCGGGCCGGTAGTAGCTCCGGCGCCGTTCCCGGCGCTGTTCGGGGTCTTCGGCCGCGAGCGCGGCTTTGAGCCACGCAAACGGGGCGTCTCCGGGGTCGAGCTGGACGGCGCGTTCGGTGGTGTCAGCCTCGAACTCGAAGGCCAGGCCCCGGGCGTCGAGCCAGGCGCGCGCGGCGGGAACTCCGCCGTGGCGAGTCGCGATGATCAGGTCCTCCGCGACCGGGTAGATCTTCTTCCAGCTCCGGGCCGGGAGGACTCCTGCCAGCTCTCCACCTCCGTCTTCTTCGGCGATCTCCTCGTCCTTGACCTCGGTGACCCCGCAGCGCTGCTTGAGGCCGTTGGACCACACGAGCTGCTGCATGCCGTGGCTGCCCTGTTCCCACTCCTGCCAGAGCGCGACGTCGCGCTCGTTGCCGGTGTCGATCGCGTCGGCGAGGATCTGGAACGGCGTGCGGGAGCCGCGCTTGCCGCGCTTCCACCGGCCACCGGCGGTCTCGAAGGCCAGCTTCGAGATGTACTTGCCCATCTTCTCCACCGCGCCGTTACCGACCCGCACGTCGATGCCGTGCTCGGCGGTGGCGCTCATGCCCTTCTTCGCCAGCCCGCGGCCCAGCGGGTGTAGACCTCGCAGGTCAGAGCAGGAATCTCCGCGCTCACATCGGTCGGGAAGATCAACAGGGCGTGGATGTGGAGGTGCCAGCCGTTGAGGTCGGTGTGGGTGCCCTCCACTCCCGGACATAGTCCATGTCCAGGTCCGTCTTCCACCGCTTCCACCCCCGCGACTGTGTGAGGTGTCGCCACGCCGCGCTCAGCGCTCGGCGAAGTTCGCGCAGGCTGTGGCCCCGGTGGTGGCGCATCGTCAGGGTCAGCAGTGCGACCGTGCCCCCCGGTCGGCGTTCCAGTTGATCAGCTGTTCGAGATCCTTCGAGCGGCGCGCACTGATCTTGGCCGAGCACACCGGGCACGCCCACACGCTGCCGCAGGTCGCCAGGCCGCCGAAGCCTGCGGTGCCCGGTTCCCCTCCGGTCCGGGCGTGTGGTGCAACGAGACCTCTCCACCCTCGTTGGTCGAGACCCGACCGCACTTCTTGACCCGCGACAGGCTCGTGATCGCGGCCAGCTCCCGGCGAGCCCGGTACTTGTCGCGTAGCGCCTGATCCTGGCGGTCCCAGAAGGCCCCCGCGTGGTCCTGACCTGCGGTGGCCGCACTTTTCGCGTCGTTACCAAGCGCGGCCGCCGAAGGGCGCACCGAAGCCAGCGCGGCCGTCACCGCACACCGCCACGACGACGACGGCCGTGTCCGGCACCCGGCAGAGCCGGGCACCGGCCCGCCTCAGCCTCCGGCCGGCGGGCCGGGCCCGGCACTGCCAAGCGCACACCTACGGCGACGCCGACAAACGGTCCGGTGCCAGCTGCGAGGGCGTGGTGCCCTCCCTCGAACCGGCCGAGGATCGAATGCTGATCAGAACCCGTCAAGGGCGGCTGCGCCGTCGCTCCGCGATCTTCGACCCTTGACTGAACCTGCCCAGCCTTCAAGCGGCCTATATCGAGGAAGGGCAGGCGTCGAGACGGGCTGTGGAGCCGCTGGGGCGAGCCGCTGCCTGTTTCCGGGGTGGGGAAGTGCCCTCGTCGCGTAGCGCCGCGCTGGGGGGCTCTAGGTACGCTGTGGGTAGCCACGTTGGCCGGTGCTCCGATCGCTTCGCAGGGTGACCATTTCCGGCCGACGTGCGGGCCCCCGGGATGCCAGTCCTGGGGGCTCACTTCTGTGTCGACCTGGTTGCTAACTCTGGCCTGATCAGGCCGCTACCTCGTGGAGGCGCGCCGCGCCGTCCGCGATCTCGTCCCAGTAGCGGGCGTAGTCGGCGTCCTCCGAGGGGCCCATCAGCCGCGGTCCGCGGACCCGGCCCAACGGCCGGGCGGGTGCCTGGACCAGCGCGACCCCGGGCGGGGCGAGCTGGTGCTCCTCGAGGTGATCGCGGGCGGACTGGCCGTGGAGCATCACCAGGGCCTCCGGGTCGTCGAGCCGGAAGCTGATCCGCAGGCCGAGCTGACCGCGCTCGAAACCACCGACGACGGTCGCGTCCGCGCGCTGGGTGACCACCATCAGCCGCAGGCCCGCCTTGTGTCCTCGGAGACCAGGCGGCCGTAGAGCGCGAGGAGCTGCTCACGCATCTTCGGCTGGCCCTTCTCGACCGGGGCCGTCGACGCCAGGCGCAGCAGCCCGGCGAACTCTTCGAGCACGACCACGATCAGCGGGAACCCGGCATGGAAGCGGGTGAACTTGTCCCGGCGAGGCGGCAGGTTCCGGATCCGGGTGTCCATCTCCGCGACCAGGCGGACCAGCAGATCCCGGTGTGCCTCAACGTCGGCCGACCCGGTGGCCTGCCACTCGTGGTGCCGGGTACCCACGTAGGGACGGCCAGAAGCAACCCAGACAGGTCAGACCCCGCGATCAGGACATCGTCGAGGCGGGCGAGCTGCGCCAGCGCCGAATAGCACCACACGCTCTTGCCCGAGCGGGTCGCGCCCTGAATGCAGACGTGCGGCCCTCCACCCAGGACTGGCGCAGAGGGTTGCCGAGCTCGTCTCGGGCGATGGTGATCTCCACGTCGGAGACCGACAGCCCGCGGCCGGCCAACGGAGCCGGGACCTCGCCGTCGAGGGGGTCGCCGATCAGCAGCTCGATCCGGACCCACTCCGATCCGCGCGGGTAGACCCGGATCCGGTCATAGCCCAGCGCCGCCGCGATCCGCCGCGACGCCTCGTCAGCACGGAAGTCCTCGATGAGCTGGCCGTGGATCTTGCGCACCACCAGCACCGGGTCCGGCCCCGACAGGTCCGCCCGGGCCAGGGTCGGGATGACGATCGTGGTGCCGGAGGCGACCTGCACCGTGTGCGAGAGCCCCGGAACCCGCTCACAGACCCGGCGCCACGGGTTCACCAGCCGGTCGACGAACTCGCGGGCGGCCCGATCCTCGGCGCGCTGCCTGCTCCACATGATCAGTGCTCCTGTCGTGAAGACGGCCCGGTCCGGGAGGGGGTTCTCCGGGCCGGGGCCGTGGTCGAGCGGGGGTCAGTTGCTCAGCGGGCGATGAGGGCGGCGACCGCGGTAGTGACGGCGACACCAACAGGGATCTGCACCTGGTGGTGGACGGCCTGATCCATCAGGGCGCGACCGTTCACTCCGTGATCAGCCAGGCCGTGGAACCGCTTCTGTCGGCCGATCCGGGCGCCGTGCTCGTCACGCTGGCGACCCGGGATCGCGGCAAACCGAGCGAGCAGACGGCCGTCATCGATCACCGCATGCACCACGCCCTCCGCCACCACGCCGGTGAGCTGGGCCAGCCACGGGACCCGGACACCGGCAGTCCGGTAGAACGCCCACTTCGTGACGGCCTGCGCCGCGGCATAGGTGGAGGCGTGCAGAGCAAGTTCCCGGCGACCCTGCCCGGTGCGGTGCTGCTTGTGGGCCGACATGCAGTCGTCCTGGGCCAAGTAGTCCCCGCCGTGATGACCCAGCAGGGCCCCAGCGCCGTCAGGACGGTGATCGCGATCCGCTCGGACATGCCTTTGCTCCTTGATCAGCTAGCGACAGCGGTGGAGGTGGTCGACACGAGTGCGCCGGTGAAAGCCCAGCCGTCGCAGCGGGGGCACTGATCCGGCAGGCGGCCGCCGTCGTCCGGGATCTCCTCGGCGTGCTGGCACGAGGTGCAGGTCAGCACCACCAGCACGAGGCCCATCTGGCCGTCGAGCACCGGCCACCGGCGGCCCGCCATCACGCGGCCTGCTCGTTCTTCCGGCCCGAGCCGCCGATCGGGCGGATCGCGTCGGCGCGGTAGTAGACCTGCGCCCCGACGACCTTGTCCTCACCGGTGTTCTTGTCCTTGATCGTCTTGTCCATCACGCCGACCTCGAAGCCGACCAGCTCGCAGGGCATCCCGGGCTGAAACCCGTGGCGCGGGTCCTCGTGCGACGCGATCGTCACGTTCAGCACCGAAAACGACGGCCGCCCGAACGCCTGGAACCCCACCGTGACCTGGGCAACCCACTTCGGGGTGCCGTTCCGCAAGCACTCCTGATCGGTGTCGCTGCCGAACTTCAGCTTCGGCGCCAGGTCCATGACCATCACCATCGTGAAACTCGTCGGGTCGATCTTGAAGTTCATCGGGCCTGGTTCGACATGCGCATCTCCCATGTTTTTCGATCCGCCACTCCGGGGCCAGACCGTCCTGTGGTTCTTGTCCTCAGTTCGCAGCCTCGAAGGTCTGGACGTCTGGACTGATAGAACTACCGTAGCATGAGTCCCTCAAAGGTCTAGACGTATGAATCAGAGGAGGTCAGACGATGGCCCGGAAGTACGAGAAGATCGCCCGCGAGCTGCGAGAAAGGATCACCAACGGCACCTATCCGCCGGGGTCGACCTCCCCGCACTCCCCGAGTTGATGGCGACGTACGAGGTAGCGCGGGAGACCGTGCGCAGCGCGGTGTCGGCCCTTGCCAACGAGGGCCTGGTGACGCCGCTGTCAGGTGTCGGAACAGTCGTGCGCGACCTCGGCACCGTGGACATGCACAGCCAGCCCGGAGACGCGCATCCCGCGTGGGGGAGCACCACCGGGGATGACTCAAAGATCGAGACCGTCGAGGCGTCCTACGACGTCGCGAACCACGAAGTAGCGCAGCGCCTCGGCATTGGCCGGGGGGATCGGGTTGTCCACCGAGTCCGGCGGTACTACAAGGGCCGCCACATCGTGTTGCTGCACGATCAGTGGCTCCCAGGCGAGGTAGGTGCGCGAATCCACTCAGAGACCGGGTACGACCCGGCCGACAAGGACGCCCACGAGCGGACCGACCTGTACTCGTTCATGCGCGAGGCCGGATACCAGCCTGCACAGACAACCGAACGAGTGAGCACTCGGATGCCTGACCCGGACGAACGGGACGTCATGTCGATCCCGCCTGGCGTACCCGTGCTGATCACGCTGCGGACCACGCGCGACGCGAGCCAGATCGAGCTGGAAACCAGCACCTTCGTAGCAACTGGTGATCGAGCAGAGCAGACCTACACAGTGGCGATGTAGGTTCCTGGCCAATCGCGGCAGAGCCCCCATCGCCGCGGTTGGCCGGCCAGTCCGGCACTCATCAGTTGTCAGTAATACCTGACTGGCAACGTCAGGGCTTCTTGACAGCATTGCCAAGCTGTCCTGACAGTTAATTGTCAGGCTATCTTGACGATTGGTTATTTCGCCAGGCAAGCTTGACTGACAGTGTCAAGGAAGGATGACTGACAAATGGCTCCCGTGAAGGACTTGAGCGGCCCTGGAACGTCACCACCACGCATCCGGCTGCCGGTGAGCACGAGGGTCACGCGCTGGGGATCGTCGCCGGGCAGGACGACGAGCCGATCAGCAACGACACCGTGGAAGTGCACGTGCGGTACGCGTCGTGCTCGTGCGGGTGGTCCGGCAGCTGCGCACCGCCCCCGGTGCCCGCGAGCAGCCTCTGCGGACCCGCGTACCGGGCTCAGACCGGGAGGTCCTGCGCCCCGAGTGGGATGCCCACGTCGGTCAGTGGCTCCCTGAGCCGCTGTCGGCCCCGGACCCAACCGAAGACACCCCGCCGCCCCGCCGGAGCCGCAGGGAGCATCTGAGCGTCCACGGACGGCGGCCGAGCAAGCGCGCCAAGCCGGTCGAGCCGACGGCCGCGCGGAAGCCGCGGCCGTCGTCGTCGAGGACCAGGCGGTGCCCGAGCCCGACCCCGGAGCTCGTCTAGTCGAGGCCGCTGCCGTCGCCGGTACCGCAGCCGCCGCTGCCCGCCGAGCGAACGACGCCCTCACGACGCCGTACGCGAAGCGCGCCAAGCCGGGATCTCCTGGGCCAAGATCGGCGCCGCCACGTCGATGAGCCGCCAGGCCGCACACGAGCGCTGGCGCGTCCTCTGACCACAGCCCGTCACTGACCCAGATCAAGATCAAATGCACCACCGCACCACCGCACCACCGCACCACCGCACCACCGCACCTATGCATCACATGGTCTTGAAGGCCGCGTAGCCACCCACCGTGTTCAGCTGCATCGTCGTCGTATCGACGACACGGCGTTTCCTTAGGAAAACGCCTAACTTGGGTCCGCCGGAGGCGCCCCCCAGACCACGCCCTGGCCGAAGATCATCAGATGATGCATAGGTCCTGGCGGTCCTGGCGGTCCTGGCCGTCGCCCTCAGAGCGCCGTAGCGGGCCGGTAGTAGCTCCGGCGCCGTTCCCGGGCTGTTCGGGGTCTTCGGCCGCGAGCGCGGCTTTGAGCCACGCAAACGGGGCGTCTCCGGGGTCGAGCTGGACGGCGCGTTCGGTGGTGTCAGCCTCGAACTCGAAGGCCAGGCCCCGGGCGTCGAGCCAGGCGCGGCGCGCGGGAACTCCGCCGTGGCGAGTCGCGATGATCAGGTCCTCCGCGACCGGGTAGATCTTCTTCCAGCTCCGGGCCGGGAGGACTCCTGCCAGCTCTCCACCTCCGTCTTCTTCGGCGATCTCCTCGTCCTTGACCTCGGTGACCCGCAGCGCTGCTTGAGGCCGTTGACCACACGAGCTGCTGCATGCCGTGGCTGCCCTGTTCCCACTCCTGCCAGAGCGCGACGTCGCGCTCGTTGCCGGTGTCGATCGCGTCGGCGAGGATCTGGAACGGCGTGCGGGAGCCGCGCTTGCCGCGCTTCCACCGGCCACCGGCGGTCTCGAAGGCCAGCTTCGAGATGTACTTGCCCATCTTCTCCACCGCGCCGTTACCGACCCGCACGTCGATGCCGTGCTCGGCGGTGGCGCTCATGCCTTCTTCGCCAGCCCGCGGCCCAGCGGGTGTAGACCTCGCAGGTCAGAGCAGGAATCTCCGCGCTCACATCGGTCGGGAAGATCAACAGGGCGTGGATGTGGAGGTGCCAGCCGTTGAGGTCGGTGTGGGTGCCCTCCACTCCCCGGACATAGTCCATGTCAGGTCGTCTTCCACCGCTTCCACCCCGCGACTGTGTGAGGTGTCGCCACGCCGGCTCAGCGCTCGGCGAAGTTCGCGCAGGCTGTGGCCCCGGTGGTGGCGCATCGTCAGGGTCAGCAGTGCGACCGTGCCCCCCGGTCGGCGTTCAGTTGATCAGCTGTTCGAGATCCTTCGAGCGGCGCGCACTGATCTTGGCCGAGCAC
>NZ_MCIS01000004.1:0-76783 GCF_001932475.1 Pseudonocardia sp. Ae717_Ps2
GTGATCTCCACGTCGGAGACCGACAGCCCCGGCCGGCCAACGGAGCCGGGACCTCGCCGTCGAGGGGTCGCCGATCAGCAGCTCGATCCGGACCCACTCCGATCCGCGCGGGTAGACCCGGATCCGTCATAGCCCAGCGCCGCCGCGATCCGCCGCGACGCCTCGTCAGCACGGAAGTCCTCGATGAGCTGGCCGTGGATCTTGCGCACCACCAGCACCGGGTCCGGCCCCGACAGTCCGCCCGGGCCAGGGTCGGGATGACGATCGTGGTGCCGGAGGCGACCTGCACCGTGTGCGAGAGCCCCGAACCCGCTCACAGACCCGGCGCCACGGGTTCACCAGCCGGTCGACGAACTCGCGGGCGGCCCGATCCTCGGCCGCTGCCTGCTCCACATGATCAGTGCTCCTGTCGTGAAGACGGCCCCGGTCCGGGAGGGGGTTCTCCGGGCCGGGGCCGTGTCGAGCGGGGTCAGTTGCTCAGCGGGCGATGAGGGCGGCGACCGCGGTAGTGACGGCGACACCAACAGGGATCTGCACCTGGTGGTGGACGGCCTGATCCATCAGGGCGCGACCGTTCACTCCGTGATCAGCCAGGCCGTGGAACCGCTTCTGTCGGCCGATCCGGGCGCCGTGCTCGTCACGCTGGCGACCCGGGATCGCGGCAAACCGAGCGAGCAGACGGCCGTCATCGATCACCGCATGCACCACGCCCTCCGCCACCACGCCGGTGAGCTGGGCCAGCCACGGGGACCCGGACACCGGCAGTCCGGTAGAACGCCCACTTCGTGACGGCCTGCGCCGCGGCATAGGTGGAGGCGTGCAGAGCAAGTTCCGGCGACCCTGCCCGGTGCGGTGCTGCTTGTGGCCGACATGCAGTCGTCCTGGGCCAAGTAGTCCCCGCCGTGATGACCCAGCAGGGCCCCCAGCGCCGTCAGGACGGTGATCGCGATCCGCTCGGACATGCCTTTGCTCCTTGATCAGCTAGCGACAGCGGTGAGTGGTCGACACGAGTGCGCCGGTGAAAGCCCAGCCGTCGCAGCGGGGCACTGATCCGGCAGGCGGCCGCCGTCGTCCGGATCTCCTCGGCGTGCTGGCACGAGGTGCAGGTCAGCACCACCAGCACGAGGCCCATCTGGCCGTCGAGCACCGGCCACCGGCGGCCCGCCATCACGCGCCTGCTCGTTCTTCCGGCCCGAGCCGCCGATCGGCGGATCGCGTCGGCGCGGTAGTAGACCTGCGCCCCGACGACCTTTGTCCTCACCGGTGTTCTTGTCCTTGATCGTCTTGTCCATCACGCCGACCTCGAAGCCGACCAGCTCGCAGGGCATCCCGGGCTGAAACCCGTGGCGCGGGTCCTCGTGCGACGCGATCGTCACGTTCAGCACCGAAAACGACGGCCGCCCGAACGCCTGGAACCCCACCGTGACCTGGGCAACCCACTTCGGGGTGCCGTTCCGCAAGCACTCCTGATCGGTGTCGCTGCCGAACTTCAGCTTCGGCGCCAGGTCCATGACCATCACCATCGTGAAACTCGTCGGGTCGATCTTGAAGTTCATCGGGCCCTGGTTCGACATGCGCATCTCCCATGTTTTTCGATCCGCCACTCCGGGCCAGACCGTCCTGTGGTTCTTGTCCTCAGTTCGCAGCCTCGAAGGTCTGGACGTCTGGACTGATAGAACTACCGTAGCATGAGTCCCCTCAAAGGTCTAGACGTATGAATCAGAGGAGTCAGACGATGGCCCGGAAGTACGAGAAGATCGCCCGCGAGCTGCGAGAAAGGATCACCAACGGCACCTATCCGCCGGGGTCGACCCTCCCCGCACTCCCCGAGTTGATGGGCGACGTACGAGGTAGCGCGGGAGACCGTGCGCAGCGCGGTGTCGGCCCTTGCCAACGAGGGCCTGGTGACGCCGCTGTCAGGTGTCGGAACAGTCGTGCGCGACCTCGGCACCGTGGACATGCACAGCCAGCCCGGAGACGCGCATCCCGCGTGGGGAGCACCACCGGGGATGACTCAAAGATCGAGACCGTCGAGGCGTCCTACGACGTCGCGAACCACGAAGTAGCGCAGCGCCTCGGCATTGGCCGGGGGGATCGGGTTGTCCACCGAGTCCGGCGGTACTACAAGGGCCGCCACATCGTGTTGCTGCACGATCAGTGGCTCCCCAGGCGGGGATCGGGTTGTCCACGAGTCCGGCGGTACTACAAGGGCCGCCACATCGTGTTGCTGCACGATCAGTGGCTCCAGGCGAGGTAGGTGCGCGAATCCACTCAGAGACCGGGTACGACCGGCGACAAGGACGCCCACGAGCGGACCGACCTGTACTCGTTCATGCGCGAGGCCGGATACCAGCCTGCACAGACAACCGAACGAGTGAGCACTCGGATGCCTGACCCGGACGAACGGGACGTCATGTCGATCCCGCTGGCGTACCGTGCTGATCAGCTGCGGACCACGCGCGACGCGAGCCAGATCGAGCTGGAAACCAGCACCTTCGTAGCAACTGGTGATCGAGCAGAGCAGACCTACACAGTGGCGATGTAGGTTCCTGGCCAATCGCGGCAGAGCCCATCGCCGCGGTTGGCCGGCCAGTCCGGCACTCATCAGTTGTCAGTAATACTGACTGGCAACGTCAGGGCTTCTTGACAGCATTGCCAAGCTGTCTGACAGTTAATTGTCAGGCTATCTTGACGATTGGTTATTTCGCCAGGCAAGCTTGACTGACAGTGTCAAGGAAGGATGACTGACAAATGGCTCCGTGAAGGACTTGAGCGGCCCTGGAACGTCACCACCACGCATCCGGCTGCCGGTGAGCACGAGGGTCACGCGCTGGGGATCGTCGCCGGGCAGGACGAACGAGCCGATCAGCACGACACCGTGGAAGTGCACGTGCGGTAACGCGTCGTGCTCGTGGCGGGTGGTCCGGCCAGCTGCGCCACGCCCGGTGCCCGGCGAGCAGCTTGCGGACCGCCGGTACGGGCTCAGACCGGGAGGTCTGCCGCCCGAGTGGGATGCCACGTCGGTCAGTGGTCCTGAGCCGCTGTCGGCCCCGGACCAACCGAAGAACCCCGCGCCCCGCCGAGCCGCAGGGAGCATCTGAGCGTCCACAGCGACGGCGGCCGAGCAAGCGCGCCAAGCCGGTCGAGCCGACGGCCGCGCCGGAAGCCGCGGCCGTCGTCGTCGAGGACCAGGCGGTGCCGAGCCCGACCCGGAGCTCGTCTAGTCGAGGCCGCTGCCGTCGCCGGTACCGGCAGCCGCGCTGCCCGCCGAGCGAACGACGCCCTCACCGACGCCGTACGCGAAGCGCGCCAAGCCGGGATCTCCTGGGCCAAGATCGGCGCCGCCACGTCGATGAGCCGCCAGGCCGCACACGAGCGCTGGCGCGTCCTCTGACCACAGCCCGTCACTGACCCAGATCAAGATCAAATGCACCACCGCACCACCGCACCACGCACCACCGCACCACCGCACTATGCATCACATGGTCTTGAAGGCCGCGTAGCCACCCACCGTGTTCAGCTGCATCGTCGTCGTATCGACGACACGGCGTTTCCTTAGGAAAACGCCTAACTTGGGTCCGCCGGAGGCGCCCACCCAGACACGCCCCTGGCCGAAGATCATCAGATGATGCATAGGTCCTGGCGGTCCTGGCGGTCCTGGCCGTCGCCTCAGAGCGCCGTAGCGGGCCGGTAGTAGCTCCGGCGCCGTTCCCGGCGCTGTTCGGGGTCTTCGGCCGCGAGCGCGGCTTTGAGCCACGCAAACGGGGCGTCTCCGGGGTCGAGCTGGACGGCGCGTTCGGTGGTGTCAGCCTCGAACTCGAAGGCCAGGCCCGGGCGTCGAGCCAGGCGCGCGCGGCGGGAACTCCGCCGTGGCGAGTCGCGATGATCAGGTCCTCCGCGACCGGGTAGATCTTCTTCCAGCTCCGGGCCGGGAGGACTCCTGCCAGCTCTCCACCTCCGTCTTCTTCGGCGATCTCCTCGTCCTTGACCTCGGTGACCCCGCAGCGCTGCTTGAGGCCGTTGGACCACACGAGCTGCTGCATGCCGTGGCTGCCCTGTTCCACTCCTGCCAGAGCGCGACGTCGCGCTCGTTGCCGGTGTCGATCGCGTCGGCGAGGATCTGGAACGGCGTGCGGGAGCCGCGCTTGCCGCGCTTCCACCGGCCACCGGCGGTCTCGAAGGCCAGCTTCGAGATGTACTTGCCCATCTTCTCCACCGCGCCGTTACCGACCCGCACGTCGATGCCGTGCTCGGCGGTGGCGCTCATGCCCTTCTTCGCCAGCCCCGCGGCCCAGCGGGTGTAGACCTCGCAGGTCAGAGCAGGAATCTCCGCGCTCACATCGGTCGGGAAGATCAACAGGGCGTGGATGTGGAGGTGCCAGCCGTTGAGGTCGGTGTGGGTGCCCTCCACTCCCCGGACATAGTCCATGTCCAGGTCCGTCTTCCACCGCTTCCACCCCGCGACTGTGTGAGGTGTCGCCACGCCGCGCTCAGCGCTCGGCGAAGTTCGCGCAGGCTGTGGCCCCGGTGGTGGCGCATCGTCAGGGTCAGCAGTGCGACCGTGCCCCCCCGGTCGGCGTTCCAGTTGATCAGCTGTTCGAGATCCTTCGAGCGGCGCGCACTGATCTTGGCCGAGCACACCGGGCACGCCCACACGCTGCCGCAGGTCGCCAGGCCGCCGAAGCCTGCGGTGCCCGGTTCCCCTCCGGTCCGGGCGTGTGGTGCAACGAGACCTCTCCACCCTCGTTGGTCGAGACCCGACCGCACTTCTTGACCCGCGACAGGCTCGTGATCGCGGCCAGCTCCCGGCGAGCCCGGTACTTGTCGCGTAGCGCCTGATCCTGGCGGTCCCAGAAGGCCCCCGCGTGGTCCTGACCTGCGGTGGCCGCACTTTTCGCGTCGTTACCAAGCGCGGCCGCCGAAGGGCGCACCGAAGCCAGCGCGGCCGTCACCGCACACCGCCACGACGACGACGGCCGTGTCCGGCACCCGGCAGAGCCGGGCACCGGCCCGCTCAGCCTCCGGCCGGCGGGCCGGGCCCGGCACTGCCAAGCGCACACCTACGGCGACGCCGACAAACGGTCCGGTGCCAGCTGCGAGGGCGTGGTGCCCTCCCTCGAACCGGCCGAGGATCGAATGCTGATCAGAACCCGTCAAGGGCGGCTGCGCCGTCGCTCCGCGATCTTCGACCCTTGACTGAACCTGCCAGCCTTCAAGCGGCCTATATCGAGGAAGGGCAGGCGTCGAGACGGGCTGTGGAGCCGCTGGGGCGAGCCGCTGCCTGTTTCCGGGGTGGGGAAGTGCCCTCGTCGCGTAGCGCCGCGCTGGGGGGCTCTAGGTACGCTGTGGGTAGCCACGTTGGCCGGTGCTCCGATCGCTTCGCAGGGTGACCATTTCCGGCCGACGTGCGGGCCCCCGGGATGCCAGTCCTGGGGGCTCACTTCTGTGTCGACCTGGTTGCTAACTCTGGCCTGATCAGGCCGCTACCTCGTGGAGGCGCGCCGCGCCGTCCGCGATCTCGTCCCAGTAGCGGGCGTAGTCGGCGTCCTCCGAGGGGCCCATCAGCCGCGGTCCGCGGACCCGGCCCAACGGCCGGGCGGGTGCCTGGACCAGCGCGACCCCGGGCGGGGCGAGCTGGTGCTCCTCGAGGTGATCGCGGGCGGACTGGCCGTGGAGCATCACCAGGGCCTCCGGGTCGTCGAGCCGGAAGCTGATCCGCAGGCCGAGCTGACCGCGCTCGAAACCACCGACGACGGTCGCGTCCGCGCGCTGGGTGACCACCATCAGCCGCAGGCCCGCCTTGTGTCCCTCGGAGACCAGGCGGCCGTAGAGCGCGAGGAGCTGCTCACGCATCTTCGGCTGGCCCTTCTCGACCGGGGCCGTCGACGCCAGGCGCAGCAGCCCGGCGAACTCTTCGAGCACGACCACGATCAGCGGGAACCCGGCATGGAAGCGGGTGAACTTGTCCCGGCGAGGCGGCAGGTTCCGGATCCGGGTGTCCATCTCCGCGACCAGGCGGACCAGCAGATCCCGGTGTGCCTCAACGTCGGCCGACCCGGTGGCCTGCCACTCGTGGTGCCGGGTACCCACGTAGGGACGGCCCAGAAGCAACCCAGACAGGTCAGACCCCGCGATCAGGACATCGTCGAGGCGGGCGAGCTGCGCCAGCGCCGAATAGCACCACACGCTCTTGCCCGAGCGGGTCGCGCCCTGAATGCAGACGTGCGGCCCCTCCACCCAGGACTGGCGCAGAGGGTTGCCGAGCTCGTCTCGGGCGATGGTGATCTCCACGTCGGAGACCGACAGCCCGCGGCCGGCCAACGGAGCCGGGACCTCGCCGTCGAGGGGGTCGCCGATCAGCAGCTCGATCCGGACCCACTCCGATCCGCGCGGGTAGACCCGGATCCGGTCATAGCCCAGCGCCGCCGCGATCCGCCGCGACGCCTCGTCAGCACGGAAGTCCTCGATGAGCTGGCCGTGGATCTTGCGCACCACCAGCACCGGGTCCGGCCCCGACAGGTCCGCCCGGGCCAGGGTCGGGATGACGATCGTGGTGCCGGAGGCGACCTGCACCGTGTGCGAGAGCCCGGAACCCGCTCACAGACCCGGCGCCACGGGTTCACCAGCCGGTCGACGAACTCGCGGGCGGCCCGATCCTCGGCGCGCTGCCTGCTCCACATGATCAGTGCTCCTGTCGTGAAGACGGCCCCGGTCCGGGAGGGGGTTCTCCGGGCCGGGGCCGTGGTCGAGCGGGGGTCAGTTGCTCAGCGGGCGATGAGGGCGGCGACCGCGGTAGTGACGGCGACACCAACAGGGATCTGCACCTGGTGGTGGACGGCCTGATCCATCAGGGCGCGACCGTTCACTCCGTGATCAGCCAGGCCGTGGAACCGCTTCTGTCGGCCGATCCGGGCGCCGTGCTCGTCACGCTGGCGACCCGGGATCGCGGCAAACCGAGCGAGCAGACGGCCGTCATCGATCACCGCATGCACCACGCCCTCCGCCACCACGCCGGTGAGCTGGGCCAGCCACGGGACCCGGACACCGGCAGTCCGGTAGAACGCCCACTTCGTGACGGCCTGCGCCGCGGCATAGGTGGAGGCGTGCAGAGCAAGTTCCCGGCGACCCTGCCCGGTGCGGTGCTGCTTGTGGGCCGACATGCAGTCGTCCTGGGCCAAGTAGTCCCCGCCGTGATGACCCAGCAGGGCCCCCAGCGCCGTCAGGACGGTGATCGCGATCCGCTCGGACATGCCTTTGCTCCTTGATCAGCTAGCGACAGCGGTGGAGGTGGTCGACACGAGTGCGCCGGTGAAAGCCCAGCCGTCGCAGCGGGGGCACTGATCCGGCAGGCGGCCGCCGTCGTCCGGGATCTCCTCGGCGTGCTGGCACGAGGTGCAGGTCAGCACCACCAGCACGAGGCCCATCTGGCCGTCGAGCACCGGCCACCGGCGGCCCGCCATCACGCGGCCTGCTCGTTCTTCCGGCCCGAGCCGCCGATCGGGCGGATCGCGTCGGCGCGGTAGTAGACCTGCGCCCCGACGACCTTGTCCTCACCGGTGTTCTTGTCCTTGATCGTCTTGTCCATCACGCCGACCTCGAAGCCGACCAGCTCGCAGGGCATCCCGGGCTGAAACCCGTGGCGCGGGTCCTCGTGCGACGCGATCGTCACGTTCAGCACCGAAAACGACGGCCGCCCGAACGCCTGGAACCCCACCGTGACCTGGGCAACCCACTTCGGGGTGCCGTTCCGCAAGCACTCCTGATCGGTGTCGCTGCCGAACTTCAGCTTCGGCGCCAGGTCCATGACCATCACCATCGTGAAACTCGTCGGGTCGATCTTGAAGTTCATCGGGCCCTGGTTCGACATGCGCATCTCCCATGTTTTTCGATCCGCCACTCCGGGGCCAGACCGTCCTGTGGTTCTTGTCCTCAGTTCGCAGCCTCGAAGGTCTGGACGTCTGGACTGATAGAACTACCGTAGCATGAGTCCCCTCAAAGGTCTAGACGTATGAATCAGAGGAGGTCAGACGATGGCCCGGAAGTACGAGAAGATCGCCCGCGAGCTGCGAGAAAGGATCACCAACGGCACCTATCCGCCGGGGTCGACCCTCCCCGCACTCCCCGAGTTGATGGCGACGTACGAGGTAGCGCGGGAGACCGTGCGCAGCGCGGTGTCGGCCCTTGCCAACGAGGGCCTGGTGACGCCGCTGTCAGGTGTCGGAACAGTCGTGCGCGACCTCGGCACCGTGGACATGCACAGCCAGCCCGGAGACGCGCATCCCGCGTGGGGGAGCACCACCGGGGATGACTCAAAGATCGAGACCGTCGAGGCGTCCTACGACGTCGCGAACCACGAAGTAGCGCAGCGCCTCGGCATTGGCCGGGGGGATCGGGTTGTCCACCGAGTCCGGCGGTACTACAAGGGCCGCCACATCGTGTTGCTGCACGATCAGTGGCTCCCAGGCGAGGTAGGTGCGCGAATCCACTCAGAGACCGGGTACGACCCGGCCGACAAGGACGCCCACGAGCGGACCGACCTGTACTCGTTCATGCGCGAGGCCGGATACCAGCCTGCACAGACAACCGAACGAGTGAGCACTCGGATGCCTGACCCGGACGAACGGGACGTCATGTCGATCCCGCCTGGCGTACCCGTGCTGATCACGCTGCGGACCACGCGCGACGCGAGCCAGATCGAGCTGGAAACCAGCACCTTCGTAGCAACTGGTGATCGAGCAGAGCAGACCTACACAGTGGCGATGTAGGTTCCTGGCCAATCGCGGCAGAGCCCCCATCGCCGCGGTTGGCCGGCCAGTCCGGCACTCATCAGTTGTCAGTAATACCTGACTGGCAACGTCAGGGCTTCTTGACAGCATTGCCAAGCTGTCCTGACAGTTAATTGTCAGGCTATCTTGACGATTGGTTATTTCGCCAGGCAAGCTTGACTGACAGTGTCAAGGAAGGATGACTGACAAATGGCTCCCGTGAAGGACTTGAGCGGCCCCTGGAACGTCACCACCACGCATCCGGCTGCCGGTGAGCACGAGGGTCACGCGCTGGGGATCGTCGCCGGGCAGGACGACGAGCCGATCAGCAACGACACCGTGGAAGTGCACGTGCGGTACGCGTCGTGCTCGTGCGGGTGGTCCGGCCAGCTGCGCACCGCCCCCGGTGCCCGCGAGCAGCCTCTGCGGACCCGCCGGTACCGGGCTCAGACCCGGGAGGTCCTGCGCCCCGAGTGGGATGCCCACGTCGGTCAGTGGCTCCCTGAGCCGCTGTCGGCCCCGGACCCAACCGAAGACACCCCCGCCGCCCCGCCGGAGCCGCAGGGAGCATCTGAGCGTCCACAGCGACGGCGGCCGAGCAAGCGCGCCAAGCCGGTCGAGCCGACGGCCGCGCCGGAAGCCGCGGCCGTCGTCGTCGAGGACCAGGCGGTGCCCGAGCCCGACCCCGGAGCTCGTCTAGTCGAGGCCGCTGCCGTCGCCGGTACCGCAGCCGCCGCTGCCCGCCGAGCGAACGACGCCCTCACCGACGCCGTACGCGAAGCGCGCCAAGCCGGGATCTCCTGGGCCAAGATCGGCGCCGCCACGTCGATGAGCCGCCAGGCCGCACACGAGCGCTGGCGCGTCCTCTGACCACAGCCCGTCACTGACCCAGATCAAGATCAAATGCACCACCGCACCACCGCACCACCGCACCACCGCACCACCGCACCTATGCATCACATGGTCTTGAAGGCCGCGTAGCCACCCACCGTGTTCAGCTGCATCGTCGTCGTATCGACGACACGGCGTTTCCTTAGGAAAACGCCTAACTTGGGTCCGCCGGAGGCGCCCACCCAGACCACGCCCCTGGCCGAAGATCATCAGATGATGCATAGGTCCTGGCGGTCCTGGCGGTCCTGGCCGTCGCCCTCAGAGCGCCGTAGCGGGCCGGTAGTAGCTCCGGCGCCGTTCCCGGCGCTGTTCGGGGTCTTCGGCCGCGAGCGCGGCTTTGAGCCACGCAAACGGGGCGTCTCCGGGGTCGAGCTGGACGGCGCGTTCGGTGGTGTCAGCCTCGAACTCGAAGGCCAGGCCCCGGGCGTCGAGCCAGGCGCGCGCGGCGGGAACTCCGCCGTGGCGAGTCGCGATGATCAGGTCCTCCGCGACCGGGTAGATCTTCTTCCAGCTCCGGGCCGGGAGGACTCCTGCCAGCTCTCCACCTCCGTCTTCTTCGGCGATCTCCTCGTCCTTGACCTCGGTGACCCCGCAGCGCTGCTTGAGGCCGTTGGACCACACGAGCTGCTGCATGCCGTGGCTGCCCTGTTCCCACTCCTGCCAGAGCGCGACGTCGCGCTCGTTGCCGGTGTCGATCGCGTCGGCGAGGATCTGGAACGGCGTGCGGGAGCCGCGCTTGCCGCGCTTCCACCGGCCACCGGCGGTCTCGAAGGCCAGCTTCGAGATGTACTTGCCCATCTTCTCCACCGCGCCGTTACCGACCCGCACGTCGATGCCGTGCTCGGCGGTGGCGCTCATGCCCTTCTTCGCCAGCCCCGCGGCCCAGCGGGTGTAGACCTCGCAGGTCAGAGCAGGAATCTCCGCGCTCACATCGGTCGGGAAGATCAACAGGGCGTGGATGTGGAGGTGCCAGCCGTTGAGGTCGGTGTGGGTGCCCTCCACTCCCCGGACATAGTCCATGTCCAGGTCCGTCTTCCACCGCTTCCACCCCCGCGACTGTGTGAGGTGTCGCCACGCCGCGCTCAGCGCTCGGCGAAGTTCGCGCAGGCTGTGGCCCCGGTGGTGGCGCATCGTCAGGGTCAGCAGTGCGACCGTGCCCCCCCGGTCGGCGTTCCAGTTGATCAGCTGTTCGAGATCCTTCGAGCGGCGCGCACTGATCTTGGCCGAGCACACCGGGCACGCCCACACGCTGCCGCAGGTCGCCAGGCCGCCGAAGCCTGCGGTGCCCGGTTCCCCCTCCGGTCCGGGCGTGTGGTGCAACGAGACCTCTCCACCCTCGTTGGTCGAGACCCGACCGCACTTCTTGACCCGCGACAGGCTCGTGATCGCGGCCAGCTCCCGGCGAGCCCGGTACTTGTCGCGTAGCGCCTGATCCTGGCGGTCCCAGAAGGCCCCCGCGTGGTCCTGACCTGCGGTGGCCGCACTTTTCGCGTCGTTACCAAGCGCGGCCGCCGAAGGGCGCACCGAAGCCAGCGCGGCCGTCACCGCACACCGCCACGACGACGACGGCCGTGTCCGGCACCCGGCAGAGCCGGGCACCGGCCCGCCTCAGCCTCCGGCCGGCGGGCCGGGCCCGGCACTGCCAAGCGCACACCTACGGCGACGCCGACAAACGGTCCGGTGCCAGCTGCGAGGGCGTGGTGCCCTCCCTCGAACCGGCCGAGGATCGAATGCTGATCAGAACCCGTCAAGGGCGGCTGCGCCGTCGCTCCGCGATCTTCGACCCTTGACTGAACCTGCCCAGCCTTCAAGCGGCCTATATCGAGGAAGGGCAGGCGTCGAGACGGGCTGTGGAGCCGCTGGGGCGAGCCGCTGCCTGTTTCCGGGGTGGGGAAGTGCCCTCGTCGCGTAGCGCCGCGCTGGGGGCTCTAGGTACGCTGTGGGTAGCCACGTTGGCCGGTGCTCCGATCGCTTCGCAGGGTGACCATTTCCGGCCGACGTGCGGGCCCCCGGGATGCCAGTCCTGGGGGCTCACTTCTGTGTCGACCTGGTTGCTAACTCTGGCCTGATCAGGCCGCTACCTCGTGGAGGCGCGCCGCGCCGTCCGCGATCTCGTCCCAGTAGCGGGCGTAGTCGGCGTCCTCCGAGGGGCCCATCAGCCGCGGTCCGCGGACCCGGCCCAACGGCCGGGCGGGTGCCTGGACCAGCGCGACCCCGGGCGGGGCGAGCTGGTGCTCCTCGAGGTGATCGCGGGCGGACTGGCCGTGGAGCATCACCAGGGCCTCCGGGTCGTCGAGCCGGAAGCTGATCCGCAGGCCGAGCTGACCGCGCTCGAAACCACCGACGACGGTCGCGTCCGCGCGCTGGGTGACCACCATCAGCCGCAGGCCCGCCTTGTGTCCCTCGGAGACCAGGCGGCCGTAGAGCGCGAGGAGCTGCTCACGCATCTTCGGCTGGCCCTTCTCGACCGGGGCCGTCGACGCCAGGCGCAGCAGCCCGGCGAACTCTTCGAGCACGACCACGATCAGCGGGAACCCGGCATGGAAGCGGGTGAACTTGTCCCGGCGAGGCGGCAGGTTCCGGATCCGGGTGTCCATCTCCGCGACCAGGCGGACCAGCAGATCCCGGTGTGCCTCAACGTCGGCCGACCCGGTGGCCTGCCACTCGTGGTGCCGGGTACCCACGTAGGGACGGCCCAGAAGCAACCCAGACAGGTCAGACCCCGCGATCAGGACATCGTCGAGGCGGGCGAGCTGCGCCAGCGCCGAATAGCACCACACGCTCTTGCCCGAGCGGGTCGCGCCCTGAATGCAGACGTGCGGCCCCTCCACCCAGGACTGGCGCAGAGGGTTGCCGAGCTCGTCTCGGGCGATGGTGATCTCCACGTCGGAGACCGACAGCCCGCGGCCGGCCAACGGAGCCGGGACCTCGCCGTCGAGGGGGTCGCCGATCAGCAGCTCGATCCGGACCCACTCCGATCCGCGCGGGTAGACCCGGATCCGGTCATAGCCCAGCGCCGCCGCGATCCGCCGCGACGCCTCGTCAGCACGGAAGTCCTCGATGAGCTGGCCGTGGATCTTGCGCACCACCAGCACCGGGTCCGGCCCCGACAGGTCCGCCCGGGCCAGGGTCGGGATGACGATCGTGGTGCCGGAGGCGACCTGCACCGTGTGCGAGAGCCCCGGAACCCGCTCACAGACCCGGCGCCACGGGTTCACCAGCCGGTCGACGAACTCGCGGGCGGCCCGATCCTCGGCGCGCTGCCTGCTCCACATGATCAGTGCTCCTGTCGTGAAGACGGCCCCGGTCCGGGAGGGGGTTCTCCGGGCCGGGGCCGTGGTCGAGCGGGGGTCAGTTGCTCAGCGGGCGATGAGGGCGGCGACCGCGGTAGTGACGGCGACACCAACAGGGATCTGCACCTGGTGGTGGACGGCCTGATCCATCAGGGCGCGACCGTTCACTCCGTGATCAGCCAGGCCGTGGAACCGCTTCTGTCGGCCGATCCGGGCGCCGTGCTCGTCACGCTGGCGACCCGGGATCGCGGCAAACCGAGCGAGCAGACGGCCGTCATCGATCACCGCATGCACCACGCCCTCCGCCACCACGCCGGTGAGCTGGGCCAGCCACGGGACCCGGACACCGGCAGTCCGGTAGAACGCCCACTTCGTGACGGCCTGCGCCGCGGCATAGGTGGAGGCGTGCAGAGCAAGTTCCCGGCGACCCTGCCCGGTGCGGTGCTGCTTGTGGGCCGACATGCAGTCGTCCTGGGCCAAGTAGTCCCCGCCGTGATGACCCAGCAGGGCCCCCAGCGCCGTCAGGACGGTGATCGCGATCCGCTCGGACATGCCTTTGCTCCTTGATCAGCTAGCGACAGCGGTGGAGGTGGTCGACACGAGTGCGCCGGTGAAAGCCCAGCCGTCGCAGCGGGGGCACTGATCCGGCAGGCGGCCGCCGTCGTCCGGGATCTCCTCGGCGTGCTGGCACGAGGTGCAGGTCAGCACCACCAGCACGAGGCCCATCTGGCCGTCGAGCACCGGCCACCGGCGGCCCGCCATCACGCGGCCTGCTCGTTCTTCCGGCCCGAGCCGCCGATCGGGCGGATCGCGTCGGCGCGGTAGTAGACCTGCGCCCCGACGACCTTGTCCTCACCGGTGTTCTTGTCCTTGATCGTCTTGTCCATCACGCCGACCTCGAAGCCGACCAGCTCGCAGGGCATCCCGGGCTGAAACCCGTGGCGCGGGTCCTCGTGCGACGCGATCGTCACGTTCAGCACCGAAAACGACGGCCGCCCGAACGCCTGGAACCCCACCGTGACCTGGGCAACCCACTTCGGGGTGCCGTTCCGCAAGCACTCCTGATCGGTGTCGCTGCCGAACTTCAGCTTCGGCGCCAGGTCCATGACCATCACCATCGTGAAACTCGTCGGGTCGATCTTGAAGTTCATCGGGCCCTGGTTCGACATGCGCATCTCCCATGTTTTTCGATCCGCCACTCCGGGGCCAGACCGTCCTGTGGTTCTTGTCCTCAGTTCGCAGCCTCGAAGGTCTGGACGTCTGGACTGATAGAACTACCGTAGCATGAGTCCCCTCAAAGGTCTAGACGTATGAATCAGAGGAGGTCAGACGATGGCCCGGAAGTACGAGAAGATCGCCCGCGAGCTGCGAGAAAGGATCACCAACGGCACCTATCCGCCGGGGTCGACCCTCCCCGCACTCCCCGAGTTGATGGCGACGTACGAGGTAGCGCGGGAGACCGTGCGCAGCGCGGTGTCGGCCCTTGCCAACGAGGGCCTGGTGACGCCGCTGTCAGGTGTCGGAACAGTCGTGCGCGACCTCGGCACCGTGGACATGCACAGCCAGCCCGGAGACGCGCATCCCGCGTGGGGGAGCACCACCGGGGATGACTCAAAGATCGAGACCGTCGAGGCGTCCTACGACGTCGCGAACCACGAAGTAGCGCAGCGCCTCGGCATTGGCCGGGGGGATCGGGTTGTCCACCGAGTCCGGCGGTACTACAAGGGCCGCCACATCGTGTTGCTGCACGATCAGTGGCTCCCAGGCGAGGTAGGTGCGCGAATCCACTCAGAGACCGGGTACGACCCGGCCGACAAGGACGCCCACGAGCGGACCGACCTGTACTCGTTCATGCGCGAGGCCGGATACCAGCCTGCACAGACAACCGAACGAGTGAGCACTCGGATGCCTGACCCGGACGAACGGGACGTCATGTCGATCCCGCCTGGCGTACCCGTGCTGATCACGCTGCGGACCACGCGCGACGCGAGCCAGATCGAGCTGGAAACCAGCACCTTCGTAGCAACTGGTGATCGAGCAGAGCAGACCTACACAGTGGCGATGTAGGTTCCTGGCCAATCGCGGCAGAGCCCCCATCGCCGCGGTTGGCCGGCCAGTCCGGCACTCATCAGTTGTCAGTAATACCTGACTGGCAACGTCAGGGCTTCTTGACAGCATTGCCAAGCTGTCCTGACAGTTAATTGTCAGGCTATCTTGACGATTGGTTATTTCGCCAGGCAAGCTTGACTGACAGTGTCAAGGAAGGATGACTGACAAATGGCTCCCGTGAAGGACTTGAGCGGCCCCTGGAACGTCACCACCACGCATCCGGCTGCCGGTGAGCACGAGGGTCACGCGCTGGGGATCGTCGCCGGGCAGGACGACGAGCCGATCAGCAACGACACCGTGGAAGTGCACGTGCGGTACGCGTCGTGCTCGTGCGGGTGGTCCGGCCAGCTGCGCACCGCCCCCGGTGCCCGCGAGCAGCCTCTGCGGACCCGCCGGTACCGGGCTCAGACCCGGGAGGTCCTGCGCCCCGAGTGGGATGCCCACGTCGGTCAGTGGCTCCCTGAGCCGCTGTCGGCCCCGGACCCAACCGAAGACACCCCCGCCGCCCCGCCGGAGCCGCAGGGAGCATCTGAGCGTCCACAGCGACGGCGGCCGAGCAAGCGCGCCAAGCCGGTCGAGCCGACGGCCGCGCCGGAAGCCGCGGCCGTCGTCGTCGAGGACCAGGCGGTGCCCGAGCCCGACCCCGGAGCTCGTCTAGTCGAGGCCGCTGCCGTCGCCGGTACCGCAGCCGCCGCTGCCCGCCGAGCGAACGACGCCCTCACCGACGCCGTACGCGAAGCGCGCCAAGCCGGGATCTCCTGGGCCAAGATCGGCGCCGCCACGTCGATGAGCCGCCAGGCCGCACACGAGCGCTGGCGCGTCCTCTGACCACAGCCCGTCACTGACCCAGATCAAGATCAAATGCACCACCGCACCACCGCACCACCGCACCACCGCACCACCGCACCACCGCACCTATGCATCACATGGTCTTGAAGGCCGCGTAGCCACCCACCGTGTTCAGCTGCATCGTCGTCGTATCGACGACACGGCGTTTCCTTAGGAAAACGCCTAACTTGGGTCCGCCGGAGGCGCCCACCCAGACCACGCCCCTGGCCGAAGATCATCAGATGATGCATAGGTCCTGGCGGTCCTGGCGGTCCTGGCCGTCGCCCTCAGAGCGCCGTAGCGGGCCGGTAGTAGCTCCGGCGCCGTTCCCGGCGCTGTTCGGGGTCTTCGGCCGCGAGCGCGGCTTTGAGCCACGCAAACGGGGCGTCTCCGGGGTCGAGCTGGACGGCGCGTTCGGTGGTGTCAGCCTCGAACTCGAAGGCCAGGCCCCGGGCGTCGAGCCAGGCGCGCGCGGCGGGAACTCCGCCGTGGCGAGTCGCGATGATCAGGTCCTCCGCGACCGGGTAGATCTTCTTCCAGCTCCGGGCCGGGAGGACTCCTGCCAGCTCTCCACCTCCGTCTTCTTCGGCGATCTCCTCGTCCTTGACCTCGGTGACCCCGCAGCGCTGCTTGAGGCCGTTGGACCACACGAGCTGCTGCATGCCGTGGCTGCCCTGTTCCCACTCCTGCCAGAGCGCGACGTCGCGCTCGTTGCCGGTGTCGATCGCGTCGGCGAGGATCTGGAACGGCGTGCGGGAGCCGCGCTTGCCGCGCTTCCACCGGCCACCGGCGGTCTCGAAGGCCAGCTTCGAGATGTACTTGCCCATCTTCTCCACCGCGCCGTTACCGACCCGCACGTCGATGCCGTGCTCGGCGGTGGCGCTCATGCCCTTCTTCGCCAGCCCCGCGGCCCAGCGGGTGTAGACCTCGCAGGTCAGAGCAGGAATCTCCGCGCTCACATCGGTCGGGAAGATCAACAGGGCGTGGATGTGGAGGTGCCAGCCGTTGAGGTCGGTGTGGGTGCCCTCCACTCCCCGGACATAGTCCATGTCCAGGTCCGTCTTCCACCGCTTCCACCCCCGCGACTGTGTGAGGTGTCGCCACGCCGCGCTCAGCGCTCGGCGAAGTTCGCGCAGGCTGTGGCCCCGGTGGTGGCGCATCGTCAGGGTCAGCAGTGCGACCGTGCCCCCCCGGTCGGCGTTCCAGTTGATCAGCTGTTCGAGATCCTTCGAGCGGCGCGCACTGATCTTGGCCGAGCACACCGGGCACGCCCACACGCTGCCGCAGGTCGCCAGGCCGCCGAAGCCTGCGGTGCCCGGTTCCCCCTCCGGTCCGGGCGTGTGGTGCAACGAGACCTCTCCACCCTCGTTGGTCGAGACCCGACCGCACTTCTTGACCCGCGACAGGCTCGTGATCGCGGCCAGCTCCCGGCGAGCCCGGTACTTGTCGCGTAGCGCCTGATCCTGGCGGTCCCAGAAGGCCCCCGCGTGGTCCTGACCTGCGGTGGCCGCACTTTTCGCGTCGTTACCAAGCGCGGCCGCCGAAGGGCGCACCGAAGCCAGCGCGGCCGTCACCGCACACCGCCACGACGACGACGGCCGTGTCCGGCACCCGGCAGAGCCGGGCACCGGCCCGCCTCAGCCTCCGGCCGGCGGGCCGGGCCCGGCACTGCCAAGCGCACACCTACGGCGACGCCGACAAACGGTCCGGTGCCAGCTGCGAGGGCGTGGTGCCCTCCCTCGAACCGGCCGAGGATCGAATGCTGATCAGAACCCGTCAAGGGCGGCTGCGCCGTCGCTCCGCGATCTTCGACCCTTGACTGAACCTGCCCAGCCTTCAAGCGGCCTATATCGAGGAAGGGCAGGCGTCGAGACGGGCTGTGGAGCCGCTGGGGCGAGCCGCTGCCTGTTTCCGGGGTGGGGAAGTGCCCTCGTCGCGTAGCGCCGCGCTGGGGGGCTCTAGGTACGCTGTGGGTAGCCACGTTGGCCGGTGCTCCGATCGCTTCGCAGGGTGACCATTTCCGGCCGACGTGCGGGCCCCCGGGATGCCAGTCCTGGGGGCTCACTTCTGTGTCGACCTGGTTGCTAACTCTGGCCTGATCAGGCCGCTACCTCGTGGAGGCGCGCCGCGCCGTCCGCGATCTCGTCCCAGTAGCGGGCGTAGTCGGCGTCCTCCGAGGGGCCCATCAGCCGCGGTCCGCGGACCCGGCCCAACGGCCGGGCGGGTGCCTGGACCAGCGCGACCCCGGGCGGGGCGAGCTGGTGCTCCTCGAGGTGATCGCGGGCGGACTGGCCGTGGAGCATCACCAGGGCCTCCGGGTCGTCGAGCCGGAAGCTGATCCGCAGGCCGAGCTGACCGCGCTCGAAACCACCGACGACGGTCGCGTCCGCGCGCTGGGTGACCACCATCAGCCGCAGGCCCGCCTTGTGTCCCTCGGAGACCAGGCGGCCGTAGAGCGCGAGGAGCTGCTCACGCATCTTCGGCTGGCCCTTCTCGACCGGGGCCGTCGACGCCAGGCGCAGCAGCCCGGCGAACTCTTCGAGCACGACCACGATCAGCGGGAACCCGGCATGGAAGCGGGTGAACTTGTCCCGGCGAGGCGGCAGGTTCCGGATCCGGGTGTCCATCTCCGCGACCAGGCGGACCAGCAGATCCCGGTGTGCCTCAACGTCGGCCGACCCGGTGGCCTGCCACTCGTGGTGCCGGGTACCCACGTAGGGACGGCCCAGAAGCAACCCAGACAGGTCAGACCCCGCGATCAGGACATCGTCGAGGCGGGCGAGCTGCGCCAGCGCCGAATAGCACCACACGCTCTTGCCCGAGCGGGTCGCGCCCTGAATGCAGACGTGCGGCCCCTCCACCCAGGACTGGCGCAGAGGGTTGCCGAGCTCGTCTCGGGCGATGGTGATCTCCACGTCGGAGACCGACAGCCCGCGGCCGGCCAACGGAGCCGGGACCTCGCCGTCGAGGGGGTCGCCGATCAGCAGCTCGATCCGGACCCACTCCGATCCGCGCGGGTAGACCCGGATCCGGTCATAGCCCAGCGCCGCCGCGATCCGCCGCGACGCCTCGTCAGCACGGAAGTCCTCGATGAGCTGGCCGTGGATCTTGCGCACCACCAGCACCGGGTCCGGCCCCGACAGGTCCGCCCGGGCCAGGGTCGGGATGACGATCGTGGTGCCGGAGGCGACCTGCACCGTGTGCGAGAGCCCCGGAACCCGCTCACAGACCCGGCGCCACGGGTTCACCAGCCGGTCGACGAAACTCGCGGGCGGCCCGATCCTCGGCGCGCTGCCTGCTCCACATGATCAGTGCTCCTGTCGTGAAGACGGCCCCGGTCCGGGAGGGGGTTCTCCGGGCCGGGGCCGTGGTCGAGCGGGGGTCAGTTGCTCAGCGGGCGATGAGGGCGGCGACCGCGGTAGTGACGGCGACACCAACAGGGATCTGCACCTGGTGGTGGACGGCCTGATCCATCAGGGCGCGACCGTTCACTCCGTGATCAGCCAGGCCGTGGAACCGCTTCTGTCGGCCGATCCGGGCGCCGTGCTCGTCACGCTGGCGACCCGGGATCGCGGCAAACCGAGCGAGCAGACGGCCGTCATCGATCACCGCATGCACCACGCCCTCCGCCACCACGCCGGTGAGCTGGGCCAGCCACGGGACCCGGACACCGGCAGTCCGGTAGAACGCCCACTTCGTGACGGCCTGCGCCGCGGCATAGGTGGAGGCGTGCAGAGCAAGTTCCCGGCGACCCTGCCCGGTGCGGTGCTGCTTGTGGGCCGACATGCAGTCGTCCTGGGCCAAGTAGTCCCCGCCGTGATGACCCAGCAGGGCCCCCAGCGCCGTCAGGACGGTGATCGCGATCCGCTCGGACATGCCTTTGCTCCTTGATCAGCTAGCGACAGCGGTGGAGGTGGTCGACACGAGTGCGCCGGTGAAAGCCCAGCCGTCGCAGCGGGGGCACTGATCCGGCAGGCGGCCGCCGTCGTCCGGGATCTCCTCGGCGTGCTGGCACGAGGTGCAGGTCAGCACCACCAGCACGAGGCCCATCTGGCCGTCGAGCACCGGCCACCGGCGGCCCGCCATCACGCGGCCTGCTCGTTCTTCCGGCCCGAGCCGCCGATCGGGCGGGATCGCGTCGGCGCGGGTAGTAGACCTGCGCCCCGACGACCTTGTCCCTCACCGGTGTTCTTGTCCTTGATCGTCTTGTCCATCACGCCGACCTCGAAGCCGACCAGCTCGCAGGGCATCCCGGGCTGAAACCCGTGGCGCGGGTCCTCGTGCGACGCGATCGTCACGTTCAGCACCGAAAACGACGGCCGCCCGAACGCCTGGAACCCCACCGTGACCTGGGCAACCCACTTCGGGGTGCCGTTCCGCAAGCACTCCTGATCGGTGTCGCTGCCGAACTTCAGCTTCGGCGCCAGGTCCATGACCATCACCATCGTGAAACTCGTCGGGTCGATCTTGAAGTTCATCGGGCCCTGGTTCGACATGCGCATCTCCCATGTTTTTCGATCCGCCACTCCGGGGCCAGACCGTCCTGTGGTTCTTGTCCTCAGTTCGCAGCCTCGAAGGTCTGGACGTCTGGACTGATAGAACTACCGTAGCATGATCCCCTCAAAGGTCTAGACGTATGAATCAGAGGAGGTCAGACGATGGCCCGGAAGTACGAGAAGATCGCCCGCGAGCTGCGAGAAAGGATCACCAACGGCACCTATCCGCCGGGGTCGACCCTCCCCGCACTCCCCGAGTTGATGGCGACGTACGAGGTAGCGCGGGAGACCGTGGCGCAGCGCGGGTGTCGGCCCTTGCCAACGAGGGCCTGGTGACGCCGCTGTCAGGTGTCGGAACAGTCGTGCGCGACCTCGGCACCGTGGACATGCACAGCCAGCCCGGAGACGCGCATCCCGCGTGGGGGAGCACCACCGGGGATGACTCAAAGATCGAGACCGTCGAGGCGTCCTACGACGTCGCGAACCACGAAGTAGCGCAGCGCCTCGGCATTGGCCGGGGGATCGGGTTGTCCACCGAGTCCGGCGGTACTACAAGGGCCGCCACATCGTGTTGCTGCACGATCAGTGGCTCCCAGGCGAGGTAGGTGCGCGAATCCACTCAGAGACCGGGTACGACCCGGCCGACAAGGACGCCCACGAGCGGACCGACCTGTACTCGTTCATGCGCGAGGCCGGATACCAGCCTGCACAGACAACCGAACGAGTGAGCACTCGGATGCCTGACCCGGACGAACGGGACGTCATGTCGATCCCGCCTGGCGTACCCGTGCTGATCACGCTGCGGACCACGCGCGACGCGACCAGATCGAGCTGGAAACCAGCACCTTCGTAGCAACTGGTGATCGAGCAGAGCAGACCTACACAGTGGCGATGTAGGTTCCTGGCCAATCGCGGCAGAGCCCCCATCGCCGCGGTTGGCCGGCCAGTCCGGCACTCATCAGTTGTCAGTAATACCTGACTGGCAACGTCAGGGCTTCTTGACAGCATTGCCAAGCTGTCCTGACAGTTAATTGTCAGGCTATCTTGACGATTGGTTATTTCGCCAGGCAAGCTTGACTGACAGTGTCAAGGAAGGATGACTGACAAATGGCTCCCGTGAAGGACTTGAGCGGCCCCTGGAACGTCACCACCACGCATCCGGCTGCCGGTGAGCACGAGGGTCACGCGCTGGGGATCGTCGCCGGGCAGGACGACGAGCCGATCAGCAACGACACCGTGGAAGTGCACGTGCGGTACGCGTCGTGCTCGTGCGGGTGGTCCGGCCAGCTGCGCACCGCCCCCGGTGCCCGCGAGCAGCCTCTGCGGACCCGCCGGTACCGGGCTCAGACCCGGGAGGTCCTGCGCCCCGAGTGGGATGCCCACGTCGGTCAGTGGCTCCCTGAGCCGCTGTCGGCCCCGGACCCAACCGAAGACACCCCCGCCGCCCCGCCGGAGCCGCAGGGAGCATCTGAGCGTCCACAGCGACGGCGGCCGAGCAAGCGCGCCAAGCCGGTCGAGCCGACGGCCGCGCCGGAAGCCGCGGCCGTCGTCGTCGAGGACCAGGCGGTGCCCGAGCCCGACCCCGGAGCTCGTCTAGTCGAGGCCGCTGCCGTCGCCGGTACCGCAGCCGCCGCTGCCCGCCGAGCGAACGACGCCCTCACCGACGCCGTACGCGAAGCGCGCCAAGCCGGGATCTCCTGGGCCAAGATCGGCGCCGCCACGTCGATGAGCCGCCAGGCCGCACACGAGCGCTGGCGCGTCCTCTGACCACAGCCCGTCACTGACCCAGATCAAGATCAAATGCACCACCGCACCACCGCACCACCGCACCACCGCACCACCGCACCTATGCATCACATGGTCTTGAAGGCCGCGTAGCCACCCACCGTGTTCAGCTGCATCGTCGTCGTATCGACGACACGGCGTTTCCTTAGGAAAACGCCTAACTTGGGTCCGCCGGAGGCGCCCACCCAGACCACGCCCCTGGCCGAAGATCATCAGATGATGCATAGGTCCTGGCGGTCCTGGCGGTCCTGGCCGTCGCCCTCAGAGCGCCGTAGCGGGCCGGTAGTAGCTCCGGCGCCGTTCCCGGCGCTGTTCGGGGTCTTCGGCCGCGAGCGCGGCTTTGAGCCACGCAAACGGGGCGTCTCCGGGGTCGAGCTGGACGGCGCGTTCGGTGGTGTCAGCCTCGAACTCGAAGGCCAGGCCCCGGGCGTCGAGCCAGGCGCGCGCGGCGGGAACTCCGCCGTGGCGAGTCGCGATGATCAGGTCCTCCGCGACCGGGTAGATCTTCTTCCAGCTCCGGGCCGGGAGGACTCCTGCCAGCTCTCCACCTCCGTCTTCTTCGGCGATCTCCTCGTCCTTGACCTCGGTGACCCCGCAGCGCTGCTTGAGGCCGTTGGACCACACGAGCTGCTGCATGCCGTGGCTGCCCTGTTCCCACTCCTGCCAGAGCGCGACGTCGCGCTCGTTGCCGGTGTCGATCGCGTCGGCGAGGATCTGGAACGGCGTGCGGGAGCCGCGCTTGCCGCGCTTCCACCGGCCACCGGCGGTCTCGAAGGCCAGCTTCGAGATGTACTTGCCCATCTTCTCCACCGCGCCGTTACCGACCCGCACGTCGATGCCGTGCTCGGCGGTGGCGCTCATGCCCTTCTTCGCCAGCCCCGCGGCCCAGCGGGTGTAGACCTCGCAGGTCAGAGCAGGAATCTCCGCGCTCACATCGGTCGGGAAGATCAACAGGGCGTGGATGTGGAGGTGCCAGCCGTTGAGGTCGGTGTGGGTGCCCTCCACTCCCCGGACATAGTCCATGTCCAGGTCCGTCTTCCACCGCTTCCACCCCCGCGACTGTGTGAGGTGTCGCCACGCCGCGCTCAGCGCTCGGCGAAGTTCGCGCAGGCTGTGGCCCCGGTGGTGGCGCATCGTCAGGGTCAGCAGTGCGACCGTGCCCCCCCGGTCGGCGTTCCAGTTGATCAGCTGTTCGAGATCCTTCGAGCGGCGCGCACTGATCTTGGCCGAGCACACCGGGCACGCCCACACGCTGCCGCAGGTCGCCAGGCCGCCGAAGCCTGCGGTGCCCGGTTCCCCCTCCGGTCCGGGCGTGTGGTGCAACGAGACCTCTCCACCCTCGTTGGTCGAGACCCGACCGCACTTCTTGACCCGCGACAGGCTCGTGATCGCGGCCAGCTCCCGGCGAGCCCGGTACTTGTCGCGTAGCGCCTGATCCTGGCGGTCCCAGAAGGCCCCCGCGTGGTCCTGACCTGCGGTGGCCGCACTTTTCGCGTCGTTACCAAGCGCGGCCGCCGAAGGGCGCACCGAAGCCAGCGCGGCCGTCACCGCACACCGCCACGACGACGACGGCCGTGTCCGGCACCCGGCAGAGCCGGGCACCGGCCCGCCTCAGCCTCCGGCCGGCGGGCCGGGCCCGGCACTGCCAAGCGCACACCTACGGCGACGCCGACAAACGGTCCGGTGCCAGCTGCGAGGGCGTGGTGCCCTCCCTCGAACCGGCCGAGGATCGAATGCTGATCAGAACCCGTCAAGGGCGGCTGCGCCGTCGCTCCGCGATCTTCGACCCTTGACTGAACCTGCCCAGCCTTCAAGCGGCCTATATCGAGGAAGGGCAGGCGTCGAGACGGGCTGTGGAGCCGCTGGGGCGAGCCGCTGCCTGTTTCCGGGGTGGGGAAGTGCCCTCGTCGCGTAGCGCCGCGCTGGGGGGCTCTAGGTACGCTGTGGGTAGCCACGTTGGCCGGTGCTCCGATCGCTTCGCAGGGTGACCATTTCCGGCCGACGTGCGGGCCCCCGGGATGCCAGTCCTGGGGGCTCACTTCTGTGTCGACCTGGTTGCTAACTCTGGCCTGATCAGGCCGCTACCTCGTGGAGGCGCGCCGCGCCGTCCGCGATCTCGTCCCAGTAGCGGGCGTAGTCGGCGTCCTCCGAGGGGCCCATCAGCCGCGGTCCGCGGACCCGGCCCAACGGCCGGGCGGGTGCCTGGACCAGCGCGACCCCGGGCGGGGCGAGCTGGTGCTCCTCGAGGTGATCGCGGGCGGACTGGCCGTGGAGCATCACCAGGGCCTCCGGGTCGTCGAGCCGGAAGCTGATCCGCAGGCCGAGCTGACCGCGCTCGAAACCACCGACGACGGTCGCGTCCGCGCGCTGGGTGACCACCATCAGCCGCAGGCCCGCCTTGTGTCCCTCGGAGACCAGGCGGCCGTAGAGCGCGAGGAGCTGCTCACGCATCTTCGGCTGGCCCTTCTCGACCGGGGCCGTCGACGCCAGGCGCAGCAGCCCGGCGAACTCTTCGAGCACGACCACGATCAGCGGGAACCCGGCATGGAAGCGGGTGAACTTGTCCCGGCGAGGCGGCAGGTTCCGGATCCGGGTGTCCATCTCCGCGACCAGGCGGACCAGCAGATCCCGGTGTGCCTCAACGTCGGCCGACCCGGTGGCCTGCCACTCGTGGTGCCGGGTACCCACGTAGGGACGGCCCAGAAGCAACCCAGACAGGTCAGACCCCGCGATCAGGACATCGTCGAGGCGGGCGAGCTGCGCCAGCGCCGAATAGCACCACACGCTCTTGCCCGAGCGGGTCGCGCCCTGAATGCAGACGTGCGGCCCCTCCACCCAGGACTGGCGCAGAGGGTTGCCGAGCTCGTCTCGGGCGATGGTGATCTCCACGTCGGAGACCGACAGCCCGCGGCCGGCCAACGGAGCCGGGACCTCGCCGTCGAGGGGGTCGCCGATCAGCAGCTCGATCCGGACCCACTCCGATCCGCGCGGGTAGACCCGGATCCGGTCATAGCCCAGCGCCGCCGCGATCCGCCGCGACGCCTCGTCAGCACGGAAGTCCTCGATGAGCTGGCCGTGGATCTTGCGCACCACCAGCACCGGGTCCGGCCCCGACAGGTCCGCCCGGGCCAGGGTCGGGATGACGATCGTGGTGCCGGAGGCGACCTGCACCGTGTGCGAGAGCCCCGGAACCCGCTCACAGACCCGGCGCCACGGGTTCACCAGCCGGTCGACGAACTCGCGGGCGGCCCGATCCTCGGCGCGCTGCCTGCTCCACATGATCAGTGCTCCTGTCGTGAAGACGGCCCCGGTCCGGGAGGGGGTTCTCCGGGCCGGGGCCGTGGTCGAGCGGGGGTCAGTTGCTCAGCGGGCGATGAGGGCGGCGACCGCGGTAGTGACGGCGACACCAACAGGGATCTGCACCTGGTGGTGGACGGCCTGATCCATCAGGGCGCGACCGTTCACTCCGTGATCAGCCAGGCCGTGGAACCGCTTCTGTCGGCCGATCCGGGCGCCGTGCTCGTCACGCTGGCGACCCGGGATCGCGGCAAACCGAGCGAGCAGACGGCCGTCATCGATCACCGCATGCACCACGCCCTCCGCCACCACGCCGGTGAGCTGGGCCAGCCACGGGACCCGGACACCGGCAGTCCGGTAGAACGCCCACTTCGTGACGGCCTGCGCCGCGGCATAGGTGGAGGCGTGCAGAGCAAGTTCCCGGCGACCCTGCCCGGTGCGGTGCTGCTTGTGGGCCGACATGCAGTCGTCCTGGGCCAAGTAGTCCCCGCCGTGATGACCCAGCAGGGCCCCCAGCGCCGTCAGGACGGTGATCGCGATCCGCTCGGACATGCCTTTGCTCCTTGATCAGCTAGCGACAGCGGTGGAGGTGGTCGACACGAGTGCGCCGGTGAAAGCCCAGCCGTCGCAGCGGGGGCACTGATCCGGCAGGCGGCCGCCGTCGTCCGGGATCTCCTCGGCGTGCTGGCACGAGGTGCAGGTCAGCACCACCAGCACGAGGCCCATCTGGCCGTCGAGCACCGGCCACCGGCGGCCCGCCATCACGCGGCCTGCTCGTTCTTCCGGCCCGAGCCGCCGATCGGGCGGATCGCGTCGGCGCGGTAGTAGACCTGCGCCCCGACGACCTTGTCCTCACCGGTGTTCTTGTCCTTGATCGTCTTGTCCATCACGCCGACCTCGAAGCCGACCAGCTCGCAGGGCATCCCGGGCTGAAACCCGTGGCGCGGGTCCTCGTGCGACGCGATCGTCACGTTCAGCACCGAAAACGACGGCCGCCCGAACGCCTGGAACCCCACCGTGACCTGGGCAACCCACTTCGGGGTGCCGTTCCGCAAGCACTCCTGATCGGTGTCGCTGCCGAACTTCAGCTTCGGCGCCAGGTCCATGACCATCACCATCGTGAAACTCGTCGGGTCGATCTTGAAGTTCATCGGGCCCTGGTTCGACATGCGCATCTCCCATGTTTTTCGATCCGCCACTCCGGGGCCAGACCGTCCTGTGGTTCTTGTCCTCAGTTCGCAGCCTCGAAGGTCTGGACGTCTGGACTGATAGAACTACCGTAGCATGAGTCCCCTCAAAGGTCTAGACGTATGAATCAGAGGAGGTCAGACGATGGCCCGGAAGTACGAGAAGATCGCCCGCGAGCTGCGAGAAAGGATCACCAACGGCACCTATCCGCCGGGGTCGACCCTCCCCGCACTCCCCGAGTTGATGGCGACGTACGAGGTAGCGCGGGAGACCGTGCGCAGCGCGGTGTCGGCCCTTGCCAACGAGGGCCTGGTGACGCCGCTGTCAGGTGTCGGAACAGTCGTGCGCGACCTCGGCACCGTGGACATGCACAGCCAGCCCGGAGACGCGCATCCCGCGTGGGGGAGCACCACCGGGGATGACTCAAAGATCGAGACCGTCGAGGCGTCCTACGACGTCGCGAACCACGAAGTAGCGCAGCGCCTCGGCATTGGCCGGGGGGATCGGGTTGTCCACCGAGTCCGGCGGTACTACAAGGGCCGCCACATCGTGTTGCTGCACGATCAGTGGCTCCCAGGCGAGGTAGGTGCGCGAATCCACTCAGAGACCGGGTACGACCCGGCCGACAAGGACGCCCACGAGCGGACCGACCTGTACTCGTTCATGCGCGAGGCCGGATACCAGCCTGCACAGACAACCGAACGAGTGAGCACTCGGATGCCTGACCCGGACGAACGGGACGTCATGTCGATCCCGCCTGGCGTACCCGTGCTGATCACGCTGCGGACCACGCGCGACGCGAGCCAGATCGAGCTGGAAACCAGCACCTTCGTAGCAACTGGTGATCGAGCAGAGCAGACCTACACAGTGGCGATGTAGGTTCCTGGCCAATCGCGGCAGAGCCCCCATCGCCGCGGTTGGCCGGCCAGTCCGGCACTCATCAGTTGTCAGTAATACCTGACTGGCAACGTCAGGGCTTCTTGACAGCATTGCCAAGCTGTCCTGACAGTTAATTGTCAGGCTATCTTGACGATTGGTTATTTCGCCAGGCAAGCTTGACTGACAGTGTCAAGGAAGGATGACTGACAAATGGCTCCCGTGAAGGACTTGAGCGGCCCCTGGAACGTCACCACCACGCATCCGGCTGCCGGTGAGCACGAGGGTCACGCGCTGGGGATCGTCGCCGGGCAGGACGACGAGCCGATCAGCAACGACACCGTGGAAGTGCACGTGCGGTACGCGTCGTGCTCGTGCGGGTGGTCCGGCCAGCTGCGCACCGCCCCCGGTGCCCGCGAGCAGCCTCTGCGGACCCGCCGGTACCGGGCTCAGACCCGGGAGGTCCTGCGCCCCGAGTGGGATGCCCACGTCGGTCAGTGGCTCCCTGAGCCGCTGTCGGCCCCGGACCCAACCGAAGACACCCCCGCCGCCCCGCCGGAGCCGCAGGGAGCATCTGAGCGTCCACAGCGACGGCGGCCGAGCAAGCGCGCCAAGCCGGTCGAGCCGACGGCCGCGCCGGAAGCCGCGGCCGTCGTCGTCGAGGACCAGGCGGTGCCCGAGCCCGACCCCGGAGCTCGTCTAGTCGAGGCCGCTGCCGTCGCCGGTACCGCAGCCGCCGCTGCCCGCCGAGCGAACGACGCCCTCACCGACGCCGTACGCGAAGCGCGCCAAGCCGGGATCTCCTGGGCCAAGATCGGCGCCGCCACGTCGATGAGCCGCCAGGCCGCACACGAGCGCTGGCGCGTCCTCTGACCACAGCCCGTCACTGACCCAGATCAAGATCAAATGCACCACCGCACCACCGCACCACCGCACCACCGCACCACCGCACCTATGCATCACATGGTCTTGAAGGCCGCGTAGCCACCCACCGTGTTCAGCTGCATCGTCGTCGTATCGACGACACGGCGTTTCCTTAGGAAAACGCCTAACTTGGGTCCGCCGGAGGCGCCCACCCAGACCACGCCCCTGGCCGAAGATCATCAGATGATGCATAGGTCCTGGCGGTCCTGGCGGTCCTGGCCGTCGCCCTCAGAGCGCCGTAGCGGGCCGGTAGTAGCTCCGGCGCCGTTCCCGGCGCTGTTCGGGGTCTTCGGCCGCGAGCGCGGCTTTGAGCCACGCAAACGGGGCGTCTCCGGGGTCGAGCTGGACGGCGCGTTCGGTGGTGTCAGCCTCGAACTCGAAGGCCAGGCCCCGGGCGTCGAGCCAGGCGCGCGCGGCGGGAACTCCGCCGTGGCGAGTCGCGATGATCAGGTCCTCCGCGACCGGGTAGATCTTCTTCCAGCTCCGGGCCGGGAGGACTCCTGCCAGCTCTCCACCTCCGTCTTCTTCGGCGATCTCCTCGTCCTTGACCTCGGTGACCCCGCAGCGCTGCTTGAGGCCGTTGGACCACACGAGCTGCTGCATGCCGTGGCTGCCCTGTTCCCACTCCTGCCAGAGCGCGACGTCGCGCTCGTTGCCGGTGTCGATCGCGTCGGCGAGGATCTGGAACGGCGTGCGGGAGCCGCGCTTGCCGCGCTTCCACCGGCCACCGGCGGTCTCGAAGGCCAGCTTCGAGATGTACTTGCCCATCTTCTCCACCGCGCCGTTACCGACCCGCACGTCGATGCCGTGCTCGGCGGTGGCGCTCATGCCCTTCTTCGCCAGCCCCGCGGCCCAGCGGGTGTAGACCTCGCAGGTCAGAGCAGGAATCTCCGCGCTCACATCGGTCGGGAAGATCAACAGGGCGTGGATGTGGAGGTGCCAGCCGTTGAGGTCGGTGTGGGTGCCCTCCACTCCCCGGACATAGTCCATGTCCAGGTCCGTCTTCCACCGCTTCCACCCCCGCGACTGTGTGAGGTGTCGCCACGCCGCGCTCAGCGCTCGGCGAAGTTCGCGCAGGCTGTGGCCCCGGTGGTGGCGCATCGTCAGGGTCAGCAGTGCGACCGTGCCCCCCCGGTCGGCGTTCCAGTTGATCAGCTGTTCGAGATCCTTCGAGCGGCGCGCACTGATCTTGGCCGAGCACACCGGGCACGCCCACACGCTGCCGCAGGTCGCCAGGCCGCCGAAGCCTGCGGTGCCCGGTTCCCCCTCCGGTCCGGGCGTGTGGTGCAACGAGACCTCTCCACCCTCGTTGGTCGAGACCCGACCGCACTTCTTGACCCGCGACAGGCTCGTGATCGCGGCCAGCTCCCGGCGAGCCCGGTACTTGTCGCGTAGCGCCTGATCCTGGCGGTCCCAGAAGGCCCCCGCGTGGTCCTGACCTGCGGTGGCCGCACTTTTCGCGTCGTTACCAAGCGCGGCCGCCGAAGGGCGCACCGAAGCCAGCGCGGCCGTCACCGCACACCGCCACGACGACGACGGCCGTGTCCGGCACCCGGCAGAGCCGGGCACCGGCCCGCCTCAGCCTCCGGCCGGCGGGCCGGGCCCGGCACTGCCAAGCGCACACCTACGGCGACGCCGACAAACGGTCCGGTGCCAGCTGCGAGGGCGTGGTGCCCTCCCTCGAACCGGCCGAGGATCGAATGCTGATCAGAACCCGTCAAGGGCGGCTGCGCCGTCGCTCCGCGATCTTCGACCCTTGACTGAACCTGCCCAGCCTTCAAGCGGCCTATATCGAGGAAGGGCAGGCGTCGAGACGGGCTGTGGAGCCGCTGGGGCGAGCCGCTGCCTGTTTCCGGGGTGGGGAAGTGCCCTCGTCGCGTAGCGCCGCGCTGGGGGGCTCTAGGTACGCTGTGGGTAGCCACGTTGGCCGGTGCTCCGATCGCTTCGCAGGGTGACCATTTCCGGCCGACGTGCGGGCCCCCGGGATGCCAGTCCTGGGGGCTCACTTCTGTGTCGACCTGGTTGCTAACTCTGGCCTGATCAGGCCGCTACCTCGTGGAGGCGCGCCGCGCCGTCCGCGATCTCGTCCCAGTAGCGGGCGTAGTCGGCGTCCTCCGAGGGGCCCATCAGCCGCGGTCCGCGGACCCGGCCCAACGGCCGGGCGGGTGCCTGGACCAGCGCGACCCCGGGCGGGGCGAGCTGGTGCTCCTCGAGGTGATCGCGGGCGGACTGGCCGTGGAGCATCACCAGGGCCTCCGGGTCGTCGAGCCGGAAGCTGATCCGCAGGCCGAGCTGACCGCGCTCGAAACCACCGACGACGGTCGCGTCCGCGCGCTGGGTGACCACCATCAGCCGCAGGCCCGCCTTGTGTCCCTCGGAGACCAGGCGGCCGTAGAGCGCGAGGAGCTGCTCACGCATCTTCGGCTGGCCCTTCTCGACCGGGGCCGTCGACGCCAGGCGCAGCAGCCCGGCGAACTCTTCGAGCACGACCACGATCAGCGGGAACCCGGCATGGAAGCGGGTGAACTTGTCCCGGCGAGGCGGCAGGTTCCGGATCCGGGTGTCCATCTCCGCGACCAGGCGGACCAGCAGATCCCGGTGTGCCTCAACGTCGGCCGACCCGGTGGCCTGCCACTCGTGGTGCCGGGTACCCACGTAGGGACGGCCCAGAAGCAACCCAGACAGGTCAGACCCCGCGATCAGGACATCGTCGAGGCGGGCGAGCTGCGCCAGCGCCGAATAGCACCACACGCTCTTGCCCGAGCGGGTCGCGCCCTGAATGCAGACGTGCGGCCCCTCCACCCAGGACTGGCGCAGAGGGTTGCCGAGCTCGTCTCGGGCGATGGTGATCTCCACGTCGGAGACCGACAGCCCGCGGCCGGCCAACGGAGCCGGGACCTCGCCGTCGAGGGGGTCGCCGATCAGCAGCTCGATCCGGACCCACTCCGATCCGCGCGGGTAGACCCGGATCCGGTCATAGCCCAGCGCCGCCGCGATCCGCCGCGACGCCTCGTCAGCACGGAAGTCCTCGATGAGCTGGCCGTGGATCTTGCGCACCACCAGCACCGGGTCCGGCCCCGACAGGTCCGCCCGGGCCAGGGTCGGGATGACGATCGTGGTGCCGGAGGCGACCTGCACCGTGTGCGAGAGCCCCGGAACCCGCTCACAGACCCGGCGCCACGGGTTCACCAGCCGGTCGACGAACTCGCGGGCGGCCCGATCCTCGGCGCGCTGCCTGCTCCACATGATCAGTGCTCCTGTCGTGAAGACGGCCCCGGTCCGGGAGGGGGTTCTCCGGGCCGGGGCCGTGGTCGAGCGGGGGTCAGTTGCTCAGCGGGCGATGAGGGCGGCGACCGCGGTAGTGACGGCGACACCAACAGGGATCTGCACCTGGTGGTGGACGGCCTGATCCATCAGGGCGCGACCGTTCACTCCGTGATCAGCCAGGCCGTGGAACCGCTTCTGTCGGCCGATCCGGGCGCCGTGCTCGTCACGCTGGCGACCCGGGATCGCGGCAAACCGAGCGAGCAGACGGCCGTCATCGATCACCGCATGCACCACGCCCTCCGCCACCACGCCGGTGAGCTGGGCCAGCCACGGGACCCGGACACCGGCAGTCCGGTAGAACGCCCACTTCGTGACGGCCTGCGCCGCGGCATAGGTGGAGGCGTGCAGAGCAAGTTCCCGGCGACCCTGCCCGGTGCGGTGCTGCTTGTGGGCCGACATGCAGTCGTCCTGGGCCAAGTAGTCCCCGCCGTGATGACCCAGCAGGGCCCCCAGCGCCGTCAGGACGGTGATCGCGATCCGCTCGGACATGCCTTTGCTCCTTGATCAGCTAGCGACAGCGGTGGAGGTGGTCGACACGAGTGCGCCGGTGAAAGCCCAGCCGTCGCAGCGGGGGCACTGATCCGGCAGGCGGCCGCCGTCGTCCGGGATCTCCTCGGCGTGCTGGCACGAGGTGCAGGTCAGCACCACCAGCACGAGGCCCATCTGGCCGTCGAGCACCGGCCACCGGCGGCCCGCCATCACGCGGCCTGCTCGTTCTTCCGGCCCGAGCCGCCGATCGGGCGGATCGCGTCGGCGCGGTAGTAGACCTGCGCCCCGACGACCTTGTCCTCACCGGTGTTCTTGTCCTTGATCGTCTTGTCCATCACGCCGACCTCGAAGCCGACCAGCTCGCAGGGCATCCCGGGCTGAAACCCGTGGCGCGGGTCCTCGTGCGACGCGATCGTCACGTTCAGCACCGAAAACGACGGCCGCCCGAACGCCTGGAACCCCACCGTGACCTGGGCAACCCACTTCGGGGTGCCGTTCCGCAAGCACTCCTGATCGGTGTCGCTGCCGAACTTCAGCTTCGGCGCCAGGTCCATGACCATCACCATCGTGAAACTCGTCGGGTCGATCTTGAAGTTCATCGGGCCCTGGTTCGACATGCGCATCTCCCATGTTTTTCGATCCGCCACTCCGGGGCCAGACCGTCCTGTGGTTCTTGTCCTCAGTTCGCAGCCTCGAAGGTCTGGACGTCTGGACTGATAGAACTACCGTAGCATGAGTCCCCTCAAAGGTCTAGACGTATGAATCAGAGGAGGTCAGACGATGGCCCGGAAGTACGAGAAGATCGCCCGCGAGCTGCGAGAAAGGATCACCAACGGCACCTATCCGCCGGGGTCGACCCTCCCCGCACTCCCCGAGTTGATGGCGACGTACGAGGTAGCGCGGGAGACCGTGCGCAGCGCGGTGTCGGCCCTTGCCAACGAGGGCCTGGTGACGCCGCTGTCAGGTGTCGGAACAGTCGTGCGCGACCTCGGCACCGTGGACATGCACAGCCAGCCCGGAGACGCGCATCCCGCGTGGGGGAGCACCACCGGGGATGACTCAAAGATCGAGACCGTCGAGGCGTCCTACGACGTCGCGAACCACGAAGTAGCGCAGCGCCTCGGCATTGGCCGGGGGGATCGGGTTGTCCACCGAGTCCGGCGGTACTACAAGGGCCGCCACATCGTGTTGCTGCACGATCAGTGGCTCCCAGGCGAGGTAGGTGCGCGAATCCACTCAGAGACCGGGTACGACCCGGCCGACAAGGACGCCCACGAGCGGACCGACCTGTACTCGTTCATGCGCGAGGCCGGATACCAGCCTGCACAGACAACCGAACGAGTGAGCACTCGGATGCCTGACCCGGACGAACGGGACGTCATGTCGATCCCGCCTGGCGTACCCGTGCTGATCACGCTGCGGACCACGCGCGACGCGAGCCAGATCGAGCTGGAAACCAGCACCTTCGTAGCAACTGGTGATCGAGCAGAGCAGACCTACACAGTGGCGATGTAGGTTCCTGGCCAATCGCGGCAGAGCCCCCATCGCCGCGGTTGGCCGGCCAGTCCGGCACTCATCAGTTGTCAGTAATACCTGACTGGCAACGTCAGGGCTTCTTGACAGCATTGCCAAGCTGTCCTGACAGTTAATTGTCAGGCTATCTTGACGATTGGTTATTTCGCCAGGCAAGCTTGACTGACAGTGTCAAGGAAGGATGACTGACAAATGGCTCCCGTGAAGGACTTGAGCGGCCCCTGGAACGTCACCACCACGCATCCGGCTGCCGGTGAGCACGAGGGTCACGCGCTGGGGATCGTCGCCGGGCAGGACGACGAGCCGATCAGCAACGACACCGTGGAAGTGCACGTGCGGTACGCGTCGTGCTCGTGCGGGTGGTCCGGCCAGCTGCGCACCGCCCCCGGTGCCCGCGAGCAGCCTCTGCGGACCCGCCGGTACCGGGCTCAGACCCGGGAGGTCCTGCGCCCCGAGTGGGATGCCCACGTCGGTCAGTGGCTCCCTGAGCCGCTGTCGGCCCCGGACCCAACCGAAGACACCCCCGCCGCCCCGCCGGAGCCGCAGGGAGCATCTGAGCGTCCACAGCGACGGCGGCCGAGCAAGCGCGCCAAGCCGGTCGAGCCGACGGCCGCGCCGGAAGCCGCGGCCGTCGTCGTCGAGGACCAGGCGGTGCCCGAGCCCGACCCCGGAGCTCGTCTAGTCGAGGCCGCTGCCGTCGCCGGTACCGCAGCCGCCGCTGCCCGCCGAGCGAACGACGCCCTCACCGACGCCGTACGCGAAGCGCGCCAAGCCGGGATCTCCTGGGCCAAGATCGGCGCCGCCACGTCGATGAGCCGCCAGGCCGCACACGAGCGCTGGCGCGTCCTCTGACCACAGCCCGTCACTGACCCAGATCAAGATCAAATGCACCACCGCACCACCGCACCACCGCACCACCGCACCACCGCACCTATGCATCACATGGTCTTGAAGGCCGCGTAGCCACCCACCGTGTTCAGCTGCATCGTCGTCGTATCGACGACACGGCGTTTCCTTAGGAAAACGCCTAACTTGGGTCCGCCGGAGGCGCCCACCCAGACCACGCCCCTGGCCGAAGATCATCAGATGATGCATAGGTCCTGGCGGTCCTGGCGGTCCTGGCCGTCGCCCTCAGAGCGCCGTAGCGGGCCGGTAGTAGCTCCGGCGCCGTTCCCGGCGCTGTTCGGGGTCTTCGGCCGCGAGCGCGGCTTTGAGCCACGCAAACGGGGCGTCTCCGGGGTCGAGCTGGACGGCGCGTTCGGTGGTGTCAGCCTCGAACTCGAAGGCCAGGCCCCGGGCGTCGAGCCAGGCGCGCGCGGCGGGAACTCCGCCGTGGCGAGTCGCGATGATCAGGTCCTCCGCGACCGGGTAGATCTTCTTCCAGCTCCGGGCCGGGAGGACTCCTGCCAGCTCTCCACCTCCGTCTTCTTCGGCGATCTCCTCGTCCTTGACCTCGGTGACCCCGCAGCGCTGCTTGAGGCCGTTGGACCACACGAGCTGCTGCATGCCGTGGCTGCCCTGTTCCCACTCCTGCCAGAGCGCGACGTCGCGCTCGTTGCCGGTGTCGATCGCGTCGGCGAGGATCTGGAACGGCGTGCGGGAGCCGCGCTTGCCGCGCTTCCACCGGCCACCGGCGGTCTCGAAGGCCAGCTTCGAGATGTACTTGCCCATCTTCTCCACCGCGCCGTTACCGACCCGCACGTCGATGCCGTGCTCGGCGGTGGCGCTCATGCCCTTCTTCGCCAGCCCCGCGGCCCAGCGGGTGTAGACCTCGCAGGTCAGAGCAGGAATCTCCGCGCTCACATCGGTCGGGAAGATCAACAGGGCGTGGATGTGGAGGTGCCAGCCGTTGAGGTCGGTGTGGGTGCCCTCCACTCCCCGGACATAGTCCATGTCCAGGTCCGTCTTCCACCGCTTCCACCCCCGCGACTGTGTGAGGTGTCGCCACGCCGCGCTCAGCGCTCGGCGAAGTTCGCGCAGGCTGTGGCCCCGGTGGTGGCGCATCGTCAGGGTCAGCAGTGCGACCGTGCCCCCCCGGTCGGCGTTCCAGTTGATCAGCTGTTCGAGATCCTTCGAGCGGCGCGCACTGATCTTGGCCGAGCACACCGGGCACGCCCACACGCTGCCGCAGGTCGCCAGGCCGCCGAAGCCTGCGGTGCCCGGTTCCCCCTCCGGTCCGGGCGTGTGGTGCAACGAGACCTCTCCACCCTCGTTGGTCGAGACCCGACCGCACTTCTTGACCCGCGACAGGCTCGTGATCGCGGCCAGCTCCCGGCGAGCCCGGTACTTGTCGCGTAGCGCCTGATCCTGGCGGTCCCAGAAGGCCCCCGCGTGGTCCTGACCTGCGGTGGCCGCACTTTTCGCGTCGTTACCAAGCGCGGCCGCCGAAGGGCGCACCGAAGCCAGCGCGGCCGTCACCGCACACCGCCACGACGACGACGGCCGTGTCCGGCACCCGGCAGAGCCGGGCACCGGCCCGCCTCAGCCTCCGGCCGGCGGGCCGGGCCCGGCACTGCCAAGCGCACACCTACGGCGACGCCGACAAACGGTCCGGTGCCAGCTGCGAGGGCGTGGTGCCCTCCCTCGAACCGGCCGAGGATCGAATGCTGATCAGAACCCGTCAAGGGCGGCTGCGCCGTCGCTCCGCGATCTTCGACCCTTGACTGAACCTGCCCAGCCTTCAAGCGGCCTATATCGAGGAAGGGCAGGCGTCGAGACGGGCTGTGGAGCCGCTGGGGCGAGCCGCTGCCTGTTTCCGGGGTGGGGAAGTGCCCTCGTCGCGTAGCGCCGCGCTGGGGGGCTCTAGGTACGCTGTGGGTAGCCACGTTGGCCGGTGCTCCGATCGCTTCGCAGGGTGACCATTTCCGGCCGACGTGCGGGCCCCCGGGATGCCAGTCCTGGGGGCTCACTTCTGTGTCGACCTGGTTGCTAACTCTGGCCTGATCAGGCCGCTACCTCGTGGAGGCGCGCCGCGCCGTCCGCGATCTCGTCCCAGTAGCGGGCGTAGTCGGCGTCCTCCGAGGGGCCCATCAGCCGCGGTCCGCGGACCCGGCCCAACGGCCGGGCGGGTGCCTGGACCAGCGCGACCCCGGGCGGGGCGAGCTGGTGCTCCTCGAGGTGATCGCGGGCGGACTGGCCGTGGAGCATCACCAGGGCCTCCGGGTCGTCGAGCCGGAAGCTGATCCGCAGGCCGAGCTGACCGCGCTCGAAACCACCGACGACGGTCGCGTCCGCGCGCTGGGTGACCACCATCAGCCGCAGGCCCGCCTTGTGTCCCTCGGAGACCAGGCGGCCGTAGAGCGCGAGGAGCTGCTCACGCATCTTCGGCTGGCCCTTCTCGACCGGGGCCGTCGACGCCAGGCGCAGCAGCCCGGCGAACTCTTCGAGCACGACCACGATCAGCGGGAACCCGGCATGGAAGCGGGTGAACTTGTCCCGGCGAGGCGGCAGGTTCCGGATCCGGGTGTCCATCTCCGCGACCAGGCGGACCAGCAGATCCCGGTGTGCCTCAACGTCGGCCGACCCGGTGGCCTGCCACTCGTGGTGCCGGGTACCCACGTAGGGACGGCCCAGAAGCAACCCAGACAGGTCAGACCCCGCGATCAGGACATCGTCGAGGCGGGCGAGCTGCGCCAGCGCCGAATAGCACCACACGCTCTTGCCCGAGCGGGTCGCGCCCTGAATGCAGACGTGCGGCCCCTCCACCCAGGACTGGCGCAGAGGGTTGCCGAGCTCGTCTCGGGCGATGGTGATCTCCACGTCGGAGACCGACAGCCCGCGGCCGGCCAACGGAGCCGGGACCTCGCCGTCGAGGGGGTCGCCGATCAGCAGCTCGATCCGGACCCACTCCGATCCGCGCGGGTAGACCCGGATCCGGTCATAGCCCAGCGCCGCCGCGATCCGCCGCGACGCCTCGTCAGCACGGAAGTCCTCGATGAGCTGGCCGTGGATCTTGCGCACCACCAGCACCGGGTCCGGCCCCGACAGGTCCGCCCGGGCCAGGGTCGGGATGACGATCGTGGTGCCGGAGGCGACCTGCACCGTGTGCGAGAGCCCCGGAACCCGCTCACAGACCCGGCGCCACGGGTTCACCAGCCGGTCGACGAACTCGCGGGCGGCCCGATCCTCGGCGCGCTGCCTGCTCCACATGATCAGTGCTCCTGTCGTGAAGACGGCCCCGGTCCGGGAGGGGGTTCTCCGGGCCGGGGCCGTGGTCGAGCGGGGGTCAGTTGCTCAGCGGGCGATGAGGGCGGCGACCGCGGTAGTGACGGCGACACCAACAGGGATCTGCACCTGGTGGTGGACGGCCTGATCCATCAGGGCGCGACCGTTCACTCCGTGATCAGCCAGGCCGTGGAACCGCTTCTGTCGGCCGATCCGGGCGCCGTGCTCGTCACGCTGGCGACCCGGGATCGCGGCAAACCGAGCGAGCAGACGGCCGTCATCGATCACCGCATGCACCACGCCCTCCGCCACCACGCCGGTGAGCTGGGCCAGCCACGGGACCCGGACACCGGCAGTCCGGTAGAACGCCCACTTCGTGACGGCCTGCGCCGCGGCATAGGTGGAGGCGTGCAGAGCAAGTTCCCGGCGACCCTGCCCGGTGCGGTGCTGCTTGTGGGCCGACATGCAGTCGTCCTGGGCCAAGTAGTCCCCGCCGTGATGACCCAGCAGGGCCCCCAGCGCCGTCAGGACGGTGATCGCGATCCGCTCGGACATGCCTTTGCTCCTTGATCAGCTAGCGACAGCGGTGGAGGTGGTCGACACGAGTGCGCCGGTGAAAGCCCAGCCGTCGCAGCGGGGGCACTGATCCGGCAGGCGGCCGCCGTCGTCCGGGATCTCCTCGGCGTGCTGGCACGAGGTGCAGGTCAGCACCACCAGCACGAGGCCCATCTGGCCGTCGAGCACCGGCCACCGGCGGCCCGCCATCACGCGGCCTGCTCGTTCTTCCGGCCCGAGCCGCCGATCGGGCGGATCGCGTCGGCGCGGTAGTAGACCTGCGCCCCGACGACCTTGTCCTCACCGGTGTTCTTGTCCTTGATCGTCTTGTCCATCACGCCGACCTCGAAGCCGACCAGCTCGCAGGGCATCCCGGGCTGAAACCCGTGGCGCGGGTCCTCGTGCGACGCGATCGTCACGTTCAGCACCGAAAACGACGGCCGCCCGAACGCCTGGAACCCCACCGTGACCTGGGCAACCCACTTCGGGGTGCCGTTCCGCAAGCACTCCTGATCGGTGTCGCTGCCGAACTTCAGCTTCGGCGCCAGGTCCATGACCATCACCATCGTGAAACTCGTCGGGTCGATCTTGAAGTTCATCGGGCCCTGGTTCGACATGCGCATCTCCCATGTTTTTCGATCCGCCACTCCGGGGCCAGACCGTCCTGTGGTTCTTGTCCTCAGTTCGCAGCCTCGAAGGTCTGGACGTCTGGACTGATAGAACTACCGTAGCATGAGTCCCCTCAAAGGTCTAGACGTATGAATCAGAGGAGGTCAGACGATGGCCCGGAAGTACGAGAAGATCGCCCGCGAGCTGCGAGAAAGGATCACCAACGGCACCTATCCGCCGGGGTCGACCCTCCCCGCACTCCCCGAGTTGATGGCGACGTACGAGGTAGCGCGGGAGACCGTGCGCAGCGCGGTGTCGGCCCTTGCCAACGAGGGCCTGGTGACGCCGCTGTCAGGTGTCGGAACAGTCGTGCGCGACCTCGGCACCGTGGACATGCACAGCCAGCCCGGAGACGCGCATCCCGCGTGGGGGAGCACCACCGGGGATGACTCAAAGATCGAGACCGTCGAGGCGTCCTACGACGTCGCGAACCACGAAGTAGCGCAGCGCCTCGGCATTGGCCGGGGGGATCGGGTTGTCCACCGAGTCCGGCGGTACTACAAGGGCCGCCACATCGTGTTGCTGCACGATCAGTGGCTCCCAGGCGAGGTAGGTGCGCGAATCCACTCAGAGACCGGGTACGACCCGGCCGACAAGGACGCCCACGAGCGGACCGACCTGTACTCGTTCATGCGCGAGGCCGGATACCAGCCTGCACAGACAACCGAACGAGTGAGCACTCGGATGCCTGACCCGGACGAACGGGACGTCATGTCGATCCCGCCTGGCGTACCCGTGCTGATCACGCTGCGGACCACGCGCGACGCGAGCCAGATCGAGCTGGAAACCAGCACCTTCGTAGCAACTGGTGATCGAGCAGAGCAGACCTACACAGTGGCGATGTAGGTTCCTGGCCAATCGCGGCAGAGCCCCCATCGCCGCGGTTGGCCGGCCAGTCCGGCACTCATCAGTTGTCAGTAATACCTGACTGGCAACGTCAGGGCTTCTTGACAGCATTGCCAAGCTGTCCTGACAGTTAATTGTCAGGCTATCTTGACGATTGGTTATTTCGCCAGGCAAGCTTGACTGACAGTGTCAAGGAAGGATGACTGACAAATGGCTCCCGTGAAGGACTTGAGCGGCCCCTGGAACGTCACCACCACGCATCCGGCTGCCGGTGAGCACGAGGGTCACGCGCTGGGGATCGTCGCCGGGCAGGACGACGAGCCGATCAGCAACGACACCGTGGAAGTGCACGTGCGGTACGCGTCGTGCTCGTGCGGGTGGTCCGGCCAGCTGCGCACCGCCCCCGGTGCCCGCGAGCAGCCTCTGCGGACCCGCCGGTACCGGGCTCAGACCCGGGAGGTCCTGCGCCCCGAGTGGGATGCCCACGTCGGTCAGTGGCTCCCTGAGCCGCTGTCGGCCCCGGACCCAACCGAAGACACCCCCGCCGCCCCGCCGGAGCCGCAGGGAGCATCTGAGCGTCCACAGCGACGGCGGCCGAGCAAGCGCGCCAAGCCGGTCGAGCCGACGGCCGCGCCGGAAGCCGCGGCCGTCGTCGTCGAGGACCAGGCGGTGCCCGAGCCCGACCCCGGAGCTCGTCTAGTCGAGGCCGCTGCCGTCGCCGGTACCGCAGCCGCCGCTGCCCGCCGAGCGAACGACGCCCTCACCGACGCCGTACGCGAAGCGCGCCAAGCCGGGATCTCCTGGGCCAAGATCGGCGCCGCCACGTCGATGAGCCGCCAGGCCGCACACGAGCGCTGGCGCGTCCTCTGACCACAGCCCGTCACTGACCCAGATCAAGATCAAATGCACCACCGCACCACCGCACCACCGCACCACCGCACCACCGCACCTATGCATCACATGGTCTTGAAGGCCGCGTAGCCACCCACCGTGTTCAGCTGCATCGTCGTCGTATCGACGACACGGCGTTTCCTTAGGAAAACGCCTAACTTGGGTCCGCCGGAGGCGCCCACCCAGACCACGCCCCTGGCCGAAGATCATCAGATGATGCATAGGTCCTGGCGGTCCTGGCGGTCCTGGCCGTCGCCCTCAGAGCGCCGTAGCGGGCCGGTAGTAGCTCCGGCGCCGTTCCCGGCGCTGTTCGGGGTCTTCGGCCGCGAGCGCGGCTTTGAGCCACGCAAACGGGGCGTCTCCGGGGTCGAGCTGGACGGCGCGTTCGGTGGTGTCAGCCTCGAACTCGAAGGCCAGGCCCCGGGCGTCGAGCCAGGCGCGCGCGGCGGGAACTCCGCCGTGGCGAGTCGCGATGATCAGGTCCTCCGCGACCGGGTAGATCTTCTTCCAGCTCCGGGCCGGGAGGACTCCTGCCAGCTCTCCACCTCCGTCTTCTTCGGCGATCTCCTCGTCCTTGACCTCGGTGACCCCGCAGCGCTGCTTGAGGCCGTTGGACCACACGAGCTGCTGCATGCCGTGGCTGCCCTGTTCCCACTCCTGCCAGAGCGCGACGTCGCGCTCGTTGCCGGTGTCGATCGCGTCGGCGAGGATCTGGAACGGCGTGCGGGAGCCGCGCTTGCCGCGCTTCCACCGGCCACCGGCGGTCTCGAAGGCCAGCTTCGAGATGTACTTGCCCATCTTCTCCACCGCGCCGTTACCGACCCGCACGTCGATGCCGTGCTCGGCGGTGGCGCTCATGCCCTTCTTCGCCAGCCCCGCGGCCCAGCGGGTGTAGACCTCGCAGGTCAGAGCAGGAATCTCCGCGCTCACATCGGTCGGGAAGATCAACAGGGCGTGGATGTGGAGGTGCCAGCCGTTGAGGTCGGTGTGGGTGCCCTCCACTCCCCGGACATAGTCCATGTCCAGGTCCGTCTTCCACCGCTTCCACCCCCGCGACTGTGTGAGGTGTCGCCACGCCGCGCTCAGCGCTCGGCGAAGTTCGCGCAGGCTGTGGCCCCGGTGGTGGCGCATCGTCAGGGTCAGCAGTGCGACCGTGCCCCCCCGGTCGGCGTTCCAGTTGATCAGCTGTTCGAGATCCTTCGAGCGGCGCGCACTGATCTTGGCCGAGCACACCGGGCACGCCCACACGCTGCCGCAGGTCGCCAGGCCGCCGAAGCCTGCGGTGCCCGGTTCCCCCTCCGGTCCGGGCGTGTGGTGCAACGAGACCTCTCCACCCTCGTTGGTCGAGACCCGACCGCACTTCTTGACCCGCGACAGGCTCGTGATCGCGGCCAGCTCCCGGCGAGCCCGGTACTTGTCGCGTAGCGCCTGATCCTGGCGGTCCCAGAAGGCCCCCGCGTGGTCCTGACCTGCGGTGGCCGCACTTTTCGCGTCGTTACCAAGCGCGGCCGCCGAAGGGCGCACCGAAGCCAGCGCGGCCGTCACCGCACACCGCCACGACGACGACGGCCGTGTCCGGCACCCGGCAGAGCCGGGCACCGGCCCGCCTCAGCCTCCGGCCGGCGGGCCGGGCCCGGCACTGCCAAGCGCACACCTACGGCGACGCCGACAAACGGTCCGGTGCCAGCTGCGAGGGCGTGGTGCCCTCCCTCGAACCGGCCGAGGATCGAATGCTGATCAGAACCCGTCAAGGGCGGCTGCGCCGTCGCTCCGCGATCTTCGACCCTTGACTGAACCTGCCCAGCCTTCAAGCGGCCTATATCGAGGAAGGGCAGGCGTCGAGACGGGCTGTGGAGCCGCTGGGGCGAGCCGCTGCCTGTTTCCGGGGTGGGGAAGTGCCCTCGTCGCGTAGCGCCGCGCTGGGGGGCTCTAGGTACGCTGTGGGTAGCCACGTTGGCCGGTGCTCCGATCGCTTCGCAGGGTGACCATTTCCGGCCGACGTGCGGGCCCCCGGGATGCCAGTCCTGGGGGCTCACTTCTGTGTCGACCTGGTTGCTAACTCTGGCCTGATCAGGCCGCTACCTCGTGGAGGCGCGCCGCGCCGTCCGCGATCTCGTCCCAGTAGCGGGCGTAGTCGGCGTCCTCCGAGGGGCCCATCAGCCGCGGTCCGCGGACCCGGCCCAACGGCCGGGCGGGTGCCTGGACCAGCGCGACCCCGGGCGGGGCGAGCTGGTGCTCCTCGAGGTGATCGCGGGCGGACTGGCCGTGGAGCATCACCAGGGCCTCCGGGTCGTCGAGCCGGAAGCTGATCCGCAGGCCGAGCTGACCGCGCTCGAAACCACCGACGACGGTCGCGTCCGCGCGCTGGGTGACCACCATCAGCCGCAGGCCCGCCTTGTGTCCCTCGGAGACCAGGCGGCCGTAGAGCGCGAGGAGCTGCTCACGCATCTTCGGCTGGCCCTTCTCGACCGGGGCCGTCGACGCCAGGCGCAGCAGCCCGGCGAACTCTTCGAGCACGACCACGATCAGCGGGAACCCGGCATGGAAGCGGGTGAACTTGTCCCGGCGAGGCGGCAGGTTCCGGATCCGGGTGTCCATCTCCGCGACCAGGCGGACCAGCAGATCCCGGTGTGCCTCAACGTCGGCCGACCCGGTGGCCTGCCACTCGTGGTGCCGGGTACCCACGTAGGGACGGCCCAGAAGCAACCCAGACAGGTCAGACCCCGCGATCAGGACATCGTCGAGGCGGGCGAGCTGCGCCAGCGCCGAATAGCACCACACGCTCTTGCCCGAGCGGGTCGCGCCCTGAATGCAGACGTGCGGCCCCTCCACCCAGGACTGGCGCAGAGGGTTGCCGAGCTCGTCTCGGGCGATGGTGATCTCCACGTCGGAGACCGACAGCCCGCGGCCGGCCAACGGAGCCGGGACCTCGCCGTCGAGGGGGTCGCCGATCAGCAGCTCGATCCGGACCCACTCCGATCCGCGCGGGTAGACCCGGATCCGGTCATAGCCCAGCGCCGCCGCGATCCGCCGCGACGCCTCGTCAGCACGGAAGTCCTCGATGAGCTGGCCGTGGATCTTGCGCACCACCAGCACCGGGTCCGGCCCCGACAGGTCCGCCCGGGCCAGGGTCGGGATGACGATCGTGGTGCCGGAGGCGACCTGCACCGTGTGCGAGAGCCCCGGAACCCGCTCACAGACCCGGCGCCACGGGTTCACCAGCCGGTCGACGAACTCGCGGGCGGCCCGATCCTCGGCGCGCTGCCTGCTCCACATGATCAGTGCTCCTGTCGTGAAGACGGCCCCGGTCCGGGAGGGGGTTCTCCGGGCCGGGGCCGTGGTCGAGCGGGGGTCAGTTGCTCAGCGGGCGATGAGGGCGGCGACCGCGGTAGTGACGGCGACACCAACAGGGATCTGCACCTGGTGGTGGACGGCCTGATCCATCAGGGCGCGACCGTTCACTCCGTGATCAGCCAGGCCGTGGAACCGCTTCTGTCGGCCGATCCGGGCGCCGTGCTCGTCACGCTGGCGACCCGGGATCGCGGCAAACCGAGCGAGCAGACGGCCGTCATCGATCACCGCATGCACCACGCCCTCCGCCACCACGCCGGTGAGCTGGGCCAGCCACGGGACCCGGACACCGGCAGTCCGGTAGAACGCCCACTTCGTGACGGCCTGCGCCGCGGCATAGGTGGAGGCGTGCAGAGCAAGTTCCCGGCGACCCTGCCCGGTGCGGTGCTGCTTGTGGGCCGACATGCAGTCGTCCTGGGCCAAGTAGTCCCCGCCGTGATGACCCAGCAGGGCCCCCAGCGCCGTCAGGACGGTGATCGCGATCCGCTCGGACATGCCTTTGCTCCTTGATCAGCTAGCGACAGCGGTGGAGGTGGTCGACACGAGTGCGCCGGTGAAAGCCCAGCCGTCGCAGCGGGGGCACTGATCCGGCAGGCGGCCGCCGTCGTCCGGGATCTCCTCGGCGTGCTGGCACGAGGTGCAGGTCAGCACCACCAGCACGAGGCCCATCTGGCCGTCGAGCACCGGCCACCGGCGGCCCGCCATCACGCGGCCTGCTCGTTCTTCCGGCCCGAGCCGCCGATCGGGCGGATCGCGTCGGCGCGGTAGTAGACCTGCGCCCCGACGACCTTGTCCTCACCGGTGTTCTTGTCCTTGATCGTCTTGTCCATCACGCCGACCTCGAAGCCGACCAGCTCGCAGGGCATCCCGGGCTGAAACCCGTGGCGCGGGTCCTCGTGCGACGCGATCGTCACGTTCAGCACCGAAAACGACGGCCGCCCGAACGCCTGGAACCCCACCGTGACCTGGGCAACCCACTTCGGGGTGCCGTTCCGCAAGCACTCCTGATCGGTGTCGCTGCCGAACTTCAGCTTCGGCGCCAGGTCCATGACCATCACCATCGTGAAACTCGTCGGGTCGATCTTGAAGTTCATCGGGCCCTGGTTCGACATGCGCATCTCCCATGTTTTTCGATCCGCCACTCCGGGGCCAGACCGTCCTGTGGTTCTTGTCCTCAGTTCGCAGCCTCGAAGGTCTGGACGTCTGGACTGATAGAACTACCGTAGCATGAGTCCCCTCAAAGGTCTAGACGTATGAATCAGAGGAGGTCAGACGATGGCCCGGAAGTACGAGAAGATCGCCCGCGAGCTGCGAGAAAGGATCACCAACGGCACCTATCCGCCGGGGTCGACCCTCCCCGCACTCCCCGAGTTGATGGCGACGTACGAGGTAGCGCGGGAGACCGTGCGCAGCGCGGTGTCGGCCCTTGCCAACGAGGGCCTGGTGACGCCGCTGTCAGGTGTCGGAACAGTCGTGCGCGACCTCGGCACCGTGGACATGCACAGCCAGCCCGGAGACGCGCATCCCGCGTGGGGGAGCACCACCGGGGATGACTCAAAGATCGAGACCGTCGAGGCGTCCTACGACGTCGCGAACCACGAAGTAGCGCAGCGCCTCGGCATTGGCCGGGGGGATCGGGTTGTCCACCGAGTCCGGCGGTACTACAAGGGCCGCCACATCGTGTTGCTGCACGATCAGTGGCTCCCAGGCGAGGTAGGTGCGCGAATCCACTCAGAGACCGGGTACGACCCGGCCGACAAGGACGCCCACGAGCGGACCGACCTGTACTCGTTCATGCGCGAGGCCGGATACCAGCCTGCACAGACAACCGAACGAGTGAGCACTCGGATGCCTGACCCGGACGAACGGGACGTCATGTCGATCCCGCCTGGCGTACCCGTGCTGATCACGCTGCGGACCACGCGCGACGCGAGCCAGATCGAGCTGGAAACCAGCACCTTCGTAGCAACTGGTGATCGAGCAGAGCAGACCTACACAGTGGCGATGTAGGTTCCTGGCCAATCGCGGCAGAGCCCCCATCGCCGCGGTTGGCCGGCCAGTCCGGCACTCATCAGTTGTCAGTAATACCTGACTGGCAACGTCAGGGCTTCTTGACAGCATTGCCAAGCTGTCCTGACAGTTAATTGTCAGGCTATCTTGACGATTGGTTATTTCGCCAGGCAAGCTTGACTGACAGTGTCAAGGAAGGATGACTGACAAATGGCTCCCGTGAAGGACTTGAGCGGCCCCTGGAACGTCACCACCACGCATCCGGCTGCCGGTGAGCACGAGGGTCACGCGCTGGGGATCGTCGCCGGGCAGGACGACGAGCCGATCAGCAACGACACCGTGGAAGTGCACGTGCGGTACGCGTCGTGCTCGTGCGGGTGGTCCGGCCAGCTGCGCACCGCCCCCGGTGCCCGCGAGCAGCCTCTGCGGACCCGCCGGTACCGGGCTCAGACCCGGGAGGTCCTGCGCCCCGAGTGGGATGCCCACGTCGGTCAGTGGCTCCCTGAGCCGCTGTCGGCCCCGGACCCAACCGAAGACACCCCCGCCGCCCCGCCGGAGCCGCAGGGAGCATCTGAGCGTCCACAGCGACGGCGGCCGAGCAAGCGCGCCAAGCCGGTCGAGCCGACGGCCGCGCCGGAAGCCGCGGCCGTCGTCGTCGAGGACCAGGCGGTGCCCGAGCCCGACCCCGGAGCTCGTCTAGTCGAGGCCGCTGCCGTCGCCGGTACCGCAGCCGCCGCTGCCCGCCGAGCGAACGACGCCCTCACCGACGCCGTACGCGAAGCGCGCCAAGCCGGGATCTCCTGGGCCAAGATCGGCGCCGCCACGTCGATGAGCCGCCAGGCCGCACACGAGCGCTGGCGCGTCCTCTGACCACAGCCCGTCACTGACCCAGATCAAGATCAAATGCACCACCGCACCACCGCACCACCGCACCACCGCACCACCGCACCTATGCATCACATGGTCTTGAAGGCCGCGTAGCCACCCACCGTGTTCAGCTGCATCGTCGTCGTATCGACGACACGGCGTTTCCTTAGGAAAACGCCTAACTTGGGTCCGCCGGAGGCGCCCACCCAGACCACGCCCCTGGCCGAAGATCATCAGATGATGCATAGGTCCTGGCGGTCCTGGCGGTCCTGGCCGTCGCCCTCAGAGCGCCGTAGCGGGCCGGTAGTAGCTCCGGCGCCGTTCCCGGCGCTGTTCGGGGTCTTCGGCCGCGAGCGCGGCTTTGAGCCACGCAAACGGGGCGTCTCCGGGGTCGAGCTGGACGGCGCGTTCGGTGGTGTCAGCCTCGAACTCGAAGGCCAGGCCCCGGGCGTCGAGCCAGGCGCGCGCGGCGGGAACTCCGCCGTGGCGAGTCGCGATGATCAGGTCCTCCGCGACCGGGTAGATCTTCTTCCAGCTCCGGGCCGGGAGGACTCCTGCCAGCTCTCCACCTCCGTCTTCTTCGGCGATCTCCTCGTCCTTGACCTCGGTGACCCCGCAGCGCTGCTTGAGGCCGTTGGACCACACGAGCTGCTGCATGCCGTGGCTGCCCTGTTCCCACTCCTGCCAGAGCGCGACGTCGCGCTCGTTGCCGGTGTCGATCGCGTCGGCGAGGATCTGGAACGGCGTGCGGGAGCCGCGCTTGCCGCGCTTCCACCGGCCACCGGCGGTCTCGAAGGCCAGCTTCGAGATGTACTTGCCCATCTTCTCCACCGCGCCGTTACCGACCCGCACGTCGATGCCGTGCTCGGCGGTGGCGCTCATGCCCTTCTTCGCCAGCCCCGCGGCCCAGCGGGTGTAGACCTCGCAGGTCAGAGCAGGAATCTCCGCGCTCACATCGGTCGGGAAGATCAACAGGGCGTGGATGTGGAGGTGCCAGCCGTTGAGGTCGGTGTGGGTGCCCTCCACTCCCCGGACATAGTCCATGTCCAGGTCCGTCTTCCACCGCTTCCACCCCCGCGACTGTGTGAGGTGTCGCCACGCCGCGCTCAGCGCTCGGCGAAGTTCGCGCAGGCTGTGGCCCCGGTGGTGGCGCATCGTCAGGGTCAGCAGTGCGACCGTGCCCCCCCGGTCGGCGTTCCAGTTGATCAGCTGTTCGAGATCCTTCGAGCGGCGCGCACTGATCTTGGCCGAGCACACCGGGCACGCCCACACGCTGCCGCAGGTCGCCAGGCCGCCGAAGCCTGCGGTGCCCGGTTCCCCCTCCGGTCCGGGCGTGTGGTGCAACGAGACCTCTCCACCCTCGTTGGTCGAGACCCGACCGCACTTCTTGACCCGCGACAGGCTCGTGATCGCGGCCAGCTCCCGGCGAGCCCGGTACTTGTCGCGTAGCGCCTGATCCTGGCGGTCCCAGAAGGCCCCCGCGTGGTCCTGACCTGCGGTGGCCGCACTTTTCGCGTCGTTACCAAGCGCGGCCGCCGAAGGGCGCACCGAAGCCAGCGCGGCCGTCACCGCACACCGCCACGACGACGACGGCCGTGTCCGGCACCCGGCAGAGCCGGGCACCGGCCCGCCTCAGCCTCCGGCCGGCGGGCCGGGCCCGGCACTGCCAAGCGCACACCTACGGCGACGCCGACAAACGGTCCGGTGCCAGCTGCGAGGGCGTGGTGCCCTCCCTCGAACCGGCCGAGGATCGAATGCTGATCAGAACCCGTCAAGGGCGGCTGCGCCGTCGCTCCGCGATCTTCGACCCTTGACTGAACCTGCCCAGCCTTCAAGCGGCCTATATCGAGGAAGGGCAGGCGTCGAGACGGGCTGTGGAGCCGCTGGGGCGAGCCGCTGCCTGTTTCCGGGGTGGGGAAGTGCCCTCGTCGCGTAGCGCCGCGCTGGGGGGCTCTAGGTACGCTGTGGGTAGCCACGTTGGCCGGTGCTCCGATCGCTTCGCAGGGTGACCATTTCCGGCCGACGTGCGGGCCCCCGGGATGCCAGTCCTGGGGGCTCACTTCTGTGTCGACCTGGTTGCTAACTCTGGCCTGATCAGGCCGCTACCTCGTGGAGGCGCGCCGCGCCGTCCGCGATCTCGTCCCAGTAGCGGGCGTAGTCGGCGTCCTCCGAGGGGCCCATCAGCCGCGGTCCGCGGACCCGGCCCAACGGCCGGGCGGGTGCCTGGACCAGCGCGACCCCGGGCGGGGCGAGCTGGTGCTCCTCGAGGTGATCGCGGGCGGACTGGCCGTGGAGCATCACCAGGGCCTCCGGGTCGTCGAGCCGGAAGCTGATCCGCAGGCCGAGCTGACCGCGCTCGAAACCACCGACGACGGTCGCGTCCGCGCGCTGGGTGACCACCATCAGCCGCAGGCCCGCCTTGTGTCCCTCGGAGACCAGGCGGCCGTAGAGCGCGAGGAGCTGCTCACGCATCTTCGGCTGGCCCTTCTCGACCGGGGCCGTCGACGCCAGGCGCAGCAGCCCGGCGAACTCTTCGAGCACGACCACGATCAGCGGGAACCCGGCATGGAAGCGGGTGAACTTGTCCCGGCGAGGCGGCAGGTTCCGGATCCGGGTGTCCATCTCCGCGACCAGGCGGACCAGCAGATCCCGGTGTGCCTCAACGTCGGCCGACCCGGTGGCCTGCCACTCGTGGTGCCGGGTACCCACGTAGGGACGGCCCAGAAGCAACCCAGACAGGTCAGACCCCGCGATCAGGACATCGTCGAGGCGGGCGAGCTGCGCCAGCGCCGAATAGCACCACACGCTCTTGCCCGAGCGGGTCGCGCCCTGAATGCAGACGTGCGGCCCCTCCACCCAGGACTGGCGCAGAGGGTTGCCGAGCTCGTCTCGGGCGATGGTGATCTCCACGTCGGAGACCGACAGCCCGCGGCCGGCCAACGGAGCCGGGACCTCGCCGTCGAGGGGGTCGCCGATCAGCAGCTCGATCCGGACCCACTCCGATCCGCGCGGGTAGACCCGGATCCGGTCATAGCCCAGCGCCGCCGCGATCCGCCGCGACGCCTCGTCAGCACGGAAGTCCTCGATGAGCTGGCCGTGGATCTTGCGCACCACCAGCACCGGGTCCGGCCCCGACAGGTCCGCCCGGGCCAGGGTCGGGATGACGATCGTGGTGCCGGAGGCGACCTGCACCGTGTGCGAGAGCCCCGGAACCCGCTCACAGACCCGGCGCCACGGGTTCACCAGCCGGTCGACGAACTCGCGGGCGGCCCGATCCTCGGCGCGCTGCCTGCTCCACATGATCAGTGCTCCTGTCGTGAAGACGGCCCCGGTCCGGGAGGGGGTTCTCCGGGCCGGGGCCGTGGTCGAGCGGGGGTCAGTTGCTCAGCGGGCGATGAGGGCGGCGACCGCGGTAGTGACGGCGACACCAACAGGGATCTGCACCTGGTGGTGGACGGCCTGATCCATCAGGGCGCGACCGTTCACTCCGTGATCAGCCAGGCCGTGGAACCGCTTCTGTCGGCCGATCCGGGCGCCGTGCTCGTCACGCTGGCGACCCGGGATCGCGGCAAACCGAGCGAGCAGACGGCCGTCATCGATCACCGCATGCACCACGCCCTCCGCCACCACGCCGGTGAGCTGGGCCAGCCACGGGACCCGGACACCGGCAGTCCGGTAGAACGCCCACTTCGTGACGGCCTGCGCCGCGGCATAGGTGGAGGCGTGCAGAGCAAGTTCCCGGCGACCCTGCCCGGTGCGGTGCTGCTTGTGGGCCGACATGCAGTCGTCCTGGGCCAAGTAGTCCCCGCCGTGATGACCCAGCAGGGCCCCCAGCGCCGTCAGGACGGTGATCGCGATCCGCTCGGACATGCCTTTGCTCCTTGATCAGCTAGCGACAGCGGTGGAGGTGGTCGACACGAGTGCGCCGGTGAAAGCCCAGCCGTCGCAGCGGGGGCACTGATCCGGCAGGCGGCCGCCGTCGTCCGGGATCTCCTCGGCGTGCTGGCACGAGGTGCAGGTCAGCACCACCAGCACGAGGCCCATCTGGCCGTCGAGCACCGGCCACCGGCGGCCCGCCATCACGCGGCCTGCTCGTTCTTCCGGCCCGAGCCGCCGATCGGGCGGATCGCGTCGGCGCGGTAGTAGACCTGCGCCCCGACGACCTTGTCCTCACCGGTGTTCTTGTCCTTGATCGTCTTGTCCATCACGCCGACCTCGAAGCCGACCAGCTCGCAGGGCATCCCGGGCTGAAACCCGTGGCGCGGGTCCTCGTGCGACGCGATCGTCACGTTCAGCACCGAAAACGACGGCCGCCCGAACGCCTGGAACCCCACCGTGACCTGGGCAACCCACTTCGGGGTGCCGTTCCGCAAGCACTCCTGATCGGTGTCGCTGCCGAACTTCAGCTTCGGCGCCAGGTCCATGACCATCACCATCGTGAAACTCGTCGGGTCGATCTTGAAGTTCATCGGGCCCTGGTTCGACATGCGCATCTCCCATGTTTTTCGATCCGCCACTCCGGGGCCAGACCGTCCTGTGGTTCTTGTCCTCAGTTCGCAGCCTCGAAGGTCTGGACGTCTGGACTGATAGAACTACCGTAGCATGAGTCCCCTCAAAGGTCTAGACGTATGAATCAGAGGAGGTCAGACGATGGCCCGGAAGTACGAGAAGATCGCCCGCGAGCTGCGAGAAAGGATCACCAACGGCACCTATCCGCCGGGGTCGACCCTCCCCGCACTCCCCGAGTTGATGGCGACGTACGAGGTAGCGCGGGAGACCGTGCGCAGCGCGGTGTCGGCCCTTGCCAACGAGGGCCTGGTGACGCCGCTGTCAGGTGTCGGAACAGTCGTGCGCGACCTCGGCACCGTGGACATGCACAGCCAGCCCGGAGACGCGCATCCCGCGTGGGGGAGCACCACCGGGGATGACTCAAAGATCGAGACCGTCGAGGCGTCCTACGACGTCGCGAACCACGAAGTAGCGCAGCGCCTCGGCATTGGCCGGGGGGATCGGGTTGTCCACCGAGTCCGGCGGTACTACAAGGGCCGCCACATCGTGTTGCTGCACGATCAGTGGCTCCCAGGCGAGGTAGGTGCGCGAATCCACTCAGAGACCGGGTACGACCCGGCCGACAAGGACGCCCACGAGCGGACCGACCTGTACTCGTTCATGCGCGAGGCCGGATACCAGCCTGCACAGACAACCGAACGAGTGAGCACTCGGATGCCTGACCCGGACGAACGGGACGTCATGTCGATCCCGCCTGGCGTACCCGTGCTGATCACGCTGCGGACCACGCGCGACGCGAGCCAGATCGAGCTGGAAACCAGCACCTTCGTAGCAACTGGTGATCGAGCAGAGCAGACCTACACAGTGGCGATGTAGGTTCCTGGCCAATCGCGGCAGAGCCCCCATCGCCGCGGTTGGCCGGCCAGTCCGGCACTCATCAGTTGTCAGTAATACCTGACTGGCAACGTCAGGGCTTCTTGACAGCATTGCCAAGCTGTCCTGACAGTTAATTGTCAGGCTATCTTGACGATTGGTTATTTCGCCAGGCAAGCTTGACTGACAGTGTCAAGGAAGGATGACTGACAAATGGCTCCCGTGAAGGACTTGAGCGGCCCCTGGAACGTCACCACCACGCATCCGGCTGCCGGTGAGCACGAGGGTCACGCGCTGGGGATCGTCGCCGGGCAGGACGACGAGCCGATCAGCAACGACACCGTGGAAGTGCACGTGCGGTACGCGTCGTGCTCGTGCGGGTGGTCCGGCCAGCTGCGCACCGCCCCCGGTGCCCGCGAGCAGCCTCTGCGGACCCGCCGGTACCGGGCTCAGACCCGGGAGGTCCTGCGCCCCGAGTGGGATGCCCACGTCGGTCAGTGGCTCCCTGAGCCGCTGTCGGCCCCGGACCCAACCGAAGACACCCCCGCCGCCCCGCCGGAGCCGCAGGGAGCATCTGAGCGTCCACAGCGACGGCGGCCGAGCAAGCGCGCCAAGCCGGTCGAGCCGACGGCCGCGCCGGAAGCCGCGGCCGTCGTCGTCGAGGACCAGGCGGTGCCCGAGCCCGACCCCGGAGCTCGTCTAGTCGAGGCCGCTGCCGTCGCCGGTACCGCAGCCGCCGCTGCCCGCCGAGCGAACGACGCCCTCACCGACGCCGTACGCGAAGCGCGCCAAGCCGGGATCTCCTGGGCCAAGATCGGCGCCGCCACGTCGATGAGCCGCCAGGCCGCACACGAGCGCTGGCGCGTCCTCTGACCACAGCCCGTCACTGACCCAGATCAAGATCAAATGCACCACCGCACCACCGCACCACCGCACCACCGCACCACCGCACCTATGCATCACATGGTCTTGAAGGCCGCGTAGCCACCCACCGTGTTCAGCTGCATCGTCGTCGTATCGACGACACGGCGTTTCCTTAGGAAAACGCCTAACTTGGGTCCGCCGGAGGCGCCCACCCAGACCACGCCCCTGGCCGAAGATCATCAGATGATGCATAGGTCCTGGCGGTCCTGGCGGTCCTGGCCGTCGCCCTCAGAGCGCCGTAGCGGGCCGGTAGTAGCTCCGGCGCCGTTCCCGGCGCTGTTCGGGGTCTTCGGCCGCGAGCGCGGCTTTGAGCCACGCAAACGGGGCGTCTCCGGGGTCGAGCTGGACGGCGCGTTCGGTGGTGTCAGCCCTCGAACTCGAAGGCCCAGGCCCCGGGCGTCGAGCCAGGCGCGCGCGGCGGGAACTCCGCGTGGCGAGTCGCGATGATCAGGTCTCCGCGACCGGGTAGATCTTCTTCCAGCTCCGGGCCGGGAGGACTCCTGCCAGCTCTCCACTCCGTCTTCTTCGGCGATCTCCTCGTCCTTGACCTCGGTGACCCCGCAGCGCTGCTTGAGGCCCGTTGGACCACACGAGCTGCTGCATGCCGTGGCTGCCCTGTTCCCACTCCTGCCAGAGCGCGACGTCGCGCTCGTTGCCGGTGTCGATCGCGTCGGCGAGGATCTGGAACGGCGTGCGGGAGCCGCGCTTGCCGCGCTTCCACCGGCCACCGGCGGTCTCGAAGGCCAGCTTCGAGATGTACTTGCCCATCTTCTCCACCGCGCCGTTACCGACCCGCACGTCGATGCCGTGCTCGGCGGTGGCGCTCATGCCCTTCTTCGCCAGCCCCGCGGCCCAGCGGGTGTAGACCTCGCAGGTCAGAGCAGGAAATCTCCGCGCTCACATCGGTCGGGAAGATCAACAGGGCGTGGATGTGGAGGTGCAGCCGTTGGGGTCGGTGTGGGTGCCCTCCACTCCCCGGACATAGTCCATGTCCAGGTCCGTCTTCCACCGCTTCCACCCCCGCGACTGTGTGAGGTGGTCGCCACGCCGCGCTCAGCGCTCGGCGAAGTTCGCGCAGGCTGTGGCCCCGGTGGTGGCGCATCGTCAGGGTCAGCAGTGCGACCGTGCCCCCCGGTCGGCGTTCCAGTTGATCAGCTGTTCGAGATCCTTCGAGCGGCGCGCACTGATCTTGGCCGAGCACACCGGGCACGCCCACACGCTGCCGCAGGTCGCCAGGCCGCCGAAGCCTGCGGTGCCCGGTTCCCCCTCCGGTCCGGGCGTGTGGTGCAACGAGACCTCTCCACCCTCGTTGGTCGAGACCCGACCGCACTTCTTGACCCGCGACAGGCTCGTGATCGCGGCCAGCTCCCGGCGAGCCCCGGTACTTGTCGCGTAGCGCCTGATCCTGGCGGTCCCAGAAGGCCCCCGCGTGGTCCTGACCTGCGGTGGCCGCACTTTTCGCGTCGTTACAAGCGCGGCCGCCGAAGGGCGCACCGAAGCCAGCGCGGCCGTCACCGCACACCGCACGACGACGACGGCCGTGTCCGGCACCCGGCAGAGCCGGGCACCGGCCCGCCTCAGCCTCCGGCCGGCGGGCCGGGCCCGGCACTGCAAGCGCACACCTACGGCGACGCCGACAAACGGTCCGGTGCCAGCTGCGAGGGCGTGGTGCCCTCCCTCGAACGGCCGAGGATCGAATGCTGATCAGAACCCGTCAAGGGCGGCTGCGCCGTCGCTCCGCGATCTTCGACCCTTGACTGAACCTGCCCAGCCTTCAAGCGGCTATATCGAGGAAGGGCAGGCGTCGAGACGGGCTGTGGAGCCGCTGGGGCGAGCCGCTGCCTGTTTCCGGGGTGGGGAAGTGCCCTCGTCGCGTAGCGCCGCGCTGGGGGGCTCTAGTACGCTGTGGGTAGCCACGTTGGCCGGTGCTCCGATCGCTTCGCAGGGTGACCATTTCCGGCGACGTGCGGGCCCCGGGATGCCAGTCCTGGGGGCTCACTTCTGTGTCGACCTGGTTGCTAACTCTGGCCTGATCAGGCCGCTACCTCGTGGAGGCGCGCCGCGCCGTCCGCGATCTCGTCCCAGTAGCGGGCGTAGTCGGCGTCCTCCGAGGGGCCCATCAGCCGCGGTCCGCGGACCCGGCCCAACGGCCGGGCGGGTGCCTGGACCAGCGCGACCCCGGGCGGGGCGAGCTGGTGCTCCTCGAGGTGATCGCGGGCGGACTGGCCGTGGAGCATCACCAGGGCCTCCGGGTCGTCGAGCCGGAAGCTGATCCGCAGGCCCGAGCTGACCGCGCTCGAAACCACCGACGACGGTCGCGTCCGCGCGCTGGGTGACACCATCAGCCGCAGGCCCGCCTTGTGTCCTCGGAGACCAGGCGGCCGTAGAGCGCGAGGAGCTGCTCACGCATCTTCGGCTGGCCCTTCTCGACCGGGGCCGTCGACGCCAGGCGCAGCAGCCCGGCGAACTCTTCGAGCACGACCACGATCAGCGGGAACCCGGCATGGAAGCGGGTGAACTTGTCCCGGCGAGGCGGCAGGTTCCGGATCCGGGTGTCCATCTCCGCGACCAGGCGGACCAGCAGATCCCGGTGTGCCTCAACGTCGGCCGACCCGGTGGCCTGCCACTCGTGGTGCCGGGTACCCACGTAGGGACGGCCCAGAAGCAACCCAGACAGGTCAGACCCCGCGATCAGGACATCGTCGAGGCGGGCGAGCTGCGCCAGCGCCGAATAGCACCACACGCTCTTGCCCGAGCGGGTCGCGCCCTGAATGCAGACGTGCGGCCCCTCCACCCAGGACTGGCGCAGAGGGTTGCCGAGCTCGTCTCGGGCGATGGTGATCTCCACGTCGGAGACCGACAGCCCGCGGCCGGCCAACGGAGCCGGGACCTCGCCGTCGAGGGGGTCGCCGATCAGCAGCTCGATCCGGACCCACTCCGATCCGCGCGGGTAGACCCGGATCCGGTCATAGCCCAGCGCCGCCGCGATCCGCCGCGACGCCTCGTCAGCACGGAAGTCCTCGATGAGCTGGCCGTGGATCTTGCGCACCACCAGCACCGGGTCGGCCCCGACAGGTCGCCCGGGCCAGGGTCGGGATGACGATCGTGGTGCCGGAGGCGACCTGCACCGTGTGCGAGAGCCCCGGAACCCGCTCACAGACCCGGCGCCACGGGTTCACCAGCCGGTCGACGAACTCGCGGGCGGCCCGATCCTCGGCGCGCTGCCTGCTCCACATGATCAGTGCTCCTGTCGTGAAGACGGCCCCGGTCCGGGAGGGGGTTCTCCGGGCCGGGGCCGTGGTCGAGCGGGGGTCAGTTGCTCAGCGGGCGATGAGGGCGGCGACCGCGGTAGTGACGGCGACACCAACAGGGATCTGCACCTGGTGGTGGACGGCCTGATCCATCAGGGCGCGACCGTTCACTCCGTGATCAGCCAGGCCGTGGAACCGCTTCTGTCGGCCGATCCGGGCGCCGTGCTCGTCACGCTGGCGACCCGGGATCGCGGCAAACCGAGCGAGCAGACGGCCGTCATCGATCACCGCATGCACCACGCCCTCCGCCACCACGCCGGTGAGCTGGGCCAGCCACGGGACCCGGACACCGGCAGTCCGGTAGAACGCCCACTTCGTGACGGCCTGCGCCGCGGCATAGGTGGAGGCGTGCAGAGCAAGTTCCCGGCGACCCTGCCCGGTGCGGTGCTGCTTGTGGGCCGACATGCAGTCGTCCTGGGCCAAGTAGTCCCCGCCGTGATGACCCAGCAGGGCCCCCAGCGCCGTCAGGACGGTGATCGCGATCCGCTCGGACATGCCTTTGCTCCTTGATCAGCTAGCGACAGCGGTGGAGGTGGTCGACACGAGTGCGCCGGTGAAAGCCCAGCCGTCGCAGCGGGGGCACTGATCCGGCAGGCGGCCGCCGTCGTCCGGGATCTCCTCGGCGTGCTGGCACGAGGTGCAGGTCAGCACCACCAGCACGAGGCCCATCTGGCCGTCGAGCACCGGCCACCGGCGGCCCGCCATCACGCGGCCTGCTCGTTCTTCCGGCCCGAGCCGCCGATCGGGCGGATCGCGTCGGCGCGGTAGTAGACCTGCGCCCCGACGACCTTGTCCTCACCGGTGTTCTTGTCCTTGATCGTCTTGTCCATCACGCCGACCTCGAAGCCGACCAGCTCGCAGGGCATCCCGGGCTGAAACCCGTGGCGCGGGTCCTCGTGCGACGCGATCGTCACGTTCAGCACCGAAAACGACGGCCGCCCGAACGCCTGGAACCCCACCGTGACCTGGGCAACCCACTTCGGGGTGCCGTTCCGCAAGCACTCCTGATCGGTGTCGCTGCCGAACTTCAGCTTCGGCGCCAGGTCCATGACCATCACCATCGTGAAACTCGTCGGGTCGATCTTGAAGTTCATCGGGCCCTGGTTCGACATGCGCATCTCCCATGTTTTTCGATCCGCCACTCCGGGGCCAGACCGTCCTGTGGTTCTTGTCCTCAGTTCGCAGCCTCGAAGGTCTGGACGTCTGGACTGATAGAACTACCGTAGCATGAGTCCCCTCAAAGGTCTAGACGTATGAATCAGAGGAGGTCAGACGATGGCCCGGAAGTACGAGAAGATCGCCCGCGAGCTGCGAGAAAGGATCACCAACGGCACCTATCCGCCGGGGTCGACCCTCCCCGCACTCCCCGAGTTGATGGCGACGTACGAGGTAGCGCGGGAGACCGTGCGCAGCGCGGTGTCGGCCCTTGCCAACGAGGGCCTGGTGACGCCGCTGTCAGGTGTCGGAACAGTCGTGCGCGACCTCGGCACCGTGGACATGCACAGCCAGCCCGGAGACGCGCATCCCGCGTGGGGGAGCACCACCGGGGATGACTCAAAGATCGAGACCGTCGAGGCGTCCTACGACGTCGCGAACCACGAAGTAGCGCAGCGCCTCGGCATTGGCCGGGGGGATCGGGTTGTCCACCGAGTCCGGCGGTACTACAAGGGCCGCCACATCGTGTTGCTGCACGATCAGTGGCTCCCAGGCGAGGTAGGTGCGCGAATCCACTCAGAGACCGGGTACGACCCGGCCGACAAGGACGCCCACGAGCGGACCGACCTGTACTCGTTCATGCGCGAGGCCGGATACCAGCCTGCACAGACAACCGAACGAGTGAGCACTCGGATGCCTGACCCGGACGAACGGGACGTCATGTCGATCCCGCCTGGCGTACCCGTGCTGATCACGCTGCGGACCACGCGCGACGCGAGCCAGATCGAGCTGGAAACCAGCACCTTCGTAGCAACTGGTGATCGAGCAGAGCAGACCTACACAGTGGCGATGTAGGTTCCTGGCCAATCGCGGCAGAGCCCCCATCGCCGCGGTTGGCCGGCCAGTCCGGCACTCATCAGTTGTCAGTAATACCTGACTGGCAACGTCAGGGCTTCTTGACAGCATTGCCAAGCTGTCCTGACAGTTAATTGTCAGGCTATCTTGACGATTGGTTATTTCGCCAGGCAAGCTTGACTGACAGTGTCAAGGAAGGATGACTGACAAATGGCTCCCGTGAAGGACTTGAGCGGCCCCTGGAACGTCACCACCACGCATCCGGCTGCCGGTGAGCACGAGGGTCACGCGCTGGGGATCGTCGCCGGGCAGGACGACGAGCCGATCAGCAACGACACCGTGGAAGTGCACGTGCGGTACGCGTCGTGCTCGTGCGGGTGGTCCGGCCAGCTGCGCACCGCCCCCGGTGCCCGCGAGCAGCCTCTGCGGACCCGCCGGTACCGGGCTCAGACCCGGGAGGTCCTGCGCCCCGAGTGGGATGCCCACGTCGGTCAGTGGCTCCCTGAGCCGCTGTCGGCCCCGGACCCAACCGAAGACACCCCCGCCGCCCCGCCGGAGCCGCAGGGAGCATCTGAGCGTCCACAGCGACGGCGGCCGAGCAAGCGCGCCAAGCCGGTCGAGCCGACGGCCGCGCCGGAAGCCGCGGCCGTCGTCGTCGAGGACCAGGCGGTGCCCGAGCCCGACCCCGGAGCTCGTCTAGTCGAGGCCGCTGCCGTCGCCGGTACCGCAGCCGCCGCTGCCCGCCGAGCGAACGACGCCCTCACCGACGCCGTACGCGAAGCGCGCCAAGCCGGGATCTCCTGGGCCAAGATCGGCGCCGCCACGTCGATGAGCCGCCAGGCCGCACACGAGCGCTGGCGCGTCCTCTGACCACAGCCCGTCACTGACCCAGATCAAGATCAAATGCACCACCGCACCACCGCACCACCGCACCACCGCACCACCGCACCTATGCATCACATGGTCTTGAAGGCCGCGTAGCCACCCACCGTGTTCAGCTGCATCGTCGTCGTATCGACGACACGGCGTTTCCTTAGGAAAACGCCTAACTTGGGTCCGCCGGAGGCGCCCACCCAGACCACGCCCCTGGCCGAAGATCATCAGATGATGCATAGGTCCTGGCGGTCCTGGCGGTCCTGGCCGTCGCCCTCAGAGCGCCGTAGCGGGCCGGTAGTAGCTCCGGCGCCGTTCCCGGCGCTGTTCGGGGTCTTCGGCCGCGAGCGCGGCTTTGAGCCACGCAAACGGGGCGTCTCCGGGGTCGAGCTGGACGGCGCGTTCGGTGGTGTCAGCCTCGAACTCGAAGGCCAGGCCCCGGGCGTCGAGCCAGGCGCGCGCGGCGGGAACTCCGCCGTGGCGAGTCGCGATGATCAGGTCCTCCGCGACCGGGTAGATCTTCTTCCAGCTCCGGGCCGGGAGGACTCCTGCCAGCTCTCCACCTCCGTCTTCTTCGGCGATCTCCTCGTCCTTGACCTCGGTGACCCCGCAGCGCTGCTTGAGGCCGTTGGACCACACGAGCTGCTGCATGCCGTGGCTGCCCTGTTCCCACTCCTGCCAGAGCGCGACGTCGCGCTCGTTGCCGGTGTCGATCGCGTCGGCGAGGATCTGGAACGGCGTGCGGGAGCCGCGCTTGCCGCGCTTCCACCGGCCACCGGCGGTCTCGAAGGCCAGCTTCGAGATGTACTTGCCCATCTTCTCCACCGCGCCGTTACCGACCCGCACGTCGATGCCGTGCTCGGCGGTGGCGCTCATGCCCTTCTTCGCCAGCCCCGCGGCCCAGCGGGTGTAGACCTCGCAGGTCAGAGCAGGAATCTCCGCGCTCACATCGGTCGGGAAGATCAACAGGGCGTGGATGTGGAGGTGCCAGCCGTTGAGGTCGGTGTGGGTGCCCTCCACTCCCCGGACATAGTCCATGTCCAGGTCCGTCTTCCACCGCTTCCACCCCCGCGACTGTGTGAGGTGTCGCCACGCCGCGCTCAGCGCTCGGCGAAGTTCGCGCAGGCTGTGGCCCCGGTGGTGGCGCATCGTCAGGGTCAGCAGTGCGACCGTGCCCCCCGGTCGGCGTTCCAGTTGATCAGCTGTTCGAGATCCTTCGAGCGGCGCGCACTGATCTTGGCCGAGCACACCGGGCACGCCCACACGCTGCCGCAGGTCGCCAGGCCGCCGAAGCCTGCGGTGCCCGGTTCCCCCTCCGGTCCGGGCGTGTGGTGCAACGAGACCTCTCCACCCTCGTTGGTCGAGACCCGACCGCACTTCTTGACCCGCGACAGGCTCGTGATCGCGGCCAGCTCCCGGCGAGCCCGGTACTTGTCGCGTAGCGCCTGATCCTGGCGGTCCCAGAAGGCCCCCGCGTGGTCCTGACCTGCGGTGGCCGCACTTTTCGCGTCGTTACCAAGCGCGGCCGCCGAAGGGCGCACCGAAGCCAGCGCGGCCGTCACCGCACACCGCCACGACGACGACGGCCGTGTCCGGCACCCGGCAGAGCCGGGCACCGGCCCGCCTCAGCCTCCGGCCGGCGGGCCGGGCCCGGCACTGCCAAGCGCACACCTACGGCGACGCCGACAAACGGTCCGGTGCCAGCTGCGAGGGCGTGGTGCCCTCCCTCGAACCGGCCGAGGATCGAATGCTGATCAGAACCCGTCAAGGGCGGCTGCGCCGTCGCTCCGCGATCTTCGACCCTTGACTGAACCTGCCCAGCCTTCAAGCGGCCTATATCGAGGAAGGGCAGGCGTCGAGACGGGCTGTGGAGCCGCTGGGGCGAGCCGCTGCCTGTTTCCGGGGTGGGGAAGTGCCCTCGTCGCGTAGCGCCGCGCTGGGGGGCTCTAGGTACGCTGTGGGTAGCCACGTTGGCCGGTGCTCCGATCGCTTCGCAGGGTGACCATTTCCGGCCGACGTGCGGGCCCCCGGGATGCCAGTCCTGGGGGCTCACTTCTGTGTCGACCTGGTTGCTAACTCTGGCCTGATCAGGCCGCTACCTCGTGGAGGCGCGCCGCGCCGTCCGCGATCTCGTCCCAGTAGCGGGCGTAGTCGGCGTCCTCCGAGGGGCCCATCAGCCGCGGTCCGCGGACCCGGCCCAACGGCCGGGCGGGTGCCTGGACCAGCGCGACCCCGGGCGGGGCGAGCTGGTGCTCCTCGAGGTGATCGCGGGCGGACTGGCCGTGGAGCATCACCAGGGCCTCCGGGTCGTCGAGCCGGAAGCTGATCCGCAGGCCGAGCTGACCGCGCTCGAAACCACCGACGACGGTCGCGTCCGCGCGCTGGGTGACCACCATCAGCCGCAGGCCCGCCTTGTGTCCCTCGGAGACCAGGCGGCCGTAGAGCGCGAGGAGCTGCTCACGCATCTTCGGCTGGCCCTTCTCGACCGGGGCCGTCGACGCCAGGCGCAGCAGCCCGGCGAACTCTTCGAGCACGACCACGATCAGCGGGAACCCGGCATGGAAGCGGGTGAACTTGTCCCGGCGAGGCGGCAGGTTCCGGATCCGGGTGTCCATCTCCGCGACCAGGCGGACCAGCAGATCCCGGTGTGCCTCAACGTCGGCCGACCCGGTGGCCTGCCACTCGTGGTGCCGGGTACCCACGTAGGGACGGCCCAGAAGCAACCCAGACAGGTCAGACCCCGCGATCAGGACATCGTCGAGGCGGGCGAGCTGCGCCAGCGCCGAATAGCACCACACGCTCTTGCCCGAGCGGGTCGCGCCCTGAATGCAGACGTGCGGCCCCTCCACCCAGGACTGGCGCAGAGGGTTGCCGAGCTCGTCTCGGGCGATGGTGATCTCCACGTCGGAGACCGACAGCCCGCGGCCGGCCAACGGAGCCGGGACCTCGCCGTCGAGGGGGTCGCCGATCAGCAGCTCGATCCGGACCCACTCCGATCCGCGCGGGTAGACCCGGATCCGGTCATAGCCCAGCGCCGCCGCGATCCGCCGCGACGCCTCGTCAGCACGGAAGTCCTCGATGAGCTGGCCGTGGATCTTGCGCACCACCAGCACCGGGTCCGGCCCCGACAGGTCCGCCCGGGCCAGGGTCGGGATGACGATCGTGGTGCCGGAGGCGACCTGCACCGTGTGCGAGAGCCCCGGAACCCGCTCACAGACCCGGCGCCACGGGTTCACCAGCCGGTCGACGAACTCGCGGGCGGCCCGATCCTCGGCGCGCTGCCTGCTCCACATGATCAGTGCTCCTGTCGTGAAGACGGCCCCGGTCCGGGAGGGGGTTCTCCGGGCCGGGGCCGTGGTCGAGCGGGGGTCAGTTGCTCAGCGGGCGATGAGGGCGGCGACCGCGGTAGTGACGGCGACACCAACAGGGATCTGCACCTGGTGGTGGACGGCCTGATCCATCAGGGCGCGACCGTTCACTCCGTGATCAGCCAGGCCGTGGAACCGCTTCTGTCGGCCGATCCGGGCGCCGTGCTCGTCACGCTGGCGACCCGGGATCGCGGCAAACCGAGCGAGCAGACGGCCGTCATCGATCACCGCATGCACCACGCCCTCCGCCACCACGCCGGTGAGCTGGGCCAGCCACGGGACCCGGACACCGGCAGTCCGGTAGAACGCCCACTTCGTGACGGCCTGCGCCGCGGCATAGGTGGAGGCGTGCAGAGCAAGTTCCCGGCGACCCTGCCCGGTGCGGTGCTGCTTGTGGGCCGACATGCAGTCGTCCTGGGCCAAGTAGTCCCCGCCGTGATGACCCAGCAGGGCCCCCAGCGCCGTCAGGACGGTGATCGCGATCCGCTCGGACATGCCTTTGCTCCTTGATCAGCTAGCGACAGCGGTGGAGGTGGTCGACACGAGTGCGCCGGTGAAAGCCCAGCCGTCGCAGCGGGGGCACTGATCCGGCAGGCGGCCGCCGTCGTCCGGGATCTCCTCGGCGTGCTGGCACGAGGTGCAGGTCAGCACCACCAGCACGAGGCCCATCTGGCCGTCGAGCACCGGCCACCGGCGGCCCGCCATCACGCGGCCTGCTCGTTCTTCCGGCCCGAGCCGCCGATCGGGCGGATCGCGTCGGCGCGGTAGTAGACCTGCGCCCCGACGACCTTGTCCTCACCGGTGTTCTTGTCCTTGATCGTCTTGTCCATCACGCCGACCTCGAAGCCGACCAGCTCGCAGGGCATCCCGGGCTGAAACCCGTGGCGCGGGTCCTCGTGCGACGCGATCGTCACGTTCAGCACCGAAAACGACGGCCGCCCGAACGCCTGGAACCCCACCGTGACCTGGGCAACCCACTTCGGGGTGCCGTTCCGCAAGCACTCCTGATCGGTGTCGCTGCCGAACTTCAGCTTCGGCGCCAGGTCCATGACCATCACCATCGTGAAACTCGTCGGGTCGATCTTGAAGTTCATCGGGCCCTGGTTCGACATGCGCATCTCCCATGTTTTTCGATCCGCCACTCCGGGGCCAGACCGTCCTGTGGTTCTTGTCCTCAGTTCGCAGCCTCGAAGGTCTGGACGTCTGGACTGATAGAACTACCGTAGCATGAGTCCCCTCAAAGGTCTAGACGTATGAATCAGAGGAGGTCAGACGATGGCCCGGAAGTACGAGAAGATCGCCCGCGAGCTGCGAGAAAGGATCACCAACGGCACCTATCCGCCGGGGTCGACCCTCCCCGCACTCCCCGAGTTGATGGCGACGTACGAGGTAGCGCGGGAGACCGTGCGCAGCGCGGTGTCGGCCCTTGCCAACGAGGGCCTGGTGACGCCGCTGTCAGGTGTCGGAACAGTCGTGCGCGACCTCGGCACCGTGGACATGCACAGCCAGCCCGGAGACGCGCATCCCGCGTGGGGGAGCACCACCGGGGATGACTCAAAGATCGAGACCGTCGAGGCGTCCTACGACGTCGCGAACCACGAAGTAGCGCAGCGCCTCGGCATTGGCCGGGGGGATCGGGTTGTCCACCGAGTCCGGCGGTACTACAAGGGCCGCCACATCGTGTTGCTGCACGATCAGTGGCTCCCAGGCGAGGTAGGTGCGCGAATCCACTCAGAGACCGGGTACGACCCGGCCGACAAGGACGCCCACGAGCGGACCGACCTGTACTCGTTCATGCGCGAGGCCGGATACCAGCCTGCACAGACAACCGAACGAGTGAGCACTCGGATGCCTGACCCGGACGAACGGGACGTCATGTCGATCCCGCCTGGCGTACCCGTGCTGATCACGCTGCGGACCACGCGCGACGCGAGCCAGATCGAGCTGGAAACCAGCACCTTCGTAGCAACTGGTGATCGAGCAGAGCAGACCTACACAGTGGCGATGTAGGTTCCTGGCCAATCGCGGCAGAGCCCCCATCGCCGCGGTTGGCCGGCCAGTCCGGCACTCATCAGTTGTCAGTAATACCTGACTGGCAACGTCAGGGCTTCTTGACAGCATTGCCAAGCTGTCCTGACAGTTAATTGTCAGGCTATCTTGACGATTGGTTATTTCGCCAGGCAAGCTTGACTGACAGTGTCAAGGAAGGATGACTGACAAATGGCTCCCGTGAAGGACTTGAGCGGCCCCTGGAACGTCACCACCACGCATCCGGCTGCCGGTGAGCACGAGGGTCACGCGCTGGGGATCGTCGCCGGGCAGGACGACGAGCCGATCAGCAACGACACCGTGGAAGTGCACGTGCGGTACGCGTCGTGCTCGTGCGGGTGGTCCGGCCAGCTGCGCACCGCCCCCGGTGCCCGCGAGCAGCCTCTGCGGACCCGCCGGTACCGGGCTCAGACCCGGGAGGTCCTGCGCCCCGAGTGGGATGCCCACGTCGGTCAGTGGCTCCCTGAGCCGCTGTCGGCCCCGGACCCAACCGAAGACACCCCCGCCGCCCCGCCGGAGCCGCAGGGAGCATCTGAGCGTCCACAGCGACGGCGGCCGAGCAAGCGCGCCAAGCCGGTCGAGCCGACGGCCGCGCCGGAAGCCGCGGCCGTCGTCGTCGAGGACCAGGCGGTGCCCGAGCCCGACCCCGGAGCTCGTCTAGTCGAGGCCGCTGCCGTCGCCGGTACCGCAGCCGCCGCTGCCCGCCGAGCGAACGACGCCCTCACCGACGCCGTACGCGAAGCGCGCCAAGCCGGGATCTCCTGGGCCAAGATCGGCGCCGCCACGTCGATGAGCCGCCAGGCCGCACACGAGCGCTGGCGCGTCCTCTGACCACAGCCCGTCACTGACCCAGATCAAGATCAAATGCACCACCGCACCACCGCACCACCGCACCACCGCACCACCGCACCTATGCATCACATGGTCTTGAAGGCCGCGTAGCCACCCACCGTGTTCAGCTGCATCGTCGTCGTATCGACGACACGGCGTTTCCTTAGGAAAACGCCTAACTTGGGTCCGCCGGAGGCGCCCACCCAGACCACGCCCCTGGCCGAAGATCATCAGATGATGCATAGGTCCTGGCGGTCCTGGCGGTCCTGGCCGTCGCCCTCAGAGCGCCGTAGCGGGCCGGTAGTAGCTCCGGCGCCGTTCCCGGCGCTGTTCGGGGTCTTCGGCCGCGAGCGCGGCTTTGAGCCACGCAAACGGGGCGTCTCCGGGGTCGAGCTGGACGGCGCGTTCGGTGGTGTCAGCCTCGAACTCGAAGGCCAGGCCCCGGGCGTCGAGCCAGGCGCGCGCGGCGGGAACTCCGCCGTGGCGAGTCGCGATGATCAGGTCCTCCGCGACCGGGTAGATCTTCTTCCAGCTCCGGGCCGGGAGGACTCCTGCCAGCTCTCCACCTCCGTCTTCTTCGGCGATCTCCTCGTCCTTGACCTCGGTGACCCCGCAGCGCTGCTTGAGGCCGTTGGACCACACGAGCTGCTGCATGCCGTGGCTGCCCTGTTCCCACTCCTGCCAGAGCGCGACGTCGCGCTCGTTGCCGGTGTCGATCGCGTCGGCGAGGATCTGGAACGGCGTGCGGGAGCCGCGCTTGCCGCGCTTCCACCGGCCACCGGCGGTCTCGAAGGCCAGCTTCGAGATGTACTTGCCCATCTTCTCCACCGCGCCGTTACCGACCCGCACGTCGATGCCGTGCTCGGCGGTGGCGCTCATGCCCTTCTTCGCCAGCCCCGCGGCCCAGCGGGTGTAGACCTCGCAGGTCAGAGCAGGAATCTCCGCGCTCACATCGGTCGGGAAGATCAACAGGGCGTGGATGTGGAGGTGCCAGCCGTTGAGGTCGGTGTGGGTGCCCTCCACTCCCCGGACATAGTCCATGTCCAGGTCCGTCTTCCACCGCTTCCACCCCCGCGACTGTGTGAGGTGTCGCCACGCCGCGCTCAGCGCTCGGCGAAGTTCGCGCAGGCTGTGGCCCCGGTGGTGGCGCATCGTCAGGGTCAGCAGTGCGACCGTGCCCCCCGGTCGGCGTTCCAGTTGATCAGCTGTTCGAGATCCTTCGAGCGGCGCGCACTGATCTTGGCCGAGCACACCGGGCACGCCCACACGCTGCCGCAGGTCGCCAGGCCGCCGAAGCCTGCGGTGCCCGGTTCCCCCTCCGGTCCGGGCGTGTGGTGCAACGAGACCTCTCCACCCTCGTTGGTCGAGACCCGACCGCACTTCTTGACCCGCGACAGGCTCGTGATCGCGGCCAGCTCCCGGCGAGCCCGGTACTTGTCGCGTAGCGCCTGATCCTGGCGGTCCCAGAAGGCCCCCGCGTGGTCCTGACCTGCGGTGGCCGCACTTTTCGCGTCGTTACCAAGCGCGGCCGCCGAAGGGCGCACCGAAGCCAGCGCGGCCGTCACCGCACACCGCCACGACGACGACGGCCGTGTCCGGCACCCGGCAGAGCCGGGCACCGGCCCGCCTCAGCCTCCGGCCGGCGGGCCGGGCCCGGCACTGCCAAGCGCACACCTACGGCGACGCCGACAAACGGTCCGGTGCCAGCTGCGAGGGCGTGGTGCCCTCCCTCGAACCGGCCGAGGATCGAATGCTGATCAGAACCCGTCAAGGGCGGCTGCGCCGTCGCTCCGCGATCTTCGACCCTTGACTGAACCTGCCCAGCCTTCAAGCGGCCTATATCGAGGAAGGGCAGGCGTCGAGACGGGCTGTGGAGCCGCTGGGGCGAGCCGCTGCCTGTTTCCGGGGTGGGGAAGTGCCCTCGTCGCGTAGCGCCGCGCTGGGGGGCTCTAGGTACGCTGTGGGTAGCCACGTTGGCCGGTGCTCCGATCGCTTCGCAGGGTGACCATTTCCGGCCGACGTGCGGGCCCCCGGGATGCCAGTCCTGGGGGCTCACTTCTGTGTCGACCTGGTTGCTAACTCTGGCCTGATCAGGCCGCTACCTCGTGGAGGCGCGCCGCGCCGTCCGCGATCTCGTCCCAGTAGCGGGCGTAGTCGGCGTCCTCCGAGGGGCCCATCAGCCGCGGTCCGCGGACCCGGCCCAACGGCCGGGCGGGTGCCTGGACCAGCGCGACCCCGGGCGGGGCGAGCTGGTGCTCCTCGAGGTGATCGCGGGCGGACTGGCCGTGGAGCATCACCAGGGCCTCCGGGTCGTCGAGCCGGAAGCTGATCCGCAGGCCGAGCTGACCGCGCTCGAAACCACCGACGACGGTCGCGTCCGCGCGCTGGGTGACCACCATCAGCCGCAGGCCCGCCTTGTGTCCCTCGGAGACCAGGCGGCCGTAGAGCGCGAGGAGCTGCTCACGCATCTTCGGCTGGCCCTTCTCGACCGGGGCCGTCGACGCCAGGCGCAGCAGCCCGGCGAACTCTTCGAGCACGACCACGATCAGCGGGAACCCGGCATGGAAGCGGGTGAACTTGTCCCGGCGAGGCGGCAGGTTCCGGATCCGGGTGTCCATCTCCGCGACCAGGCGGACCAGCAGATCCCGGTGTGCCTCAACGTCGGCCGACCCGGTGGCCTGCCACTCGTGGTGCCGGGTACCCACGTAGGGACGGCCCAGAAGCAACCCAGACAGGTCAGACCCCGCGATCAGGACATCGTCGAGGCGGGCGAGCTGCGCCAGCGCCGAATAGCACCACACGCTCTTGCCCGAGCGGGTCGCGCCCTGAATGCAGACGTGCGGCCCCTCCACCCAGGACTGGCGCAGAGGGTTGCCGAGCTCGTCTCGGGCGATGGTGATCTCCACGTCGGAGACCGACAGCCCGCGGCCGGCCAACGGAGCCGGGACCTCGCCGTCGAGGGGGTCGCCGATCAGCAGCTCGATCCGGACCCACTCCGATCCGCGCGGGTAGACCCGGATCCGGTCATAGCCCAGCGCCGCCGCGATCCGCCGCGACGCCTCGTCAGCACGGAAGTCCTCGATGAGCTGGCCGTGGATCTTGCGCACCACCAGCACCGGGTCCGGCCCCGACAGGTCCGCCCGGGCCAGGGTCGGGATGACGATCGTGGTGCCGGAGGCGACCTGCACCGTGTGCGAGAGCCCCGGAACCCGCTCACAGACCCGGCGCCACGGGTTCACCAGCCGGTCGACGAACTCGCGGGCGGCCCGATCCTCGGCGCGCTGCCTGCTCCACATGATCAGTGCTCCTGTCGTGAAGACGGCCCCGGTCCGGGAGGGGGTTCTCCGGGCCGGGGCCGTGGTCGAGCGGGGGTCAGTTGCTCAGCGGGCGATGAGGGCGGCGACCGCGGTAGTGACGGCGACACCAACAGGGATCTGCACCTGGTGGTGGACGGCCTGATCCATCAGGGCGCGACCGTTCACTCCGTGATCAGCCAGGCCGTGGAACCGCTTCTGTCGGCCGATCCGGGCGCCGTGCTCGTCACGCTGGCGACCCGGGATCGCGGCAAACCGAGCGAGCAGACGGCCGTCATCGATCACCGCATGCACCACGCCCTCCGCCACCACGCCGGTGAGCTGGGCCAGCCACGGGACCCGGACACCGGCAGTCCGGTAGAACGCCCACTTCGTGACGGCCTGCGCCGCGGCATAGGTGGAGGCGTGCAGAGCAAGTTCCCGGCGACCCTGCCCGGTGCGGTGCTGCTTGTGGGCCGACATGCAGTCGTCCTGGGCCAAGTAGTCCCCGCCGTGATGACCCAGCAGGGCCCCAGCGCCGTCAGGACGGTGATCGCGATCCGCTCGGACATGCCTTTGCTCCTTGATCAGCTAGCGACAGCGGTGGAGGTGGTCGACACGAGTGCGCCGGTGAAAGCCCAGCCGTCGCAGCGGGGGCACTGATCCGGCAGGCGGCCGCCGTCGTCCGGGATCTCCTCGGCGTGCTGGCACGAGGTGCAGGTCAGCACCACCAGCACGAGGCCCATCTGGCCGTCGAGCACCGGCCACCGGCGGCCCGCCATCACGCGGCCTGCTCGTTCTTCCGGCCCGAGCCGCCGATCGGGCGGATCGCGTCGGCGCGGTAGTAGACCTGCGCCCCGACGACCTTGTCCTCACCGGTGTTCTTGTCCTTGATCGTCTTGTCCATCACGCCGACCTCGAAGCCGACCAGCTCGCAGGGCATCCCGGGCTGAAACCCGTGGCGCGGGTCCTCGTGCGACGCGATCGTCACGTTCAGCACCGAAAACGACGGCCGCCCGAACGCCTGGAACCCCACCGTGACCTGGGCAACCCACTTCGGGGTGCCGTTCCGCAAGCACTCCTGATCGGTGTCGCTGCCGAACTTCAGCTTCGGCGCCAGGTCCATGACCATCACCATCGTGAAACTCGTCGGGTCGATCTTGAAGTTCATCGGGCCCTGGTTCGACATGCGCATCTCCCATGTTTTTCGATCCGCCACTCCGGGGCCAGACCGTCCTGTGGTTCTTGTCCTCAGTTCGCAGCCTCGAAGGTCTGGACGTCTGGACTGATAGAACTACCGTAGCATGAGTCCCCTCAAAGGTCTAGACGTATGAATCAGAGGAGGTCAGACGATGGCCCGGAAGTACGAGAAGATCGCCCGCGAGCTGCGAGAAAGGATCACCAACGGCACCTATCCGCCGGGGTCGACCCTCCCCGCACTCCCCGAGTTGATGGCGACGTACGAGGTAGCGCGGGAGACCGTGCGCAGCGCGGTGTCGGCCCTTGCCAACGAGGGCCTGGTGACGCCGCTGTCAGGTGTCGGAACAGTCGTGCGCGACCTCGGCACCGTGGACATGCACAGCCAGCCCGGAGACGCGCATCCCGCGTGGGGGAGCACCACCGGGGATGACTCAAAGATCGAGACCGTCGAGGCGTCCTACGACGTCGCGAACCACGAAGTAGCGCAGCGCCTCGGCATTGGCCGGGGGGATCGGGTTGTCCACCGAGTCCGGCGGTACTACAAGGGCCGCCACATCGTGTTGCTGCACGATCAGTGGCTCCCAGGCGAGGTAGGTGCGCGAATCCACTCAGAGACCGGGTACGACCCGGCCGACAAGGACGCCCACGAGCGGACCGACCTGTACTCGTTCATGCGCGAGGCCGGATACCAGCCTGCACAGACAACCGAACGAGTGAGCACTCGGATGCCTGACCCGGACGAACGGGACGTCATGTCGATCCCGCCTGGCGTACCCGTGCTGATCACGCTGCGGACCACGCGCGACGCGAGCCAGATCGAGCTGGAAACCAGCACCTTCGTAGCAACTGGTGATCGAGCAGAGCAGACCTACACAGTGGCGATGTAGGTTCCTGGCCAATCGCGGCAGAGCCCCCATCGCCGCGGTTGGCCGGCCAGTCCGGCACTCATCAGTTGTCAGTAATACCTGACTGGCAACGTCAGGGCTTCTTGACAGCATTGCCAAGCTGTCCTGACAGTTAATTGTCAGGCTATCTTGACGATTGGTTATTTCGCCAGGCAAGCTTGACTGACAGTGTCAAGGAAGGATGACTGACAAATGGCTCCCGTGAAGGACTTGAGCGGCCCCTGGAACGTCACCACCACGCATCCGGCTGCCGGTGAGCACGAGGGTCACGCGCTGGGGATCGTCGCCGGGCAGGACGACGAGCCGATCAGCAACGACACCGTGGAAGTGCACGTGCGGTACGCGTCGTGCTCGTGCGGGTGGTCCGGCCAGCTGCGCACCGCCCCCGGTGCCCGCGAGCAGCCTCTGCGGACCCGCCGGTACCGGGCTCAGACCCGGGAGGTCCTGCGCCCCGAGTGGGATGCCCACGTCGGTCAGTGGCTCCCTGAGCCGCTGTCGGCCCCGGACCCAACCGAAGACACCCCGCCGCCCCGCCGGAGCCGCAGGGAGCATCTGAGCGTCCACAGCGACGGCGGCCGAGCAAGCGCGCCAAGCCGGTCGAGCCGACGGCCGCGCCGGAAGCCGCGGCCGTCGTCGTCGAGGACCAGGCGGTGCCCGAGCCCGACCCCGGAGCTCGTCTAGTCGAGGCCGCTGCCGTCGCCGGTACCGCAGCCGCCGCTGCCCGCCGAGCGAACGACGCCCTCACCGACGCCGTACGCGAAGCGCGCCAAGCCGGGATCTCCTGGGCCAAGATCGGCGCCGCCACGTCGATGAGCCGCCAGGCCGCACACGAGCGCTGGCGCGTCCTCTGACCACAGCCCGTCACTGACCCAGATCAAGATCAAATGCACCACCGCACCACCGCACCACCGCACCACCGCACCACCGCACCTATGCATCACATGGTCTTGAAGGCCGCGTAGCCACCCACCGTGTTCAGCTGCATCGTCGTCGTATCGACGACACGGCGTTTCCTTAGGAAAACGCCTAACTTGGGTCCGCCGGAGGCGCCCACCCAGACCACGCCCCTGGCCGAAGATCATCAGATGATGCATAGGTCCTGGCGGTCCTGGCGGTCCTGGCCGTCGCCCTCAGAGCGCCGTAGCGGGCCGGTAGTAGCTCCGGCGCCGTTCCCGGCGCTGTTCGGGGTCTTCGGCCGCGAGCGCGGCTTTGAGCCACGCAAACGGGGCGTCTCCGGGGTCGAGCTGGACGGCGCGTTCGGTGGTGTCAGCCTCGAACTCGAAGGCCAGGCCCCGGGCGTCGAGCCAGGCGCGCGCGGCGGGAACTCCGCCGTGGCGAGTCGCGATGATCAGGTCCTCCGCGACCGGGTAGATCTTCTTCCAGCTCCGGGCCGGGAGGACTCCTGCCAGCTCTCCACCTCCGTCTTCTTCGGCGATCTCCTCGTCCTTGACCTCGGTGACCCCGCAGCGCTGCTTGAGGCCGTTGGACCACACGAGCTGCTGCATGCCGTGGCTGCCCTGTTCCCACTCCTGCCAGAGCGCGACGTCGCGCTCGTTGCCGGTGTCGATCGCGTCGGCGAGGATCTGGAACGGCGTGCGGGAGCCGCGCTTGCCGCGCTTCCACCGGCCACCGGCGGTCTCGAAGGCCAGCTTCGAGATGTACTTGCCCATCTTCTCCACCGCGCCGTTACCGACCCGCACGTCGATGCCGTGCTCGGCGGTGGCGCTCATGCCCTTCTTCGCCAGCCCCGCGGCCCAGCGGGTGTAGACCTCGCAGGTCAGAGCAGGAATCTCCGCGCTCACATCGGTCGGGAAGATCAACAGGGCGTGGATGTGGAGGTGCCAGCCGTTGAGGTCGGTGTGGGTGCCCTCCACTCCCCGGACATAGTCCATGTCCAGGTCCGTCTTCCACCGCTTCCACCCCCGCGACTGTGTGAGGTGTCGCCACGCCGCGCTCAGCGCTCGGCGAAGTTCGCGCAGGCTGTGGCCCCGGTGGTGGCGCATCGTCAGGGTCAGCAGTGCGACCGTGCCCCCCGGTCGGCGTTCCAGTTGATCAGCTGTTCGAGATCCTTCGAGCGGCGCGCACTGATCTTGGCCGAGCACACCGGGCACGCCCACACGCTGCCGCAGGTCGCCAGGCCGCCGAAGCCTGCGGTGCCCGGTTCCCCCTCCGGTCCGGGCGTGTGGTGCAACGAGACCTCTCCACCCTCGTTGGTCGAGACCCGACCGCACTTCTTGACCCGCGACAGGCTCGTGATCGCGGCCAGCTCCCGGCGAGCCCGGTACTTGTCGCGTAGCGCCTGATCCTGGCGGTCCCAGAAGGCCCCGCGTGGTCCTGACCTGCGGTGGCCGCACTTTTCGCGTCGTTACCAAGCGCGGCCGCCGAAGGGCGCACCGAAGCCAGCGCGGCCGTCACCGCACACCGCCACGACGACGACGGCCGTGTCCGGCACCCGGCAGAGCCGGGCACCGGCCCGCCTCAGCCTCCGGCCGGCGGGCCGGGCCCGGCACTGCCAAGCGCACACCTACGGCGACGCCGACAAACGGTCCGGTGCCAGCTGCGAGGGCGTGGTGCCCTCCCTCGAACCGGCCGAGGATCGAATGCTGATCAGAACCCGTCAAGGGCGGCTGCGCCGTCGCTCCGCGATCTTCGACCCTTGACTGAACCTGCCCAGCCTTCAAGCGGCCTATATCGAGGAAGGGCAGGCGTCGAGACGGGCTGTGGAGCCGCTGGGGCGAGCCGCTGCCTGTTTCCGGGGTGGGGAAGTGCCCTCGTCGCGTAGCGCCGCGCTGGGGGGCTCTAGGTACGCTGTGGGTAGCCACGTTGGCCGGTGCTCCGATCGCTTCGCAGGGTGACCATTTCCGGCCGACGTGCGGGCCCCCGGGATGCCAGTCCTGGGGCTCACTTCTGTGTCGACCTGGTTGCTAACTCTGGCCTGATCAGGCCGCTACCTCGTGGAGGCGCGCCGCGCCGTCCGCGATCTCGTCCCAGTAGCGGGCGTAGTCGGCGTCCTCCGAGGGCCCATCAGCCGCGGTCCGCGGACCCGGCCCAACGGCCGGGCGGGTGCCTGGACCAGCGCGACCCCGGGCGGGGCGAGCTGGTGCTCCTCGAGGTGATCGCGGGCGGACTGGCCGTGGAGCATCACCAGGGCCTCCGGGTCGTCGAGCCGGAAGCTGATCCGCAGGCCGAGCTGACCGCGCTCGAAACCACCGACGACGGTCGCGTCCGCGCGCTGGGTGACCACCATCAGCCGCAGGCCCGCCTTGTGTCCCTCGGAGACCAGGCGGCCGTAGAGCGCGAGGAGCTGCTCACGCATCTTCGGCTGGCCCTTCTCGACCGGGGCCGTCGACGCCAGGCGCAGCAGCCCGGCGAACTCTTCGAGCACGACCACGATCAGCGGGAACCCGGCATGGAAGCGGGTGAACTTGTCCCGGCGAGGCGGCAGGTTCCGGATCCGGGTGTCCATCTCCGCGACCAGGCGGACCAGCAGATCCCGGTGTGCCTCAACGTCGGCCGACCCGGTGGCCTGCCACTCGTGGTGCCGGGTACCCACGTAGGGACGGCCCAGAAGCAACCCAGACAGGTCAGACCCCGCGATCAGGACATCGTCGAGGCGGGCGAGCTGCGCCAGCGCCGAATAGCACCACACGCTCTTGCCCGAGCGGGTCGCGCCCTGAATGCAGACGTGCGGCCCCTCCACCCAGGACTGGCGCAGAGGGTTGCCGAGCTCGTCTCGGGCGATGGTGATCTCCACGTCGGAGACCGACAGCCCGCGGCCGGCCAACGGAGCCGGGACCTCGCCGTCGAGGGGGTCGCCGATCAGCAGCTCGATCCGGACCCACTCCGATCCGCGCGGGTAGACCCGGATCCGGTCATAGCCCAGCGCCGCCGCGATCCGCCGCGACGCCTCGTCAGCACGGAAGTCCTCGATGAGCTGGCCGTGGATCTTGCGCACCACCAGCACCGGGTCCGGCCCCGACAGGTCCGCCCGGGCCAGGGTCGGGATGACGATCGTGGTGCCGGAGGCGACCTGCACCGTGTGCGAGAGCCCCGGAACCCGCTCACAGACCCGGCGCCACGGGTTCACCAGCCGGTCGACGAACTCGCGGGCGGCCCGATCCTCGGCGCGCTGCCTGCTCCACATGATCAGTGCTCCTGTCGTGAAGACGGCCCCGGTCCGGGAGGGGGTTCTCCGGGCCGGGCCGTGGTCGAGCGGGGTCAGTTGCTCAGCGGGCGATGAGGCGGCGACCGCGGTAGTGACGGCGACACCAACAGGGATCTGCACCTGGTGGTGGACGGCCTGATCCATCAGGGCGCGACCGTTCACTCCGTGATCAGCCAGGCCGTGGAACCGCTTCTGTCGGCCGATCCGGGCGCCGTGCTCGTCACGCTGGCGACCCGGGATCGCGGCAAACCGAGCGAGCAGACGGCCGTCATCGATCACCGCATGCACCACGCCCTCCGCCACCACGCCGGTGAGCTGGCCAGCCACGGGACCCGGACACCGGCAGTCCGGTAGAACGCCCACTTCGTGACGGCCTGCGCCGCGGCATAGGTGGAGGCGTGCAGAGCAATTCCGGCGACCCTGCCCGGTGCGGTGCTGCTTGTGGGCCGACATGCAGTCGTCCTGGGCCAAGTAGTCCCCGCCGTGATGACCCAGCAGGGCCCCCAGCGCCGTCAGGACGGTGATCGCGATCCGCTCGGACATGCCTTTGCTCCTTGATCAGCTAGCGACAGCGGTGGAGGTGGTCCGACACGAGTGCGCCGGTGAAAGCCCAGCCGTCGCAGCGGGGCACTGATCCGGCAGGCGGCCGCCGTCGTCCGGGATCTCCTCGGCGTGCTGGCACGAGGTGCAGGTCAGCACCACCAGCACGAGGCCATCTGGCCGTCGAGCACCGGCCACCGGCGGCCCGCCATCACGCGGCCTGCTCGTTCTTCCGGCCCGAGCCGCCGATCGGGCGGATCGCGTCGGCGCGGTAGTAGACCTGCGCCCCGACGACCTTGTCCTCACCGGTGTTCTTGTCCTTGATCGTCTTGTCCATCACGCCGACCTCGAAGCCGACCAGCTCGCAGGCATCCCGGGCTGAACCCGTGCGCGGGTCCTCGTGCGACGCGATCGTCACGTTCAGCACCGAAAACGACGGCCGCCCGAACGCCTGGAACCCCACCGTGACCTGGGCAACCCACTTCGGGGTGCCGTTCCGCAAGCACTCCTGATCGGTGTCGCTGCCGAACTTCAGCTTCGGCGCCAGGTCCATGACCATCACCATCGTGAAACTCGTCGGGTCGATCTTGAAGTTCATCGGGCCCTGGTTCGACATGCGCATCTCCCATGTTTTTCGATCCGCCACTCCGGGGCCAGACCGTCCTGTGGTTCTTGTCCTCAGTTCGCAGCCTCGAAGGTCTGGACGTCTGGACTGATAGAACTACCGTAGCATGAGTCCCCTCAAAGGTCTAGACGTATGAATCAGAGGAGGTCAGAC
>NZ_MCIS01000005.1:0-49541 GCF_001932475.1 Pseudonocardia sp. Ae717_Ps2
GTCCGTGCCCGTGGTCGGCACCTGGGTGCACTGGGCGTTGTTCGGTGGCGAGTTCATGGGAATGGAGATCATCCCGCGGCTCTACATCATTCACGTGCTGATCCTGCCCGGGGTCATCCTCGCGCTGATCGCGGTGCACTTGGGGTTGGTGTGGTACCAGAAGCATACCCAGTTCCCCGGCGTCGGTCGGACAGAGAACAACGTCGTTGGTGTGCGCATCATGCCGCAGTTCGCCGCCAAGGGTGGCGCGTTCTTTTTCGTCGTCACCGGTGTCCTGGTGCTAATCGCCGGACTCTTCGAGATCAACCGCATCTGGTTCTTCGGGCCCTACGATCCCTCGCACGTCTCGGCCGGGTCGCAGCCCGACTTCTATATGCTCTTCTCCGAAGGGATGGGGCGGATCTTCCCGCCGTGGGAATTCTACCTGTTCGACACGTACACCATCCCGTCGGCGTTCCTGCGACCGCGGCGTTCCTGCCCGTGTTGTTCGCCGTGGCGTCCGCGTATCCGAGATCGAGCGGAGGTTCACCGGCGACAGGCGCACCACAACCTGCTCCAGCGGCCCCGGGACGTGCCTGTCCGGACGGCGCTGGGGCGATGGCGATCGCGTTCTACCTATGGTTGGTGCTCTGCGGGTTCAACGACTGGATCGCGCTGTTCTTCCACGTCTCGCTCAACGCGACGACCTGGGCGGGGCGGCTCGGGCTGCTGATCGTGCCGCCGTGTACTGGGTGGCCTACCGCTGGTGCATCGGGTTGCAGAACTCCGACCGCGCGGTGCTGGAGCACGGCCTGGAGACCGGCATCATCACGCGGCTCCCACACGGCCAGTATGTCGAGCTACACCAGCCGCTGGCCGGTCTCGACAAGGACGGCCACCCGGTCGTGCTCGACTACCAGGGCGCCTCGGTGCCGAAGCGGATGAACCAGCTGGGCGCTGGCCGGGAGGCCGGTGCCCGGCAGCCTGTTCAGCCCGGACCCGCCCGCGGAGACTGCGGCGCTCGTACGCGCCCGGCAGGAGCTGCGGGACCGGGAACGGGCCGAGGCCGACGAACGGGCCAGGGCCGGCGTCGACGCTCCCGGAGGCGGCGCAGCGGGCTGAAGCGCTCCGCCGGGCGGGGGGCTGCGCCCATGATCCGATGGCTTCCGGCGACGGTGACCATTTGGCAAGACCGGGAGATCGATGCGTTGCAGGAGCGCTTTCCCGACGTCGTTTTCCACCTCCGCGACGCGTTCGACCGTGAACAGGGTCGACCTGGAACCGAGCTCGCCTACGCACGCATCAGCCGGAACGGTGACGTTCTCTCACTCTGCTCGGCCGTCCACCGGGTAGACAGCAGCATGTCGGAATGGCGGTTGGCGGTGACACGGACGGACAAAGCCAGCGGCGCCCCGCTGGCCCTACCTGACGCAGAAGCCCGGCAATGGGCGATCGCGGTGTTCGGCCCCATCCACGCGAAGTCGGTGGTCACCGTCGTAGCGCCTCTACTGCAGGAACTCCCCATCGAGTACCGGGCTGCCACCCATTTCACCCTCAGGATCGCGCCCGGTGACCTCCCACTCGACACCGCGAAACCCTGGCACACTCGAGGAACTCGGTGAAGACCTCGCCCGGGCCCGCAGGCGAACCGGTGACCGAGTGGACGGTCGACGCCCGCGCCTCCCCGGGCAGGTGGCAGGAACCGGTGGGATGGAGAGCGCCTCGGGCGTACACCCCATCTCCAGGCAGAGGGACACCCGCTGTGGACGACGAGTCGCCGGGCGGCGGACCCGGGCCGGAAGGTTACATCTCCCCGCTGGTTCCCGTTGCCCGTATGCTGTTCCCCGTCATGCTGTTGTACTCGATCTACCTGCTGGTCGGCGGACACTACGGCCCGGGGGGCGGGTTCTCCGGCGGGCTTGTAGCTGGCCTCGCGTTCGTCCTTCGCCACATCGCCAGCGGCGAGCCCGCGGGGCGAGGAGTGACGCAGGTCCACCCGCCCGTGATCATGGGTTGGAGTGTTCCCGATTTCTTTGACGCCGGTTTAGGCTGCCAAGTCGGTTATTTTCCTGAATCCTAGCTCGTATTCGGTGGGTGTCAAGTATCCGAGGGTGGAGTGCCGTCTGCGACGGTTGTAGTAGCTCTCGATCCACACGAATGTCTGCTGTCGGACCTCGGTGACGTCGTTCCATGGCCGGGTGTGGATGAGTTCTTTCTTGTAGCTGGCGAAGAACGACTCGGCGACGGCGTTGTCGAAGCAGGTGGCGGCGAGTTCAGCCGGTCGTAGCACTTGATCTTGGTTGTTCGGCGGGACAGGATGTTCCGTGCGTGAGATGTTGATGTTGTCGGATCGGGAGGAGATCTCGAGGGGTCTCGCGGAGGGCTTGTCCTACAAGCAGATCGCCTCGGTGGTGGGTCGTGATCGGTCGGTGATCTCTCGTGAGGTCCGTCGTCACGGCGGACGCTACGAGTACCGGGCCGCGGCAGCGCAGGAACGGGCCCTGGCGGCGCGGGAGCGGCCGAAGCAGTTCGCGGTGGACCGTCACCCGCGGTTGCGCGGGATCGTGCATGCTCTGTTGCGTGGTGGCTGGTCACCGGCCTCGATCGCGGGCCGGTTGCCGACCGAGCACCCCGATGACGAGGCTTGTCGGGTGTCTCACGAGGCGATCTACCAGTGGATCTATGCCACCCCGGTGTCCACGCTGGCCCGCGAGCTGCTCGCGCTACGGTCCGGGCGCACCGCCCGACGAGGCGGCGCCAAGCCCCCACCGGCCCCGCGGATCAAGGACCCGACCTACATCGACGCCCGCCCGCCGACGCCCAGGGGCGCGCCGTGCCCGGCCACTGGGAGGGTGACCTGGTCATCGGCAAGAACGGCAAGACCGCCGTCGCCACGCTGGTCGAGCGCACCTCCCGGTTCCTGGTCCTCGTGCCCCTGACCGGCCGCGACGCGCTCACCGTCGGCCGTGGGGTCATCGCCGCCACCAGCGGTCTGCCCGCGCACATGCGGGCCTCACTGACCTGGGACTGCGGTGCCGAGATGGCCGGCCACGCCACCGTCACCAAGGGCTCGATGCCGGTGTACTCGCCCACCCACACTCGCCGTGGGAACGCGGCAGCAACGAGAACCTCAACCGCATCGTCCGCGAGTACTTCCCGAAAGGCACGGACATCACCTCGGACCCGAAATACCTGGCGATGGTGGCTTGCGACATCAACGACCGACCCCGTAAAATCCACAACTGGAAGAAGCCCTCCGAGATATTCGCCGAACTCGTTGAGCTAGATGCTTCAACCGCCTGAATTCGCCGGGGCCTGACCCCGGTTCTTGGACACGCTGAATCCAGCACTTGGTGCTGGGGAAGCGAGATGATCTGAGAATCATGGCCAGGAAGAGCTACTCCGAGGAGTTCCGTCGTCAGGCCGTGGACTTGTACGAGTCCACCCCGGGCGCCACGGTTCCGCGGTATCGCCGAGGACCTCGGCATCGTGCGCGGGACGCTGCGGCACTGGCTCGAGGTCTACGGGACCGGCAGGAAGACCGCCGCTGACCGGACACCGACCTCCAGCCCGCTGCAGTCGAGGACGGCCACGACGACGAGCCCGTCGGCGCCGACCGATGAGACGCCGGCCCAGAAGATCGCCCGGCTTGAAGCGAGGGTGGACGAGCTCGAGATCGAGACCACCAAGCTCACGACCGAGCGGGAGATCCTTCAGCGGGCGGCCAAGTATTTCGCCGGGGAGACGCGCTGGTGAGTCGCTTCCAGTTCGTCGCCGACAACTCCGCCACCTTCGAGGTGAAGCGACTCTGTGAGCTCGTCGAGATCGAGCGCTCGTCCTACTACGCCTGGGTCAAGGCCGCCCCGGCACGCGACGAGCGTGCCCGGGCCGATGTCGAGCTCGCGGAGCGGATCAGGGCCGTCCACGCCGAGGACAACACCCAAGGGGCGCCACGGACCCACCACTCCGTGGGCGAAGTGGGCGGGCCGGGCGAGGGCGTCCTCGCGGCAGGCCTGCAGGATCGGGCAGCTCATGCAGAGCGTCTTGGCTCGGCGGTCTGCTGCAGGGCCGGTCCGCTGGTGCCGACCGGGAAGAACAGCTCGACGTTGTCAGGGGCGGCGCAGGGCAGCCGCGACGCGCGGTCGACGACCGGCATGACCGGCGTGCGGCGCGTGCTGGGTACGGTCTTCATGGGCGCCTGACTTCCTCATGCAGGGGATCGGTTTGGTAGTCCGCTCTGAGGCCTCGGCGGTGCCAGCCGCCGGGGCCTCTCTGCACTCAAGACTAGTCGACGACTAGTCGGGAGTCGCGCCCTGATTCCCGTCCTACCGCACCGAGTGCGCACATATGTCCCGCGACCAGCAGATTTACCGAGTCGCGGACCTAGTCGCGATCTGCGACTAACTCGTCGTCGTGGTCCGGACGGGGAGGCGGGCCCCGGTCACGACGGTTCCGGGTGGACGGTGTCCATGTGCAGCCGCAGCCCCCGGCGTCCGCCCTGGGTGCACAGCCCGCACACCCCGCAGGACCAGGTCAGATAGTCGTCGTCGGGCAACTCGTCGCCGGGCATGACCGGGGTGCCGGTCATGAGCCGTTCGAGGTGAGCTGCCTGAGGTCGTCGCGGATCCGGTCGAGTAGAGCCAGGAGCGCCGGGCCGTGCTCGGCGAGGCCTTGCTGCTCGGCGAGGAACTGCTCGTAGAGCTCCACGTCGGCGGGCTCGGTGACTTCCTGCTCGGCGGTGAGGGTCTCGATCTCCACGGTCGACGGCGCGTCGGCATAGCGCAGCACCACGAACGAGTGCAGCGGGCGCGCGGCGGTGCGCTCCTGGGTCTCGCGTGACAGGACGCCGATGCGGACGTTGGGCAGTCCGGCCAGGGTGGCGATGCGGTCGAGCTGGGCGAGTGAGAGCGCGACCGAGCCCGGGCGCCAGCGCAGCGCGGTCTCGGTGATGACCAGGTCGAACTGCTTGGTCTCGTCGAAGAGCACGGTCTGGCGGTTCATCAGCGCCAGCACCGCGGCCGGGATCTCGTCGGCCGGGAGCAGGGTGTGGACCTCACGCAGGCGGCGGGCGTACTCGGGGGTCTGCAGCAGTCCGGGCACCACTTCGGACTGGAACACCCCGATTCCGCTGGTCTCGGTGTCGCGGCGGCCTCGCGCGTCCTGCTGGGTCGCGGCATCCGGGCGGTCGGCGTCGCGCCAGGGACGTACGCGGGTACCGGTCTCGCGGGCCAGGGCGAGCACCTCGGTGCGTTCGTCGTCGCTGGCCTGGACCCGGTCGAGCCACTGGTGGATATCTGCGATGACCAGGGCGGAGGTGCCGTTCTCCATCTTGGAGGTCTTGCTCTGTGACCAGCCGAAAGGCTGCCCGAGGGCAGCGGCCGACAGCCCAGCGGCCTGGCGGAGCTCCTTCAAGCGCGCCGCCAGGCGCTGGTGCTGAGGGTGGATCTCGGCGCGAGTCAAGGGTGCTTAGCTCGCAGCGTGCTCAGGGGTCTCGGCGCCAGTGCGCGGGGCCGGGACCAGGCGGTACTGGTCGAAGGGCACCGACAGCTCGACGGCCCGTCGGCGGATGGCGATGTAGGGGGCGGGATCCCCGCCCTCGGAGACGCCGAGGAAGTGCCCCTCGTCGTCGAAGTGCTGCAGCACGACGATGCGCTCGTCGAACATCCAGAAGTCCTGGTGGGTCCATCCGTCATCCGAGCCGAGCCAGTGCCGGTCGAGGATCCGGACCTCCTCCCCCGCCGGGAGGTTCTCGCGGGGGTAGCAGAGCAGCTGGAACCGCGTGTAGTCGGTGACCGGGTGGCCGAGCAGGCGGACGCGGCCGAAGTACTTGCCCCGGCCGACCTGGGCGTGGACGTTGGCCAGCCACTCGTCGTCGTCGACCGTGCGCGCCGGGAACGACTCGTGCGCGAGGAAGGCGTCGAAGTCGGGGTCCTCGCCGGGGATCGCGTAGGTGTCGCGGCACTCGAGCCGGAACGCCGACTCCCGGTAGGTGCGGTAGAGCTCGTTCAGGTCCTCGGGGGTCATACGGCCTCCCTCGTCGACTCGGCGGCAGCGGCCAGAACAGCCAGTGCTGGTACCTCGTGCGCACGCTCGCCAGCAGGACAGCGCAGCGTCGTGGGTGTGCCGGCGACCTCGAACCACTCCCCCGCCGCCCGGAGGGCAGTCGAGCGCGGCGCCGGCACCGCTCCTGGCTCAACACCGTGCATCACGAGCTCACGCGCGGCGCGCTCGATCAGGTCGCGCGGCACCCTCACCAGCTGGGGCGTCGCGACATAGCCCTGCACAATCACCGAGCCGCGCTCGGTGAGCCACGCGGTCGGACAGTTGCCGTTGCGGCACTCCATCGTCCCGGCGAGCAGCTGCATGCCCATGAGGTCCGCCTTCCGTTGAGCCGTGATCCTAGTACTCCGAAGACTAAGCGCGACTAGTCGGGCTGGCAACGACGCCGGCGAGACCCGGCGCAGGATCCCGGTCGACGAGTGCGGGAGCCGTCGAGAAATTTCCGGCGTCGCGCGCGTACGCGTACGTCGCGTTGCTCGGTCCCTGGTGGCGGCAGGTTGCTCGCCGGAAATTTCCCCGGGCGGCTCAGGAGCGGTCCCCTCCTCGCCGTGCATGCGAGCGGGCCCGACGCCGCCGGTGCGGGTGGGACACCGAACGACCGCGGCGGGGCCGGCCGCCGCTCGCACGCTCGCCCGGCTCCAGCCTCATCTGCTCCGGACTCGAACCCGCAAGCAGCACGAACGCTCCCCCCTGCCCCGCCCTGCCGGTCGTCGACCGGCGCTCGCCAGAGCTCGATGGGAGGGATCCGAGTGCGGGAGCCACTCCGCGGGCAGGACGGCTCTGCCTGCAGTCCGGGGCCGTCCACCCGGGGCCCGCGGATTCGATCGTCCGCCCCGCGGCGTCGCTGACATGCCAGCTTCGGCGACACGGCCCGGCGCTCGACCCGGGCTGGGCGCGATCCCCTCGGGACTTTCCAGGCCGGCACACGCGCCGGAGATCGCCCACCGGATCGAGTGGGTCGGACGCAGACCGGCGCCTCCTCGATCCGGAAATGTCCGTGGAAATTGGGTCTCGCGGTTCCGGGCGGCTTCTACGCAACGCACGCGTACGCGCGCGGCGGCCCGGCAGGATGCGGGCACGCCCGGGTCTTCTACTCCCCCGGGCACCGGCCGCGCTGCTGACGCGTCGACAGGACCGGGAGACGTCGGCTCCCCTTTGGAGCTGCTGAGCACGCCCCTCGACGCGTCTCGCCTCACGGGCCCTACGTCGAAGCCGCCCAGTCCGGAATGGCGCGCCTGCGAGCTCTGTACCGCGACCTGACCAGGAACAACTGCGTCAGGAACCGACGACGTAGCCCCGGCGGACGCCCCCCGCCCTTCATAAGGGACGTCACGCCCAGCCTGAGGGACCGATCGCGCGGCTGACGCTGGTTCACCCGAGAGCCGCTGGAAGTTGCGTAGTTACTGGTCACAGGCTCACCGCGCCCTGGACGGGTGCTCGCATCCCCTTCCGGAGGTCAGATCGACGCGCAGCAGGCGCGGGAACGCCTGTCTCGGCTGGTCAGAAGGCATCTGCAGGGCCTGAACGGGCACTCACCCCGCCAGGGACTCGGCTGGATGCCCGCGCCGAGCACGCGCGGCCGGCTGCCCACCTCCGCGGCCTTCCCAATCAGGCCTCGCCACCAGTTGCGATACTGTCTCGCTAATAGATGTTGTCGAATCCGCCGTCTCCGGCAGGTTCGCACGGGCTTCGGGCCGGGCGAGAACGCGGCGAAGGTGCTGGTCCGGCCGGGTGTCCGGCTGCGTGTCCGGCCGGACCAGCCGCGTTCGGCAGCCGTGCGCGATGCCGAGGATCGAGCGGGCACATTCGGTGACCTCGTAGCCCCCGGGGCGCCGCGGGCTCGCTGCTCGGAGACACGCTCACGCGGGCTCTCGGCCACACCGCGAACGTCGGTACAGTTCCCGGTACCGAACCAAGCGGGTGAGTGGAGCGAGGATGCGCGAGGGTTCGCTGGTCGCCAGGGCAGACGAGCACGGACATGAGGTTCTGGTCGCCTACCGGCCGGTGCATTTCACGCTGGACGACACCGCGCGTGCGATGCACGCCGTGGTGGACCCCCACCTGCGGAAGGTCTCCTCCCGCGCCCGGGTCGGCCGCAGCCTGGTGCGCGACGTTCTGCGCCAGATCGCGATCGACGACTGGCCGGCCGACTTCGTGGCCGATCCGGAGCGTGTGGACCACTGGCGGAAGTGGCTGGTCGCGCATGGGGTATTCCGTTCAGACGACGGCTGAGCGCACGGGCGACCGTGTCGTGCGATAACCCGGTTATAGGCGCGAGGCACTCTCCGAGGACCTCGGTGCAGCACGATGTCGCCGAGCGCCGACGTCGTTCGCCCAGGGCCTCATCGGCGGGTCGCTTCGAAACGGAATCCTTCGCTACCGAGCGATTGACCCCGGGCGGCAGATTGAGCCGCCAGCGAGCACGTCGACCGAAGAGCTGCGCACCCTGCCGACGAGAAGACGGTGATAACCGGGTTATACCGTCGCCGTGGTGCGCGACCCTGACGCCACACGCCGTGGGATGGCGTCGGAGCGCAGGCGTGCAGATGGCATCATCTGACACGACTTATCCGAAGTAGCGCCCCGATTCCGGGCCGTGAAGTCCACGGAAAGGTGGCCATCTTGGCCAGAGTTCACGCTGTGTGCTGCCAGAAGGGCGGCGTCGGCAAGACCACGATCACCGTCAACCTCGCTGCGGTCGTCGACCAGGTACTGGGGGGCGACGATCCGTCCGTCCTGGTCGTCGGTACCGACCCACAGCGATCGATGGATTGGTGGGCGAGCCGAGTCGGTGATGACATCCCGTTCGCCTACACCGAGACCGACGACCCAAGCGATCTTGAGCGGCTGCGCGATGCCGACTACGCGCACGTGTTCGTCGACACCCCAGGCAGCCTGGAGAACGAGCACATCCTCCGGTCGGTCCTGAAGAGCGCCGACGACGCGATCGTTCCGATCACGACGGAGCCGCTCACCTTCGTGCCGGCAGACACGACGATCACCCAGGTCGTTGAGCCGCTGGGTGTCCCCTACACCGTCGTGGTGAATCTCTGGGATCCACGCGACGGCCGGGTCGACCTCGACGACACCCTCGCCTTCGCTCGGAAGAAGAACTGGCCGCTGGCGAACTCGGTCGTCCGTCGGTACAAGATCCACAGCCGGGCGGCGGCCGAGGGCGTGGTCTGCACCCAGTACGCCAAGAGCCGCGTGGCCTTGGAGGCGCAGCAGGACATCCTGCGGCTGGCACTCGAGCTCGGCTACGGACGCACCCGATGAGCGAGGTGGCCGCGAGCGCATCGGACTCTGGGGTCGGCGCGCCGGCGAAGAAGCGCAAGCGGGGGCGAGTCTCGTTCAGCTCCGATGTCTTCGCCGAGGAGACCTCGCTGCACGCTCTGGCCGACGGCGGGGCGTCCCAGCGCCGGATCCCGTTGTCCGACTTGGCCCACAATCCGCGCAACCCGCGTTACGGCTACGACGACTCCGCGATCGAGGAGCTCGCCGACAGCCTTCGGGAGCACCATCAGCTGCAGCCAGCGACGGTGGTCGCCCGAGATGTCTACCTTGCTCACTATCCCGAGGACGCGGATCAGCTCGGGACCGCGTCGTGGGTGGTCCTCATCGGAAACCGCCGGCTCGCAGCCGCCCACCTGGCCGGGTTGACCCATCTCGTGGCATCGGTCGAGGATCGGCTCGGCGGAGCGGACCCGATGCTGGCCGAGGCCACGCTCGTCGAGAACATCCACCGCCAGGACCTCCCCCCACTGCTGGAGGCCAGGGAGCTCCAAGGCCTTGTCGAGCGGCATGGTTCGCAACGCGCGGCGGCGAAGCGTGTCGCGAAGACCCAGGCGTGGGTCTCCCAACGGCTGTCTCTCCTCAAGCTCACCCCTGAGCTACAGGAGCAGCTCCGCGCCGGCGAGCTATCGGTGAAGGAAGCCCGAACCGTCGCCTCGGTTCCCGCGGAGGAACAGGCGGAGAAGCTCAAGACTCTGCGCGACAAGCCACCTGCTGTGGAGGTCGTGACCTCTTCCGCTGGCGCTGATGCCGATGCTGAGGCTGCGAACGGGTCCTCCTCCCCCGTTCCGGCGTCCGAGCCGGGCGCTCGTGACGAGGCTGTGGACGTCGACAAGATCGCCCGGCGCCTGCGTCGGCAGCTGGACGACGACGGGCTGGAAGCGCTGATCGGCGCGCTGACCGCGCTTCGGCGTTGAAGTCGATAACCCGGTTATCGCCGACCCACAGTCGATAACCGGGTTATCGGTCGCTCGCTCGCAGCGGGTTCCGATAACCCGGTTATCGGCCGCCCCGGCGCGGCTCAGCCGTGCGCCAGGTCGGAGAACCGGCTGTAGTGCAGCTGGTGGGCCACCGTGATCGTCGTGGTCGGGCCGTTACGGTGCTTGGCCAGGATCAGGTCCGCCTCGCCGGCGCGCGGATCGTCCTGTTCGAACGCGTCGGGCCGGTGCAGCAGGACCACCATGTCGGCGTCCTGCTCGATCGAACCGGACTCACGCAGGTCCGACAGCATCGGCCGCTTGTCCGTGCGCTGCTCGGGACCACGGTTCAGCTGGCTCATCGCCACCACCGGCACCTCGAGCTCCTTCGCGATCAGCTTGATTTGACGCGAGAACTCGGACACCTCCTGCTGACGTGACTCGACCTTGCGGCCCGAGGTCATCAGCTGCAGGTAGTCCAGGATGATCAGCTTCAGGTCGTAGCGCTGCTTCATCCGGCGCGCCTTGGCCCGGATCTCCATGAGCGTCAGGTTCGGCGAGTCGTCGATGTAGAGCGGCGCCTCGGAGATCTCCGACATCCGCCGCGCCATCCGCGTCCAGTCCTCGTCCGACATCCGGCCGGCGCGCATGTCGGCCAGCCGGATCCGCGCCTCCGCCGAGAGCAGACGCATGACGATCTCGGACTTGCTCATCTCCAGCGAGAAGAACGCGCTGGTCATGCCGTTCTTGATGGAGCACGACCGGGCGAAGTCAAGGCCGAGGGTCGACTTGCCCAGACCCGGACGGGCCGCGACGACGACCATCTGCCCCGGGTGCAGGCCGTTGGTCACGGCGTCGAGATCGGCGAACCCGGTCGGCACGCCCGCGGCCATCCCGCCCTGGGAGGCGATCGCGTCGATCTCGTCCATGGTGGGCTGGAGCAGCTCCTCCAGCACCGTGTAGTCCTCGGTGGTGGTGCGCTCGGTGACCTCGTAGACCGCGGCCTGTGCCCGGTCGACGACCTCCTCGACCTCACCGCCCTCGTTGCCGTGGTAGCCGAGCTGCACGATCCGGGTGCCGGCCTCGACCAGCCGCCGCAGGATCGCCTTCTCCCCGACGATCTCGGCGTAGTACGCCGCGTTCGCCGCGGTCGGCACGGTCGCGATCAGGGTGTGCAGGTACGGCGCCCCTCCCAGCCGCACGAGCTCGCCGCGCCGCTGCAGCTCCGCCGACACGGTCACCGCGTCGGCCGGCTCCCCACGGCCGTAGAGGTCCAGGATCGTCTCGTAGACGGTCTGGTGCGCGGGCCGGTAGAAGTCCTCCGGGCGCAGCACCTCGACCACGTCGGCGATCGCGTCCTTGCTCAGCAGCATGCCGCCGAGCACGGACTGTTCCGCGGTGAGGTCCTGTGGGGGCTGACGGTCGAAGGTGCCGCTGGCTACGGACCCATTACCAGGTAATGATTCGCTGCCGTGGGCCTGATCGTGGTCGATGGGCTCGGCTGTCAACGGAACCTCCGGGGGGCTCGGCGGAGCGGACGGGCGGCGTGGGAGGTGCGCTCGACGCGGGCGCGGGCGAGCGCACGTTCGTGGGCGGAGCCCGCCTCGCCGATGTCGGCGCCGTTGTCGTGCGGAGAGCCGGTGCCCGGGGAGGAACTCGCCGGGGCCGCGGCTGCGGTGGGCTCGGATGGCTCGGCCGGTGGGGGAGTGGCGGTGCGGCGCTGGCGGCCCGCGTCGAGGTCGCGGCTGATCCGGCGGTAGTGGCGCTTGCTGTCCTCGGGGGTGGCGACCTCGGCGGCGGGTCGGGGGGCGTTGCGGCTGGCGGTGAACTCGGCCGCCCAGCGGCGGACGAGGGCAGAGCGTGCGGCGCGGTGGTCGTCGCTGGTGATGTGCAGGTCGGTGGGGGACAGGTCAGCGGCGCCGTAGGGCAGCCGGTCAGCGGCGGCCTGGCCGTGTTCGGCGGCAGTCTGGCGGCGATGGCGGGCGTCGGCCGAGGGGGAGACCAGCGGGCCGCGATCGTCGCTCCAGCGGCGCAGACGGTGGCGCAGCCAGCCATCAGGGCTCCGGAGCTCGGCTGCCGGGCAACGGTGCACGGCGCGGGCGGGGCCGTCGGCGGTGGGCTGGTGGGCGATAGCGAAGCGCAGGTCGTTGTTGGTCCACCCGGCTTCCCACCAGCGGCGGACGATGGCGCGGATCCAGCGCGGCGTCAGCCGCCGCAGGGCGGGGTCGGAGCGCAGCTCCGCGGCCGCCGCGAGCATCTCAGCCCCGGTCACCGGCACGCGATCAGCGAAATAGCCGCCCTGTTTTTCCTCGTGGCCTGGCCCGGTAGGGCCGAATACGTTTCGTGAAGGTGAGTTGATCTCGGAACTGTGGACACACGCTCTCGCGCGTGTAAGAACCCCTGTAGGAATCTTAGAGGGATTACTAAGTGGGTGGGTTGGGGTCCAAGTTGTGTCCTGTTCGGTCTGTGCCGTGGCCTCGGGCCGAGGGCTACTGGCGGCCTCCGGCAAGGTCGGGATGCCCCTCTCAGCGGCCTCAGTGGCCGGCACACGCAGCTGATAGACCGCGGCCCGGTTCCCGGAGAGGTGCTGCAGGGCGATCGGGCGGTACTGCGGGGTGGACCCGCCCTCGACGCGGGACAGCCAGCCCTGGCGCTGCAGTTCGGCGAGCCAGGCGGCGGTCGAGCTGCGCCGCCAGCCGCTGGCGAGTTGGAGGCGGTCCCAGGTCGGCCAGCTGGTGTGGGCGTCCCAGTCCGCGCGGCGGGCCAGTTCCTCGAGCAGTCCACGCAGCCGTCCTGCCGCGTCGCGGCGGATCTGCTGGTACCAGGGCGAGCCCAGGAGCCCGCGGTACCAGTCCAGCGCGGTGCGGGGGAGTGCAGTGACCGCGTCCAGAGCCGTCGCGAGATCGTCGGGGGTGGAGGTCGTGTCTGCGAGCTCGGACGGCGAGATGTCGCCGCCGCCGGCGAACCAGCACGGCCCGCAGACGACCGAGCGCAGTGGGGTGTCGCGCGTGCTGCCGGAGCGTCGTCGACAGCTCACACACAGCTGAGGAGCCGCCGGGTCGGACTCGGCCTCCCCCGTTCCACAGGAGACGGCGAGGGCCGACATGGTCTGATCGAGGAGCAGCTGCCGCGACGGCGGCTGCAGCGGCACGGGTGCATTGATCGAGGTCGGGCCGGGGTTTGGGTGTGCGGCGATGACAGATCGGCGGTTGTTCAGCGTCGCCGACGAGCTGAGGGCACGTGGGCACGACGAACTCGCCCCGTGTCTGTCATGGTCGCGTTCCGGCCCAGGGTGTATCCTGGACACGCGAAAGCGCCCCTTCTTGGACGGATGGGGATTGGCCCCGGTTCGCCGGGGCTACGGCGTCAGCTCGGGTGCACGACCGACTGATGCGAGAGCGATTCGAGGCGGCCCCCGGGCTAGGGGGCCGCCTCGATCTCGTTAGGAGGCCTTGGTCAGCGGCCGCTCCTGTGTCGTCATGTACTGCACGGGGATCTGGCCCGGCATCTCGAAGGCGTGCCGAAGCCCGATCTCGATTAGGGCGCCACTCACGATCGAGAGGTTCCGGTCCAGGTCGCGCGCGAGGGCACGCACCTGCACGTTGTCGGCAACCGGGATCCGCACAGTCAGAGCGGAGCTGTCGGCCGCGGTGTAACGCGCGGGAAGCGTCGCTGGCAGCTCAGAGACCCGCTGCAATCCTTGTGAGACGAGATCTGCTCCGACCTCGGACCAGGTCAGGCCTCGCCGTGCGGCAAGGTCTTTGAGCGCTGCCTCGACCGCGAGCGGCAGTCGAGGAAAGATCACAACGCGGGAGCCCTTCGAGGGGCGTCCCTTCGCGCGGCCTGATGATCTCCTCGGCATGGGAGGCATCATGGTCCATATTCTGAAGCTCGGATAGTCGACACGCCGCGCAGCCTGCAACCGTGAGGTCGCACCGTGTCGTGGCCCGCGATCTGCTCTGCCAAGACGAGCACTCGAGCGAAGAGGCTTCCGTGCTGTGTGGACCCGGGCGCCGCCGAAAGATAGGTGGCCCTCTGGGTGAGCGTCGTCCACTGTCGGCCGGTCTCGAGCTCCGGGGACGTCCGGGCTAGATCAGTACGGACCAGTGGGGTACGTCGGCATGATCGCGGTAGGGCTGGCGGCTGGGGCGTTCGTGGTCCGCCGGTGGCAGTACACAACCCGCGAGGCTGGGACAGCCCCCCTCAACGGTGGCATCGTTGCGCGCTCCGAGGCCTACCGCCGGATGATCGGAGAACACTGCTCGGGCGTTCGCTGGCGCGATCACCATCCGCCGCTGCTCCGCGTTGAGCGGACCGACGCCCAACTCACTCAGCGCTTTGTACATGCCGCTGGCTCGCTCGGTAGCGGCCGCCGGCGCGGTCGCGTCGTCGTCCTGTGGCGTTCTGGCGCCTTTTCGCCACGGCCAGGGTTTACGCACCATCGCTCAGCGCTCCTCGGCGTCTTGGATCTCTTCGAGCCGGATTCGTACTCGGCGGGCTGTGGCCTCGTCGGCGAGCAGCACGTCGACGGCGGCCCGCAGTACGTCTTGGGTGGTGAGCCGCGTCCGGCCCAGCGTCACCGCTGTGTCGAGTCGCCACGTCGCTAGTGCCTTGTGATTGGCCTGGGTGAGGTCCACGGTCTGGCGGACCTTCCGGTCGCTGTCGGGGGCCGGTCGCGGCTGGGCCTTCTCTGCGGCCGCTGATTCGGCCGCTGCGGCCTTCTCTGAGCGGTCCCGCAGTGATCGGGCCCGGCTTCTAGCGTCGCTCATCGGATCGAGGTCCCCGTCAGCTCGGTGAGTGCGTCCCCGTAGGCCGTGGCTGCCGCCCGCTCGATCGGCCCGCCGAACGACTGCGCGAACCGTTGAAGCTGGGAGACGTGCGACCGCAACACCCGCCAGCCCTCGGACTCCAACAGCTCCCGGTACTCGGCGTTGGCCACGGCGCGGGGGTTGGTCCGGGTGAACATCGCCGCTGCCTGCGGCGGAGTCTCATGTCGACCTAGGTGTGCTAGGTCGTCGATCAGCTCCTTCACCACGGGCATCCGCTCCACCTCGGCCGAGGACGGGGCCAGGGGGACCAGGACGTGGGTGGCGGCGCGGATCGCTGACTCGACGATGCCTCGTTCCTTCTCGGTGGGCGGGGTGTCGATGACGACGGCGTCGTAGTCGCCGGCTTCGAGGTCCACCCCGACGCCGGGGACGTGCAGCCGCCCTGTGGCCATGCCCCGCACGGGGATGCTCCATTCCGCCATCTCGGCCCAGCGGGTGATGCTGGCCTGCGGGTCGGCGTCGATGATCAGGACGCGGTGGCCGTTCTCGGCCAGGGCGTGAGCGAGGAACGCCGAGCTGGTCGTCTTGGTGCTCCCGCCCTTCAGATTCATGACGATGAGGATCACGCCAACTCCCAGGGTTCAGGTGACTCAGGTAGTGCAGTGGCTCAGTTAGTGCAGTAGTTCAGCAGATCAGGCTTCTCAGGGCCAGCGTGACAGGCGCTCTCGCGACGGCTCAGTGGGGCCAGCGAACAGCACGCATCTGCACGGCGTCTCCGTCCACCGCGCTCACACCCCGGACGAACGCCACCGCTCGATCGGCAAAGGTCACCACACACAAGCCCTGGCCCCGGACGTACGGGATGCTCTGGATCTCCCGGCGGCCCAACGCCTGCACCCCGAGCTGGGCGACGCACTCTTCGTATGTCGGGTCGCGCTCCTCGGTCCACAGCGCGGCCGGCCCACCGCCGTCCACCGCAAGGGTGCCGTCGCCGGAGTCGAACCGCACGGTCGACGTGCCGCCGATCGTGTCGACCTTCGGCGGTTGCTCGCTCATGTTGACGCCAGGGTCAGTGATGCGCAGTGTCCCGGTCCAGGTCGCGGCCCGTGGTGGTGGCGGTTGTGCCGGCGGACCAGCGACCGGCTGCCTGGACGGGTTCGGAGCCCCTGTCGGACCGCTGACCGCGGCACTGGACTGGATCGCCAGGCAGCCGCTCATGACGAACAGCAGACCGACCCCCGCCAGCAACACCGGTTTGAGACAGCCGCCACCAGTCCGCCGCTCCCTCCGGATCACGCCACCGCCTCGACTCCACGCCTACCCGCCCGATCTGAGGCGGACCTGGGCTCAGTCATCGACGGCCCCTCCACCGCGCCATCCAATCCGCGATCTCGGGGGCGGCCATCGGTGCAGGGAGCTGACGAATCTGGTCCTCGATGATCGTCGGCCCCTGGCGGGGGTTGCCCCGCTCTCCCCGCGCCCGGAGCCATTGCCGGGTCCGAACGCTCCACGGCCGCGACGGCGGACGCACCGACCCGGGACTGACCGTCAACATCGCGACGAAATTCCCGTCATCGCGCATGACGATGCTCGCCGCACGCAGCAGCAGGATCACCCCGACCGCGATCAGCACGACGCCCACAAGCGACAGCATCGCGCCCTCCATCTCGGATCTCGTCACGTGCCGAGCCCGATCAGCATCGCACGCGAGCGGTTTCCGCGTTTCGCTGATCACCGACGCCGGTAGGCGTGCCGAGTGCGCCAGGCGCGCTGGATCTCCCAGCGCGACCGGCCCCACTCGGCATAGGTCCGCCCGCACAGGGGGTGGGACCGGAATACGCCAGAAACCTGCCGTCGACTCTCCGGTAGGCGCTGATCAACGGCACTGACACCGCTGCGGGCCGCCGTGCGGCTATGGTGATCACGTCCTACGAGGTGATCTTCCGGGGTTTCTGGGTGGCGTCGATTGATCGGACCGCGTATCCGCGGTTCAAGAGGGTGGTGTCGGCGCGGGAGCTGGCCGAGGCGTTCACTCCCACGCCGGACGAGGCCGGTTGGGCGCGGACGAAGACCACCACGGACCAGCACTTCTTGGCGCTGGTGGTGCTGCTGAAGTGCTACCAGCGGTTGGGGTACTTCCCGAAGCTGGTCGCCGTTCCGCCGGTGGTGGTCGACTGCGTCCGCAGCAAGCTGGAGTTGGCTGAAGCCGTCGAGGCCGTGTACGAGTCAGACCGGACGCTGTGGCGGCACCGGGACTTCGTGCGCGCGCGGTTGGGCGTGAAGTACACGCCGGCTAACGTGCGCGAGGTCGCCGAGTCGGCGATCCGCAAGGCGGTGCAGTCCAAGGACAACCCGGCCGACCTGATCAACGTGGCGCTGGACGAACTGGTGCGCCAAAGCTGCGAGCTGCCCGGCTACACCACGCTGGACGCGATGACCGCCTCGATCCGCACCGAGGTCAACACCGGTCTGTTCAGCAGGGTCGCGGCCCGGCCGGACCGGATGCAACGTGCCCGGCTGAAACGCCTGCTGTGGGTCGATCCGGCGACCCGCCGCAGCGAGTTCGACCGGCTGAAGGACTCCGCCGGCGCCGCGACGCTGGGCAAGTTCAAGGACCGCCTGGCGCGCCTGGCCGCGTTAGACGCGCTCGGTCCGACCGAGCTGTGGCTCGACGGCATCCCACCGGGCAAGGTCGCGCACTTCGCCGGCGAGGCGCGGGTGACCGACGCCGCCGACATGCGGAAGGTCCTCAACGACGACAAGCGGCTGACGCTGCTGATCAGCCTCGTTCACGAGTGCCGCACCTCGGCCCGCGACGAGGTGGTGACCATGTTCTGCAAGCGTCTCGCCGCGCTGCACAAGAAGGGCCGCGAGCGTCTGGCTGAGATCCAGTCCGCTAACCGCGCCGAGACCTAACGACTCATCGGCGTGCTCGGCGACGTCGTGGCCGCCGCCCGCGAAGCCAGCATGCCAGCCGACCCCAGCGAGCCGGGCCAGCCGGTCGAGGGCGTGGAGGAACGCACTGGCCGCCTGGTTCTCAAGACTCTGGCCGACGCCGGCGAGATCGACGCACTGGCCACCGCGGCCGAGGCGGTGTCGGCCTACCACGGCAACAACTACCTGCCGCTGCTGGAGCGGTTCTACCGTTCGCACCGGCCGGTGCTGTTCACCCTGGTCGACGCGATCGAGCTGGAGGCCACCAGCGCTGATCGCAGCGTGCTGGACGCGGTCGAGTTCATCCGCGCGGTCCGCGACCGGCGCAGTGACTGGATACCGGAGACCATCACGGTCGAGGTGGATGGGCAACCGCCGACGACGGTCAGCGTCGATGCGGACGCCTTCGCCAGCGACGCCTGGCACAAGGTGCTGCGCGACAAGCAGCGACCCGGGATGCTCGCGCGGCGACACCTGGAGGTCTGCGTGTTCTCCTACCTGGCCGCCGAGCTGCGCTCCGGGGACATCGCGGTCGCCGGCTCGGACTCCTACGCCAACCTGCACGCCCAGCTCATGACCTGGGACGAGTGCCAGCTGCTGGCCGCGGACTTCTGCGCTCAGGCCGGTATCCCGATCGACGCGGCCGCGCTGGTGGCGCACTACCGGCACGAGCTGACCCGCACCGCCGCGACAGTGGACGCCGGTTTCCCGGCGAACACCGACCTGGTCCTGGACGGCGAGCGGCCGGTGCTCAAGCGCCGCAAGGGCGCCGACCGGCGACCCTCGGCGATCACGCTGGAAGCGGCGATCCACCAGCGGCTGCCCGAACGCAGCCTGCTGGACATCCTGACCCGCACCGCGTACCTGACCGGCTGGCACCGGCACTTCGGGCCAGCCTCGGGGTCGGACCCGAAGATCCGCGACACGCTCGGCCGCTACGTCACCACGACCTACGCCTACGGCACCAACCTGGGCCCGGCCGAGGTCGCCCGGCACATGCGCGGCAAGGTCTCCGTGCACGAGATCTACACGGCCGGCAACAAGCACTCCGACCCCACCAAGGTCTACCGAGGCTCCACCGATGTGATCAACGAGTTCGCGAAGCTGGACGTGGCCGGGATCTGGGGCGACGGCCAGGTGGTCGCCGTCGACGGCTCGCAGGTCGACACCTGGGAGAACAACCTGCTGGCCGAGTCGCACATCCGCTACGGAGGTTACGGCGGCATCGCCATGCGTCACGTCGCCGACTCCTACATCGCCTTGTTCTCCCATTTCATCCCGTGTGGCGTGTGGGAGGCGGTCTACATCATCGAAGGGCTGCTCAAGAACGACTCCGACATCCAGCCCGACACGATCCACGCCAATACCCAGGGCCAGTCCCTGTCGGTATTCGGACTGGCCACGCTGCTGGGCTTCGAGCTTCTGCCCAGGATCAGGAACTGGCACGACCTGATCTTCTACCGGCCCGATCCGCGCACCCGCTACCAGCACATTGACGCGCTGTTCGGCGACAACGCGATCGACTGGGAGCTGATCGAGAAGCACTGGACCGACCTGCTGCGCACCGCGATCTCCATCCGCGAAGGCCGGGTGTCCTCGGTGACGCTGCTGCGCCGGCTGGGCAATCACTCCCGCAAGAACCGGCTGTACCGGGCGTTCCGGGAGCTGGGCAGGGTTATCCGCACGGTGACGCTGTTGCGGTACCTGTCCGAACCCGAGCTGCGGGAGCAGATCACCGCGATCACCAACAAAGCCGAGGCGTTCCACGGCTACTCGGAATGGCTGATGGTCGGCGGCCAGCTCATCGGCCACAACGATCCGGACCACCAGGAACTGGTGGTCAAGTTCAACGAGCTGATGGCCAACTGCGCCATCTACTCGACGGCCCTGGATATCACAGACGCGGCGAACTCGCTGGCCGCCGAGGGCCACCCGGTCGACCACGACGACCTGGCCACCATCACCCCGTACATCACGCACACGATCCGGCGGCTCGGCGACCTAGTGCTCGACCTCGACCCGCCCGACGCGACGCCGACCACCCGGCTGGACCTGGAACCCCGCGCACTATTCCCCGGCGGCCCGGCCGCGTAGCTCGGATCACTGCTGGTCGCGGCACGGTTTCTCGCTCCAGTAGGGCGAGGACGTTGATCGTCAGCAGGTACCGACAAGATCCGCCACCATCGCCAACCTACCGGATAACGGACCATTATGCGGTAGACTGATCAACAACAGGGATCGGCGAGCTGGGTGAATGTGTTGCCGCCCGGTGCGCGACTCGTGCAGGTTATCCGGTAGGTCGATCAGGAGGGAGGTTCGGCGATGGCGGCGACCGTGACGAAGCTGGAGAACCGTCAGCGCCCGCCCGGCGCCGGCAAGGTCGGCGGACCGACGGTCTGGAGTGTTCCCGATTTCTTTGACGCCGGTTTAGGCTGCCAAGTCGGTTATTTTCCTGAATCCTAGCTCGTATTCGGTGGGTGTCAAGTATCCGAGGGTGGAGTGCCGTCTGCGACGGTTGTAGTAGCTCTCGATCCACGCGAATGTCTGCTGTCGGACCTCGGTGACGTCGTTCCATGGCCGGGTGTGGATGAGTTCTTTCTTGTAGCTGGCGAAGAACGACTCGGCGACGGCGTTGTCGAAGCAGGTGGCGCGTCGGCCCATCGATCGGGCCACATTGTTGGCGGCGCAGAAGTCGGTGAACTCCCGGCTCGTGTATTGCGTCCCGCGGTCGCTGTGCATGATCACTCCGGCTGGTGGGCGGCGGGTGAGCAGGGCGGCGGCGAGGGCCTCGATGATCAGGTTGGTGCGCAGGTGGTCGGCCACGGCGTAGCCGACGACCTTGCGGGAGTGCAGGTCGATCACGGTGGCGAGGTAGGCCCAGCCGTCGACCGTCTGGATGTAGGTGATGTCGCCGCACCAGCGGGTGTCGGGAGCCTCGGCGGTGAAGTCACGCCCGATCAGGTCCGGGGCGTCGATCGGGCGTAGACCTGCGACGGTCGTCTTGCGCCAGGTGTGAGGGTGGCGGCCTTGCAGGCCGGCGGCGCGCATGAGCCGCCAGACCCGCTTGCGGGCGGTCCGGTGGCCGCGAGCGACCAGCTCGGCCCACACCCGGCGCACGCCGGGGTCACCGCGCAGGTCGTGGTGGATCTCTCGGATCGTGTCGGTGAGCTCGGCGTCGGTGCGTTCCCGCTGGCTGGGTCCGGTCTTGAGCCACCGGTAGTAGCCCTGTCGGGCCACGCCGAGCTGGGCGCACATGAACGTGACCGGATACTCGCCCTCGGTTGCCCAGTCCGCGATCGCCGCGTATTTCACGGCTGTTCTTTCGCGAACCAGGTCGCTACTTTTTTTGCGAAGTCCCGCTCCATTCGCAGGGTCGTGTTCTCCTTGCGGAGCCGTTCCAGCTCGGCCCGCTCCGGTTCGGACAGGTCCGTGTCCGGGACCTGCCCGGATTCGCGTGCTTTCTTCACCCACTTGCCTAACGTCATCTCGTGGACGCCGATACTCTTCGCTACCTCGGCGATTGTTCGGCCGGAATCGAGGACAAGACTGACGGCCTGGTCCTTATACTCCTGGGTGAAATGGCGGCGTGTCGCCACGCGATCCCCTCCGCTGCGATCAGCGGCAGTCTACGACCGGTGTCTACAAGATCGGGAACGGTCCACTGTGGGGCGTCGTGGTCGGGTTCGGGGTGGCGGTGCTGGTGCTGTCGGGGCCTGCCCTGGTGGTGGCCGGGCTGGTGATGTGGTGGGTGTGGTGGATGGGCTGGCCCGCCTCCCGCATCCGGAACCTGGTGCTGGTGTGGCTGGTGTGCGTGCTGGCCGGGGCGCTGGTGCGGTCGCCGATCGAGGCGTGGCGCACCGGTTACGAGCGGGTCGTCGGTGGGGACTGGGGCGGGCTAGTACTGCAACGGCAGTTGATCAGCTCGGGGGTCGTTCGCCGCGTCGGCGGTAGTGGCAGTCGCGGGCCTGTTGTTGGCGTTCACGGCGCCAGGTCGACCAGTGCATGACGTGGTCGATGCAGGTGAGCGGGGTGAAGGCGAGCGCGGCGAGGAGACGGCGGATCTCGTTGCCCGACAGCTGAATCAATGCGCGCCGGCTGGCTGAGGATCCCCCTTTTCGGCCTCGCGTGCGTGTTCGGCGGCGCGGGTGACGGCGAGGTAGGCCGCGGTGAGCATGGCCAGGGTGATGTGGGCGTGCCAGGCTCGGTAGGAGCGGACTTGGTAGTGGTCGAGGCCGGCCTCGTTCTTCGCGGTCTGGAAGCATTCCTCAATCGCCCACCGCGCCCCGGCGACTCGAACGAGGTCGCGCAGCGGCGTGTTCGCCGGGGCGGCGCAGCGGTAGAACGCCAGCTCACGGATGGTCTTGCCCTCTGCGGGCTCGGTCTGGCGGCGCACCAGCAGCCAGTGCCCCCAACCCGCCGGGAGGCCGTCGATGGCCAGCGCAACCGCGGTCCAGTCATAGACCCGCATCCCGTGCGCGCCCGGCCCGATCGCGCGGCGCTCCCACCCGTCGTGCCCGGTGTCGAGATCACGCGCCCCGGCGATCGTGGCCAGGGCCTTGGCCGGGCGACGATTCCCGTCCGGGCTGGTGAGCATGTCGTCATTGCGGGTGGCCAACACGAACGGGATCTCCCGCTCGGTGAGCCAGTCGCGAAAGCCCGGGTTCTGCCCGTAGACCTCGTCCGCGGTCACCCACGACCCGGACGTGAGTGCCCCAGCGGCGTACGTGCGGGCCAGCATCGCCGTCCCCAGCTGCGGTTTCGTGGCGAACTCGACGTCATCGGGGACATCCGCGCGCTCGCAGCGTTCGCGGTCCTCGGTCCACGAGGTCGGCAGGTAGAGCTCCCGGTCGATCAACGCCCGCCCCCGCTTCGAGGCGTAGGCCAGGAACACACCGAGCTGACAGTTGTCGATCTTCCCGCTGGTGCCGGTGTACTGGCGCTGCACCCCGGCCGAACACAGGCCCTTCTTGATGAACCCGGTCTCGTCCACGATGAACACCCCCGACGCGGTGTCGGTGAGATGTTGCAGGACGTAGCCGCGCAGGTCGTCGCGGACCCCGTCGACGTCCCAGTCCGCGGTGCGCAGCAGCCGCTGCATCCCGTCCGGCGACATCGCCCCGGCGTGTTCGGCGAGGGTCCAGCCGTTCTTCCGCTCGAGCCCCGCGAGCAGGCCTCGCAGGTAGGTTCCGACCCGCCGGCGCGGCTCGACCCTGCGGAAACGGCCAGAGATCAGCTCCACCACCGCATCCAACGAGGCCACCCACCCGGCAAGATCAACCACGCGGTGATCATCACCGCCGAACGGCCGTCAGCCTCTCACCACACGCCGAACTGCCGTTGCAGTACTAGCGGACACGCTGGTGCTGGAGATCCTGGCGGGGCTGGTCCTGGCGTGGATCGGCTGGTGGAGCGTGGAGACCACGCGCCGGTCGGGGCGTAGCCAGGAGCGCGGTGAGCGGTTCGAGAGTCGCCAGACCCGGCACCGGTCGCGGTCCGCGCGACGGCGGGGCCAGCGCAACCACACACCGTTGGTGGCGGCGGACCGGGTGAATGGTCATGGGCTGGTACTCGGCCAGCGGATCGAGGAGGACACCCGGCTGCGGCCGAGCGTGTGGGACATGTTGTCGGCCTGGACCGTTCCCGATCTTGTAGACACCGGTCGTAGACTGCCGCTGATCGCAGCGGAGGGGATCGCGTGGCGACACGCCGCCATTTCACCCAGGAGTATAAGGACCAGGCCGTCAGTCTTGTCCTCGATTCCGGCCGAACAATCGCCGAGGTAGCGAAGAGTATCGGCGTCCACGAGATGACGTTAGGCAAGTGGGTGAAGAAAGCACGCGAATCCGGGCAGGTCCCGGACACGGACCTGTCCGAACCGGAGCGGGCCGAGCTGGAACGGCTCCGCAAGGAGAACACGACCCTGCGAATGGAGCGGGACTTCGCAAAAAAAGTAGCGACCTGGTTCGCGAAAGAACAGCCGTGAAATACGCGGCGATCGCGGACTGGGCAACCGAGGGCGAGTATCCGGTCACGTTCATGTGCGCCCAGCTCGGCGTGGCCCGACAGGGCTACTACCGGTGGCTCAAGACCGGACCCAGCCAGCGGGAACGCACCGACGCCGAGCTCACCGACACGATCCGAGAGATCCACCACGACCTGCGCGGTGACCCCGGCGTGCGCCGGGTGTGGGCCGAGCTGGTCGCTCGCGGCCACCGGACCGCCCGCAAGCGGGTCTGGCGGCTCATGCGCGCCGCCGGCCTGCAAGGCCGCCACCCTCACACCTGGCGCAAGACGACCGTCGCAGGTCTACGCCCGATCGACGCCCCGGACCTGATCGGGCGTGACTTCACCGCCGAGGCTCCCGACACCCGCTGGTGCGGCGACATCACCTACATCCAGACGGTCGACGGCTGGGCCTACCTCGCCACCGTGATCGACCTGCACTCCCGCAAGGTCGTCGGCTACGCCGTGGCCGACCACCTGCGCACCAACCTGATCATCGAGGCCCTCGCCGCCGCCCTGCTCACCCGCCGCCCACCAGCCGGAGTGATCATGCACAGCGACCGCGGGACGCAATACACGAGCCGGGAGTTCACCGACTTCTGCGCCGCCAACAATGTGGCCCGATCGATGGGCCGACGCGCCACCTGCTTCGACAACGCCGTCGCCGAGTCGTTCTTCGCCAGCTACAAGAAAGAACTCATCCACACCCGGCCATGGAACGACGTCACCGAGGTCCGACAGCAGACATTCGCGTGGATCGAGAGCTACTACAACCGTCGCAGACGGCACTCCACCCTCGGATACTTGACACCCACCGAATACGAGCTAGGATTCAGGAAAATAACCGACTTGGCAGCCTAAACCGGCGTCAAAGAAATCGGGAACACTCCACCTTCCAGAGGGGGACGTGACCGCTGAGCCCGATCCGGTCGAGCACCGTCGCGGTCGCTGCTCGTCGCTCGGCCCCGGTCCTTGTCTGGTCTCGGTGTGGCCACGGCTGGGTTTGTCGTGGTGCGTTGCTTCGGCCCTCGCGTGCAAGGGGTTGAGTGCTTACGCAAGATGCGGGGGGGGTTGCCAATTTGCTCCACACCCTGGCCGTCTGCCACTCGCCGAGGACGCGGCAGCGGCATCCCGACCACACTCGTCACGACGTACGCCGGAGCCCGGTTGACGCGAGTACCGAGGAACTGCGCCGTAGCGCCGCGCTCGACACAGACCAAGACCCCGACTCGAGTCGCCCACGCGATCACCCGACTGACTGTCCGCAGGCTCGCTCCGGCCCGCTCAGCCGCCGTCGCACGCGTCGTCCCGGTGATCAGCCCACTGCGCCAGTCCATCGCCTCGACCAGCGTCCGCAGAACCGCCGTAGCGATACGGCGTCGATCGGCGCGCCACAGCTCGGCGTCCACCGCCCGGTCGATGAGCTCACGAGCACAGACCTGATCGACGACGACCACATGACCCGCCGGCACACGGCCGCGCCACCCGGGGTGCACCGCGAACCGGCCCGCCGCAACCCGGCGCGCAGCACGCCGCCGGCCATACTCGGACCGGCGACTCCACGGGCTCCTGCTCGACGCGCAAGACTGCCCCGGCCGCGCGGGTACGTGCGTAGTAGAAACGGCTCGGCTAGACTCGGGCACGCGAAAGCGCCCCTTCTCTTTGGCTGGGAGAGGGAATCGCCCCGGTTCGCCGGGGCTACGGCGTCACGGCGGCTGGCAGGCCACGTGACGCGCAAGGAATCACGGGGTGGCCCCGGCAAGGGCCACCCCGTTCCTGTGTCTAGGACGCCTGAGGCACCGGCAGCTCCTCCTGAGTCGAACGCACCGCGGCGGTCTTCGGCTGGCAGTAGTCCGGCACCGGACGATCCAGCGATTCTGCGACCATGCGGGTGATCACTGCCGACACCGGCAGGCCCTCCCGCTGCGCGATCTCCTGAACCGCCTCCCAGAGGTCTTCGCGCAGACGCACCATCGTCGGGCGCCGCTCGCCCAGATGCTTACGGCCGCCTTTCCGTGGCGAATCAGTCATGGTCCGTAGTCATAGCCGATCACGGGGGCCGTCGTCGCGCGACGCGCCGGACGAAACGGTTTCGACTACCGGAACCCTCTGCCTCCGGCGGCCCCTCCGGGGAGGGCCTCAGCTCCAGGATGAGGGAGTGCAGGCGGGTGTGGTCATCCCGTCGCATCGACGCCACCAAGGGCAACCAGGCCGGGCGGCCGGACGCAACCGAAACCCGTGGTTGCCTCCAACCACCCGGCCTGGTCGGGCAGAGCCCGCCGATGCGACGGGATGACCACACAGACACAGCCGTGGCGGGGCTACTACCCGCCACCGCGCTTCATGCCGCCGACTCCTTCCGGACCCGGTCGATCAGGACACGGGCCCTGGCGGGCGTGACACCCAACTCGGCGGCCACGGTGCCCCGGCCGCGCCCGCGCGCGACGATCCGGCGCACTCCGGCCAGCTCCACGTCCTCCACCGACTCGGCGCCCTCACCTGCCCGATGCTGCTCGGTCACATCGTCGAGGTAGCCGATAGCAATCTGCCCTGCCGTGATCTCAGTAGAGACCTGATCCTCAGTAGTCACCTGAATTTCCGTAGATGCCGGAACTACTGATATTGCCTCCGTGAGTGGCGTCGACTCGGTCCAGGCTCGGGCGATCAAGTGCACGGTCACGATCAGGCCGAGCGGTGCGACGATCCCGAACCAGCCGTACGCGGCGACACCGCCGATGCCGGTCACCGTGGAGGCCATCCCGACCGCAGCCGCGGCTTCCAGTCGCAGTCGCGGGTCGGTCATCCAGATCCACGTTCCGGCCACGGCAACGACTTCCAGCAATCCCACGGCGAACGGGTGTGCCCAGCCAGGTACTCCGACCCGCGCGGCGAGCGCGAACGTGGACGACGACGACAGCACCAGCGCGCACAGAATCGCGGCGCCGACCAACACCGTCTGACAAAGGCGCTTCACTCGCAGACCACCTCCCCGGCGATCCAGTCGAGCCAGCTGGCGCACTCCGCGCACAGCGCGAGCGCCGGGCTCTCGTCGAATCGGAACGCGATGCCGCACTCCGAGCACTCCAGCCACGGGAGCCGACCACTGCTCACTGTCGCCACCCCTTCGGGGTGGGGGTCAGGAGCCGAATGATCCACGGACGCTTCCCGTAGGACACGCAAGCACCGATCTCTGCGACCTCCTCGGGATCGGTGACGATCCGGCCGGTGAGCCGCGTCCGCCCGTACAGCGGCGAGTCCTCGATCCGGTGCGAACGTAGGGCAACCACCCTGCCCTCGACCACGATGGGCCGCACGACGGGTAGCTGTGCAGAATCAGGCATGGGCCGTCTCCACTTCCTAGGTGGTGAGGGTCAAGGGACGGCGATCCGGTTGGGTCGGGTCGTCGCCCCGCTGGTACCGAGATCAGTCGGCTACTGACTTGCTGCTTTCAGCAGTTGCCTGATCTCAGTAGCTTCAGACTATCGCAGATGACAGCAGACAACAGCCCAGCCGAGCGCAGATCAGATCTCTAGAGCCGCTCGACTGCTAGTACTCAGCGGCCAGCCGGGCAGTGGGGCGCTCTCCCCGTCGAGGCCTCCTCCTAAGGTGGCGCTTTATGGTCGGGTTGGTGGCATACGTGGATGAGTCGTTCCACGAGCACCCGACTGCCGGGTTCTACGTCTTGGCCGCGGCGGTGTTCGACCGCGACTCCGAGGGCGCCCGGCAGACGATGCTCGGGCTGCGAGGGGGCCGGCGCACCGACAAGCTGCACTGGAACGAGATGGACGCCCGGCAGCAGACGAGGGCAGCTCAGAGTGTCGCCAGGCTGCCCGGCGTCCATCTGGTCACGATCGGCACGCCTGTCCCGCGTAAGAAGCAGGAGCGTGCCCGTAGGGCGAGCCTGCGCCGCCTGGTCTACGAACTCCACGGCGTGGGCGTCACACAGCTCATGATGGAAGCCCGCCAGGACAAGCTCGACCGAGACGACGTCCAGCTCGTGACCGACACCCGGTACGACTTACCCAAGGACACACGGCTGCGAGTGGACCACCAACGAGGCGCGGCAGAGCCGCTGTTCTGGGTGGCCGACATCGTCGCCGGCGCCGTACGCGCGGACCGTGAGGGAGTCGGCATCTATAGGGAGATCTTGGGGTCTCTAGTACAGGTGTTCGAAGTTTCCTGCTGAAGCCGGGCGAGACCGCCCCAGACATGCGTAAGGCCGTGCTCCCGGTCTGCCCCAGGTCACACGGCCTTGCGACTCGCTCAGCACCCACGGTGCCTTGCTGCCAGCAACTCTAACAGTTACTGGCGCTGCTGCGGGCAGCATCTATCACCCGGACCGGACGCCGTGCCGCGAACCGACGATCAGGACTTGCCTACAGCGGCGACGATCGCAGCCAGAGTCTCCGGAGCCGTCCCGTCCCCGCGTCGCTCGCAGCCCCAGCCCGAGCCCCACGCACGGCCTGGAGCATCACGCCGTCGACGCCCGTCACAGACTGGTTCAGCCAAGCCCAGTTGGGATCGATCGGGCTCGCAGGCAGCCCGGCTGGTGCCAAACCGACGGACACTACCTCCGACCCCCGACACTCACTCTCACGGAGAGTGACTAGGCGGAACCCCGCTCCAACGGTGCCCACCGAACAGAGCCATCTTGCTAGCCTGCTTGGCCTATCCGATGGTCAGCATTCGGCCGCACCCAACGCTGATGTGATGCAAGTCACAGCTATGCGCCGGGCCACGTCACGGAGTGATGCCCGTCACTGCTCCGCGGGGAATCTGAGCAGGTCAGAGTTGGTGACATGGCCCACATCACACTCGATCGGGTGAACAAATCGGAGGTCTCGGCGCGCTGGTCGCTTCGCCCAGGTACGCAGCTACTGTGCTTGACTCTCGAACGTGGCAACGAACGACGAGAGCAAGCAATCGTCGTTGTTCGTACGCTAGAACCAAGAAATAGAACCGGGGAGCCCCTCGCTGGTTGCGACCCAGCTCCGGACTCCCCGGGCCCATCAGGGGCCGGCGGTCTCAGCCTCCTAAAGCATCTCCGCCAGCACCCTCAGGATGAGGAACAGCGCCAGCACCGTCATCGTGCTGGCGCTGTTCTGCGTCTCCGCCAACAGTGTTAGCGGGGGCAGTACGGCGTCGAAGCACGCGACGAGCTTGCGCGAGCCATCGGCGGGGCGATCCTTCTCCGGGCCGTGATCGATCACGGTGGCCTCCTGTCGTCACCCGGGGCCCCGGATCGGGGATGTGGGTGCCAGCGCCCGGCTAGGCCGGTCTGGCCCACAGGCGATCAGGAGGGGAGACGAGTCCCCGCACGACCAGACTCAGCGTTGAGTCCGCTCACCAAAGGAGCTTACGGGCACACCCCGGCCATTCCGGCACCGCAACTACGGCCTGGCCCGTGTCGTCGCCTCAGAGGCGACACGGTGCAGCTACGAGTAGGCAGGCGAGACCATCACGTAGAGCCGTGAGCCAGACACGTTGCGTCAGCGACAAGAGGTCTGAGGTACCGCTCATCGCCGCCCACCGGCCCGTCGCCCGCTTTCAGTGGCTACCGCTCGGGGCTCGCTGGTAAGGCGAACGCACCTCGCCGAAGGCTGCACACAACCCTGTCAAATGTGTCCGAGATCACCACGCGCGGTTGCCGTCACGGGCGTCCCATCGCTACGCGATGTAGGGGATGGCGGGGGCAGTGTCGACGCTACGTATGCGTTTACACGCCCCAAAAGGCAACGGAGATTCTACCTCCCGGCAGCTGTCGGAGCAACCATCGCCTGCAGAGGCCCTCAAGGTCGTGCGTCTACTTCTCCGAGGCCGGCGCACGTCGGCCCACGCCACCTTCCAGCTTCCAGCGACACCACCGGGAGCAGCGAGATTACAGGCGGACCACTTCGCCGGGCCCTGCGACGTGGCGCTCTAGGAGATCGCCGTCTAGGTCTTCTCCGAAGAAGATCGAGAGCCCCGCGAGTCCACCGGTGTGCAAGCCCAGATGATTGAAAGGCCGGTCTTCTCGCTCGAAAATCTCGGAACGCCCTGGAAGCTTGAACTGCACCACGACACGCGGAGTGGGGGTGTCCATTTCATCCAGGCGGACTGCAACATCGAAGGCTCCCCTTGACGTGAGCTCTGAGCAGTCCAACACGGCCTGTTTAATGGCAGTCATCAGCTCAGGACTCCTGAGCTGGTCGGGAAACAATGGAGACCACGCGTCACTGAGTTCGATATCTGGCAGTGAGACAGTCGTGCTGTGTCCGCTTGTACGGTCTAGATGCAGCAGCTCGTGACGAGCGTCGAATGTCCACGGGCGTTTCGTCGCTACCCGGATAGCGGAAAAAGCGTGATCGCTCGTGGTGAGTAGCGCGACCGCAGCACCTGTCCGGTGTATTTCGAGCGGTCGCCGACCTTCAGTTTGACTCGTCAGGTCGCGAAGTGACGTCTGCCAGACTCCTCCTTCTTCTGCGACGCGCAGGTCCCACCCGTCTGCCTCATGCGCATCGTTCGGCCGGGGAATCGAGTATCGGCCGCGTGCGACTGCCGTGGCTGATTCGAGACTGCCGGCCGGAGCGAGTGTGGCAACCAGCCTGTTCGACTCACTGACCTCTAGCTGGATCGTGGCGTCGCAGTTGCGCTCCTGAACGAGGACTCCGTCACCGTTCCGATTCGTAAACAGGATCCTATGAGGCCATGCCGTCCACGACGAGGGCTGGACAACCAGCGACTTCCAGCTGCAACAGTCGAGCACCTCGCCCGTCACGGAGATCAGCGCAGCGACCGGCTGGACGTCGTCAACGACGACGATATTTTCTCCCAGGAAAGATAGGATGTTCGGCTTCATCGCGTATCCGGAAGTCACTACGACAGGGTACCAGAATACTGCCCGAATCGGGCATCACCCTTGAAGCACGGAACAGCTGAACCAGTTGTTACTGCGGGCCCCCTCAGTGTAATGAGTGTATGTGAAACGTCGGGCGTCGTCGATAATGACAACCCCCGTCACATTCGCGTTACGCTTCCACGTGATCTCAGTACGGCCGTTCCCGTCCGGAACTGGCGTGCCAAACTCGATGGTGTTTCGCCAGCAGGTCGTGAAAAGATCCTCGTCGTCCTCAAAAACGGGGTGGACGGTTCCAGTGCTTTCCGGATGCGCGATGTGCACCACGCCGCTCAGCTCATCCCCGCAGAACAGGGAAGCCTCACCCACTGCGCCAGATGCTGTTGCCACCAACCCTCCGACCCAGCCGTCGCCGACGTAGTTCGGATTGTTGGTGAACTCGTTAATGCACTGCATTGGACTGGGGCTGCTTGGCGGTGGTGCCGCGTGAGCTGGTGCAGACGCCAGAAACGGCACAGCGAATGCGGCTGCCATGACGATGGTCAGTTTCCTGCGCCAGCCCTGCATGATAACCCCCAGTTTAGAACCACCTATTGCATGATCGCAGTTAGGCAGTTTTGGGGATTGTGGCGATAACGGATACCGCTATTCGAGTAGCAGATGTCACTCGTGCGAGTGGTCGTTAGGGTGACCGTCTCGCCCGGATCATGCGAGGCGGTCGTAGACCTCACGCCGGTGCCCGAGAGTCAGGACCAAGACGACGAGCTGCTCGTCCTGGGGCTCGTAGAGCACGCGCCAGTCGCCGATCTTGAGCCGCCAGGTCCCGGGCTCACCTTTGAGCGGCTTCCCGGTCGGCGGAGCTGGGCGCGGGTCGTCGGCAAGTCTGCTCACCGCGGTCAGGATGCGGCGGGCGACCTGCGGGTCGAGCTTGCGCAGGGCCTTGCTCGCCGGAGCGGACCAGGTGATGTGCCAGTGGGGAGCGTCGGGCACGGCTCAGTGCTGGTCGAACTCGGCAAGGAGGGTGGCGTGATCGACGGTCCCGCCGGCCTCGGCCTTGGCCTCGCGAGCCATGCGGGACAGAGCTCGGTCCTCCAGCTCGTCGAGCAAGTCCAGGACCTCGGCCGGGACGATCGCCGCGACCCGCTTGCCGTGGCTGGTGATCGCGGTCGTGACACCGGCATGCTGAGCGCGGCCCACCACGTCGGCGAAGTGGTTCCGCGCCTCGGTCGACGACATCTCCGCAGCAGTCATGCACAAAATGTACATTTTGATCATTGCAGTGTCTAGTCCGCGCGGGTGGATGATCATCCAACGAAGAGCGGATAATCGGACATTTCAGGTGCTTGCAGCGTCGATAACGCCAGCGGGTCGTGTTTGCCCAGGTGGGGCGAGCCGAGAATGCGCATTATGTTCGATCGACGCGCGCCGGAGTGCTTGCTGCCGCTTGCGACAGCTAGCGGCAGTGCTTTTTACACGGCACCTACTGTCAGGGTAGCTTGACGGAGTGGGATGGGTTCACGACACCGACTACGCCCCGGCCTGCGAGCACGAGGGCTATCCGGCGGCCGTGCTCGACGACGGCACCGAGACCAGCGTGCACACCGAGCCGATCCGGATCCGGGTGAGCGGGTGGCGCGCGGCGTGTGAGTGCGGATGGCGCGGCACGCAGTTCTGGCCACGGTCGGCGTTCCGGGGCTGGACGTCGAGCATCGCCCCGGACGAGGTGGCCGGATTCGCGACCGGCCACGGAGCCTACGGAGAATGGTTCGAACACCTCCACGCCGTGCTGCCCGGCCTGGCCGTGCACGACGCCGCGCAGGAACTCGCCGACGCGCGCGAGACACTCGACCAGGCGGTGGCCACCGCCCGCGCGTCCGGAGCGTCCTGGACCCTCATCGGCAACGCCGCCGGCATCACTCGCCAAGCCGCCCATGAACGCTGGGGAGTCGCCTACCCGGCCCCGCCCCGCACGACCGGCACGACGACCAGGAGCGCACGATGACCGCCGCCGACCCCTGTACCCACCCCGGTGCACATGTCCACGGCCTGGTCGGTTCCGGCCCGGTCGACCCACCCCCTGAGGACACTCGCCTGACTCTGAGCGCGGTCGAGTGGGGCCACCTCGACGAGCCGCTGCGGCCCGGGGAGCGCATGTCCGCCGCGATCGGCTCCTGCAACAGCTGTGGAGTTCTCGTGGTGTCCGTGTCGACCTGGCACCCCAGCGACGGCCGCGGCGAGCACGCGGTGCAGTACCGCACGCCCTGGACGGCGATGTACGGCCGAAACCCGGCCGAGCTGGTGCCCGCTGACCCTGCCGGGCGGCCGCCACTTCCTGCGACGCTCGTGGGACTCACTGGCCAAGATCTAACCCCTCGCGGTTGACCCGCGACTCAGTGAACGAAAGCGACGATGCCCGCGCTCACGTAACCGATCTCCCGGAACCGGTCGAGCTCAGCCTTGCGGCCCTCGTCCGAGGAGTCACCCGGGTAGTCACCGTCCGCTTCCTCGGTGCGAACGCCGACAGCGGGACCGTAGACGACCAGAACGACATGCTGGCTCGTAGCTGCTGCAAGCCATTGCGGGTCCGGAGTCAGAGTCGTGTGAGCCCAGCAGCCCCCGGGCCCGTGCAGCTCCAACAGCTCGGGGCTGACCCGAGACAGCGTCCAACCAGGTGCCCTCACCAATGCCATCAGAGCGCTCGTCCATAGGCTGAACCCCGCGCTGCAGGTGGCCTGTACCTGGGCCTCTACCTGCCCATGGCCCGGAGCGTGCCGGTGGAACGCGTGCCGGGGCTCGAGTAGCAACACCGGTAATGCCTCGGCCGTGTCCGGACCATCCACTCTTGCCAAGTCCGGGCTCACGTTCGGCGCGGCCCCGAAGCTCGTCACTCTCGCCGAGCTGGACCGTTCCCGATCTTGTAGACACCGGTCGTAGACTGCCGCTGATCGCAGCGGAGGGGATCGCGTGGCGACACGCCGCCATTTCACCCAGGAGTATAAGGACCAGGCCGTCAGTCTTGTCCTCGATTCCGGCCGAACAATCGCCGAGGTAGCGAAGAGTATCGGCGTCCACGAGATGACGTTAGGCAAGTGGGTGAAGAAAGCACGCGAATCCGGGCAGGTCCCGGACACGGACCTGTCCGAACCGGAGCGGGCCGAGCTGGAACGGCTCCGCAAGGAGAACACGACCCTGCGAATGGAGCGGGACTTCGCAAAAAAAGTAGCGACCTGGTTCGCGAAAGAACAGCCGTGAAATACGCGGCGATCGCGGACTGGGCAACCGAGGGCGAGTATCCGGTCACGTTCATGTGCGCCCAGCTCGGCGTGGCCCGACAGGGCTACTACCGGTGGCTCAAGACCGGACCCAGCCAGCGGGAACGCACCGACGCCGAGCTCACCGACACGATCCGAGAGATCCACCACGACCTGCGCGGTGACCCCGGCGTGCGCCGGGTGTGGGCCGAGCTGGTCGCTCGCGGCCACCGGACCGCCCGCAAGCGGGTCTGGCGGCTCATGCGCGCCGCCGGCCTGCAAGGCCGCCACCCTCACACCTGGCGCAAGACGACCGTCGCAGGTCTACGCCCGATCGACGCCCCGGACCTGATCGGGCGTGACTTCACCGCCGAGGCTCCCGACACCCGCTGGTGCGGCGACATCACCTACATCCAGACGGTCGACGGCTGGGCCTACCTCGCCACCGTGATCGACCTGCACTCCCGCAAGGTCGTCGGCTACGCCGTGGCCGACCACCTGCGCACCAACCTGATCATCGAGGCCCTCGCCGCCGCCCTGCTCACCCGCCGCCCACCAGCCGGAGTGATCATGCACAGCGACCGCGGGACGCAATACACGAGCCGGGAGTTCACCGACTTCTGCGCCGCCAACAATGTGGCCCGATCGATGGGCCGACGCGCCACCTGCTTCGACAACGCCGTCGCCGAGTCGTTCTTCGCCAGCTACAAGAAAGAACTCATCCACACCCGGCCATGGAACGACGTCACCGAGGTCCGACAGCAGACATTCGCGTGGATCGAGAGCTACTACAACCGTCGCAGACGGCACTCCACCCTCGGATACTTGACACCCACCGAATACGAGCTAGGATTCAGGAAAATAACCGACTTGGCAGCCTAAACCGGCGTCAAAGAAATCGGGAACACTCCAAGACGGCCACGCCGGCCCCACGCGCACCGGCGCTCGGCGCGGCCGCGCCTGCCACTGCAGGCCGGGAGACGCCGAGCCTCGAGGAGGCCCTCACCCTCCTCGACGACATCGCCGACGACGCCGACGCCCTCAACGACCGAATCCTCGCCCTACTCAAGGGCAACCCGTGACCACCGTAGGCTCTCGTCGTCACCTTACTGTTGAGGCAACGCAAGTGGGTGCCGGATCGGGCCGCTCTGGCGGGGATCGTTTTCGTGCTCAAGACCGGGATCAGCTGGAATGCCCTGCCTCCCGGGCTGCACCCCGGTTGGGTGAAGGTGGGCATCTGAGCGGGATCAGGGCAGGCCGGTGCGGGCGGCGATGTCGGGCAGCGCGAGCTGCAGGGCGGCGGTGGCCACGGCCCAGGAGTGCCCGCCGGGCAGCACGAGGTGGCGGACCTGCATCCCCGACGAGCGTGCGAGATCGACGAGCCGGGCGGACTTTGCGACGTCGTCGCCCTCCTCGGACCCGACGACGACGGTGCCGGACACCCCGTCGTATCGGCGGGCGCGCAGCAGGTCGGCCGGGTTGACCGCGCGGAACCGGGCGTCGTCGCCGCCGAACAGCGCGCGCACCGTCTGGTCCCGGGTGCCCAGGGACGGCTCGTCCTGCCCGCCGATGTCGAGGAACGCCGGGTAGACCTCGGGGGCGCGCACGGCGAGCTGCAGGGCGCAGGTGCCGCCGTAGGAGAACCCGCCGATGGTCCAGTGCCGGGGGTCGCTCTCCACGTCGAAGCGGGCGCGGATCCAGTCCGGTACGTCGCGACGCAGGTAGGTCTCGACGGCGCCGCGGGGGGAGTCGACACAGAGCGGGTTGGCGAACGTGGAGCCGGTCGCGTCCGGGACGACGACGATCGGCGCGAGCCCGCGGCGCGCCGCGGCGAACACGTCGAGCACCGCGGCCAGCCGCCCGGCGGTCAGCCAGTCCCGGGGTGCTCCGGGCTGGCCCGCCACCAGGACGAGGACGGGCAGGCGCGGTGCGCCGGGGACGAGCGCGGCGGGCGGGAGGTAGACGAGCGCCGGGCGCGCGGCGAAGCCCGACACGGGGGCGGGGACGGGCAGGTCGAGTACGGCACCCCGGTCGGGCAGATCAGGGGGCGCGACCCACCGGACCGGCGCGACGGCGGTACCGGTGCGGTGCGGGACCCACGCAGGGTCCAGCGCGTTCGGGTCGGCCAGGCCCAGCAGCGGCCGCGGGGTCGGGTAGTAGCCGTAGATCGCGTTGACCTTGACGCCGCTGGTCGCCAGGACCAGCACCACCGCCGGGACGACGAGCAGCCGAGTGTCCCGGCCACCCCGTCGAGCGGCCACCACCCCGGCGAGCACCGCCGCGATCGCGACCCCCGACCAGACGAACAGCCGGGCCGGGAGCACGTCCGGTGTCGGGCGCCAGAGCACGTTCAGCACGAGCGCGGCCACCGCCGGGAGGAGGACCGCCACGGCGACGACGAGCACGGCCGGGCGGAGCCACCGCCGGCCGCGCGGCCAGGCGAGGAACACCGCCGCGGCGGCACCGGCGATCGAGATCGCCAGCGGCAGCCCGCCGGCGACGAGCGACAGGTCGAGGACCGAGCGCACCGGCAACGGTGGCGGCATCGGGGCGACGGTCACCGGTTGCCCCGGTCGCCGTCGCCGGCGTCGGGTGGGGTCCGGCCGCCCTGCGGCCCGTCGACCGTGGCCCCGGCGAGCGCGGCCAGGTCGGCACGCAGCGTCGCGAACGGCAGGACCCCGCGCTCGAACGCGGCGGTCACCGGACCCGGGCCCAGGAGGCGGTCGACGAACCCGGCGTCGGTGCGCCCGGAGGCGCCCTCCGCCACGTCCCGGCCGTCGGCGACGATGCGCCAGGCGTCGGCGGTCCCGGGGGACCACGGGCGTGGCCGGGCGAGCGGCGCGGTCGTCAGCGGCCGCCCGTCCTCGACCACGGCGGTCCGTCCCGGTACGGGTTCCGCGGGCAGGTCCGCGAGGACCGTGTCGAGGATCCCGCGGGCCGTGGTCGCGTCGGCCGGAGCCACGCGCAGATGCAGGACCGGGCCCGACGCGGACCGTTCCAGGTGGTAGACCCGCTCCGGTGCGCCGTCGGGTCCCGGACCCGGCGCACCCGGGAGGGCCGGGTGGGTCGGGGGCGCGGCGACCTCGGAGAACCCGGCTGCGAGCAGCGTGCGTTCCGCGGCGTCGGCGAGCGGATCGGGCCGCACCGGGCGGACCGGTGCGCCCAGCACCTGCCAGTCGGCGACCAGTACCGACAGCTCCCCGGACCGAGAGGTGACGACCTCGCCGCTGACCAGCACCAGGTCGTCCGGCTCGACGCCGTCCTTCCAGCGGGAGAGTGCCTCGGGGCCGACGGTGGCGGCCTCGACGATCACCTGGATCCGGGCGGGGCCCGAGCGCAGCGTGGCGAAGGCCAGCGCGCCGAACGTCCGCTGCGCACGGACCCGGCCCACGACGGTCGCCGGCTCGCCGGTCCGCACGTCGCGGTCCAGCCCGACGTGGCGGCGCTGCAGCGCGGCGACGTCATCGACCTCCCCGACCGGTCGGACCAGAGGAGCCAGGGCGAGGGAGCGGGCGCGCTCCGCGGACCGATCGGCGGTGTCACCCGGCGCTCCGATGCCGTCCACCCGGGCACGGAACCGGTCGTCGCGCCGGCGGGCGGCGGCGCGCCTGCCGACGCCACTCGGGCGCAGGAAGCCCTCCGCCGCACCGGCGGCGACCACGGCCCGGGCGGTGCCGCTGGACCAGCAGAGCAGGCGCGGGACCCAGTCGGGCTCGAAGGTGCGGCTGAAGCGGTGCAGCGACTCGATCTGCACGAACGAGGACACGCCGCGCAGCACCGTGCGCCGGGCCCGCTGGCCGGGTCCGGCACCCAGCCGCGCGCCGGACTCGAGCGCCTCCCGGAACACGACGAAGTTCAGCGACGCCCGGCGCACACCGAGCGTGGGGGCGACCGCGGCCAGCCTGCCGATCATGAACTCGGTCAGCCCCGCCGGGGCGTGCGACCCCCGGCGCATGACGTCGAGCGACAGACCGTCGGAGCCCCACGGTGCGAAGGTCAGCAGCCCGCAGGCGACGTCGTCCGGACCGAACGCCTCGACCAGAACGACGTCGGGGTCCGACGGGTCCGCCACGCGCCCGGAGGCCATCGAGAAGCCGCGTTCGATCGCGCTGTCGCGCCACCGCTCGGCACGGCGGTCGATCGCGTCGAGGTCGGCCGGGGGCACGTCGCGGACCCGCCGGACCGTCACCCGGAAGCCCTCGCCGTCCAGCCGCCGGACCGCGCGCCGGACTCGGCCCTCGCGGCCGCCGGTGCGGGCCAGCCGGGCGAGGTCCACGACGGCCTCGTCACCGATCCGGCGCACCCGCAGACCGTGCCGCCGGTACACCGCGGCGCCCCGCTCGCCCGCGGCGAGGACGACCGGCTGCCACCCGAAGCGGTGGGCCTCGGCCAGCCAGGCGGACACCGCCGCGGGCCAGCCGTCGACCGGACCGACCGGGTCGCCCGCCGCGACCGACGCGCCCGCGACGACCCGGTATGCGACGGCCGCGCGCCCGTCCGGTGCGAACATCACGCGCTTGTCCCGGCGGGTGGCGAACCAGGCCAGCGAGTCCGGCCCGCCGTGGGCGGCGACGAGCGCACGCACCCGCAGCTCGTCGTCCGCCGTCGCGGTGCCGTGTGCCCGTGCGCCGCGCAGGAAGACCGCGAGCGCACCCAGCAGCACCACACCACCGACGACGTCCAGTGCGGTGTCGAGCCAGCCACCGGCCGGGCTGCCCGCGACCAGCTCGAAGGTGCCCCCGGTCAACCGGTCGAGCACCCACACCAGGCGGGGCCCGGCCGCCCGGGGGGCCCCGCCAACCGACGGGGCCACCAGCCAGCCCATCCCGACCGCCCCGCCGAGACCCGCGGTCAGGACAGCGGCTGCCCGCCGGTGTGCCCCGGGGGCGACGTGCGCGGCGAACTCGCCCCGGCGCGCGACGAGCAGCGCCGCCCACACGGTCGGAACAATCGTGCCGGCCCACTCGGCCGCCCCGGAGAGGGCCAGGACCAGCTCCCCGGCGGCGGAGAGGGCCAGGAGCACGACCAGGGCGAGCCACGCGGCCCGCTTGCCGGCGCGCAGGGCCGCCGCCAGCAGGACCAGGGCGAGACCGACCACGACGCTCGGTCCGATGGGGATGCCCACGAACCAGAACCACCGGTCCACCACGGGGCCCGCGGCTGCGAACCCCGCGCTCAGCTCCACCAAGCAGGACACCGCGGCCAGCGCGACCACGAGTGCGGACAGGGTCCTGACGGGTCTGTGGCGGGGACGCTCGGCACCAGCCGTCTGCAGTGTGGGCTCGGTTCGCATTCCCGCCCTCTCTTCGTTCCCGGTCCAGAGGTTCACACCGCGTGGTTGATCGAGCAGATTGCGCCGTCCGAGTGCGGTCCGGAGTTGGTGCGGCAGGCGCTGCTGGGCCCGGTGCCGGGAGGAGCGCATCGAGCCGCCGTCTGCGGCGCGGATAAGGAGCATGGTGGCCTCGGCGCTGCACCGCGCCGGGGAGGCCCTGTTCATCCGGGTCACCGCGCGGATCCCGCAGCCGGTCACCGAGCGGCTGCGGGCGCTGATCCCCGCCGGTGACGGCGAGGACGACGCGGACCGCGAATACCGCGAGCAGACCTCGACGGGTCGGGGCGTGGGGGTGGCCGGACGGGCGGGTCCGTCGCTCCTTGCGTTGATCAAGAGCGAAGCGGGCGCGGTCAGCCCGGAGAGCATGCTCACCGAGATCAGCTTGGGTCAGGCCAGGTCGCGGGTGGGGGTGTGTGGCGCCGGGTGCCCAGGATGGTGTCGACCGCCCAGGGTCCGGGGCCGGTGGCGGCGAGCAGGAGCGCTCCTGCGGCGATGACGCCGACCAGTTCCCAGCCGCCGTCGGTGACGAACACGGTTGTCGGGGAGTGGACGAGCACGACGGCTCCGGTCATGTTCACGACGACGATGACGGCGGCGATGGTGGTGGCAAACCCGACGATCAGCGCGGCACCACCGAGGAGCTCGATGGTCATCGCCGTCGCGGCTACGGCGGCGGGCGCAGGGACGCCCATCTGGGTGAAAGCGGTGACGACCTCGTTGAACCCGGTGGCTTTCTGCGCGCCGTGAGCGATCAGGACACCGCCGATCAGGAGCCGGGCGAGGAGGTGCGCAATCAACGCAACCGTCGGCGGAAGTGGGCGCATGACGGGTTCCCTTCACGATGGATACAGGCGGTCACGATAGTGGTGAGCAACGGGGCCGGCCCGGGTGAACCGCTGCGCCTGGACACCACCCCCGTTTACCCCGGGCCCGGGGCTTCCTAAGAGTTATCTGGAACAGTTCCAGTTTTATGGGGTGGCGCCAGCGCGGCGCTTCAAAGCGGTGGTGCGGTCGAGGTGGGCGAGTGTAGAGGCGCCGGTTCGGGACGTTGTCGTTGCCGGGCTGTCGGGGATGTGGGAGAGCCCCGCCCCGGGGGTGGGCACCCTGTGGGTCAGTGCCGTGGTCCCTCGGGGCGGGGCTCTGTCCTGTGCGCGGTCTGTGTGCTGTTGGTGGGCAGAAGAGCAGACCGCGTGGTCGCCGGCGTGGTGAAGGTTGGGCCGTCGGCGAAGCAGTGCTGGGTGGTGCGGGTGTTACTTGTGGCCCTTGACGGTGTCTCCGGCGGCGCCGGCCTGGGCGCAGTTGTCGGACTGGTCGGTGACCGAGTCCCCGGACTTCGCGGTGCCGGATCCGAGGATCCCGAGTGCGCCGGTGAGCCCGTTCGCGGCGGCGGCGTCCTCGATGGGGACCTGCAGCCCGACGAGGTTGAGCGGGATGTTGTTGTTGCAGGCCTGGATCGGGACGTTGATGTTGTTGCCGTTGAGGCCGGCGATCAGGCCTTCGGCGCTCTTGTCGATCCCGTCACCGTGGTCACCGCTGTGGGTGCCGTGGGCCATCGCCACCGGGGAGAGCGCCATCAGCGATGCGGCCGAGGCGGCGACGACGATCCCGGTCTTCTTCCACATGGGGTATGTCCTCCTGGTTGTTGCTGGCACGTCGGATACGAGGGGAGCCCGTGCCAGCTGCAACGAGAGGGTTCAGGTCGGGAAACTACAGGTCAAACACTGTCACCCGGGTCGCGCGCGGCGCGCACGGACTGTTGCTGCGACAGCCGTCGCGACCACCCGTACAGGAGGTGTCTGGTCGGACAGGGGACACGGTCGTGTCACGCACCGTGGTCCTTCCTGGTGTGTCCTGATCTGTCCTGGTTCGCCACGGTCCGGCGACGTCCGGCGGCGTCCTGTGGGGTCGGGGGGGGGCTGGGTGACGGGGTGGGCCGGGCCGTCGCCGGAGGGGTGGGCGGCCCGGCCCTGGTGGGCGGTCGCGGGTGGCGTGCGCTCCCCAGCGCGCCGGGTGGGTGCGACCGCTGCAGACCCGAACACCTTCAGTGTGACCTATCGCACTGCGCGGGGGAAGGGTGTTGTCGTGGGGGGGCGGTGCCGGGGTGTCAGGGGTGTCAGGGGTGGCGGGTCAGGACGGTGGTGGTGGTGTCGCCGGCGGGGCCGCGCAGGACGAGGGTGTTGTTGGTGATGTCGGCGTGGCTGGTCTGGGTGAGCCAGTCGGCGATGGGGACGTTCTCGCAGTTCATGAGGGTGGTCGGGTTGGCGGTGGCGGTGAATGTGTCGTCGGTGTGAACGCCCCAGGTGCCGGTCAGGTGGTTGCAGCCGTCGGAGCCGGTCCAGTGTCCGTCGGGGGTGAACTCGACGAACGCTCGCCCTGCGGTGGTGTCGTCCGCGGGGGTCCAGTGGCCGATCAGGGCCTGCTGCAGGGGATGCGCGGAGGGGGCATCGGTCGGCATCGGCAGCGTGGTAGCCGCGGCCGGGTCGGTCGGTGTGGTGAGTGCGGCGGGTGTGGCGGGGAGGGGTCCGACGGCGTGGGGGCCGTCGGTGTCGGTGGTGGTGGTGTCGGGTCGGGGCACGTGGACTCCTGCGGTGGGGTGCGGGGGCTGGTGCTGTCCGGGTTCCCAGACCTCGTAGTAGGGCTGCTCGGCCGCGGCGGGCTGGGTGGCGTCGGCGGTGGCGGTGCTGGTGGTGAGTGCGCCGGCGGTGGTGAGGGCGACGGCGGCGAGGAGCGCTGCGGCACCGGCGCGTCGTGCGCGGGAAGTCGTGTGCATGGGTTTCATTCCAACACGGTTACTGACGGGTAGGTCCAGCCGACAGTAGGTGACCTCGCCGCCTGCGGCGGAGCGACGGTAGGTGACCGCGAAGCCTTCGGCGGTGTCGCTGCTGCGGGCCGCGTCTCGGGGACGCGGGGGCGAGCCTCCTGGTCGCAGCCCCGGGCTCAGGCGGTAGGGCCCAGGTCGGCGTCCTCGGCACGGCCTGCGGGTGTCACAGCGTCAGGAGGGCGGTGTTGGTGGCGTCGAGGTCGAAGTGGTGGGGGTCGTACTGGTCTGATCCCCACCATTGGACTCGGTCGGTGTGTTCGGGGTGGTCGGGGTCGGCGAGTGCGTCGAGGAATGCGGCGTAGCCGGGTGTGCCGCCGACGTCTTCGGGTGGGCAGGCGCCGCGGCCGTCGATACAGCGTGGGTAGCGCACTGCGGGCTCGGCGGTGGTGAGCGCGGTGACGGTCAGGGTGTGGTGCCAGTTGTCGCCGAAGTCGTAGACGTAGTCGGCTTCCTGCCCGACCTGGAAGAGCTGGGCGAGGGTGACGGCCTGCTCGTCGTGGGTACGGTCGCCGAGGTCCCAGGCGGGGTCCCAGTCCGGGTCGGGGATGCCGTAGCAGGTGTCGTTGATGGTGAACTTGTGCAGGTGGGAGCTCTCCCACCCCATTGCTTCCTGGATGACCTGGTGCAGGACGGCGAGGGTGACCTCGGCGGGGACCTCGACGGTCCGGTGGACCTCGAGGTCGACCTCGAGTAGTGCGATCCCGATCCGGAAGATCGCCGACCGACCCGCCGTCGGCGCTGTCGAGGGAGCGACCGCGGGCACTGCCGCCGGTGCCGTGGTGTCTGTGTGGGGCATGGCTGCGATGGTCTCACCGTCTCGACCCAGCGGCAGGGCCTGGGTTCCGCAGTTGTCGCTCGGTGAAAGTGGAGCAATGCTTGAGACCTGTGGATGACTGTGGAGGGGCCGTACCCTTCCGGTGATCTTGAAGGCTCTCAAGCAAGACCGGCGCAGCAACGCTGGTCGGAAGGGCACGACCCATGCTCAGCGTAGTTCCCGAGGCCGGATCCGGTGACGAGGCCCGTGTGCAGGAGGGGCCGGCGTTGATCGACGAGCTCGTCCGCGAGGGCGCCCGCCGGATGCTCGCCCAGGCTCTGCAGGCCGAGGTCGACGACTACATCACCCGCCACAGCAACGAACGCGACGCCCACGGGCGGCGTCTGGTGGTGCGCAACGGCTCCCACGAGCCTCGCGAGGTGGTGACAGCCGCGGGCGCGGTGGCGGTGCGGGCGCCGCGGGTCGACGACCGCCGGATCGACCCCGCGACGGGCGAGCGGCGCCGGTTCTCCTCGGCGATCCTGCCGTCCTGGTGCCGCAGGACGCCGAAGATCACCGAGGTGCTGCCGCTGCTCTACCTGCACGGCCTCTCGTCGGGGGACTTCGTGCCCGCGCTGGGGCAGTTCCTCGGCTCCAACGCGGGCCTGTCCTCATCGACGGTCACCAGGCTGACCGAGACCTGGAAGACCGAGCAGCAGGCGTTCTCCCACCGGGACCTGTCCGGGGTGGACTACGTGTACGTGTGGGCCGACGGCATCCACGTCACCATCCGCCTCGCCGAGCACAAGTTGTGTCTGCTCGTGCTCATCGGAGTCCGCGCCGACGGGCACAAGGAGCTCGTCGCCCTCGTCGACGGCTACCGGGAAGCGACCGAGTCCTGGGCGGACCTGCTGCGCGACTGCGCGCGGCGCGGCATGCGCGCCCCCGTCCTGGCCGTCGGGGACGGCGCGCTCGGGTTCTGGGGCGCGCTACGGGAGGTGTTCCCCGAGACCCGTGAGCAGCGCTGCTGGGTGCACAAAACCGCCAACGTCCTCGCCGCCCTGCCCAAGTCGGCGCATCCGGGAGCGAAGAAGGCGCTGACCGAGATCTGGAACGTCGAAGACAAACACAAGGCCCTCGACGCCGTGACCTGCTTCGACGCCGCCTACGGGGCAAAGTTCGGCAAGGCCGTGGCGAAGGTCCGTGACGACCTCGATGAGTTGCTCGCCTTCTACGACTTCCCCGCCGAGCACTGGCAGTACTACGCACCACGAACCCGATCGAGTCCACGTTCGCGACCGTCCGCCACCGCACCCGCGTCACCCGCGGGCCCGGCTCACGCACCGCCGGGCTCGCGATGGCGTTCAACTCATCGAAGCCGCCCAGGACCGCTGGCGCGCCGTGACGGCCCGCACCTGGTCGCGCTCGTCCGCGCCGGAGCAGTCTTCGAGGCCGGACGACTCGTTGAACGACCCGACGACCACACCCACACCGAAGCCGCCTAAAAGATCTTCATCCACAGGTCTTGACGATTGCTCGCCGGCGGATCCGGCGCGCGCCTGGGGTGCGGGCTGATCATGGTCTACCGCGACAGCATCGAGCGCCGTATGTCCGACGTTGGACCCGGTCGACGGGGCGACACCGGGCGTCGACCAGGCGCTGGGTGAACCGCAGCGCTGTGTACTGGGCTCCCTTGTCGCTGTGGAAGATCACTGGCCGGGGCGCAGGTCCGCGAGCGCAGGGCGTGGTTGAGCGCGGTGAGCACCAGCGCGGTCGTCGCACGGGAGTCGGTGGCCCAGCCGACGACCCGGTTGGAGAACGCGTCACGCACCGAGGCCATCCACAACACGCCTCGCCGGTGACGATCCGGGTCAGATCGGCCACCCACACCCGGTTCGGCGCGGCCGCGGTGAAGTCGCGTTCGAGCAGGTCCGGCGCCGGCCGGTGGGCGGGGTTCTGCCGGGTCGAGCCGCCCTTCCAGCCGCGGCGCAGGTGGGCGCCCTGCAGGCCGTGCTCGCGCATGATCCGCTCGACGCGCTTGCGGCCGACGTGCACGCCTTGGCGGCGCAGCTCGAGCCAGACCCGCGGGGATCCGTAGGCGGTGGCGAACTCGCTGACCGAGCGGATCTTCACGATCTGTTCGAGGAGCACGGCGTCGTCGAGGTGGCGCTGAGAGGGGTTCGCGCGGCGGGTGCGCCAGTCGTAGTAGGTCGAGACCGGCACACCAAGGACCCGTAGTACGAGACCGGCGGGGAAGCCATGGGCGTCGACGAAGCTCATGACCACCTCCGGGTCGGGCCGATCTCGGAGGCGAAATAGGCGCTCGCCGCGCGCAGGACCTCGTTGACCCGCCGCAGCTCGGCGTTTTCCTTCGCCAGCCTGCGGTTCTCGGCGAGCATGTCGGTCGACGGCCGATCATGGCGCTCGCCGGTGTCGGCCTCGGCTTGGCGGACCCAGCTGCGCAGGGCCTCGTGATGCACCCCGAGCTGCTGCGCGAGCGTCCGGAACGTCGGGCGAGGGTCGGACTCCCGATACAGCCGAACCGCCCGTTCACGCAGCTCATCGGGGTACTTCTTCGGTGCAGTCACCAGTGCCTTCCTTCCTGGCTCTCAAGATCGAACCAGTGTTCAGACACTCCGGCAAAGCGGGGGAACCTCACAGCTCGATCATCACCCGCCGGTTGAGCCGCGCGTACTCCTGCGCCCAGTGCAGGTCGGCCCGGTAGGCGTCCATCTGCGGGGTGCCGGCGAGGAACACGGCCAGGTCGCGGTCGGGCAGCTCCTGGTTGTGCGGCAGCACCTTGGCCTTCTCGATGTGCAGGTTGGCCAGGATGTTGCCGATCCCCCGCGACCCGGAGTGCAGCATCAGCCAGACCCGGTCGTCGCCGTCGAGGCAGAGCTCCACAAAGTGATTTCCGCCCCCGAGCGAGCCGAGCTGCTGGTGGGCCTTGCCACGCAGCTTGTCCTCGCTGGTCCAGGACGCATCGCGCAGATGGTGCAGCCGGTCGAAGCCGCGCCAGAACCCGGCCCAGTCGAGCTCGGTGGGCACTACCTGATGACGGTCAAGGCTAACCAGCCCACGCTGCTGGCCCGGCTGCGTGCGCTGCCCTGGAAGATGACCGGGCCGGCCGCCCGGCAGCGGGCCCGTGGCCACGGGCGGGTCGAGACCCGCACGATCAGCGTGCTCTCCCTGCAGCGGTGCCCGGACCGGGGCGGGGAGTTCTTCCCACACGCCGCCCAGGCCATCCGGCTCATCCGCCGGCGCCGCCCGCTACGTCCGGGCGCACGGTGGAAGACCGTGACCGTCTACGCGATCACCAGCCTGACCGCGTTCCAGGCAGACCCGATCTTGCTGGCCCGCTGGATCCGCGGGCACTGGAACATCGAGAACCGGCTGCACTGGGTCCGGGACGTCTCCTTCGACGAGGACCGCTCCCAGACCCGCACCGCAGCCGGACCGCAGGTCATGGCCGCCCTGCGCAACCTCGCGATCGCCGCACTCCGACTGACCGGGACCACCAACATCGCCGCCGGACTACGCCACCACGCCCGAGACGCCCACCGGCCCTTGACCACCTACAAGATCATCTGACGACTTTGCCGGGGCCCTGGCTGCGCCCCAGCTACACTCCAAGAACTATTCGAATCCCCCCAGGAGATCCAACTTCCGCCGCAGTCCAGGACAACGGCATGCGACCGGCAACGCTAACTCGATAGACCTTGTTTTTCAAAACGCCATCAACCTTAAAGCTAAATTGACACGAACTCCCCACAATGATAGAGTCGCTTAGTCGCCCGGAGCCTATCAATTGCCTCTTCGAGTTCAGCACGGAAATCAGTCCTCCCGCCCGCACTCCTTTGAATTCTCCAGACCCTGCGCAGCCACCGGAAGAGAGAGGGAAGAAGCCGTCCACAACCTTCCGAGAAGGCGATGTCATCAATCCCGACCTTTCCCTCTACGGTGACTCTACCTTCTTCTGTCATGACCAGAAGTCCTGTCACTGCAAGCAAGATAAATAATATCGACCCGGTCGATACTGCGACAACTCGGAATCGCCTCGAGCGGCCACTAATGACTCTTAAGAGACGCTCCGAGTTCGCAATGTAACCGTATCCTGATCATCACTTCGCAGTAGCCCCGAACCTTCTCCGCGACTCTCCGACCTCTCGCCTTGACCCATCGGATCAAAAAGACTCACTACTCAGTCCTCATTTCTTTACAGGACTCCATGCCATCTAGGCTGGCCGCTCGGTGTCCTGGGCTCGGTGCGACGGTGCGGTCAGTCGGATTGCGCGTTCTCGGTCCTGTCTGCTAGAAGGAATAGGGCCGCGGTGATTACTGCGGCGACTACAAGTAGAGTATAGGTGACGTCCCATCCGTAGCGTTCGGTGAGTTCAGCCGGTCGTAGCACTTGATCTTGGTTGTTCGGCGGGACAGGATGTTCCGTGCGTGAGATGTTGATGTTGTCGGATCGGGAGGAGATCTCGAGGGGTCTCGCGCGGAGGGCTTGTCCTACAAGCAGATCGCCTCGGTGGTGGGTCGTGATCGGTCGGTGATCTCTCGTGAGGTCCGTCGTCACGGCGGACGCTACGAGTACCGGGCCGCGGCAGCGCAGGAACGGGCCCTGGCGGCGCGGGAGCGGCCGAAGCAGTTCGCGGTGGACCGTCACCCGCGGTTGCGCGGGATCGTGCATGCTCTGTTGCGTGGTGGCTGGTCACCGGCCTCGATCGCGGGCCGGTTGCCGACCGAGCACCCCGATGACGAGGCTTGTCGGGTGTCTCACGAGGCGATCTACCAGTGGATCTATGCCACCCCGGTGTCCACGCTGGCCCGCGAGCTGCTCGCGCTACGGTCCGGGCGCACCGCCCGACGAGGCGGCGCCAAGCCCCCACCGGCCCCGCGGATCAAGGACCCGACCTACATCGACGCCCGCCCCGCCGACGCCCAGGGGCGCGCCGTGCCCGGCCACTGGGAGGGTGACCTGGTCATCGGCAAACGGCAAGACCGCCGTCGCCACGCTGGTCGAGCGCACCTCCGGTTCCTGGTCCTCGTGCCCCTGACCGGCCGCGACGCGCTCACCGTCGGCCGTGGGGTCATCGCCGCCACCAGCGGTCTGCCCGCGCACATGCGGGCCTCACTGACCTGGGACTGCGGTGCCGAGATGGCCGGCCACGCCACCGTCACCAAGGGCTCGATGCCGGTGTACCTCGCCCACCCACACTCGCCGTGGGAACGCGGCAGCAACGAGAACCTCAACCGCATCGTCCGCGAGTACTTCCCGAAAGGCACGGACATCACTCGGACCCGAAATACCTGGCGATGGTGGCTTGCGACATCAACGACCGACCCCGTAAAATCCACAACTGGAAGAAGCCCTCCGAGATATTCGCCGAACTCGTTGAGCTAGATGCTTCAACCGCCTGAATTCGCCGACCCCTCGCCGAGAACCTGTGGTCCACGCTGAGCCTTTTCCATCGTGAGTTCGCTGACCAGCGAACTCACGATGGAAAAGGCTGTGTACGAGCCGCAGTTCTCGCTGTCGGAGATCCGTGAATCTGTCGATGAAGCTCACGCAGCAGGTGTTCGGGTCGTTGTGCAACTCGCCGTCACGAGATGCAGCACAAACACGACGGAAAAGACTCCATCCTTGTTTGTAAAATTTATAGTTATAATATTCCAATCTCGCCGAGTACTTGACGAACACGCAAGCGCTCGACATTCAAAAATGAGTGGAACTGGGAGGGAGACAGGTACCCATCTTGCCAATTGTTACTGGCGAGATAAGTCTTCCATTCAGCAGAGGTTGCAAGTCGCCATATGAGTTGCTCCAGCCCAGATCGCTCTGTCAGGCTTACGCCAGGAGATCCGAGTACGCCACGCCAATTTAATACTTCAACATTAACTCCGAACTCTCGCCCAGTGGGTACATCCAATCCCTTCACGCGGCTGTCGGCCATGACCGCCAGGGCCCGGAGCTCCCCCGTGCGGAGCTGGTAGGCGAACTCGCCAGCTCCTGCGGCCGCGAACGAGACCTTGCCATCGAGGAGCGCGCTCAGGAGGGGCCCTCTACCGTCGTGGGCGACGTAGCGAACTAGCTTTGGCTTCAGGTTGATGTATCAGCGGTCAGCATCGGCGTCAGGTGATCAGGCCCCCCCGGAGAGGAGCCGCCCCCACTGCAACAGCAGAAGGATTGTCCTTCCAATCTTTTAATAGATCGCTGAAGTTGTAGTACGGAGAATTGGCGGACACCAGGATCAACTCAGGCTCTGTCGTGAGGCGAGCAATAGGAGCGGCCTCACTCAGTGACGAGTCAGCGTTATTCGCAATCACTCCTCCTATGAGGCCTAGCCCCATGGACATCAGCAGTCGAGAATTACCGGTATCACCGAGGAGGCGATAGAGGCCTTCGACGCCGCTGGAGCCGATAACATTGAAAATTTCAACATCGTGAGCCAGATCGGCATTCTCGAGCGCTTCGGCCATGGCCTGGGCATTGATATGGTATCCACTGCCCGGTGAGTTTGGGACAATCAATCGCAGGCCCCGTACATGCCCGTCCATGAATTCCATCAACGGCTGCTTTTCGTGGAGTGCG
>NZ_MCIS01000006.1:0-22699 GCF_001932475.1 Pseudonocardia sp. Ae717_Ps2
GTCTGGCCCCGGAGTGGCGGATCGAAAAACATGGGAGATGCGCATGTCGAACCAGGGCCCGATGAACTTCAAGATCGACCCGACGAGTTTCACGATGGTGATGTCATGGACCTGGCGCCGAAGCTGAAGTTCGGCAGCGACACCGATCAGGAGTGCTTGCGGAACGGCACCCCGAAGTGGGTTGCCCAGGTCACGGTGGGGTTCCAGGCGTTCGGGCGGCCGTCGTTTTCGGTGCTGAACGTGACGATCGCGTCGCACGAGGACCCGCGCCACGGGTTTCAGCCCGGGATGCCCTGCGAGCTGGTCGGCTTCGAGGTCGGCGTGATGGACAAGACGATCAAGGACAAGAACACCGGTGAGGACAAGGTCGTCGGGGCGCAGGTCTACTACCGCGCCGACGCGATCCGCCCGATCGGCGGCTCGGGCCGGAAAACGAGCAGGCCGCGTGATGGCGGGCCGCCGGTGGCCGGTGCTCGACGGCCAGATGGGCCTCGTGCTGGTGGTGCTGACCTGCACCTCGTGCCAGCACGCCGAGGAGATCCCGGACGACGGCGGCCGCCTGCCGGATCAGTGCCCCCGCTGCGACGGCTGGGCTTTCACCGGCGCACTCGTGTCGACCACCTCCACCGCTGTCGCTAGCTGATCAAGGAGCAAAGGCATGTCCGAGCGGATCGCGATCACCGTCCTGACGGCGCTGGGGGCCCTGCTGGGTCATCACGGCGGGGACTACTTGGCCCAGGACGACTGCATGTCGGCCCACAAGCAGCACCGCACCGGGCAGGGTCGCCGGGAACTTGCTCTGCACGCCTCCACCTATGCCGCGGCGCAGGCCGTCACGAAGTGGGCGTTCTACCGGACTGCCGGTGTCCGGGTCCCGTGGCTGGCCCAGCTCACCGGCGTGGTGGCGGAGGGCGTGGTGCATGCGGTGATCGATGACGGCCGTCTGCTCGCTCGGTTTGCCGCGATCCCGGGTCGCCAGCGTGACGAGCACGGCGCCCGGATCGGCCGACAGAAGCGGTTCCACGGCCTGGCTGATCACGGAGTGAACGGTCGCGCCCTGATGGATCAGGCCGTCCACCACCAGGTGCAGATCCCTGTTGGTGTCGCCGTCACTACCGCGGTCGCCGCCCTCATCGCCCGCTGAGCAACTGACCCCCGCTCGACCACGGCCCCGGCCCGGAGAACCCCCTCCCGGACCGGGGCCGTCTTCACGACAGGAGCACTGATCATGTGGAGCAGGCAGCGCGCCGAGGATCGGGCCGCCCGCGAGTTCGTCGACCGGCTGGTGAACCCGTGGCGCCGGGTCTGTGAGCGGGTTCCGGGGCTCTCGCACACGGTGCAGGTCGCCTCCGGCACCACGATCGTCATCCCGACCCTGGCCCGGGCGGACCTGTCGGGGCCGGACCCGGTGCTGGTGGTGCGCAAGATCCACGGCCAGCTCATCGAGGACTTCCGTGCTGACGAGGCGTCGCGGCGGATCGCGGCGGCGCTGGGCTATGACCGGATCCGGGTCTACCCGCGCGGATCGGAGTGGGTCCGGATCGAGCTGCTGATCGGCGACCCCCTCGACGGCGAGGTCCCGGCTCCGTTGGCCGGCCGCGGGCTGTCGGTCTCCGACGTGGAGATCACCATCGCCCGAGACGAGCTCGGCAACCCTCTGCGCCAGTCCTGGGTGGAGGGGCCGCACGTCTGCATTCAGGGCGCGACCCGCTCGGGCAAGAGCGTGTGGTGCTATTCGGCGCTGGCGCAGCTCGCCCGCCTCGACGATGTCCTGATCGCGGGGTCTGACCTGTCTGGGTTGCTTCTGGGCCGTCCCTACGTGGGTACCCGGCACCACGAGTGGCAGGCCACCGGGTCGGCCGACGTTGAGGCACACCGGGATCTGCTGGTCCGCCTGGTCGCGGAGATGGACACCCGGATCCGGAACCTGCCGCCTCGCCGGGACAAGTTCACCCGCTTCCATGCCGGGTTCCCGCTGATCGTGGTCGTGCTCGAAGAGTTCGCCGGGCTGCTGCGCCTGGCGTCGACGGCCCCGGTCGAGAAGGGCCAGCCGAAGATGCGTGAGCAGCTCCTCGCGCTCTACGGCCGCCTGGTCTCCGAGGGACACAAGGCGGGCCTGCGGCTGATGGTGGTCACCCAGCGCGCGGACGCGACCGTCGTCGGTGGTTTCGAGCGCGGTCAGCTCGGCCTGCGGATCAGCTTCCGGCTCGACGACCCGGAGGCCCTGGTGATGCTCCACGGCCAGTCCGCCCGCGATCACCTCGAGGAGCACCAGCTCGCCCCGCCCGGGGTCGCGCTGGTCCAGGCACCCGCCCGGCCGTTGGGCCGGGTCCGCGGACCGCGGCTGATGGGCCCCTCGGAGGACGCCGACTACGCCCGCTACTGGGACGAGATCGCGGACGGCGCGGCGCGCCTCCACGAGGTAGCGGCCTGATCAGGCCAGAGTTAGCAACCAGGTCGACACAGAAGTGAGCCCCCAGGACTGGCATCCCGGGGGCCCGCACGTCGGCCGGAAATGGTCACCCTGCGAAGCGATCGGAGCACCGGCCAACGTGGCTACCCACAGCGTACCTAGAGCCCCCCAGCGCGGCGCTACGCGACGAGGGCACTTCCCCACCCCGGAAACAGGCAGCGGCTCGCCCCAGCGGCTCCACAGCCCGTCTCGACGCCTGCCCTTCCTCGATATAGGCCGCTTGAAGGCTGGGCAGGTTCAGTCAAGGGTCGAAGATCGCGGAGCGACGGCGCAGCCGCCCTTGACGGGTTCTGATCAGCATTCGATCCTCGGCCGGTTCGAGGGAGGGCACCACGCCCTCGCAGCTGGCACCGGACCGTTTGTCGGCGTCGCCGTAGGTGTGCGCTTGGCAGTGCCGGGCCCGGCCCGCCGGCCGGAGGCTGAGGCGGGCCGGTGCCCGGCTCTGCCGGGTGCCGGACACGGCCGTCGTCGTCGTGGCGGTGTGCGGTGACGGCCGCGCTGGCTTCGGTGCGCCCTTCGGCGGCCGGCGCTTGGTAACGACGCGAAAAGTGCGGCCACCGCAGGTCAGGACCACGCGGGGGCCTTCTGGGACCGCCAGGATCAGGCGCTACGCGACAAGTACCGGGCTCGCCGGGAGCTGGCCGCGATCACGAGCCTGTCGCGGGTCAAAGAAGTGCGGTCGGGTCTCGACCAACGAGGGTGGAGAGGTCTCGTTGCACCACACGCCCGGACCGGAGGGGGAACCGGGCACCGCAGGCTTCGGCGGCCTGGCGACCTGCGGCAGCGTGTGGGCGTGCCCGGTGTGCTCGGCCAAGATCAGTGCGCGCCGCTCGAAGGATCTCGAACAGCTGATCAACTGGAACGCCGACCGGGGGGGCACGGTCGCACTGCTGACCCTGACGATGCGCCACCACCGGGGCCACAGCCTGCGCGAACTTCGCCGAGCGCTGAGCGCGGCGTGGCGACACCTCACACAGTCGCGGGGGTGGAAGCGGTGGAAGACGGACCTGGACATGGACTATGTCCGGGGAGTGGAGGGCACCCACACCGACCTCAACGGCTGGCACCTCCACATCCACGCCCTGTTGATCTTCCCGACCGATGTGAGCGCGGAGATTCCTGCTCTGACCTGCCGAGGTCTACACCCGCTGGGCCGCGGGGCTGGCGAAGAAGGGCATGAGCGCCACCGCCGAGCACGGCATCGACGTGCGGGTCGGTAACGGCGCGGTGGAGAAGATGGGCAAGTACATCTCGAAGCTGGCCTTCGAGACCGCCGGTGGCCGGTGGAAGCGCGGCAAGCGCGGCTCCCGCACGCCGTTCCAGATCCTCGCCGACGCGATCGACACCGGCAACGAGCGCGACGTCGCGCTCTGGCAGGAGTGGGAACAGGGCAGCCACGGCATGCAGCAGCTCGTGTGGTCCAACGGCCTCAAGCAGCGCTGCGGGGTCACCGAGGTCAAGGACGAGGAGATCGCCGAAGAAGACGGAGGTGGAGAGCTGGCAGGAGTCCTCCCGGCCCGGAGCTGGAAGAAGATCTACCCGGTCGCGGAGGACCTGATCATCGCGACTCGCCACGGCGGAGTTCCCGCCGCGCGCGCCTGGCTCGACGCCCGGGGCCTGGCCTTCGAGTTCGAGGCTGACACCACCGAACGCGCCGTCCAGCTCGACCCCGGAGACGCCCCGTTTGCGTGGCTCAAAGCCGCGCTCGCGGCCGAAGACCCCGAACAGCGCCGGGAACGGCGCCGGAGCTACTACCGGCCCGCTACGGCGCTCTGAGGGCGACGGCCAGGACCGCCAGGACCGCCAGGACCTATGCATCATCTGATGATCTTCGGCCAGGGGCGTGGTCTGGGTGGGCGCCTCCGGCGGACCCAAGTTAGGCGTTTTCCTAAGGAAACGCCGTGTCGTCGATACGACGACGATGCAGCTGAACACGGTGGGTGGCTACGCGGCCTTCAAGACCATGTGATGCATAGGTGCGGTGGTGCGGTGGTGCGGTGGTGCGGTGGTGCGGTGGTGCGGTGGTGCATTTGATCTTGATCTGGGTCAGTGACGGGCTGTGGTCAGAGGACGCGCCAGCGCTCGTGTGCGGCCTGGCGGCTCATCGACGTGGCGGCGCCGATCTTGGCCCAGGAGATCCCGGCTTGGCGCGCTTCGCGTACGGCGTCGGTGAGGGCGTCGTTCGCTCGGCGGGCAGCGGCGGCTGCGGTACCGGCGACGGCAGCGGCCTCGACTAGACGAGCTCCGGGGTCGGGCTCGGGCACCGCCTGGTCCTCGACGACGACGGCCGCGGCTTCCGGCGCGGCCGTCGGCTCGACCGGCTTGGCGCGCTTGCTCGGCCGCCGTCGCTGTGGACGCTCAGATGCTCCCTGCGGCTCCGGCGGGGCGGCGGGGGTGTCTTCGGTTGGGTCCGGGGCCGACAGCGGCTCAGGGAGCCACTGACCGACGTGGGCATCCCACTCGGGGCGCAGGACCTCCCGGGTCTGAGCCCGGTACCGGCGGGTCCGCAGAGGCTGCTCGCGGGCACCGGGGGCGGTGCGCAGCTGGCCGGACCACCCGCACGAGCACGACGCGTACCGCACGTGCACTTCCACGGTGTCGTTGCTGATCGGCTCGTCGTCCTGCCCGGCGACGATCCCCAGCGCGTGACCCTCGTGCTCACCGGCAGCCGGATGCGTGGTGGTGACGTTCCAGGGGCCGCTCAAGTCCTTCACGGGAGCCATTTGTCAGTCATCCTTCCTTGACACTGTCAGTCAAGCTTGCCTGGCGAAATAACCAATCGTCAAGATAGCCTGACAATTAACTGTCAGGACAGCTTGGCAATGCTGTCAAGAAGCCCTGACGTTGCCAGTCAGGTATTACTGACAACTGATGAGTGCCGGACTGGCCGGCCAACCGCGGCGATGGGGGCTCTGCCGCGATTGGCCAGGAACCTACATCGCCACTGTGTAGGTCTGCTCTGCTCGATCACCAGTTGCTACGAAGGTGCTGGTTTCCAGCTCGATCTGGCTCGCGTCGCGCGTGGTCCGCAGCGTGATCAGCACGGGTACGCCAGGCGGGATCGACATGACGTCCCGTTCGTCCGGGTCAGGCATCCGAGTGCTCACTCGTTCGGTTGTCTGTGCAGGCTGGTATCCGGCCTCGCGCATGAACGAGTACAGGTCGGTCCGCTCGTGGGCGTCCTTGTCGGCCGGGTCGTACCCGGTCTCTGAGTGGATTCGCGCACCTACCTCGCCTGGGAGCCACTGATCGTGCAGCAACACGATGTGGCGGCCCTTGTAGTACCGCCGGACTCGGTGGACAACCCGATCCCCCCGGCCAATGCCGAGGCGCTGCGCTACTTCGTGGTTCGCGACGTCGTAGGACGCCTCGACGGTCTCGATCTTTGAGTCATCCCCGGTGGTGCTCCCCCACGCGGGATGCGCGTCTCCGGGCTGGCTGTGCATGTCCACGGTGCCGAGGTCGCGCACGACTGTTCCGACACCTGACAGCGGCGTCACCAGGCCCTCGTTGGCAAGGGCCGACACCGCGCTGCGCACGGTCTCCCGCGCTACCTCGTACGTCGCCATCAACTCGGGGAGTGCGGGGAGGGTCGACCCCGGCGGATAGGTGCCGTTGGTGATCCTTTCTCGCAGCTCGCGGGCGATCTTCTCGTACTTCCGGGCCATCGTCTGACCTCCTCTGATTCATACGTCTAGACCTTTGAGGGGACTCATGCTACGGTAGTTCTATCAGTCCAGACGTCCAGACCTTCGAGGCTGCGAACTGAGGACAAGAACCACAGGACGGTCTGGCCCCGGAGTGGCGGATCGAAAAACATGGGAGATGCGCATGTCGAACCAGGGCCCGATGAACTTCAAGATCGACCCGACGAGTTTCACGATGGTGATGGTCATGGACCTGGCGCCGAAGCTGAAGTTCGGCAGCGACACCGATCAGGAGTGCTTGCGGAACGGCACCCCGAAGTGGGTTGCCCAGGTCACGGTGGGGTTCCAGGCGTTCGGGCGGCCGTCGTTTTCGGTGCTGAACGTGACGATCGCGTCGCACGAGGACCCGCGCCACGGGTTTCAGCCCGGGATGCCCTGCGAGCTGGTCGGCTTCGAGGTCGGCGTGATGGACAAGACGATCAAGGACAAGAACACCGGTGAGGACAAGGTCGTCGGGGCGCAGGTCTACTACCGCGCCGACGCGATCCGCCCGATCGGCGGCTCGGGCCGGAAGAACGAGCAGGCCGCGTGATGGCGGGCCGCCGGTGGCCGGTGCTCGACGGCCAGATGGGCCTCGTGCTGGTGGTGCTGACCTGCACCTCGTGCCAGCACGCCGAGGAGATCCCGGACGACGGCGGCCGCCTGCCGGATCAGTGCCCCCGCTGCGACGGCTGGGCTTTCACCGGCGCACTCGTGTCGACCACCTCCACCGCTGTCGCTAGCTGATCAAGGAGCAAAGGCATGTCCGAGCGGATCGCGATCACCGTCCTGACGGCGCTGGGGGCCCTGCTGGGTCATCACGGCGGGGACTACTTGGCCCAGGACGACTGCATGTCGGCCCACAAGCAGCACCGCACCGGGCAGGGTCGCCGGGAACTTGCTCTGCACGCCTCCACCTATGCCGCGGCGCAGGCCGTCACGAAGTGGGCGTTCTACCGGACTGCCGGTGTCCGGGTCCCGTGGCTGGCCCAGCTCACCGGCGTGGTGGCGGAGGGCGTGGTGCATGCGGTGATCGATGACGGCCGTCTGCTCGCTCGGTTTGCCGCGATCCCGGGTCGCCAGCGTGACGAGCACGGCGCCCGGATCGGCCGACAGAAGCGGTTCCACGGCCTGGCTGATCACGGAGTGAACGGTCGCGCCCTGATGGATCAGGCCGTCCACCACCAGGTGCAGATCCCTGTTGGTGTCGCCGTCACTACCGCGGTCGCCGCCCTCATCGCCCGCTGAGCAACTGACCCCCGCTCGACCACGGCCCCGGCCCGGAGAACCCCCTCCCGGACCGGGGCCGTCTTCACGACAGGAGCACTGATCATGTGGAGCAGGCAGCGCGCCGAGGATCGGGCCGCCCGCGAGTTCGTCGACCGGCTGGTGAACCCGTGGCGCCGGGTCTGTGAGCGGGTTCCGGGGCTCTCGCACACGGTGCAGGTCGCCTCCGGCACCACGATCGTCATCCCGACCCTGGCCCGGGCGGACCTGTCGGGGCCGGACCCGGTGCTGGTGGTGCGCAAGATCCACGGCCAGCTCATCGAGGACTTCCGTGCTGACGAGGCGTCGCGGCGGATCGCGGCGGCGCTGGGCTATGACCGGATCCGGGTCTACCCGCGCGGATCGGAGTGGGTCCGGATCGAGCTGCTGATCGGCGACCCCCTCGACGGCGAGGTCCCGGCTCCGTTGGCCGGCCGCGGGCTGTCGGTCTCCGACGTGGAGATCACCATCGCCCGAGACGAGCTCGGCAACCCTCTGCGCCAGTCCTGGGTGGAGGGGCCGCACGTCTGCATTCAGGGCGCGACCCGCTCGGGCAAGAGCGTGTGGTGCTATTCGGCGCTGGCGCAGCTCGCCCGCCTCGACGATGTCCTGATCGCGGGGTCTGACCTGTCTGGGTTGCTTCTGGGCCGTCCCTACGTGGGTACCCGGCACCACGAGTGGCAGGCCACCGGGTCGGCCGACGTTGAGGCACACCGGGATCTGCTGGTCCGCCTGGTCGCGGAGATGGACACCCGGATCCGGAACCTGCCGCCTCGCCGGGACAAGTTCACCCGCTTCCATGCCGGGTTCCCGCTGATCGTGGTCGTGCTCGAAGAGTTCGCCGGGCTGCTGCGCCTGGCGTCGACGGCCCCGGTCGAGAAGGGCCAGCCGAAGATGCGTGAGCAGCTCCTCGCGCTCTACGGCCGCCTGGTCTCCGAGGGACACAAGGCGGGCCTGCGGCTGATGGTGGTCACCCAGCGCGCGGACGCGACCGTCGTCGGTGGTTTCGAGCGCGGTCAGCTCGGCCTGCGGATCAGCTTCCGGCTCGACGACCCGGAGGCCCTGGTGATGCTCCACGGCCAGTCCGCCCGCGATCACCTCGAGGAGCACCAGCTCGCCCCGCCCGGGGTCGCGCTGGTCCAGGCACCCGCCCGGCCGTTGGGCCGGGTCCGCGGACCGCGGCTGATGGGCCCCTCGGAGGACGCCGACTACGCCCGCTACTGGGACGAGATCGCGGACGGCGCGGCGCGCCTCCACGAGGTAGCGGCCTGATCAGGCCAGAGTTAGCAACCAGGTCGACACAGAAGTGAGCCCCCAGGACTGGCATCCCGGGGGCCCGCACGTCGGCCGGAAATGGTCACCCTGCGAAGCGATCGGAGCACCGGCCAACGTGGCTACCCACAGCGTACCTAGAGCCCCCCAGCGCGGCGCTACGCGACGAGGGCACTTCCCCACCCCGGAAACAGGCAGCGGCTCGCCCCAGCGGCTCCACAGCCCGTCTCGACGCCTGCCCTTCCTCGATATAGGCCGCTTGAAGGCTGGGCAGGTTCAGTCAAGGGTCGAAGATCGCGGAGCGACGGCGCAGCCGCCCTTGACGGGTTCTGATCAGCATTCGATCCTCGGCCGGTTCGAGGGAGGGCACCACGCCCTCGCAGCTGGCACCGGACCGTTTGTCGGCGTCGCCGTAGGTGTGCGCTTGGCAGTGCCGGGCCCGGCCCGCCGGCCGGAGGCTGAGGCGGGCCGGTGCCCGGCTCTGCCGGGTGCCGGACACGGCCGTCGTCGTCGTGGCGGTGTGCGGTGACGGCCGCGCTGGCTTCGGTGCGCCCTTCGGCGGCCGCGCTTGGTAACGACGCGAAAAGTGCGGCCACCGCAGGTCAGGACCACGCGGGGGCCTTCTGGGACCGCCAGGATCAGGCGCTACGCGACAAGTACCGGGCTCGCCGGGAGCTGGCCGCGATCACGAGCCTGTCGCGGGTCAAGAAGTGCGGTCGGGTCTCGACCAACGAGGGTGGAGAGGTCTCGTTGCACCACACGCCCGGACCGGAGGGGGAACCGGGCACCGCAGGCTTCGGCGGCCTGGCGACCTGCGGCAGCGTGTGGGCGTGCCCGGTGTGCTCGGCCAAGATCAGTGCGCGCCGCTCGAAGGATCTCGAACAGCTGATCAACTGGAACGCCGACCGGGGGGGCACGGTCGCACTGCTGACCCTGACGATGCGCCACCACCGGGGCCACAGCCTGCGCGAACTTCGCCGAGCGCTGAGCGCGGCGTGGCGACACCTCACACAGTCGCGGGGGTGGAAGCGGTGGAAGACGGACCTGGACATGGACTATGTCCGGGGAGTGGAGGGCACCCACACCGACCTCAACGGCTGGCACCTCCACATCCACGCCCTGTTGATCTTCCCGACCGATGTGAGCGCGGAGATTCCTGCTCTGACCTGCGAGGTCTACACCCGCTGGGCCGCGGGGCTGGCGAAGAAGGGCATGAGCGCCACCGCCGAGCACGGCATCGACGTGCGGGTCGGTAACGGCGCGGTGGAGAAGATGGGCAAGTACATCTCGAAGCTGGCCTTCGAGACCGCCGGTGGCCGGTGGAAGCGCGGCAAGCGCGGCTCCCGCACGCCGTTCCAGATCCTCGCCGACGCGATCGACACCGGCAACGAGCGCGACGTCGCGCTCTGGCAGGAGTGGGAACAGGGCAGCCACGGCATGCAGCAGCTCGTGTGGTCCAACGGCCTCAAGCAGCGCTGCGGGGTCACCGAGGTCAAGGACGAGGAGATCGCCGAAGAAGACGGAGGTGGAGAGCTGGCAGGAGTCCTCCCGGCCCGGAGCTGGAAGAAGATCTACCCGGTCGCGGAGGACCTGATCATCGCGACTCGCCACGGCGGAGTTCCCGCCGCGCGCGCCTGGCTCGACGCCCGGGGCCTGGCCTTCGAGTTCGAGGCTGACACCACCGAACGCGCCGTCCAGCTCGACCCCGGAGACGCCCCGTTTGCGTGGCTCAAAGCCGCGCTCGCGGCCGAAGACCCCGAACAGCGCCGGGAACGGCGCCGGAGCTACTACCGGCCCGCTACGGCGCTCTGAGGGCGACGGCCAGGACCGCCAGGACCGCCAGGACCTATGCATCATCTGATGATCTTCGGCCAGGGGCGTGGTCTGGGTGGGCGCCTCCGGCGGACCCAAGTTAGGCGTTTTCCTAAGGAAACGCCGTGTCGTCGATACGACGACGATGCAGCTGAACACGGTGGGTGGCTACGCGGCCTTCAAGACCATGTGATGCATAGGTGCGGTGGTGCGGTGGTGCGGTGGTGCGGTGGTGCGGTGGTGCGGTGGTGCATTTGATCTTGATCTGGGTCAGTGACGGGCTGTGGTCAGAGGACGCGCCAGCGCTCGTGTGCGGCCTGGCGGCTCATCGACGTGGCGGCGCCGATCTTGGCCCAGGAGATCCCGGCTTGGCGCGCTTCGCGTACGGCGTCGGTGAGGGCGTCGTTCGCTCGGCGGGCAGCGGCGGCTGCGGTACCGGCGACGGCAGCGGCCTCGACTAGACGAGCTCCGGGGTCGGGCTCGGGCACCGCCTGGTCCTCGACGACGACGGCCGCGGCTTCCGGCGCGGCCGTCGGCTCGACCGGCTTGGCGCGCTTGCTCGGCCGCCGTCGCTGTGGACGCTCAGATGCTCCCTGCGGCTCCGGCGGGGCGGCGGGGGTGTCTTCGGTTGGGTCCGGGGCCGACAGCGGCTCAGGGAGCCACTGACCGACGTGGGCATCCCACTCGGGGCGCAGGACCTCCCGGGTCTGAGCCCGGTACCGGCGGGTCCGCAGAGGCTGCTCGCGGGCACCGGGGGCGGTGCGCAGCTGGCCGGACCACCCGCACGAGCACGACGCGTACCGCACGTGCACTTCCACGGTGTCGTTGCTGATCGGCTCGTCGTCCTGCCCGGCGACGATCCCCAGCGCGTGACCCTCGTGCTCACCGGCAGCCGGATGCGTGGTGGTGACGTTCCAGGGGCCGCTCAAGTCCTTCACGGGAGCCATTTGTCAGTCATCCTTCCTTGACACTGTCAGTCAAGCTTGCCTGGCGAAATAACCAATCGTCAAGATAGCCTGACAATTAACTGTCAGGACAGCTTGGCAATGCTGTCAAGAAGCCCTGACGTTGCCAGTCAGGTATTACTGACAACTGATGAGTGCCGGACTGGCCGGCCAACCGCGGCGATGGGGGCTCTGCCGCGATTGGCCAGGAACCTACATCGCCACTGTGTAGGTCTGCTCTGCTCGATCACCAGTTGCTACGAAGGTGCTGGTTTCCAGCTCGATCTGGCTCGCGTCGCGCGTGGTCCGCAGCGTGATCAGCACGGGTACGCCAGGCGGGATCGACATGACGTCCCGTTCGTCCGGGTCAGGCATCCGAGTGCTCACTCGTTCGGTTGTCTGTGCAGGCTGGTATCCGGCCTCGCGCATGAACGAGTACAGGTCGGTCCGCTCGTGGGCGTCCTTGTCGGCCGGGTCGTACCCGGTCTCTGAGTGGATTCGCGCACCTACCTCGCCTGGGAGCCACTGATCGTGCAGCAACACGATGTGGCGGCCCTTGTAGTACCGCCGGACTCGGTGGACAACCCGATCCCCCCGGCCAATGCCGAGGCGCTGCGCTACTTCGTGGTTCGCGACGTCGTAGGACGCCTCGACGGTCTCGATCTTTGAGTCATCCCCGGTGGTGCTCCCCCACGCGGGATGCGCGTCTCCGGGCTGGCTGTGCATGTCCACGGTGCCGAGGTCGCGCACGACTGTTCCGACACCTGACAGCGGCGTCACCAGGCCCTCGTTGGCAAGGGCCGACACCGCGCTGCGCACGGTCTCCCGCGCTACCTCGTACGTCGCCATCAACTCGGGGAGTGCGGGGAGGGTCGACCCCGGCGGATAGGTGCCGTTGGTGATCCTTTCTCGCAGCTCGCGGGCGATCTTCTCGTACTTCCGGGCCATCGTCTGACCTCCTCTGATTCATACGTCTAGACCTTTGAGGGGACTCATGCTACGGTAGTTCTATCAGTCCAGACGTCCAGACCTTCGAGGCTGCGAACTGAGGACAAGAACCACAGGACGGTCTGGCCCCGGAGTGGCGGATCGAAAAACATGGGAGATGCGCATGTCGAACCAGGGCCCGATGAACTTCAAGATCGACCCGACGAGTTTCACGATGGTGATGGTCATGGACCTGGCGCCGAAGCTGAAGTTCGGCAGCGACACCGATCAGGAGTGCTTGCGGAACGGCACCCCGAAGTGGGTTGCCCAGGTCACGGTGGGGTTCCAGGCGTTCGGGCGGCCGTCGTTTTCGGTGCTGAACGTGACGATCGCGTCGCACGAGGACCCGCGCCACGGGTTTCAGCCCGGGATGCCCTGCGAGCTGGTCGGCTTCGAGGTCGGCGTGATGGACAAGACGATCAAGGACAAGAACACCGGTGAGGACAAGGTCGTCGGGGCGCAGGTCTACTACCGCGCCGACGCGATCCGCCCGATCGGCGGCTCGGGCCGGAAGAACGAGCAGGCCGCGTGATGGCGGGCCGCCGGTGGCCGGTGCTCGACGGCCAGATGGGCCTCGTGCTGGTGGTGCTGACCTGCACCTCGTGCCAGCACGCCGAGGAGATCCCGGACGACGGCGGCCGCCTGCCGGATCAGTGCCCCCGCTGCGACGGCTGGGCTTTCACCGGCGCACTCGTGTCGACCACCTCCACCGCTGTCGCTAGCTGATCAAGGAGCAAAGGCATGTCCGAGCGGATCGCGATCACCGTCCTGACGGCGCTGGGGGCCCTGCTGGGTCATCACGGCGGGGACTACTTGGCCCAGGACGACTGCATGTCGGCCCACAAGCAGCACCGCACCGGGCAGGGTCGCCGGGAACTTGCTCTGCACGCCTCCACCTATGCCGCGGCGCAGGCCGTCACGAAGTGGGCGTTCTACCGGACTGCCGGTGTCCGGGTCCCGTGGCTGGCCCAGCTCACCGGCGTGGTGGCGGAGGGCGTGGTGCATGCGGTGATCGATGACGGCCGTCTGCTCGCTCGGTTTGCCGCGATCCCGGGTCGCCAGCGTGACGAGCACGGCGCCCGGATCGGCCGACAGAAGCGGTTCCACGGCCTGGCTGATCACGGAGTGAACGGTCGCGCCCTGATGGATCAGGCCGTCCACCACCAGGTGCAGATCCCTGTTGGTGTCGCCGTCACTACCGCGGTCGCCGCCCTCATCGCCCGCTGAGCAACTGACCCCCGCTCGACCACGGCCCCGGCCCGGAGAACCCCCTCCCGGACCGGGGCCGTCTTCACGACAGGAGCACTGATCATGTGGAGCAGGCAGCGCGCCGAGGATCGGGCCGCCCGCGAGTTCGTCGACCGGCTGGTGAACCCGTGGCGCCGGGTCTGTGAGCGGGTTCCGGGGCTCTCGCACACGGTGCAGGTCGCCTCCGGCACCACGATCGTCATCCCGACCCTGGCCCGGGCGGACCTGTCGGGGCCGGACCCGGTGCTGGTGGTGCGCAAGATCCACGGCCAGCTCATCGAGGACTTCCGTGCTGACGAGGCGTCGCGGCGGATCGCGGCGGCGCTGGGCTATGACCGGATCCGGGTCTACCCGCGCGGATCGGAGTGGGTCCGGATCGAGCTGCTGATCGGCGACCCCCTCGACGGCGAGGTCCCGGCTCCGTTGGCCGGCCGCGGGCTGTCGGTCTCCGACGTGGAGATCACCATCGCCCGAGACGAGCTCGGCAACCCTCTGCGCCAGTCCTGGGTGGAGGGGCCGCACGTCTGCATTCAGGGCGCGACCCGCTCGGGCAAGAGCGTGTGGTGCTATTCGGCGCTGGCGCAGCTCGCCCGCCTCGACGATGTCCTGATCGCGGGGTCTGACCTGTCTGGGTTGCTTCTGGGCCGTCCCTACGTGGGTACCCGGCACCACGAGTGGCAGGCCACCGGGTCGGCCGACGTTGAGGCACACCGGGATCTGCTGGTCCGCCTGGTCGCGGAGATGGACACCCGGATCCGGAACCTGCCGCCTCGCCGGGACAAGTTCACCCGCTTCCATGCCGGGTTCCCGCTGATCGTGGTCGTGCTCGAAGAGTTCGCCGGGCTGCTGCGCCTGGCGTCGACGGCCCCGGTCGAGAAGGGCCAGCCGAAGATGCGTGAGCAGCTCCTCGCGCTCTACGGCCGCCTGGTCTCCGAGGGACACAAGGCGGGCCTGCGGCTGATGGTGGTCACCCAGCGCGCGGACGCGACCGTCGTCGGTGGTTTCGAGCGCGGTCAGCTCGGCCTGCGGATCAGCTTCCGGCTCGACGACCCGGAGGCCCTGGTGATGCTCCACGGCCAGTCCGCCCGCGATCACCTCGAGGAGCACCAGCTCGCCCCGCCCGGGGTCGCGCTGGTCCAGGCACCCGCCCGGCCGTTGGGCCGGGTCCGCGGACCGCGGCTGATGGGCCCCTCGGAGGACGCCGACTACGCCCGCTACTGGGACGAGATCGCGGACGGCGCGGCGCGCCTCCACGAGGTAGCGGCCTGATCAGGCCAGAGTTAGCAACCAGGTCGACACAGAAGTGAGCCCCCAGGACTGGCATCCCGGGGGCCCGCACGTCGGCCGGAAATGGTCACCCTGCGAAGCGATCGGAGCACCGGCCAACGTGGCTACCCACAGCGTACCTAGAGCCCCCCAGCGCGGCGCTACGCGACGAGGGCACTTCCCCACCCCGGAAACAGGCAGCGGCTCGCCCCAGCGGCTCCACAGCCCGTCTCGACGCCTGCCCTTCCTCGATATAGGCCGCTTGAAGGCTGGGCAGGTTCAGTCAAGGGTCGAAGATCGCGGAGCGACGGCGCAGCCGCCCTTGACGGGTTCTGATCAGCATTCGATCCTCGGCCGGTTCGAGGGAGGGCACCACGCCCTCGCAGCTGGCACCGGACCGTTTGTCGGCGTCGCCGTAGGTGTGCGCTTGGCAGTGCCGGGCCCGGCCCGCCGGCCGGAGGCTGAGGCGGGCCGGTGCCCGGCTCTGCCGGGTGCCGGACACGGCCGTCGTCGTCGTGGCGGTGTGCGGTGACGGCCGCGCTGGCTTCGGTGCGCCCTTCGGCGGCCGCGCTTGGTAACGACGCGAAAAGTGCGGCCACCGCAGGTCAGGACCACGCGGGGGCCTTCTGGGACCGCCAGGATCAGGCGCTACGCGACAAGTACCGGGCTCGCCGGGAGCTGGCCGCGATCACGAGCCTGTCGCGGGTCAAGAAGTGCGGTCGGGTCTCGACCAACGAGGGTGGAGAGGTCTCGTTGCACCACACGCCCGGACCGGAGGGGGAACCGGGCACCGCAGGCTTCGGCGGCCTGGCGACCTGCGGCAGCGTGTGGGCGTGCCCGGTGTGCTCGGCCAAGATCAGTGCGCGCCGCTCGAAGGATCTCGAACAGCTGATCAACTGGAACGCCGACCGGGGGGGCACGGTCGCACTGCTGACCCTGACGATGCGCCACCACCGGGGCCACAGCCTGCGCGAACTTCGCCGAGCGCTGAGCGCGGCGTGGCGACACCTCACACAGTCGCGGGGGTGGAAGCGGTGGAAGACGGACCTGGACATGGACTATGTCCGGGGAGTGGAGGGCACCCACACCGACCTCAACGGCTGGCACCTCCACATCCACGCCCTGTTGATCTTCCCGACCGATGTGAGCGCGGAGATTCCTGCTCTGACCTGCGAGGTCTACACCCGCTGGGCCGCGGGGCTGGCGAAGAAGGGCATGAGCGCCACCGCCGAGCACGGCATCGACGTGCGGGTCGGTAACGGCGCGGTGGAGAAGATGGGCAAGTACATCTCGAAGCTGGCCTTCGAGACCGCCGGTGGCCGGTGGAAGCGCGGCAAGCGCGGCTCCCGCACGCCGTTCCAGATCCTCGCCGACGCGATCGACACCGGCAACGAGCGCGACGTCGCGCTCTGGCAGGAGTGGGAACAGGGCAGCCACGGCATGCAGCAGCTCGTGTGGTCCAACGGCCTCAAGCAGCGCTGCGGGGTCACCGAGGTCAAGGACGAGGAGATCGCCGAAGAAGACGGAGGTGGAGAGCTGGCAGGAGTCCTCCCGGCCCGGAGCTGGAAGAAGATCTACCCGGTCGCGGAGGACCTGATCATCGCGACTCGCCACGGCGGAGTTCCCGCCGCGCGCGCCTGGCTCGACGCCCGGGGCCTGGCCTTCGAGTTCGAGGCTGACACCACCGAACGCGCCGTCCAGCTCGACCCCGGAGACGCCCCGTTTGCGTGGCTCAAAGCCGCGCTCGCGGCCGAAGACCCCGAACAGCGCCGGGAACGGCGCCGGAGCTACTACCGGCCCGCTACGGCGCTCTGAGGGCGACGGCCAGGACCGCCAGGACCGCCAGGACCTATGCATCATCTGATGATCTTCGGCCAGGGGCGTGGTCTGGGTGGGCGCCTCCGGCGGACCCAAGTTAGGCGTTTTCCTAAGGAAACGCCGTGTCGTCGATACGACGACGATGCAGCTGAACACGGTGGGTGGCTACGCGGCCTTCAAGACCATGTGATGCATAGGTGCGGTGGTGCGGTGGTGCGGTGGTGCGGTGGTGCGGTGGTGCGGTGGTGCATTTGATCTTGATCTGGGTCAGTGACGGGCTGTGGTCAGAGGACGCGCCAGCGCTCGTGTGCGGCCTGGCGGCTCATCGACGTGGCGGCGCCGATCTTGGCCCAGGAGATCCCGGCTTGGCGCGCTTCGCGTACGGCGTCGGTGAGGGCGTCGTTCGCTCGGCGGGCAGCGGCGGCTGCGGTACCGGCGACGGCAGCGGCCTCGACTAGACGAGCTCCGGGGTCGGGCTCGGGCACCGCCTGGTCCTCGACGACGACGGCCGCGGCTTCCGGCGCGGCCGTCGGCTCGACCGGCTTGGCGCGCTTGCTCGGCCGCCGTCGCTGTGGACGCTCAGATGCTCCCTGCGGCTCCGGCGGGGCGGCGGGGGTGTCTTCGGTTGGGTCCGGGGCCGACAGCGGCTCAGGGAGCCACTGACCGACGTGGGCATCCCACTCGGGGCGCAGGACCTCCCGGGTCTGAGCCCGGTACCGGCGGGTCCGCAGAGGCTGCTCGCGGGCACCGGGGGCGGTGCGCAGCTGGCCGGACCACCCGCACGAGCACGACGCGTACCGCACGTGCACTTCCACGGTGTCGTTGCTGATCGGCTCGTCGTCCTGCCCGGCGACGATCCCCAGCGCGTGACCCTCGTGCTCACCGGCAGCCGGATGCGTGGTGGTGACGTTCCAGGGGCCGCTCAAGTCCTTCACGGGAGCCATTTGTCAGTCATCCTTCCTTGACACTGTCAGTCAAGCTTGCCTGGCGAAATAACCAATCGTCAAGATAGCCTGACAATTAACTGTCAGGACAGCTTGGCAATGCTGTCAAGAAGCCCTGACGTTGCCAGTCAGGTATTACTGACAACTGATGAGTGCCGGACTGGCCGGCCAACCGCGGCGATGGGGGCTCTGCCGCGATTGGCCAGGAACCTACATCGCCACTGTGTAGGTCTGCTCTGCTCGATCACCAGTTGCTACGAAGGTGCTGGTTTCCAGCTCGATCTGGCTCGCGTCGCGCGTGGTCCGCAGCGTGATCAGCACGGGTACGCCAGGCGGGATCGACATGACGTCCCGTTCGTCCGGGTCAGGCATCCGAGTGCTCACTCGTTCGGTTGTCTGTGCAGGCTGGTATCCGGCCTCGCGCATGAACGAGTACAGGTCGGTCCGCTCGTGGGCGTCCTTGTCGGCCGGGTCGTACCCGGTCTCTGAGTGGATTCGCGCACCTACCTCGCCTGGGAGCCACTGATCGTGCAGCAACACGATGTGGCGGCCCTTGTAGTACCGCCGGACTCGGTGGACAACCCGATCCCCCCGGCCAATGCCGAGGCGCTGCGCTACTTCGTGGTTCGCGACGTCGTAGGACGCCTCGACGGTCTCGATCTTTGAGTCATCCCCGGTGGTGCTCCCCCACGCGGGATGCGCGTCTCCGGGCTGGCTGTGCATGTCCACGGTGCCGAGGTCGCGCACGACTGTTCCGACACCTGACAGCGGCGTCACCAGGCCCTCGTTGGCAAGGGCCGACACCGCGCTGCGCACGGTCTCCCGCGCTACCTCGTACGTCGCCATCAACTCGGGGAGTGCGGGGAGGGTCGACCCCGGCGGATAGGTGCCGTTGGTGATCCTTTCTCGCAGCTCGCGGGCGATCTTCTCGTACTTCCGGGCCATCGTCTGACCTCCTCTGATTCATACGTCTAGACCTTTGAGGGGACTCATGCTACGGTAGTTCTATCAGTCCAGACGTCCAGACCTTCGAGGCTGCGAACTGAGGACAAGAACCACAGGACGGTCTGGCCCCGGAGTGGCGGATCGAAAAACATGGGAGATGCGCATGTCGAACCAGGGCCCGATGAACTTCAAGATCGACCCGACGAGTTTCACGATGGTGATGGTCATGGACCTGGCGCCGAAGCTGAAGTTCGGCAGCGACACCGATCAGGAGTGCTTGCGGAACGGCACCCCGAAGTGGGTTGCCCAGGTCACGGTGGGGTTCCAGGCGTTCGGGCGGCCGTCGTTTTCGGTGCTGAACGTGACGATCGCGTCGCACGAGGACCCGCGCCACGGGTTTCAGCCCGGGATGCCCTGCGAGCTGGTCGGCTTCGAGGTCGGCGTGATGGACAAGACGATCAAGGACAAGAACACCGGTGAGGACAAGGTCGTCGGGGCGCAGGTCTACTACCGCGCCGACGCGATCCGCCCGATCGGCGGCTCGGGCCGGAAGAACGAGCAGGCCGCGTGATGGCGGGCCGCCGGTGGCCGGTGCTCGACGGCCAGATGGGCCTCGTGCTGGTGGTGCTGACCTGCACCTCGTGCCAGCACGCCGAGGAGATCCCGGACGACGGCGGCCGCCTGCCGGATCAGTGCCCCCGCTGCGACGGCTGGGCTTTCACCGGCGCACTCGTGTCGACCACCTCCACCGCTGTCGCTAGCTGATCAAGGAGCAAAGGCATGTCCGAGCGGATCGCGATCACCGTCCTGACGGCGCTGGGGGCCCTGCTGGGTCATCACGGCGGGGACTACTTGGCCCAGGACGACTGCATGTCGGCCCACAAGCAGCACCGCACCGGGCAGGGTCGCCGGGAACTTGCTCTGCACGCCTCCACCTATGCCGCGGCGCAGGCCGTCACGAAGTGGGCGTTCTACCGGACTGCCGGTGTCCGGGTCCCGTGGCTGGCCCAGCTCACCGGCGTGGTGGCGGAGGGCGTGGTGCATGCGGTGATCGATGACGGCCGTCTGCTCGCTCGGTTTGCCGCGATCCCGGGTCGCCAGCGTGACGAGCACGGCGCCCGGATCGGCCGACAGAAGCGGTTCCACGGCCTGGCTGATCACGGAGTGAACGGTCGCGCCCTGATGGATCAGGCCGTCCACCACCAGGTGCAGATCCCTGTTGGTGTCGCCGTCACTACCGCGGTCGCCGCCCTCATCGCCCGCTGAGCAACTGACCCCCGCTCGACCACGGCCCCGGCCCGGAGAACCCCCTCCCGGACCGGGGCCGTCTTCACGACAGGAGCACTGATCATGTGGAGCAGGCAGCGCGCCGAGGATCGGGCCGCCCGCGAGTTCGTCGACCGGCTGGTGAACCCGTGGCGCCGGGTCTGTGAGCGGGTTCCGGGGCTCTCGCACACGGTGCAGGTCGCCTCCGGCACCACGATCGTCATCCCGACCCTGGCCCGGGCGGACCTGTCGGGGCCGGACCCGGTGCTGGTGGTGCGCAAGATCCACGGCCAGCTCATCGAGGACTTCCGTGCTGACGAGGCGTCGCGGCGGATCGCGGCGGCGCTGGGCTATGACCGGATCCGGGTCTACCCGCGCGGATCGGAGTGGGTCCGGATCGAGCTGCTGATCGGCGACCCCCTCGACGGCGAGGTCCCGGCTCCGTTGGCCGGCCGCGGGCTGTCGGTCTCCGACGTGGAGATCACCATCGCCCGAGACGAGCTCGGCAACCCTCTGCGCCAGTCCTGGGTGGAGGGGCCGCACGTCTGCATTCAGGGCGCGACCCGCTCGGGCAAGAGCGTGTGGTGCTATTCGGCGCTGGCGCAGCTCGCCCGCCTCGACGATGTCCTGATCGCGGGGTCTGACCTGTCTGGGTTGCTTCTGGGCCGTCCCTACGTGGGTACCCGGCACCACGAGTGGCAGGCCACCGGGTCGGCCGACGTTGAGGCACACCGGGATCTGCTGGTCCGCCTGGTCGCGGAGATGGACACCCGGATCCGGAACCTGCCGCCTCGCCGGGACAAGTTCACCCGCTTCCATGCCGGGTTCCCGCTGATCGTGGTCGTGCTCGAAGAGTTCGCCGGGCTGCTGCGCCTGGCGTCGACGGCCCCGGTCGAGAAGGGCCAGCCGAAGATGCGTGAGCAGCTCCTCGCGCTCTACGGCCGCCTGGTCTCCGAGGGACACAAGGCGGGCCTGCGGCTGATGGTGGTCACCCAGCGCGCGGACGCGACCGTCGTCGGTGGTTTCGAGCGCGGTCAGCTCGGCCTGCGGATCAGCTTCCGGCTCGACGACCCGGAGGCCCTGGTGATGCTCCACGGCCAGTCCGCCCGCGATCACCTCGAGGAGCACCAGCTCGCCCCGCCCGGGGTCGCGCTGGTCCAGGCACCCGCCCGGCCGTTGGGCCGGGTCCGCGGACCGCGGCTGATGGGCCCCTCGGAGGACGCCGACTACGCCCGCTACTGGGACGAGATCGCGGACGGCGCGGCGCGCCTCCACGAGGTAGCGGCCTGATCAGGCCAGAGTTAGCAACCAGGTCGACACAGAAGTGAGCCCCCAGGACTGGCATCCCGGGGGCCCGCACGTCGGCCGGAAATGGTCACCCTGCGAAGCGATCGGAGCACCGGCCAACGTGGCTACCCACAGCGTACCTAGAGCCCCCCAGCGCGGCGCTACGCGACGAGGGCACTTCCCCACCCCGGAAACAGGCAGCGGCTCGCCCCAGCGGCTCCACAGCCCGTCTCGACGCCTGCCCTTCCTCGATATAGGCCGCTTGAAGGCTGGGCAGGTTCAGTCAAGGGTCGAAGATCGCGGAGCGACGGCGCAGCCGCCCTTGACGGGTTCTGATCAGCATTCGATCCTCGGCCGGTTCGAGGGAGGGCACCACGCCCTCGCAGCTGGCACCGGACCGTTTGTCGGCGTCGCCGTAGGTGTGCGCTTGGCAGTGCCGGGCCCGGCCCGCCGGCCGGAGGCTGAGGCGGGCCGGTGCCCGGCTCTGCCGGGTGCCGGACACGGCCGTCGTCGTCGTGGCGGTGTGCGGTGACGGCCGCGCTGGCTTCGGTGCGCCCTTCGGCGGCCGCGCTTGGTAACGACGCGAAAAGTGCGGCCACCGCAGGTCAGGACCACGCGGGGGCCTTCTGGGACCGCCAGGATCAGGCGCTACGCGACAAGTACCGGGCTCGCCGGGAGCTGGCCGCGATCACGAGCCTGTCGCGGGTCAAGAAGTGCGGTCGGGTCTCGACCAACGAGGGTGGAGAGGTCTCGTTGCACCACACGCCCGGACCGGAGGGGGAACCGGGCACCGCAGGCTTCGGCGGCCTGGCGACCTGCGGCAGCGTGTGGGCGTGCCCGGTGTGCTCGGCCAAGATCAGTGCGCGCCGCTCGAAGGATCTCGAACAGCTGATCAACTGGAACGCCGACCGGGGGGGCACGGTCGCACTGCTGACCCTGACGATGCGCCACCACCGGGGCCACAGCCTGCGCGAACTTCGCCGAGCGCTGAGCGCGGCGTGGCGACACCTCACACAGTCGCGGGGGTGGAAGCGGTGGAAGACGGACCTGGACATGGACTATGTCCGGGGAGTGGAGGGCACCCACACCGACCTCAACGGCTGGCACCTCCACATCCACGCCCTGTTGATCTTCCCGACCGATGTGAGCGCGGAGATTCCTGCTCTGACCTGCGAGGTCTACACCCGCTGGGCCGCGGGGCTGGCGAAGAAGGGCATGAGCGCCACCGCCGAGCACGGCATCGACGTGCGGGTCGGTAACGGCGCGGTGGAGAAGATGGGCAAGTACATCTCGAAGCTGGCCTTCGAGACCGCCGGTGGCCGGTGGAAGCGCGGCAAGCGCGGCTCCCGCACGCCGTTCCAGATCCTCGCCGACGCGATCGACACCGGCAACGAGCGCGACGTCGCGCTCTGGCAGGAGTGGGAACAGGGCAGCCACGGCATGCAGCAGCTCGTGTGGTCCAACGGCCTCAAGCAGCGCTGCGGG
>NZ_MCIS01000007.1:0-158956 GCF_001932475.1 Pseudonocardia sp. Ae717_Ps2
CCTGGCCATGATCTTCCGCGCGGCGGCGATCATGGTGCTGATCGCGACCATCCCCATCGCCGCAGCCTGCCTGATCTCCGACTCGACCGCGTCGATGTTCTGGCGGGTGGTGCGCTGGCTGCTGGCCGCGGTGCTGATGAAACCCGCCCTCGCCCTGGTCGTGGTGATCGGCGTGAACATCATGTCCCGCACCGAGGGAGTGGCCGGGCTGCTGGCCGGCACGGCGGTGCTGTTGATCAGCCTGTTCTGCCCGATGGTGCTCTACCGGCTGCTGGCCTTCGCCGACCCCGGCACCGGCGCCGGGATGGCCGTGCGCTCCGCCGGCGGATCACGTTCCGCGGGTGAGCCGGGTGGCGACAACGGCACCAGCGAGATGATCAACAACGCGCGGGCCACACAGAAGGCCTACGACGTCGGCAGCGGCGGCTCCGGCGGCAGTGCGGCGGGCGGCGAGCTCGGCGGCAGCACCGCCGCGACCGGAGGCGCCTCCAGCGGCGCAGGAGCCGGTGCAGGCGCGGGTGCGGGTGGTGGGGCTGGTGGCGGCGCGGCTGCGGGTGGTGGGGCTGGTGGCGGCGCGGCTGCGGGTGGCGGCGCTGCCAGTGGTGGAACGGCTGCGGCCGGTGCCGGGGTCGCCGGTGGTGCGGTCGCCGCGGCAGTGGTCGGCGGCTACCTGGCCACCAAGGCCGCCGGACAGGCGGCGGGTGGCTACGGGTCGTCGCAGATGGCCCAGACCGGCATCGGCCACCCCGGCCCCGCCCCCGCCGCCGGGGCCAGCAGCGGGCAGATCAGCTCCGCCGCCGGCGGCGCCTACAGCGCAACGTCGAACCGGATCGCCCAGAGCTCGGGCGACGACAGCGGCCCGGGCGAACCCGGCGAATCCGGTGGCGGTGGTGATGGCGGTGATGGTCCGGAGCCGCCGCCGGTCGATCCGGGACCGCCCGATTCCGGCCCACCCGGCGGTGGCGGCGGGCCGCAAGACCCTCCTGAGCCCCCTCCGGTCAACGCCGGCACGGACGGGGCCACCACCACTGCGCCGGCCCCCGACCCCGCAGGCGCGTCCGCCCCTGGCCCGGCGCCCGAGCCCGCGCGTCCGGCCCAGCCGGGCGCCGACCGAAAGGACGACCGCTGATGCCTACCAGCGTCGTCGTCGGCACGACGACTACGACTACCCATGCCCTCACACAGCCCGGCGGTGATCTCCGATGACCACCAGCCCGTCCCCCGGCCCGCGGGTGTATCGGGGCCTCAACCACAAGGAAGGCATCGGCTGGATCGCCGGGATGACCCCGGTCCAGGCGTTCCTGCTGATCGGGGTCTGCGCCCCCGCGCTGATCGCGATGTCACGCAACCAGTGGTCGGCGGCCCTGTCCTGGGCGGTGTTCGCCGCGATCGTCGCCGTGCTGATCCTCATCCCGATCCACGGCCGCCCCGCGTTCCGGTGGCTGGCTGACCTGGTCATGTTCCAGACAGGAGTGCTCATGCGCTGGTCCCCGTGGCAGTCGCGCGCCGCCGTCGGCCTGGCCGGTGACCGCACCGAGCCCGACCTGCCCGGTGTGCTGGCCCGGTTGGAGTTCCCTGACGGCCCGGAGTTCCACGGTTCGCGGATCTGCCTGATCCACGACACCGCCGAAGGACGCTGGGGCGCCACCGCGAAGCTCACCCACTCCGGGGTCGGGATGCTCTCCGACGACGAGTGCGAACGCCTCGCCGCCCGCCTCGGCTCGATGCTGGTCGGTCTCGGGCACCGCGAGGTCATCGACCGGGTCTCCCTGCTCGTGCGCACCGTCCCGGACGACGGCACCGAGTACACGGTGTGGCGCGACCGCCACCAACGCCCCGACGCCCCCGCCCTGGCCCGGCAGGTGACCGCCGAGATCGACCGCGACGTCGCCTCCGTCTCCGTGCGCACCGAGCTGTTCGTGACCGTGTCCGGGACCGAGGAAGCGCTGCGCCGCCCGGCCAAGGCCGCCGGTGGTGGGATCGCCGGACGGGCCTATGCCTTGTACCGGCTCCTGGAGGGCGTCGCTGACGGGTTGCGTGGGCTGGGGGTGCAGTCGGTGACCTGGCTGTCCTCCACCGGTGTGGCGGAGGCGATCAAGACCGGGTTCAACCCGGCTGCGGCCGCGGGGCTGTCGTTTCGGCATCTGACCAGCCCGGATCCCGACGGCACCGTCGGGCTGCCGATCTCCCAGGCCGGACCCGCTCTCGCCCCGACCCCGGCGGCGCGGGCGTATCACCACGACGGCTACAGCTCCGTGGCCTACGCGGTGCAGCCCCCCGAATCAGGGACGATCTTCGGCTCCCTCGGCCCCCTGCTCGCAGTCCGGACCGCCGGGGAACGGCGGACCCTGCAGATCCACTACGAGATCCTCTCCGCCGCCGCCGGCGCCCGGGTCGTGAAGAGCGACCGGTTCCGCAACAACGTGCTCGTCGACGCCAAGGCCCAGCGCGGGTTCAACACCACCGCGATCGACTCGCGGCGCCAGCGCGGCGCGCGAGATCAGGAAGCCGCCGTCGCCGCCGGACACGCCGTCGTCCGGTTCACCGTCGCCTCCTCGATCACCGTCCCCGCCGACTGGAACGTCGAGGACCACGCCGCCCGCTGGAAAACGACGGCCTCCGCAGGTTTCACCTGCTTCGCCTGGAGCTGGCGCAGGACTCGGCGTTCGTCGCGGCCGCCCTGCCGGTCCGGGATCGGGCTGCCCCGGGAGAAGAGGGCCTTCGCTCATGAGCCGACTGTTCAACCCCTTTAACGGCGGCCGTGTGCACGGCGGGCCGAGCCGCGCAGCACCGGCGAGCTGCTCAGCCAGTTCACCGACCTCCAAGGAATCCCACTCACCACCCCGCCGGCCCCCGACACCGGGGACGACGAGACCAGCACTGGCCGCGGACGGCAGCGGGTCAACCAGGCCACCGCACCCCGCAAGGCCCGCGCGAGCCCGGCCGGGGCTGGGCCGCGGTCGACGCGGCCCCGGCGGGCTCCGGTCTACAAGGCCACCACCGCCGAGGTCGGTGGGCTGTTCCCGCTGCTGGCCTCCAACGGCGTCCCGGCGATCGGGGCGCGGCTGGGCTATGACACGCAGTCCGGTGGGCGTTCTACGTCACCCCACCGAGTGGGTGCTGCGCGGCATGGTCACCAAACCCGAACCTGGTGGTGTTCGGCGAACCGGGCCGCGGCAAGTCCTCCACCGTGGTCGCGCTGATGCTGCGGATGATGCTCTTCGGTGTCCGCTCCCTGATCTCCGGGGATGTGAAGGGCGAGTACACGCCGCTGCTGCGCTCATTGGGCATCACGCCGATCGCGCTGGGCCGGGGTAGCCCGCACCGGCTTAACGCCCTGGACCTGGGCCCGCTGCGGGCCCGCTGGAGCACCTGGGGTGCCGAGCGGCAGAACGAAGAGCTCACCGGGATCCTGGCCCGCTGGACCCGGCTGCTCACCGCTCTGGCCGAAGCCCAGGGCTACTCGCCGACCGTGACCGACGAACTCGTCATCTCCACCGTCCTGCGCGCCTGGTCGGCGCCGCCGACGGCTACTCCGAGCTGCGGCCCATCACCATCCCGCAGGTCGTGGCCCAGCTCGCCGATCCCGACGACGACCTGTGGCAGGCCACGCGGTTTGCCTCCCACGGCAGTTCGTCGATCACACCCGCCAGATCACCGACGCCCTCTCGAACCTGGTCGTCGGTCCCCTGAGTGGCCTGTTCGACGAGCCCACCAACTTCGACCTCGACTGGGACGCGCCGGTCCAGTCGATGGACCTGTCGCTGCTGCGCTCGCGTGGGGATCAGGCGATCGCAGTGGCGCTGACCTGCCTCGGGTCCTGGTCGTCGATGATCACCGACCTCCAGGATGACGGCGACGTCCGCATCGTCGTGCGCGACGAGGTCTGGCGCCAGATGCGCCTCGGCCTACGGGCGGTCCAGGCCGTCGACTCCGACCTGCGCCTCTCCCGCGCGGAACGCAAGATCCAGCTCCTGGTCATGCACAAGCCCTCCGACCTGCTTTCGGTCGGCGCCGCAGGCTCCCAGGAGGTCTCCATCGCCAAGGACCTCCTCGCGCTGTGCAGCTCGCGGATCCTGCTCGGACAGTCCACGAGGGTCGGCGACGAGCTCGCCGAAGAACTCGGCCTGTCCGAACGGGAACAGGCGGTCATCACCGGGTGGGCGATGGAAGGCCCGGGCCGGGCGCTGTGGAAGATGGAGAACGCACCCGGGATGAAGATCCAGACGGTGCTGTCCGCGACCGAGAAGTCGATCTTCGACACCAACGCCGGGCTCCGCGGAACGACCGATCTGCCTGCGGAAACAGACCTCGGCAAGGGTAGCGGGGCCGCGCCGCGGCTGGTGTCGGTGCCCGGGGCATCGGGTCCGGCCGAGCAGGTTCGGGCGTCGGCTGTCAACGGCTCGGCTCCGCACCGGTGAGCTGAACGGTGGATCAGAATAAGGGCACCATCGCCCTCGCCGCGGCCGCGGTGGTGCTGACGTTCCTCGCCGCGGTACTCAGTATGGGCATCGCGATGTTCTCCGCCGTCACCGACGGCCCCCTGGCCGGGGGCTGTGGCGGCGACGGCGGCATCGGCGGCGGCTCGCAGAGCATCGGTGGCACCGACTGGAACGCCGAACAGACCGAGAACGCCGCCACCATCGTCAACCGCGTCGTCGAACGACAACTCCCCCGCCGCGCCGCGGTCATCGCGATCTCCACGACGATCGTGGAATCACGGCTGGTCAACGTCGGCTACGGCGACCGCGACTCCCTGGGCCTCTACCAGCAGCGCCCCTCGCAGGGCTGGGGCAGCCCGGCGCAGGTGCTCAATCCGGTCGGGGCCACCGACACGTTCCTCGACCGTCTCGTCGAGCTGCCCGGCTGGGCGACCATGGCACCGGGTGAGGCGGCCCAGGCTGTGCAGCGCTCGGCGTTCCCGGATCGCTATGGCCCCGAGGAGGCACCGGCCGCGGCGCTGGTCGACCAGTTCTGGGTCGGCCCCGACAACCCCGTCCCCGCCCCCGCCACCCCGGGCGGGCCGAACGTGCAGCTGGCCTCGTCCGTGTTCGCCTGTCCTGATCAGGGCGGAGCGGGTGTTCCCCTCGCCCCGTCGAACATCGACCCCAAGCAGTTGCCGCCCGGATTCACTCCGCCCGCTGATCCGGCCCAGCGGGCCGCAGTCACCTACGCCCTGGCCCAGCTCGGCAAACCCTACGTCTGGGGCGCGAAGGGCCCCGACGGATTCGACTGCTCCGGGCTCATGCTCGCCGCCTGGGCCTCAGCAGGAGTGCCGATCCCAGCCGGGACGGTCAACCAGAAGAACGCCGGCACACCCAGCTCACCGGCCGCGATCGCCCCCGGGGATCTGGTGTTCATTCCGGGCTCGCTCGGCTCGCCGGACAACCCGCGCCACGTGGGGATGTATGTCGGCCAGGGCCTGGTGGTCAACGCCTACGACTCCTCCACCGGTGTCGTGCTGCAGCCGCTGTCGGACTGGGCCGCCGAGATCACCCACGTCCGCCACATCGCCGGCCCCGCAGGCCAGCCCGCACCGGCCACCGCGCTCGCCGAGGCCGCCCCATGACCACCCCCACCAGCGGTCGCGGTGCCGACCTGTATGCGGTGCTCGGCGTCGGCCCGGACGCCGACCGGACCCAGGTTCGGCGCGCGTACCGCCGCCAGGCCCTGGCACTGCACCCCGACCGCAACCCCGAACCCGACGCCACAGCACGGTTCCGGGCCGTCGCCGAGGCCTATGCGATCCTCGCCGACCCGGTCCGTCGCGACGCCTACGACACCGCCCGCACTCCACCAGGGCCCGGCACGGGTGGGCCCGGCCCTGCCCGCCCCTTCACGCCGCCATCGCCGGCGAAGGGGCCCGCACACACCACCAGCGCCATCGCGGACTACACCCCGGCCGGGGAACCGGTCGCCCACACCGACTATGCCCCGACCAGCGGCTATGCGCCCCCTCCCCCGCCGCCCGGTTGCCAGGCTCCGAGACCGGCTCAGGGTGAGCTGCTGCCGGCCGGATGGCCGGTCGGGCGGATCGACCACCGCCGGCTGGTGGGACGGCTCCTGCTCGGGGTGTGGCGCCTGGCGCCACTCCCGGCGGGCCGGATCGCCGCCGGTGCGGTCGTGGCGGCGACCCTCGCTGCCGCGGCGCTCGCGGTGACTTCCCGCAACGAGATGCCGCTGGAATCGCGGGTGATCGGCTTCCTCGCCGTCCTCGCGCTGGCCTGCTGGACCGTCCGGGCCCTGACCTTCGCCGTCCTGCACCTCCACCGCCGAGCCGCCGATTGGACACGCCGATGAAGCTCCGCCCCCGCCGTACCGCCACACCCCCGCCAGCACCAGCCATCCCCGTTCTCGCGCCCGGGCAGCTGTGGTGCACCAAGGACAAACTCACGATGGCCGAGCTCGCCGGGCTCGCCGAGCGGCGCTCGGCAGCGCGTCCGATGTTGGTCACCGACGTGGCCGGGCAGCACACGAGCACGTCGGTGGTCCAGCCGGCCGAGGCCATCACCAGCACACCTCGCCGTAGCGCCGTCCTAGTCACTGCCGTTGCCGTTGCTGTTCCCGCCGCTGCGCTGGCCCAGCTCGCCCTCCGCCACTCCAGTAGCAGCCGCATCGTCGGGCGGAGGCCTCGCTGATGGGGTTCCTCGCCCGGCGCACCACTCCGCCCGTTCCCACCCCGTCGCCCGGGGCGTCCCTGCCTGCTCCGGCCACTCCGGACGCTGCGCAGCAGGCCGCACGGATCCGCTGGCACCAGTCCGAGCAGGTCGGCTGGAACAAGCTCCCCGAACCGGCCCGCGACGCCCTGACCCGCGCCGGGCACACCACCGGTGAGCCGCTCGCCGCCGGGACCTGGGCTCCGACCACCCGCCGCGACCCGGCCGGGCGGTACTGGCGCGACACCGACGCCTGGTGGATCGAAGCCACCCAACTACTGGTCGTCCGTGCCCGAGAGGCACTCGCCCACCGCGGCACCGGCCGCGACGGGCGGCCACGGCTACGACGCGGCCGCGGCGGGCACGTACAGGCCACGACGCATCAGCTGAGCGGGCCGGCACCTACTGGGCAGCGCTGGAGCCGCCCCCAGAGCCCGCCGGGTTCCGCCGGACCGAGCGATCCGCCTGGAGCGCGGCTCACCGAGCGCGTCATCGAGGTCCTGCCCCACGCCGTACAGGCCGAACTCGGGCCCCCGACCGGGCAGATCGCGATCCGCCACTACCCCGCCCACGGCGGATACCACGACCAGGTCCTGGCCTTCCGCCGCATCTCGCCCACCGAGCTGATCGCCGTCGCCGCCGTCCGCGAGGCCGGCGCCTACCCCGACCCCGACACAGCGATCGACGCCGCGGACTGGCACATCACCACCTACCGCCCCCAGATCGGGCCACCCACGTCCACCGAGCTGCAGATGTGACCGCGCCACGGAACCACCCCAGCGACCTCGCTCACCTGCCGATTCGGAGCTCATTGTGGGTATCACCCGGCGTTCGTTCCTCACCCGCACCAGCCAGACCGGGCTCGGCATCGCCCTGACCGGATCCCTGCAGAGCCTCCTCGGCGCACCCGCTGCCGCGGCCCAACCGCCCGCGGGATTCACCGGCTACGGCCCACTGGTCGATGACCCCAACGGCAGGCTCGCGCTCCCGGAAGGCTTCTCCTACCGCCTGGTCACCGAGGCCGGGAAGACCCGCCTCTACTCCAAGGACCCCTCCCCCGGGATCCACGACGGCGCCGCAGCCTTCGAAGCGCCCGACGGGAACGTCCTGGTGGTGCTCAACCACGAGGTGAGGGGCGGCCCGGACGACGCCGGGGCCGTCCCGCACCTGTCCGGCTACACCTACCGAGACGACGCCGGCGGGGGCTGCACCGTCATCAAGACCACCCCCGATGGCGAGCTGATCTGGGAGACCGTCGCCCTGGCTGGCACCTCCACCAACTGCGCCGGCGGCATCACCCCCTGGAACACCTGGCTGACCTGCGAAGAAACCGAAGACGACGGACACGGCTGGGTGTTCGAGGTCGACCCGGTCGACCTCAAGGCCAACCGGGACCCGACCCCGATCGCGGCGCTGGGCCGGTTCGTGCACGAAGCCTGCTGCATCGACCCCGACACCCTGGCCATCTACCTGACCGAGGACGCCACCGACCCCTACGGCACCGTCTACCGCTGGACCCCACCACGCGCCTTCCGCGGCGCCAGCGGCGCACTCAAACAGCTCGGCCCCAGCGCCGGAGAGCTCGCCGCGATGGCCTGCACCGACACCGAGGGCAACCTCGTAGACGACCTCGATCAGGCTGCCGAGCCCGACACCGCCTACACCGTCGATTGGGTCCCGGTCGGCGACCGCGCCGCCGAGAACGGATCGTTGCGTTCCCTCGCCGGCATCACCCGGGCGGCGAAGCTCGAGGGCGCCTGGTGGGCCGACGATGGCGCCTACCTGGTCAGCAGCTACGCCGACTCGCATCGCGGTCAGATCTGGCACTACGACCCGGCCGAGGCAACGCTGACCCTGACCACCGTGTTCGCCGTCGACGCCGACGGCGAGACCGTCGAAGCCCCCGACAACATCGTCGCCGCCCCCTACGGCGGGCTGATCGTGTCCACCGACGGCGACGGCGACAACCACCTCGCCGGCATCACCCCGGCCGGGACCGCCTACCCCCTCGCGCGTAGCCAGATGGGCTCGGAGTTCACCGGCCCGACCTTCTCCCCCGACGGCCGCGTGCTGTTCGCCGGGATCCAGAAACCCGGCGTGCTGTTCGCGATCACCGGCCCCTGGCGAGGGCCTGCAGCGACAGGCCGCCCGGACCAGCGATCGACCGCCGGCACGTCGGAGCGCTCCGAGGAGACCGGTTCGCCACGTCGTGGCGGTGCCTCTCAGTCCCCCACCCGTGAAGGAGTTGCTGGGTGATGACCCGTTCCCGTACTGATCGTTCCTGGGTCGAGGAGGTGGCTCTGCCGGCGACGGCGCTCGGCCTGGCTGTCGCCGCGGTCGTGGTCCTGGAGCTGGCCGCGGTGGCGACCGGGGCACTGTCCGGCGCCGGACGATTGCTGCTGGTCGGCTTCGCTGATCTGGCCGAGCTGCTCCGATCCTGGCTCGGCGCACCACTGCCCGCCGATAGCGCTGTCGGGCACCTGACTGAGCACTCGACTCTGTTCGTGACCTGTGTGATCGTCGCCGCGCTGGGGCTCGTCGGCCTCGCTGTGGTGGCTCGGGTGTGGTGGGCCAAACGCTGGGCTCCTCCTCCGCCTGGGCATGCCAGTTGGGAGCAGATCAGCGCGGAGCTCTCGGAGGCTGCGGTACGCCGCAGCGCGGAGCGCACGAGACCGTCGATGAGCAGCGCGGAGTTGCGTGGCGCTGCCACGACCGAGCTGGGCTTCCCGCTCTATCACTATCGCAACAGACCGCTATACGGGTCTTTCGTGAACCTGACCGGCACGCTGGCTCCGACCCAGTCCGGGAAGTCCCGCAAGGACCTGGTGCACAAGGTGCTCGATGCCCCCGGGGCGATGCTGTGCTCGACGACCAAGCTCGATCTGGTCGAGTTCGCGGCGCTGTCGCGGTCGCGCCGGGCGCTGGCCGGGCCCGTGATCGTCTACGACGCGACCGGTCGGCTGCGCTGGCCCGCGCCGCTGCGCTGGTCGCTGATCGAGGGTTGCCAAGACCAGCAAGAGGCCAGCCGCCGCGCATTCACCCTGGTAGAGGCTGCTGCCCTGCGTGTCGAGGCCGGTGGAGGGGGCGGCGCCGGCAACGACCGTGTGTTCCGCGAGCGCGCCGTTGTCGTGCTCACCGCCTACCTCGTGGCCGCCGCGGTCTCCGACTCGTCGGTCGACGCGATCCGTGCGTGGGCCACCGAGCCCCCGGAACCCGGCGCCCCGAGCGCGCCGCCGTCTGAGCCGGGTGGCCGCGCGACCCCACCACCACCTAGGCCGGGGCGGCGGCTGCCAGCCGATCCCCGGCCGGTCAAGATCTTGCAGGACGCGGGTCGCGCGGAGATGGCGGCGAACCTGCGCGCGGAGATGGATCTGGACCCCCGGACCGCGTCAGCGGTATGGATGTCGGTACGCCGGGTCGTAGGCGCCTGGACCGATCCGCGAGTGCGGGACCTGCTGAGCCCGGCCCGCGGGCGTGGCCTGGATGTGCGCCGGTTCATCGGCCAGGGCGGCTCGCTCTTTCTGATCGCCGACCAGCAGCAAGCCGCGGAAGCCGTCCCTGTGCTAACCGCGCTGGCCGAGCACTTCCTGCGCACCGCGCAGGACATGGCCATGGACTACCCGGCACGACGGGCCGACCCGCCGGTCACCGTGGTGTTCGACGAGCTGGCCAACGGCACCCCGGTCCCGCGCCTGGCCGAGGTCATCTCCGACGCCGCCGGCCGAGGAGTCGTGATCCACTGGGCCGCTCAGTCCCTCGCCCAGCTCGAACGGCTCTTCGGGTCCGTCGGCGAGCGCGAGGTCCGCGACAACACCACCACCATCACTGCCTGGGGCGGGATCAAGGACGACCGCACCCTTCAGTGGCTCTCAGACATCTGCGGTACCTACGAACGCACCCGACGTCAGAGCCAGGCCGACGGGCTGTTCGGCCGCGAACGCCACAGCTACAGCACCGAAACCGTCCCGGTGATGCGCCCCGGACAGATCCGCGAGCTGCCCGCCGGGCAGGTGCTGGCGCTCCACCGCGGCGTTCGCTGCTTCGTCGCCGACGCCGTCGACGTCACCAAACGCCCTGATAGCGCCCAGATCGACGCCGACGTCGCCGCCCTGCGGGACGGCACCGCGATCCCGATCGACGACCGCGGCTACCGCACCGGGGCCCCGCACAGCGAGCGAAGGACCTAAGCCATGGTCATCCGCCAGCAGCAGCCCGCGGCAGGTCGAGGCCGACGCCGCTCGGCCGTGGGGCGGGCGTGCAGTGCCGCGTTACTGGCCACTGCCGTGCTCTGCACACCCTCCATCCACCCCGCTGCCGTACCCCCTGCGGCGATCGAGCGCACCGCGGGCTGGACGGTCCCGGCAGCACCGAGCCAAGACGACGACGATTCCACCTCCGAGAGCACACAGACCCCGAACCCGCTTGTCCTCGACAGCGGCGGACAGGTCGAGGACGTGCAGAGCTGGGAGCAGCAACGACGTCCCGAGCTGTTGGAGGCATTCCAGGAACACGTCTACGGCCAGAGCCTGCCCACACCAGAGGAAGTGACCTTCGACGATGGTGGAGCCAGCGGTGAGTCCGCGAAGACGGTCACCATCAGCGTGACCGGCCCCGCCGGCACGGCGAGCTTCACCCTGCGGCTGTTCGTGCCCGAGACCGGTACCCCGACGGGCACCTTCCTACTGATCGATCACCGAGGCTCGGTCGGCGACGATGCAGACTCGTCGTCGGGCTATGCGCCGACGGCGAAGATCCTCGACGCGGGCTACGCCTTCGCTGCCCTCAACGCCGAGGAGGTCGCGCCCGACGACGCCGGAAGCTATCGCGATGGCGTGATCAACGCCTTCTACCCCGCCGGCCAGGACTTGCCCTCCGACGCCGGGCGCACGATCAGCGCCTGGGCTTGGGGCGCCAGCCGAGCAATGGACTACCTCGAGACCGACCCCGACATCGACCCCAGCAAGGTCGCGGTCATCGGGCACTCACGCGGCGGCAAGGCCGCCCTCTGGGCCGGCGCCCAGGACACCCGCTTCCCCGTGGTCATCTCCAACAACTCAGGCTCCACCGGCGCCAAGCTGGCCCGACGCGACGACAGCGGCGAGTCAATCGCCGCGATCACCGAGCAGTTTCCTCACTGGTTCCCCGACACCTACAGCCGCTACGCCGGCAACGCCGGGTCGCTCCCGGTCGATCAGAACCAGCTCCTCGCTCTGATCGCGCCCGGCCGGGTCGTGGTCGGTAGCGCCACCGACGACGGCAACGCCGATCCCCAGGGCGAGTTCTTGTCCTACCTAGGTGCAGCACCGGCCTACGAGCTCTACGGCCTCGGCGACACCGGACTGACCTCAGATAGCTGGCCGCCCACCGAGAACGAAGCCTTCAGAGGCCCGGGAATGAGCTACCACCTCCGGGCGGGCAGCCACGGCCTCGAGGAGACCGACTGGGATATGTACCTCGCGGGCGAGCTCTTCGAGCGGTAGCTCTCGGCCAAACCGTACGGAACCGAACCGGGTCGGAGCTAGTGAGCTCTTGCCAACCTGGTGTTCGGGCAGGTCAGCGGGTGCGGCGTGGCCGTGACCTCGGATGGGTGAAGCTCCTGGTAGACGGGCGATTGCCTAGATCAATCCGTCCAACCAGGAGCTTCAAGTGTTGTCCTACCCGTCCGGGATGACCGTGTCCAGCCGCGCCGTCGGCGTGCTCTCGGATGCGCTGCGAGCGCACCGGAGCTCCCGCCGGACCCGGTGGCGCAAGCTGTCGGCCGGCCGAAGGGCCCTGCTCGTGCTCGCCTACCTGCGCAAGGGCGAGACCTACGCCGACCTGGCCTGTGGGTTCAGGGTCGGCACGTCGACGGTGTACCGCTACATCCGCGAGGCCCTCGACCTGCTCGCCGCCATGACCCCGACCTTCGAGCAGGCGATCGAGGTCGCGAAACGGAAGGCATTCGTGATCCTCGACGGCACCCTGCTGCGCATCGACCGCGTCGGCATGACCTCGGGATACGACCGCGCCTTCTACAGCGGCAAGCACAAGGCCCACGGCCTGAACGCGGGAGGTCATCGCCGATCCCATCGGCAGGCTGGTCTGGATCTCCCCGCCGCTGCCCGGCGCCCGCCACGACATGGGCGCAGCCCGCGACCACGGCATCATCGACGCGTTCATCATCGACGCGTTCATCACCCACGAGATTCCCGCCGCAGCCGACACCGCCTACCAGGGCGCCGGACCGACGGTCGCGGTCCCGCAGCGGCGGCGACGCAAGGACCCCGACACCGGCCGGTTCCGGAAGCTCTCCCAGTCCCAGAAGGACGTGAACACCGCACACGCCCGCCGCCGCAGACCCGGTGAACGAGCGAACGCCGAGCTGAAGAACTGGCGCATCCTGCGGAAAATCCGGTCCAGCCCGAACACCGCGGACAAGCTCATCGCCGCAGTTCAGACCCTCATGATCGCCAACGCTTGATCAGGTTGGCAAAGCCTCAGTGAACGGATCAACTGGTTGCAGCTTCCGACAGGCCACCACTCGATTGGCCCGGCTGGAGACGGTTCGGCCAGTTTCTACGACTGTCTATACGCAATGGGCCGCGGTAGAGCCTCAACAACCTTACTTCGGGAGGATCCACCACGGCGTCGAGTGCCTCCCCTATAGCGATCCCGGCCGCCGCGCGGCTGCGCTTATACCGCACGGTATAGACCCTCGAACGACCACCCGCAGACGGATCACGATGGGGCTTGACACCGGAGTCACGATCGACGTACCTTCACGTCATAAGCTCCGGCCAACACGTCCCCTTGGCCGACACGAACAGACCAACTGCTGCGATCCACGCTCGATGAGGAGATGAAGCACCCGAGCGTCGAGCACGACCAACGTGCTGCCGTCTCGAATTTGTACGCAGGTCGCTGGCAGCCTGTTGGACTGGCCGTCAAGTCGAGTCATCACAGCTGGATTCAGATTCGACTACTCGCGAATGAAGCTGGCCAACTCGGACCCGAGCACTTCCAGGACAAACTAGTTTTCGTATTGCTGCAACCTCCCAGGCGTCGCGTAGCAAAGGAGCTAGCATGGCCGAATCCTCGACACGGCTCGGATCTGGCGTCGAATCGCGTGGCGCAAACGGACTGGTCCTGCGCAGCGCCTTGGTCGCAGCACTGGGAGGGCTGCTATTCGGCTTCGACACCGCTGTCATTTCCGGGACGACCGGTGCCCTGCAACGAGTTTTTGACCTAGGGGGATTTGGCCTCGGGTTTACCGCGGCCACGGCTCTCATCGGAACGATTGTAGGCGCACTTTTCGCCGGGTACCCATCGAATCGCTTCGGCCGAAAGAAGACGCTCTTCGCAATCGGAATCTTATACTTCGCGTCCGCAATCGGCAGCGGAATCGCGACTGAGGATACCGGCGGGTGGATCTTCTTTATGGTCGCACGGTTCGTCGGTGGTATTGGCGTCGGCGCTGCTAGTGTGGTTGCTCCGATCTACACCACCGAAATTGCGCCAGCGCGCCTGCGGGGCCGCCTGGTCGGGCTGGTCCAGTTCAACGTGGTATTAGGGGTGCTGACCGCATATCTCTCCAACTGGGTCTTGGCTTCGCTCGTCGCTGACAGCGTAGCCTGGCGATGGATGTTCCTTGTGGAAGCAGCTCCTGCACTACTGTTCTTCTTGCTCGTATTCACGGTCCCGGAAAGTCCCCGTTGGCTATACGGTAAAGGATTCACGGACCACGCATACCACGTTCTTTCCCGGCTCACCAAATCGCCTCAAGAGCTGCGCGATGAGTTCGCGGAGATCGAAGAAGCGGCTGCGCTCGACCGGAGTTGGCGCAAGACCAGCCTGTTCTCAGCACGCTACCGCAAGATCGTGCTTTTGGCTGTCGGGATTGCCGCCTTCAACCAGCTCTCGGGAATCAATGCCGTCACCTATTACGCGCCATCCATATTTGAGATGGCGGGAGCCAGTGGGGATACGGCTCTTCTGCAGGCGGTCGCCATGGGCGTAGTAAACCTTATCGCCACGATGGCTGCGCTCTCCGTGATCGACCGCTTCGGTCGCCGCAAACTGATGATCATCGGCTCCGTCGGGTACTTGATCTCACTGGGGGTTGTCGCTTCGATCTTCCTGACGAGCGGACCTGACGCGGGATTCACCTCCACTTCGTCTGTACTGGTGCTACTCGGACTACTGGTGTTCATCGCCGCTCATGCGTTCGGCCAGGGCTCTGTGATCTGGGTATTTATCGCGGAGATTTTCCCGAACAAGGTACGCGCTCAAGGACAGGCGCTCGGTAGTTTCGTCCACTGGACGTTTGCAGCGATAACTACCTGGACATTTCCTGGGATCGCTGCCGGACTCGGGGGCGGTATCGCCTTCCTCATTTTCTTCCTGTGCATGGTGGGGCAATTGATCTGGGTGCTGACTAAGATGCCTGAGACGAAACAGGTACCGCTCGAAGAGATGAGCGACACCCTAGGCCTACCTAAGAGCGAGTTCACCGAATCGAAATGATGAAAGAATGAATTGCACACTGGTTACGGGTGCCGCGCGGGCGCCGCCCTGTCAGGTGGTTCCTCACCTCTGCCAATCAGGCTAAGAGGTCGTCTATCGTCCGTCCCTCAGCGGCGCCTGAACACACCGGACGTCATCGTCGTCAGCACGAGTACTGCCAGCTTCGGCTGGAGAACCAAGGGGCGAGGCCGACGAAGGCGGTGATGCCCCCCAATCCAACGCTGCGTTACCGCACAACTGCTGATCTTGGGAGGATGACGATGACACACCTCAGCAACAACACGTTGGCATCCCTGGCCACCATCGCCACCCCGACCTACGACCGCTCGCGACTGCGCCCGGGGATCGCCCACTTCGGCGTCGGCAATTTTCACCGTGCGCATCAGGCTGTCTACATCGACCGCTATCTCTCCCGACCCGGTTCGGAGGGTTGGGGGATTGTCGGTATCGGGGTTAGCGACGGCGACAGCTCACGCGCGAAAGCACAGAAGTTCGCAGAACAGGACTGCCTCTACACGCTTACCGAGTTTGATCCCTCTGGCACAGCGGAGTCTCGGGTCATCGGGTCCATCATCGACTATCTGCATGCACCCTCCGAACCGACCGCAGTCCTTGATGCCCTTAGCGACCCCGAACTGCGTATAGTCACCCTTACGATCACTGAGGGCGGATACTTTACTGACGAATCGACCGGTGGATTCGCCGCTGAAGCCGACGACATTCGCCATGATGCCAACAGCGATGTGCCCCGAACAGTTTTCGGGTTCCTGGTTCGGGCCCTTGCCCGTAGGCGGGATGTCGGCGTCGCTCCGTTCACAGTTGTCTCGTGCGACAATCTTCCGGGCAACGGAGATGCCGCCCGACGTGCCGTCGTCGGCTTGGCACAAATGATCGACGAAACCCTTGCCAAATGGATCGACGGGAACGCCGGTTTCCCGAACTCCATGGTCGATCGAGTGGCCCCATACGTGCCGGACACCGACATCGCCTGGCTTTCGGAACGGACCGGGATCCAGGACCAGATGCCGGTGACAACCGAGAGTTACCTGCAGTGGGTCATCGAGGACGACTTCCCGACAGGCCGTCCGGACCTGGCGTCGGTCGGCGTGGAGTTCACTGAAGACGTCCGGCCGTACGAGGAAGTCAAGCTTCGCCTCCTCAACGCATCCCATGTCTTGCTGGCCTACCCGTCGCTGCTAGCAGGGTATCGAGTCGTTCATCAGGCCATGAATGATCCCGTGATCAATACTCTCTTGGAGACTTTCATGACGCGAGACGCGATCCCGGTGCTGGAAGGAACAACCGATATCGATCTTGCAGCTTACTCGCACAGCGTGCGCCGGCGGTTCGGGAATCCGGCAATCGGCGATCAGCTGCTGCGGATTGCGACCGACGGGGCAGCGAAGATTCCCACCTTCCACACTCCGCTGGTCACCCACCAGCTCGCCACCGGAGCGGATTACCGCCGTGAGGCGTTCTTGCTCGCATGTTATCAGCGGTATCTTGGTGGAGTAGACGACAATGGCGAGCTATTCGACGTATCCGAACCGACACTCAGCGCTGCTGAGCGCGCGATCGCCGACGACGTCAGCTGTGGCGCGCTCCGCATCGGTGCCTTTGGTGAGCTTGGGCTGACCGATAACGCCGCGTTCCTCGAGGAGTTCCGCAGGATGGCCCGATCATTGCGCGAGAACGGCGCGCTGCAGACGATCCGACTGCACGTCATCGGGTGAGGGGAGCGAATTCGGCCGAGCAGCCAGCGCGCGATCACGGGAAGGTGGGGACGGCGACCGCGCAAGACTCACGTTCGACCAGGCTGACCTCGAGGATCGTACGTCGGTCGAATCGCCCGTCGGGCTCGTCGAGGCGTTCGATCACCCGCTCCGCGGCGAGACACCCAACCCGCGCAGGATCCTGGTCTATCACAGTGAGTGACGGCCGCAGCTCGCTAGCCATCGGAAAATCTCCGAAGGAGACTAGGCCGATCGCGATTTCGCGCAATGCAGGGACGAGGCGCATCGTCGCGCCAGCATTCGACGAGAAGATTGCGGTAGGTGGCTCCGGTAGGGCGAGCAGCTCCCCGACGACTGTGTGTCCACCGCTGGTGTCAGTGACGCCGAGACCGACATACTCCTCGACGTACGGTAAGCCGTGCAGCTCGAGTGCCTGTCGGTAGCCGAGAAGGCGTCCCCGGGTCGTGGGGAGGCTCAGACGGTCGCTGACGAATGCAATCCGGCGATGCCCATGGCCGATCAGGTGCTCCGTGGCCAGGCGTCCGCCGCTGACGTCATCGTGGGTGAAGCTGTCCCCGACGACGTCAGTCGGTCCGCGATCCACAAAGATGATCGGCAGTTTCTCGGTCCATCTCTGCAGATAATTTTGCTCGTCCCGGGTCGAGGCTAGGATGAGACCACTCAGTGAACGCCGCAGCAGCGATTCAACCAACTCGTCCTCGCGGTCCGGATCGTCGGCGAGGCTGGTCACGAGCGTCGACATGTTGCGGGTGGCTGCGACCTCGCCCACAGACCTCACGATGGCAGCAAAGAATGGGTCGACGATGTCAGGGACCGCGATACCGATAACGGGAGATCGACCGGCCCGGAACATCGTGGCCAGCGAGTTCGGGGTGTAGCGGAGCTCGCGGAGCGCTTGGAGCACCTTCTCCCGAGTAGCGGGCGTGACATGCCGGTCCTCGTTGAAGACACGAGACACGGTCTTCTGGCTCACGCCAGCGTGAGCGGCGACTTCTCGCATGGTCGCCATTCCAGCTCCTTCGTCAATCTCGCAGCCCGGGTAAGCGAAGTATATCGGGCTCCCTCGGATCGGTCGCCCGCGGCCGGTGACCCCTCGGCGCCCAGGCGCGTCCGATCGTCGGACGGGAACATCGACCGCTGATCATCGACATACATCCGTTCGCTAAGCTGAACCATAATCGCAGCACTCCTGGCCCAACGGTTTCTGGGCAAGGACGGTATCTCGACTTCGGGACCGCCCGTGTCCGTGGCTGATCTGGGAAATGTCAACGACCGTCAAGCTGACGCTGTTGACCCGGATGCCCAACCCGAACCAGAGCCCGGGTAGCGCGGGTCATGTTGTCGATCGACCGGCCGTGGGAGAAGTCGTCGGCGATATGCTCCACCCCCTGGAGATCGGAGATCGACGAGCGAGGCATGGCTGGCGGCCGTGCGTCCGCGGCTCTGGCCGAAAATATTCGACATTGGGGGTGACGTCGGAGGCAGGTTTGGTCCGGTGGTATTTGGCCATGCGTTGACTCCGGAGTCAAGAAGGATCTATGCTCGCGTCCGAGCGCCCATAGATTACAACGGTGCCTGCCATTGGTGCTTAATGAGACGTGAGCCTCCCCTGAACCGCAACCCATGGAAGGACATCTAGGATGGCCTCGACGCTAATCGACGCCCCAGCTCACCAGCACTGGCTGCGGGCCGAGGAAATTCGGCTCGCGGAGTTCGCACGTCATGTGGTCAGGCCTGATGGACTCGGGGCCTGGCTCGACGATGACGGGCGCCCTGATCCACGACTAGGCGGACACACCTACATCACCGCCCGGATGGCCTACGTGAGCTACCTTGCTGCACTGAGGGGTATCCCCGGAGCCCGGAAGCGCGCGGACCAGCTGCTGCGGGGACTCGACACCACAGCGCGCGATCACGTCCACGGCGGCTGGCGGGAACACGACGGCGAGGCATCCGACAAGTCGGCGTACACGCACGCCCTCGTCGTCCTCGCAGCCGCCACGGCCACCATGGCCGGCGCCCCGATCGCACCTCGACCACTCGCGGAGGCCCTCGAAGTACTTGACCAGCGATTCTGGGAACCGAGGTCCGGCATGTTCGCGGACTCCTGGACCGCCGACTGGTCGCAATGCCGCCCCTATCGAGGCGTCAATTCCAACATGCATCTCGTCGAGGCGATGCTCGCGGCCCATGACGCGACCGCTGACACCACGTGGGCCGAGAGGGCCGTCAGCATCTGCGACTTCGTGATCGAGCAGGCCTCGGCGAACGAGTGGAGAATCCCCGAGCACTACGACCAGTCGTGGCGTGCTGATCTCGATCATAATCGCGAGCGACCGTACGATCAGTTCACCCCGTACGGAGCCACAGTCGGCCATGCATTCGAGTGGTCCCGGCTCATCGTGTCGACCGCACCGATCTGCGAAGACCGAAGTCGATACATCTCCGCAGCCTCCGAGCTCTACGAACGCGCCTCCGCCGACGGTTGGGCACGCAACGGACACGACGGCTTCGTCTACACCACCGACTGGACTGGTACACCCGTTGTCAACACGCGCTTACACTGGGTGGTCGCAGAGGCCATCGGTGCCGCCGGAACGCTCGCGCGCGTCACGGGGGAATCACGTTTCGTCGAGGACTACATGCGCTGGTGGGGATACGCAGATGACGTTCTCATCGACCGAACACGGGGATCATGGCTGCACGAGCTATCCGAGTCCAACAAACCAGCAGCCACGATCTGGTCAGGCAAGCCGGACCTCTACCACGCATTCCAAGCAACTCTTGTCGGGCAACTACCCCTTCGGACGAGCTTTGCCGCCGCAATTCGTGACAATGTCTCGATACCAGCGGTCGCTCCAAGAGCATAAACCGATCACTACACCGTATGAGGGTCGACGCCTCACGCCGCGCGGGTGGGCGCTCCTACAGCGTCAGCTGCGAGAGCCGCTGTGACGACGAGACCGCGATGCGGGCCGCCGCTCGATACTGGTCGAGCCATCGGTCTGATGCCCGGTCCGAACCCGTCGACACGTGTTCACTCGATGTCGATTCGAGGTCCCGGGCCTGGGCGAGGACACCTCCATGGTGTGCGGCCATCCCCAGCATGGCGGCGCCGACGGCTGTAGCGTCGGGGGCGTCGAGCATGTGGAGTGGTCTGCCAAGCGCTTCAACGCGGGCAGAGCGCCACGGCTCCGCGGCCGCCCCACGACCGGAGATCCGGATGTCCTCGACGCATCGGCCGCTTCGCGTCTCCGCGGTGGACAGGACGTCGCGCTCGCTGAGGCAGACGCCGCTGACCACCGATCTGGCCAGGGCGGCGGCGTCGTCTTCGATCGAGAGGCCCAGAAACACACCACGGGCGTCGGGGCGCCATACCGGTGCACGCTCGCCGGCAAGGTAGGGTACGAACAGCGGCAGTGAGGCGTTGTGGGGGTGGCGAGCAGCCATCTCAAGGACCTCTCGCGGCTCGCGTTGCAGGACTCCGGCCAACCAGTCGACCGATGCCCCGGCCGACTGGGTCGGGCCGTAGCAGACGGTCATGGGCGCGCAACTGCTGGGAATGACCAGCAGCTCGCTGGCCTCGGGGGCAGGGTCGTTGGTCGATAACCCGACGATGCTCGAGGTCCCGGCCAGCACGAATCCGCTTGGCTTGTCGAAGGCGCCGGCGGCCAGCATGGTCGCCATCGCGTCCGACCAGCCGACCGACACCAGCGTGCCGGCGCGGAGGCCGAGGCGTCGGCGTGCGTCGTGGCTGACCTCGCCGCGGGCTTGTCCACCGTCCGCGGCGGGGGGAACCACCTCGGCAGGCCATCCGACTGCGCCGAGGACGGATGTGGCCGGGTCGCCGGTGAGGGTGTTCCGTAGGCCTTTCAACGACCATGGATCGGACACGGGCGATCCCGTGAGCGTTAGGCCCACGAAATCCTTGGGCTGCAGCACCCATCGCGTCCGGCGGACCACGTCGGGCTCGTGACGGGACAGCCAGAGCAGTTTCGCCGGCTCGAAGGCGGGTGACCAGGGGAGTGCCGTGCCGAGCAGCTCGGCCGATGGCCCGAGCTTGTCGGCGAGGAGGGCCGCCTCGGCAACGGCTCTGCGGTCTTGCCAGGTCATGGCGGGTCGGACCGGTGTGCCTGCGGAGTCCACGAGGACTGTTGTCGGGGTCTGGCCGGTCAGGCCGATCCCCTTGACGCGCTCGCCACCACAGCGATCGATCGCCGCTTCCACGGCGTCGAGGTAGCGCGACGGATCCTGCTCGACCCCGCCCTCAGCTGTCTCCCAGGACGGGTAGGCCTCGGTATGGCGGAACTGAATCTTTCCTGCGTCGTCGATCCCGACTGCCTTGAGTGACGAGGTGCCCAGGTCGAGGCCGAGCCACAGAGCCCCGGTCACGGCTGGACTACCGTGGTTCGTGCTTGCCCGACCTGTCGTGCGGTGTCGGCGGCGAGGGCTGTGATGCGGTCGAATGCTCGTCCGGCGAGCAGGTCAGGCTTGACCAGCCAGCTACCACCACATGCCGCGACTGCCGGGATACGGAGGTAGTCGGGGAGCAATGCCGGTGTGATGCTTCCGGACGGGACGAAGGACAGGTCCGGGTACACGTCCGCGAGGATGGTGAGGGTGCGGGCACCGCCCAGTGCTTCTGCGGGGAAGAACTTCACTGCCTGCAGCCCCAGGCTTCGTGCGGTCTGGATCTCGGTCGGGGTGGCGACCCCGGGAAGAACCTCGATCCCCCGTGCGTGACTCTGTTCCACCAGGGCCGGGTCCAAGCCGGGGGTCACCACGAGGTCTACGCCGGCGTCCGCGACGGCGGCGAGTTGGTCGATGGTGAGCACCGTCCCGGCTGCGAGGAGAATGTCGGGCCGGGCCTGCCTGACGGCACGGAGCGCCTCGATCGCGCTCGGGGTCCGGAGTGTGATCTCCATACACGGGATGGAGCCGGCGCTCAGTGCCGCGGCGAGCGGGACTGCGTCCGCGGCGTCGTGGAGGGTGATGATCGGTACGGCACCGATCTGGCGCGCGCGTCCAACCGCGCTGCCTGTGTCTTGCGCGCCGTCGCCGGAGCGGATCTCGGTCTGGTTCGTCATAGGGTCTAGACCTCCGCGTGCCGCAGCCAGCCGCCGTCCACCCGGAGGGTCTCCCCGGTGATGAACGAGCTGTCCTCGGAGAGCAGGAACAGGGCGGCTCGGGTGATGTCGTCGACCTCGCCGAGTCGGCCGAGCGGGGTGCGCCGTTCCAGCGACGCTCCGTCGAGTGCACCCCGCGCGATCATGTCGGTCGAGGCTTGTGTGGCGATGAATCCAGGGGCGATGCAGTTGACCCTGATCCGGGGGGCCAGCTCCACGGCGGCCACAGCGGTGAGCTGTTCGACCGCGGCTTTGGCCGCGGCGTATGCGGTGCGGCCTGGTGCGGCAGCCCTGGCGTGGATCGATGCCATGTTGACCACGGCGCCGGGTCCCCGGGAGTGGCGCGCGAAGCCTCGCAGTGCCAGATAGGTGCTGAACAGGCTCGACTGCACACAGTCGTGCCAGACGGCCGGGTCCGAATCTGTCAGCGGGGCGTTGTTCCGGACCCCCGCGAAGTTCACGAGCAGGGCCCGGTTGCGGAGGTCGTCGCTGCGGTCCTGGAAGAACGCTTCGACCTGGGCGGGGTCGGTCGCGTCGCAGCCCACCTGCTCCCAGGGGGTCGGCTCGGGGCTCCCGGCGCGCGAGAGCGCCACGGTACGGACGCCGGACTGGTGCAGTGCCGCTGCGACTGCGGCGCCCAGCCCGCGAGACCCTCCCACCACCACAGCGAACGCCCCATCGAGGCCGCTCATGCGTCGAACTCCACGAGCACCTTGAGCGCCCCGCTGCCCGGGCGGGCGAGCTCGTCGTAGGCAGCCTCGACCTGATCGGGAGCGAAGCGGTGGGTGACCAGCTCTGCGAGGACGTCCGGGCGCGCGGCCAGCGTCTCGATCGCCAGGGGGAAGGTACCGGCGCTGTTCCTGCTGCCGGTCAGTGTCAGTTCTTTGCGCGTCATCTCGATGACCGGGACGGTGAAGTCGCCGGCGCCCTGCCCGACCACCACGATCCGGCCACCGAATCGGGCAAGACCATGAGCACCGCTCAGTACCGACGGGATACCGGTCGCCTCGAAGACAACGTCTGCTCCAGACGGTGCTGCACCGGCGAGCGCGGCGTCGCGGTCCTCGGGGGCGACCGCCATGCCGAGCCCGAGACGGTCGACACGTGCTCGTCGTTCGACCGAGGGCTCGACCAGGATCACCGACTGTGGGTGGCGACGTTGCAAGCATAGTGCGATCGCCAGCCCGATGACGCCGGCACCGAGGACGACGACGGTGTCACCGGCGACGGTTCCCGATCGTTCCACCGCGTGCGCTGCGACCGCGACCGGCTCGGCCAGTGCCCAGGCGGCTGGGCTCTCGGTGTGCGGGACCGGGTGCACTTTGCACGTTCGGGCCACGACGTATCCCGCCAGCGATCCCGCCTTCTGCACGCCGAGTACCTGGAGGTTCTCGCACCGGTTGTAGGCCCCGCGGAGGCACTCACCGCAACGTCGGCACTCCGCCGTCGGTTCGACCGCCACGAGTGACCCGACAAGCCCCTCGGCTTCCCCGGGCCCGACCTGCTCGATCCGGCCGACAGTCTCGTGCCCTTGAACGAGTGGGTAGTTCGAGTACGGATGGTCACCGTGGAACAGGTGCACATCCGATCCACAGATTCCGGTAGCCACCGTACGGACGAGGACCTCGCCCGCCGCGGGCTCGGGTACCTGCCGCTCCTGGAGCGCGATCACGCGCGGCGCGGTCGTCACCACGGCACGTGCGGTTGTACTGGCCGTCAGCATTGGCGTCCGTTCCCCGGCCGACGACGTCTGCATCCCAGTGTTGCCAGGTGTCCATCGTCGGCCGGCATTCGTAGTCTCCCGGCGGCGGTCCCGCGCCGGAGTGTGCCCAGACCCTGAGCACCGACCTCCCACTCCGAGGAAGCTCCCGAGCTCGGCCCAGGTCGGCCTCGCCGAGCGCATCAGCAGGCCGGCCGTCATTGATTCCACGCTCGACAGCATGCATACTAGCACTGCACGTCACGTATGTATATCACTGAGGAGGTGTGGCCGAGGACGTCCTTCCCGCCATCGCCTTCGGCGTCGGCTCTGCCAGCACGTGTGGGCGTGCTTGTCGTTTCCGGTCGAGGCCGGCACCAGGCTTGTCGTGCACGCCATCGCTAGAGTTCGAGGCCTCCTGCCGCGACAGCGGTGCATGGGCTGGGGCTCTTCTAAGCTCGCGCTGTGCGGGATTCCCGGTAGACCGCGTCACGCTGCTCTCGGCGCAGACTCGGCAGGCATCCGATCCGCTCGAGGGACCGCACTGCCGAAGATCAGGCGCCTGTCCGCAATCGCAGTCGCCACGATGACCGGAACGACTCGAGTCAACACCGGCGCCCGGCGCGCTGGACGTTCGAGGCATCATCTGTCACTGCTCGCCAACCACTCAGAGGAGCCAACGTGGCCTCTTCGTCAGACTCGACCGAAGCTGTCTCCGGTTCCGACCGGTCATCGCTGTTCGGGCCCGAGAACCCGTATGTTCTCAATCCGGCCAATGTCCGAACCCCACCGCGTGGCTGGCGTCCCAGCCTGCGCTTTCTCGGGCCGGGGATGGTCACCAGCGCCGCCGTCGTCGGTTCCGGTGAACTGATCACTGCCACCACGCTCGGCGCCCAGGTCGGCTTTATCCTACTGTGGCTGGTGATCGTCTCCACTTTTGTCAAGGTCGCCGTTCAGATCGAGATCGCTCGCTGGTCCATCTCGACCGGCCGGCCGGCCATCGACGGCTACGACCAGGTACCGCCGCGCATCTTCGGTAGGGGTTGGATTTCGTACCTCTCGGTGCTGATGTTCTTGCAGGTCATCACCAGCCAGGCTGGAGTCATCAGTGCGGCCGGACTGGCGCTGTCGATTCTGATGCCCATCGACGGTGATCCGACGTCGATGGTGTCGATCGGATTCTGGGCGGCCGTCATGGTTATCGTCGCCATCGTCATCCACATCGCGAACAGGTACGACATCGTCGAGCGCTTCTCAACAGCCCTCGTCGGGCTCGTCACGGTGTCTGCGATCGCCCTGGTTTTCGCGCTCCAGGCTACCCCGTTTGCCTGGAGCGGCGCGGACATGGCTGGGGGCATGCAGTTCCAGATTGCCGCTGGGGCGATGGGGGTCGCGCTGGCGATGTTCGGCTTGACCGGAGTCGGAGCGGGAGAAGTCACGGCCTACAGCTACTGGTGCGTCGAGAAGGGGTACGCCAGCTGGACTGGGCCGAATGACGGCTCCGACGAGTGGGCCGAGCGCGCGCGTGGCTGGGTCTCGGTCATGAAAAAGGATGCGTGGGTCTCGTGGGTGATGTACACGCTGGCGACGGCGGCGTTCTACGTCCTCGGGGCGGCCGTCCTCAACCCGCAGGGCCTGGTCCCGAGCGGCACCGACGTTCTCACGACGATCTCCCGCATCTTCTCCGACACGGTCGGGGCGTGGGCGGGAACACTGTTCCTGGTGTTCGCGGCGGTGACCCTGTTCAAGACCATCCTCGCCAACATGCCGGCCACGAGCCGGCAGATCACCAACGCGGCCGCGGTTCTCGGGCTGCTCGACTGGTACGACCCCGTCGCGCGTGACCGCTGGATCCGCACTCTGCTCATCGCTCTTCCGGTCACCTGGATGGCGCTCGGGGTGATCGTGAGCTCACCGCTCGCGCTGGTCATCATCGGCGGGATCCTCAACGCGCTCTACCTGCTCGCCGTCGGGATCGCCGCGCTCTACCTCCGATTCCGAGTGACCGATCGTCGCATCGTGGACGGGCCGGTGTCCACGGGCTATCTCGTGATCTCGGCTGCGGCAATCGTCGCGGTCGGCCTAATCTCGCTCATCAGCGGATGACAATACCGCGACGCGAATACACCTCGGGGGCAACAACCCGGAACCGATCTGTTCCAAATACGACAAGGAGTGGCAGCACGTGAAACACAGCTGGCGTTGGTTCGGTCCGAGCGACCCCGTGACACTCGCCGAAATTCGTCAGACCGGAGCGACCGATATTGTCTCAGCCCTCCACCATCTCCCGAACGGCGAGGTGTGGCCGGTCGAAGAGATCGCGGCTCGTCGGTCGGAGATCGAGGCCGCCGGTCTGACCTGGAGTGTCGTCGAGAGCGTGCCGATCCACGAAGAGATCAAACGCGGAGGACCTCTCCGAGACAAATACATCGACGCCTACACGCAGACACTCAGGAATCTCGCCGAGTGTCACCTACAGGTGGTCTGCTACAATTTCCTGCCGATCCTGGACTGGGTACGGACCGACCTCGGCTTCGAGCTGACGGATGGCAGTTGGGCACTTCGTTACACGCATGCAGAGTTCGTTGCGTTCGACATCTTCATCCTTCAACGTCCGGACGCCGAGAAGGACTACGCGGCGGACGACGTTGCCAGCGCGCGCGAGTTCTTCGCCAACGCTGATGAGGGCAGAGTCGCCGAGTTGGAGCGCACGATCCTCGGGGGACTCCCGGGCTCCGAAGAGACCTACTCACTCGAATCTCTACGCGATACAATTGAAACGTACAAGGGTATCGACGACTCGATCTATCGGCAGAATCTCAGCTACTTCCTTCACCGCGTAGTGCCCGTGGCGGAGCAGGTCGATATTCGACTGGGTATGCATGCAGACGATCCGCCGTGGCCCCTGCTCGGGCTGCCGCGCATCGTCTCGTCCCGCGATGACATCGCCTGGCTGCTCGCCGAGGTACCGAGCCCGGCCAACGGTCTCACGTTCTGTGCAGGATCGATCGGTGAACGACTCGACAACGATGTGGTGGCGATGGCGCGCGAATTCGCGGATCGCGTCCACTTCGCGCACCTCAGATCAACTAGCCGCTGGGAGGGATCCGGCCCCTATGATTTCTACGAGGCCGATCATATTAGTGGTGGCACCGACATCGTCGGGGTCGTGAGGGAGCTCGTCGCTGAGGAGTACCAGCGAGAGTCCCGAGGCGGGTCGGAAATCTTCGTACGCCCGGACCACGGCCACCAGATTCTTGACGACAAGGGACGGGTGACCCGGCCCGGCTACCCGCTCATCGGTCGCCTCAAGGGACTGTCGGAGCTGCGCGGCGTCGAAGCGGGAGTTCGTGCCATGCTGGGAACTCGCAGCGACGAGTCGTCCCGGGCGGCGTCCGCATGACCTGATGGGGCACCTGGGGCTCGGCGGGCAGGCCGGCAGCGCCGCCGAGCCCTGGGCGTGTGCGTACGTGCGCCTCGATCTGTCGACGATCCCGTGTCAGTCCCACACCGCAACAACGCGTCGCGTAGGGGTGGCATTCACGCCGTTGGTGAAGAAGTCGGGGAAGGTCTCGCGGAGCCGGTCGATCTGATCATAGATCCCCCTCAGATGTGCCCGGAGACGGTCTCGCGCCTCCCCCAGATCATGAGCGACGACCGCGTCGAAGATCTCCTGGTGCTCACGGGCGATGCTGGCGATCGGTTTCGCTTCCGGAAGCCCAAGCCGTCTCGCCCGGTCGAGGTGCCCCTTGGCCGCGGCCACTGTCGGCCACACCGCGCCGCGCCCCGCCAGGGCGAGCAGGCCCTGATGGAAATCCTCGTCGAGCCGGAAGGATTCGTCAGGACTATCTGTGCCGTGCTGTTGCTCCAGGTTCCACTGCAGGAGTTGCACGAGCTCAACATCGAGGGTATCAGGAATCTCCTGCAGGGACGCCAGTTCCACGGCCTCTCTCACGAACTGCGCGTCACCAACTTTGCGCGGATCGATTCGAGAAACGAACGACCCGATCTTGGGATAGATCGATGCCAAGCCCTCGTCGACAAGCAGGATCAGACCCTCCCGGACCGGCGTCCTGCTAACACCCAGACTTGCGGCGATCTCCTTCTCCGAGATCGCTTCGCCTGGTTTCAGTTTCAACGAGATGATCTGCTGGCGAAGTGAGTCGTAGACCTTGTCCCGACCGCTTCGGCGAATTGACTCTGACACCACACGACAAGGATAGTCGACGCAGGGCGCGCGCGTCTGCGGGTGAGCGCCCGACGATCTGCGACGCTGGCACCCATCGTTCCCTGTGAGCCGAATGCGGGCCAGGGGATTCGCCGCGGCGTGAGGGATGAGCGGGTGAGGTGCAGGCACGGCACGGGCAACATCCCCTCGGGCGGACTCGGCAATGAGCCTTTGCCAACCTGATCATGCGCTGGCGATCATGAGGGTCTGAACTGCGGCGATGAGCTGCCCCGCGGTGTTGGGGCTGGTTCGGATCTTGCGCAGGATCCTCCAGTTCTTCAGCTCGGCGTTGACTCGCTCGCCCGGGTCGCGGTGGCGGGCGTGGGCTGCGTTCACGTCCTCCCGGTTCCGCGACAGGCATCGATAGCGGCCGGTGTCGGGGTCCTTGCGGCGGCGGCGCTGCGGGACCGTGGCGGTGAATCCGGTGCCTTGGTAGGCGGTATCGGCGGCTGCGGGGCGCAGGCCATACCGACCCAGTCGATGAGCAGCAGGGTTCCGTCGAGGATCACGAACGCCCTCTGGCGAGCGACCTCGATCGCCTGTTCCAGGGTGGGTGCCTTCGCGGCGAGGAGATCGGGCCATAACTTTCTGCAGGGTCGGGGCAAGGGCGGCGAGCAGCTCGGTGGCTTCGGTGACGTAGCGGAACACACCGTGGTCGTGCCGATGTCGCACCCGGCGGCGAGCTCGGCGTAGGTCTCGGCTTTGCGCAGGTGGGCGAGCACTAGCATCGCCTGCTCGATCACCGGCGGACAGCCGCCGCCAGCGGTTCCGACCTTGGCCCGGCGGCTGCGGAGCCCGTCGGCGAGGGTGATGGGGGCGTGCAACCGAATCACCTGGTCAGGCGTGTCGGTCTAGTCAATCGCCCGTCTACCACGAGCTTCACTCATTCAGGTCACGCCACGCCGCAACACGCCGTGCCCCCGCCTGACCAGGTGGAAGGGCTGTACAGCTCATCCCGCGATGGCGCGCACTGCGGCGACGAGCGCGGACCGGTGGCTGGCGATCCGTGCAGCTGAGCCGTCGGGTTCAGCCGCAAGGCCCCGGAGGGCCGGAGAAGCGTTCGCCCACGACGTCGCGATCGAGACGGTAAACGCCAGCACGTCGGCGGCGTCGCAGATGTTGCCGATCACCCCGACCTCCTGCGCCGCGGCGACCGCGGCGACCTTGGGGCGGTACTCCTCGATCTCTTCGCTCCCGACCTCGGATCGCTCGAGCTGCGCCCAGACCGTCAGACGCAGCGTCTGCGGATGGTCGAGGAGGTAGTCGAACATGCGTCCTGCGTAGTCGCCGAGGTCGTCGGCGGTGAAAGGGACGGCGGCGACCAGCTCTCGAAGGGCGTAGGCGACGACGATGTCGAAGAGTTCCTCCTTGTTGCCGAAGTGGGAGTAGATGGAGCGCTTGTTCGCCGACGCCGAGTCGGCGATCCGGTCGACCCGCGCGCCGGCGAGGCCGTGCTGGGCGAATTCGAGCACGCCCGCGTCGAGGATGCGGGCTTTTGTGGCGCTCGCGTCGGGTGGCATACCACGAGTCTATCGGAGAAGGTAACTATCCAGTTGTTGACGGACGGAGTGTCGTCAACTAGCGTGAAACGAACCAGATAGTTACATACGAGGGTCCGGCACGCCGAACCCGAGACAGGAGGTGCGCCATGAAGGCGATCGTGATGACGGGAGCGAACAAGCCCTGGGAGGTCCAGGAGGTCCCAACACCCGCGGCCGAGCCGGGGCAGGTGCTGGTCAAAGTCCACGCATCGGGGATGTGCTACACCGACGTGTGGGCCACCCAGGGCGCTGGCGGGGACATCTACCCCCAGACCCCGGGCCACGAGGTCGTCGGTGAGATCGTCGAGGTGGGTGCCGGCGTGCACGGCCGCGAGATCGGCGACCGGGTCGGCACCACCTGGGTGCAGCAGGCGTGCGGCCGCTGCGACTACTGCCGCCAGTACCTGCCACTGACCGGCCAGACTGCGATGAACTGTCCCACCGCGCGCACCACAGGCTTCGCGGCACAGGGCGGTCACGCGGAGTACATCGCGATCGCAGCCGAGGGCACGGTGCTGCTGCCCGATGGGCTCGACTACGTCGACGCCGCCCCGATGATGTGCGCCGGTTACACCACGTGGAGCGGCATCCGCGACGCGAACCTGCAGCCGGGCGAGCGGATCGCCGTCATCGGCATCGGCGGACTGGGACACGTTGCTATTCAGCTGGCCAAGGCGTCAGGCTTCGAGACCGTCGCGATCACGCATTCGCCCGACAAGCACGACCTGACCAAGGAGCTGGGGGCCGATCATGTGGTCTCCAACGGCCAGGAGCTTGCCGACCTGGGCGGTGCCGACGTTCTGCTGGTCACCACCAACGCCTTCGACGCCGCAGAAGAGGCGATGGTTGGTCTGCGGCCGAGCGGGCGGGTGGTCCTGAGCGGGCTGGACTTCACCCAGCCGTTCGAGATCTCGTCGGAGGGCGTGCCGTTCCACATGATGCGCCAGCAGGTCATCGGGTCCACTCACGGCGGCCAGCACTACCTGAGCGAGGTCTTGGACCTTGCCGGCAAGGGCAGGGTCAAGCCGATCGCCGAGACCTTCACTCTCGACCAGGCCAAGGAGGCCTTCGGCCGGCTCTCCACGGGCAAGATGCGCTTCCGCGGCGTGTTCACTCCCCAGAAGGCCTGATCACCGGGATCACGCGCGGCTGCGCCAGCCCGTCAATGTCGGCGGGCCGGGGCAGCGTGGCCAGTGCGAGATCCCCGGGGTCCTTCCTCCACACCCCTCCCGCCCGATCGCGCCACACGCACTTCAGGGACAGGAACGCCATGTTCGAGTCGCAGCATCTCTGCATCGATGCCCTCCGAGAGGCGAACGTGAAGGTCGTTGCGGACAACGGCTACCGCGGATCGGGGTGCGAGGTCCCGCGACGTCGGCGCCCGAAGGATCCCGAGACCGGCGAACGGCGCAAGCTCTCCGGCAACCAGAAGGCGGTCAACTCCGCGCACGCCCGTCAGCGTGGTCCGGCGCGCGAGCCAACGCCCAGCTCAAAGCCTGGCGCGTGCTCCGCAAGATCTGCTGCACGCCCGCCGCCGAGCGACCGACCTGGTCAAAGCCGTCTTGGTGCTCGTCCACGCCGGTTGAGGCCAAGTGGAAAGAGCTCAATGCTGGCGTGGTCCCGGCGCGCTGTGCGTCGTCTCGCATCGGGTCGATGCGGGACGGACTGGCCCTCGGGGAGGGCACCCGGCGGGGAGCACTGGGCCGCTCGGCCTGAGCGGGTCAGACGATGGCGTCCGGCTCCACTCCCCCGGGCCGCCACAGCACGTCGCCGTCCGGGTTTGCCAGGCGCCCGAGGATGAACAGCAGGTCCGAGAGCCGGTTGAGGTACTGGGCGGTGAGCGGGTTGGTGTGTTCGGGATCGAGGTCCAGCAGCGCCCACACCGATCGCTCCGCGCGACGGGTAACGGTCCGCGCGACGTGCAGGTACGCTGCTCCGGCCGTCCCGCCGGGCAGGACGAAGGAGCCCAGCTTGGGTAACCGCGGGTTGAACCCGTCGCACCAGCCCTCCAGGCGCATCACATAGGATTCCGTGACACGCAGGGGCGGGTACTCCGGCTCGGGGACGACCGGGGTGCACAGGTCGGCGCCGACGTCGAAGAGATCGTTCTGGATCTGACGTAGCGGGGTGGCCACGTCCTCGGCGAGCCCGCCGAGGGTGACCGCGACACCCACCGCGGAGTTGGCCTCGTCGGTGTCCGCGTAGGCGGCCAGCCGTGGGTCGGTCTTGCCTACCCGGCTGAAGTCGCCCAAAGCCGTCGTACCAGAATCACCGGTCTTCGTGCAAATCCGTGTCAGGTGGACTGCCATGAGCGGACGATACGAATCGTGTCGAGCCACCGGGTCGAGCCACCGGTGAGCGGGACTCGTCGTCCGGACAGCTGACGTTTCGGGGGGCCTCTGGGATGACCAAGCCGCGGTGAGTTCGGATCGGGCCGGTGACAATGAGGCAGGGCAAAGCCGAGGCTTGACAAGCCCTCAGCGTCTCCGGGCCAAGCTCATCATGATCCCTGCTGTGGCCATGTTGATTCCGGTCGAGGCATCGGTAGATCAAGTTGCCAAGCAGGGTGCTGAAGGCCTCCGGAGGCTCGATGCTGCCGCTCGATCGTGAGTGCTCGTTTCCTTGCTGCTCGCCCAGTCGGAGGAGGAGATGGCTGCAGGCAGATGCGTCGGTCGGTCAGTCTCCGGTCTGCGCTCCGGGCATGATCGCGCTGGCGCGGGGCAGCGCGCGGGCCTGATCTCGATACCTCGTGTAGCGGACGCTGTAGATTTCGGAGTTCGTTGATTCCGGCTCGACGGCTGGAGCCACCGGTGCTGAGTGCCGCTCCCGACCTGCCGCTCCGTGGGCGGTCTCGGCCGCTTGCGCCGCCAGTATCGCCGCGCCCAGCCCGGAGGCCGCTGCGACATCGACGGGATGGAGCGGGCGGGCGACCGCGTCAGCCAGCATCTGGCGCCACCTTGGATCGGTTGTACCGCCTCCGGCCAACCACAGCTCTGACAGCGGAGGGCCCGTGGCCAGGATGGCGTCGAGGATGTCGCGTGCGGCGAAGCCGACCCCTTCGAGGGCTGCGCGCAGGAGGTGTTCCCGGTCGTGCTGGGGAGCGAGACCGATCCAGGCTCCGCGCATATCTGGGTCGAGATGAGGCGTGCGCTCGCCGTGCAGGTGGGGCAGAAAGTACGGGTCGTGTTCCCGAGGTGGTCGTGCCGCTACGTCGTAGAGCTCCTGCCATGACGCGTTGAGCGTGCGGCAGACCCAGGCAAGGGTGGAGCCGCCGTTGAGACCGGCGCCCATCGCGTACCAGCCCTTCGGCGTCGCCGCTCGGAACAGGTGCGTGTTCGGTGTGACGGGCAGGTGCTCCGGCAGGGCCGGAACGGACCGAACGACCTGCACGCCCGTCCCGATGGTCAGCTGAACGGCACTCGAGTGCGCGAGTCCGGAGCCGAGCGCGGCGGCGGCGGTGTCGGCGGCTCCTGCGACGACCGGGAGCCCGGGTGGCAGTTCCAGTAGGTGGGCAGCGTCCGAGGTCAATTCGCCGGCGGGATGTGCCGAGTCGGGGAGCACCGGGGGCAACCTGGCAGGATCCAGTCCCAATGCTTCCACGATCTCTGTCGACCAGTCGTCTGCCGGGATGTTGTAGAGCAAAGTGGCCGAGGCATCGCTGGGTTCGGTGGCGAACCGGCCGGTGAGCTGGGCGCGCAGCCAGTCTTTGGGCTGCAGCGCCCAGCGGGTCGCGGAGAGCGCATCGGGTTCGTGGGTGTTGAGCCAGGCCAACATCGGGCCGGGCATTCCGGGACTGAGCGGGTTCGCCAACTGCGCTCGGACACGCTCGGGCAGGTTCCGGTAGGTGGCCAGTTCCCGCACAGCGCGCGCATCGGACCAGAGCATCGCGTGACGGATCGGTCGTCCGTCGGCCTTGGCAAGCACGAGTCCGTGCATCTGCCCCGAGAGTCCGATCGCCACCGGCCGGGCACCCACTTCCGCGACCGCCGTGCGGACCGCCGCCGCTGTAGCCGACAGCCACGCCTCGGGGTCGGTCTCCGACCAGCCCGGGCGGGGGGCCAGCACCGGATAGGGAACGGCTGCATGGCCGATGACCGTTCCGTCCAGGCCTGTGACGATCGCCTTGACGGAGCTGGTGCCCAGGTCGATGCCGAGCGAAGCCGGCTGGCCCGAACCCGTCGATCGCACCATGGTGTCCCCTCCTGCTGTCCTGTTGGTCAGTCAATGCGCATGGCTGTCGGTCGGCTGCGCCTCGGGCCGGATGGAGCTCGTCCCGGGGTGATCACGATCTTGTGTGCGACAGAGTCGGCTCTGCGCGCCTTGGGTCCGTCGACGTGAACATGGTGGCGCCGACACGGGTCAGCGGAATGCACATCTGCCTTACGGCGACAGATTCGGTGGCCTCGATTACCGTGCCGTAGCCGTCGCCGCGCGGGCAGGCCGGCCTTCATGTCTCTCCTCCGGAGCGATCACGGAGGCGACCGCGACGCCGACATCACCACTGTCCACGGTGACAGACGGGCTCGGGCGCCTCGCCGTATCGCAGCACCGTAGAGCATTCCGGATCTCATGTCACCGCTGTCACGAGGCCGCGCCTGGACCGTTCTGTCACCGGTGACACTCGCGTCGATCCCGGCCCGACTGTGCGGCGATCACCGACCGGCGCCCCTTCTCCTCGACTTGTCCGAGGGCGCGAGGACGCGTCGTGCAGCCAAGGCATCCCCGGCGGCCGCCACCGGACGGCGTGGGATCGTGCCCGCGTATGTCACCGGAAGACATACCGCGACTCTGACACCGGTGACAACTCGCCGGTCCACGGCTACGCTGATCGAGCTCACCCATCCGCCACGGAGCAGATCGACCGTTGCCCTTTTGATCGCACGGTGCCTGCTCGGTGGGACCTGTCATCTCGACGAGGAGAAGCACCGTGTACGACCTCACCGGACGGACGATCCTGGTCACGGGGGCCAGCGGCGGCATCGGCGGCACCACAGTGCGCCATCTAGCCAAGACTGGCGCCGATGTCATTGCGAGCGGCCGGTCACAGGAGGCGCTCGACGAGCTCGCGGCTGAGACCGGCGCACGCACGCTCACCTTCGACCTGACCTCCGAGGACAGCGTTCGTGCGGCTCTGGGCGACCTCGACCTGTGGGGAGTGGTGAACTGCGGCGGTTTCGGCGGTGAGATCGCCACCCCGCAGGAGACCGACATCTCGGTGTTCGACCAGGTGATCAGCATCAATGCCCGTGGGGCGCTGCTGGTCACGAAGTACGCGGCGCGCACGATGGAACGTCTCGGCCAGGGCGGCTCGATTGTCAACGTGTCCAGCCAGGCCGGTCTGGTGGCCCTGCACGGCCACGTGTCCTACGGGTCCTCCAAGGCTGCGCTCGACAACATCACGCGCGTGTCGGCACTCGAACTGGGCAAGCTCGGGGTACGCGTCAACAGCGTGAACCCGACCGTGGTGATGACGCCGATGTCGGCCTGGTACTGGGGGCGGCCCGACGTCGAGGGCCCGTTCCTGGAGGCCATGCCGCTGGGCCGGTGGGCCACCGAGGACGAGATCGCCGCGCCGATCGTGTTCCTGCTCAGCGATGCGGCGTCGATGATCAGTGGTGTGTCGCTGCCCATCGACGGCGGCTACAGCTGCCGCTGACGCCGTGTACTCTTCGCGCCGCTTCGGGAAGCGACCCCACCTGCGTCGCTCGAACGATCGCCCTTGTCCTCGCGCGCACGCCAGCCGGGGTGTCACCGATGACATCGGTGTGCTGTGCGGCTTACAGTTGCAGCGATAGCAGCAGCGCAGGGCCTCGGCGGTGCCAGGTGCTTCGCCGCAGAGATCGTGCTGGAGGAGCTCGTGAGCATGCTGAAGGGGCGTCGAATCCTGGTGACCGGGGCCGGCGGCGGCATCGGTGGAGCCACCGTGCGCCTGCTGGCAGAGGCCGGGGCCGAGGTCGTCGCCGCGGACCGCACAGACCAGAGCGTGGCCTGTGCAGTGACCGACTTCGGCGCCGAAGCGTTGACGTTCGATCTCGGTAGTGAGGAGTCCGTGCGCGGGGCGGTGGGTGATCTCGAGCTGGACGGCCTGGTCAACTGTGCCGGCTACGGCGGGGAGATCTCCGAGCTCGTCACGTCTGACATCACGGCCTTCGATCGGGCGGTCAGCGTGAACGCCCGGGGAGCGTTGCTCGTGACAAAGCACGCTGCCGGGTCGATGATCCGCCGCGGCGGGGGCGCCGTGGTCAATGTGTCCAGCCAGGCCTCGCTGGTCGCTCTGCACGGTCACGTCACCTACGCACCCTCCAAGTCGGCTCTCGACGCGATCACCCGGATCGCGGCACTCGAGCTCGGCCCCCACGGGATCCGGGTCAACAGTGTTCATCCGACCGTGGTGATGACCGAGATGTCGGCGTCGTACTGGGGGCGCCCGGAAATAGGCGGTCCGTATCTGGCCGACATGCCGTTGGGTCGCTGGGCCACCGTTGATGACATCGCCGGGCCGATCGTGTTCCTGCTCGGCGACGGCGCCTCCATGATCAGTGGTGTCTGCCTGCCCGTGGACGGGGGCTACACCGCACGGTGAGCCATGCTGGGTCAACCGGGCGCCATGCACGCCCTGTAGCTTTCGTCGGAAGGTCAGGCTAGCCCCCATGACGACCATGCGAGACGTCGCCGCCCGTGCCCGGGTCAGCGCGAAGACGGTCTCCCGCGTGTTCAACGGCGAAGTGCACGTCCTGCCCGAGACGCGGGCCCGTGTCGAGGCGGCCATGCGTGAGCTCGACTACGTGCCGAACTCGGTCGCGACGACCTTTCGCAACGGCCGTGCCCCCGTGATCGGGGTGGTCGTGCCCGATCTGCTCGATCCGTTCTTCGCGGCAGTGGCCGAGTCGGTGAACCGGGTAGCGATGGAGAACCGGATGTCCACGGTCGTGACCAGCGTGGGCGACCAAGCCGAGCATGAACGCGACGTCGTCGAACGCCTGCTGGGGAACTCGTTGAGCGGCCTGGTGATCACACCGGTGGCGACCGACAACTCCTACCTGACGCGCTGGCGCCATCGGCTGCCGATCGTGTTCGTCGACCGGGGCCCCTCTGGGGTGAGCGCCGACTCGTTCATCGAGGACGACGAGGGCGGCACGCGCACGGCCGTGGAGCACCTGATCGAGCACGGCCACGACCGGATCGCGTTCCTCGGGGACGAAGCTGCCATCCCGACCAGCCGCAACCGGCTCATCGGCTATCGGGGGGTACTGACCGAACACGGACTACCCGAACCCGAGGGATATGTGGTGTTGGGCGTCGTGGACCAGGACGGTGCGGCTTCTGCCCTTGCCGGCCTCGACGCACTCGACGAGCCGCCGACGGCGATCGTCTCCTCCAACGCTCGGATCACCATGTCGCTGGTCCCGTCTCTACGAGACCAGCGGTTCGCCGTCGTGGGGTTCGGAGATTTCCCGATGGCAGACATGGTGACCCCGGCGATCACCGTCATCGACCAGGATCCGGCACTGCTCGGCGAGCACGCCGCGCGCCGGGTGTTCGATCGCCTGGCCCATCCACGGCGACGATTCCGCCGGCGAACCGTGTTGCCGGTAGGGCTGATCGAGCGCGACTCCTGCCGGCGCCCGGGCTGATCCCGGGGCCCTTCGGCGCGCCGAGGCGCCTCAGCGCGATGGCTGCGTCCGCGGCTCTGCTGGGGAGAGGTGCAATCCGGCACTGGTGCTCGTGATCTGGATCCGGTCTAGGCCGTCCACGATCAGGTCCGCCGCGGCCAGCGCGTCGGGTTCCACCGTGCCGAGGACACCGATGACGCTGCAGCCGGCGGCCCGGGCAGCAGCCACCCCGGCCGGTGCGTCCTCCACGACCAGACAGCGAGCGGGATCGACGTCGAGCCTGGCGGCAGCGCAGAGATAGGGTTCCGGATCCGGCTTACCCCGCCTCACGTCGTCGGCAGTGACCAACACCGCAGGGACGTCGATTCTCACAGCAGAGAGTCGGGCGGCGGCGATCCGACGGGTCCCCGAGGTGACGACGGCTCGGCGCTGCGCGGGCAGACCGGCGACGAACTCGCGCGCACCGGGTACCGGCTCGACCCCCGTGGCGTCGGCGACCTCGATGTCCTCGATCCGCTGCAACGCGGCCGCGACCCGATCCGGGGCAAGCAACCGCTCGACCAGAGCCCGCGCCGGGCGGCCGTGGTTGCTCTCCACCGCTGCCGCAGAGATGCCCAGTTCCTCGGCGAAACGACCCCAGCACCGCAGCACCGACGCCGTGGAATCGGCGAGCACGCCGTCCAGGTCACAGAGCACCGCGTCGAAGTTCCGGCCGAGGACGGTCGAGCCCGGATCGATCTCGTTACGCCTGCCCAACGCGCGCAGGACGCGAAACCCCTGCTGGGCAGGGGTAAGTTCGGCGTCGATCGGGACATGCTGCACTGCTGGCGGGACCGGGCGCCCGGTATCGGTGCGATGAGCATCGCGGGCCTGCCCGCGGTGTGCTCGGCGCCGGGCGAACAGCTCAGGGTCACCTCGAAGATAGATCATCTCCAGCTCGACGGGGCTCACCGCCCTCACCAGGTCCGCCCACGCCGAGCCTCCGGCGAGCTCGGCCGTGAACGGGGCGACGAGCACTGCGCCGCCGGCGGTCGCGACCACCTCCGCCGCGGTCGCGTACAGGGCCGCGTAGCGCGCGGTCCGGACGACGCCGTCGTGGGGCGGGGCCAGCCAGTGATTCTCGAAGACCGTTTCCCGTAGCTGGTCGAGCAGGGGCACGGTCAGAGTGTCGAGGTCGAGCATCGGCAGAGCGAGCTCCTCGGCCACGTGTCTGGCCAGGGTGCTCTTGCCACTTCCAGCCTCACCGGAGACTGCTATCGCGAGCCGCTCTGCTTGACAACGCGATGTCATGGACTCAACGATAGCCCAGTAAGTCACCGGTGTCATGCAGCTCCATGACACCGGCGTCATCAGTGGTGATGCGGGGAGGGATCCGGGCGATGAGTGACCGGCTGGTGGCGGGGATCGATCTGGGCAGCACGGCGATCAAACTGCTCGTCCTCGACGAGGACGGGAACGAGATCGTCCTGGAAGAGATCCCGACGCCCTGGAGGTCCGGCCCCGGAGGCAGCAGTGATCTCCCCGTCGAGGGGTTGATCGACGTTCTGAACCGCCTGGTGGCTGGTGCCACCCGTCGCCTGGCCGCGATCACCGACCGAGCGATCGAGGCGATCGCCATCTCCGGGATGGGCGAGAGCGGCGTGCTGCTCGACCCCGACCGCGTCCCGGTCGCCCCGGTCTTTGCGTGGTTCGACCCGCGGGGCGGCGAGCAGGCCGCTGCCTTTCCCTCCGAGATCCGAACGTCGTTCGCCGGGCGGACCGGGCTGCCGCTCAGTGCACAGGTGACGGTGGCCAAGCTGGCGCACCTGCGCGACGGAGGGGTCGCACTGGCGGGACACCGTTGGCTGAACCTTCCCGAGTTCGTCGCGACGCTGCTGGGCGCCCGGCAGACCGCCGAGCTCTCGTTGACCTCCCGGACCGGCCTGCTCGACCAGGACACCGGCCAAGCCTGGGACGCGATGCTCGACGAGATCGGGGCCGACCGGGACCTGCTGGCGCCTCTGGAACCGGCCGGCATCGACCTCGGGGTGGTCGCCGCCACGTTCGGAAGCGGGATCGCCGGCGCCCGGATCGCTGTCGCCGGGCACGATCACCTGGTCGCAGCCGAAGCCGGCGGCGCGCTGGCCCCCGACCACTACTACGTCTCGATGGGCACCGCCGAGGTGCTGCTGCGGGTCGTGGATGCACCGCTGGGTTACGCCGCGCGGACCCGGCTGGCCGACTACCTGATCAACGAGGTGCGTCACGTGGTGCCCGGAAAGCACGTGCTCGTCGCCGGGGTCAAGACCGGCCTGTTGTTGCGCCGGGTCCTGCAGACCTGCGGGATCACCGACCGGGACGGAAGGGACCGGCTCGACGCCTCGGTCTGCGAGCGGCCCCCCGAGGGCACGTTGCCTGCGGGTGGGCTGACCGTCTCCGGGGCCCGCAACGACGACGGAGCACTCGCCCTCACCGTCCAGACCGACGGCGTCGACCCCGCCGAGCTGTTCAGCGCGGTCCTGCGTCACAGCAACGACGAGATCGAACGACTCATCGCCGCCCTCGATGCCGAGCTCCCCCCGGCCCGCTCGACCACCCTCACCGGCGGGTGGGCCGGGATGAACAGCGTCCGCAGGGCCCGGGCACTGATCCTGCCCGCACTCACGGTCTCCCCACATGCCCAGGAGACCGCCTTCGGGGCTGCACGCACTGCGGCCCGCCTGCTGCCCGCACCGGCTCGCTGAGCCCCGTGACGACCCACTCGACCACCAGACCAGGAGGATCCTCTGTGAACGACCTGAGCACACCGGAGCGCCGCGGCCTATCCACCATCTCCACCCCGGGCGGGCGCATGCTGATCGTCGCCGCCGACCAGCGCAACGGGATGAAGGCGGTCATGACCGACGCCCCACACGGCACGGAGAACATCAGCCGCGAGGAACTCGCCGACGCGAAGGCCGACCTCGTCCGGTTCCTCGCCAACCAGGCTCCGGCGATCCTGCTCGACCCCGAGGTCGCCCTGCCGGGCGTCGTCGACGACGGTGTCCTGGCCCGCGACACCGCGCTCGTGGTCGGGATGGACGCGTCAGGATTCCGGACCGACGAGGGCCTGCGCTACACCCAGTTCGTACCGGGTGTCACCGCACGTCGGGTCCGCGAGCTCGGCGGTGATGTCGCGAAGATGCTGTTCTACACCCGCCCCGACAAGCAGGGACCGGACTCCGATGTCGCCGAGCAGATCCGCGACGTGGTGCGCGAGTGCTCCGAGGAGGGTCTGCTGCTGATCGTCGAGCTGCTGACCTACCGGCTCGACGAGGAGTCCGAGCACGACTACGCCGCCGCGTTTCCGACGCTGGTCGCCGACGGCGCCAAGCTCGCCGTCGACTGCGGCGCGAAGGTTCTCAAGCTGCAGTATCCGGGCTCGGCCGAGGCCTGCGCAGTGGTGACCGAGGCCACCGGCGGTGTGCCGTGGGCGGTGCTCTCGGCCGGGGTCGACCACGAGACCTTCGTCGGGCAGGTGGCCACGGCCGTGGCCAACGGGGCGCGGGGCGCGATGGCGGGACGGTCGCTGTGGAAGGACAGCCTGTCGATCTCGACCGAGGTCCGGGAGAAGCTCCTGACCAGCCGTGCGCTGCCGCGCCTGCGTGAGCTCGAGGCCGTCGTCGACGGCTGACCTTGACAGAACTTGCGGCGCGGCGCCGGGTTCGACCCTGGCCGTTCGTTCAACCAAGTCTTGACGTCACCGGTGTCATGGGTCGACGATGACACCGGCGTCATACTCCGTCGCCGATCGACCGGCTCTTCCTCACCGTGGAGGATTCCTGTGCTTGTTCCAGGCCCCTCGTCCCGCTCTGTGCATCGGGCCGGTCCGATCATCGCCCTGGTCGCGGTGCTCGCACTCGTGCTCTCCGGGTGCGCCGGTGCCGGGACACTCGGTCTTCCCGCCGACGCCCGCGTGGTGACGATCGCGATCGTCTCCAACCCCCAGATGCAGGACGCGATCCGACTAAGAGGTCGCGCGGATTGATCACAGCTGGGTCGCGGCCGGGTGTCGATGGTGAGGGGCGGGCACGGGCCTGTCGATCATGAAGTTGTTGACTCTTCGTGATCGTCTGGAGGCCGCGTGCCCGCCCTGCCATCATGGTTGACCGAGCCGTTGTGGGACCAGTTCGCCGCGCTGCTGCCGCCCCGGGTCGAGTTCGATCCCACTCATCCGTGGGGCTGTCACCGCCGCCGGATCGCGGATCGGGTCGTGTTCGACAAGCTCCTGCAGGTGCTGCGGTTCGGCTGCCCGTATCAGGGCGTCTCCGACAGCACCTGCTCGGCGACCACCATCCGCGATCGCCGTGACGAGTGGATCCGGCTCGGGGTCTTCGCCCAGCTACGCCGGATCGCCCTGGACGCCTACGACCGCATCGTCGGCCTGCTGCTTGACGACGTTGCCGTCGACGGCGCCATCACCAAGGCCCCCGGCGGCGGTGAGGTCGCCGGACCGTCACCGGTTGACCGGCGTAAACAGGGCATGAAGCGATCGGTGCTCGTCGAGGGCCATGGCATCCCACTGGGCCGGGTCCTGGCCGGGGCACACCGCCACGACTCCCCGCTACTGGGCCCCACTCTCGACCACCTCGACGCTCTCGGCCCGCTGCCCGACGACATCACCGTGCACCTCGACGCCGGCTATGACTCCGGTAAGACCCGCGACACACTCACCGAACGGGGCCTGCACAGCGAGATCGCGCGCAAGGGCGAGAAAGCACCGATCCAGGCCACCCAACGCTGGCACATCGAGCGCACCAACGCCTGGCACAACAGCTTCAACCGGCTGCAGCGCTGCTACGAACGCCGCGAAACCGTCGTCGACGCGTTCTTCGACCTCGCCGACACCATCATCACACTCCGTAGCCTGATCCGGCAGGCCTGGACCACGCACCGCTGGGACAGCCGACCACACCGCCGCCCATGATCATCCATCAATCCGCGCGACCTCTAAGCCCCCGCTTCGAGGCGGAGAATCCGGGCATCAAGCTGCGGTTCGTCAGCCTCTCGGAGAACGAGGCGCGCGCGAAGATCACCGCCTCGGTCGCCACCGGTGGCGACGAGTTCGACGCGGTCATGATCTCGAACTACGAGACGCCCCAGTGGGCGGAGAACGGCTGGCTGGTCGACCTCGATCCGTTGATCGCGCAAACGCCGGGCTACGATCAGGACGACTTCATCCCCTCCGTGCGCGATGCCCTCTCGGGCCCGAACGGGCACCTGTACTCGGTACCGTTCTACGGCGAGTCGTCGTTCCTGATGTACCGCACGGACCTGTTCGAGCAGGCCGGGCTGACGATGCCGGCGCAGCCGACCTGGGAACAGATCGCCTACTTCGCGCAGCAGCTGACCGACCGTGAGCGCAATCTGGCCGGGATCTGTCTGCGCGGCAAGCCCGGCTGGGGCGAGGGCCTCGGCCCGATGAACACCGTGGTCAACTCCTTCGGCGGCCGCTGGTATGACGAGAACTGGAATGCGCAGCTGACCTCCCCCGAGGTTCGCCAGGCCTTCGGCTTCTACGTCGACCTGCTGCGCGACTACGGCCAGCCGGGCGGCGCGGTATCCGGGTTCTCCGAGTGCGCGACCCAGTTCAGCCAGGGCAACACGGCAATGTGGTACGACGCGACCAGCGCTGCGAACACCGTGGAGAACCCCGATGAGTCGCGTGTGGTCGGCCAGGTCGGCTACGCCCCGGCCCCGACCGGCGCAGCAGGCCGGCCCTCGGACTGGCTCTACACCTGGTCGCTCGGAATCCCGCAGACCACCGCGGACAAGGGCCCCGAGCAGCTCGACGCCACATGGAAGTTCCTGTCCTGGATGACGTCGAAGCCCTACCAGCAGCTCGTCGGAAACGAGCTGGGCTGGTCGCAGGTCCCCCCGGGCAGTCGCCGCTCGCTCTATGAGACCCCGCAGTACCTGCAGGCGTCGGAGGCGTTCGCGCAGAAGTCCCTGGACGCGATCAGCCGGACCGACCAGAACCACCCCACCCGTGATCCCGCGCCCTATGTCGGGCTGCAGTTCCTCTCGATCCCCGAGTGGCAGGACCTCGGCACCCGGGTCAGCCAGCAGATCTCGGCGGCCGTCGCCGGCCAGCAGAGCACCGACGAGGCCCTCGAGCAGGCCCAGCAGTACGCCCAGACCGTCGGGGACAGCTACCAGCGAGCCGGAGAAGGCCAGTGACGACAACGGCCGCACGCCCGAAGCCCCCGACACTGTCTCGGCCAACCGCCGGCCCCGGCTCGCGTACCGATGGCTGGATCCGCCGGGCGCCGCTGCTGCCCGCGCTGATCTTCACCATCATCGTCACGCAGCTGCCGTTCCTGGTGACCATCTGGTACTCACTGCAGTCCTGGAACCTGGTCAACCCGGGCAGCCAGCAGTTCGTCGGCTTCGACAACTACGTGACCGTCTTCACCGACTCGCAGTTCCGGGGCGTCGCACTCAACTCGGTGCTGCTCACCCTGGGCGCGGTCGCGGTCGCGATGGTCCTGGGCCTGGCGATCGCGCTGCTGCTGAACCGGGCGTTCGTCGGCCGCGGCATCGTCCGGACCCTGATCATCACGCCGTTCCTGATCACCCCGGTGGCCGGCGCGCTGCTGTGGAAGACGGTGCTGTTCGACCCGACCTACGGCCTGGTCAACTTCGTGCTCGGCCCGTTCGGCGCCGGCCAGACGGACTGGGTGTCGACGTTCCCGCGGACCGCGGTGATCATCGCGCTGGTCTGGCAGTGGACGCCGTTCATGATGCTGCTGATCCTCGCCGGGCTCGGCTCGCAGCCGCCGGAGGTCCTGGAGGCCGCCCGGATGGACGGCGCCACCGGCTTCGCCGTGTTCCGCGAGGTGACGCTGCCGCACCTGCGCCGCTTCATCGAGCTGGGCGTGGTGCTCGGGGCGATCTACCTGGTCAACACGTTCGACACGATCTACATGATGACCCAGGGCGGGCCCGGCACGGCGTCGGCGAACCTGCCCTTCTACATCTACCAGCGGGCGTTCCTGGGCTTCGACATCGGCGAGTCCGCCGCGATGGGCGTGGTCACCGTGGTCGCGACGATCATCATCGCCACCCTGGCCCTGCGCCTGATCTTCCGCAGCTTCTCCGCCGCCGAGGAGGCGTGATGACCGCCGTCGCCGACAAGACCACCTCGGCACCGCCGACGAGCCCGGCCCGCCCGGGGAAGGGCCGGGGCACCGGTGCGCTGCTGACGGTGCTGGCCTGGATCGTCGGCATCGGGTTCTTCTTCCCGGTGCTGTGGATGGTCATGACCGCGTTCAAGACCGAGGCGCAGGCCTACACGGTCCCGCCGACGGTCTTCTTCGCCCCGACGCTGGACAACTTCGCCGAGGTCTTCTCCGGCGGGGTCGGCCCGTACCTGCTGAACTCCGTGTTCGCGACCGTCGTGTCCACGCTGCTGGTGCTGGTGCTCGGCACCCCGGCCGCGTTCGCGCTGTCGCTGCGCCCGGTGAAGAAGACGCAGGACGTCCTGTTCTTCTTCATCTCCACGAAGATGCTGCCGGTCGTCGCCGCGATCGTGCCGATCTACGTCGTCGTGAACTACATGGGCGCGCTCGACAACATCTGGACCCTCATCGTGCTCTACACCGCGATGAACCTGCCGATCGCGGTCTGGATGATGCGGTCGTTCTTCCTGGAGGTCCCGAAGGAGCTCCTGGAGGCGGCGAGCATGGACGGCGCCTCGCTGTGGCGCTCGCTGCGCGAGGTCGTCCTGCCGATCATCTCCCCCGGGATGGCGGCGACCGCGCTGATCTGCATGATCTTCGCCTGGAACGAGTTCTTCTTCGCGGTGAACCTCACCGCGTCGCGGGCGGCGACCGTGCCGGTCTACCTGGTCGGGTTCATCACCTCCGAGGGCCTGTACTTCGCCAGCCTCTGTGCCGCCGCGACCGTGGCCGCGCTGCCCGTCGTCATCGCCGGCTGGATCGCCCAGAACAAGCTGGTCCAGGGCCTGTCCTTCGGCGCCGTCAAGTGAGCCGCAGCATGAGCCGCCGGCACGTGATCACCATCGAGAAGGAGGCCCGCCGTGGCTGACGTCGTGTTCGACCAGGCGAGCCGGATCTACACCCCGGGTTCCAAGCCCGCGGTCGACCGGCTGGACCTGACCATCGAGGACGGCGAGTTCGTCGTCCTGGTCGGGCCGTCGGGTTCCGGGAAGTCGACGGCGCTGCGGATGCTCGCCGGACTCGAGGACATCGACGGCGGCTCCATCCGCATCGACGGCGAGAACATGGTCGGTGTGCCCTCGCGCGACCGCGACATCGCGATGGTCTTCCAGAACTACGCGCTCTACCCGAACAAGTCCGTCGGCGAGAACATGGCGTTCCCGCTGAAGATGGCCGGGGTGGAGAAGTCGGCCCGTGCGCAGAAGGTCAAGGAGGCCGCCGAGATCCTCGGGCTGACCGACTACCTCGACCGCAGGCCCAAGGCGCTGTCCGGTGGTCAGCGCCAGCGGGTCGCGATGGGCCGGGCGATCGTCCGGGAGCCGCGGGTGTTCCTCATGGACGAGCCGCTGTCGAACCTCGACGCCAAGATGCGGGTCTCGACCCGTACCGAGATCGCCTCGCTGCAGCGGCGCCTCGGCGTCACCACCGTCTACGTCACCCACGACCAGGTCGAGGCCATGACGATGGGCGACCGGGTCGCGCTGCTCGCCGACGGCAAGCTCCAGCAGTTCGCCACCCCGGCCGACCTGTACGACCGGCCGCAGAACGCGTTCGTCGCCGGGTTCATCGGCTCCCCCGCCATGAACCTGTTCACCCTGCCGGTCACCGAACGCGGCACGACGCTGGCCGGGTACGAGATCGCGCTGCCACACGAGGTCCGCTCCACCATCGAAGCCCAGCAGCTCACCACCGTGATCGTGGGTCTGCGCCCCGACCGATGGACCGTGGGGGCCCCGGGCAGCGACGGTATCCCCGCCCGGGTCGACGTGGTCGAGGAGCTGGGCAGCGACGCCTATCTGCACGGGACGCTGGCCGCGTCGTCCGCGGACCTGGCTGAGACCGCCGTGCTGAACGGCTCGCGCGAGGACGCCGTGGTCGTGCGCACCGGCGGGCGCGCCGGTGCCCGTCGCGGGGACCGGATCGTGCTCACACCCGCCGTCGAGGGCCTGCACCTGTTCCACCCGGACACCGGCGAACGGCTCTGACCGGACCGATACAGTTCTCATCCTAAGGAGCATCATGACCGAGATCCCCACCACGATGCGCAGCGTCCACGTCGGCACCGATCACCAGGTCCGCGTCGAGAACAGCCCGGTGCCCAACCCGGCCCCCGGAGAAGTGCTCATCCGTTCCTCACGCATCGGCGTGTGCGGGTCCGATGTACACGCCGCCCACGGCCGGCACCCGTTCATCGACCTCCCCTACGCCCCCGGCCACGAAGTCGTCGGTATCGTTGCTGCCCTCGGCGATCCTGACGCCCCGGTGACGACCCGGGACAGCGTCCCCGTCACCCCAGGACTCAGAGTCGTGGTCGAGCCCACGCTCCCCTGCTGGCGTTGCAAGCAGTGCCAGCGCGGCGAGGAGAACCTCTGCGAGAACCTTCGCTTCTTCGGATGTGTCCACCATCAAGGCGGGATGGCCGACTGGTTCACCGTGCCGGCGAATCGGCTCCACGTGGTGCCCGAGGAATTCGACGACGACCAGGCAGTCCTCATCGAGCCCCTCGCGACCCCGGTGCACGCCGTACGGATCAGCGGCATGCAGCCCGGCGCAGCCGTCGCGATCCTCGGCGCCGGAACGATTGGCCTGATGACCCTGGCCGCGGCACGCCGAGCCGGAGCCGGACGGATCGTCGTCACCGACGTACTCGAGAGCAAGCGACGCACAGCGCTCGAACTCGGCGCCGACGCAGCCGTCGACGCGGCCGGCCCCGACGTAGCCACCGCGATCCGCACCGAACTCGGCGAAAGCGCCGACGTGGTATTCGACTGCGTGGCTGTCCAACCGACCGTCGACACCGCCGTCTCCGCGGCACAGAAAAACGGAACCGTCGTGATCGTCGGAGTGCCCGCAGCCCCGGTCACCGTCCCGCTCCCGATCGTCCAGGACCAGCAGATCCGCATCCAAGGCTCAGCGACCTACCTCCCCGCCGACTACGCGATCTCGACCGACATGATCCGGCGCGGACAAGTACGCCCAAGCGACTTCGTGACCGGGGTCTTCACCCTCGACAACGTAGCCGAGGCCTTCGAAGCAGCAACGAGAGGCGAACACGTCAAGGTCGTCGTCACGACCTGACCGCATGTCAACGCCGCTCGAAAATTGACCCCCCTTGTCGCCCGGTTGAAAATTGACCGGGTCTGTCCGATCAACGGCGTATCTGGCGTTGATCGTTAGTTGGTGGTGTTCGGGACGATACGGCCCTCGAACGCGATGGCGAAGGCGTTCAAGGCTGGCTTCCAGCGCATCGTCCACCGTGCCCGTCCCTTCCCGGTCGGGTCCTGCGGGCGAGTGACCAGGTAGAGGCATTTCAACGCCGCCTGCTCGGTCGGGAAGTGAACGCGGGCCCGGACCGCCCGCCGGTAGCGGGCGTTGAGCGACCCAGATCGCGTTCGTCAAGCAGATGACCTTGCGGATCTCCACGTCGCACGTAGTCGAGGAACGGAACGAACTCCGACCACGCGTTCTGCCAGAGCGCGATGATCGCCGGATACTGCCCGCCCCAGCGTTCGGTGAACTCGGCGATCCGCGCCTTGGCGGCGGCCTCGGTCGCCGCGGTGTAAAACGGGCGCAGATCCTTGGCGATCTGATCCCAGTACTTGCGGGAGGCGTAGCGGAAGCTGTTACAGATCTTGTGGAACTTATGCCGACGTCGGCATAAGTTCCACAAGATCGCCAACATCCTCGGCGCGCTCCCGAAGTCCGCCCATCCCGGGGCCAGGGACTGTTTCAAGATCGGTGTTTTCGGCTCCGCCTGGGGGAACGATGACCGGCGGGCCGGTTTGATCCAGCGCGTCGTGATCGGCGTGGGCCGGGCCCGCCCGGGGCGGTCTGGTGTTCGCGCACGCCGCTGTGACGCTCACCTGAGCAGATCGTGTGCCTTCCGGATGAATGTCGTCGCAGTACCAGGAGTCGGCGCACCGCCCGCGGTCGCCGGGAAGGTCGACCGCCATGCACGGGAACCACATCGGCGACCGCTATCGCCGCTACCTCGACTGCCTCAACGCGAAACGCTTCGGCGATCTCGCCGAGTTCGTGCACGACCCGGTGGTCCACAACGACCGTCGGCTGGGGGTCTCCGAGTTCAGGACCTCCTGCGCCGCGACGCCGCGGAGATCCCGGATCTGCACTACGCGATCGAGAGGCTGGTGGTCGACGGTGACGAGGTCGCCTGTCGCATCCGCTTCGACTGCACCCCGATCGCGTTCCGGGGCCTGCCGGCGGCCCGGGCGCTGATCTCGTTCGTCGAGCACGCCTGCTACCGGTACGACGACGGCCGGATCGCCCAGATCTGGTCGCTGGTCGACATGGACGCCCTCCGGGACCAGCTGGAGGCCACCCGCTGAGCGCCCGGCCGGGCCGGTTCAGCCCTGGACCGGTCCCCCGGTGTGTCCGGCGAGCTGCCGGGCCGAGGCCGTCCCGTCGGCTCGCAGGGGGAACGTCACCCCGGTGAGCTCCTCGGAGACGGTCCACAGGCGCTGCTGGACGGCCTGGTCGTAGGAGTCACCACTGGAGGTGACCGGCTTCGGGTAGCCCCGGATCTCACCCCGGCCGCCGGGGCCGTAGTACTGGCCGCCGAGGACGGCCGGGTCGGTGGCGGCGCGCAGGGTGGGCAGGGCGCCCATCTCGGCCTTCTGGGTGAGCAGCGGCGCGAGCAGGGAGACGGGCGCCCGGACCACGGCGGGTGTGTTGCGGGTGAGCTCGGTGTCGGAGACGCCGGGATGGGCGGCCACCGCGACGGTGGTGCCGTGCGGTGCGAGCCTGCGCTGCAGGTCGTAGGTGAACATCAGGTTGGCGAGTTTGGACTGGCCGTATGCGGCGGCGCGGCTGTACGAGCGCTCCCACTGCAGGTCGTCCAGGTGGATCGCGGCCCGGATACGGTGGCCGGTACTGCTGACCGTGACGACACGGGAGCCGGGGACGGGCAGCAGCCGATCCAGCAGCAGGCCGGTGAGGGCGAAGTGGCCGAGGTGGTTGGTGCCAAACTGCAGCTCGAAGCCGTCGGCGGTGGTCCGCTTCGGGGTGTACATCACGCCGGCGTTGTTGATCAGCAGGTCGATCCTCTGGTGCGCGGCGCGCACGTCGGCCGCCGCGGACCGGATCGAGTCCAGTGAGGTCAGGTCGAGAGCCTGGACGGAGACGTCGCCGGTGATGCGGCCGGCGGCCTGCTTGCCCTTCTCGACGTCGCGGACGGCCAGCACCACCTCGGCCCCCCGTTCGGCGAGCATTCGGGCGGTCTCGAAGCCGAGTCCGGTGTTGGCGCCGGTCACGATCGCCACCCGGCCGTGCTGGTCGGGGATGTGCTGCTCGGTCCAGATGCCGCTCATGACGCGCTCCTTAAAGAACACCGGTCTGTTGTGTCGCCGACCATAAGAGACCGCCGGTCTCCTGTCAAGGGACCGTCGGTCTCTAAGCTAGGCTGCGCAGCGTGACGTTCCAGCGAGCACGCAACGACGAGCAACGCGAGATCCGCCGCCGGACGATCCTGGACACGGCGGCGGCGATGCTCGACGAGATGCCCGTGGCCGAGGTGAGCCTCAACGAGCTCAGCCGGCGGGTGGGGTTGGCCAAGTCAAACGTCCTGCGGTACTTCGAGTCGCGCGAGGCGGTGCTGCTCGAGCTCCTGGACGACTTCCTGGGAACCTGGCTCGACGAACTGGCGAAGGAGCTGGACGCGGGCATCGAGCCGGGTGCGGCACCCGACGTACGGGCCGAGCAGCTGGCCGAGCTCCTCAGCCGGTCGCTGGCTCGCCGGGTGGTGCTGTGCGACCTCTTCGGCGCGCAGGCCGGCGTTCTGGAGCACAACGTCTCCGTCGAGGTGATCAAGCGACACAAGCGGGCCTCGCTCGCCAGGCTCGCGGTGATGTCCGAGCTCGTGCGCCGTCATCTGCCCGAGCTCGGTGACGATGCACATCTGTTCTGCCTGATGAGCCTCGTCTCGGCGGGCGCCCTGTCGGCCTTCGTCCCGCCCCCGCCGAGCCTGCTCGCCGCCTATGCGGAGGAGCCCGCCCTGGGCGTGCTCCACCTGGAGCTGGGTGGTGCGCTCCGGGCCGCCTTCACCTCGACGCTCGTGGGCGTGTTGCCACGGGCCTGAACCGTGTTGCCTCAACAGTAAGGTGACGATGAGGGGCTACGGTGGTCACTGGTTGTCCCTGGTTGAGTAGGGCGAGGATTCGGTCGTTGAGGGCGTCGGCGTCGTCGGCGATGTCGTCGAGGAGGGTGAGGGCCTCCTCGAGGCTCGGCGTCTCCCGACCTGCAGTGGCAGGCGCGGCCGCGCCGAGCGCCGGTGCGTGTGGGGTCGGCGTGGCCGGCTCGTGCTGTTGTGTTGCGCGGGTGGCGGCGAGGGCGAGGCGGGTGCGGATGGTGCGGGTGGTGATGGGTTGGTAGTCGTCGTGCCAGCCGTGGCGGTCGATGGCCGGTAGCAGGGTGGCGGCGGCGCGCCACCGCTGCGGGCCCCGGCACTCGTGGCGGTGCGGGTCAGTCGTGGCGGCGGCGTGGGCTCCGGTGAGGTCCATGCGAGCCGATCCGCGGCCGAGCCCGTCGAGGACACCGAGGATCTCCAGCCAGCGCACGACCGCACAGGCCGGGCAGCGCCGCGGGTCGACCTCGGCGGGCACCGCCTGGGCACCGACCAGCACCCCGTCGGAGGCGAGAGTGACCTCGGCGGGAACCAGCCCCCGGACGCGGGCCTGCGGCAGGTTCAGGACCAGGGCGGTGACGATCAGGAACGCGTCGCGGCGGCCGTGCAGTCCGTGCGGCCAGCCGCGGGTGGCGCAGGCGGCGATCATCTCGACCGGATCGACTCCACCGGTGCGGGCTGCCCGGAGCCGGAGTGTCGCGCCCGGTAGCGCCGCGGGTCCGTTCTGCGGGCGGGCCAGGAGGTGCCCGGCCCAGCGGTGTGCGGCGGCGATCGCGCGTACCCGCCGTACCTGGGTGGCCGGGCGTGCCGGGAGCGCCGCGAAGAACCCGACCAGGGTGGCCACGGTGGTCGGCAGTGCCGGCTGCCCGGTGGCGGTGGCGTAGTCGCAGAACAACACCCACTCCCGGCGGTAGCCGGCCCCGGCGGCATCCCGCGATGGCTCCCCGTGAACCGCCGGGCCTGCGTGATCGACGATCGGTCGAGCAGTGTCGGGGGCGGCGGTCATCGGGTGCTCACAACCCGAGCCGTGTGACGGCGTTGCCCAGCAGTGGGGCGTGGTCGCGGTCGTAGGTTTCGATCATGGTGTCGCTGGAGTGGCGGGTCTGGCGGCGCACCGAGCGGTGATCGGCGCCGTTGCGGCGGGCGGTGGTGACGAACCCGGCGCGCAGCGAGTGGAACCCGACCGGGCCCGGCAGGCCCGCGGCGTGGGCGCGGCGGCGGACCATGGCGTGCAGCGCGTCCCCGGTCAGCGGGGTGTCGGTCAGGGTGCCGCTGCGGCGGATCGCCCGCAGCAGCGGCACGTCACCGGCCAGCACGGGCACCGGTGCACGCAATGACAGGGATGCCTGTGCGGTGGCGGCTTCGGCGGGTGCGGACGTGTCGACGGCGGCGGTGGCGGTGGCGTCGGTGGGACCGGGGTGGCTGAACAGGTGGGCCAGGTCGGGCCAGGCCGGGGTTGTGAGGACAGTGCGCATCAGGGCGGGGCGCCCGTGCGAGGCGGCGGCGAGGAGCTGGAGCCAGCGCAGCACCGCGCAGGGCGGGCAGGTCCCGGCCCGGGTGCCGTAGGGCAGCACCACTGTGGCGCCGCGGCCGGTCTGGTCGGTCTTGGACCTGGCGATGTGCACGTGCAGCCCGTCGACCGGGTGGAACACCAGGTCGGCGGCGGTGAGGGCGGCGAGTTCGCTGCGGCGCAGGGCGCCAGCAAATCCGATCAGTAGTGCGGCGGCGTCACGGGCGGCGATCAGCCCGGCCGGCCAGCTCCCGAACCCCAGCCCGGCCAGGACGGTGCGCAGGTCGTCGAGCAGCAGCGGGCGCATCTGGTGCCTGGTATGGGCGCGGGCCCGTTTGATCCCGGTCAGGACCGAACCGACCGCCGGGTCCCGGGTCGGGGACCAGTGACCGGCGTCGTGGTGGGCGGCGGCGATCGCGGCCAGGCGCCGGCCCATCGTGGCCGGCGAGAACACCGCCTGCCCGGTCGGGGTGCGGGTGGCCTCGAGGTCGGCCAGATATAGCCGCACGGTGTCCACCGCCGCCGGTAGGGAAGCCAGCCCCGCGGCGGTGCACCAGCGTGCGAAGTGCGCCCAGTCCCCGGCGTAGGCGTGTCGGGTGCTCGGTGCCCGCGCGGCGACCGCGTGGGCGTCGGCACGGGCGGCCAGCGCGGCGAGGGAGGCCGCCCGGGCCGCGGCGGCCGCGACCCCACCGGCCAGCACCGCGGTATCGAGCTCGGTGGCGGGCTGGGTGTCGGGCTCGGTCGAGGCGCCCGCAACCGGGCCCAGTTCGGTGCCCAGGCGGGCGTCGACGGCCTTCTCCACACTCATCCGGCCCCCTTCCCTGGACATGGACCTGCGCCCGCGGCCGCGGGATAGGTCAGATAACCGGAGATTATCGTAGGTCTCAATCCACGGGGCGGAAGCGACCAGGGTGCGACCTTGCCGGGGGCCTTCGGTGGAAACTAGGCGGGCTAAGGTGGAGCGCTGACAGCGTTCTGACCTGCGACTTCAACAGAAAATGGGGTGCCGAGACACTGACGTCCGCCGCGGCGCCACTCTCATTGCGGTGGCGGTAGCGTGTCGCGCTGTCACGTACGGGCGTCAACGCGCCCGCACCCGCCTCGCCCGACCGGGCGTCGACCGATTCGACAGACGGGGCGCAGCGCTCCAGCCTGCGTGGCGTGACCCTGCAAATTGGTTCGGTCCTGCTCGGCCCCCTCTCCCAGGATGTCGGGCGCACGATCCGGTTCTGGAGCACAGCCCTGGACTACCAGTTACGCCGAGGGGCTCGAGCCCGACAACTGGGCTGTACTCACCCCGGCGGCCGGCGACCGCGGCCCCTGCAGGCTACGGCTATCGGCTGCCGAGCATGATCGCTGATCGGAGGTCGAAGCGACGACAGCCGAAGTGACCGGACGGAGTCAAACCCACCGGATCTGGCCACCTGCGGAGCTAAGGCGTGGGGCGGTACGACTCCGTGCATACTGTCATAATCCTAGCCTGGTTATCCCGTGATGCGACGCCTCGCTGTGACGGGCGACGGCCCGTCGCCCGTCCACAAACTCGTAGCCGCCACGACGCGCCATCCCTCGGCAGGCGCGTATACCGGGTATACGGCGCCGACTGCTCGCCTCGCCCATCGCACAGGCGCAAGGCCATCGCGGCTACAGCTCGCGCAGCCCCGCTAGGGCAGACTCCATATGCTGCTCAACTTCGCGCAACGTGTGCAGGACGGACTCGTCTCCTGCGGAGGATCTCGCTTGCTGGACCTCCCCGAGCACGATGCTGACGCTCTTCGCGAGCGCAGCGAGTCGCACGTTCTCTGCTCCCTCAGAGCTGGCGCCTCCCTCCGCTGTTCCGTCTTTAGCAGGCTGTTCCCTGGAGCGACGACTCGGCGAGGTTGCGCTGGGGGACGGCGTCTTCGCTTCGGCGCCCGGCGGGACTGCCGTGGCTTCTCCACGGCCGCGCAGCTGGTCCGAGTCGGTGGGCTTGTCCGCTGCGCCGCCAGGCTCGCTGACCTGCGCGGGCGCACCGGTGCTCTGTGGATTGCCCGAGGCGATCGACCACGGCGGGCCGCTCCGATAGATAGCAGCCTGTTCCTCCGCGGTGAGTGGATACAGACCTCTGGCGCTCTTGAAGCTCAGCTCCCCCTGCTGAAGGAGGTCTTGTAGCTCAGGGATCAGATGTAGCAGCCCCACCCGCTGCTGAACGTAGCCCAGCGACTTCCCGATCTCGGCTGCTAGCTTGCGCAAGCTCTGTCCACGGTTCACCTGTCGCTGGAGGAACTCGGCCTCCTTGAGCAGCGGAAGATCGGAGCGTTGCAAGTTTTCGATCAGTACCCGACTCTCGATTTCCTCCGGCGTCCCGATCCCCTCAGGAGCTCGCACATCGAGGGTGTCGAGACCAGCTAGCCCAGCGGCCAACAGTCGTCGGTTTCCGATGAAGACCACCCACGGCGCTGGGGTCAGCTCTTCGGCTGTGTCGGGGAAAGCTCGCAGGAAGTCCTCGCGCGCGATGACCTGAGCTTGCTGTAGCTGGCCGTGTCGACGCATCGTCTCTGCCAGCTCTTCGATGCCTTCGTCGCGACTGTGGTCGCGCGGGTTCAACGGGTTCGCCTGGAGCTGATCAAGAGGCAGCTTGCTCGGCGGCGTGGCGAGGCGGGTTCGCATCGCATCGCGTGCCATCGCTGCGCCGGGGCCGGCCACCCGGCCGCGCTCCATCTCGCCGAAGTCCTTCTTCTTCGCCACGTCTACCTCTCCCCCGCACTCATGGTGGCTGTCTCCGGGGTGACCGTTTCCAACGGTGGCAACGCTGCGAGCTCGTCACTCCCTGCGAGGCCGGCGGCGAGGTCCAGGTGCAGCGCGATGCGCCGGTATGCGTCGGCGATCGGCGCGCTGGGCTGATAGTCGGTCAGCGTCTGCCCGCTAAGCCATGCTTCCTCGACGGCCGCGGCCAAGGGCAGATGCGCCAGGATCGGCAAGGGCGGCACGTCACCGTCTCCGACCCCGTACTCCTCGAGCTCCGCCATCTTGTAGCGCGCGATCCCGGACAACGGACGTCGATACACCCCGGGCACCATTCCGTGAAGCTCCCGTCGAGGAAGCTCCAGTTCATCTTCGATGACAGCGACCTGCTCGATCAGTAGTCGAAGAGCTCGGAGCGACGTGTTGCTCGGCTGCACCGGAATCAGCAGCCCGTCCGCTGCGACGAGCGCAGTGTCGGTTAGGACGTCGAGCGACGGGGGGCAGTCGATCAACACATGGTCGTACATGTCGGCGAGTTGCTGAAGGACGCGGGTCAGCCGGTGTTCGGGGGAGCGGGCCGCGTGCAGCTTGCGCACCACCAGGAACATCGACACACAGTGCGGAAGGACATCGAGACAGCCGCCCGATGCAGACTGTGAGTGCCTGACGACGAGCTCACTGGTGGGACCTGGGAACTCTCCGGTCAGCGCGGCGGCCAGGTTCGGCTTGCTCGGGTCCGCCTCATTCAACCCGAGAGCTTCGGTTGTGAGGTGCCCCTGTGGGTCTAGGTCGATGAGAAGAGTCCGCCGACCCCGCTCGCACAGGGCGCCACCGGCACCGGCTGTGAGGCCAGTCTTTCCGACGCCGCCCTTCTGATTGAGGACGGCGGTGATGCGGGGGAGTGTCAGTGCTGCATGGGCCGGGGCAGTCTTGGAGGGCACGACAGGATTCGACCTCACTGCGAGTCGTCGGTGAAGATGCCGTTACTGAGGAGCCAGGCACGCCAGTAGGCGACCCGGTCGGGATCGGCGCTGAAACCGGGTGGCCAGCCGTCCGTGACGATGAGGCGGAGAACCTCACGCACTCTGCTGCGTCCAACTCGTGAACGAGCGTTGAGCTTCCGAAGATGCGGGTCGATGACCGCGTTCATCGCTCGCGCCGTTTGGTCGAGGGTGAACTGAACGGGCCTGTAGGCAAGCAGTACCTGCTCACCGTTCTCGTTAGGTCGCGCGACCATGGAGCTTTCCCGCATGTTCCCCTGCGATCGGCTAGTTGGGGCGGACCTCGGAACTGTACCGACTGCATGTGGTCAGGCTGCGAGGGCACGCCGGACAGGAACAACGGGATTGATGTCACTCGCGCAGGCGCTACATCGCCCGGAGGATCACAGCGATGCGTGTATACCGGGTATACGCCTGCCAGACCCAACCCTGCGCAACCAGACCGCGAGGCCCTCGCCCGGCCCACCTCGATGGGCGACGTGCCGAGGGCTGGCGCCTTGCCAGGCACACCGCCATCAGGAGACTCAGGCGTATACCCGGTATACGCCTGAGCCGGTCTTCGTCAACAACTGGCTGTCGCGGTGGCTGGTTCACCTCCCCTGAGACTGATCGGAGAACCATCGTGTCCATGCTGCGCCCGACCGTAGGCGCCTACCGGGTATACGGCCGCTTCGCCGCCATCCACCGACGAAGCGCCTCCGCGGACGTGACCCTAAGGCTCGAGGCGGGCGGGGCGTAGGTACGACAGATTCAGCCGCCACTCGCGCAGGCCCGACATCGTCCGGAGACTCACAGCGGTGGGTGTATACCGGGTATACGGCCGCCAAGGGCGACCCTGCGCAACCTGGTCCGCAACCAGCCAGCGGACTCGTCGTCAGGCCCAACTCGATGGGCGCCGAGACCGCCAGGAACACCGCCATCAGAGCGCTCAGGCGTATACCCGGTATACGCCTGAGCCGGTCTGGACAGCAGCGGACTGGCAGCAGGCGGTTGGCGCGCCTCACTGGAGACGAAGACCGGACAACTATCGAGCCCACGCTGCGGCCGACCGTAGGCGTATACCGGGTAACGGCCGCTTCGCCGCCATCCACCGATGAACCGCCTCCGCGGACGCGACCCTGAGGCTCGAGGCGGGCGGGGCGTAGGTACGACAGATTCAGGCGACTGGAGGTTGCACCTGCACTAGGATCGCGGGCAGGTCACTGAGTAGTTGCAGTTGCACGTGGGAAGGAGCCGGCGATGATTCGGGGCCGTTTTGGCGATACACATGTCGCCCCGGCGCCGCTCTTCGACGTCAGCGATTCCCTAGCCTCTCCGCCGTTCGACGCGCACGAGGTCCAGTTCCGCATCCCGCTGTCGCTCTCGGCGCTGCTGGACGGCATGGCCACAGCTGGTTTGGATGAGGACGTGACGGCGTGGGGGAGTGCCTACACGCAGCTGGTGCAGGATCAGGTTCTGCGTCGGGTGCAGGAGGCGTGTGGCTACGCGACGGATCCGGCGAGCCCCGATGTCGGGCGACCGGCGCGTCTGGAGTTGGCCGCGGTGGTGGAGGCTGCGGTGCCGGGGATCGACGCGGCGCGGTGGCACTGTCACGTCTATATCGGGTCGACAGCGTGTGTGCTGGCCACGGGGGAGCGGCTCCCTGTCTCTGTATCCCAGATCGAGCAGGGTGTCTTCGGCCTTGCCCACAGTTTCCACAACGCTGATGTCCGAGAGCTCGCGGAGCGCGAGTTCGGTGTCACGTGGGGCGATCCAGGTCCGACGGCCACGATCGAGGAGATCGTGGATCCGCCGTGGCACGAGCACGTCGATCCTTCGGCTGTACGTGGTGTGTGTCCCGGGCCGTGGGATGTCCAGGGAGTGCGGGTCGTGGCCGACGAGGAGAGCCTGCGTGTTGCTGCGGAGCGGGCGGTTTTCCTGCGCGCGGAGCTGGAGCGGCGGGAGACCGAGCCCGAGCCGTCGCCGCCGTCGCTGATGGAGCGGTACGCCGAGTTGCTCGGTGACGCGGCGGTTTCACCGCGGTCTCGCTGAACGGAGCCCCGTCCGCGCGGCAACCGCCCCCGTTCCACCGCGTCGGGAAGTATCGCCCGGGTAGACTGCCGCGGGTTCTGAGACATCCCCGTGGGGTAGGCCTCCGCCCACTTGCGCGGAGACTCCTGGCTTCTCGTCGGGCCGCCGGAGGGGCTGCGGAGTTAGTCGTCGTAGCCGTGATCGGTGTCGTAGGGGCCGTATTCCGCGCCGTGCTCATGGCCCTGTTCGTGGATCTGCTCAGCCTGGCCACTCTGGTGCTGGTGGCGTTCGTTCTCGATGGCGAGCTGGTCGCGATGGGCCCGTTCGGCATAGCCACTATCGAAGGCGCGGTCCTGGTGGTGCTGGTCGTGCTGGACACGGGCCAGCTGATGCAGCTCTCGGAGCTGCGACTCGCGGGTCACGCGGCGTAGATCATCGACTGCGTCGCGTGCCGCTCCCGAGTCGCGCTCGCCGCTGTGGCGGGCACCGTTGTCTGCGGAGGGCTCCTGGGCGGCCTCGGGTGTTGCGCTCGCGCGCGGCTCCTGCACGTCCGGTTCGACCGCAGGAGAGTCGCCGCGGTGTCCAAGGTCCGCGCCCGGCGCTGTCTCCGAGTTCGCGCCCGGGCCCTCATGCTCGGCACTCGGCTGCGTGGCGGATGGGCTGCTCCCGGGCTCTGCGGCCCCGGCGGACTCCAGGACGTCGGTGGGCAGGGTGAGTTGTTCCCCGGCCGCCGGTGTCGGGGTGTCGCGCCAGGCGGGAAGCTGGCGTCGTTCCAGTTCCCCGGCCGCAGCCTGGTCGGCCTCGCGCAGCGGGGCAACCTCGTCCCACCACTGCTGCCGGGCCTCGTACTCCTCGGACATGGCGGCCGCATGAGCGGTGTACGCCTGCGCGAGGGCGCGATAGCGGTCGGCGGCCGCGACCAACTCGTCTCGGTCGGGACCGTCGGCGGTCACGTCTGCCTCGGCTGCGGTGAGCACAGCGTCGTCGCTGATCTCGGTGGCCAGCCGCTGGGTGGCGGCCAGATCCTCACCGACGGCGCGGGGCCCGTGTTCATCGGCGTGATACAGCGCGAGCGCCCAGGACTCGCGGGCCTGGTAGAGCTCGCTGTCGGTCTTGTGCTGCCAGGCCAGCGAGGTCGGGTCGGGGTCGAGGGCTTCGGTGGCCTCGCGCCACAGCGCGTAGGCGAAGGGCTGCTGAGTCGGGGGCGCCTGCCCGAGCGAGGACTGGTACTTGGGGATGCCTCGGTACTCCCGGTACGCAGCGACCACGCCGGCCCGCTGCTCCCATTCGTGGCGGGCCTCGACGTCGTCCTGGACGGGGACGTCCGGGAGCCGGTCGAGCGCCCACTGCGGCATGTCAAGAGCGATCTCGGTTCCGAGCGCGCTCTGCCGGTCAGCGGCCAGTTCACCGAGCTGGTGGAGGTAGTCGCGGACGGGGCCAGGAGCCAGGGTGTCGGCGACCGCGGTCCAGCCGTGCTCCGGCTCGACAGTTCCGCTATCCGGTTCGCGCTCAGCGGTGAGCTCTCCGACGCGCCAGTGCAGCACCTTCGCGATGGACTCGGCGTCGTCGAACCCGCGGCGTTGCACGGCCGCGGTGAGCAGTGCCCGCGGGTCGTGTCCGTCGAGTTCAGCGCCGTAGACGGCGGCCAACATGCGTCCGTAGGCGTCCTCATCCTGCAGGCGTTCCATCTGCTCCTCGGTGAGCAGTTCCGTGAGGATGTCGGCGTTGCGGCCGCCGGAGGCCCGCATGCTGACCTGGTTGATCAGGGCACCCAGAGTCTGGAACGAGGCAGTGTCGTACTCGGCGACCTCCCGCACGGTCAGCGCCGCTTCCGCAACGTCGCTGCGGGACAGGATGTCGGTGAGCCGCTGAGCTGGTGTGTCCTCGATGCGCCGCTGGTCGTGCCCGTCCGGGGCCTGCTCGATGACCATGTAGATCAGGTTGTTCTCTCGCCCGCGGCTACTCGGCACGTACGCCGATCCGCGCGTCGCGTCGCGGTCGAGGAGCGTCCGCCCCACGTCGACGGTCAGCCCCTGAGAGGCGTAGGACGTGACGGCGTAGCCAAGAATGACGTGCTTCGCCACGTACTCGGGGGTCAGGTGCGCGACCGCGCCGCGCTGGTCTCGAGCCAGCACCGCGCCGTCGGGGCTGAGGCCGATGACGGTGTAGCGCTCCTTGTTCAGGACTTCACCGACACTCCCGTCCGGTGCAGGATCCACGCGCAGTCGCCGGTCGTTGCGCGTGGCCTGGATCAGGTCTCCGACCCCGATGTCGTTCTCCACGCCACCGACAGTCACCGTGGCAAGAGCGTCGGGGGAGACCCGCCCCAGCCCGACCAGGGTCCGGCGGACCTGCTGCGACATCTCCGCTGCTGTCCGGTTGGTTCCGACGATGAGCAGGGCATCCTTGCCGTCGAGCATGTCGGCCAGGTGCCCGCGCACGGCGTGCTCGCTCATCTCCTCCAGCGTCCCCGTGCGCAGCCGCCCGCGGTCGGCGTAGGCGGCAACCGCTGCAACGTCGCCTGCGCGCAGCTGCAGTGACGCCTCGGCCTCCCAGGCGTGCGTGAATCGGTGCACGGTGTCCAGCTCCAGAGCACCGGTCTGGCCGGCGAGGTGAGCGAATATGCCGCCCGCGCCGACCGGCTGGAGCTGGTGGTGATCGCCGACCAGCAGCACCTTGGCCCCAGCCGCCGCAGCGGCGTCACAGATCTCGACCAGCTCGGCGGTGGTACTCATTCCCGCCTCGTCAACGACCACCAGATCCCCGGCGAGCAGCCGATCACGAACCTCACCGGTGGTCGGGTCGGGCACGAACCGCTGCCGCCACTGCGCGGTGTTCATCCCCTCCAGGCCAAGCCCGGCCAGGTTCCGCGCGGCCATCTCCGCCGTCGCCAAGCCCTGCACCCGCCCACCGTGCTCACCCGCCCACACAGCCGCCAGGACGCCGACGGTGTGCGACTTCCCGGTGCCCGCCGGCCCGACCAGCACGTCCACTGTCCGCCCGGACCCCAGCACCCCAGCAATCACCGCAGCCTGATCAGTAGACAACTTCTGAGCGCCGAGCACCTCACCGAGTTCGACGACCCGCGCGGCCGGAAGCGGGGTGAGGCCGTCGGTGCGGCTGTAGCCCAGCAGCCGCTCCTCGGCGGTGACCGCCGCGGTGGTCGCGTAGCGCTCGTCGATGTGGGCACGGAACATCGACCGACCGTCGCCGCCGGCGCCGAGACGTCGCAGCTCGTCCGGTACCGGCACCGGGTCGGCCGCGGAGACCTGCACGATCCCGAACTGGCCGGGCGCGCCCAGCACCGCTTCGGTCAGGGTGGCCATGAACGCCGGACGGGCGGCCGCGGTGACCCCGAGCGCGGCCGCGTGGTCACCGAGGTGGTCGTCGATGGCCGCGGTCAGGTTCCCGACCGTCCACGTCGCATACCGGCTCTGGACATCGGCCACTCCGACCTCGATCGCGATGGCCACCGCCCCCGCGAGCGTGGCCGCACCCTCACCGACAGGCATGTCCTGACCGGACACCGCCCGGCCGGCGCCGATGACCGCCAGGACCTCCAGCGCCGCCTCGCGTCCGTCGGTGACCAGCTCCTGGCCACCACGCGCGGACACCGGATGGGTGCCGTTGGCCGCCGCGGCCATCACCACCTCGTCGACCGCGTCCAGTGCGGCCGCGAGCCTGGACGCCCGCCCCGGCTGTCCGGTCGTCCACGCCAGGACCGCGGCCGGACCGGCCAGCCCCCGCTTCGGCTCACGGGTGCCCTTGACCGCCTGCTCCACCAACGCCCGCCGCGCCCGCGGCCCCGGCGCCCGCCCGTGCCGGGCCGTGTAGGCCTCCACCAGCTCCGCAACCGCCGGGCGGACACGCTCCAAAGTCCGGGTACTCGCCTGCGCCAGCAGTTCCGCGTCGAAACCGGCGATCTCCCGAGCCAGCCCGTCAGGCCGCTGCTGGAACAGCACCCCCATCCGCTCGGTCAGCAGCTGCTGATAGGCCCGCGTGTAGGCCGCCGACAGCGCCTCCTTGACCGGCCGGAACGCCTGCCCATCCAGGGCCAGCACACGCCCATCCGCGGTCGCGGCACGGTTCAGCACCCCGGCGTGGGAGTGCAGCTGCGGCTCGCCGTCGCGGTTGGTGTGGTGCCCGTAGACCACGGCGGCCAGCCCCGTGGCCGCCTCCCACTGACCCACTGTCCGCCCCGACGGGCCCCGCCCCTCGTGGCGGCCAGAGCGGACATACGCCACGTCGGACTGCACCGACGACAGAGCGATCCGCACCGCCTCGTCGTGCGCCCAGCGGACCGTCTCCGCGCCGTCGGAGTCGCCCGCGGCAAGCAACGCCGTGTAGTACATCGACACCGACTTCACCGGCGAGAACGTCACGTCGTAGTAGGCCGTCGGAGTCCGTGTGTTCCGGTCGGCCGACGTCTCGATCTCGAAACGCCGCTCCGCCGACGCGGTCGGTTCCTCCTTGAGCGCGTCGGCCACGATCTGGGCTGCTGTGCGGAACTTCCGCGGCTTCGAGCCGAGGTAGACCGGCGTCTTCTCCGTCGACCCAGCAAGTACGTGCTCGGGGTAGCGCAGCTGCCCGAACACCGCCCGAACGTCATCTGCGGTCGCCGTGGCGCCGGCCTCGAATGGCAGCCCGAGTGCCTCGATCCCGGCGCCGAACCAGACGCCGTCGGGCTCGCCGCGCTCGGCCGCAGAGGTCAGATACTCGGCCGCTCCGGGGGTGCGCTGCAGGCCGTCGCCGCCGTTCTCGACACCCTGTTCCGAACCGCGCTCGTGGCCCTGCTCGGGGCGCGAGTCACACCCGTGGAGCAGGTACTCGACAGACCCGGGCGCCATCGCAGTGACCCGCACGACGCCCATGGCGAGAACGCTACGCGACCGGCACCGTATCCGGCAAGATCATTTGATGCATAGGTGTGAGGCGTCAAAGATGGCAAGACAGACATGTAAGATCGAGGCAAGGTGATCGACAAGCGGGGCTTTGGGAAACTGCCAGAGTCGAACCAGAGTGAAGCTGCGACAGATCGCTAGGAGCGACCTACAGGGCGAAGAACTGAGGCTGGTCGATGGGAACGTGCGGTGCTGCGGCGGGCGACCGAGCTCGGCGCCTCGCGTCCGCTCGCGCCGGCTCCAGGGGCAGGCCCGGCGGGCACAAGCTGGCGCCCACCGGACGTCGGCAGGGGGCACCGGTAAGTGACCCGCTACGGGCGGGTCCGGGATCGATGGGGAGGCGGGGGGAGCGAACGATGGCAACCAGGAAGACAGCGAAGGCGGAGCGGGCGGTCCGGGATCGCGCTGAGGCCATCGCGGCGGCACGCGATCGTCTTGATGCCGATCAGGCCGAGCGCCGCCGGCGGGAGGACGAGGCGTTCGCGCGTTACGCGCGAGCCGACCGTGATGCCGAGCAGATCGTTGCCGACCGGGACTCGGTGATCGCCGAGCTGGAGCAGCGCCGGCGCGACGCAGAGGGTGAGGCGCAGAAGCGGCTCGAGGAGGTCGAGGCGCGACAGCGCGAGGTCCTCGCCGAGCTGCACCGCGAGGGACGGAAGGCCGAGGACCTGGCCGCGATGTTCGAGCTGTCGGTCAAGCGCGTGCGTGGACATCTACGTCAGGCCCGCCGCGCGAGCGCGGCCACCGATTCGCCGCCGGTGGCCGCCTTACCGAAGCCACCGGTCACCACGAGCGACAACGCGGCCACGGCCTGACCGTCCGTGGCCGCGGCTCCATGGCCGGCCCCGCTGGTGGTCGCGGGCGATGCTGTCCCGCCGAAGGTGGGTCCACTCTGAGCCCTCGGCCCGGCGCGGCCGTGAGCGCCACGTTCGGCCCGGGCCGGCGACCATGGCCGGCCCGGGCCGGGCGGTCAGGTGGACTGTGTGTCGCGCCAGGCAATGACGGCGAACTTGTCGGCCTTGGTCATGAATCGCCAGTCCCGTCGCAACCGGGCGTCACGCTCGGCCGGGCTGGTCGAGGTGGCGGCGATGTAGTCGCACCGTGCGGTCAGCATGACCTGCCGGGTTGCGTCAGCGTCCGGGACAGCGATCCCCGGAGTCCCATCCTCCCGGCAGTCCTGGCAGAGCCCATCGCGGTTGACGCGGCGCTGATCGGCGGTCGAACGCTCGACGCCGCAGGCCACGCACGGAAGACCACGCATCGGCGGCACCGCCGCAAGGTCGTAGTCCAGCCGGTCATCGTGCTGGGGTTCGTTGGAGTCCTCGACCGGGTCGATCCGGTCGGCGAAGTAGCGGCGGGCGACGCTGTCGCGCTCGACCGCTCGCGGGTCCCGTCGCCCGCGCGGAGCGCTCCGGCGGCTGGTCAGGTCGCGCGGCTTGCGGGCTGCGTGAGCCTGGTCCTTGGCGCGGTTGCTGCGCGCGATGCGCTCGGCGTCGCGGGTCTTCTCCGCGCGCCGCTCTGCGCTCGGGGCGCACGCCTCGACCAGCGCGCGCCCGTCGTCGTCGGCCTGGCGCCACTCGCCGCGCAGGCGGGCGAGCATCGTGGTCGGGTGCTCGGCTTCCAGGGCCTCCACGCAGCGCACCAGCAGCAGCCGCGCCGACGGGTCGGTGGTGTCCAGCAGCCGCGCGAGACGGGCACGAGCACCACGCAGCGCACCGCGCTCGATCATCTCGGCGATCTCGCCCAGCTCCGCGGCCGCGGCCGCCTTGGTGTTCGTGGTGGTGGTGTCGGTAGGGTTCATCGCGACTGCACTCCCTCGCTGGCCGGTGGACAGGACCGGGTGGGCCTGTCGGCCCGTCTCGGGTGGCGGGCGTCTGCCCCGCCACCGCGAAGCGGCGGTCGCGCGGCATCCGAGGCTCAACGTCAAGGGCAGCCCGAAGGGCTGTCGCCGAAGGCGACGCGGAGCTTGCGCAGCGCCCTTGACGTTGAGTGATGCCGTGCTCAGCTCTAGGGCCGTCAGGCCCACCCCGCCGAAGGCGGGTCCACCGGGTTTCCTCGGCCCGGCGCGGCCATGAGCGCCACCACCCGACCGCCGGCCGCGGCCGCCCACTGGCACCGCTTCGCCTCTGGCGCGGGGTGCGCCGCGGCCGAGGCCGATGTCAGCCTCAGCGGCTCGGCGCGACGACGCGGACGACGCGGACGACGCGGACGACGCGGACGACCACGATCATCCGGCCCGCCCGGGCCTCGATGACGGCTCCGCCGTCGAGCACGACCGACGCTGGCTCGTCCCTGCCGTGGTGCACGACGTCGGTCTCCCGAGCACACGAGGTGGTGTCCACTCGTGCGGGGACGCCGTCGTAGTCGTGTCGCATCCGATCGATCGTGTCGAGTGGCAGCAGGTCCCCTGCCCGGATCTTCGTGGTGTGGGTCTGGTGGATCTCGATCTGCATCGCTGGGGCCTCCTCAACGGAACACATGGGGAGGGGCCCCGCCCTGCGGGCGGGGCCCCTCGGTGGGCGAGCCGCCCTCAGAACGGAGGCTCGTCGTCGCCGAGCTCGGCGTCGCCGAAGTCGGGCGGCTCGTAGAGGTCGACGAGCAGGTCCTCCAGCACGCGCTGGTCGCTGATGCTGAGATCGGAGCCGATGACCCCGTCGAGGGTCCAGAGGCCGGTCTCGGTGTCGACCTCGACGCGTCGGGTAGCGCTGGTGCTGCTCATGTGTGGGCCTCCGGTGCTCGGTGCGGCTGGAACGCGGCGCAGCCTCAGCACGCCCGGGGTGGGGGCCCGCAGGGCCGGCGGCGGTCCTGGCTGGCCCATCCCGGTGTGACCCTGTACGCGACCGCCGCCGCCCCGCCTCGAAGTGACGGGGTCTCACCGGGATGGGTCGGCCAGGTTCGTCGGCGCTTGCCCCACCCCGGGTGTGCTGACCATCCGGGCGATCCAGACGTGCCGAGCACCGGAGGCCCACCCCCGCACCACCACTGCTGGCGAACAGCCACCCTGCAGACCGACCGGCACCGCAGCCGGTGACCCGAACACCCCGGCCTGCACCGAGCTGGCGACCCGGCGGTGCCCACCGGCACCGGGCCTGGTGAGACGAACACTCTGACCGGCACCGGGCCTGGTGCCCCAGCCACGTGACCGGCACCGCTGGCGAACGCGCCGTCCGGCCGGTGGGGCCGGACGGCACGCGAGCGCCGGCGTCAGTCGCCAGCCTCGGCCTCGGGCTCGACCTCGGTGATGGTGATGTTGTGGGCGATCGGGATCGACAGGGCCGAGCTGATCTCGTGCTCACTCGCGCAGCTCGGGCACGGCACGCGCTCACCCACCTCGTGCTCGCCGGGCACGATGCTCATCGCGTCAGTGCACCCGTCACCGAACTCGACCATGGTCGCGTCGCTCAGGGCCAGGCCGTCCTCGACCCGGGGGTTGACGATCGGGAAGTGCTCGCTCATCACGGTCCTCCTCGCAGTGGCTGGGTGGTTGTGGCTGGAACGCGGCCCTGCCTCAGCACGGCCCGGGTGGGCCCGCCAGGGGCGGCGGGGACCCGGTGCTGGCCCGTCCGGTGTGGGATCGGCCGCAGGCCGACGAGCGGGCAGCGAGCTCGTCCCACCCGTGGCGGCGTCGGCGGCGGGCATCGCCGTGCACCCACCCGGGGTGTGCTGACCTCTGGGCGGTCCAGACGGGCCTGCTTCGCCTCTACGGGACCGTGCCCGAGCGAGTCGCCCCGACAGCACTCCTCAGGGCATCGGCAACAGGGTGGCGCCCTCGTTCACCGCGGCCTGCTCGGCCAGTGAACGGAACTCGTCCCTGACCTCGCCGATCCGGGACGGGTCACCGACCAGGAGCGTCTCCCACTCCTCGAGCGACCACCGGACCGTGACCCCGTGCCGGGCCAGGTAGAACGCGAGATGCCGGACCTTCCACCGGTCCCCGCGGTCGAGCCAGGCGTAGCCGAGCAGCTGCCACACCCACCGCGCGACCCGCGCGGGCTGATCAGCCCGCAGCACGGTCTTGACCTCCACCAGGGTGTCGCCGACCAACAGGTCGGCCTCCGCCCAGTGCGGCACCAGCACCGGCGAGGCGAAACCCAGGTCCTGCCCGCGGTCCGGACCGCCGGCCCACTCGTGCCAGGCCGCGAGCGTGCCCGACGACTCGACCACCCGCGCGAGCGCGGCCGCGTCGGCCACGACCGCCGGGGTGGCCAGCGCGCGCAGCTGCTCCACCGTCGCCTCGCCGGACTGCGCGATGCGGGCCAGCGCCGGCGGGGTGGTCCCGGACCGGTAGCGGTCCTCGCCGAGGGTCCACACCGTGTGGGTGCGGGCGAGCGCGGTCTCGGCGCCCGGTGAGCCGATCACCCCGGTCGGGGCATGGCGCCGCGCGAAGACGTGGCCCCGGTGGGCGAGTTCAGCGAACACGGCATCGCCGCGCCGCCCGCCGTGCCCGTCAGCCCGCGGCGCGAGCAACGCGACGACGTCACGCGGAGTGGGGCGCAGCCCCACCGCGACCTCAGCCAGGTCCGGTTCCTGGGCGAGCACGGCCTGCTGGGCCGGGTAGCCGGCCGCGATCGCATTGCTCTCCTGCGGCGAGATCAGCTCGGCCGCGACGAGCCCGTAGAGCGCCGCGTACGGCGCGGCGTCGTGGACCAGCGCGGCCAGCCGCGCGCTGACGATCCCGCCCACCATGGGCCAGTGTCCCGCGCCGATCCGGCCGGTCGGCCGCAGCGCCTCGGCCGCGGCCGAGGCGGCGCGGATCTGGTCGACCGCTGCGGTGGTGCCGGGCAGGTGCGTGGCGCACCACCGCGCGAGCACACCCTGCTGCAGCTGCGCGGTCAGCGACATCCCCGACCTCCTGTCCTACTCGTCGCCTGTTCCGGGCTACTCCTCGCCGGTGTCGTTGCCGGCGTCGGCGGTACGGTCGCGGGTGACGGTGCGTGGGGCGCGCATCCCGAAGCTCATCCCGCGGGTCACGGTCCGCTCTGCTTCGGCGCGGGTGAATCCCGCGACCCCGATATGCGCGGTGGCGGCGTCGAGCAGGACCGCGTAGGCGTTGTCGGCGTCGAGTTCCCCGCCGCCGACGAGCTGGCCGAAGACCCGGGCGGCGCCCAGCAGGGTGATCTGCCGCCGGCCCTCTGCGGCGTGTTCGACCTTGTCGAGCTCGTCGGCCTGGATCGCGGCGACATAGGCGTTCGCGCGCCTGGTCGACAGCCCCTTCGCCGATCCGCCCTGCGGGCGGGGCGCCGGTGGCGGGGTGAGCAGCGTGGCCAGCCAGGCGGGCAGCTCGGCGATCTGGCCGTGTTCGGCGACCAGGTAGGCGCCCTCGGGGCGGACGCTGCCCGCGCCGACGACGAACCCACCACCCGCTCTCGTGTCGATCAGCGGACCGAGGCTGTGCCCGTGCCCGCCGTGGGTGTTGCGCAGCGCCAGGCCCTCGGGCATCCGGTAATAGAGGTGCTCCCCATCCGTCGGGGTCACCGTGGAGTAGGTGTCGGGCAGGATCTCGCCGTGCTGGGCGGCGAGCTGGTCGAGGACCTCCCGGCCAGTAGTGGCTCCGTCCCATTCAGGCAGCGGCTGGCTGCGGGTGTCGAGGTCGATCACCACAAGTCCGGAGGGTCCGCAGGCAATCCCGACATTCCACCGGGACGACGAGTGGGACCACCATCGCCGGATCTGGGCGGGATCGCGGGTGGCGCGCTGTTCCCAGCCCTGATGCCCGCCGGCACAGGGCCCGCGCCCGCGGCACTGGGTCTCGCCGTGGAAGGCGGGAATCTTCGATCCGGCCTTGACCGGGAACACGAACAGTCCGGCGGCCGCGGCGTCGAGCGCGACCTGACGCAGCCGCATCACCTCACGATCCAGGCGCGGGCGGACACGTCGCGGCATGCGCGCTACCTCCTCCCGCCCGGCCCGGGCGCCGTGCTCGTGCACAGCATCGCACCGCTCCCCGACACCGCGAGAGCTGTTGGTGCTGGCCGTGACACTCATGGGTTGCTCCTCCCGTGCTCTGTGGACCCCGTGCCCGACCCGGGTGGGATCCGGGACGGCCAACCGGGGGCAGGCTGTGCGCCTGCCCCTCGGGGGCCTCGCCCCGAGGGCGCGTCGAGGCTCACGGCTCCAGGGCAGCCCGCCAGGGCTGTCGCGACAGCGACGCGTCAGCGCCCTTGACCCGTGAGGAACGCGCCCGCAGGATCGGCCCGATCCCTCCAGGTCCACCGTGCGGCGCAGCCGCTCCACCGGTCTGTGCTTCTCCTGTGACGTCCACTCGGTGTGGCCCCGGTACGAATCCTCCGGGCCACACCGAGCTGGCCGCTACAGGTCCATCTCCGTCTCCGCGTGCTGCTGGATCCAGAAGGAGCGCTCGGCCAGCTCTTCGTCGGTTGGCCCGCGCCCCGAGACGGCGCGCGGTTCGGGCTCCCCTGCGGCCTCGCGCTGCTGCGCGCTGATCTCGACGGCGGCCAGGGCCTGTTCGGCACGGTGGACCGCTGCGTTGGCGTGACAGACCGCGTTGAGGTTGGCCAGGCTGGGCTCGTGGTCCCGCTCGTCGCGGGCGGTCTCCAGGTCGTCGCGCGCGTCGAGGAGCTGCTGTTCGGCCTGGGCGACGTCCAGGGCGCGGAACGAGCCATCGGTCATCAGGCCGAGATCGTTCACGGCGTTGGCCTCGTACCACTCCGGCGGCATGATGTCGCCGTAGTAGACCCCGGCCCCGGGGGCGAGTGCGCCGGGTTCGGCGAGACCGAGTTCGATCATTCGGGTGTCGGTCTTGGCGGTGTGGTCGTCCCATCCGGGCCGGCGTGTGTCGCTCATCGTGGCTCCTCGTGGTGTTGGACGGGTGGTGATGTGCCTGCGCGAGCGCGGCGAGACCGGGTGCGGCGGGGGTTCGGTGCTGGCCCGAGCGGGGTGGGAACCTGCGTAGCGGGTCCGAGCGAAGCGAGGCGATGTCCCACCCGGTCGGTGTCTGCCGCCGGTTCATCGCCCGGTTCCCGGGCACGGTGTGCTGTGTTTCGGGCGCTCACCTCACCCGACACCGCGCAGTAGCCTCAGCCTGGCGATCCGGCCGCGTGAGCCACCCCAGCCAGCAGTCCGCGGCGTGAGCCTGGGCGCGGTGGGTGACACTGCCGGGGGCTCGACGCGGTCAACGACGGGAGAGGCGCCATCGACGCGATGACGGCCTGGGCGAGCCCGGGGCTGCTCTCGGCCGACGACGATCCGGCCACGGCCCTCGCCTACGTGACCGTCACCTTCGCCGTGACCGTCGAGACCGGCGATCCGCATCCGGCGGCCGAGCCGGTCGACGCGATCATCTCGGCGCTGCTCGGTCGCGGGTTCGCGATGCTGACATCCATGGATCCCGGCGCGCTACGCGCGGCTCCGGCACTACCAGGGTGGTCCGGTGTGATCACCGGCGAGGACCGGATCCGGCTCGGTGCACCGGGCGAGCAGTTCTACGACGGCGACCTCGGCGCCGCTGTCCCCGCCCGGTGGCGCTCCACCGCCCTGTCTCGGGGCTGGTTGGTGGTGCTGGTCGCCACCCGGCTGGATCTGCACCGCGGCGACCGTGTCGAGCAGACCCACAGTGCCCTGCACGACGGTCGGCTCCTCGCCGGGCAGGTCCCGCTACGGGGCTCACCGGCCCCGTAGCGGGCTCCGCCGATCCGAGCGGATCAGCCGGTGGCGAGATGGGCGTCGGCGACGACGTCCATGATCAGCTCGTCGGCTTCGGCGCCACGCCAGTACCCGGCGCGGCGCAGCCGCCCCGCGTGGGCAAATCCGGCCTTCTCGTAGGCGGTGATCGCGCCGGTGTTGGGCTCGAGGACCTTGAGCCAGACAGAGCGCAGCGCCGAGATGGTGAAGGCGTAGTCCAGGGTCAGCCGGGTCGCCTCGACCGCGAGGCCTCGGCCACGACCGTCGGCGCCGAGCAGGATGATGAACTCCGCGGTGCGCACGTAGTGGTCGATGCGCAGCGCGCTGGTCCCGACCGGCACCGGCCCCCCGGGCCGGGTCAGGTCGTAGATGGTGAACCGCGGGATGGTGCCCATGCTACGGGCCTGGGCGTCGTAGCCGGCCAGCCGCGCTTCGAGCGATTCCGGGGTCTGGCGGCCCATGCCAGCGATCACGGCGGGCTCGTTCTCCCACTGCCAGTACAGCTCAGCCAGCTCGCGGGTGAACGGGCCCAGCGCGGCGCGCTCGCCCCGCATCCACAGCATCGGTGTGGCCGCGGCGGTGTGGTCGCCACTCGTGGCGCCGGGGTTGAAGGTGTCGGTGTGGCCGTTGGAGGTCAGCGTCATGAGTTGTCTCCTTTCGCCGCCCGGTCACGGCCGCGCGCGGGGTCGGGTTCGGGCAGCTGGATCAGTGGTGTGAAACGCAGCGTGGAGGCGGGCTCGCCGACGGGGCAGCCGTCAAGGCTGAGCCAGGCGTGCAGCCTGATCGGATCCGCGGCGATCCCGTGGCACCACCCAGCTCGCCGGCCGGTGACGGCCAGGGCGAGCATCGCCGCGACGGTTTCCTCCAAGCACGCTGTCCGGAACGGAGACACGCCTCCGATGACGCGCACACAGTGTAGGACCGCCACCACCTGGGTGTCGCACGCCGGACGGCGCGCCACCCCCGCCGCGATACGGACCAGGCGCAGCATGCGCGAGAACCCACGGGCCCGGCGCCCGGTCGTGCGCACGAGCAGCACTGCTGCGAGCGCGCACGCCGCGATCGGTGCCCACGCCGGCGACAGCGGTCCGCGCACCGGGAGTGCACCGGGCGCTTCCTGGGTGCCCCAGCTGGCGTCGGTTTCCGGGATGTCGACGATCGGCGCGGGCACCTGGCCCGGCTGGGCCGGGTGCAGGAACCCCGCGCTCGACAGGCTCGCGGCCAGCGCCTCGGCCTCGGTGCCGGGCGCCCAGGTGCCGGTGGCGTCGAGGGCGAGGAAGGCCTCGCGCTGGGAGCCGAGTAGGGCGCGCACCGTGCCGGTGCGTGCGTGCAGCAGCACGACGGTGTGGCCGAGATCCGCGGCGCGGACCTCGGCCGGACGGACGAGCAGCGTGGTCATCAGAAGACCTCCCATCGGGAGTGGGTCGAGCCCGCTGGTCGCGGGTCCTCGTCGGTGGTGATCCAGCGGGCGGCCGCGGGCCGCTGGTCGAGGGCGCGTAGCCACACCTCGGTGGCCAGCACGGGGTTGAGCTGGTGGAACCCGATACCCGGGGCGCCGGCGGCGGCACGGGTGAGCAGCGCCCGGTAGCGGTCGGGGTCGATCAGACCGCGCGCGGCCAACTCGCCGTCGACGAGCCCGGTGAGAGCCTGGAGGTGGGTGCGCAGTCCCCGGTACTGATCGGGGGTGAAGTCGCCCTTCGTCCGCCGCCCCGTCACCGACTCGGGCAGCAGCCCGGCCATGGCCTGGCGCAGCACCGGCTTGTAGTCACCCGGCGCGGCGCGCAGCGGCCCGGGGACCGCGAGTGCGGCGTCGACCACGGTGGGGTCGGTGAACGGGTTGTGCAGGGTGATGCCGTGGAGCTGTTCGGTGATCTGTGCGTCGGCGCGGGCGGTGCGGGCCACGACCCGCATCGCTGTGCGGGTGCGTGCCGCCTCGCCCGTCTCGCCGCGGGCCGCGGCCGCCCGGGCCTGGGCGAGCAGCGGCCAGACCGCCGTGCGCCGCAGCCGGGCCCAGCCCAGTGCGTGACGCAGCAGCTGCGCCTGCGAGTGCAGGGTTCGCGTTGCGGCAAGGTCGGGCAGGTATCCGGGCTGCGGGCCGAGCAGGGTGTCCCCACCGTCGCCGGTCACCAGGTCACCGACCCCACGACCGGCCAGCAGCGCGAGTTCGGCGTCGAACCGGGCGATCGCGACCGTGGACGGCGCCGGCTCATCGGTCGCCGGAACCAGCTCACCCATCCGCCCGTAGGGCAGGTGACGGTCATCCAGGGGGCAGAGCAGGTGCTCCACGGTCCGGGCCAGCCCGGCCAGCCCGGTGCGGGCGTAGGCGACCGCAGCGCGGGCGTAGTCGAGATCCCCACCCGCGGTGGTCCCGGCCGGGTGCACCGTCACCGCCACAGCGGCGTGGCGCAGCTCCTCGGCGCGGGCAGTGCGGCACTGGGCGAGCAGCATCGCCAGCGACGTCGAGTCCATTCCCCCTGAACAGTCCGCGGCCACTGCTTGGCCGGTCGAGCTGGCACCCGCGGCGATCTCGGCGACCGCTCCCTGCATCGCCCCCCGTAGCCGGTCAGCCGGCCGATCGGGCCCGCTGCTCGGGTCGCCGGCGGTGGCGAGCGGGCGGATCGTGGTTCCCGACGCGGAGACGGTCAGGCGGGCACCGGGCGGTACTGCGGTGACCCCGGCGAACGCCGACCGGGCGCCGGTCCCGCTGCCGGGCTCGGTGCTGTGTGCCGGGCGCAGGTGGGCGTGTAGCCATGTGTCGTCGACGTCGGCGCCGATCAGGGCGGCGAGCGCCACTGCGCTCGATCCCCACAGCGGGGCGCCGTCGGCGGTGGTCGCGGTGTAGATGGGCTGGACCCAGCCAGGATCGGTGAGCACCACCGTGGCCTCATCGGTGATCTCCACGACGGTGTAGCCCCCGGACAACGCGGTGACCGCCGAGTCGGGCACCCCGTGTCGGACCCAGTGCTCCAGCACCTCGACGTCGCAGCGGGCGCGCCCCAGGACCGCCACCGTCGGGCCGGGGCCCTGCACGGTCGCGGCCTGCGAGCTGGGCCAGTCTCCGCACACCCACGCCGTTCTGACGTCCCGGCCGAGCGCGCAGGCGCCGGCCGGGTACCCGGCCCCGGTGCAGCCGGTGCCGGTGTGGGCAGGGCCGGGGGCGGCGGTGCCGCGGCCACCGAACCATCGAACGCTCATCGTCTCGACCTCCCAGGTCGGGTTCTCCGGCCCACCCCGGGGGGGTGGGGTGCTGTAACGACGAGGGCCCGGTGAACGACAGTGCGTTCACCGGGCCCTCGCGCCTACGGCCTTGGATCAGGCGTAGACGTAGCGCTTGTCCTCCGACGTGCCGGAACCACCGCCCTCGGTCAGGACCGCGGCGTCACCCAGCTCGACCATCTCGGTCTCGTTGTGCTGCGACATGCAAGATCACCTCCTCTCGGGTGTGCTCGTAGGCGCATCGACCAAGTACTGGCCGCGCGCTGCCTTCCCCAGCCGCTACCGGCCGGATCCGGGCCCACCGCCGGTCGCGGTGGGACGTGACTCGCCCGCACCGCGTGGGCCGCCGCGCCGGGGACGCGCGCTCGCCCGACCGGTGTGACACCACCCCGCCCGCACTCGGTGGGCCGAGGGACGAAGTCGGTGGTGTCACCCGCGTCGGGTGCGGCCGGCGCGGCATCGGTGGGAAAGGCGGACCGTGGGGTGCAGAGTCACCACGTCCCCACATCGACGGCGGAGGATGCTCCGACCGGGCGCCACGGTGGTCCCGGCCGCGGTCGTGCTACCGGCACCAGGCCTCACTCACCCCGGCTCCGGGCGGCGGCGCAGCGCGTGGGCGTCGGTAGTGGTCTGACGACTATCGTTCGACGCAGCTGGAGCCGTTGTCGATCGTCACCCCCGCCGGGACCGATCGGTCCCGGCGGGCCTGGCTCTGGGCCGGTCATGCGCTGGTGCGGGCGTCGGCCCGCCATCGATCGAGGGTGCGGCGGCTGACACCGGTCTGGGCGGCGACGTCGTCGATCCGATCGCCCTGCTCGACCCGGGCGATGGCCTCAGCTCGTCGTCGGGCCCGTTCACTGCGTGGAGTCCGGTGGTCGGTGCGGCGGGGGCGGCCGGCGGTGCGGCCTCGCCGTAGGGCGCGGCGCTCGTCCTCGCTCAGCCCGCCCCATACCCCGATCTGCCCGGTGGACAGGGCCCACTCCCGGCAGGCGGCCATGGCTGGGCACCGGCGGCACACGGCCTTGGCGGCGTCGAGCTGGTGCTCGGCGGCTGGCCCGGACCCGACGACGAAGAACAGCTCCGGGTCCTCGTCGCGACACGGCAGGGCGTTGTCCAGGAAGTTCATCGCTGCTCACCTCTTTCGGCGGTCGGGTGGGGTGGAGACCGGGCGGGGCACCGCCTGAGGGGTGGCTGGTGCCCCGCCCGGTGGCCGACCGGGGGTCAGTCGGCCGTCTGGGGAGCGGTGGTCGAACCGGCCCGCTCGCGCCCGGGCTGACGGGTCACCGTCGCCCTCGCGCGGCGCAGGTCGGCGGCGATGGTCTGGGCCCGCAGCTCGGTGCGCCGGACCGGGTAGTCGGCCCCGGCGGGGGTGAAGGAGTTGTCGGCGAGCTTGCCGATCACGATCACGGCGTCCCCGGCGTGCAGCGACTCCGCGGTGTTCTCGGCCAGCTCGCGGAAGGCGACCACCTCGGTCCAGACCGGGGGGTTCTCGCGCCACTCGCCGCTGCGGCGGTCGACGTAGCGGTCGTTCTGGGCGATCGAGAACCGCAGGACCGCGTCCCCGGTGTGCTCGCTGTAGAGCAGCTCGGGCGCCTTGCCGATGTTGCCGGCGAGGGTGATCTCGTTCATGGGTGCCTCCAGGGGGTGTCGGGCTGGTTGGTGACGCGGCCCTGCCTCAGCGCGGCGGCGCGAGGCCCGTCAGGGGTGGCGGGGGTTCGGTGCTGGCCCGAGCGGGTGGGAACCCGCGAAGCGGGTCCGAACGCAGTGAGGCGCCGTCCCACCCGCTCGGCGTCCGGGCGCCGGTTCATCGGCACGTACCTCGCGCCGGGGTGCTGACCTTCGGGCGTCTCCACACCTGGGCACCGACATCCCCAGGAGGCATCCCGCCCCACCGGGGGCACTCGTTCCCGGCCGACGCGTCGCAGCGTGGCGGGCACGGCCGCCGTCAGCAGATAGCCACAGCGCCCAGACAGCTCAGACCCAGACGACGTCGCGCTGGTGGGCTCGCGCGTAGAGCGTGACCTCGCGCAGCACGGCGAGCCGGTCCTGCAGCCACCCGGCCTGGCGCCCGAAGTCGATCACCGCGCCGTCGCGGTGCTCGGTGGCTGGTACGCCGGCGTCGGCGGGCGCCGCCGCCAGGGCCAGCTCGACCCGGCCGAGCATCAGCTCCGCGGGAAGAGATCCCACCAGGGCATCCTCGGCGTCCTGCGGAGTGGACGGCGCGATCCCGGCCATGGTCGCCGGGTGCAGGTCGTCGGCGCCGATCTCCGTGCACAGGCCCAGGGCGCGCAGCAGGGTGCGCGCGTGGACGCTGGCTAGGTTGAGGCGCGGTTCGCCGTCGGTGCTGCGGTACTCGACGACGTAGCCCGCTTGGCCGGCGCACCACGGATCTGTGCAGAACCGGTGGTGTTCGGCCAGGCCCGCGGTCGCGGCGGTGTAGTCGCGGAACCGTCGCCGGTCTTGGCGCGGGTCGGCGGGGCAGTGGATGGACGCGCCGAGCACGGTCACGGCGGCGGGCTCGGCGGGGAAGAAGGTGACGGTCACGGTCGACTCCCTGCTGCTGGTGTTCGGGCGGGCAGGCCGCCGTGGTGGATGACGTAGAGGTCGGTGAGGTGCTCGCAGACGTCGCGGGACTGACCGGCGGTGATCATCGGGAGGAACTGGCGGGTGTAGATGCCGCTGCTGCCCTCGACGAAGCACATCCCGCCGGGCAGCAGGTCACACGGCTCCGGGCCCTCGCCGGGCACCTGCTCGCGCACGTCGTGGAACTCCACCCCGCCCATGTCCGGCGCATCGAGGTGAGCCCAGAGCTCGACGGCTCCGGCGGGGCCGGAGCAGATCAGCGAGTGCTTGGTGTGGAGTCCGCGGACCTGGCGCCGGCCCCAGAGGGTCAGGCCGGGAACGTGGAGGATCTCGCCGTTGATGTGGGCCAGGGTGTTCATCGCGTGTGCCTCTCGTTCGGGACCGGCTCGGAGCCAGAGCCTGTGGTGATCGGAGGCCAGGGGAATGGGAGTGCCCGTCCTCGTGGCCGGAGGTGGTCAGGGGTTCGCGCGGTTCATCACGCGCCCGGCGATCAGGACGTTGTGGTAGGCGGCGAGGGCGTCGCCGCTGGTGCGGCCGTCGTCCTGGACGTTCTGCGCCGCGCGGGCGGCGTCGGAGACGAGGTCGGGCAGGACTGGTTCGATCACGAGATCGAGGACGGCGTCGGCGAGGGCTCCTTCGTGGTCGGCGAGCACGTGCAGGGGGACCCCGGCTTGGTGCAGCGCGGCGCCGATCAGACACATCGGGCGGTGGCCGTCGGCGCTGACGTAGCGGCACGAGGGCAGCCCGTGCTCGCCGCTGTTCTCGGCGAACAGCGGGTGGTGATCGTCGGGCTCGACGTAGGCCTCGGGGTCGGTGTCGATGTCGGGGTAGGTCCAGTTCAGGCCGCGGTCGGCGATCACGGCGTGCAGCGCAGCAGTGAGCTGGTCCTCGGTGATGGCGAAGGTGGGCATGATGAATGACCCCTCTGGAGAAGGTGGAATGGGAAACGACGCGGCGGGGACCCGGTCCCGGTGGGCCGGTCCCGCCGGGGCTCAGCGGTTGAGCAGGTCGCGGTGGTAGCCGGCCAGGGCCACGATCACGGGTCCGAGATCGGCGGCGTCGACGAGCGGCCGGATGTCGCGGGCCAGGGCATCGTCGGCGAGCGTGTCGGGGTAGCAGACCCCGACGGTGACCTCGTCGCCGGTGAGGTCGCAGTCCTCACCCAGCTCCTCGGCCCACCGCCCCGGACAGAGCGGGTGGACCGAGTGCAGCGTGACCGAGAGACCGGCCGTCCCCGCGCAGCTGGCCCACTGTGCTGCGAGCCAGCGCATCTCCACCGCGCCGTCGTGGTCGGAGACGACCAGCCGGATCCAGTGCGGATCCAGCGCGATGGAGACGCCCAAGCCGTCGAACCGGGTCGAGCGCTCCCGGAGCCGGTCGAGGCTCAACGCCTCACCGAGCCGGGCACCGGCGCTGGTGTTCGTGTTGGTGATCGTCATGGTGGTCCTCCACGGGGTCGGTGAGGCTCGGCGGCTGGAACGCGGCTCTGCCTCAGCACGGCGGCGGTGGGGCCCCGCAGGGGGCGGCGGGGGTTCGGTCTGGCCCGGCCGGTGTGAGACCGCGACCGGGACCAGGACCCGGCCGGGAACAGGCGCTACCGGCCCGCTGTCGGCTACGGGCCCAGCAGGTGACCGGCGGCCCTGCCCGAGCGGCACCCCGGGTCCTCGCCGCCGGCACCGGGCTGACCGGCTCCGCTACGGCCCATCTGATCGTGGCGGTCTCACCCGGCCGGGTCGGACGGGTTCATCGCCGCGCACCCCACCGCCGGTGTGCTGACCTGCGGGCGATCCAGCCACCGAGCCTCACCCGACCCCAGAATCTGGCCTACCATCGACATGTCGCGCCGGGCGCACAACGGGGCGGGGCACGCTGCGGCGCCCCGCCCCGAAGAGGCGGCGATCAGCCAAGGGCCGCAGCCTCGCTGTCCTCCTCACCCTCGGGTGCACCCTGCTCATCGACATCAACGGCGTCGCCGGCGCCCTGGGGGGCGTCGGTGGTGTCCTCTGTGGCGTCGTCGGTGAGGACGAGCTGCTCGACGTCGGCCAGGGCGTAGCCCCAATCGCGCAGCTGGGCGAAGTAGCGGCGCGTCGCCGGGGTCGGGTTGCGCCAGCTGTCGCGGCTGGTGCCGTCCTCATAGGCGGCGAGCACCAGGGCGAGCGCGAGCATGGTGGCCCGGGCCGCGGAGCCGGAGCGTGCGGCCTCGGCGATGGGGCTGGGTTTGCCGCTGTAGTAGCCGTAGCCGCCGCCTGCGTCGCCGAGCCCGAGCAGTGTTGAGGCGAGGGCGTTGCCGGACTCCATCGCCCGGCGCAGGTCGTGGTCGCCCTGGGCGAACTCGGCGGCGACGAAGATCGCCGCACCCTTCGGGGCAGCCTTGCGCGCGAACAGCTCGCGCAGCCAGTCGCGGCGCACGACCTGCGCGGACTCCCACGCCTTGTTGTTCGCGATCACCGTGCGGCGCGCCTCACGCGCGGCCTCACGCTCGCGGTCCTCCCGGGCCTGACGCTGCTCGTCGGTCTCCCCGACCGGCACCGCCGGCTTCTGGCCGACGCTCGGGCGGCCGTAGCGTTCGGCGTGGCCGTGGATGGCGGGGTCGGTGCACACCCACAGCGTGTGGGCGGTCTTGCCCTGGTCGAAGTCGAAGCGCACCGTGACCGTCGCGGCATGGCCCGGGCAGTCGCGGTGAGCGTCCTCGGTGAGCTCGGTACCTGACGGGTCGTCCAGGCTGGGCCGCAGCCGGGCCAGGGTCATCGCAGTGTCGTGACCGGCGTCGTCACGACCCAGGACGGTGACACCGTCCTCGCGCAGCTGGTCTTCGAGCTCGGCGCACAGGGCCCGCTCGGCGCGGGTGTCACGCAGCCGCTGCGCGGCGTGGGCGAGCTGGTGAGGCCGCTGTAGCGCGGTTTCGGTGAGCCGGGCGACGGCGTCGTCGTCGTCGCTGAACTCGGCGATCACCGACATCTGGATCAGATCGAGGTCGTAGCGGGCGCCGACCTCGATCGCGCGGGCGCTGCCGGCGACCGCGGTGGTCTGGCGGACCCGCTTGGCCGGGGTCCGCGTGGTGCGCGCGATCTGCGCCGCGGACATCCCGAGCCCGAGCAGCTGCTGGTGCGCGGTGACCTGTTCGGCATCGGAGATGTCGGCTCGGTGCTGGTTCTCCGTGAGCTGGTCGATGATCCGTTCGGCGTCGTGAGTGCGTCGAGCCCGCTCCGGTTCAGTGTCGATGTCAGCGGTGGTCGGCTGGGGTTCGATGAGGACCCTCACGCGTGCCAGGCCGGCCTTGAGCGCGGCCAGGGTGCGACGCTGGCCCTTGCGCACGACCAGCACGCTGACCCCGTCGCCGTCGCCGTCGTTGCGTCGGTAGACGCTGATCGGCTCGCGCACACCGCGGTCGCGGACCGAGGCGCAGAAGTGCGGGTCGAGCTGAACCTCGGTGCGGGTGTTGACCTCCAACACCAGCTCGGCGGGGTCGGCCCAGGCCAGCTCACCGAGCTGGTCGAGCGTGCTGAGGGCCGCGCTGGTGTCGAACCCCAGGCGGGTGGTGGCGAACTCGGTGTCGGACTGGTCGTCGGTGCCGACCGTCGCTTCTGTGGTCGCTTCGGTGGTCGGTTCTGTGGTCATGGGCAGCAGGCCTTTCACTCACCGGTGATGTCCACCCGGCGTCGCTGGCCGGGTGGTGCGTCCCCGATGGCCGGGGGCGCGCTGCGCGTCTCCGGCGGCCCGACGGGTGGCTCGGTGGGGGTTCTGCCGTGGTCGCGGCGGCGTGGACCCGCCGGGCGGTGGTGGTGCGCATGCAGGTAGCTGCGGGGCGGGTTCACCCGCGGGGACCCCGCGGCAGGTTCATCACCGAACCACCCGTCGGGATGCCAGCGTGGGTCCGCCCCCTGCTGCGGGGGCGGACCCACACTCCGACGAATCCGTCTACTACTGTTCGACGGCGGTGTCGTGGTCGTGGCTGTGCCGGCAACGTGGCTCGCGAGGGGACAGGCACTGCGCTGCGAGCTCGAGCAGACTGGTGTCGTCGTCCAGCCCGATCGCGGTGAACATCTCATCGAGATGGCCGACCAGATCAGCACCGCTGATCGACCCGCCGCCGTCGTCCTGCAGATCCCGCCAGGCCACGAACAGCCCGAGAATCCACCGCTCGGCAGGGCCGTCGGCGCACAGCGGGAACGGCCGGTGCGCGGCCGGCGGGGCGAGGCGAGCGAGCACTGCGGGGATCACGCGGCACACCGGTTGGTGTGGCGGTGCAGGACCGGTAGGACGCTCTCCGCGATGGTGGAATCGGTACGGCCGTGCTCGACCAGCGCACCGTGGGCGGTGACGAGGTAGTGCCAGCCGATCCGCCAGCCGGCCCGCTCGAGCGGAGCGAACCACACCCGTGTCCCGTCCGGTGTGGTGAGCACGAACGCGGGGGTGCCGTGACTGTCGGGTGGGGTCTGGGTGAGCTGGTCGGGATCGATACCGCGCACGGAGAAGATCCGCCGGATGTCGGCAACCGCGGTCATCGCTGGAGCTCCTGTTCGCAAGAGGATGGTGGTCAGACACGCCCCCGGGCCCGCCGACCGACCCCCGCTGACTACGAGCGGGGTGCCGGTCGGACGGGCTGCCGAGGTGGGGAGCGGTCAGCGCGCGGCCGCGGCGAAGGTGGCCGAGAACTGCATGGCCTCGATGCCGCGGGACTCGACCTCGTAGGCCGCGTCGACGTCGGTGATGGTCTGGGCGGCCGCGGTGACCGCGTGCAGCACCCCACCCGAGGTCGGGGAACCGCCCCGGATGAAGTGGGACAGGATCGAGTCCTGGGCGGTGGTGGAGAACCGCAGCTTCTTGCTGACGTGCTCGATGGTCTGCTGCGGCTGGGTGACCTCGACCCCGGCGTCAGCCTCGATCTCGGTGATCCGGGCCTGGACCCAGCGGGGGTCGAGGAACTTCCCGACCGCGTCGCGGGTCATCTTGCGCGCCAGGGCCAGGCTGGTGGCCTGGGTGTCGGACGACCAGTCGATCTGGCCGTGCTCGAGGCGCCCGCCGGCGTGGACCTCGTCGATGGCGTGCTTGGTGAGGGTCATGCCGTTGGTGCAGATCTGCACGGTGAGCTGGGGGATAAGGCGGAACTTGCCCTGCCCGGTCTCGGAGTTGGTCAGGACGAACCCGGCGAACACCGTCGGGTTGTCGGCGCCGCGCTCCCCGGAGAACGGGGAGGTGTAGCCGGACAACAGCGCCGGGGCCATGGTCGCGACCGCGGTGGAGCGGATCTTGACGTACATGCGGGACTCGGACAGGTCCGCCGAGACGATGTCGACCGGGTGCCCGGCCTCCCGGATCCCGTCCAGGCAGGTCATCAGCACGTCGAGGTTCTCGATCGGGCGGTAACGGTCCGACAGCAGCGCCCGCATCACCCCGTGCCGGCCGTCGCCGTCGGCCAGGCCGCGCACCAGGAACCGGCGATCGGGCTGGTGACTGAGCCAGCCGTTGACGTTGTCGTCGTAGAGGTCGAGGTTCTGCTCGCGGGTGCGGCGCAGGTAGGCGGCCGGGATGCCGAGCTTGTCGGCGATGCCGTTGTCGGCGGTACGGGTCGGTGCCAGGGTCAGGTCACTGGTGGTGACCCCGTCGGGCGACAGCTCGACCCCGGCGCCGTGCACCAGCACCTGCCCGCCCAGGGCCGCCAGGGCCGATGCGGCGACGACGTGGTCGGTCTTGGCGGCCTGCTGGGTGCGCAGCAGCTCGACCATGTCGTTCAGGTCGGCGTTGCGGGTGGTCAGCGAGACGGCGTTCTGGTCGGTGATCTGCTCCATGGCGGGGCTCCGATTCTCTCGGGCGTTCGCACCGGCCCCTGGGGAAGCGGGGCCGGTGCGGTCCCGACCGCTGTGGTGGGACGTGACTCGCCCGCACCCCGCGGTCCGGCGCGACGGGGCCGCGCGCTCGCCCGACCGGTGTGACACCACCCGACCGCCCGACCGGAAGCCGACGACGCGACGTGGTGGTGTCACCCGCGTCGGGTGCGGCCACGCGCGGCATCGGCGGGCAAGCCGGGCCGCGGGGTGCAGAGTCACCACGGCCCACCCGGCTGCGGTCGCGACCTCACCGGAACCCTGCGCTCACCGACGACCACGCAGACCCCCATAGTTCGAACTATTGTTCCCATCTGGGTTAGGCTGCGCGGGTCCGTCGGGGTGGGGGAAGCACCCCGACGGACCACACAGCCGGGACGGCGCCGGGAGGGGCTGGGGATGGGCGAGAACAGCCGTTATGAGCGCTACGCCCACCATGTCGACGCCGAGACCGAAGCCGAGGCCTCGGCGCTACGTGTCGTGGCAGGTCTGGTCGAGCGGGGTGTTCCGCCGATCCCGGACCGGGTGGTCGCCGGGCGCGTCGCCGGCGTTCTGCGGTCTGCGGCCGCGGAGCTCTCGGCGGGCCAGCCGGTGCCGCTGCAGTTGCGGCGCACGGTGCGGTGGACCGCTGATGCGCTCCGCGCCGCGCTCGACCCTCGCACGAGTAGGGGGCGGTGATGCGGGTTTCCGAGGAACGTGCCGCGGTCCAGCTCCGTGATGACCGCCTCCTGCTGCTCGTCCAGTTCGCCCAACAGCTGCGGCGACGCGCAGGTCTGCGGCGCACTGGCCGCGGCGCGGCGCGAACACACGGGCCCAGATGGCCCCAACGATCCGCGTGGACGCACACGACAGGGCCTCACCAACGGTTTCGGCCACTAGCACGATTCTGTCCACGCCGCCCCGGACCGAGGGGATCCACCGAGAACCGCTGACCAGTACGCGACGGAGTGTGGGCAGCCCGACGTTGCACACTCTCCGTGCCAGTGAGACAGTGTGCAGGTAGCTCCCCGCCGTCCTCCGGGACTGGCGGGGCATTTTCTTGTGTACGGTGCGCCGGGTGTCTGGCCCATTGCGCGCGTCCGTAGTGATCGACTATCAGAACATCCATCTCACGGCGCACGACCTGTTCGCCGCGCCGGGAGCTCAGCGGCACACCTCGTTGATCCATCCGCTGCACTTCGCGACCCAGCTCGTGGCCGCGCGCAACGCGGGCCTCAAGGAAGGCTTCGCGCCGGCGGTCCTGTCTCGCGTCCGGGTGTTCCGGGGCTTGCCCTCCGAGGAACACGATCCGGACCAGTACCGGCGCAACCTCGCCCAGCGGGCCGAATGGACCCGGGATCAGCGTGTCGATGTGCACCTGCGGCCGCTGACTTACCGATACGAGCGCGACGCCACCGGGCGCCACCTGCTCGACGTCCACGGCCGTAGGCAGATCGTGGAGGTGCGCGAGAAGGGCGTCGACGTCCTGGTCGCCCTCGCGTTCGTGCGCGAAGCCGCGGACCCGGACGTCGACCTCGTTATCCTGGCTTCGCACGACACCGACCTCGCGCCCGCCCTTGATGAGGCGTTGCGGATAGACAGGGCGAAGGTGGAGACCTGCTCCTGGTGGAACCCGGACCGCTACCGCACCGGCGCGCCACGCCCATCCGGGGAGCGGCGGGTCTGGAATACCCGAGTCCGTCAGACCGAGTTCGACCGAGCGCAGGACCGCGGCGACTACAGCTGACCCCCAGGCTCGGCGCCGCCGCGAAGGCGATGGCGCGCGGATGCTTCCGGCGGAAGCACTCGGACCCCACCATCCCGAGCTGGTCGCCGGGAGGACGGGCCCGGGCCGGCGTACCCCGTCGGCTCGGTGTGAGCGCTCAGACCCAGCGGCGTAGGCGCGCCAGCCACCCGTCGTCGCCCGAGGACCACGGCACGACGTCGGCGTCGGCCGCGGCCACGAGGTACTCACGCTCGTCGCCCAGGTACGCGAGCAGCTGCGTCGGCGCGAACACACCCACCCACACCTGCCCGTCGTCGACCCCGTCTGGCTGCCGGTTGACCGCGAAGTCCCGGGCGATCGCCAGGTTCCTCGTCCACGACATCCCGAACCGGCGGTCCGCCGTCGCGCCCCGGAACAGCCGGCGCGATCCGAGCGGACGCCGAGCTCGCCAGCCCACAGCTTCCCCCGAGGCCCACACGAAGTACCCCGCGTGATCGACCATCGCCCGCCGCGGCGTCGTCGAGAGGGTCGGCCCGGGAGCGGCAGCGCCAGACCGTCGGCAGCTCCTCCACCATCTGGTCGGGAGTGACCTTCCCTGCCCGGAAGCGCGCGTACAGGTCGACCGCGGCACGGTCCCACCCATCGAGGCTGGCCACGGCGCGCTCGGTCAGAGCCGCAGGTCGACGCGCAGCACCGGGACCTCTGTCCCTCAGCTCAGCGCGGCGAGCAGCGCCTGGCCGACAAGCTGCGCGACCGTCCCGCCGGCGGCCGCGGTACCGACCCGGCCGAGAACCACGCGTGCACCGTCCCGCAGCCGGCGGTGGTCGGGCTCCTCGGAGCCCGTCTCCTCCAGAACGCCCTCGGCGACCTCACGGAGCCCGTCCGGGTCCTCGACCTCGAGCTGACCCTTGTCGAGCACGTCGAGTAGCTGCCCGAGCGCTGTCCCGAGCTTCTCGACGTCGACCGGCTCCGCGCCGCTGCTGATCTGGGTGACGCCACCGGAGACGCCGATCGCCACCTGGTGCCGCTCGCCGCTGATCTCGTAACTATCGCCGTAGTAGTAGGACTGGTGCGGTACCACCGGCCCGGCCCACCCGACGGCCGACGCGCGGGTTACGTACTGGGTACGGAGCTGCACGCGGGTCTGCGTCCGGACCCGGGTGGTCACCTTGATCTTCTGGTTGCGGCCCATCACGACCAACCTCCACGGCCGTCCGGGCACGAGAGGGGGGAGCGTCCGGTACCGGCCTCGCAGCCACGACCCGGGTTGAGTCGCGGTCACTCAACATGATGGCACAGTTCGTCCGTCTCTGTCCCGTCTATTCGAACTTCAGTTCGTAGCTCGGCGGCGGGGAAGCCGAGCGGTTCCGCTTGTGTGTGGAAGCGGACTCGTGATGGACGCTCGGGTCAGCGTCCGCGTAGGGCGCGCATGAGTTCAGTGACGGCCCGAAGGACTTCGGCGCCGTCGTCGTGTCGGACGAGGACGACCAGGACACAGGCCAAGGTCAGGGCGAGCACGATGACCATAGCCAGGATGGGGACGTAGCCGCGCTGCTGCTTGAGGTGCGCCGCGACCGCCGGATGCCAGGGGCAGCGCCCCCGGCCGGTGAACGAAACGGGGACTACAGCCGGGTCTCACGAGCTTCCCGGAGCTGACGCAGATGCTCGCTGAGTGCCTCGCGCGCAGCCTGTCGCGCCCCCCGCCCGGCCGGCCGGGCGAGCAGCGCCCGGTCGAGCTGCACTGCCAGCGCAGCCCCGCGCTGCAGGACCGGTGGCTGCTCGCGCTCGGGAGCCGAATCAGTGGTGTTGCGCATGCGTCCGATCTGGACGGCGCGGATCTCGTGCAGCCGCCCCTGCCAGGGACGCAGCCGTGCCCCCATGACTCGTAGGGGATCGCGGGCATCGGTGGTGACCGGTCCCCGGGGCTGGTCGGGCCGGTCGGGATGGTGCTCGAGGGCGTGCCGGAGCCCGGCGACGGTGGCGCCGGCCTCCCACCACGGCTTGAGCAGAGCCCGGGCCCGCCAAATCTCGATCTTGCTGCCTTTTCGGCCTCCTAGGCCGAGAAGCGTGATCAACGAGAGGGTTGCTGCGTTTCTGGCACCGGGGGTGCCGGGGACGTCGTAGGGGTGCCACGGGTGCTGGGAGGTGAGTTGTGGCCGTCTGCCGCCCGACAAGGGCTTAGTAGGCACGTGAGTAGTGGGGAGGTCGCCACTTTCATCCACAGTGGTCTGACCTGGGGAACCGGCATGGCTGTGGGGTTCGGTCACGAGCTGGGGGAGCGGGCTGTGGGTGACCAGAGCGTAGGTGGGGGTACGGCCGGTGTCGGTTCCGAGGAACTCGGCACTCGCACCGGCTTCGACGACCACGAGCAGGCCGCAGTCGCGGGCCCAGGCCAGGACGCGGGACACCGTGCGCGAGGCGCGGCCGCCGGCGTTGGCGAGGTGCTCGAGGGTCAGTCCGGTGATCAGGCCGGTGTCCCAGTCCATGTGGCACACCAGGCGGTGCAGGATCGCCGACCAGCTGGCGCGCTTGTCCGAGCGCCAGTCCTCGTCGTCGACGAGCCGGGCGACGTAGTCGAGCGCTTCACGCTGGGCGGTCAAGACCCGGTACTCGCGGTCGATGAAGTTGCGCCATCCCGGGTGCGGGATGAACCCATCTCGGTGCCGGGCTCGGGCCCGGGCAACACCACGGGCACGGGCCCGTCTGCTGGGAGGCAGGGCGCGGCGTGGCCGTCCGGGGCCGCTGGTCGGCCCGACTCGCCCCCTCGCGGCCCGTCCGCGAGGGGTGCGGCGCGGGGTGGCGGTCGTGCGGATGCCGTAGGCGTCGGAGGGTGGCTGCTCGACGAGGGGGAGCTCGTGGAGCAGGCAGAGCTGGGAGGGGCCGGAGGCCAGGGTGAACGCGCCGTGCTCGTAGCAGTGCAGGCAGAACCCGGTGCCCACTGCTGGTGAGCGCCCTGGTTCTGGGCACGACGAACTCGCCCCGTGTCTGTAGTGGTCGGCTCCCGGCCCAGGATGTATCCTGGACACGCGAAAGCGCCCCTTCTTCGCAGGTGGGGGATCGGCCCCGGTTCGCCGGGGCTACGGCGTCACCTCGGGTGCAGGTCCGAGTGACGCGAGAACGAACGGAGGCGGCCCCTGGCAGGGGGGCCGTCTCGTTCTCGTTTACGAGGCCTTGGTCGTCAGCAGTTGCTCCTGGGTCGTCATGTACTGCACGGGGATCTGACCCGGCAGTTCACCGGCGTGCCGAAGCCCAATTTCGATCAGCGCGCCGCTGACGATCGCGAGGCTCCGGTCCAGCTGTTTCGCCAAGGCCCGGAGCTTTGCTCCTTCGGCCTCAGGGATCCGGACCGTCATGTCCTCGCTCTCAGCCGGGCTGTACCGCATGGGCAACGGCGCGGGCAGCTCCGAGAGGTTCCGGAGTCCTTCTGCGAAGAGCTCTGCTCCGATCTCGGACAAGGTCAGACCTCGCCGCGCGACCAGGTCTCTGAGCGCTCCCTCGGCTGCGAGCGGCAGTCGGGGGAAGATCACGACGCGGCGGCCCTTCGAAGGGCGTCCCTTCGCGCGGCCTGATGATCTCCTCGGCATGGGAGTCATCATGACCCAGATTCTGAATGTTGGGTAGGCGACACGCGGGCCGGTCTGCCGCACATTGGATTGCCGTTCCTCGTCCACTGGCCCCAAGGCCCGGCTGGCAGGGCAGGAGGAGCTAGTGGAGTCGAGCCGGCGGAGACCATCTCATGCTGGGCGCTCTGAGGCGCGGGCAGAAACGCCCGCGGCCAGCTAGTCAAGTTCGATGCCGTCGTCGAGTTCCTCGCCGTGTGAGATGGGCTCAATGCTCTGCTGGAGCTGCTGTGCCACATCGTCGTGGGCGGTGGTCAGGGTCTGATGCGCGGTCTCGAGGCCGTTGAAGCGCCAAGCGCCGAGAGCGGGGGCGGCTTCCTGCTGAATGACGCGTTCTGCGAGTACGGCCATCTCTACGGGGCCGATCCCGCCGGGTACGGGGGTGACGACCTGTGGCTGGGCAGCGGCGGCGGGGTGGAGGTCGCCGCGGGGCCCGTCGGGGTGCGGGGTGAACCCGGAGTCGACGACCAGGCGGTGCTCGGAGTGGATGTGGTCGGGGGTGAGCAGCCAGGGACTCCCGGTAGTCGAGAGGACGACGTCAGCGTCGCGGAGGCGGCGCAGGTCGTCCCCGTCCTCGAACAGGATCGGGTCGTGGCCACCCTGGCGCAGGAGCGCGACGACGCCGGAGCCGACGAAGCCGCTGCTGCCGACCACCGCGATGCGGGCATCGGGCAGGTAGGGCTCGGCGATGCGCACGATGCCGTCGGCAGTCGCACACGCGGTGCGTGGCGCGAAGATGCTGAGGGAGTCGATGTCCTTCGCGGGGTCGATCTCGTTGAGCAGCGCGAGCACGGCTTGGGGCGGTGGAGCCTGGACGATGATCCCGGCGACTTGGGGGTCGTCGTTCGCGCGGTGGATGACTCGGGCGATCTCGCCGAGCTCCACGGTGTCGGGCACGACGATGTGGTCCGAGGTGGCGCCGAGTGCGGTGAAGGTGCGGACCTTCTGCTCGGCCGAGACGCGGGATGCCTCCATCCGCGCGGCCCAGACGGTGTCGTCGGAGGTCGGCTCGAACCGCACGACAATCACCCGGCTACCGCGTTCCTGCAGCGTGTGGGCGTAGGCGTCGCGGTAGGTGTCGCGTACCTCGGCCAGGATCGCGCGGCCAGGGATCTCGCGAGGCTGTGGGGCGTCGGTCATCCCTGGTGCGGGCCGGTGTCGCCGCCGTCCTGTCGGGGCCGGGGGATGTCCCAGGGCATCGCGTCGAGGACCTCCTCGACCGGCCGCAGCCGCAGCTCGGCGAGCAGCCGGCGGGAGTCGTCGTAGTTCAGCCGGGTCACCTCGTCCCAGGCCGGGACGCTGTAGCGGTCGAGAGTCCAGCGCAGGTCAACGCGGGTCAGCGACTCCGGCCCGGTCGGGTCGGCACTGGAGAACTCGCCGTGGTGCACCAGCCACGTGATCGCGCCCGGGTCGACGCTGCCCGGCACGAGCTGGGCGCGCGCGCTGTTCGCGGCGCCGGCGACGTCGGACAGGACGTAGTGGCCGCGGGGCTGACCGCGCAGCTCGCTGAGCACGACAGTCAGCAGCAGACGATCGGCTGCTGCCGGGTCGCGGGTGCCGCGCAGGCGCGCCAGGCACGACGTGGTCGACCCGTAGCGGTGCGTCCAACTCAGGATCGCGTCGCTGGCCAGCGTCAGGCCGTGAGTATAGGCCGTAGTCATAGCGGTCATCATCGTTCACGGCTCCAGGTTCGTCATGGCCTGCTGTGCAAGGGGCGCGATCGGGGCCGGCGGTACGTGGTCCTCGACGAACTGCAGCAGCAGCTCTTCGCCGCGGGGGCGGGCGATGATCTGCAGACCGACCGGGCAGCCGTCGGCGGTGAACCCGGCCGGGACGCTCACCGCGGGGTGACCGGAGAGGTTGATGCCCCAGGTGAGCGCGACGCTCAGGTGCGTGCCGGGGCCGTCGTGGCCGTGCGCTCGCCCGGGGGTCGTGGGCGTCAGCAACAGGTCGAAGTTCTGGAGGAGCTCGGCGAGCCGATTGTTGTTGTCGTGTCGCGTTCGCTGTGCGAGGCGCCGTTCTGCTGCGCTCGAGGTGGAGCTGCGCAGCGTCATCCACGCGCTCTCGGGGTCGGTCAGGTGGACCCCCGGCCGGGATAGGGCCAGGCCAGCGCGGGCGCACAGGGCCTGAGCTGCCCGCTCGGCGATCTCGGCGACCTCGGGGTCGAGGTGCGGACCGGCGAAGCCGAGGGTGGCCGACCAGGCTGCGGCCGCCAGAGGGGGCTCTGACATCGCTGTCTGCGGGGACCAGTCGGGCAGCACGGCGGCGGCCCAGGGCTGCAGGAGGGCAGGTTCACGGACCAGCACGCCGGGTACGGCGAGCCCGGTCGGGTCGGAGGTGGGGGCGCGGCCGGTGCTCGGCTTGAAGCCGATCACGTGGCACCACGCTGCCGGGATGCGGACTGACCCGGCTCCGTCACTACCGCAGGACAGCGGGACGATCCCGGCCGCGACGGCCACGGCCGCGCCGGCCGACGACCCGCCGGGAGACAGGTCCGATCGCCATGGGTTACGCGTCGGACCGCGATCGGTGTAGCCCCAGGTCTGGTAGCCGCGCCGGCCACGGGGGACGGTTGTGACCCCGATGGGCACGGCGCCAGCTCGGAGAAGACCTTGTACGCCAGGGGACCGGGCGCATCGTTCGCCCTTGACCGTGATCGGTAGACCGTCCAGCGGAGACTCAGCTGCGTCGCCTGGATGAGGTGGCGCGCCGGTGTCGAGACGGATGGAGAGGAACGCACGCAGCGCTGGGTCCAGGCGCCGCGCCTGCTCGATCGCGACGGCGGCCGGCGCCTGCTTGTTCGCGGTGTGGTGTGTGGTGGCTGTGTCTCCTCGGATGAGTGCTGCCTGGGGCTGTCGCACGTGCCAGCTGTAGGTGGCTAGCTTCGTTCTCGGTAGTCGTCCGCCAGGTGTCGCACCAGCTCGAGTGACTCGCCTTCGGACAGAGCGAGTTCGGAGAGCTCGGCGTGCAGCTGCGCGTACATGGCGATGTAGTCGGGGTCCTGGATCAGGGTGCTGCCGGATTCGGTGCCGACGAGTGCCTGGGTGTCGTCGTAGAGGTGGAAGCCCGACACCGGCGCGGGACGGGGTGCAACCGTGTCCAGAGCCAGCACCCGGAAGCTGACGTTCGGCTGCGTGGCGATGCCCGCGATGCTTTCCAGCTGCTCGGCTTGTTGTCGGTAGCTGCCGACCAGCCAGCGTAGGGCTTGCTCGTTCTGCACCATCTGCCAGGAGCGGCTTGGATCAGCGAGTAGCTGGGCCCGCTCCATGCGGGCGTCGACGGACTGTGCCGCGTCCTGCTCGTCGAGCTGTGCGTCGGGGGTGAACACCGCGCCTGCGTAGCTCCGTGTCTGCAGCGGGCCGATGATCACGGAGGGGTGATAGGAGCGCACCAGGCGTGCGACTCGCTCGGCCTCGTGAATGCGCCACTGGAACCGGTGGGCGCTCCCGCTCTGCAGGACGACACGGGCGTCCACGCGCTCGACTTCCAGGGCTTGTGCCTGCTCTACGAGCTCGTCGATGCGTTCGGGAGTGAGGGAGTCGACGCCGTGCTGCGCGTAGACCTGCAGTACGGCGCGCACCAGTCGTGGGGTCGGTCGGGACTCGCCGGCTTCGGTACGGGACAGCGAGGACTGCCCAACCCCGGCTGCCTTGCGTGCCTGGTTCTGGCTGAGGCCGGTCTGCTCGCGCAGCGCGCGCAGCAGCTCACCGGACAGCGGGAGGCTGTCCGGAGAGCTACTCGGCTGCGCATCGGGCACTGAGCTCAGGCCGCCCTCTGGCGCTGGTGCAGCTCGGGGTGCCGGTCCCACCACGCCCGAAACGGTTCCGCCGCCGCGTGGGCTTCGTCGCGTGCCCGCAGGTACGGCGCGATCGTCTCGGGGTCGGTGACGATGTCGGCGCTCAGGAAGCGGCCGTGCTCGTCGTACTGCATCGGGATGAGCAGCGCGTCATTGACCAGCCAGAAATCTTCACGGATGAACGTCGCCGGGGTGTCGTGCTCGCCGTCGCGAAGCACAGCGATGTCCTCGCCGGCTGCGGCGTTGTGGACGTAGCACCAGTCAGCCTCGTACCGCTCGTACTCGGTCATGGCGTTGGAGAACGCGCGCACGCGATAGGAGATCAGCCCGCGGGCCTCCTCGCTCCGCAGGATGGCAAGCCACTGCTCCTTGCGTTCCATGTCGGGCCCGTCAGCCCCGGCGAGGTAGCGCTGGAAGTCGCTCTCCTCGCCCTCGCTCGCCATGTAGCGGGGCAGGCACTCCATCCGGAACAGCCGGTCCCCGGCGTGGTGGAAGTGCTCGTCGATGGCAGCTTCGAGCTGCTGTTCGTCGATCATGCTGCTACTCCCTCCAGGATCTGTGCCTTGACCGTCCCGAGCTGTTCGGTGACGGGGTCGAATAGCTCCGCGAAGGCGATGAGCTCGACCTCGCCGGTGACCTCGGATGAGATCACGTACACCCGATCCGGATGGACGCCAGGCCCGGTTACCCCACGGGTGCGCGCGACTGCGTCGCACTCGGCGGGGAGCAGCCCGGCGGGCATCCAGCCGAGGACTTCGCCCTCGTCGAGCAGGTGCTCGAATGCGGCGGCCTCAGCCGGGGTGGTCCGCTTGGACACGACCCACAGGTCCTCGGTGTCGCCGACGACTTCGTGGACTGACGGGCAGACTCGGCTCTCGCCGCATTCGCTGGCGGTGGTTACGAGCGTGCGGATCTCGAGATGGTGCACGTGCTCGGTCATCGGCGTTCCTCCCGGTCAGGGTGTGACCAGGTCAGTGTCGGTCGGGCTCGACCAGCTAGTCAATCGCTCGCTGGATAGCAGGCGCGGCGCCCTCCAACCGTCAGATCATCGCTTGTTATCCATCGTATCACTGGATAAGCTGTGGGTGCGATTCCCCGGCATGTGCCGGTGGGCGGCCCCGGCGGATGCAGCCACATCCGCCGGGGCCTGACAGATCGCGCTCACCCAGCCGTCGAGCACGAGGAGCACGACCGTCATGTCAAGGATCCCAAACCGAGGCCACCGGCCCGAGACCACATCCGCGAGTCCTCAGCAGCGGCACGCGCGTCCTGCGATGGCGGCAGTCGAAAGCCGGCTTGTTGCCCGCCTCAGTACCGATGACTGGTCGCCTCGTCAGAGGCAGCGCGATGACAACGCCCCGATGACGTCTGCCGGGGATGGGCTCGAGCACGAGGTTGCGGCGGAGGAGCTCGTCGTCGGGCGTGCTGTCGGGCGCTACCGCGCGCTGTGCGGCCTGCTGGTCGATCCGGTGTCGTTGACCGTGCCGGCCGGTGTGCCGTGCCGCGGGTGCGCCGTCGAGGCGGCGCCCGCCCCGGATCTTGCGGGGCAGGACGCCCAGAGGTCTCGGCGTGAGACGGCGAGCTGGCTGCGTGGTCTGCGGGCCCGGACGGCTCGTCTCGCGACGTCCTCGGGTGGTCTCGATGTGGCCGCGTAAGTCCGCGCAGTCGCTGCGGGAACGGGCAACGGAGCTGGCGGCCGAGGCCGAGCACTCGGCGCAGGTGCGCGCGTTGTCGACGCACCCGGATGTGGTTGCCCTGCAAGTGGAGCGTGTCCGGAGCCAGGTGAACCGGTTGATGTGGACCGGGATCGTGCTTGGGATGGCGTTCTGCATGACCAACGTGCAGGAGTTCGGGGCCGAGGCGACCGAGGCCGAGGAGTGGTCTCCGGGCTGGTGGGCGGCATGGCTGCTCGACCCGATGGTGTCGTTGGTGTTGATCGCGGTGGTACTGGCGGAGCAGACGACGTCCCGGTGGCAGCTGGCGACGCCGGCCTGGGCTCGCCGGGCCCGATGGGCGACTCTGGGCGCGACGTATGCGATGAACACCTGGAAGGCGTGGGGAGCGCTGGATCTGGGACAGATCTTGCTGCACTCGGTGCCGCCGCTGGTCGTGTTCGTCGCGACCGAGGCTGCACCGGAGATCCGCGACCGTCTCACCGCGGCGGTCAAGGCCGCCGCGGCGGACTCGGGAGACCGTCCGGTGACGGTGGCTGAGGCTGCCGTGGCGGCGGGCATCGCGGCCGAGCCGGCCGTGGTGGAGGCGACTGAGCCGCGGGCTGCGGCAGCGCTCGAGGACGCCGCCGAGCCGCGGGGTCTCCCGGTGGCCAGCGCGGTCGGCGGGGTGCGCTGGGAGCGTGAGGAGCTCCTCAGCGCGGACCCGGCAGCCCGGGTCGAGCAGGTGAAGGACCTGATCCGCGGAGGACTCGTACCGTCGGTGGAGCTCACCGGGTCCCAGGTCGCCGCGATCTTCGGCCAGTCGCCACGCACTGGGCGCCGCGATATCGAGGAAGCCCAGCGCCAGCTCGGCATGGGACAGAGTGAGGAGGCCGACGATCAGCACCGGTCCGCAGGCATGTGTACCGACCCGGAGCACGACGGCTCGTCTGGTGGTTCCGGTGCTCTGGTCCTCGTCGGGCCTGATCGTGGTGTGACGCTGGGGGTGGGCGCATGAACCCCACCGAGTTGCACAGCGTGGTCCCCGGGCCTGAGGACACAGCAACCGTCGAGGTCGGACAGGACCGAGCGGACACGATCGAGGACCAGCACCACGACTCCACTTCGGGCCGATCCCCGGAACCTTCGGGGCAGGGAGCTGCTGCGTTGATCTCAGTGCGGCGGGCTGTGAGCCGGGTGTGGTGGTGGGGTCTGCTACCGCTGGTCCGGTCGATCGTGGCCTCTGCGGTGTGGGCTGGCCTCGGCGAGCGTTCGGCCAGGGCCCTGTCCCGCGGCCTGGCCCAGACGGGCGCTGCCTGCTGGGTGTTGCTGGGGCTCGTGCTGTTGTGTGGTCCGGCGGTCGTCGCGACCGTGGTCGGTGCAGTCGTCGCGGCCGCGTCGGCGCTGCTGCTGTGGCGCCAGGCCCTGCCTGGCGCGGTGTCGGTGGCGGGGCTGGTGCTGGGGGTGGGGCTGCTGGTCCTTCCCGATGTGATGGTCGTGGTCACCGGTGCTGTCCTGACGGCGGTCGGTGTCGCGGTGCTGGCGATCCCGCCCGGCCGGGCGGCGTATGGCCACACCGAGCGGGCCCGTGTGCGGACCGGCTTCGGCGTCGAGGGGTGGGCCGGGTGGTGGGACCTGCACCGGCACCTGTCCTCGCACGCGGTGCGCCTCGCCGCTGCGGCGACTCGCCCCAGCGTCACTGCGGAGGTCAGCCAGCCCGACTCTGGGGGAGTGCTGGCACCCGGGTTGGTGGAGCGGCTGCCGGTGCGTCGGTGCGGGACCTGGCTGGGGCGTTCGGTGGTCGGGCCGGTGATCGGTACCGACTGCTATGCGCCTCATCGGGATGTGATCGGGCTGGTGGCCCCGCCGCAGACGGGCAAGACCGCGTTGATGGGTCACCACATCCTCGATCACGACGGCCCGCTGCTGGCGACCTCGACCAAGCCCGATCTGTACAACTACTGCGCGGGCAAGCGAGCCGAGCAGGGGCCGGTGTGGCTGTTCAACCCGGAACAGCTCGGGGATCTGAGGTCGTCGGTGTGGTGGTCCCCGGTATCGGGCTGCGCGGACGCAGAGGTCGCGGCGGTGCGGGCCGGGCTGATGGTGGGCGGTGTGTCGGCCAGCGATGACGGTGGTGATCGCTGGGACCAATGGTCGGTCAGTGTGCTCGCTGCCTTGCTGATGGCCGCGGATCTGTCCGGGCGAGACATGGCCACCGTGGCGCGGTGGGTGTTCTCCCCGACCAGTGATGCACGCAGCGGGGGAGCCGGGGAAGCGCTGGAGGTGTTGGGCCGAAACCCCGGTGGGCGCGTCCCGGAGGGCACGCTGGACGCTCTGCGGCAGGTATTGACGACCGATGCCCGCAAGACCCGCGATTCGATCTTCATGACCTTGTCGGAAGCGGTGAAGTTCATGACCGATCCGCAGGTCGCCGCCCTGGTCACCGGTAGCGATGGTGGTCAGGAGCTCGATGCTGAACAGCTCCTCGCTGGTCGCGGGTCGTTGTTCGTGGTCGGTTCGGACCGCCAGCATGCTTCGATCGCGCCGCTACTGGCGGCGTTGACTGGCCAGCTGTTCGAGACGGCCAAGCGCGTTGCGTCGTCGCGGCCGAAGGGGCGGTTGGATCCGCCGCTGGGCCTGTTCCTCGATGAGGCTGCGTTGATCACTCCGGTGCCGTTGGATCGCTGGGTCGCCGACGCCGGTGGCCGTGGAATCCACATCGAGTGGGCGGTCCAGTCGCCGTCCCAGCTCGCCCAGCGCTGGGGAGCCAAGGGTGGGGAGACGATCTGGAACGCCACCAACGCCAAGGTCATCTTCGGTGGGCTGTCGCTGCGCGAGGACTTGGAGAAGGCCTCGGTGCTGTGCGGGGACCGGCACGAGCCGGTGCCCACCGGTGGCGGTGAGGAGCGCTACGAGAAGGTGCGGGTGTGCCCGGTCGACCGGGTGCGCACGATCCCGCAGTGGCACGCGCTGCTGATCCATCGCGCGACCCCGGCGACGGTGGTGCGTGTCAGCCCGGTGTGGGAACGATCTGATCTGCGCCCGCCGCCTGCGATCATCACGCAGGCTCCCACCGTGGCTGTTCGTGCCGCCGGGCATGCTGCGGATCAGGTGGCTGCCTAGTTCTGGCTGGTCCGGCGCACTGGTGCGCCGGACCAGCCACTGCTATGTCGTTGAGACGAGAGGAGATCGGTCACCGTGACCAGCGATGGGCCCGTCCCGCCGTCGGGTGGGGAGCGACCCGCTCCTGGCGCGGCCCGGCCGTGGGCGGTGGAGGTCGGTGAGCAGCTGCGCCAGGTGCAGCGGCAGCTCGATGCCACGGTCCGGAAGAGCGATGAGACTGCCGGGCATGTTGCCGAGATCGCCGACATTCTCGGCCGGATGAGCCCCCGGCTCGACGATGTCGAGCAGGGTGTGGCCGCCCTCGGTGGCGCGGTCGAGGCCGCCGCGGCCGGGGTGGGGGCGGGCGATGCGGAGGACGAGGCGCTCTCCCTGACCCCGGCGTTGCGCTGGTCGCAGCTGGACCGAGGCGACAAGCACGCCGCGTGGGACGCCCTCGCGGGATTCGTCTCCGAGGTCCTCAACAACGACTACCAGCTCTCCCGGCTCGAACTGCCGGACTGCTGGCCGGTGCATCCGCGCGCGGTACGTGAGCTCGCGTGGCTACGCACCCTCTACATCTCCTCCAGCGCAGTCGGGACCCGCCCTGAGCTGGTGGCCGAGTGGCACGTTCGTTGGCTGCCGGCCGCGATCACCAACCTCGCAGTGGCGATCGACCGGCGCGAGTGCGCGCCGGGCAAGCACCGGCTGACCGAGGAAGAGCGGCGCCAGTACGACGACGCCGTGCAGCAGGCCGGGACCGCCGGCCAGTCCCCGCCGCCGCTGACCGCTGAGGGTGGCGTGAATCGTCCGCGCTATCTACCGGCACGGTTCCCGCCGCTGCGCGGCCACGACCCGAGCTACAGCTACAGCGCCGTAGCGGACCGGCCACGCCTCCTCGACGCCGAAACACCGCCACCGCCGAGCACCCCGGAGCACTGGTGGGAGTACTTCCTCGACGCCCGACTGGCCGACATCGGCGAGGACGCCCGCGGCACCTGATTCGACGAAGGGACCGGCCCGGCCACATCCGAAGAGGTAGTCGACCGCCGCGCTGAGAGTCCCCACTGACGATTGCACCCGTCGTCGTCCCGAGAACTGGGTGTCAGAGGACGGGCGGCCGCAGGTCCCCGAGATCCCGGTCGGGCCGCAGGCCCCGCCACGAGGGATGTCGGAAGCTCCCCGCACTGGTTCGTTGCCTGTAGGCGATCTCGCCCACGAGGCCGGGACGGACCCAACGCAGGCGGTCAGCGGGCGTGGCGCCGGCCCAGCGTGAACCGCGGTGCGCGGGAAGCTCGACGGGTGGACGGTCTTGCTCGCGGATGGTCAGCAGCTCGAGGAGCTGCTGACGGGCAGAAGCGGTGAAACCGGTACCGACTTCCCCGGCGTAGCGCAGAGTCCCGGTGTCATCGGGAAGCCCGATCACCAGCGCCCCGAGCGCGCCGCCGTGGCGGCTGGCGGGGGCCCACCCGAGAACGGCGACGTCGCAGGTGTGGCGGATGGCGTGCTTGATCCAGGCTCGGCTGCGGCGGCCGGGCTCGTAGCGGGAGCTGAGCCGCTTGGCCACCACGCCTTCGAGCCCCTGGGTCTCCACCGCTGCGAGGACGTCGGCGGCGGCGATGTCGGTGAAGTGGGGGGGCACCGCGAGCCGACCGGGCCTGGTGAGATCGAGCTCGCCGAGCAGGTCCCGTCGGTCGCGGTAGGGCTGGTCGAGCTGGCTTGCGTCGTCGACGCGCAGGACGTCGAACACCATCAACGACACCGGGACGGACTCGACCAGGGCGGGGGAGGGCCGGGTGTGGTGGAGCCGCTGCTGCAGGAGCTCGAAGTCGCTCACGCCGCGGTCGTCGAGGGCGACGATCTCGGTGTCGAGCAGCAGCCGGGGCGGCAGCTCGAGTTGGGCGAGCTCGGGGTAGTCCGCGGTCAGGTCGCGCCGGTTGCGGGACCGCAGCCGCACCCCGTCTGCGGTGGTGGCGGCCAGCCCGCGGATGCCGTCCCACTTGACCTCGTAGGCCCAGCTCTCGCCTGCGGGCAGCACTCCCGCGGTGGCCAGCATCGGCTCGATCCAGCCACCGTCCATCCCCGCATCATCACGCCGCTTCGGCCGGCTCGCCATTGCGCCGGGCCATGCGATCACTCGGCAGGTGAGGCTGTGGCCCCGGCTCAGTGGGCGTCGCCCTGGCGGCGGACCCAGTGCGCAAGCAGCGGACTGGGCACCTCGGCGTGCACGATCGGGACACCGTCGAGTTCGTCGAGCTCTGGCAACAGGTCGGGCGGCAGGACCCAGGTGACATCGTCGGCCAGGTCGTGGCGGCGCAGGCGGGCCAGGACCGGTCGGCCCGCGCACAACGAGCGGGCGACGACCTGCTGGTCGGCTTCCGTGCTCATGGCGCCAGTGTGGGCCGGGAGGCGCTGATTCCGGCGGCGACGCGCGGGCAGAGCTGTCCTCCGGGGCGGGTGGGGTCGGCGATGACGCAGCTCGGATCGCACCAGTGGTCCGTGCAGGTCACCGCGTGATACTGCCGCTGAGCCCAACTCACGGTGGGAGCCTGGCACAGCACCCCGACAGGATCGTTCCGAAAGGTGCCCAGAGCCCGGCGCACAGCGAGATGATCCGTGGCCTACACGGTCAACGTGTAATGCGATGAAGCGCCGGGGTCTATTGCCCGCCGAAGTTCACCCGGGACGTCCCTGCCGGGGCCGGGGTGTCCAGGTCGGCCACCGGGACGCCGTCGAGTAGGACCGCTCCGCGGTCGAAGTGCATCTGCAGCCGTTCCTCGGTGATCCCGGCCGCGAGGGCGCGGGACCGCACCGTCGGGGCAGGGCTTCCCTGGTCGTCGGTCATATCGGTCTACCTCCTTAGTGGCCGTCGCCGGCGCTGAGTGGCTCCACGTGCCCTGCCTTTTCCAGGTCGTCGTCGAGCAGCTCCCGTACCGCGGCGAGCGCGGCGCGCCCGGTCTGCGACGGCAGCCGGTCCATCTCGAATGCGCAGGCTTCGAGCACGGCGGCGAGGACGTACAGCTCATCTGGGTGCCGGAGCCCGGCGTAGCGCCCGGCATTGATGCGGTGACGAAGCTTCTGCGCTGCCTCGTGCGTGCGGTCGCGGTTCTCCCGGAGTTGGGATGCGCGCCGCTGAGCGGGGGACTCGTTCGCCACTCCAGCAGCATCGCACATCTGTTCGATTTAAGAGTCTCGTCGCTGGAACAGCGGCGGCGCTGTACACCCGCTGCTCTCGCAGTAGGTGGCTTGCCCGTCCGGCAGGCGGCGAGGTTGTCGCGTGCCACCCTGGGCGGGGCAGGCGGCGATGGCTCGCCCCGGGGTCGGTGCCGGCTCTTCCCCCGTCGACAGGAGAGGCGATGAACCCACGTCACGCGCGACATCGACGGCGCTGGCTACCCGTACTTCTGGCCGAGCTAACGGTCGTCGCGCTGGTCACCGCCACGATGATGTTGCTGCTCACCAACGTGATCCACATCGGAACGATCTCGGCCGCGGACCTGGAGGTGCGCCACGCCGCCGAAACGGCGTTGCCGCACCCGGCGTCGCCGGCGTCGCCCCCCAGCTTCCTGGTTTCACCGAAGCTGCCCTCGGAGCCGCACTGAGTCGTATCCGAGCAGCGGCCGGGACGCTGAAGTCCGAGGTCGCACCCCGGCCGGCGGACACGGCCTCCGGGGGAAAAGGCCATCCGCTCGACGTCACGGTGATCATGTCCGAGCAGCCGATCCATACGCTGCGCACGTTCCCGGCCCTGCTCGCGTACGCGATCGACGCCCTGCACACCCTCGCCCGACGCTCGACCTCATGGATCATGCACGGAGGTGGCCTGCCACCCGGCAGGCCACCCCGGCCCCGGACCGGCTCAGCTGAGCAGCGCACCGGCGAACGAGCCGTCGACGATCGTCCATGCCATCGCGAAGGACAGCAGGAAGATCACCGCCAGCACCAGCAGGACGACAGCCCGCCGGTAAACCCCGGTCGCGCCGTACAGCACGCCCTCCAGCACCCCCAGGCAGCGCCACACCACGGCCGCCCAGTTCGGCGCCCCCTCGGCACCCACCACCATCTTCCTCAACCCCTCGTCGGTTCCGGCGGATCCGGGTGACCCGCGCTGGAACCGACGATCACCGACCTGGCCAGCGCTGTCACGCCACCCGAAAACCGCGCTAGACTGCGCCTCGAGCAAGACGCTGAGCATGGACCCGTCAAGTTGATGGCTCCTGGCGCAGTCAATCGGGGTCATCGACACCAGGGAAATTGAGTTTTGTTGATCTTCAATGGGTGAGGCACGCCCGTGGCGGGAGCGGGCGCTGCGGCGCGCGGAGCGCCTCGGGTCGCTGCTGGACACCACACGCCCGGGTGGGGCCGTTGACCTCGAGGTGTCGGAGAACCGTCGACGGTTGTGGTCCCGCCATCAGCCGACAGCGATCTCCATCAGGACCGATCTCCTCGCACACACCGGCGGGCGGAGCCTGTTCCAGGGCCTCGAGAGTCGTCGCGGCGTCGCCCAGCAGGCGCTTCTGACGTCGTTGTTCTTGGCGCAGTGCCGTCCGACCCCGAGCTCGGGGGAGACGCCGGAGTTCACCCTGCCGATGCGTGACTCCACGGACCTGGCAAAGCCGCCGTGGCGGGGCCTGATCGCCGCCTCGACCTTCGACAAGACGGGCCGTCGCCCGACGGCACGGTTCCCGACGGACGGTGCCGTCGAGCAGATCCGGTACGCATTCGATCGGCTGGAGAGTGAGGGCCGGGTCGAGCTGCGGGGTCGAGACCGGCGCCACCGCTTCGAACGGATCCGGTTGCTGAACGAGGGCACCGTGAACACAACTCAGGTGACCAAGCCGGGTTACCGGCCGCCGCGGCAGGTCGAGGACACCATCGCGGTGCCTGCGGAGTTCTGGCTGAACGGCTGGGTGCACGCCCTCGAGTCGAACGAGATCATCGCCTACTTCATGCTGCTTCGCAGTTGGCAGGCGACCCCGGTCGAGCAACGCGACGCGGGGATCCTAATGTCCCGCATCTCCTTCAGTCTGGCCTTCGGCCGAGGCCGCGGCGGCGAGGCCTACCGGATGCTGAGCCGCTACGGGCTGGTGGGGATCGACCGAGACCCCCGACGCCGCGACGACGGCACCGTCCGCCATCACAACAGTGATGACATCCTGACCACAACCCGCACCGACCCACACCGGTTCCACGTGCACGACGCGGAGGCCCTGCAAGTATCGGCCGTGTCCCGGGTGGAGGCTGCACTCCGGGCGCAGGCCGACGGCATGGGCATGGAGGACGCCCAGATGATGGCCGTCTACGACTATGACTACGACGAGATGTGTCGGAGCCTGGGGGTGGCCATGGATCAGCCGATACCGCACCCTCCTCCGTCGTAGTGCCCGTCAGAGGCCTACCGTCTACGACGCTGGCTACCCGTACTTCTGGCCAAGCTGACGATCGCCGCGCTGGTCATCGCCACGTTGATGTTGCTGCTCACCAACGTGATCCACATCGGGTCGATCTCGGCCGCGGACCTGGAGGTGCGCCACGCCGCCGATACCGCGTTGCCGCACACGGCGTCGCCGGCGCCGAGCCCCAGCGTGCCGGTTCCGCCGCCGCCATCCTCGGAGCCTGGCTGACCCGTGTCCGGGGCAGCGGCCGGGGTGAATGAGGTCCGAGCTCGCACCCCGGCCGCCGGGCACGGCCGCCGGGCACGGCCTCGGGGGACAAGGCCGGCACGACGAGTGTGCGCCTGTCGACGTCCGGCTGCACAGCGGACACGAACGACCGGTGCAGAACTGGTCCCAGCCGGTACCGGCCGAATGCGCGGCAGCTGGAACCTGCTCAGGGCTGGGGGCCGGCGAGACGCTGGCGGTGCCGCAGGACGGTGGTGGCGCCGATCCCGATCCGGGCGGCGGCCTCGCGGGAGCTGATGTGCATGGTCTGGGCGATGGCCGTGTCGAGCTCGGGAAACCCTGCGCGGCGTGCCTGCTCGTCGAGCCGGTCGCGGCGGCGGCCGGCCATGATCTGGACGGCGTAGCTCTGGCCGGGCGCACGATGGGCGCGGACCAGGTCGTAGCCGCGGGTGCGATGGTTGCTCTCGATCGCGGTGTTCCGGAGCTGATCGAGGTGTTCGGGAGTCCGGTACGGGGCCAGCCGGTTGGCGTGGTCGGGGTCCTCGGCGATGCGGGCGCGCTGCCAGTCGCTGGAGGACTGTCGTGCTCCGTCGCAGTTCAGTGCGCCGGTCGCCGGCAGCTGGTGGCGATCGCGGTACTCGTCGGCGCTGAGGTCGTGCTTCGCGTGCAGGTGGCGGCCCAGGCTGCGGAACCGCAGCCCGCACTCCAGGCAGCGCAACAGCCCCTCGGCGTCGGAGATGGTCGCGGTGGCGCCGCGGCGCCGGGTCGCGGCCGCGGGCGGGGCGGCGGCCAGGATCTCGTCTCGGTCCCACAGCATCATCCACGTCCGGGGTGGATGGAGCAGCAGCGCCGCGGGGCGTGGCCATCGGTCCGGGTCGCGGCCCATGACCGTGGCCATGCTGGTGCGCGAGTAGCCGAGCAGGTCGGCGACCTCGACACGGGTCAGCAGCGGCGAATCGTGTGCCCGTTCGTGCAGCCGCGGCAGCTCTCCGCCGGTACCGGCCGAGCCGGACGTCACCGCCCGAGCGCCTTGCGGACGGTCATCCGAGCCACCCGGGTGCGTTCCGACAGCTCTCGCTCCGAGCCGGACGAGGCGAGAAGGGCGCCGGTCAGCGCGGCCATCCGGGCGCGCTCGACCCGTCGGGCTTCGTGCCACTGTCCGGCGATCGCCTCTAGGGTGTCGTCGCCCAGGATGATCTGCGTCGCGGCCGAGGCCGCCTCGGTGCGGTCGTCGGCCTGATCCTGATCAGGCCACCGAGCTTCGATCTCGTCGAAGGCCCGCTCGAGCTGCTCGCCCTGCTCCTCGCTGACCTCGGCGGCGAAGTCGCCCAGCCAGTCAGCCACGTCCGAACGCAGGCTCACGCGGCTCAGTCCCGGGCCTGGTCGAGGACGATCGCCCAGAACACGTCCGGGTCGAGGGTGTCGGGGTCGACGCAGCCGTGGCGATCGATGATCGTCGCCACGATCCCGTCGACGTCGTAACTACCCTCCGAAGCCTCGGCGGCCTGGCAGACCTGACGATCGACATCTGAGCTGGTTAGCGACTGCACACCTCTAATGGTACAGGCGTAGACCAGCGCTGTCTAGTGCTAGACCACCGCGATGCAGGAAGAGGAGGCGCCAGGTAGGCCAGGGACCACGAGACACCGCCAAGCAGTCGTCCTACGGCGCTGCGGAAGCCAGTCCCAGTAGGCCTGAGCCGGGAACCCGAGCAAGGTAAGTAACGGCGTGACCCAAACTCGCGATGCTCGACGTCTCGGCGTGCCTGAACGCCGCGCCGCCCAGGCCCGCGCCGGCGGTGCTGAGCTCCGGGATGGCACGGCCGGGTCGGTCAGTCTCGGCGGGTCAGGTCTTCGCCGCCGAGGCCCACGGTGGTCGCCGGCAGTGGTGCGCGCATCACGGGATCGGCCGGGGCCGGGGTGTCCTGGTCGCCGGCGGTGAACAGCGGCACCCAGCGGGTCTTGTACTGCACGACGTCCTCTCCGTGGCCGTCGGTGGGATGCCAGGTCGACACGCTGACCACGAGTGCGGCGCAGTGGGAGCACTCACCGATCGCGGCGGAGACGCGCTCGCCCGGCCGCAGCGGGCCGTCGAGGTGGCCCCAGGCCAGGGGCTCGAGCTGTAGCCGGGAGTCCTCATTGAGGGTGTCTCGGGGGCCGGCGCCGACCAGGCCGTGGACGTGGGCGGCGGGGTGGTCACAGGTGCGGGGCGGGGTCATCGCGGGCTCCGTGGTCACGTCGGTGGGGTCGGTTCCGGCCGGGTCAGAGCGGGGCTGCTGCTGGTTGCCGAGCGCCGCGGCGGATTCCGCGGCCGCGGCGTGCTCGGGGCCGGCGGCGGCGTTGGGGCCGGGGCGGTGCTGGTCGATCCAGTGCTGTCGGTGTGATGCGGGGCGCCGGAACGGCGCGCGCGGGCGAGCGCGGTGGCGCAGGCCAGGATCGAGGCGATGACGCCGAACGAGGCGAGCCCACCCAGACCTGTGATCAGCATGTTCGGGGGCACACCGGGTGGGCGGGCAGTGGTGTTCTCGGGGACGAGGAGCATCAGTCCACCCAGAATCGACCAGACCACGAGGAAGGCCCACACGTGCAGCCGCACGGTGTCCTGGGCCTCGGGATCACCGAGGCGTTCCGCCTGGGCCTGCAGGCGAGCGAAGACCGCGAACGGCGTCCCGAGACCAATGGTCACCGCGACCAGAGTAGGTACGGGCGGCGCCGAGGCGATCACCGGTGTGATCGCGAGGCAGAGCGCTCCGAGGCCGCAGAACCACGTCGCGCCGCGCAGCACGATCCGCTGCACCCAGTAGCCGGCTCGCGCGGCGGCGGGACCGGGCGCCGGCGGATGGTGCCCGGCGGCGGGGCCGGGCGACGGCGGGTGGTGCCGCCCGGCGACGGTCCGGCGGCGCTGTGGTCCGGCCATCCGCCGGTCCGGAATCCGGCGGCCGCGTTCCACGTCCGCCAGCGCCAGCGCGGGGTGAGAGGCAGCCACCGCCCTCAGTCCTCGCCGGGGGCGGCGGGGGCGTCTGGGTCGATCGTCTCGCCGGTGGCGGGGTCCCCGGCCGGGACGACCGTGTTCTTCTCGGTCGCCGGGAGCGCGAGCACCGTCGGCTCCTGGGGGGCCCACCACTCGTAGCTCCACGCCCAGCGCACCCGGATCCGGTCGGCCCACGGGAACACCGTGCCGGCCACGCTCTGTACCGCGGACTGCAACGCCAGCACCGCGGCTTCGATCCGGGGGGCCTGGATGTTCGCGCGTAGCCCCGGGGGCACGCGCAGCTCGAACTCGATCCGAAGCACCCGAGGTGTAGCAGCCATGACAACCTCCGCCAGATTCGCCCACCTCGACGACGTGGGCCTGGCTCCGGATTATGGTGAGTTTCGCGGAAAATGGCCAGTCTCCGGACCATCCTGCTACGCGACAGAAGCAACATTATGTTGCGTAGCAACCCGATGCGGGTTCACCGGCTCTTCTGTCGCCGCACGGAGCGCTCTGACACGCTGTGGACGTGTCTGCGCTAGACTCGGTGGCATGTCGGAGCAGGTGGACGATGCGGGACGTGCCGAGGTCGTCGTCAATCGGGACGGCCGGATCCTGATTCCGGCACAGGTGCGTCGGGATCTGGGGTTGGCTGCCGGGTCGACGTTGCTGCTGTCGGTCGAGGACGGGCGGGTGGTGATGGAGTCCCGGGCGCAGCTGGTCGCGCGGATGCGTCGGGAGATCGCCGCGGAGTGGCAGGGCGACCCGCAGGACTCGGTCGCCGACGAGCTGCTCGCCGAGCGCCGGGCCGAGGCCGCGACCGAGGACGCCTCCTCGTGACCGGCCCGGACCGGCCGGTGGCCAGCGACTTCCCTGGCTCCCCCGCCTCCTCCGGCCCGGCGGTGCTGGATGCCTCGGCGGTGCTGGCCTGGCTGCGCGCCGAGCCCGGCGCCGAGGTCGTCGAGAGCTACCTCGAGGCGGCGGTGCTCTCGGCGGTGAACCTCTCGGAGATCTATCAGAAGCTGGCCCAGCGCGGCGTCGACGCCGACCGCACCCTGCGCCAGCTGCGCACCCTGGGGATCGGCATCGAACCGGTCACCGCCGCCGACGCCGTCACCGCCGCGGCCCTGTGGCCGGTCACCCGCACCGCCGGACTCTCCCTGGGCGACCGGTGCTGCCTGGCCCTGGCCACCCGCCTCGACGGACCCGCGATCACCGCCGACACCGCCTGGACACAGCTCGACGTCGGCGTGACTGTCGTACCCATCCGCTAGACCCACGGGTGCACGACCGTGCACCCGGCCCACCCGAGGGAGAGAGCCACGATGACGACGCTCCTGGTCGCGCTCCAGCTGATCGTGCTGGTCGTGCTCGCGGTCCTGATCCTGACGGTCGCCCGCGCCCGCTACCGCGGGAACACTGTGCCCGACCTCAGCCCGGCCGCGCTGCGCCTGGGTGTGGTCGCGGTCCTGTTCGGTGTGGTCCTGGGCTGGGTGCTTCCCGCCATGGCCCCGGCCGTCGAGGTCCCGATGAGCGCGAAGCTCTGGGCCCCGCTGATCTGCCTCGTCCTCGCCGTGCTCACCGCCGCCTGGCTGAGGGCCGAGGCCCGCCCCGGCGGGCAGCCCGAGCGGAACGAGCTGCTCCACAGGTTCACCCGCCGGCACCCGCCTCGCCGCGATGTCCGGTAGCCCGGCATACCCAGAACGGATCGGAAGGGCATCGCGGGTCCCAGCGGAGGTTCCGGCCACCGAATTCCGGTGCGAACGCGGCGTGCTCGGCGCCGGTCTGGAGGCTGTCCCGCGCCGCCGGGCTGTCCCTGGGCGACCGGTGCTGCCTGGCGCTGGCCGCCCGCCTCGGCGGCCCGGCGATCACCACCGACACCGCCTGGACGCAGCTTGATGTCGGGGTGAGTGTCGTACCCATCCGGTAGAACACGAGGACGACACCGCGGGGTCAGCCCCGGCGGGCTCCCTCCGCGCGCCGGAGCACCTCGTGCAGCCCCGGGTAGCTGTAGTACTCCGCGCGCCCCTCGGTCGACTCGCACTTCGCGGCGAAATCGCCGAAAGGACCGAACCGGGCGTCACCGAGGTGGGCCGTCGCGTGGAACAGCTGCACAGCCAGGCCGGGCATCTCCGCGGCCTGTCGGCACTCGTTGTTGTCGTGCCAGCTGCACAGCGCTTCCTGCAGAGTCTCGACGGTCAGATACTCCGCGTGCTGGACGAGCAGCCGCCCCACGGCTTCTCCGGTCCGCCAGCTCCCGGCGGTCTGCAGCGCAACGATTACGGCCGGAACGAAATACTCGGCGGCACGCGCGGCCATGACGTTGCGTCTGTGGTGATCATCGAGCTGCTCGAACCGCAAGGCCAGGGCTGGCAACCGGTCCCGTGCCTGCTTGCTCGCCACGACCGCGAGACTGGCTGCCACGTCGTGCGGTAGGGGCTCCCACGGCACCACAGTGATCGGCCTGCTCAACTGCGCCTGGAACCGGTCGGCGAGCGGCTGATCCACGGCCGACCAGAAGTAGTCGTGGTCCGCCATCCGCACCAGAACCCGCAGCTGGGTCGCAGCGTCGAGGGTCTGCAGCTGCTCTTGGCAATGCCCTACGGCGTCGCGCACTGTATCCCGATCCCGCTCGGCAAGAGCCTGCAGCGCCACCGCCATCCGATCGGCGTGCTCGCTCGGCGAGATGACACCGTCCGCCGCGAGTTCGAGCATCGCCGACTTGGCCGCGAGCTTGACGATGGAGTTGCGGGTCGCCACTCGGGTTCGATCATGGAATGTCGCCTGCACGTGCAACGCCGACGGCGCCCACATCGGGTCACAGATGTAGCTCTTGAACTCCTCGATCAGCTTCTTGCCCTGCGTCGGAGGATGGACCAACAACGTCGTCAGGGCGACCGCGAGATGTGCCCGCCCGACCTCGGCACGCGGGGTGTAGGCCTCGCCGGCCGCGCGCAGCGACGGGTGCGCGCACAGGTGGCGGTCTTCCCGGATCCTGTTCAGCTCCCGGCCGTCGATCGTGTCGATCAGCTCGAACTTCACGGCCTCGTCGACCAACGTGCCCTCGATCTTCTGCATGGCGGTGACGCCCTCGGGCCTCAGGCCGTGCTCTCGGGCGGTCTCCACCTTGTTTCGGAACTGCTGGGCCTGGGCGTCGCCTTCATCCGCCAGGCGGACCAGCTTCCCGATGATGTCGGCGCCCACTGCCGACCAGGTCGCGGCGATGCAGGACCGGATCGCACCGGCGTTGTAGCAACGCCACGCCTCCTCCGCGAGAGGGCGGACGTCGGGGCTCCACACCTGCGCGATCAGCGTCTCCAGATCAGATGCCACCAGCGCCTCCATCCCATGATCAGTTCAGCGCCAAGGAGCCGGTGTCCGTCAGGCGTTCGCACCGTCTGTCGTCGAGACCGCTCCGAGCGTGACAATGGCCAGATCACATGACCTCTTCCTCAGCGGTCCGCCGCTGTCGCGGCGCGGGTCCCCAGCGAGGTCGGCCTGGCTCGCTACCGTCGCTGACCGTGTCCGATCACCAGCACCGCGAGCTCACCGCCGCGGCCGCGGCCGCCGGGCTGGTGCCCGTCACCGACCTCGACGGCGGCCCGCTCTCGGCCGAGGAGGCCGCCTACGGCCATGCCTCGAAGGCCGCGGCGACCATCGAGGCCTACCGCACCGACTGGAACGAGTTCTGCGACTGGTGCGACGGCGCACACCATGCGCCCGCACCCGCCCCACCGGCCGCGGTCAGCGGGTACCTGACCGCCCTGGCACGAGCCGGGGCGAAGGTCTCCACCATGAGCCGGCGCATGGCCGCGATCCGGTTCTTCCACGCCCTGGCCGACCTGCCCGACCCGACCAGCCCGGCCCGGGTCACCACCGTCTGGGAAGGCATCCGCCGCGTCCACGGCGCCCCACCCGACCAGGCCCCACCGCTGATGCCCCCACAGCTGTTCGACCTCGTCGCCGCCACCGCTACCACCCGCCACTTCCGCACCCGCCCGCCCGAGCCCGACCTGGCCGGCGCCCGCGACCGCGCCCTGCTGCTGCTCGGGTTCTTCTCCGCACTGCGCTGCTCCGAGCTCTGCGCACTGACCGTCGACAACGTCCTGCCCCACGACCGCGGCCGCACCCTGGTCATCCCCTCGTCGAAGACCAACCAGCGCGGCGAACAGACCGAGCTCGTCGTCCTGCCCTACGCCAGCCACCCCGACGCCTGCCCCGTGCGCGCCCTCGATGCCTGGCTCGAGCTCTCCGAGATCACCGACGGCCCCCTGCTGCGCCGGGTCTCCACCGGCAACCGGCCGGCCCCCACCGGGCTTCATCGGGCCTCGGTCAACCGCCGGATCACCGAGCTCGCCGCCGCCGCCGGCCTCGGCGATGAGGGCTACTCCCCGCACTCCCTGCGGGCCGGGTTCGTGACCTGGGCGCACCTCCGCGGTGCCTCCGATCGCGAGATCGCCGCCCAGACCCGACACCGCTCCCTGGTCTCGGTCGGCGGCTACGTCCGCGTGCAGTCCGCATGGAGTTCGAACGCCGCCACCAACATGGGGCTGTAGCCCCTCAAGTAGGAAATGATGCTGCATCTGGTGCAACGAACACGACCGCTTGCGGACAGTGCCGCACGGTGCAGGAGCTTGTCTTGCACTTGGTCAGCACCGAGCCGGTAGGCGAGCATCACGTGATGAGTGAGCCGGGCGAAGTGCCAGCCAGGGTCCCGCGGCAGATGTGGCAGTGGATCGGTGACGTACTCGGAAAAGGGCGAGCGCGTCACTTCGATCCGCTGGTCAGCTGTGTGCTGGCCTCTGGCGAAGTCATGAGGGACGGCGGCGCGGCACAGACGTCACTCGAGGTGCTCCAGCACTGGGCCCGCTACCTCGATAGCTCTCGGCGGTTGGTCCATCAGAACGAGTTGCAGTTCATCCGGCATCTACGCGCCGCAGGAAGGTCCGACCCCGAGATCCGCTCGTTGGCTGTACTGGATCCCGACACCGATATCGACGCGCGTCTCACCGAGCTGGAGCAGCTTGTGCGGAGGGTCGACCGTCCGCCTCCACCCCAACGTCAGGCGTGACACATCGAGATCGCGGATGGTCGTGGTCGAACTCCGACGCTGCTGGGGCAGCCGACACACAGAGGCCTGATGGTGGCGATCCGGCATGGGGGTCAGCCGGGTCGGGCTGCGCTGGACCGGGTCCTGAGCCATGGGTAGCCAGGCGAACACTGCAGGTCCCGAATATCGCACCTTCGCCAGTCCAGCCGCGGATCTTGGAACCGTGGTGTCAACGGCGGGTTGGGAGTGACCCCGTGGCGACGGATTGGCGCGGAGTGAGCCGTTGCGAGACTCAATGGCAGCTCTGCGAACCGCCCTGCCGGGGTTCCCTGCCTGCTCGGCGCCTGATCACCCGTCATCATCAACTTTGATGAGTGGCGCTAACGGCGTAGTCGGTGCTTGCGCTAAGTGGGCGTCCGATGCGCCGCACGTGAGTGATGTGGCGTCCGGAGCTGGATCGGCTCTCTGCCCTGGAGCCGACCCGCTGGGGAGCCTGGCGCGGTGGGGGCTGCCGGGCCTGAGACAGTAACTGACTACCCATCCCGAACCGATGGCACTGGAGACGCTTCTGTGACGGTGCAGTCCTTCCTGCGAACTTTGCGGGAGCAGTACGTGCTCGTGGCGGTGACCGTCCTGATCGGGGTGGCGGCGGCCGGGGCTGTGTTCGCCGTCCAACCGGCCTCCTACACGGCGTCGACGTCGCTGTATGTCTCGGCCCAAGCCGGCAGGGAGGACGCGCAGCAGGCGTATCTGGGTGCGCAGTTGTCCGCGGAGCGGGTCCGGTCCTACACCAACCTGATCACCGGGTCGCGGGTGCTCGGCGGTGCTGCCCAAGCGCTCGGTAGCGGTGAGTCGGTCGAGGACCTGCGGCAGCGGGTGTCTGCGACCAGCCCCACGGATTCGGTACTGATCGAGGTCTCGGCCACGGACTCGACTCCGGAGCGGGCCGCGCAGCTGGCCGACGCGGTCGCCGCCGCGGGGGCGGGTGTGGTCAGCGACCTGGAGCGCCCGACCGACCCCGGCGCAGCCGCCCTGATCACGCTGCGGGTCGTGCAGCCTGCGGATGTACCGACCGAACCATCGTCGCTGTCGTTGCCCGCGATGCTGGCCATCGGGCTGATCCTGGGCGCTGGCGCCGGCATCCTGCTGGCCCTGGCGCGGCGGGCGGTCGACACGAGGGTCACCTCCGACGCCGAGCTGGTGGCTGCGACGCGGTCGCCGGTCATCGGGCGTGTGCTGGCCGACCCTGGGGCCGAGCAGCATCCGCTCGTGGTGAACCACGCGTCGTCGGGGCGGGAGGCTGAGGCGTACCGGCAGCTGCGGACCAACATCCAGTTCATCGACGTGGACAACCCGCGCAAGGTCGTCGTGGTCACGAGCGCGATGCCAGGCGACGGGAAGACGACCACGGTGGCCAACCTCGCCATCGCGTTGGGCCGGGCCGGGTCGCGGGTGCTGCTGGTCGATGCCGACATGCGTCTGCCGCGGGTCGCGAGCCTGTTCGGCCTGGACAACTCGGTCGGTCTGACCCGGGTCATCTCGGGGCAGGTGCCGTTCGACCGGGCGGTGCAGAGCTGGAACGGCGGCGTCATCGACGTGCTGACCAGCGGGCCGGTGCCGCCGAACCCGAGTGAACTCCTCGCCTCGGCGAGCATGCGAGCCACGATCGCGCACGCCCGCGACCGCTACGACATGGTTCTGATCGACTCCCCACCGGTGCTGTCGCTGTCGGACACGACGGTCCTGGCCGGAACGGTCGACGGCGCCATCCTGGTCTGCCGGGCGAAGAAGACGACCCGGCGTCAAGCGGAGTCGGCGGCCGAGGCGCTGCGGCTGGTGGGGCTCGCCCCGTTCGGGTCGGTGCTGAACCGGGTGGACCCGGCCAAGTCCGAAGTCTACGGCAAGTACCACCGCTACCACGCGGACGGATCCGCGGCCGCCGCGAGCACCGACTCCGCCGACGGCCCGTCGCGGGCGGTCACCGCCCCGGCCCGCGCCGCCGACACCAGCCGTATCCAGCAGCCCAGCGGGCGCCCCCCGGGGCAGCCGCAGCCCCCGGGATCCGGAGGTCCGCAGCCCTGGCCACGGCGGCTCGATCCCGATCACCGACCTGACCACCGACCCGATCACCGTTAGGAGCCGTTCGGGATGCGAGTCGCACTGGCTCACGACTATCTGACCCAGCGGGGCGGCGCCGAGCGCGTCACGTTGGAACTGTGTAGGGCGTTCCCCGACGCTCCGCTGTTCACCTCGGTGTATCAGCCGGATCAGACCTTCGCCGGGTTCGCCGACGTCGACGTGCGCACCAGCTGGTTGCAGAAGGTCCCGGTCCTGCGTTCGGACCCGCGCCTCGCGCTGCCCCTGCTCCCGTTCGTGTGGGACCGAAAGTCGGCGGAGCAGTTCGATGTGGTGCTGGCCAGCTCCAGTGGTTGGGCGCACGGCGTCGACCTCGGCACCGCGGCGAAGGTCGTGTACTGCCATAACCCGGCCCGGTGGCTCTACCAGGCTGATGACTACTTCGCCTCGGACCGAGTGGCCCGGCTGTTTCATCGAGGCTCGTCGGGGCTGCGGCGCTGGGATCGCAGGCAGGCCGGCACCGCGACCACCTATGTCGCGAACTCCTCGGTCGTCCAGCAGCGCATCCAGGACCAGTACGGGCTGGCCTCGGAGTTGCTGTTCCCGCCCGTGTCGTCCCACCTGGCCCACGGCCCGGCCCAGGCCCCCACGGGTGTCCAGCCGGGGTTCTGGCTCACCGTGGCCCGCGGCCGCGGCTACAAGAACGTCGAGCTCATCCGGGCCGCGTTCGACACGATGCCCGATCAGCGCCTGGTCGTGGTGGGTGGACGGGCCGACGACGACACCGGGGCCGCCGGGAACATCACCGCACTCGGGGTGGTGGCCGAGCCCGAGCTGCGGTGGCTCTACCGCCATGCCCGCGCCCTGGTCACGGTCGCGCACGAAGACTTCGGGCTCACCCCGATCGAGGCGAACTCCTGCGGGACGCCGGTGCTGGCGCTGCGCGCCGGCGGGCATCTCGACACCGTCCGCGAGGGGGTGTCCGGGTGGTGGATCGAGCAGGAGAGCATCGACTGCATCCGAGAGTCGGTCGAGTCGTTCGTCGACATCGACCCGTCGGTCGTGGCGGCCCACGCCGAGGGCTTCTCCGTCGAGAACTTCGTGACCCGCCTCGAGTCGATCGTGCAGAACGCCGCGCGGAGCGCGGTGTGAGCGCTGTCCGCCGCCGCGTGACGCACGTGCTCAACGACGTGCGGGAGGTCGGTAACGGCATCAACAACAGCACCGTCGATCTGGCCTGCGAACAAGCCCGCAGGGGCGACGACGTCACGGTCGTCAGCCGCGGCGGGGACTTCGTGCCGCTGCTGACCGAGTGCGGGGTCGGGAACCACACCATCGACGCCGCCTCGCGCCGGTGGGAGTTTCTGCAGTACGTCCGGGTCATCCGGGGCCTGGTCCGCACCGGCGGTCCCCGCATCGTCCACGCCCATACCCTCGCCGCAGTGCTGCTGAGCTGGATCGCCGTCCAGACGACACGGATGCCCACGGCACGAGCGACCGTGACGCTGGTGTCGACGATGCACCTGGAGAACAAGCGCGGGGTGTGTCTGCACGGCCTGTCGCAGGCGGTGATCCTGCTGAACGAGACCGCCCGTGCCCGACTCCCCCGCCTCCGACGCGCCCGCGGTGTCGTGGTCGCCCAGGGCACGATCGGTGGAGCCCGCGATCGCGCGGCGAGCGACAGCCCGGCCAGGCAGACGAGCGCAAGCGGAGGCGATGGAGTGCGGATCGTGACCGTGTGCGGCCTCTACCGGCACAAAGGAATCCTGACCTTGGTCGAGGCCTTCGCCGGGCTCCGGGACACGATCCCGGCCGCGACGCTGGTGTTCGTCGGCGACGGCCCGGACCGTGCGCTGCTCGAGCAGCGCATCGACGCCCTCGGCCTCCGGGGCTCGGTGACGCTGGCCGGCTTTCAACGGGACCCTCGGCCGGCCATCCGCGACGCCGACCTGTTCGTCCTGGCCAGCCACTCCGAGCCCGCGGGTCTCGTCCTGGCCGAGGCGCGCTCGGCCGGGACACCGATCGTCGCCTCCGACGTCGACGGCATCCCGACCATGGTCGATCACGGCCGCTGCGCCGTGTTGGTGCCGCCCGGGAACGTGCCTGCGCTGGCCGAGGCGATGCGGAGGGTCCTGACCTCGGAGCAGCTGCGTGCACAGCTGCTCGCACGGTCGGAGGCGACGCTGGAGCAGCTGTCGATGGCTCGGGTGGAGCGCGACGTCGCCGACGTCTACGCCCGGGCCGGTCGGCCCTGATCCTCGACCCGTGCCCCTCCCCCGCGTGCTGCCCGACGTGAGATGCCGACCAGGACAGAGCAGATGACATGGTGAACCAACAGCGGTCGCTGGGCCGGGTCATGGCGACGAACAGCGCCCTGTCGCTGGCGCTGCCTTTGACCGCGGTGGTCACCGGCCCGCTGCTGGCCCGAGCGCTGGGCGCTGAGGGCCGCGGCGCGCTCGTCGCGGTGATCGCACCGACGTTGTTCGCGGCCAGCCTGGTCAACCTCGGCCTGCCCACCATGTGCGCCTACTTCGGCGCCCGCGGCCGCCGTCCCCGACGCACCGCCCTGACCTTGGCGATGATCTCCGCGGCCGTCCTCGGCGGGCTGACCAGTGTCGCGCTGATCCTGCTGGCCCCGGTACTGCTGCCGGACTACCGCCACTACTGGGGCGTCTACTACGGGGTCTGCGCCACCCTTCCCGCAATGCTCGCGGTGGAGAGCCTTCGCGCCTCGGCGCAGGCCTCAGGCCAGTACTCGACGCCGATCATCGAGCGCGCCCTCGCCGTCGGTACCCGTTGCCTGGGTGTGGTCGTCCTGTTCGCGTTCGGCGCGCTCACCGTCCCGACCGCCGCCGTGGCCACCTGGGGTCCCGGCGCCGTCGTCGTCCTGCTCTACACAGCGTTCGCGATCCGCACGATCCGCACCCCCGCACCCGCACCCGCCCCTGCCTCGGTAGCTGTCGGTTCAGATGTCGCCGCCGGTGCTGATCGGGACGAGGTGCAGATCGGGCCGATGCTGCGCTTCGCCATGCTGTCGTGGGGTGGCAGCGTCGCGGGCGTCCTGGTGCTGAAGCTGGACCAGCTCATGCTGGTGTTCCTGACCTCGGCCGCCGAGATCGGCTACTACATCGTCGCGGTCTCGGTGTCGGAGATCGTCGTGGTCGCCGTCGTCGCCCTCCGGGAGATCCTGACCGCCCAGAGCGCGTCAGCCACCGGCCCGAGCCTGGTGATGCGCACCGCTCGACTGGTGCTCTACGGGGGCCTGCTCGTCGCCGCGGCGGGCGCGGTGGCATGCCCGGTCCTGCTCCCGCTGCTGTTCGGCGCCGACTTCACACACGCCGTGCTGCCCACTCAGATCCTGTTGGTCGGTGCGGTGTTCTCCGGTGTGTCGATCGTGCTGGGCGCCGGACTCGCCGGCGCCGGTCGGCCGGGGCTGTTCTCGACGGCGCAGGCCTTCGGGGTCGTGGTCACGGTCGTGGCGATGCTGCTGCTCGCGCCGCGCTACGGCGGCATCGGCGCCGCGGCCGCCAGCTCGATCACCTACGCCGCGACCGCGCTGGTCACGATCCTGATCTACACCCGGGTGGCGTCGGTGGCCTGCAGTGACATCCTCCGCCCCGCCCGCGGCGACCTCGCCCCCGTCCTGCGCCTGGCCCGGCGTCTACGCGCCGGCCGAAAGGAGCTGTGAGCCCCGTGCCCGAGCCGACGTCTGTGCTGTTCGTCGACCACACAGCGGTGCTGTCCGGCGCCGAGATCAAACTCCGGCGCTACTGCAACCACCTGGCGGGTCGACCGGAGTTCGACGTGCGGGTGCTGCTGGGCGCCCACGGCCCCCTGGAGACCGCCTTGCAAGGTGACGGGGTCCCGGTCGAGGTGATCCCACTCCCCGAGCAGGTCGCGACGCTGCGGCGCGCTCAGCTGCGGGACGTACGCAACGTCCTGCGGGCCTGCTGGCTCATCGCCTCCTACGTGCTGCGCCTACGCGGGGTGCTGCGCCGCTCCGGCGCGGACTTCTACCACTCGTTCTCGCTGAAATCGAACATCTACGTCGGCGTCGCCGCCCTCGGGCTTCCCGGCCGCCACATCTGGCAGGCCAACGACCACGTCTCCGCGGACTACCTGGGATCCAGCGTTGTCGCGCGGGTCGTGAGCGCGCTGCCCCGGGTCTTGCGCTCGCACGTGTCGGCGAACTCCGTGTCCACCGCGCAGACCTACCCGGAGGCGACACCGCACAGTGTCGTGTATCCGCCGCTGCCCACGGGATGGCCCGACGACCTCGAGCAGTGGACGCCCATCTCCGCGCCCCGGATCGGGATGGTCGGACGCATCTCCCCGTGGAAGGGCCAGGACGTGTTCCTGCGCGCGTTCGCGGCCGAGTTCCGCGGCAGCAGCGTCGAAGCGGTGATCGTCGGCGCGGCCTTGTTCGGCGAGTCCGACTACGCCGACGAGCTGATGGCCTTGTGCGAGTCTCTCGACATCAGCGACCAGGTCACGTTCGCGGGCAACAGCTCGGATGTGCCCGGTGAGCTCGCACAGATGTCCTGCCTGGTGCACTGCTCGGTGCTGCCCGAGCCCTTCGGCAACGTCGTCACCGAGGCGATGGCCGTCGGAGTCCCGGTGATCGCGGCCCGCGCCGGTGGGCCACTGGAGATCATCGACGACGGGCAGACCGGTCTGCTGGTCGCCCCGGGTGACGAGGACGGGCTCCGCGTCGCGATGCGGCGGCTGCTCGACGACACCGCGTTCGCGGCCGCGCTCGGCCAGGCCGGTCGGGACGCCAGCCGCCGCTTCGGCGACAACGGGTTCGTGGCGGCCCTGCAGTCGATGTTCGACCACGCACGAGCACGATGAGCGACCCGACGACCGGAGGCCGGCGGCCCACGAGGTGGTTCGCCGGTGCCGTGGGGCTGACGTCGCTGGTCGCCGCCGTCCTCCTCACGCTGGCCTACCGGCGCGAGTTCTCCCCGCAGATCCTGCTCGCCTGCGCCATCGCCCTGATCTGCTGGGTGGGCTTGTGCCGCGCGATCGTGGGCGGCGCCCGCATCGTGCAGATCCTGTTCTGGGCGTTCGTCGGCTGCTGGCTGGGTGTCGCCCCCATCTACCAGGTCTGGACCGGGCAGCTGGCGTGGTACGACGCCCTGTCGAACTACCAGACACGCAGCATCGTCTACGCGCAGGTCGTGCTCGCACTGACCCTGCTCGCCTACCTCGCAGGATCCATGCTCGCAGCGCACCGCCGGCGCGGTGGGGTCACCGGCCGGCCGGTCGACATGGGCAGGCTCCACAGAGCAGCAGGGGCGGTCGTCCTCCTCGGCCTGCTGATGCTGCCCGTCGCCGCCGCAGCCTCCGGCGGGTTCGCAGGCCTGTTCGTGGCCCGCTCGGACCGAGCCGAGGCGTTGAGCGCGCAGGGAGTCGACGTCGCCACCGGCGGCGGCCCGACCCTGGGCTTCGTCAGCCTGCTCCCGGCGGTCCTGGCGATCACCGGCGCCTACCTCGCCCTACGGAGCCTGGTCCATCTGCACGGGCACCGCCCGTTCCTGCACTGGCCGATGTCATCAGTAGTCCTGACACTGCTCGGCGTCGCCCTCCTGATGATCTATGTCAACCCGCTGGCGAACTCCCGATTCACCAGCGTCGCGGCCCTGTGCTGCTGCATCATCGCCGTGTTCCGACCCAAGCGTCCCCTCGCCGGCACGATCGTGGCCGCCGTCGCCGTCGCGGGTTTCCTGTTCGTGTACCCGCTGACCTACGCGTTGCGGAACTCAGCGGCCGGGTCGGTCACCTTCGACATCTCGGACTGGGGCGGTCAGGACTTCGACGGCTTCCAGCAGGTGATCAACACAGTCCTCTACGTCGAACAACGAGGACTCGAGTACGGCTCGACCCTGCTGTCCGGGGTGCTGTTCGCCGTGCCGCGCTCCATCTGGGAGGGCAAGGAGACCCCGGCCTCGATCACCATCGCCGAGTTCCGCGGCTACTACTTCACCAACCTGTCCCTGCCGTTCCCGGCCGAGCTCTACCTCAACTGCGGCCTGGCCCTCACAATCGTGCTCATGGCCGGGCTGGGGTACGTCTCCGAGCGCATCGACCAGGGATGGCTGACCGGGAACCTCTCAGTCATGAGCGTGATCGCCCCCCTGGTGGCCACCCAGCAGCTCGGCCTACTCCGCGGGCCGGTGGGATCCCTCGCCCCGGTGATCGGAAGCGTCGTCGTGGTCGTTCTCCTCGCGCTGTGGTGGGCACGCCGGACGCCCCACGTCCCCCTCGCCCCCGACGAGACTGTCACCCCACGTCGATAGCCCCGGGCCCGACATTCGTCGTGCCAGGTGCCGCGGCCTGCACCAGATAGGGGGGGCGGACGGGCCGGCCGATGGGTGGGTGGCTAGAACCCGCGGTCAGCGTGGCGTTCGTCGACGCCGATCAGGGCCCCGCGGGCCGCAGCGCCATCATCGGCTGCCCCGCCTCGTGCCTCGCCTCAGCAAGGCGGGGGAACACCACCGAGCGCAGGTTCAGTACGCTCCGCCACCGCGCAGGACCGGACCGATCGTGCGGACCAGGATCGACAGGTCGAACAGCGGCGACCAGCGCTCGACATACAACGCGTCGAGCCGGACCGACTCCTCCCAGGACAGATCACTCCGGCCCGAAACCTGCCACAGCCCCGTCAGACCGGGCTTGACCGCCAGCCGGCGGCGGGCCAGCGGCCCGTACTGCGCCACCTCGCTGGCCAACGCAGGGCGAGGACCAACCAACGCCATCGTGCCGCCGACCACGTTGAACAGCTGAGGCAGCTCATCGAGGGAGAACTTCCGCAAGACATGACCGACCCGGGTGATGCGCGGATCCCGGGCCATCTTGAACAACGGCCCGGCACCCTCGTCGAAGACCCGCAGCGCGTCGAGCCGCGCCTCAGCATCCACCACCATCGACCGAAACTTGATCATGCTGAACTCGGCGCCGTCCCGCCCCACCCGGGCCTGACGGAACAGAACCGGACCACCATCGAGCAGCACCGCGACCGCGACCGCCACCAGGACCGGCAGCAGCAGCACGATCAGCAGCAACGCGATGATGGCGTTGAGGAGTGCGTAGCCGGCGCCGGCCCGTCGAGCCGAGGCCGGGGGCTTGGTTACCGCAGACTCGGCGGCCGCCCTCGCGGGAGTAGCAGCGGTCCCGCCGTTGCCGCTCACCGGGGCGAGGTCGGCGAAGATCGCGGGGGGCATCGCGGCGGTCATCGTCACTCCTGGAACTGATCCGGGCGGCCTAGCAAGCTGTCTGCCAACCGCATCGGGGGCCGTGATCAGTCCATTAGCGACCCAGTCACCGAGTCATCAGTCTTGTGGAGTCGACGTGGGCCAGAGCACACCGCACATGCCCACATCCGCGCGGACCTACTCCCGAGGCAACCTCGCCGAGATGGCCGCCGCGAGGCGGGGGATCGGACGGGCGAGCTCAGGTCGTGGTCTACGACCGGTCGGTGTCGAGGCGTTCGCTCGAGCCAGCGAGGTCGTCGACGATCTGATCAAGGTGGGCGAGGGCACGGCTGTCGGCGAGCTGCTGTGCAGCGCCCCAACCCGAGACTGTGTCGGCCATCTCGGCACGGCGGCGAGGACCGAGGACGTCTCGGGCCGCGGCGATGAACGGCGCCAGTCCCTGCCTGAGCTGCTCGGCGTTGGCGGCGTTGAGGTCGACGAACCACTCCTCGCCGTCGAGGGCGAAGCGGATCCGTTCGGTGGCGGGGCCGCCGCTGAGGTCGTCGACTCGCCGGAAGGTCACCTGCCGAGTCATCGTCCTCCCCTGAGCAGAGCCTGGCTCACTGTGCAGGATCGTCCGGGATCAGTGCGAACCGAGAGCGGGGTGGATCACTAAGGGGTGGTACTGGCTGTATCGCAGTCATCGGGATGGCCGAGGACAAACCGAGTGCGACGCCTGGCGGCCGGAGAACCATCGCCGAGTGGTCAACGGCGAGATCACTGGCGTCAACTGAGCTCCGAGACCCAGTCGGCCGCGCTCCGGTAGCGCCACCGTGAGGCCGATCGCTGCTCTTGATCAGCGGCTCGGTGGCGGGCACGCTGGGTGTCGGTCTGGTCGCGCGGCGCGTCCGGGTCGGCCCTGACTATGGAACCCACCGATCGCGACGAGTCCACCGCCCACTCACCCCGGATCAGCACCGTCTTCGCGAACCCGGAGTTCCGGGCGCTGTGGGCAGCGGAAGCCTTCTCGATCCTCGGCGACCAGCTCGCCCGGATCGCCTTCTCGGTCCTGGTCTACGACCGCACCGACTCGGCCGCCCTCTCGGCGCTGGTCTACGCCCTGACCTTCCTGCCAGCGTTGCTCGGCGGGGCATTGCTGGGCTGGATCGCCGACCGATACCCGCGGCGGCGAGTGATGATCGCCAGCGACATCACCCGCGCCGTCCTGACGGTCCCGATGGTCTGGCCGGGCCTGCCACTGCCTGCACTGTGCGCCCTCATCGTGGCGACCGTGCTCCTCGGCGCACCGCACACCGCAGCCCAGGGCGCGCTGCTGCCCGAGGTGCTGCGCGGGGACCTGCTCGAACGCGGTTACGCCGTCCGTCAGATCACCAGCCAGACCGCCCAGGTCGCAGGGTTCGCCTCCGGCGGCGCGGTGCTGCTCGTACTCGATCCCCACACGGCTCTGCTGGTCAACGCGGCCACCTTCGCGGTCTCCGCAGTCGCGCTGCGCCTCGGGGTTCGCGCCCGACCGGCCCCGACACCGCGAGCTGGGGCGGGATCGCCGCGGTGGTGGGCCGAGATCGCCGGCGGGGTCCGGACGGTGTTCGGCGACCCGATGCTGCGGACCTTGGCCCTGCTCGTCTGGCTCGCCGGCTGCTACATCGCACCGGAGGGGATCGCGGTGGCATACGCCGCCGAACTAGGCGGCGGCCCACTGGCGGTGGGCCTGCTGATGGCCGCGATCCCGGCCGGCAGCGTCGTCGGCGCGGTGGTGTGCACCCGGTGGGTGTCGCAGCCGGTGCGGGAGCGAGCGATGTTGCCGCTGGCGGTCCTGGCCGGGCTCCCGCTCCTGGCCAGTGCCTTCACCGTCACCGTCACCGCGGCGGTGGCGCTCTGGGCCGCCAGCGGGGCCTGCGTCGCGGCCGCGCTGATCCAGGCTCAGGCCAGCTTCGTGCGACACACCCCGCCCGAGGCGCGGGGTCGCGCGACCGGGCTGGCCGCCTCCGGCCTCGTCGGCGCGCAGGGAGTCGCCCTGCTCGCCGCCGGCCTCGCCGCCCAGCGCTGGTCATCCGCGGCAGCGGTCGGCGCAGTCGGCGCAGCGACCCTGCTTCTGCTGGTCGCCCTGCTCCTGACCACTGCGGCACGGACGCTGGTGCGATCCCGTCCCGCGAGATGACGGCTGTGCAGCACCCCAGCTGATCTCGCGGCCAGAGACGCTGCCCGCCCCGTAAGCCAATACCGAGCAACAGCCCCGAGGTCGCGCCGTCCGGCACCGACGCCCAGCGTCTTCCCGCAGGGTTCGAAGTGTGCGCCGCGCCTGGCCAGCGGTCGAAGCGATCGCCCTCCCCGCAGGGCTCGCTTCGTCACTGTCGCTACGGAACGGCGCTACCTAGTCACCAATTCCAGTTACGCACGATCCGACTCCTCATCTCGCCAGTCGCTGCTTCCTCGTCCGCCGCTCGGCGGCACCACCGTCACCAGTTCCAGTTGCGCATGACAGAACTCCTCTCGACTCCATCGCGCTAGTTCGGGGACGCTTCACCAGTTCCAGTTGCGCACGACTCTGCTCCTTTCATTTCCACCGCATCGTTTGGACGCATGCCAGTCACCAGTTCCAGTTACGCACGACTGACGACCTCCTTTCTGTTTCGCATCGAGAGCGGACTTCTTCACCAGTTCCAGTTTCGCACCGCAGCACCCCTCGTTCGCCTGGTCGATTGAGCTGTCGGAATTCACCAGTTCCAGTTGCGCACGACAGTCACCTCCTCTTGTTGTCGTCGAAAGCCCGGCACGGCGTCACCAGTTCCAGTTGCGCATTACGTTCTCCGTTTTTTGTCATGCTGCCGCTTAACAAGCCCCTCCGGTCACCAGTTCCAGTTGCGCACCGCATCCACCCCCTCCGTCTCGCGGACGGTCCAGTTCGGCCGAACACTCTCGGGGCGACCGCCAGATGATCACTCCCTGCGGCGGTTTCACTCTCCTGAGTAAGTACGCTCGACAGGGTAAGCGACGGACATCGCCACGTCAGCGGGTCAGTTGATCTTGATTGACTGGAAGTTCGACATTGCCAGGACCGTCGCCCCACCCCGCGCCCCACAACTGACCTGCGACGAGTGGCTATCGGCAGGGCTATGCTGGGGGCTCGAAAACGATCAAAGGTTCGAGGGTCTTGTCTGAGAATTCCGCTCCGAGGGGCGTCGGGGACTCTCGTCTCCGGTCGTTCCTGCGGGGTTGGTCGCTGTGGAATCTCCCGACCCGGGTACGCCTGTTACTGCTCACGGTCGAACTCACGGCTGTGGGGCTGGTCACGGCCGGCCTGGTGGTCGCCGGTGGCATCGCCGCCGCGCCCGGGGGGTGGGCGACCGCGGCGGCGATCGTCGTGATCGCCGGGCTGCATGCTGAGATTTCGTTGGGCGCCGAGCGGATGCGGCGGCGGATAGCCGAGACCCGCTATATCGACCTCAGCTCGGTGTGGACATTCGCCGCGGCCTTGCTCCTTCCGCCGCTTCTTGCGACCACGACCGTGGTCCTGATCTACACGCATCTGTATTTTCGGGTTTTCCGCCCGGCCGGCACTCCCCCGCACCGTCAGATCTATTCGACCTCGACCGTTGTCATCGGTGTGCATCTGGTCGCGGTCATCCAGTACCTATTCGGGATCGGCGATGAGTTCTCCAGCCCGCTCGGTGTGTTGTGCCTGGTCACCTGCTTGCTGGCCTACACCGCGACGAACACCTTGCTGGTGGTCAGCGTGATCCGGCTCGCGCAGCCGGGAAGCAAGTTCTTGGTGATCCTGGCCGGCGGCGACATCGCTCTGGAGACCGCGACGCTGAGTCTGGGTGCGCTGGTGGCAGCGGTGATCGTGCCGGACCACTGGGTGCTGCTGGTGCTGTTGCTTCCCCCGCTGGTGCTGCTCGAACAGACGACACTCATCCGGCAGCTCGAGACACGCGCCGAGACCGACGAGAAGACCGGCCTGCTCAATCCCGACACCTGGCGATCCCGCGCGCAGCGCGGCCTGGCCGGCGCCGAGCGCGACGGCGCCGCGGCGGGGGTGTTGATCCTGGACCTGGACTACTTCAAGGAAGTCAACGACCGCTACGGGCACCTCGTCGGGGACGCGGTGCTGCAAGCGGTCGCCGACGTCATCACCAGCGAGGTCCGCGACGACGACGTCGCCGGACGCTTCGGCGGCGAGGAGTTCGTGATCGCCCTGAGCCCCGTGCGCCCGGGAGACGACGGCGGCGAGGCGGCGGTCCGTGAGGTCGGCGAGCGGATCCGTCGCCGGGTGGAGACCCTGCAGGTGCAGGTCTCCGCAGCCCCCACGCTGGTGATCGAGGAGCTCAGCGTCTCGATCGGCGCCGCGCTGTACCCGGCGACGGCCGACGAGCTTGACACCCTGTTGTCGATCGCCGACGAGGCGCTCTACGCCGCGAAGCGGGCAGGACGAAACCAGGTGCAGGTCCGCAACGGGACCCCGCCGCTGGGGATCCCGGCGCCCGATCACTCCTCCAGCTGAGCCGGACGACCGCCGCCGCGCCACCTGCCGAAGCCCGCCGTCTACCGTCGGAGCCGACCGGACCGTCGACGAGAGGGTGCCTGGCGGTGGCGCAGTGACCGAAGGGCTGACCTACCCGGCGTTGTCGGCGCGCTTCGCGGCCTCAATCGGTTCGCCGGAGCTGCGGCGGACCTATCGCCGGGTCCTCGGGTCGTTGGAACGCTGGGCGGCACATGAGGGCGTGAGCCCACTCGATCTGTCCGCGGCCGGCCTGGCCGCGTTCTTGGCCAGCGGCGCGGTGGGGCACGCTCCGATGGACCAGGCCCGGGCTCGCGGTGCGCTGACCGAGTTCTTCGACTTCGCTACCGCGTGCGGGGCCCTGTCCGGCTCACCGGCCGCAGCGCAGGAGATCCTCGCGGACGCGGCCGGGGCGGGCCCGTTGGACGCGCACGAACTGCTGTGGCTCGTCGATGCCGCCGAGCTCGTCGATCAGCCCATCTGCACCCTGGCCCTGCTGCTCGCGGTGAACGGGATCGGAGTGCAGGAGGCCCTGAGCCTCGACGTGGAGAGCTTCACGACCAGCCGCGGCATCGCTGTCGCCCGGCTTCCCCGCCGCTGGGGGCGCCGCTCGGTCATCCCGTTGTGTCGCACGGTCCAGGCTGCGACCCGGACCGCCCGGGACGGTCGGTCCTCCGGGCCGCTGCTCACCGCGGCGATGAGCACCGAGCGGCTCGGCCTGATCGAAGCAGGCCAGCGGCTCACCACCGCGGCCGCGGCCGCCGGCATCACGAGCCCGATCACCCCCGAGGTACTCGAACAGACCTTCGTGGCGCTCGCGGTGGAAGCCGGAGTCCCCGCGGCCGAGCTGCGCCATGCCGCCGGCGAGGTAGAGAACCGGGACAGCCACACCTCGTACGCGGCGTTCACCGTCTCCGCCCACATGTCAACGCTCGACCCGAATCGCTTTGCGTGAGGCTGCTGCCCTACCCGGGTGAAGGACAACGATCCGTCTGGTCGTCCCCCGCGCGGTGTGCTGTATTCAATCGGTCATCCTCTGACGGATCCGTCGGAGCGTTGGCGGTGCACATCGGTCCCGGAAGGCGGTCAGCGTGACGGCGAGTGGCAGCGAGGTCGACGGCCCGACCGCCGCGGCCGGGGTGCGCTGGTGGGGCGCGGCCCTGCCCCGCTCCGGCCAGCTGGTCGTGGCCGACCCCCTGCTGGCGACGCCCCTGCTGCGGGCGTTGCTCTCCGACGCCATCGACGGCGGCCACACCCCTCAGCGTTCGCCACGGCGGGTCCCGCTCCTGCTACTGGTGATCGGCGTCGTCGGCGGCTGCGGCGCGGTGGTGCTCGTGGTGCCCGGGGCCGTGCAGTCGCTGCTGTTGGTGCTGCTCGCGGTCGGGTTCGCCGTATGGGCATGCACCGCGCAGAGCCGGACCGCGGCCATCCGGCACCGGGAGGGCGCGCGGCCGTTGTTCGCGATCCGCGCAGCCGGCGGGCCGGCGACATGGGCCCTGGTGGCCCATCTGGAAGAGGTCGGCGGCGACTGCGAGGCTGCCCGAGGCGCGGTGCGGACCCTGCTGTGGCGCGTCGCCCACCTCAGTCCTTCTGGGGATCCGGCCATCGCCACGTTGGCCGACCTGGCCCGCTCGGGTGGCCTGCACACCGACGACGACCTTCACCAGGCGACCGAGCGACTCCAGGCGATGCCCGCGGCAGCGCCCGGCGATGTGCGTCGCACGGTGCCGCAGCTGAGTACGTTGTTCCGCTACGAGGCCCGCGAACGGGGCTGACGACGTCACCCTCGCTGCCGATTCTGCTAGGCAGTGCGGTACCCGGTCAGGCCGGGCCGGGTGACTCGGCGGCGTGATCGAGCTGTCGCAGGACCTGCCGGGAGGGTGCGCGGCGGCGATGGAGCAGGCCGGAGATCCGGAGCTGGAAGCGTGCCTCGGCGAACAGCTCACCGGCGCCGGGTGGCTGTTCCTGGTCAAGGACCTGGAAGGACACCGGGGCGCTCGCATGCGGATCGCGTAGGGCCCAGCCCAGCCAGGTCGCTTCGGCCAGCGCGGCCCGACCCGCAGTCGAGGTAGTAGAGCCGTGTCGGTGGGCGTGGTCGACCGCCTCGGCCACAACCTCGGGCGGGACCGTGCTGAGCAGCGCTCGTGTGGTGTCCCAGATGACGACCATGCGGGCGTAGAGGGCGTTGGCCGGTTGCTCATGCCACAGGCTGGGCCGAGCGATCGCCTCACCGCGCTGCCAGCGCGGCATCGCGCCGACGAGTAGCTCCTCGAGCCGACGCAGGCGCCAGAACAGCAACGCTGCGGTCATCGACTCGACCCACGGCCGCAGCCGCCGGCGCGACCGGGTCCCGATCAGGCAGAGCCCGAGCAGACTGGCGCAGGCGAACACCACGATGTCGCCGATCATGACCAGGTGAGCACGACCGGGAAACGCAGCCGGGGTGAGCTGCAGGGCAGCCAGGCCGATCAGAGCCACCGTGAGCAGGCCCAGTAGCAGAGCCGCGGTGCGCAGCACCGCCCTCATCGGGCGGCTGCCGATGTAGCGCAGCACCTGCCGCCCGATCGCGACCAGCACCCCGGCCCCGACCAGCGGCCAGAGCGCGGTCAGCAGCACCAGCAGCAGCAGCTGCGGGTGGTGCCCGGCGGCCGGCCGAGTAACCGGTGCGAGCGCGCCGTCGACGACGAGCAGGACCTGCACGATCAGTACGGTGCCGCCGACCGCCAGGGGGGACATGGCGCGCAAGCGTCGCGACAGCGCGGCCGCGGTGGTGAACAGGCCGGTTCCGGCCAAGCCGACCGCGACGACGAGCCCGGCCGTCACACTCACCGGGTCCGTCGGGTAGAGGGCGGGGACCGAGCTCAGCAGCGCTGCAACGCCGGCACAGCCGGCCGCGACGGTGATGCCCACCGCGGGCTGTCCGCATCGACGGGCCCCGAGCAGGGCCGCGACCAGCAGCGTCGCCGCGGCGGTGAGGCTCAGGACCAGGTGCAGTGCGGCGCCACCGGTCACGTGAACGCGGCTTCGAACCGTGCCGCCGCGGCCCGAACCTCGGCCGAGGCGACCCAGCGGTGGGCGCGCCGGCTGGGCCCGTATCCGAGCAGCGCCGCCCCGAGTGCGTCTGCCTCGGCCTCGTCGTGGGCGGTGTAGGAGGGGTCGCTTCCCATCCAGGCGGTGATCCGGTCCTGGGAGTTGGTCAGGGCCCGGGTGAGGCTGGGCCGATGCTGCGGGGCCTGGGCGGTGTGGTCGTAGAACAGGTGCCCCAGCTCGTGGGCGATGTTGTGCCGGCGAGAGAGCTCGCTGGCGGCGTGGGCGTAGTAGACGACCGCGACCTGCGGGTACGGGCGCACGCAGAGCCCGCACAGCTCGCGCGCGGCCGCACCCAGCTCGACGGCGAGCATCCGGATCGTCAGTCCGCGGGCCTGCCCGAGGCGGGCCGCGAACGCTTCCAGATCGACATCGTCGTCCGGGCAGGGCTCCAGGCCTTCGCGGGCGAGGTTCTGGCGGGCCCGCTCGACCAGGGCGGTCCAGCTCTCCGGCTCGGTCTCGATGCCGCTGCTCTTGCGTCCCCGCACCCCGGCCTGCCCCCTCCAGTCCCTCGGAGGAGTCACAGTAGATCGAGTACTTCGTGACCTCAACCAGTAGTGAACCGATCAGGTGGCGCTACCTCTTCGCGTTACTCGGCGTCGCCGACCGCTGGTCCGTCAGGGCGACGCTCCGGTCCGGCGCGCGACGACTGCGGCTGCCTCGCTAGTCGCTGTAGTCGTTGCGACGCTGACGACGCCGGTGCCGCTGAGCTTTGCTTCATGGAGCTGGTCGTCGGCGCGGGTGAGCAGCACGTCGATGCTGTCGCCGTTGTCCGGCCATCCGGCGGCGCCGATGCAGGCGGTCAGCTCGGGGGCGTCCTCGCGTTCGAGCGACAGGATCGCGGCGAGGTCGATCGCAGCGATGGTGGCGAGGACGCGCTCGGCGAGGGCAGCGAGGTCGGCGCCATCAGCGGCGGGTGCGGCGACGACGAACTCCTCGCCGTGCATGCGGCCCAGGACGTCGCCGTCACGGACAGCGGTGGGCAGGACCCGGGCGACCTCGTCGAGGACCCGGTCGCCCGCACGAACGCCCCAGGCGTCGTTGATCCGCCGGAACCCGTCGAGGTCGACGGCCAGTACCCCGAGCCCGGTGCTGCGCCGCCGTGCGCGCTGCAGCTCGGCGGTGGCCGCGCGGTGCCAGGCGCCGGGGCTGAGCAGTCCGGCGTCGCGGTCGGCCATGCCGACGTCGGAGACGAGGACGCTGCGCATGAGCAGCCACAGCGTCGGCACCAGCAGCAGCGCCAGCCAGGGTGAAGGGGAGGCGAGCAGGAACGCCACGGTCGCGCCGATGCTGAGCTGGGAGAGTTCGAAGCCGTGCTGGCGGACATCAGTGATCATGTCGCGGGCGGCGAGGCGCCCGGCGGCGAGCAGCACCATGCCGGCGATGAGGCCTGCCTGCACGACGGTGTAGGCCGCGATGGTGACCAGCGCGGCGACGACGGGCACGAGGGTGGGAGCTCCGTCGGCGAGGTCCAGGCCGAGCCCGCGGGCGGTGTAGTGAGCAGCGATCCCGGCCAGCACGACGGTGGTGGCGGTGAAGGTCGTGCGGTAGACCGGGCCACGCTCGCGCGGCATCCGGGGCCGATCGATCCGCAGGATCCGGTAGCCGTAGATCACCGCGACGGTGGCGGCCATCAGCCAGGGCGGGAACAGCAGCGCCGCCGCAAAGGTGTAGATCGAGTTGGTGACCAGGTGCCCGGTGTCGTTGCTCTTCTCTCGCTTGATGGTCGCGCGGCGATAGCCGCGCTCGGCCGACAGCGCGGCCTCGTGCTGGATCAGGCAGGCCAGCACCAGCAGCGCGGCGAGCCCGAGCTGTGTCCGGGTCGCGGCCGCGGGTGCGGTCGCCACTGCAGCCAGGGCCACCACCTCGACGGTCACCACGTAGGTCAGTGCCGGGCCGGGCAGGCCCAGCATCACCAGGCGGCGACGGCTCTCCGCGGACGGTTCCTGCTCGGTGGGCACTGCACTCATCGGGCTCCTCCTCGCCGCGCGAACCCGATCAGGCCGGCTGTCGGCCGTGGACCGGCGTCGGGGCTCCCGGCTGCTCGTGCATCACGGCCTCGGCGAAGGCGACCGAGATCTGCAGGAAGTCCTCGAGGGTGCCGCTGACCTGGCTGCCGTGGCCGCCCCCGAAGCGGAACACCGCAGGCGGGCGACCGAGCGCGGCGAGCTTCTCGGCGTAGGCGTCGACCTGCTGGATCGGGATCCGGGTGTCGTTCTGCCCGGCGATGATCGCGATCGGGACCCGGACGTGGTCGGCCACGGCCAGCGGGGACGCCGCGGTGTAGCGGTCGGGCACCTCGTCGGGGGCCCCGCCGAACAGTGCCCTCGCCATGGCGCGCAGCGGTTCCTGGCCCAGCTCGTAGCTCATCGCGTGGTCGGTGACCGGGACGACGCCGATCCCGCCGCGCCAACGTTCGGGCTGCAGCCCTGCTGCCAGCAGGGTCAGGTAGCCGCCCCAGGACGATCCGGCGAGCATGCACGCGTCCGGGTCGGCGATGCCCTCGGCGATCGCCCAGTCGTGCACTGCGGCGAGGTCTTCGAGCTCGGTGAGCCCGGGGCGCCCGACGATCGCCTGGCGCCAGACGGCGCCGTAGCCGGTCGATCCGCGGTAGTTCGTGGAGATCACGGTCCAGCCGGCGTCGGCCCAGACCGCGAGCCGTGGCGAGTAGACGTCGGCATCGTCGAGGTCGGGGCCGGGATGGAGCCAGAACAGCGTCCGGCCCGGCCCGGCGGGGGCCGTGGTGGGGCGCACGACGAGCACGGGGATCGGCCCGCCGGGGCCCTCGACCCACTCGACCGAGGCCGGCGCGCCGTCCGGTGGAGCCTGCTCGTCGTCGGGGAACATCAGCGTGGCGCCCTGGTCGAGGCTCCAGCGATAGACCCGTGTGGCGGTCTGGGACGAGGTCCAGGAGTACTCCAGGGCGCCGTCGGGTCGTCGGGCGACGCTGAGGACGCACCCCTCGTCGGGGCCGATCTGGGTCAGGTCGCTGCCGTCGAGACGGCACCGGTGCAGGGTGGCCCGGCCGTGGTGGGCGTGGCGCACGGCCAGGTGGTCGGCATCGAGCCAGATCGCGTCGAGCTGACCAGGCAGAGCGATGGTGATCTCGCGCTGCTCGCCGGTGTCGGTGTCCCACAGCAGCAGCTCATCGCGGCCGTGACGTTCGTGGCGCACCAGAAGCCGTGGATCGCCCGGGGCGGGGGCGAAGCCAAGCGGGCACAGCAGCTTGCCGTCGTCGCGCATCTCGGCCAACGAGTCCCCGGTGGTGACGTCGAGCACCCGGATTCCCGGGGTGCTGGCGTCGCCGTGCTCGGAGTGGCGGATCGCGACGCGGGTGGCGTCGGTCGAGAGCGGACCGGACATGCCGTCCTGGTCGTGGCGGTAGATCGCCTCGGCCGGCTGTCCGTCGAACTGGCGCCAGACCGCGATGCCCTCCCGGACGGCGAGGGCGAACACGGCGACCGGCCCGTGCGGTCCCTGGCCGAGGGCGAGTCCGCTGGCGATCCCGTCGCCGGCCTCCGGGGCGACGTCCTGCGCCTCGCCGCCGACGAAGGGCTGGCGGACCCAGCGGCCGAACTCGTTGCCGCCGGTGTCGGAGAACCACCACAGCCACTCGCCGTCGGCGGAGAGCTCACCGTGCTCGGTGCCCGAGTCGCGCGAGGTGGCCTGGCGGAAGGTGTCCTCGGTGCGGTCCCACAGCCACAGCTCGTGGGTACCGGAGCGGTTGCTGCCCAGCACGCTGCGCTCAGGCCGGCGTCCCGCGGACCGGGGTAGCCCCATGGCCAGCCCGTTGACCCGCGCTCGCCAACGGGCTTCCCGCTCCTGGTCGGCGAACAACTGCTGTGGTGCCGTGAACGTCAGTCCGGGCTGCTGCCCGGACGCGACGGCCGCCCCGTCCATCGCGGTCCTCCCTCGTTGCATGGTGCCCGTCTGGCGCGCCGTGGATCCGAGAATGATCACGAACGGCCGCAGCGTAAACCGGGCTCGGAGGACTCCGAGGCCCGTGGTCATTACCCGCCGGTCGTCGCCGCCCGGGATGTGGCGGCGCTGGTCAGAAGGTCCGCTTCTTCTTGGTGTCGCCGGTGGGGTCCTCGCCGCCCGGGCGCAGGCCCTCCAGCGAGCGCGCGTGTTCCAGGGCGGCCTCGACGGCGGCGAGCCCGGCCGGCGACAGGTCGCGGGCGCGGTAGGCCAGCTGTGCGGCGCCGGAGTCCTGCAGGTTCTTGAGCGTGGCGAGCTCGCTGGTGATCTCGCGGTACTTCGTCTCGCTGAGGAAGTAGTCGGCACCCACCCCGAACAGAGCCCCGAGCGACTCGAGGTGCTTCATCGTGGGGTTGTTCTTGACGCCCTTACGCAGCTGCCAGATGTACTGGTGCGAGATGACCCGCCCGGCGCGCTGATCCTCGGGTAGCTCGCCGACCATGCGCTCGATCGCCGCGGCCGCCCCCGGGTTGCTGTAGGGCTTGCCGGTCGTCGGGTCGTTGACGTTGACGAACAGCTGCTCCAGCTTGTCCGCGAGGGTCGCCGACGAGCCCACGGCCTCGGCCCCGGCACCGGCCGGGTGGTCACTATCAGTCATGTCCGGCGCGAGATCGGCAGCCGACAACCAGTGACGCAGTCGATGCAGTCAACTCGCTCCCCCTTTCTACGTGGGTAGAGGCTAGCCGGTGACGGTACAACTACCAAGACCCACCGCGCCACGCCGAACCGAGCGCAACAGGACCCGCCACACGGCCAGTCATGACCTATCCGCGCAGTTCACGCGGCCCACTTCTGCCTGACGCCCACCTCCAGCCTCCAGCAGAGCGATCGGCGAGCGCTCGCCGCCCCCCGCCGATCCCGCAGGAAGCGCGCCGAGCGACCCGACTTGACGGGCGTTCTATATGAGTTTACGTTTCGGACTGTTCGGCCGATCGAGTACAGCTCCGATCGGGTGCTGAGAGTCGAGAGGGGTGTCGCTGTGACTCGCTGTGACCCTGGACCAGGCAGATCGCGCAGAGGCTCCGTCCGATGACCGCCGCACCGACCACCGCGACGTCCGGCGTGCCCGAGCCCGCCCGGCCGGGGCAGCGCCCAACCGCAGGGGAGGGTGCTGTGGACGAGCCCACGGGCACGCCGGCCGCCCGGGACGACCGGAGCGAAACGGCGCCCGTCGTCGACCCGGTGAGCCTGCTGCTCCATCGCGAACAGGCTCGCCACCACTCCGAGCTGGCTCAGACACGCGAGCAGGTCACCGCCCTGCTTGCCTCACCGACGGCGTCGCTGCTGACCGCACTCGACGCCGACCTCGCCGACGTCGCGACGACTGCGGTCGAGGCGATGGCCGTACTCCGCCGCCACCCTGGCCCCGAGCTGGCCCCGGACCAGGTCGACGAGGTCAGCGGTGCGGTCGGCGACTATCTGGCGACCGTCGCTCGGCTGTGCCGCTCCACCCTGGCCATCCATCTGACCCTGGAGGCACAGGTGCACTCGGATACGTCCTAGCCCCGGCGGGGTCGATGCCCGGAGCTGTGCATCCGGTGCAGGTCTTCGACGATGCGCACGACCGAGTCCTTGGTCTCTCGGGGCAGTTCACCGAGCAGCTCGACGAGGTCTTCGAGGTTCGCCCGCCGGACCACGGTCAGGATGTGACGGTCGGCGTCGTCGGTCTCGCTGAACTCATCGGCGAACAGGTAGCCGACCGGCACCCGGAAGAAGCGGGCGATCCCCTCCACCGCGGCCTTCGTGGGGTTGTCCCGCCGTCCGTGGCGGAGGTGGTTGAAGTACTGCGCCGACAGACTCGGCCCGCCCACCGAGCGGATCCCGTCGACGACTTCCTCGTCGGTATAGGGACCGCGCTCCGGGGGATGCACCGTCGCGACGAGGCGATTGAGCCGGTCTCCGAGCGTCCGCGCGGCACCACTGGATCGCTCGTCCGGCACGCGCCCCCTCCTCCCAGACCGACGACCACGACGGTCGCCCTCCTGCTGACGCAACGGAGCGACGGTAGCCGGGTCAACCAGTAGGAGAAAGTCGAGGTCGCGGTTCATACCGCCCTCCCTCTCCCGCTACCGGGCCAGCGCCGCACATCGAGACCGATGTGACCGCGCTCGACCTGGTCAGAACCCATTGACACCGAAAAATCGCAACAGGATAGTTGCACCCGTCGATTCCTACTAGGAGTAGTGGACCGGCGCTAGTACTACTACGAGAAGGGAGTGTGCCGTGCCCGACTTGAAGGCAGCGGCTGCACCGCACACCGCCCTCGACCGAGGGACGGGCCGGTAGCAATGCCCAAGGCCAAGACGAGGCAGGCGCCCCGATGGCGCACAGCACCCGGGCTCGAGCAGGGCGCGCCGGTGCCTAGCACCGAAGTTCCCGCGGCCACCGTGGACTCGGCGATCCGGCCCCGAGCCACCCGCGCCGACATCGACCGCACTCCCCCGACCCCGGCCGCCCGTTCCTCGCGTCGCGGCAGTGCCTTTCCCACAGCAGCGGCAACCGCCGTCGCATCCGGGGCCGGCTCCGAGACCTCCGCGGCATCGAACTCGGCGAGGATCGATGCCGCGCCGCAGAGCACCCCTACACCCGCCGAGATCAGCGGGCAGACCGGACGCAGCTGCTCCCCGGTGTCCCAGTCCGACGAAGCAGCCTCAGTCTTGGCCGCTCCTCAGATCCGGCTGGACGCTGAGCTGCCGATCCCGCCGGCGCAGCCTCGGGCCGATCCCCGCCCCAGCAGCGATCACCGCTCCGCCCCCCGCCGGACGATGCTGGCCCGGTACGGGCCGTCCGAGCAGTCCTTCTCCCGCTCGGTGCGGTCGTTGGAGCCCATCTCCGACCACGAGGCGGCGGCGTTCGCCGGACGGTTCGCCGCGGACTTCCAGTCCTTCGACGAGGACCGCCCCACCCGTCGGGCAGAGGTGTTGCGGTCTCTGCTCGCCGATCCCCAGGCCTGCACCTGGGGATGGTCGGGCGCGGGCAGGCAGCGCGCCGACTCACCGTTGCCTGGCCGGATCTACCGGTCCGCCGAGACGGTCGTGTTCGTCGAGGTCGTCGTGCGCGCGACGACCTACGCGCGCGCCTGCCCGCCCCCCGAGCGGCCCGAACGCCGCGCTGCCGCCGAGAGCGAGCCGGCCGGGGTGGTCGGCCCGTCCTGTGCGCCGTCGGAGTCCGATTCCGGTTGGGTCGCGGTCGAGGCGAACTGGCTGCGGATGACGGTGCCGATCACCCGTGACCCCGATGACGGCCGGCTGGTCGTCGACCCGCACCTGGTCGCCGACCAGTCCTCCTGACCCCCACCAGAGGAAGTCCGCTCATGTCGACCAATCACGTCCGGCCCGACGAGTCGAAGCCGTCCTGGCTCAACGACAACGCCAGCACCGCCTGGGCCGCCGGACCCGCTCCCTCATCGGGCCAGACCTCCGCTGCGAGCCACAGGCCGGTCGAGCCGGACTCTCGCCCTACCCCGGCGACTGCGCCCGAACCGGCACCCCAGCAACGCTCGTCCGCACCGCCGGTCACGGCTCCCCCACTCGGACCGGCACCGGCTCCGGAATCCGCGCCCGCCACGCCTGCCGCGCCCGCCGAGTCCGCAGCACCCTCGGCGCAGGAGTTCCGGCCGCCGTGGGACGACGAGAGCGGCGTGTTCTCCAACGCCGTGCGGGTCCGCAAGTCCCCGCCGAAGCAGGGCTGGCGGGCCGCGGTCTACGCCCTGTCGGGCGGGCGCTGGAACCCCGGCCTGTCCGATGCCGAGGAGCGGCTGCGTGAGCAGCTGGGCAAAATCCGGACCCCGCTGCCCGGCCCGCACAGCGTGGTCGTGTCCAGCATCAAGGGCGGCGTCGGCAAGACCACCGTGACCGCGCTGCTCGGCCTCGCCCTGGCCGAGTACCGCGGCGACCGAGTGATTGCGATGGACGCCAACCCGGATGCGGGGACTCTCGGCGACCGCCTGGTCGGCGAGGAGCAGGCCTCGAAGACCACCGTGCGCGACCTGCTCGACAACCTCGACCAGATCCGCTCGTCGACCCAACTCTCGGGCTACACCCACCTCGCCGGACGCCTGCAGGTCCTCACCAGCGAGCAGGAACCCGAGCTGTCGGAGATGTTCTCCGCCGACGACTACGAAGCCGTCCTGCGCACCCTGTCCCGCTACTACGAAGCCCTGCTGACCGACTCCGGCACCGGGGTCGTGCACTCGGCGATGCAGGGCAGCCTGCGCCACGCCGACTCCCTGGTCATCGTCGGCGCACCAACCCAGGACGGGGCCTCGCGGGCCTCGCGCACCCTGCAATGGCTCGCCACCCACCAGGACTCCCAGGGCCTGTTCCCCTACCGGCAGCTCGCCCAGGACGCGGTAGTGGTGCTCTCGTGTGACCGGTCCTCGCCCTACGTCGACGAGTCGGTCATCTGCGAGCACTTCCGGGCCCGCTGCCGCGCGGTGGTCGAGCTGCCCGCCGACCCACACCTGTCCACCGGCGGCATCGTCGACCTCGACGCCCTGTCCCCCGCCGCCCGCGACGCGGCGCTGAACCTGGCCGCGACCGTCGCCGAGGGCTTCCAGGGCCGCCGCACGACCGGGCTGGCTGCGCACGGGTTCCGCGGCTGATGAGCTCGAACCTGCTGGTCGGTGCCGCGCTGGCGCTGACGACCTCGCTGGCCGCGTCCGGGCTGAGCCCTGCCGCTGCGCCGCAAGACGGGGTCGACTGCGGCTTCCGGATCACCGTGGTCCACGTGCTCGCCGAGCTGTCCGGCGACACCTCGCCGAAGGCGGAAAAGCTGCGCCAGGACCTGATCGACATCGGCGCCGACCAGTCCGGGTTCGTCCCCGACGAGTGCTACGACGGCGGCTCGAACACCGGCGACGCCGGTTCCGGTGGATCCGGCAACGACACCGGCTCGGGCTCGGGCAACGGCTCAGGGACCGGTTCGGGGAGCGGGAACGGCTCGGGCTCGGGCTCGGGCTCCGGCTCCGGCTCCGGCTCCGGCTCCGGTGACGGTGCAGGGAACGGTGCGGGTTCGGGTGCCGGTGGTTCCGGTGGTTCCGGTGGTTCCGGGAGCAAGTGCGCGACCACCGCGGCGGACAAGCTCGGGTGGGGATCGCCGCAGGTCGAGGACGACTTCGACGGCTCCGAGGTGTCCGGGGACTGGAACATGTACGACGGCCCCGGCCACGGCGGCAACGGCACCCGCACCCCGGACGCGATCAGCGTCGCCGACGGGATCCTGACCATCACCGGGTCGGAGAACGGCGACGCCGGCGGCATGGCCTGGTCGGCCAACTCCCAGCAGTTCGGCCGGTGGGAGGGCTGCGCCCAGTCCCCACCCGGCGCCTCTGACTTGCACACCTTGTTCCTGCTCTGGCCCACCGCCGAGGACTGGCCTGAGGGCGGCGAGGTCGACTTCATGGAGATCTCCGACCCCTCCCGTCAGGAGGTCGGCGGGTTCCTGCACTACGGCGCGGACAACTCCCAGACCGAGGGCACCACCCAGGTCGATGCCACCGAGTGGAACGCCTTCGCCGTCGAGTGGACCCCCGACAAGATCACCTACCTGGTCAACGGCGAGCCGTGGTTCGAAGACACCGATCCCTCGCACAACCCGCCCGGCCCGATGCACCTGACCATCCAGCTCGACAACTTCGGCGGCGACCTCGCCGGCGGCGCGGAGATGCACGTCGACTGGGTCCGCCAGTACGCCGCCGAGGGCGGCGAGACCAGCGGCGAAGTGAGCGCCGGCGCCGAGACCTCCACCGGCGACACCGGCGACTCCAGCTCGGACTCGGACTCGAGCTCCGAATCGGACTCGGGCTCGGGTTCCGGCAGCCGCAACGACAGCGCCAAGGACAGCGGCGACGGCGGCTCCGGTGGTGAGTCGCGTGGCGATTCCTGACCCGTCTCCCGACCGGCTGCGACAGCCCCCGATCACACGTCGAAGGACCTGACCATGCGTTTCTCGCGTAAGCCCCGCCCGGCCTGGGCCGATCATCTTCCGCAGTCCTCAAGGGGCCCGGTTGCCCGCCGCTCTGCGGTCGCGGTCCTGACCGCGGGCGCCCTGCTGGGCGGGACGGCGTTCACCCTGTCCCCGCTCCCGGCGCAGCTCGGCCTCGTGGTCGAGTCCTGCAACCAGGGCAAGGTCGTCCGCCAGCTCGCCGCGGCCCGCGAGACCCGCACCCAGACCCGCGCCCTGCTCACCGACCTCACCGTCTCCACCGACCCGGGCGCCCAGGCCCTGGCCCGCGAGATCGCCGGGCTCGGGTTCACCCCCGCCACCCAGCCCGCCGGGTGGCGGCAGAAGGCCGTCGACACCTCTGATCAGCTCAACCAGCTCGCCAGCACCGACCCCCAGATCCGCGAGGTCGCCGCGCGGCTGGCGAAGGCCGGGCTTGGCCCGACCCCGGCCGACCTGCTTCCCAAGGAGCCCCCGCCGTCGGACCCGGGGCCGCTCGGGGGGATCGGGCAGTCCCTCGGTGGCGCTGCGGACAGCGCGGTGGGCGCGGTCGAGTCGGCCGGGGACGCGGTCGCCGACGCGGCCGCACCGCCACCTGCGGCGGACAGCTCGTCGTCCGGGCGTCCGGCCGCGTCGAACCCGAAACGCCAGGCCGAACCGGCTCTACCGAAGACGTGTGTGGACCAGGCCGAGGCCACCGCCGCACCCGCAGCGCAGAGCCCCGCCGCAGCCCCGGCACCACGCCGGCCCGCCCCGGCACCCGCCGCCGCTCCCCCAGCACCGGCGGCGCCTGCGGCGCCGGCGCAGGACAGCGACGAGCCAGACGAGCCCGAGGCCGCCGAACAGCCAGATGACGGCTCCACCAGCAGCGAGCCGCCCTCTGGCGGCACCGACGAGCTCACTGACTCCGGATCGAGCCCCACCGAGGATGACGACACCGGGGCCGACGGCGGCGACAGCACCGACCCGGGCGACGACGCCAGCAGTGACACGAGCAGCGACGAGCCCACCTCCTCCGGCAGCAGCCCGACCGCAGACAGCACTGACAGCAGCAGCACCAGCTCGGAATCTTCCGATGCCGGGTCGGGCTCGGGTGAGTCGTCGAGCTCGGGCAGTACCGGGAGCGGATCGGCCGAGGACCTGGACAAGGCCCAAGCAGCGATCGAGATGGTCGGCGAGCTCATGCAAGCCCTCGGCGCCAGCCCCGACACCGGCGCAGACGACTTGAAGAGCTCGGTCCTGCAGGTCCTCGACCGCGAACAGCTGGAGAAGCTCGGCGCCGACTCCGCCGACCTGGACAAGCTCGACGAACTCCGCACCTCCGACACAGGCAGCACCGACACCGGTAGTTCTGACACCGGGTCCTCCAGCACCGACACGTCCGACAGCAGCTCGTCGTCGAGCAGCGACAGCAGCTCCTCCGGCAGCGACAGCTCGGATTCGGGTTCCGCGGGTTCCGATGATTCGACGGCAGCCGAGCAGCCCAGCACGGACTTCGGCGGGTCCTCCGACACCGACTCTTCGAGCACGCCGAGCACGGACTCGGACTCCGAATCCGGTTCGTCCTCGTCCGGTGCTGCCGACGATCCGGGCGAGAACAGCACCGGTGCAGGCAGCGAGTCGGGTACCGGCTCGGCGAGTGCTGAGCCGGGGAGCCCGATCAGCCGTGGCGGTGGCGCCACCAGCGGCGGTGGCTCCGACAGCTCGGGTACGGACAGCTCGGCCACCGGTGGTGGTTCGGGGTCGGGCGCCGAGCAGGCCAGTAGCGACGCCGACTCGTCGTCGGGTTCCGTGCAGCCCGCGGCCAACATCGACTCCACGGTCCAGAAGCTGACCGAGCAGGCCGAACAGGCCGCCGACACCGACCCGGTCGCCGAGCAGCTCCTCGACAAGCTCAACGACGCCGACCTCAGCGGCGCCGGTGACCAGCAGGACTCGCCGACCAGCAGCGACTCCAGCACCACCGACGGCGCTGATACCTCCGACAGCTCCGGTAGCTCGGCCGCTCCTGACAGCTCGGAGTCGACCGACAGCTCCAGCGCAGGCGCCGATTCGGAGAACACGGGTGGGCAGCCGGGCTCAGGCAGCGCCGACGCCGACCAGGACAGCTCCGGAACCGGCGGCGAGCAGCCGTCGGATCAGGGCGGCGGTGAGCAGCCCGAGGCCCAGGACGGCCCGGCACCCGCCGGCGATGGCGAGGGTGAGCAGCCCCGGGACCCGGAGGGTGCCCAGGGCGACCCGGCGGTCGCACCGACAGGGGGGACCGACTCCGCGACCTGGGACAAGCTCGCCGAGTGTGAGTCCGGCGGCGACTGGTCGACCAACACGGGCAACGGATACCAAGGCGGCCTGCAGTTCTCGAACGCCACCTGGCAGGCCTTCGGCGGTCAGGGCGACGCCCACCAGGCCAGCCGCGAGGAGCAGATCGCGGTAGCCGAGAAGGTGCAGGCCGAGCAGGGCTGGAACGCCTGGCCCTCGTGCTCCCGCCAGATCGGCCTGTCGTAGGCCGCCATGACTATCCGCAGGTGGAGCACGGTGTCAGTGGCCGCGGTGATGACCGTGGCCCTGGTGGTCGTGCTGTGGTCCTCCGGCGCCCCGCAAGGGGGCCGGGTGGTGGGGCTCGGGTCGGTCGTGCCGTGGGGGTCGGCCGACCCGAGGTCCCCGCTCCAGGACCCGCCGCCGGTGCGGGGGCAGGCCGGCCCGATCGTCGGCGGGCTCTCGGCGTCGTCGGTCGGGGTGCTGGTCGTCGACGGCGGCCGCCACCAGTGCTCGGCCACCGTCGTCGCCTCCCAGTCCCGCCGGCTGCTTGCGACCGCGGCGCACTGTGTGTGGCTCGACGGCGGCTGGCGCGTCGACGGTGCGACGTTCATCCCCGGCTACGCCGCCGGCGAGGAACCCCACGGCCGCTGGACGGTCGACACCGCCTACGTGCCCCCGGCCTGGCAGGACGCCAACTCCCCCATCGAAGACGTCGCCGCCGACACCGACTTCGCTTTCGTCTCGCTCCTCCCGCGTGACGGGGTACTGCCCGAGCAGACCCTCGGCGCGCAGGGCATCCGCTGGTCGACGCCCGACACCGTGCCGGTCGCCGCCCTTGGCTACCCCTCGCTGGGCTCCTATGACGGGCAGTCGCTGCGGGGCTGCACCGGCCCGGCCGCGGTCGAGCCGTTCGCCCGCGCGAGCTCTCCCGAGCCTGGGCAAGTCCTGGCGCTGGAGTGCGACATGACCGAGGGCGCCTCCGGCGGCCCCTGGCTGGCCGGCCCCGACGCTGCCAGCGGCCGGGGCCAGGTCGTCGGTGTCGTCTCCGGCGGCGATGACACCGCGCTGGTCTCGCCCCGTTTCGGGCCGGTCGCGCGCGGGGTCTACGACGCCGCCGACTCGGCCTCCCAGATCACCACCCCACCCACCCCGACAGCGCCCGATGCGAGAACTGCCCAGATCGCCCCACGAGGAGGCAGCCGATGACCACCGCCGAACAGCAGGACCGTGCCGGACCTGCCCGCGCGCCGCGCACGCCGTTCGAGCTCAACCACCGGCTCGGTTTCGCGGCGCGCTCGCGCGCCCCTCATCTGGGATCGGTCGACAACGAGGCCATCGTCGATGCCACCTCCGCGGCCGCCGCGGGCGGGCACGGCCCCGACCCTGCTGACACGGCAGCGGAGCTCGGCGCTGCGGCCGAGACGACACAGGAACGGGCTCGGCTCGAGTTCCCCGACACCCGCCCGGTGTCCTGGGCCGCGTTCGGCGCCCTTGTGCCGGTACTCGCCGGATCCGCCGGGTCCGGCGCCTCCTGCGTGGCGGCCGCGATCACCGACGCGCTGCAGGCCGATCAGCGGTGCGCGCTGCTCGTCGACGCCGACGACCCCGCCCGCTCCGGCCTGGCCTGCGCGTCCTCGCAGGAAGGCCCCTGGCTCCGGCCGGTCAACGAGCACGTATCGGTCCGCTACAGCTGGCGCGACGACGCCCTGCTCGCCCGCCTGGAAACCCAGCTCCCGACGATCACCCCCGGGATGGTGCCCATCCCCCCGGACTGGCTCCCCGACCCCGCACCGGACCCGCTGCACACCACTGTGGTCGACCTCGGCCACGGCGGCTGGCGCGCCGCCGCCACCCCGATCTACGGCGCCGGAGGCTGGCTACGCCGCGGCCTGCCCTCGCAGCGCCCGATCCTCGTCGTCCGCGCCACCCGGCCGTCGCTACGCCAGGCCGAACAGCTCCTCGCCCGCCTCGAACCCTGGGTGCAGCGCGGCGTCGCCACCCCGATCTACCAGCTGGTGGTCAACGGCGCCCGCAAGTGGCCGGCCGGCGTCGCGGGTGCGGCCGGGCCGCGGGTCGCGGCGCTGATCGACGAGGCGCTGTTCGTCCCCCACGAACGCAGCTGGGAGATCGCCGGAGTCACCGACGACCCCAGCCCCGACCGCGCCGTCGACGCCCTACGACCCCTGCTCGCCTCATGGGGCCTGGTCACCTCCCCACGACGCCGCTGACCAGACCCAACCCCAACACCGACTAGCCCCCCACTGCCTGCGGAGGCACCCCATGTCTGTCCCCCACCTGCTCGCCGACTCACTCGCTCAGGTTCACGTGCTGCCTGCGCAAGAGATCCCGAACCCGGGACCGCAGGCGCCGCCCGGTGCCGGTGCGATCGAGAACGTCGTGAGCTACGTGCGCTGGATCGCCGGGATCTGCATCCTCGGCCTGTTCTTCGGCGGCATCGTCGCCGCCACGGCCGGACGGCTCTGGGACCACCACGGCTCCGGGCGCCTCGGCGCCCGCATGATCGTCGGCAGCCTCGCCCTGGCCGTGTTGTTCGGGCTCGGCTACACCCTGGTCTCCCAGTTCGCCGCCTCCGCCGCGTGATGGCCCGCCTGATGAACACCGAACGGAGCGCCGCCGGCGGGAGTCGACGTCGCGCGCTGCTGATCCTCGCCGGCGCCGCACTGCTGGTGCTGGCCTTGTTGGTCGGCGTGGTCGTGTCGCTGTCCAGCATGTTCAGCGCTGACGAGCCCAGTTCCACCTACCAGGGGCCGCCTGCCGCGACCGGCCCGGGCGCGGACGGCGGCGGTGCTGGTGGAGGGAACGGCCCGGAGGCTGAGGCTGCGCTGGCACACGCGCCGATGCTCGAGGTGCCCGGCCAGGCCGCGCTGCCACACACGCTCTCGACACGCAGCGCCGGCCCTCCGATCACCCTGCCTCAGCCCGAGCAGGCCAGCGGCGTGCTGGTGCCTACCGGGTTCCCCGACACCGAGCAGGGCGCGATCGCCCAGGCGGTCGAGCTGACCCGCGTCGGGTTCACCGGCGCGGACCCCCAGGTCTGGGCACAGGCCTACGACTCCATGGCCGAGCCGGGTGCCGCACCCGCGGCCCAGACCCCGGCATCGCAGGACCTGGTCGCGTTCCGGCGCGCGGCGAACATGCCCCGCACCGGCCCGACACGGGCGACCGTGACCTGGACTCCCACCTCGGCCCTGGTCAAGGGCAGCACCGACGACGGCAGCTATGTCGTGACGTGTGTGCTCGGTGAGCTCGTCACCGACTACAAGGGCCGCGTGGCCACCGGCGGGCTGGGCAACTGCCTACCGATGCGCCGCGTCGGTGACCAGTGGCTGGTCGCCTCCGGCCCGCGCGCCTGGGTCGCCCCGGCGACCTGGCCGGGCAGTGACGAGGCCGTCTCGGTCGGCTACCGGGACATCATCCGATGACCGGGCTTCCCGTTTCCAGCTGGTACCTGCCTGCTCAGGATCCCGCCCCACCACCCGGCGGGAGCGGCGGCGGAGACAGCGGCAGCATGCTCGGTGACTTCGCCGGATCCATCGCCGAGTCGGCATTCAGCTCCGCGATGCAGGCGGTGTGGGACTCGGCGATCTGGCTGCTCAAAGGCGGCTTCGACATCGCCGACACCGTCTCGCGGGTCGAACCGGGCGCGATCACCGGCAACGACGCCGACAACCCCGACCCCGCCGCCGGGGCCACTCCCCCACCGGCGCCGCCGGAAGGTGCCGAGAGTGCGGTGGATCTGGGCTCGTTGTGGTCGACGATGATCTGGCTGGCCGCGCTGATCGCACTGGGGTTGTTCTTCTACCAACTCGCTTCGGTCGCCGTCCGCGGCGGACGCGGGATGTTCCGCGCGGTCACCGGCCCGGTCCAGTTCGGCATCGCCCTCGCAGTGACCACCGGCGCGGTCGCAGTGCTGCTGACCGGCGCGGACGGGCTCACCACGATGTTCCTGTCCAACCTGGGCGAGCAGGGCAGCTTCACCGCGATCCTGGACAACCCCGCCGTCGCCGACCGCTTCGGCGACAACCCCGACCTGGGTGCGGATGTCGAGGACGGGGTCCGGTCGATGATCCTGGGCATCGCCGCCCTGTTCGGGGTCATCCCGGCCGCGATCGGCTTCGCCCTGGCCATGATCTTCCGCGCGGCGGCGATCATGGTGCTGATCGCGACCATCCCCATCGCCGCAGCCTGCCTGATCTCCGACTCGACCGCGTCGATGTTCTGGCGGGTGGTGCGCTGGCTGCTGGCCGCGGTGCTGATGAAACCCGCCCTCGCCCTGGTCGTGGTGATCGGCGTGAACATCATGTCCCGCACCGAGGGAGTGGCCGGGCTGCTGGCCGGCACGGCGGTGCTGTTGATCAGCCTGTTCTGCCCGATGGTGCTCTACCGGCTGCTGGCCTTCGCCGACCCCGGCACCGGCGCCGGGATGGCCGTGCGCTCCGCCGGCGGATCACGTTCCGCGGGTGAGCCGGGTGGCGACAACGGCACCAGCGAGATGATCAACAACGCGCGGGCCACACAGAAGGCCTACGACGTCGGCAGCGGCGGCTCCGGCGGCAGTGCGGCGGGCGGCGAGCTCGGCGGCAGCACCGCCGCGACCGGAGGCGCCTCCAGCGGCGCAGGAGCCGGTGCAGGCGCGGGTGCGGGTGGTGGGGCTGGTGGCGGCGCGGCTGCGGGTGGTGGGGCTGGTGGCGGCGCGGCTGCGGGTGGCGGCGCTGCCAGTGGTGGAACGGCTGCGGCCGGTGCCGGGGTCGCCGGTGGTGCGGTCGCCGCGGCAGTGGTCGGCGGCTACCTGGCCACCAAGGCCGCCGGACAGGCGGCGGGTGGCTACGGGTCGTCGCAGATGGCCCAGACCGGCATCGGCCACCCCGGCCCCGCCCCCGCCGCCGGGGCCAGCAGCGGGCAGATCAGCTCCGCCGCCGGCGGCGCCTACAGCGCAACGTCGAACCGGATCGCCCAGAGCTCGGGCGACGACAGCGGCCCGGGCGAACCCGGCGAATCCGGTGGCGGTGGTGATGGCGGTGATGGTCCGGAGCCGCCGCCGGTCGATCCGGGACCGCCCGATTCCGGCCCACCCGGCGGTGGCGGCGGGCCGCAAGACCCTCCTGAGCCCCCTCCGGTCAACGCCGGCACGGACGGGGCCACCACCACTGCGCCGGCCCCCGACCCCGCAGGCGCGTCCGCCCCTGGCCCGGCGCCCGAGCCCGCGCGTCCGGCCCAGCCGGGCGCCGACCGAAAGGACGACCGCTGATGCCTACCAGCGTCGTCGTCGGCACGACGACTACGACTACCCATGCCCTCACACAGCCCGGCGGTGATCTCCGATGACCACCAGCCCGTCCCCCGGCCCGCGGGTGTATCGGGGCCTCAACCACAAGGAAGGCATCGGCTGGATCGCCGGGATGACCCCGGTCCAGGCGTTCCTGCTGATCGGGGTCTGCGCCCCCGCGCTGATCGCGATGTCACGCAACCAGTGGTCGGCGGCCCTGTCCTGGGCGGTGTTCGCCGCGATCGTCGCCGTGCTGATCCTCATCCCGATCCACGGCCGCCCCGCGTTCCGGTGGCTGGCTGACCTGGTCATGTTCCAGACAGGAGTGCTCATGCGCTGGTCCCCGTGGCAGTCGCGCGCCGCCGTCGGCCTGGCCGGTGACCGCACCGAGCCCGACCTGCCCGGTGTGCTGGCCCGGTTGGAGTTCCCTGACGGCCCGGAGTTCCACGGTTCGCGGATCTGCCTGATCCACGACACCGCCGAAGGACGCTGGGGCGCCACCGCGAAGCTCACCCACTCCGGGGTCGGGATGCTCTCCGACGACGAGTGCGAACGCCTCGCCGCCCGCCTCGGCTCGATGCTGGTCGGTCTCGGGCACCGCGAGGTCATCGACCGGGTCTCCCTGCTCGTGCGCACCGTCCCGGACGACGGCACCGAGTACACGGTGTGGCGCGACCGCCACCAACGCCCCGACGCCCCCGCCCTGGCCCGGCAGGTGACCGCCGAGATCGACCGCGACGTCGCCTCCGTCTCCGTGCGCACCGAGCTGTTCGTGACCGTGTCCGGGACCGAGGAAGCGCTGCGCCGCCCGGCCAAGGCCGCCGGTGGTGGGATCGCCGGACGGGCCTATGCCTTGTACCGGCTCCTGGAGGGCGTCGCTGACGGGTTGCGTGGGCTGGGGGTGCAGTCGGTGACCTGGCTGTCCTCCACCGGTGTGGCGGAGGCGATCAAGACCGGGTTCAACCCGGCTGCGGCCGCGGGGCTGTCGTTTCGGCATCTGACCAGCCCGGATCCCGACGGCACCGTCGGGCTGCCGATCTCCCAGGCCGGACCCGCTCTCGCCCCGACCCCGGCGGCGCGGGCGTATCACCACGACGGCTACAGCTCCGTGGCCTACGCGGTGCAGCCCCCCGAATCAGGGACGATCTTCGGCTCCCTCGGCCCCCTGCTCGCAGTCCGGACCGCCGGGGAACGGCGGACCCTGCAGATCCACTACGAGATCCTCTCCGCCGCCGCCGGCGCCCGGGTCGTGAAGAGCGACCGGTTCCGCAACAACGTGCTCGTCGACGCCAAGGCCCAGCGCGGGTTCAACACCACCGCGATCGACTCGCGGCGCCAGCGCGGCGCGCGAGATCAGGAAGCCGCCGTCGCCGCCGGACACGCCGTCGTCCGGTTCACCGTCGCCTCCTCGATCACCGTCCCCGCCGACTGGAACGTCGAGGACCACGCCGCCCGCCTGGAAAACGACGCCTCCGGCAGGTTTCACCTGCTTCGCCTGGAGCTGGCGCAGGACTCGGCGTTCGTCGCGGCCGCCCTGCCGGTCGGGATCGGGCTGCCCCGGGAGAAGAGGGCCTTCGACTCATGAGCCGACTGTTCAACCCCTTTAACGGCGGCCGTCGTGCACGGCGGGCCGAGCCGCGCAGCACCGGCGAGCTGCTCAGCCAGTTCACCGACCTCCAAGGAATCCCACTCACCACCCCGCCGGCCCCCGACACCGGGGACGACGAGACCAGCACTGGCCGCGGACGGCAGCGGGTCAACCAGGCCACCGCACCCCGCCAAGGCCCGCGCGAGCCCGGCCGGGGCTGGGCCGCGGTCGACGCGGCCCGGCGGGCTCCGGTCTACAAGGCCACCACCGCCGAGGTCGGTGGGCTGTTCCCGCTGCTGGCCTCCAACGGCGTCCCGGCGATCGGGGCGCGGCTGGGCTATGACACGCAGTCCGGTGGGGCGTTCTACGTCCACCCCACCGAGTGGGTGCTGCGCGGCATGGTCACCAACCCGAACCTGGTGGTGTTCGGCGAACCGGGCCGCGGCAAGTCCTCCACCGTGGTCGCGCTGATGCTGCGGATGATGCTCTTCGGTGTCCGCTCCCTGATCTCCGGGGATGTGAAGGGCGAGTACACGCCGCTGCTGCGCTCATTGGGCATCACGCCGATCGCGCTGGGCCGGGGTAGCCCGCACCGGCTTAACGCCCTGGACCTGGGCCCGCTGCGGGCCCGCTGGAGCACCTGGGGTGCCGAGCGGCAGAACGAAGAGCTCACCGGGATCCTGGCCCGCTGGACCCGGCTGCTCACCGCTCTGGCCGAAGCCCAGGGCTACTCGCCGACCGTGACCGACGAACTCGTCATCTCCACCGTCCTGCGCCGCCTGGTCGGCGCCGCCGACGGCTACTCCGAGCTGCGGCCCATCACCATCCCGCAGGTCGTGGCCCAGCTCGCCGATCCCGACGACGACCTGTGGCAGGCCACGCGGTTTGCCTCCCACCGGCAGTTCGTCGATCACACCCGCCAGATCACCGACGCCCTCTCGAACCTGGTCGTCGGTCCCCTGAGTGGCCTGTTCGACGAGCCCACCAACTTCGACCTCGACTGGGACGCGCCGGTCCAGTCGATGGACCTGTCGCTGCTGCGCTCGCGTGGGGATCAGGCGATCGCAGTGGCGCTGACCTGCCTCGGGTCCTGGTCGTCGATGATCACCGACCTCCAGGATGACGGCGACGTCCGCATCGTCGTGCGCGACGAGGTCTGGCGCCAGATGCGCCTCGGCCTACGGGCGGTCCAGGCCGTCGACTCCGACCTGCGCCTCTCCCGCGCGGAACGCAAGATCCAGCTCCTGGTCATGCACAAGCCCTCCGACCTGCTTTCGGTCGGCGCCGCAGGCTCCCAGGAGGTCTCCATCGCCAAGGACCTCCTCGCGCTGTGCAGCTCGCGGATCCTGCTCGGACAGTCCACGAGGGTCGGCGACGAGCTCGCCGAAGAACTCGGCCTGTCCGAACGGGAACAGGCGGTCATCACCGGGTGGGCGATGGAAGGCCCGGGCCGGGCGCTGTGGAAGATGGAGAACGCACCCGGGATGAAGATCCAGACGGTGCTGTCCGCGACCGAGAAGTCGATCTTCGACACCAACGCCGGGCTCCGCGGAACGACCGATCTGCCTGCGGAAACAGACCTCGGCAAGGGTAGCGGGGCCGCGCCGCGGCTGGTGTCGGTGCCCGGGGCATCGGGTCCGGCCGAGCAGGTTCGGGCGTCGGCTGTCAACGGCTCGGCTCCGCACCGGTGAGCTGAACGGTGGATCAGAATAAGGGCACCATCGCCCTCGCCGCGGCCGCGGTGGTGCTGACGTTCCTCGCCGCGGTACTCAGTATGGGCATCGCGATGTTCTCCGCCGTCACCGACGGCCCCCTGGCCGGGGGCTGTGGCGGCGACGGCGGCATCGGCGGCGGCTCGCAGAGCATCGGTGGCACCGACTGGAACGCCGAACAGACCGAGAACGCCGCCACCATCGTCAACCGCGTCGTCGAACGACAACTCCCCCGCCGCGCCGCGGTCATCGCGATCTCCACGACGATCGTGGAATCACGGCTGGTCAACGTCGGCTACGGCGACCGCGACTCCCTGGGCCTCTACCAGCAGCGCCCCTCGCAGGGCTGGGGCAGCCCGGCGCAGGTGCTCAATCCGGTCGGGGCCACCGACACGTTCCTCGACCGTCTCGTCGAGCTGCCCGGCTGGGCGACCATGGCACCGGGTGAGGCGGCCCAGGCTGTGCAGCGCTCGGCGTTCCCGGATCGCTATGGCCCCGAGGAGGCACCGGCCGCGGCGCTGGTCGACCAGTTCTGGGTCGGCCCCGACAACCCCGTCCCCGCCCCCGCCACCCCGGGCGGGCCGAACGTGCAGCTGGCCTCGTCCGTGTTCGCCTGTCCTGATCAGGGCGGAGCGGGTGTTCCCCTCGCCCCGTCGAACATCGACCCCAAGCAGTTGCCGCCCGGATTCACTCCGCCCGCTGATCCGGCCCAGCGGGCCGCAGTCACCTACGCCCTGGCCCAGCTCGGCAAACCCTACGTCTGGGGCGCGAAGGGCCCCGACGGATTCGACTGCTCCGGGCTCATGCTCGCCGCCTGGGCCTCAGCAGGAGTGCCGATCCCAGCCGGGACGGTCAACCAGAAGAACGCCGGCACACCCAGCTCACCGGCCGCGATCGCCCCCGGGGATCTGGTGTTCATTCCGGGCTCGCTCGGCTCGCCGGACAACCCGCGCCACGTGGGGATGTATGTCGGCCAGGGCCTGGTGGTCAACGCCTACGACTCCTCCACCGGTGTCGTGCTGCAGCCGCTGTCGGACTGGGCCGCCGAGATCACCCACGTCCGCCACATCGCCGGCCCCGCAGGCCAGCCCGCACCGGCCACCGCGCTCGCCGAGGCCGCCCCATGACCACCCCCACCAGCGGTCGCGGTGCCGACCTGTATGCGGTGCTCGGCGTCGGCCCGGACGCCGACCGGACCCAGGTTCGGCGCGCGTACCGCCGCCAGGCCCTGGCACTGCACCCCGACCGCAACCCCGAACCCGACGCCACAGCACGGTTCCGGGCCGTCGCCGAGGCCTATGCGATCCTCGCCGACCCGGTCCGTCGCGACGCCTACGACACCGCCCGCACTCCACCAGGGCCCGGCACGGGTGGGCCCGGCCCTGCCCGCCCCTTCACGCCGCCATCGCCGGCGAAGGGGCCCGCACACACCACCAGCGCCATCGCGGACTACACCCCGGCCGGGGAACCGGTCGCCCACACCGACTATGCCCCGACCAGCGGCTATGCGCCCCCTCCCCCGCCGCCCGGTTGCCAGGCTCCGAGACCGGCTCAGGGTGAGCTGCTGCCGGCCGGATGGCCGGTCGGGCGGATCGACCACCGCCGGCTGGTGGGACGGCTCCTGCTCGGGGTGTGGCGCCTGGCGCCACTCCCGGCGGGCCGGATCGCCGCCGGTGCGGTCGTGGCGGCGACCCTCGCTGCCGCGGCGCTCGCGGTGACTTCCCGCAACGAGATGCCGCTGGAATCGCGGGTGATCGGCTTCCTCGCCGTCCTCGCGCTGGCCTGCTGGACCGTCCGGGCCCTGACCTTCGCCGTCCTGCACCTCCACCGCCGAGCCGCCGATTGGACACGCCGATGAAGCTCCGCCCCCGCCGTACCGCCACACCCCCGCCAGCACCAGCCATCCCCGTTCTCGCGCCCGGGCAGCTGTGGTGCACCAAGGACAAACTCACGATGGCCGAGCTCGCCGGGCTCGCCGAGCGGCGCTCGGCAGCGCGTCCGATGTTGGTCACCGACGTGGCCGGGCAGCACACGAGCACGTCGGTGGTCCAGCCGGCCGAGGCCATCACCAGCACACCTCGCCGTAGCGCCGTCCTAGTCACTGCCGTTGCCGTTGCTGTTCCCGCCGCTGCGCTGGCCCAGCTCGCCCTCCGCCACTCCAGTAGCAGCCGCATCGTCGGGCGGAGGCCTCGCTGATGGGGTTCCTCGCCCGGCGCACCACTCCGCCCGTTCCCACCCCGTCGCCCGGGGCGTCCCTGCCTGCTCCGGCCACTCCGGACGCTGCGCAGCAGGCCGCACGGATCCGCTGGCACCAGTCCGAGCAGGTCGGCTGGAACAAGCTCCCCGAACCGGCCCGCGACGCCCTGACCCGCGCCGGGCACACCACCGGTGAGCCGCTCGCCGCCGGGACCTGGGCTCCGACCACCCGCCGCGACCCGGCCGGGCGGTACTGGCGCGACACCGACGCCTGGTGGATCGAAGCCACCCAACTACTGGTCGTCCGTGCCCGAGAGGCACTCGCCCACCGCGGCACCGGCCGCGACGGGCGGCCACGGCTACGACGCGGCCGCGGCGGGCACGTACAGGCCACGACGCATCAGCTGAGCGGGCCGGCACCTACTGGGCAGCGCTGGAGCCGCCCCCAGAGCCCGCCGGGTTCCGCCGGACCGAGCGATCCGCCTGGAGCGCGGCTCACCGAGCGCGTCATCGAGGTCCTGCCCCACGCCGTACAGGCCGAACTCGGGCCCCCGACCGGGCAGATCGCGATCCGCCACTACCCCGCCCACGGCGGATACCACGACCAGGTCCTGGCCTTCCGCCGCATCTCGCCCACCGAGCTGATCGCCGTCGCCGCCGTCCGCGAGGCCGGCGCCTACCCCGACCCCGACACAGCGATCGACGCCGCGGACTGGCACATCACCACCTACCGCCCCCAGATCGGGCCACCCACGTCCACCGAGCTGCAGATGTGACCGCGCCACGGAACCACCCCAGCGACCTCGCTCACCTGCCGATTCGGAGCTCATTGTGGGTATCACCCGGCGTTCGTTCCTCACCCGCACCAGCCAGACCGGGCTCGGCATCGCCCTGACCGGATCCCTGCAGAGCCTCCTCGGCGCACCCGCTGCCGCGGCCCAACCGCCCGCGGGATTCACCGGCTACGGCCCACTGGTCGATGACCCCAACGGCAGGCTCGCGCTCCCGGAAGGCTTCTCCTACCGCCTGGTCACCGAGGCCGGGAAGACCCGCCTCTACTCCAAGGACCCCTCCCCCGGGATCCACGACGGCGCCGCAGCCTTCGAAGCGCCCGACGGGAACGTCCTGGTGGTGCTCAACCACGAGGTGAGGGGCGGCCCGGACGACGCCGGGGCCGTCCCGCACCTGTCCGGCTACACCTACCGAGACGACGCCGGCGGGGGCTGCACCGTCATCAAGACCACCCCCGATGGCGAGCTGATCTGGGAGACCGTCGCCCTGGCTGGCACCTCCACCAACTGCGCCGGCGGCATCACCCCCTGGAACACCTGGCTGACCTGCGAAGAAACCGAAGACGACGGACACGGCTGGGTGTTCGAGGTCGACCCGGTCGACCTCAAGGCCAACCGGGACCCGACCCCGATCGCGGCGCTGGGCCGGTTCGTGCACGAAGCCTGCTGCATCGACCCCGACACCCTGGCCATCTACCTGACCGAGGACGCCACCGACCCCTACGGCACCGTCTACCGCTGGACCCCACCACGCGCCTTCCGCGGCGCCAGCGGCGCACTCAAACAGCTCGGCCCCAGCGCCGGAGAGCTCGCCGCGATGGCCTGCACCGACACCGAGGGCAACCTCGTAGACGACCTCGATCAGGCTGCCGAGCCCGACACCGCCTACACCGTCGATTGGGTCCCGGTCGGCGACCGCGCCGCCGAGAACGGATCGTTGCGTTCCCTCGCCGGCATCACCCGGGCGGCGAAGCTCGAGGGCGCCTGGTGGGCCGACGATGGCGCCTACCTGGTCAGCAGCTACGCCGACTCGCATCGCGGTCAGATCTGGCACTACGACCCGGCCGAGGCAACGCTGACCCTGACCACCGTGTTCGCCGTCGACGCCGACGGCGAGACCGTCGAAGCCCCCGACAACATCGTCGCCGCCCCCTACGGCGGGCTGATCGTGTCCACCGACGGCGACGGCGACAACCACCTCGCCGGCATCACCCCGGCCGGGACCGCCTACCCCCTCGCGCGTAGCCAGATGGGCTCGGAGTTCACCGGCCCGACCTTCTCCCCCGACGGCCGCGTGCTGTTCGCCGGGATCCAGAAACCCGGCGTGCTGTTCGCGATCACCGGCCCCTGGCGAGGGCCTGCAGCGACAGGCCGCCCGGACCAGCGATCGACCGCCGGCACGTCGGAGCGCTCCGAGGAGACCGGTTCGCCACGTCGTGGCGGTGCCTCTCAGTCCCCCACCCGTGAAGGAGTTGCTGGGTGATGACCCGTTCCCGTACTGATCGTTCCTGGGTCGAGGAGGTGGCTCTGCCGGCGACGGCGCTCGGCCTGGCTGTCGCCGCGGTCGTGGTCCTGGAGCTGGCCGCGGTGGCGACCGGGGCACTGTCCGGCGCCGGACGATTGCTGCTGGTCGGCTTCGCTGATCTGGCCGAGCTGCTCCGATCCTGGCTCGGCGCACCACTGCCCGCCGATAGCGCTGTCGGGCACCTGACTGAGCACTCGACTCTGTTCGTGACCTGTGTGATCGTCGCCGCGCTGGGGCTCGTCGGCCTCGCTGTGGTGGCTCGGGTGTGGTGGGCCAAACGCTGGGCTCCTCCTCCGCCTGGGCATGCCAGTTGGGAGCAGATCAGCGCGGAGCTCTCGGAGGCTGCGGTACGCCGCAGCGCGGAGCGCACGAGACCGTCGATGAGCAGCGCGGAGTTGCGTGGCGCTGCCACGACCGAGCTGGGCTTCCCGCTCTATCACTATCGCAACAGACCGCTATACGGGTCTTTCGTGAACCTGACCGGCACGCTGGCTCCGACCCAGTCCGGGAAGTCCCGCAAGGACCTGGTGCACAAGGTGCTCGATGCCCCCGGGGCGATGCTGTGCTCGACGACCAAGCTCGATCTGGTCGAGTTCGCGGCGCTGTCGCGGTCGCGCCGGGCGCTGGCCGGGCCCGTGATCGTCTACGACGCGACCGGTCGGCTGCGCTGGCCCGCGCCGCTGCGCTGGTCGCTGATCGAGGGTTGCCAAGACCAGCAAGAGGCCAGCCGCCGCGCATTCACCCTGGTAGAGGCTGCTGCCCTGCGTGTCGAGGCCGGTGGAGGGGGCGGCGCCGGCAACGACCGTGTGTTCCGCGAGCGCGCCGTTGTCGTGCTCACCGCCTACCTCGTGGCCGCCGCGGTCTCCGACTCGTCGGTCGACGCGATCCGTGCGTGGGCCACCGAGCCCCCGGAACCCGGCGCCCCGAGCGCGCCGCCGTCTGAGCCGGGTGGCCGCGCGACCCCACCACCACCTAGGCCGGGGCGGCGGCTGCCAGCCGATCCCCGGCCGGTCAAGATCTTGCAGGACGCGGGTCGCGCGGAGATGGCGGCGAACCTGCGCGCGGAGATGGATCTGGACCCCCGGACCGCGTCAGCGGTATGGATGTCGGTACGCCGGGTCGTAGGCGCCTGGACCGATCCGCGAGTGCGGGACCTGCTGAGCCCGGCCCGCGGGCGTGGCCTGGATGTGCGCCGGTTCATCGGCCAGGGCGGCTCGCTCTTTCTGATCGCCGACCAGCAGCAAGCCGCGGAAGCCGTCCCTGTGCTAACCGCGCTGGCCGAGCACTTCCTGCGCACCGCGCAGGACATGGCCATGGACTACCCGGCACGACGGGCCGACCCGCCGGTCACCGTGGTGTTCGACGAGCTGGCCAACGGCACCCCGGTCCCGCGCCTGGCCGAGGTCATCTCCGACGCCGCCGGCCGAGGAGTCGTGATCCACTGGGCCGCTCAGTCCCTCGCCCAGCTCGAACGGCTCTTCGGGTCCGTCGGCGAGCGCGAGGTCCGCGACAACACCACCACCATCACTGCCTGGGGCGGGATCAAGGACGACCGCACCCTTCAGTGGCTCTCAGACATCTGCGGTACCTACGAACGCACCCGACGTCAGAGCCAGGCCGACGGGCTGTTCGGCCGCGAACGCCACAGCTACAGCACCGAAACCGTCCCGGTGATGCGCCCCGGACAGATCCGCGAGCTGCCCGCCGGGCAGGTGCTGGCGCTCCACCGCGGCGTTCGCTGCTTCGTCGCCGACGCCGTCGACGTCACCAAACGCCCTGATAGCGCCCAGATCGACGCCGACGTCGCCGCCCTGCGGGACGGCACCGCGATCCCGATCGACGACCGCGGCTACCGCACCGGGGCCCCGCACAGCGAGCGAAGGACCTAAGCCATGGTCATCCGCCAGCAGCAGCCCGCGGCAGGTCGAGGCCGACGCCGCTCGGCCGTGGGGCGGGCGTGCAGTGCCGCGTTACTGGCCACTGCCGTGCTCTGCACACCCTCCATCCACCCCGCTGCCGTACCCCCTGCGGCGATCGAGCGCACCGCGGGCTGGACGGTCCCGGCAGCACCGAGCCAAGACGACGACGATTCCACCTCCGAGAGCACACAGACCCCGAACCCGCTTGTCCTCGACAGCGGCGGACAGGTCGAGGACGTGCAGAGCTGGGAGCAGCAACGACGTCCCGAGCTGTTGGAGGCATTCCAGGAACACGTCTACGGCCAGAGCCTGCCCACACCAGAGGAAGTGACCTTCGACGATGGTGGAGCCAGCGGTGAGTCCGCGAAGACGGTCACCATCAGCGTGACCGGCCCCGCCGGCACGGCGAGCTTCACCCTGCGGCTGTTCGTGCCCGAGACCGGTACCCCGACGGGCACCTTCCTACTGATCGATCACCGAGGCTCGGTCGGCGACGATGCAGACTCGTCGTCGGGCTATGCGCCGACGGCGAAGATCCTCGACGCGGGCTACGCCTTCGCTGCCCTCAACGCCGAGGAGGTCGCGCCCGACGACGCCGGAAGCTATCGCGATGGCGTGATCAACGCCTTCTACCCCGCCGGCCAGGACTTGCCCTCCGACGCCGGGCGCACGATCAGCGCCTGGGCTTGGGGCGCCAGCCGAGCAATGGACTACCTCGAGACCGACCCCGACATCGACCCCAGCAAGGTCGCGGTCATCGGGCACTCACGCGGCGGCAAGGCCGCCCTCTGGGCCGGCGCCCAGGACACCCGCTTCCCCGTGGTCATCTCCAACAACTCAGGCTCCACCGGCGCCAAGCTGGCCCGACGCGACGACAGCGGCGAGTCAATCGCCGCGATCACCGAGCAGTTTCCTCACTGGTTCCCCGACACCTACAGCCGCTACGCCGGCAACGCCGGGTCGCTCCCGGTCGATCAGAACCAGCTCCTCGCTCTGATCGCGCCCGGCCGGGTCGTGGTCGGTAGCGCCACCGACGACGGCAACGCCGATCCCCAGGGCGAGTTCTTGTCCTACCTAGGTGCAGCACCGGCCTACGAGCTCTACGGCCTCGGCGACACCGGACTGACCTCAGATAGCTGGCCGCCCACCGAGAACGAAGCCTTCAGAGGCCCGGGAATGAGCTACCACCTCCGGGCGGGCAGCCACGGCCTCGAGGAGACCGACTGGGATATGTACCTCGCGGGCGAGCTCTTCGAGCGGTAGCTCTCGGCCAAACCGTACGGAACCGAACCGGGTCGGAGCTAGTGAGCTCTTGCCAACCTGGTGTTCGGGCAGGTCAGCGGGTGCGGCGTGGCCGTGACCTCGGATGGGTGAAGCTCCTGGTAGACGGGCGATTGCCTAGATCAATCCGTCCAACCAGGAGCTTCAAGTGTTGTCCTACCCGTCCGGGATGACCGTGTCCAGCCGCGCCGTCGGCGTGCTCTCGGATGCGCTGCGAGCGCACCGGAGCTCCCGCCGGACCCGGTGGCGCAAGCTGTCGGCCGGCCGAAGGGCCCTGCTCGTGCTCGCCTACCTGCGCAAGGGCGAGACCTACGCCGACCTGGCCTGTGGGTTCAGGGTCGGCACGTCGACGGTGTACCGCTACATCCGCGAGGCCCTCGACCTGCTCGCCGCCATGACCCGACCTTCGAGCAGGCGATCGAGGTCGCGAAACGGAAGGCATTCGTGATCCTCGACGGCACCCTGCTGCGCATCGACCGCGTCGGCATGACCTCGGGATACGACCGCGCCTTCTACAGCGGCAAGCACAAGGCCCACGGCCTGAACGCGGGAGGTCATCGCCGATCCCATCGGCAGGCTGGTCTGGATCTCCCCGCCGCTGCCCGGCGCCCGCCACGACATGGGCGCAGCCCGCGACCACGGCATCATCGACGCGTTCATCATCGACGCGTTCATCACCCACGAGATTCCCGCCGCAGCCGACACCGCCTACCAGGGCGCCGGACCGACGGTCGCGGTCCCGCAGCGGCGGCGACGCAAGGACCCCGACACCGGCCGGTTCCGGAAGCTCTCCCAGTCCCAGAAGGACGTGAACACCGCACACGCCCGCCGCCGCAGACCCGGTGAACGAGCGAACGCCGAGCTGAAGAACTGGCGCATCCCTGCGGAAAATCCGGTCCAGCCCGAACACCGCGGACAAGCTCATCGCCGCAGTTCAGACCCTCATGATCGCCAACGCTTGATCAGGTTGGCAAAGCCTCAGTGAACGGATCAACTGGTTGCAGCTTCCGACAGGCCACCACTCGATTGGCCCGGCTGGAGACGGTTCGGCCAGTTTCTACGACTGTCTATACGCAATGGGCCGCGGTAGAGCCTCAACAACCTTACTTCGGGAGGATCCACCACGGCGTCGAGTGCCTCCCCTATAGCGATCCCGGCCGCCGCGCGGCTGCGCTTATACCGCACGGTATAGACCCTCGAACGACCACCCGCAGACGGATCACGATGGGGCTTGACACCGGAGTCACGATCGACGTACCTTCACGTCATAAGCTCCGGCCAACACGTCCCCTTGGCCGACACGAACAGACCAACTGCTGCGATCCACGCTCGATGAGGAGATGAAGCACCCGAGCGTCGAGCACGACCAACGTGCTGCCGTCTCGAATTTGTACGCAGGTCGCTGGCAGCCTGTTGGACTGGCCGTCAAGTCGAGTCATCACAGCTGGATTCAGATTCGACTACTCGCGAATGAAGCTGGCCAACTCGGACCCGAGCACTTCCAGGACAAACTAGTTTTCGTATTGCTGCAACCTCCCAGGCGTCGCGTAGCAAAGGAGCTAGCATGGCCGAATCCTCGACACGGCTCGGATCTGGCGTCGAATCGCGTGGCGCAAACGGACTGGTCCTGCGCAGCGCCTTGGTCGCAGCACTGGGAGGGCTGCTATTCGGCTTCGACACCGCTGTCATTTCCGGGACGACCGGTGCCCTGCAACGAGTTTTTGACCTAGGGGGATTTGGCCTCGGGTTTACCGCGGCCACGGCTCTCATCGGAACGATTGTAGGCGCACTTTTCGCCGGGTACCCATCGAATCGCTTCGGCCGAAAGAAGACGCTCTTCGCATCGGAATCTTATACTTCGCGTCCGCAATCGGCAGCGGAATCGCGACTGAGGATACCGGCGGGTGGATCTTCTTTATGGTCGCACGGTTCGTCGGTGGTATTGGCGTCGGCGCTGCTAGTGTGGTTGCTCCGATCTACACCACCGAAATTGCGCCAGCGCGCCTGCGGGGCCGCCTGGTCGGGCTGGTCCAGTTCAACGTGGTATTAGGGGTGCTGACCGCATATCTCTCCAACTGGGTCTTGGCTTCGCTCGTCGCTGACAGCGTAGCCTGGCGATGGATGTTCCTTGTGGAAGCAGCTCCTGCACTACTGTTCTTCTTGCTCGTATTCAGGTCCCGGAAAGTCCCGTTGGCTATACGGTAAAGGATTCACGGACCAACGCATACCACGTTCTTTCCGGCTCACCAAATCGCCTCAAGAGCTGCGCGATGAGTTCGCGGAGATCGAAGAAGCGGCTGCGCTCGACCGGAGTTGGCGCAAGACCAGCCTGTTCTCAGCACGCTACCGCAAGATCGTGCTTTTGGCTGTCGGGATTGCCGCCTTCAACCAGCTCTCGGGAATCAATGCCGTCACCTATTACGCGCCATCCATATTTGAGATGGCGGGAGCCAGTGGGGATACGGCTCTTCTGCAGGCGGTCGCCATGGGCGTAGTAAACCTTATCGCCACGATGGCTGCGCTCTCCGTGATCGACCGCTTCGGTCGCCGCAAACTGATGATCATCGGCTCCGTCGGGTACTTGATCTCACTGGGGGTTGTCGCTTCGATCTTCCTGACGAGCGGACCTGACGCGGGATTCACCTCCCTTCGTCTGTACTGGTGCTACTCGGACTACTGGTGTTCATCGCCGCTCATGCGTTCGGCCCAGGGCTCTGTGATCTGGGTATTTATCGCGGAGATTTTCCCGAACAAGGTACGCGCTCAGGACAGGCGCTCGGTAGTTTCGTCCACTGGACGTTTGCAGCGATAACTACCTGGACATTTCCTGGGATCGCTGCCGGACTCGGGGGCGGTATCGCCTTCCTCATTTTCTTCCTGTGCATGGTGGGGCAATTGATCTGGGTGCTGATAAGATGCCTGAGACGAAACAGGTACCGCTCGAAGAGATGAGCGACACCCTAGGCCTACCTAAGAGCGAGTTCACCGAATCGAAATGATGAAAGAATGAATTGCACACTGGTTACGGGTGCCGCGCGGGCGCCGCCCTGTCAGGTGGTTCCTCACCTCTGCCAATCAGGCTAAGAGGTCGTCTATCGTCCGTCCCTCAGCGGCGCCTGAACACACCGGACGTCATCGTCGTCAGCACGAGTACTGCCAGCTTCGGCTGGAGAACCAAGGGGCGAGGCCGACGAAGGCGGTGATGCCCCCCAATCCAACGCTGCGTTACCGCACAACTGCTGATCTTGGGAGGATGACGATGACACACCTCAGCAACAACACGTTGGCATCCCTGGCCACCATCGCCACCCCGACTACGACCGCTCGCGACTGCGCCCGGGGATCGCCCACTTCGGCGTCGGCAATTTTCACCGTGCGCATCAGGCTGTCTACATCGACCGCTATCTCTCCCGACCCGGTTCGGAGGGTTGGGGGATTGTCGGTATCGGGTTAGCGACGGCGACAGCTCACGCGCGAAAGCACAGAAGTTCGCAGAACAGGACTGCCTCTACACGCTTACCGAGTTTGATCCCTCTGGCACAGCGGAGTCTCGGGTCATCGGGTCCATCATCGACTATCTGCATGCACCCTCCGAACCGACCGCAGTCCTTGATGCCCTTAGCGACCCCGAACTGCGTATAGTCACCCTTACGATCACTGAGGGCGGATACTTTACTGACGAATCGACCGGTGGATTCGCCGCTGAAGCCGACGACATTCGCCATGATGCCAACAGCGATGTGCCCCGAACAGTTTTCGGGTTCCTGGTTCGGGCCCTTGCCCGTAGGCGGGATGTCGGCGTCGCTCCGTTCACAGTTGTCTCGTGCGACAATCTTCCGGGCAACGGAGATGCCGCCCGACGTGCCGTCGTCGGCTTGGCACAAATGATCGACGAAACCCTTGCCAAATGGATCGACGGGAACGCCGGTTTCCCGAACTCCATGGTCGATCGAGTGGCCCCATACGTGCCGGACACCGACATCGCCTGGCTTTCGGAACGGACCGGGATCCAGGACCAGATGCCGGTGACAACCGAGAGTTACCTGCAGTGGGTCATCGAGGACGACTTCCCGACAGGCCGTCCGGACCTGGCGTCGGTCGGCGTGGAGTTCACTGAAGACGTCCGGCCGTACGAGGAAGTCAAGCTTCGCCTCCTCAACGCATCCCATGTCTTGCTGGCCTACCCGTCGCTGCTAGCAGGGTATCGAGTCGTTCATC
>NZ_MCIS01000008.1:0-44220 GCF_001932475.1 Pseudonocardia sp. Ae717_Ps2
GCCTACATCGCCGAGAGGCTGGGCCGGGATCTCACGGGGCACCACCACGTTGTGGGGATCGTCCGCGCGACCGCTCCGGAAGCCGAGTCCCTGCGGGTGGGTGAGGGTGAGCCGCTCCTGCGGATCGTCGACACGATCCAGGTCGAAGGCGGCTGGCCGATCGAGGTGGGCACCTACTGCTACCCGGAGGCGCCGGTGATCGTTACCAGCGAGAGCAGCACGAACCTCTGAGCTTCTGACCTGCGGTTCTCCGTCCTGGACTCCGGTGTTGCGTAGGTGCCTAGGCACCTGTTACCTTGACCTGCATAGGCACCTAAGTACCGGGGCCGCAGACACCAGGAGACGACGATGCGCAGCTACCCGATCGATACCGACCGCGTGACCCTGATCAGCACCGGCACCGTGATTCCGGTGGCGAAGTGGGTGGAGCTGTCCGACGGCTCGCGGCGCCCCGACCCGCAGGGTCGCCAGGAGGTCGACGAGCACGGTCGTGGCTTGTGGCGGGTCGAGGCGATCACCCCGGCCGACCAGGCCGACGAGCGGGACAAGACGGCCGTGGTCGAGATCCTGGTCGCTTCCCACGACCAGCCTGCGGTCGGTGGTTTCGGGCAGCCGCTGCACTTCGAGGGGCTGGTGATGACCCCGGGCTACGTGCAGCGCAAGACCGGGCAGCTCACCCCGCCGCGCTGGTCCGCGGACGGGATCCGCGGTCAGGCCGCTCCGCGCCCGGGCAAGGCGCAGGGCGACGCGGCCTGATCCGCCCGGCCAAGTAGAGAAAGAGACGTCGACCCCGCATTCCCGACCATTTCGGAATGCGGGGCCGCATTCGTGCTGCGCCAAAAAACAATCGCTAGAAATGGGGAGAGAAATGGGATTCTGGACCGCGCGGCAGGAGCGGGCTCTCGACGAGCGAGAGGTCGACGCCCTGTGGTGGGCCTGGCGGCAGGCCTGTGAGGGCGCCGGGCTGTGCACCCGGGTCGACACCGTCACCGGCCCCACCGTGACCGTGCCCCGCCTCGTCGACGTCGTGCTCGGGCCGCCGGTCGTGCTGACGGTGCAGCTGCTCCCGGGTCAGCTGCTCGGCGACCTGCGCCGGGTCGCGCTGCGCATCGCCCCGCACCTGGGCGCCGTCGCCCTGCGGGTCACCGCCCTCGGGCAGATCCACGCCCGCATCGAGCTGCTCGGCGCCGACCCGCTCGACGGCACCGTGGGTCTGCCCCTGCCCGCCGCCCCGGGCCGGGTCCTGCTCGGCCGCGACGAGACCGCCCGGGATCTCGTGCAGTCCTGGGCCGACGACGTCGCCCACACCATCGTTCAAGGCGTCACCCGCTCCGGGAAGTCGGTCTTCACCTACGGGCTGCTGTCCCAGCTCGCCGCCGACCCGCTGGTCACCCTCTGCGGCAGCGACCCCACCGGGCTGCTCTGGCGCCCGTTCGCCGGGATCCGGCACGCCGCGTGGCAGGTCTCCGGCGTCGACGACCTGGCCGCCCACGAAGCGCTCCTGCTGGCCCTGGTCGAGGACATGGACGCCCGGATCTCCTCGATGCCTGCCGACCGTGACACCGTCGAGATCACCCCGGCCCAGCCGCTGCGGGTCGTCCTCGAGGAGCTGGCGCGCTCTACCGGGTCGCCGACGCCGCGTCGACGACCAAGGACCCGATCGGCAAGCGCATCCGCGCCCTGATCGGGCGTCTGCTCGCCGAGGGAGCGAAGGCCGGTTACCGGCTGGTGCTGATCGTGCAGCGCGCCGAGGCCGCGATCGTCGGGGCGTTCGAGCGCGCCATGTGCTCGCTGCGGATCTCCTTCCGCACCGACAACCGGGCGTCGGTCGAGCTGCTGCACCCCGGCGCTCCGGCCGAGCTGGCCGACCAGCACACCGTCGCCTGCCCCGGCGTCGCCCTGCTGTCGGCCCCCGGCGAGGAGCTGACCCGCTTCCGGGCCCCCTACCTGGGCGGATACCCCGAGTACGTCGCCGCGGTCAGGGCGGCATGCCCGCCGGACCAGAGCGGCCCCGTCGCGATCGCGGCCTGAGCTCGTGCAGATCGACCCGACCGCTCCCGGCGTGTCGCCCCTGATCGGGGCCCGCCGGGGCCACTGTCGGACCCCAGGAAAGCCGAGAGCCCCAGGCGCGCGAACGCCCAGGGCTCTGCACCAGCGGCGGACCGAGTCGATGTCCCTGCAAAGGAGAGGTCTTCCGCTGTGGCTGATCGCCACGGTACGGGCACCGGAGACGGTGCACCACGCCGACACACACACGACGCCCGATCGGCCGTCTCCGGCGCGCTCAGAGGTGCCCGTGGCGATGCCCTGGCCCCTGCTGCAGCCGGAGCCGGGCCGCGCGGCGCCGGAGGCGCAAGCGCGGGCCCGGCGGCCGAGCGCAGCGAGGCCCTTGTGCAGATCGACCCGACCGCTCCCGGCGTGTCGCCCCTGATCGGGGCCCGCCGGGGGCCACTGTCGGACCCCAGGAAAGCCGAGAGCCCCAGGCGCGCGAACGCCCAGGGCTGCACCAGCGGCGGACCGAGTCGATGTCCCTGCAAAGGAGAGGTCTTCCGCTGTGGCTGATCGCCACGGTACGGGCACCGGAGACGGTGCACCACGCCGACACACACACGACGCCCGATCGGCCGTCTCCGGCGCGCTCAGATGGGTGCCCGTGGCGATGCCCTGGCCCCTGCTGCAGCCGGAGCCGGGCCGCGCGGCGCCGGAGCGCAAGCGCGGCCCGGCGGCCGAGCGGCAGCGAGGCCCTGGGCATTTCACGAACAACTCTCCGCTGCAGGCAGGACGGCCACGACCAGGTCCGGCGTGAGGTGCAGAGCTGGCTCCCCTCCGTGAGACCCTGCCAAGCTCGACCGCACGGACCCGATCGCGGTGCAGGACCGGGGGCAGTGATCGCCGGGCTGAGCGGTGGGCGACCGCAAGGGGGTTGCGGCAGGTCGCGCAGGGCCGGACCGCGAGCTGCGGGGCTCCCCGGGGCGCCGGACCGGCTGGTCTCTTGCGGGTCACGACGCCACCGGTACCCCGGCCCAGGGCTCGACCGGCGCCACCGGCCGGGTCGCCGGGTTCTCCGGGCTCTGGTCCTGCGGCTCGGTCTGGATGTGCCCCGAGTGCTCCGGTCAAGGATCGCGGCCAAGCGCTCGAGGAGGTCGGGAAGGTCCTGGGCCACCACGTCGGCACGGCGGGGTCCCGCTGCTGGTCACCCTCACGATGCGCCACCACCCGCGAGCACTCCCTGGCCGAGTGTTGGCCGCGCTGACCAGGGGTGGGGAGCGGTCACCGGGGCCGCGCCGCCCAGCGCGACTACGCCGCTGGCCTGCGGGGATGGGTCCGCGCTTTGGAGGTCCCGCTCGATGGACAACGGCTGGCACGTCCACGTGCACGCCCTGATCGTCGTTGAGCAGACCATGTCCGACGACGCCGTCGACGCCATGACCGGGAGCTGGTTCGCCCGTTGGTCGGCCGGTCTGGTGCGGGCCGGGATGCCCGCCCCGACCCTGGAGCACGGTCTCGACGTCCAGCGCGTCGACCTCGGATCCGCCGGCCTTTCCGAGACTTCCGGAGCCTGGGCCCGCTACCTCTGCAAGGGCCTGGCCTCCGAGGCCGTGATGGGCTCGACCAAGGCCGGCGCGGCACCTCCCGCTCGATCTACGAGCTGATGCACGACGCCACCGTGGGCCGCCGGATGGAGAACCCCGACACCGGCAGGTCGTGCAGCTCGCCGACCTGCACGCCCGCCACCTGCTCCGCGAGTAGAGGAGCTGATCCGCGGACGCCGTCAGCTCACCTGGTCCAGCGTGACCACGACCTGCGCTGCGACGTCGTCGACCTTGACGAGGAGCAGACCGACGAGGAGATCGTCGCCGTTGAGTTGGAGGGCGAGAACGTTGCGGTCCTGCCCTCGCACTCGTGGAAGATCGTCGAGTCCCGCGCGGCCGAGCTGCTCGACGTCACTGAGCGCCACGGCGTCGACGCCGCCGAGCTTGGCTCGACGACCTTCGGCGTCGAGTGGTGGCTACCGACCCGCCTCACCGACGCCCGGCGGCCGGGTGTCCTACCCGGAGAGGATTGACCTGATGGACCAGGACGTCGCCCGCGAGCGAATCGACGAGCTAGTGCAACGGATGAGCCCGTTGTCCGACGGCCGCCGGCGGATCAGGTTCACGAAGAAGGGCCGGAGTGCTGACCCCACGGCAGCCCTGCACGCCCTCGCCGTCGACGACTACGAGGTCGCGATCATGCGCAACGCCGAGACCGGACGCACCTGGTTCGAGGCCCGGTTCGTCTGGCCGCACCGGCCCCTCTGCTGACCGCTACCACCGCCACGCTCCTCGCACCTATGCATTGGAAATGATCTTGAGGCGACGGGCCGCACCGAACGCATGTCGTCGATACGACGACTAGCGGCCAGCAGGGTCAAGGAGACGTTTCTCGCCCCCGGACATGAACATGTCCTTGATGCCCGCTAGGGCCTCCGTCGACGGGCCCCGGCCTACGCCGGGACGTGACGTTCTGTGACCGGACTCGCGCGCCACGCTGACCAGGCAATCAATGATGCATAGGTCTTGTGAGACTTGATCTTGAGCCCCAGCGCTCTCAGCCACGCCAGCGCAGCAGCGCGAGCACGGCGTTGTTGACCGATCCACGGTCAACAACCACCAGCAACAACCACCAGGACCGCCAGCCCCTATGCATCCACTGATGATCTTCAGTCGGGGGTGCGGTCTGGGTGGCCGCCGGTGGCGGCCGGGCGGTGGTCCGGGCCGTCGAGTGGTGGCTCTTGAGGGTCGGGCGAGCGAGATGTTTCACTCAGCTGGTGATGATTGGAAAATCTGGACAACGAATGGTCTTGCCCGTAGCGAAGGTGATTTTTGCTGCAGGGATGGCGATGTTTTTGTTATTGAGTGTTTCTTCTGCTGCAATGGCGCAGGATTCGGGGGAAGTGGATCGGGTTGAGGTAGGTTCGCCTGATGGGCTTGCTCATCTTGTGCTCGAGTTTGATAGGCCGTTGCCGCAGAGTGAAGCAGAGAAGATCCGTTCTCGCTTCACGAGTGTTACTTCTTTCGAGGCTCAAGATTATCAGCGAGTTGAAACCCTGGGCTGCCATAGAGGGTTTGACCGATCAGATCGGAATGGGGTTCTGTCGCTTCAGTTCACGTGTCTGCCGTCGCACGGAGTGGTTGCGTGGGGATATAGACTGTCTCCGGCGGTGAAGTCGACAGTTGTTGGACCGGTGACAGAAAGGGGTCTGCAGTGTGGCAGAACGGCGCGAAGAGGCCGAGTAACTCTAGTCATGTAGAGTCGGCGGACTATATTTTTCACGGTTCGATGAATCCGGTGTTTGTGAACGACGTCCTTGACTATCAGGATCTCTTCACGTATCGCCACAATCTGGGCGGTGGTGGTACTGCAAAGCTAGTATTCGCTGGTTCTTTACGGTTGACGTATTGATGAATGAGGAGCAGGGGCCTTCTTTTCGGTCGTGGATTTTTTTGACGACGAGGAAGATCAGGTCTTAGAAGTTGCGGCGGGTGTTGATGAGGCTCGGGCGCGGCGGCTAGCGGAAGGAGTTCTTCGAGACTTGGGGCTGACCGCGTTGGGCTGGGAAGTGCGTGGTGTTTTTGTGGCGTCGCCGTCTCCGTGTCGTCGCCGCGCCCGGGCCTTGAAATGGGGACGGACCTTGCAGTTGAGATCGACTCGGGTAGGGATGTCAGCGGCGCGTTTGTTGCTGAGAGTGTCGCGGTGCACTTCACGACTTCGGTTGCTCACGAGGTGGCGTGTGTGGCGACTGCCGAGCAGATTCAAGATCGTGTTCTGGAGTTGGAGTGCGGGGTTCCTCGTCCTACTTGCCCGCGGCATCCGCATCCGTTGATGCCGCGCATGGTGGAGGGGGTTCCGTCGTGGGAGTGCCCTCGTGATCCAAGCCACTACAGCGTCCCGATGTCTGGGACGTGACTGGACTGTCGCGCTGTTGCGGAGCCGAGGCTTTCCCGCTCACTGAGGTGTTCTCAGTAGCGGGGTGGGAGGTTGTGGCGACACGCCGAGGGGGTGAGATGAGCGGGAACGGGGCAGGACCCCGGTAGATCGGGTCGGTCCAGCACAGATCGACACCGTCACCGAGGTCCTGCATGTCTGATCCTGTCACCTACACCGCTGTCCTCCCGATCGGGGAGCACACCGTGGCCTATCTGGCGCGGCTTCTGGTCCTTCAACGCCGTCGAGGTGGCACCCGGCGGCGGGCGTTGACCCCGTTCGCGCAGGCAGTGGCGATCCTCTCGGGGGAAGCTCGTTAGACCGGGCTGATGCCGGTCTCGGCGTTGGCGTGCTGGCAGAAGACGATCACCCGGTCGCCGTCCGGCCCCCGGTAGATCGTCGCGTCGTCGGCGTCGGTCAGGTGGGGGACCGGGACGCCGTCGAGGTGTTGCACGCTGTGGTCCAGGGCGGCGGGAACCGGTCGGTGATCAGCTCGGGTCACCGGGGTCGGCGCGCCGATCGTTCCGACCACCTGATCGCGCAGGCTGGCGTCATCGGCGGCGAGCAGCAGCAGCGCGGACAGCACCTCCGATCTTGTCGACGTGCCGCCCGAGGTCGCCGCGCGCGATTCCGGGTCACCTGTTCGAACGCGTCCACGACGTCGTCGTCGAGCATCGCCGTGTACTTCGACCCGGCCCCGCTTCGCCGGGGGCACCGGACGGGGCTCCGCGGGGTCAGTACCGGCTCGGTCACCGCCGCAGGCTCCGGCATCGTGATCTGGTCCGAGTGCTGCGGGTGTTCCACCGCACCACCGGCGCTGTCGTCGGATCGACGACGGGTCGCCCCGGCGGCTGCCGCGAGGACTCCGGCGGGCCCCGGCCCGCTTCCGCTCCGCCATCACGAGGTCTCCTTGATCAGTTCGTCGGAGCACCAGCTCGTAGTCGCCCAACTGCTCGGGTGCGGTCCCCCGGGCCACCGCGAACTCCACGAGGTGGCGCACCTGCGCGGTCATCGTCGGGATGTCCTCGCCCTCGGCCACGTCCGCGCCTCGCTCCCGGACCTCCACCGGCTGTCGACGTCGACCAGCAGCAGCGACGCGGTCAGCGGGGACAGAGAGTCTGCCTCGGCCGCGAGCTCGAAGACCTGCTCGATCGCTGCCAGGTCCGCCCCGGTCGGCCGCACCGGCACGATCAGGTGCTCGGACAGCGTGAGGGCCCTGCCGCAACAGGTTCGGGTTCTTCGGCCCGGCGTCGAGGATCACGTGGGTGTAGTCGTCGAGCATTGGTCGGAGCTGGCGGGCCAGGTGCCGGTCGGCTGCCTCGATGACGATGCACCGATCCGCTGGCCAATCCTTGGCGAGCTGCGACCAGGCCAACGCACCGTCTTGGTCCGGGTCGGCGTCGACGAGCAGCGTCCGCCCGGACCGGGCCAGCCCGAGCGCCAGGTGCACGGCCGTCGTCGTCTTCCCGGTGCCGCCCTTGAGGTGTCCCACGGTGAGTCTCATGACCACTCCCGTCGTTGTCGTCGTATCGTCGACGTTACCGTCATGACGGTGTGACGTCTGTGCGGCACCCCGTCGCATGTCCCCGGTCGTCGTCCGCCTGGTCGCGGCCGTGAGTCGGGGTCCACCGCTTCTGCATCGCCTGCCGGCCGCCGAGCTGCCCGTCGACCGCCTCGGCGACCTGCTCCCAGGTCATACCTTCTGCCCCCCATTTCAGGGTGCGCAGCAAATCCCGCTCGTATCTATCGGCAGCACTACGCAGCGATTCACACATAGCGAAAAGAGCGGCAGGCTCACCCTCGCTGAAATCGTATTCTTCGTCATCTTTGATGCGAATATAAAATGCATCAAGATATTCGGATGCGACTTTTCGCGATAGTGTCGCTGTGCTCGATCTCGCCTCGTGGAAAAAACCTCTCGCAGCCGGTCAATCGCCTTCCCCGTGTCCATATGTAAATTATACGACGACAGCGCCGTCACGTCATGTCAACCTAACAACGACATTGCCCGTCGAACCGTCTTGCCGTCTTGACGGCCAACCGTTGATGTCGTTGATACGACGACACACCCGTCTAGCCTGTCGCCAGACAGGTGGTGTCCTCGGAGGTTGGGTCTGCGGTCACGTCGGCGCGCTTGCGCCTGCACGGCCGTCGTGGGGCCCGCAACATCTCGGCTCGACCGGCGGTCGAGCTGCCCAGGCTTGCGGGTCCTGCGGCGGCCGTGCTGCCCTCCGGGCCGACGTGAGCGCAGGGCCAGCCGGAGCCGCCCCCAGCCACCCCGCCCACCTGCTCGGCCGCAGGCTCCTCGGACTGCGGGAGCTGAGGCGCACCACGCAGTGGCCGCCGAGGCATGGGTTAGGGCCCCGCCTACTAGGGAATATCCCGTTTAGCGGTATGCTTGTGTACATAAGCAGACAAGTTAGGAGGTGGCATCGATGGTGCTGAACCCGAAGGCGTCCACGCCGCTCTACCAGCAGGTGGCCGATATCCTGCGGGGCCGGATCACCGAGGGCACCTATGGACCAGGCAGCAAGCTCCCCAGCGAGTCCGAGCTGATCGAGGAGCTTGCCTCGGCTACTCGTCCGACCATCCGCCGGGGTCTGGCGATCCTGGTGCAGGAGGGCCTGACCGAGTCCCGCCAGGGCAAGGGCGTGTTTCGTTCGCGAGGTGCCGCCGGTCATCGCCGTCCGGAACAGCCGGTTCTCGCGGAGGCTCGTGCTCAGGCAAGGGCGCTCTTGCCGCTGAGGCCGGAGGCTCTGGGCCTGAGTGGCGCTCCGAGGAACTGTCCCCGGTCGAGACGGTGACGGTCCTCTTCTGAGGTCGCAGGTCATCGGCGAGGACGAGGCGGTCGTCAAGCGCCGGCGGATGTGGGTTGGTGGTGTCCCGACCCAGCTCGCGGACTCCTCATCCCGGCCAGCGTCGACCGGCAGATCGGCTACTCCGCCGGTCAGACGGCTCCCGGCGGCATCTACGGCCTATTGGAGGCCAACGGCACGAGATCGTCCGCTACCGCGAGCGGCTGCGGGCGCGCCTCGCGACGCCAAGAGGAGGCGATCGCGCTGGACCTCCCACTAGGAGCTCCAGTCGTGGTCCTGGCCCACCACGCCATCGACCAGGACGGCAAGGTCGTCGAGTACTTCGATCGGTCGCGGCGGCTGACCGGCACATCTACGACTACGAGTTCGACGCCCCGGCGTAGGTCGTTCTCGGCAGGTCAGGGGCGGGGTCCAATAGCGGACCCCGCCCTTCCAGCGGACCGCGGGAGCGGAGGGCACCGCGCGCTGGTCCGTCGGGAGGCCTGCTGTTGCGTTGGTACCTAGGTATCATGTAGCCATAGGCACCCTGGTAGTAGAGAGAAGTGGAAGGAACACTCGAAATGGCAGTCCACAAGTTGGCCCGGGCCGAGGCCCCTTATATGCAGATCGCCCCGGTCGATTTCGGAGAGAATCGCCAGGGTGAACTGTCTCCGGGTGACAGGCTCCCGACCGGAGTTCAGATTCAGGAGGATTGGGGAGTTAGCCGGGCAACGGCTAACAAGGTTGCGGCGCAACTCCGAAACACCGGCCTGGCCTACACTGAGCCCGGTATTGGTCTGATCGTCGCCTCCGGGTCCTCGACCACCGGTGTCACCCCGGATGCGATGTGGCGCCGGATGCTCAGCGGTGGCCCCATCTACCTGCCTAACGAGCGCAGCGAACCACCGTCGGAACGGCGCCGGGGGAGCGATGCACCAGAGATCGTTCTCGCCTGCCTTGACGCCACGGTCGCGTCCCAGCTTGTCTACCGGCGGCGCGTGATCTACCGGGACGATCAGCCCGTACACCGTCGCGACCTCATGGTTCCTGCCCGCCCTCCTTGACCAGCAGGTCGACGTCACCGCCCGGCTGCTCGACGACGACTCGATCCCGGAGGGGTCGCCGGCCTACATCGCCGAGAGGCTGGGCCGGGATCTCACGGGGCACCACCACGTTGTGGGGATCGTCCGCGCGACCGCTCCGGAAGCCGAGTCCCTGCGGGTGGGTGAGGGTGAGCCGCTCCTGCGGATCGTCGACCACGATCCAGGTCGAAGGCGGCTGGCCGATCGAGGTGGGCACCTACTGCTACCCGGAGGCGCCGGTGATCGTTACCAGCGAGAGCAGCACGAACCTCTGAGCTTCTGACCTGCGGTTCTCCGTCCTGGACTCCGGTGTTGCGTAGGTGCCTAGGCACCTGTTACCTTGACCTGCATAGGCACCTAAGTACCGGGGCCGCAGACACCAGGAGACGACGATGCGCAGCTACCCGATCGATACCGACCGCGTGACCCTGATCAGCACCGGCACCGTGATTCCGGGTGGCGAAGTGGGTGGAGCTGTCCGACGGCTCGCGGCGCCCCGACCCGCAGGGTCGCCAGGAGGTCGACGAGCACGGTCGTGGCTTGTGGCGGGTCGAGGCGATCACCCCGGCCGACCAGGCCGACGAGCGGGACAAGACGGCCGTGGTCGAGATCCTGGTCGCTTCCCACGACCAGCCTGCGGTCGGTGGTTTCGGGCAGCCGCTGCACTTCGAGGGGCTGGTGATGACCCCGGGCTACGTGCAGCGCAAGACCGGGCAGCTCACCCCGCCGCGCTGGTCCGCGGACGGGATCCGCGGTCAGGCCGCTCCGCGCCCGGGCAAGGCGCAGGGCGACGCGGCCTGATCCGCCCGGCCAAGTAGAGAAAGAGACGTCGACCCCGCATTCCCGACCATTTCGGAATGCGGGGCCGCATTCGTGCTGCGCCAAAAAACAATCGCTAGAAATGGGGAGAGAAATGGGATTCTGGACCGCGCGGCAGGAGCGGGCTCTCGACGAGCGAGAGGTCGACGCCCTGTGGTGGGCCTGGCGGCAGGCCTGTGAGGGCGCCGGGCTGTGCACCCGGGTCGACACCGTCACCGGCCCCACCGTGACCGTGCCCCGCCTCGTCGACGTCGTGCTCGGGCCGCCGGTCGTGCTGACGGTGCAGCTGCTCCCGGGTCAGCTGCTCGGCGACCTGCGCCGGGTCGCGCTGCGCATCGCCCCGCACCTGGGCGCCGTCGCCCTGCGGGTCACCGCCCTCGGGCAGATCCACGCCCGCATCGAGCTGCTCGGCGCCGACCCGCTCGACGGCACCGTGGGTCTGCCCCTGCCCGCCGCCCCGGGCCGGGTCCTGCTCGGCCGCGACGAGACCGCCCGGGATCTCGTGCAGTCCTGGGCCGACGACGTCGCCCACACCATCGTTCAAGGCGTCACCCGCTCCGGGAAGTCGGTCTTCACCTACGGGCTGCTGTCCCAGCTCGCCGCCGACCCGCTGGTCACCCTCTGCGGCAGCGACCCCCCGGGCTGCTCTGGCGCCCGTTCGCCGGGATCCGGCACGCCGCGTGGCAGGTCTCCGGCGTCGACGACCTGGCCGCCCACGAAGCGCTCCTGCTGGCCCTGGTCGAGGACATGGACGCCCGGATCTCCTCGATGCCTGCCGACCGTGACACCGTCGAGATCACCCCGGCCCAGCCGCTGCGGGTCGTCGTCCTCGAGGAGCTGGCCGCGCTCTACCGGGTCGCCGACGCCGCGTCGACGACCAAGGACCCGATCGGCAAGCGCATCCGCGCCCTGATCGGGCGTCTGCTCGCCGAGGGAGCGAAGGCCGGTTACCGGCTGGTGCTGATCGTGCAGCGCGCCGAGGCCGCGATCGTCGGGGCGTTCGAGCGCGCCATGTGCTCGCTGCGGATCTCCTTCCGCACCGACAACCGGGCGTCGGTCGAGCTGCTGCACCCCGGCGCTCCGGCCGAGCTGGCCGACCAGCACACCGTCGCCTGCCCCGGCGTCGCCCTGCTGTCGGCCCCCGGCGAGGAGCTGACCCGCTTCCGGGCCCCCTACCTGGGCGGATACCCCGAGTACGTCGCCGCGGTCAGGGCGGCATGCCCGCCGGACCAGAGCGGCCCCGTCGCGATCGCGGCCTGAGCTCGTGCAGATCGACCCGACCGCTCCCGGCGTGTCGCCCCTGATCGGGGCCCGCCGGGGGCCACTGTCGGACCCCAGGAAAGCCGAGAGCCCCAGGCGCGCGAACGCCCAGGGCTCTGCACCAGCGGCGGACCGAGTCGATGTCCCTGCAAAGGAGAGGTCTTCCGCTGTGGCTGATCGCCACGGTACGGGCACCGGAGACGGTGCACCACGCCGACACACACACGACGCCCGATCGGCCGTCTCCGGCGCGCTCAGAGGTGCCCGTGGCGATGCCCTGGCCCCTGCTGCAGCCGGAGCCGGGCCGCGCGGCGCCGGAGGCGCAAGCGCGGGCCCGGCGGCCGAGCGCAGCGAGGCCCTTGTGCAGATCGACCCGACCGCTCCCGGCGTGTCGCCCCTGATCGGGGCCCGCCGGGGGCCACTGTCGGACCCCAGGAAAGCCGAGAGCCCCAGGCGCGCGAACGCCCAGGGCTCTGCACCAGCGGCGGACCGAGTCGATGTCCCTGCAAAGGAGAGGTCTTCCGCTGTGGCTGATCGCCACGGTACGGGCACCGGAGACGGTGCACCACGCCGACACACACACGACGCCCGATCGGCCGTCTCCGGCGCGCTCAGAGGTGCCCGTGGCGATGCCCTGGCCCCTGCTGCAGCCGGAGCCGGGCCGCGCGGCGCCGGAGGCGCAAGCGCGGGCCCGGCGGCCGAGCGCAGCGAGGCCCTTGGCACTTTCACGAACAACTCTTCCGCTGCAGGTCAGGACGGCCACGACCAGGTCCGGCGTGAGGTGCAGAGCTGGCTCACCCTCCGTGAGACCCTGCCCAAGCTCGACCGCACGGACCCGATCGCGGTGCAGGACCGGCGCAGTGATCGCCGGGCTGAGCGGTGGGCGATCCGCAAGGGGTTGCGGCAGGTCGCGCAGGGCCGGACCGCGAGCTGCGGGCTCCCCGGCGGCCGCCCGGACGGCTCGGTCGTCTTGCGGGTCACCGACGCCACCGGTACCCCGGCCCAGGGCTCGACCGGCGCCACCGGCCGGGTCGCCGGGTTCTCCGGGCTCTGGTCCTGCGGCTCGGTCTGGATGTGCCCCGAGTGCTCGGTCAAGATCGCGGCCAGCGCTCGGAGGAGGTCGGGAAGGTCCTGGGCCACCACGTCGGCACCGGCGGGGTCCCGCTGCTGGTCACCCTCACGATGCGCCACCACCGCGAGCACTCCCTGGCCGAGTGCTTGGCCGCGCTGACCAAGGGGTGGGGAGCGGTCACCGGGGGCCGCGCCGCCCAGCGCGACTACGCCGCTGGCCTGCGGGGATGGGTCCGCGCTTTGGAGGTCACCCGCTCGATGGACAACGGCTGGCACGTCCACGTGCACGCCCTGATCGTCGTTGAGCAGACCATGTCCGACGACGCCGTCGACGCCATGACCGGGAGCTGGTTCGCCCGTTGGTCGGCCGGTCTGGTGCGGGCCGGGATGCCCGCCCCGACCCTGGAGCACGGTCTCGACGTCCAGCGCGTCGACCTCGGATCCGCCGGCCTTTCCGAGACTTCCGGAGCCTGGGCCCGCTACCTCTGCAAGGGCCTGGCCTCCGAGGCCGTGATGGGCTCGACCAAGGCCGCGCGCGGCACCTCCCGCTCGATCTACGAGCTGATGCACGACGCCACCGTGGGCCGCCGGATGGAGAACCCCGACACCGGCCAGGTCGTGCAGCTCGCCGACCTGCACGCCCGCCACCTGCTCCGCGAGTACGAGGAGCTGATCCGCGGACGCCGTCAGCTCACCTGGTCCCAGCGTGACCACGACCTGCGCTGCGACGTCGTCGACCTTGACGAGGAGCAGACCGACGAGGAGATCGTCGCCGTTGAGTTGGAGGGCGAGAACGTTGCGGTCCTGCCCTCGCACTCGTGGAAGATCGTCGAGTCCCGCGCGGCCGAGCTGCTCGACGTCACTGAGCGCCACGGCGTCGACGCCGCCCGAGCTTGGCTCGACGACCTCGGCGTCGAGTGGTGGCTACCGACCCGCCTCACCGACGCCCGGCGGCCGGGTGTCCTACCCGGAGAGGATTGACCTGATGGACCAGGACGTCGCCCGCGAGCGAATCGACGAGCTAGTGCAACGGATGAGCCCGTTGTCCGACGGCCGCCGCCGGATCAGGTTCACGAAGAAGGGCCGGAGTGCTGACCCCACGGCAGCCCTGCACGCCCTCGCCGTCGACGACTACGAGGTCGCGATCATGCGCAACGCCGAGACCGGACGCACCTGGTTCGAGGCCCGGTTCGTCTGGCCGCACCGGCCCTCTGCCTGACCGCTACCACCGCCACCGCTCCTCGCACCTATGCATTGGAAATGATCTTGAGGGCGACGGGCCGCACCGAACGCATGTCGTCGATACGACGACTAGCGGCCAGCAGGGTCAAGGAGACGTTCTCGCCCCCGGACATGAACATGTCCTTGATGCCCGCTAGGGCCTCCGTCGACGGGCCCCGGCCTACGCCGGGACGTGACGTTCTGTGACCGACTCGCGCGCCACGCTGACCAGGCAATCAATGATGCATAGGTCTTGTGAGACTTGATCTTGAGCCCCAGCGCTCTCAGCCACGCCAGCGCAGCAGCGCGAGCACGGCGTTGTTGACCGATCCACGGTCAACAACCACCAGCAACAACCACCAGGACCGCCAGCCCCTATGCATCCACTGATGATCTTCAGTCGGGGGTGCGGTCTGGGTGGCCGCCGGTGGCGGCCGGGCGGTGGTCCGGGCCGTCGAGTGGTGGCTCTTGAGGGTCGGGCGAGCGAGATGTTTCACTCAGCTGGTGATGATTGGAAAATCTGGACAACGAATGGTCTTGCCCGTAGCGAAGGTGATTTTTGCTGCAGGGATGGCGATGTTTTTGTTATTGAGTGTTTCTTCTGCTGCAATGGCGCAGGATTCGGGGGAAGTGGATCGGGTTGAGGTAGGTTCGCCTGATGGGCTTGCTCATCTTGTGCTCGAGTTTGATAGGCCGTTGCCGCAGAGTGAAGCAGAGAAGATCCGTTCTCGCTTCACGAGTGTTACTTCTTTCGAGGCTCAAGATTATCAGCGAGTTGAAACCCTGGGCTGCCATAGAGGGTTTGACCGATCAGATCGGAATGGGGTTCTGTCGCTTCAGTTCACGTGTCTGCCGTCGCACGGAGTGGTTGCGTGGGGATATAGACTGTCTCCGGCGGTGAAGTCGACAGTTGTTGGACCGGTGACAGAAAGGGGTCTGCAGTGGTGGCAGAACGGCGCGAAGAGGCCGAGTAACTCTAGTCATGTAGAGTCGGCGGACTATATTTTTCACGGTTCGATGAATCCGGTGTTTGTGAACGACGTCCTTGACTATCAGGATCTCTTCACGTATCGCCACAATCTGGGCGGTGGTGGTACTGCAAAGCTAGTATTCGCTGGTTCTTTACGGTTGACGTATTGATGAATGAGGAGCAGGGGCCTTCTTTTCGGTCGTGGATTGTTTTTGACGACGAGGAAGATCAGGTCTTAGAAGTTGCGGCGGGTGTTGATGAGGCTCGGGCGCGGCGGCTAGCGGAAGGAGTTCTTCGAGACTTGGGGCTGACCGCGTTGGGCTGGGAAGTGCGTGGTGTTTTTGTGGCGTCGCCGTCTCCGGTGTCGTCGCCGCGCCCGGGCCTTGAAATGGGGACGGACCTTGCAGTTGAGATCGACTCGGGTAGGGATGTCAGCGGCGCGTTTGTTGCTGAGAGTGTCGCGGTGCACTTCACGACTTCGGTTGCTCACGAGGTGGCGTGTGTGGCGACTGCCGAGCAGATTCAAGATCGTGTTCTGGAGTTGGAGTGCGGGGTTCCTCGTCCTACTTGCCCGCGGCATCCGCATCCGTTGATGCCGCGCATGGTGGAGGGGGTTCCGTCGTGGGAGTGCCCTCGTGATCCAAGCCACTACAGCGTCCCGATGTCTGGGACGTGACTGGACTGTCGCGCTGTTGCGGAGCCGAGGCTTTCCCGCTCACTGAGGTGTTCTCAGTAGCGGGGTGGGAGGTTGTGGCGACACGCCGAGGGCGGTGAGATGAGCGGGAACGGGGCAGGACCCCGGTAGATCGGGTCGGTCCAGCACAGATCGACACCGTCACCGAGGTCCTGCATGTCTGATCCTGTCACCTACACCGCTGTCCTCCCGATCGGGGAGCACACCGTGGCCTATCTGGCGCGGCTTCTGGTCCTTCAACGCCGTCGAGGTGGCACCCGGCGGCGGGCGTTGACCCCGTTCGCGCAGGCAGTGGCGATCCTCTCGGGGGAAGCTCGTTAGACCGGGCTGATGCCGGTCTCGGCGTTGGCGTGCTGGCAGAAGACGATCACCCGGTCGCCGTCCGGCCCCCGGTAGATCGTCGCGTCGTCGGCGTCGGTCAGGTGGTGGACCGGGACGCCGTCGAGGTGTTGCACGCTGTGGGTCCAGGGCGGCGGGAACCGGTCGGTGATCAGCTCGGTCACCGGGGTCGCGCGCCGATCGTTCCGACCACCTGATCGCGCAGGCTGGCGTCATCGGCGGCGAGCAGCAGCAGCGCGGACAGCACCTCGATCTTGTCGACGTGCCGCCCGAGTCGCCGCCGCGCGATCCGGGTCACCTGTTCGAACGCGTCCACGACGTCGTCGTCGAGCATCGCCGTGTACTTCGACCCGGCCCGCTTCGCCGGGGGCACCGGACGGGGCTCCGGCGGGGTCAGTACCGGCTCGGTCACCGCCGCAGGCTCCGGCATCGTGATCTGGTCCGAGTGCTGCGGGTGTTCCACCGCACCACCGGCGCTGTCGTCGGATCGACGACGGGTCGCCCCGGCGGCTGCCGCGAGACTCCGGCGGGCCCCGGCCCGCTTCCGCTCCGCCATCACGAGGTCTCCTTGATCAGTTCGTCGAGCACCAGCTCGTAGTCGCCCAACTGCTCGGGTGCGGTCCCCCGGGCCACCGCGAACTCCACGAGGTGGCGCACCTGCGCGGTCATCGTCGGGATGTCCTCGCCCTCGGCCCACGTCCGCGCCTCGCTCCCGGACCTCCACCGGCTGTCGACGTCGACCAGCAGCAGCGACGCGGTCAGCGGGGACAGAGAGTCTGCCTCGGCCGCGAGCTCGAAGACCTGCTCGATCGCTGCCAGGTCCGCCCCGGTCGGCCGCACCGGCACGATCAGGTGCTCGGACAGCGTGAGGGCCTGCCGCAACAGGTTCGGGTTCTTCGGCCCGGCGTCGAGGATCACGTGGGTGTAGTCGTCGAGCATTGGTCGGAGCTGGCGGGCCAGGTGCCGGTCGGCTGCCTCGATGACGATGCACCGATCCGCTGGCCAATCCTTGGCGAGCTGCGACCAGGCCAACGCACCGTCTTGGTCCGGGTCGGCGTCGACGAGCAGCGTCCGCCCGGACCGGGCCAGCCCGAGCGCCAGGTGCACGGCCGTCGTCGTCTTCCCGGTGCCGCCCTTGAGGTGTCCCACGGTGAGTCTCATGACCACTCCGTCGTTGTCGTCGTATCGTCGACGTTACCGTCATGACGGTGTGACGTCTGTGCGGCACCCCGTCGCATGTCCCCGGTCGTCGTCCGCCTGGTCGCGGCCGTGAGTCGGGTCCACCGCTTCTGCATCGCCTGCCGGCCGCCGAGCTGCCCGTCGACCGCCTCGGCGACCTGCTCCCAGGTCATACCTTCTGCCCCCCATTTCAGGGTGCGCAGCAAATCCCGCTCGTATCTATCGGCAGCACTACGCAGCGATTCACACATAGCGAAAAGAGCGGCAGGCTCACCCTCGCTGAAATCGTATTCTTCGTCATCTTTGATGCGAATATAAAATGCATCAAGATATTCGGATGCGACTTTCGCGATAGTGTCGCTGTGCTCGATCTCGCCTCGTGGAAAAACCTCTCGCAGCCGGTCAATCGCCTTCCCCGTGTCCATATGTAAATTATACGACGACAGCGCCGTCACGTCATGTCAACCTAACAACGACATTGCCGTCGAACCGTCTTGCCGTCTTGACGGCCAACCGTTGATGTCGTTGATACGACGACACACCCGTCTAGCCTGTCGCCAGACAGGTGGTGTCCTCGGAGGTTGGGTCTGCGGTCACGTCGGCGCGCTTGCGCCTGCACGGCCGTCGTGGGGCCCGCAACATCTCGGCTCGACCGGCGGTCGAGCTGCCCAGGCTTGCGGGTCCTGCGGCGGCCGTGCTGCCCTCCGGGGCCGACGTGAGCGCAGGGCCAGCCGGAGCCGCCCCAGCCACCCCGCCCACCTGCTCGGCCGCAGGCTCCTCGGGACTGCGGGAGCTGAGGCGCACCACGCAGTGGCCGCCGGAGGCATGGGGTTAGGGCCCCGCCTACTAGGGAATATCCCGTTTAGCGGTATGCTTGTGTACATAAGCAGACAAGTTAGGAGGTGGCATCGATGGTGCTGAACCCGAAGGCGTCCACGCCGCTCTACCAGCAGGTGGCCGATATCCTGCGGGGCCGGATCACCGAGGGCACCTATGGACCAGGCAGCAAGCTCCCCAGCGAGTCCGAGCTGATCGAGGAGCTTGCCTCGGCTACTCGTCCGACCATCCGCCGGGGTCTGGCGATCCTGGTGCAGGAGGGCCTGACCGAGTCCCGCCAGGGCAAGGGCGTGTTCGTTCGCGAGGTGCCGCCGGTCATCGCCGTCCGGAACAGCCGGTTCTCGCGGGAGGCTCGTGCTCAGGGCAAGGGCGCTCTTGCCGCTGAGGCCGAGGCTCTGGGCCTGGAGTGGCGCTCCGAGGAACTGTCCCCGGTCGAGACGGTGACGGTCTCTTCTGAGGTCGCGAAGGTCATCGGCGAGGACGAGGCGGTCGTCAAGCGCCGGCGGATGTGGGTTGGTGGTGTCCCGACCCAGCTCGCGGACTCCTACATCCCGGCCAGCGTCGACCGGCAGATCGGCTACTCCGCCGGTCAGACGGCTCCCGGCGGCATCTACGGCCTATTGGAGGCCAACGGCCACGAGATCGTCCGCTACCGCGAGCGGCTGCGGGCGCGCCTCGCGACGCAAGAGGAGGCGATCGCGCTGGACCTCCCACTAGGAGCTCCAGTCGTGGTCCTGGCCCACCACGCCATCGACCAGGACGGCAAGGTCGTCGAGTACTTCGACTCGGTCGCGGCGGCTGACCGGCACATCTACGACTACGAGTTCGACGCCCCGGCGTAGGTCGTTCTCGCAGGTCAGGGGCGGGGTCCAATAGCGGACCCCGCCCTTCCAGCGGACCGCGGGAGCGGAGGTGCACCGCGCGCTGGTCGTCGGGAGGCTGCTGTTGCGTTGGTACCTAGGTATCATGTAGCCATAGGCACCCTGTAGTAGAGAGAAGTGGAAGGAACACTCGAAATGGCAGTCCACAAGTTGGCCCGGGCCGAGGCCCCTTATATGCAGATCGCCCGGTCGATTTCGGAGAGAATCGCCAGGGGTGAACTGTCTCCGGGTGACAGGCTCCCGACCGGAGTTCAGATTCAGGAGGATTGGGGAGTTAGCCGGGCAACGGCTAACAAGGTTGCGGCGCAACTCCGAAACACCGGCCTGGCCTACACTGAGCCCGGTATTGGTCTGATCGTCGCCTCCGGGTCCTCGACCACCGGTGTCACCCCGGATGCGATGTGGCGCCGGATGCTCAGCGGTGGCCCCATCTACCTGCCTAACGAGCGCAGCGAACGCACCGTCGGAACGGCGCCGGGGAGCGATGCACCAGAGATCGTTCTCGCCTGCCTTGACGCCACGGTCGCGTCCCAGCTTGTCTACCGGCGGCGCGTGATCTACCGGGACGATCAGCCGTACACCGTCGCGACCTCATGGTTCCTGCCCGCCCTCCTTGACCAGCAGGTCGACGTCACCGCCCGGCTGCTCGACGACGACTCGATCCCGGAGGGGTCGCCGGCCTACATCGCCGAGAGGCTGGGCCGGGATCTCACGGGGCACCACCACGTTGTGGGGATCGTCCGCGCGACCGCTCCGGAAGCCGAGTCCCTGCGGGTGGGTGAGGGTGAGCCGCTCCTGCGGATCGTCGACACGATCCAGGTCGAAGGCGGCTGGCCGATCGAGGTGGGCACCTACTGCTACCCGGAGGCGCCGGTGATCGTTACCAGCGAGAGCAGCACGAACCTCTGAGCTTCTGACCTGCGGTTCTCCGTCCTGGACTCCGGTGTTGCGTAGGTGCCTAGGCACCTGTTACCTTGACCTGCATAGGCACCTAAGTACCGGGGCCGCAGACACCAGGAGACGACGATGCGCAGCTACCCGATCGATACCGACCGCGTGACCCTGATCAGCACCGGCACCGTGATTCCGGTGGCGAAGTGGGTGGAGCTGTCCGACGGCTCGCGGCGCCCCGACCCGCAGGGTCGCCAGGAGGTCGACGAGCACGGTCGTGGCTTGTGGCGGGTCGAGGCGATCACCCCGGCCGACCAGGCCGACGAGCGGGACAAGACGGCCGTGGTCGAGATCCTGGTCGCTTCCCACGACCAGCCTGCGGTCGGTGGTTTCGGGCAGCCGCTGCACTTCGAGGGGCTGGTGATGACCCCGGGCTACGTGCAGCGCAAGACCGGGCAGCTCACCCCGCCGCGCTGGTCCGCGGACGGGATCCGCGGTCAGGCCGCTCCGCGCCCGGGCAAGGCGCAGGGCGACGCGGCCTGATCCGCCCGGCCAAGTAGAGAAAGAGACGTCGACCCCGCATTCCCGACCATTTCGGAATGCGGGGCCGCATTCGTGCTGCGCCAAAAAACAATCGCTAGAAATGGGGAGAGAAATGGGATTCTGGACCGCGCGGCAGGAGCGGGCTCTCGACGAGCGAGAGGTCGACGCCCTGTGGTGGGCCTGGCGGCAGGCCTGTGAGGGCGCCGGGCTGTGCACCCGGGTCGACACCGTCACCGGCCCCACCGTGACCGTGCCCCGCCTCGTCGACGTCGTGCTCGGGCCGCCGGTCGTGCTGACGGTGCAGCTGCTCCCGGGTCAGCTGCTCGGCGACCTGCGCCGGGTCGCGCTGCGCATCGCCCCGCACCTGGGCGCCGTCGCCCTGCGGGTCACCGCCCTCGGGCAGATCCACGCCCGCATCGAGCTGCTCGGCGCCGACCCGCTCGACGGCACCGTGGGTCTGCCCCTGCCCGCCGCCCCGGGCCGGGTCCTGCTCGGCCGCGACGAGACCGCCCGGGATCTCGTGCAGTCCTGGGCCGACGACGTCGCCCACACCATCGTTCAAGGCGTCACCCGCTCCGGGAAGTCGGTCTTCACCTACGGGCTGCTGTCCCAGCTCGCCGCCGACCCGCTGGTCACCCTCTGCGGCAGCGACCCCACCGGGCTGCTCTGGCGCCCGTTCGCCGGGATCCGGCACGCCGCGTGGCAGGTCTCCGGCGTCGACGACCTGGCCGCCCACGAAGCGCTCCTGCTGGCCCTGGTCGAGGACATGGACGCCCGGATCTCCTCGATGCCTGCCGACCGTGACACCGTCGAGATCACCCCGGCCCAGCCGCTGCGGGTCGTCGTCCTCGAGGAGCTGGCCGCGCTCTACCGGGTCGCCGACGCCGCGTCGACGACCAAGGACCCGATCGGCAAGCGCATCCGCGCCCTGATCGGGCGTCTGCTCGCCGAGGGAGCGAAGGCCGGTTACCGGCTGGTGCTGATCGTGCAGCGCGCCGAGGCCGCGATCGTCGGGGCGTTCGAGCGCGCCATGTGCTCGCTGCGGATCTCCTTCCGCACCGACAACCGGGCGTCGGTCGAGCTGCTGCACCCCGGCGCTCCGGCCGAGCTGGCCGACCAGCACACCGTCGCCTGCCCCGGCGTCGCCCTGCTGTCGGCCCCCGGCGAGGAGCTGACCCGCTTCCGGGCCCCCTACCTGGGCGGATACCCCGAGTACGTCGCCGCGGTCAGGGCGGCATGCCCGCCGGACCAGAGCGGCCCCGTCGCGATCGCGGCCTGAGCTCGTGCAGATCGACCCGACCGCTCCCGGCGTGTCGCCCCTGATCGGGGCCCGCCGGGGGCCACTGTCGGACCCCAGGAAAGCCGAGAGCCCCAGGCGCGCGAACGCCCAGGGCTCTGCACCAGCGGCGGACCGAGTCGATGTCCCTGCAAAGGAGAGGTCTTCCGCTGTGGCTGATCGCCACGGTACGGGCACCGGAGACGGTGCACCACGCCGACACACACACGACGCCCGATCGGCCGTCTCCGGCGCGCTCAGAGGTGCCCGTGGCGATGCCCTGGCCCCTGCTGCAGCCGGAGCCGGGCCGCGCGGCGCCGGAGGCGCAAGCGCGGGCCCGGCGGCCGAGCGCAGCGAGGCCCTTGTGCAGATCGACCCGACCGCTCCCGGCGTGTCGCCCCTGATCGGGGCCCGCCGGGGGCCACTGTCGGACCCCAGGAAAGCCGAGAGCCCCAGGCGCGCGAACGCCCAGGGCTCTGCACCAGCGGCGGACCGAGTCGATGTCCCTGCAAAGGAGAGGTCTTCCGCTGTGGCTGATCGCCACGGTACGGGCACCGGAGACGGTGCACCACGCCGACACACACACGACGCCCGATCGGCCGTCTCCGGCGCGCTCAGAGGTGCCCGTGGCGATGCCCTGGCCCCTGCTGCAGCCGGAGCCGGGCCGCGCGGCGCCGGAGGCGCAAGCGCGGGCCCGGCGGCCGAGCGCAGCGAGGCCCTTGGCACTTTCACGAACAACTCTTCCGCTGCAGGTCAGGACGGCCACGACCAGGTCCGGCGTGAGGTGCAGAGCTGGCTCACCCTCCGTGAGACCCTGCCCAAGCTCGACCGCACGGACCCGATCGCGGTGCAGGACCGGCGCAGTGATCGCCGGGCTGAGCGGTGGGCGATCCGCAAGGGGTTGCGGCAGGTCGCGCAGGGCCGGACCGCGAGCTGCGGGCTCCCCGGCGGCCGCCCGGACGGCTCGGTCGTCTTGCGGGTCACCGACGCCACCGGTACCCCGGCCCAGGGCTCGACCGGCGCCACCGGCCGGGTCGCCGGGTTCTCCGGGCTCTGGTCCTGCGGCTCGGTCTGGATGTGCCCCGAGTGCTCGGTCAAGATCGCGGCCAAGCGCTCGGAGGAGGTCGGGAAGGTCCTGGGCCACCACGTCGGCACCGGCGGGGTCCCGCTGCTGGTCACCCTCACGATGCGCCACCACCGCGAGCACTCCCTGGCCGAGTGCTTGGCCGCGCTGACCAAGGGGTGGGGAGCGGTCACCGGGGGCCGCGCCGCCCAGCGCGACTACGCCGCTGGCCTGCGGGGATGGGTCCGCGCTTTGGAGGTCACCCGCTCGATGGACAACGGCTGGCACGTCCACGTGCACGCCCTGATCGTCGTTGAGCAGACCATGTCCGACGACGCCGTCGACGCCATGACCGGGAGCTGGTTCGCCCGTTGGTCGGCCGGTCTGGTGCGGGCCGGGATGCCCGCCCCGACCCTGGAGCACGGTCTCGACGTCCAGCGCGTCGACCTCGGATCCGCCGGCCTTTCCGAGACTTCCGGAGCCTGGGCCCGCTACCTCTGCAAGGGCCTGGCCTCCGAGGCCGTGATGGGCTCGACCAAGGCCGCGCGCGGCACCTCCCGCTCGATCTACGAGCTGATGCACGACGCCACCGTGGGCCGCCGGATGGAGAACCCCGACACCGGCCAGGTCGTGCAGCTCGCCGACCTGCACGCCCGCCACCTGCTCCGCGAGTACGAGGAGCTGATCCGCGGACGCCGTCAGCTCACCTGGTCCCAGCGTGACCACGACCTGCGCTGCGACGTCGTCGACCTTGACGAGGAGCAGACCGACGAGGAGATCGTCGCCGTTGAGTTGGAGGGCGAGAACGTTGCGGTCCTGCCCTCGCACTCGTGGAAGATCGTCGAGTCCCGCGCGGCCGAGCTGCTCGACGTCACTGAGCGCCACGGCGTCGACGCCGCCCGAGCTTGGCTCGACGACCTCGGCGTCGAGTGGTGGCTACCGACCCGCCTCACCGACGCCCGGCGGCCGGGTGTCCTACCCGGAGAGGATTGACCTGATGGACCAGGACGTCGCCCGCGAGCGAATCGACGAGCTAGTGCAACGGATGAGCCCGTTGTCCGACGGCCGCCGCCGGATCAGGTTCACGAAGAAGGGCCGGAGTGCTGACCCCACGGCAGCCCTGCACGCCCTCGCCGTCGACGACTACGAGGTCGCGATCATGCGCAACGCCGAGACCGGACGCACCTGGTTCGAGGCCCGGTTCGTCTGGCCGCACCGGCCCTCTGCCTGACCGCTACCACCGCCACCGCTCCTCGCACCTATGCATTGGAAATGATCTTGAGGGCGACGGGCCGCACCGAACGCATGTCGTCGATACGACGACTAGCGGCCAGCAGGGTCAAGGAGACGTTCTCGCCCCCGGACATGAACATGTCCTTGATGCCCGCTAGGGCCTCCGTCGACGGGCCCCGGCCTACGCCGGGACGTGACGTTCTGTGACCGACTCGCGCGCCACGCTGACCAGGCAATCAATGATGCATAGGTCTTGTGAGACTTGATCTTGAGCCCCAGCGCTCTCAGCCACGCCAGCGCAGCAGCGCGAGCACGGCGTTGTTGACCGATCCACGGTCAACAACCACCAGCAACAACCACCAGGACCGCCAGCCCCTATGCATCCACTGATGATCTTCAGTCGGGGGTGCGGTCTGGGTGGCCGCCGGTGGCGGCCGGGCGGTGGTCCGGGCCGTCGAGTGGTGGCTCTTGAGGGTCGGGCGAGCGAGATGTTTCACTCAGCTGGTGATGATTGGAAAATCTGGACAACGAATGGTCTTGCCCGTAGCGAAGGTGATTTTTGCTGCAGGGATGGCGATGTTTTTGTTATTGAGTGTTTCTTCTGCTGCAATGGCGCAGGATTCGGGGGAAGTGGATCGGGTTGAGGTAGGTTCGCCTGATGGGCTTGCTCATCTTGTGCTCGAGTTTGATAGGCCGTTGCCGCAGAGTGAAGCAGAGAAGATCCGTTCTCGCTTCACGAGTGTTACTTCTTTCGAGGCTCAAGATTATCAGCGAGTTGAAACCCTGGGCTGCCATAGAGGGTTTGACCGATCAGATCGGAATGGGGTTCTGTCGCTTCAGTTCACGTGTCTGCCGTCGCACGGAGTGGTTGCGTGGGGATATAGACTGTCTCCGGCGGTGAAGTCGACAGTTGTTGGACCGGTGACAGAAAGGGGTCTGCAGTGGTGGCAGAACGGCGCGAAGAGGCCGAGTAACTCTAGTCATGTAGAGTCGGCGGACTATATTTTTCACGGTTCGATGAATCCGGTGTTTGTGAACGACGTCCTTGACTATCAGGATCTCTTCACGTATCGCCACAATCTGGGCGGTGGTGGTACTGCAAAGCTAGTATTCGCTGGTTCTTTACGGTTGACGTATTGATGAATGAGGAGCAGGGGCCTTCTTTTCGGTCGTGGATTGTTTTTGACGACGAGGAAGATCAGGTCTTAGAAGTTGCGGCGGGTGTTGATGAGGCTCGGGCGCGGCGGCTAGCGGAAGGAGTTCTTCGAGACTTGGGGCTGACCGCGTTGGGCTGGGAAGTGCGTGGTGTTTTTGTGGCGTCGCCGTCTCCGGTGTCGTCGCCGCGCCCGGGCCTTGAAATGGGGACGGACCTTGCAGTTGAGATCGACTCGGGTAGGGATGTCAGCGGCGCGTTTGTTGCTGAGAGTGTCGCGGTGCACTTCACGACTTCGGTTGCTCACGAGGTGGCGTGTGTGGCGACTGCCGAGCAGATTCAAGATCGTGTTCTGGAGTTGGAGTGCGGGGTTCCTCGTCCTACTTGCCCGCGGCATCCGCATCCGTTGATGCCGCGCATGGTGGAGGGGGTTCCGTCGTGGGAGTGCCCTCGTGATCCAAGCCACTACAGCGTCCCGATGTCTGGGACGTGACTGGACTGTCGCGCTGTTGCGGAGCCGAGGCTTTCCCGCTCACTGAGGTGTTCTCAGTAGCGGGGTGGGAGGTTGTGGCGACACGCCGAGGGCGGTGAGATGAGCGGGAACGGGGCAGGACCCCGGTAGATCGGGTCGGTCCAGCACAGATCGACACCGTCACCGAGGTCCTGCATGTCTGATCCTGTCACCTACACCGCTGTCCTCCCGATCGGGGAGCACACCGTGGCCTATCTGGCGCGGCTTCTGGTCCTTCAACGCCGTCGAGGTGGCACCCGGCGGCGGGCGTTGACCCCGTTCGCGCAGGCAGTGGCGATCCTCTCGGGGGAAGCTCGTTAGACCGGGCTGATGCCGGTCTCGGCGTTGGCGTGCTGGCAGAAGACGATCACCCGGTCGCCGTCCGGCCCCCGGTAGATCGTCGCGTCGTCGGCGTCGGTCAGGTGGTGGACCGGGACGCCGTCGAGGTGTTGCACGCTGTGGGTCCAGGGCGGCGGGAACCGGTCGGTGATCAGCTCGGTCACCGGGGTCGCGCGCCGATCGTTCCGACCACCTGATCGCGCAGGCTGGCGTCATCGGCGGCGAGCAGCAGCAGCGCGGACAGCACCTCGATCTTGTCGACGTGCCGCCCGAGTCGCCGCCGCGCGATCCGGGTCACCTGTTCGAACGCGTCCACGACGTCGTCGTCGAGCATCGCCGTGTACTTCGACCCGGCCCGCTTCGCCGGGGGCACCGGACGGGGCTCCGGCGGGGTCAGTACCGGCTCGGTCACCGCCGCAGGCTCCGGCATCGTGATCTGGTCCGAGTGCTGCGGGTGTTCCACCGCACCACCGGCGCTGTCGTCGGATCGACGACGGGTCGCCCCGGCGGCTGCCGCGAGACTCCGGCGGGCCCCGGCCCGCTTCCGCTCCGCCATCACGAGGTCTCCTTGATCAGTTCGTCGAGCACCAGCTCGTAGTCGCCCAACTGCTCGGGTGCGGTCCCCCGGGCCACCGCGAACTCCACGAGGTGGCGCACCTGCGCGGTCATCGTCGGGATGTCCTCGCCCTCGGCCCACGTCCGCGCCTCGCTCCCGGACCTCCACCGGCTGTCGACGTCGACCAGCAGCAGCGACGCGGTCAGCGGGGACAGAGAGTCTGCCTCGGCCGCGAGCTCGAAGACCTGCTCGATCGCTGCCAGGTCCGCCCCGGTCGGCCGCACCGGCACGATCAGGTGCTCGGACAGCGTGAGGGCCTGCCGCAACAGGTTCGGGTTCTTCGGCCCGGCGTCGAGGATCACGTGGGTGTAGTCGTCGAGCATTGGTCGGAGCTGGCGGGCCAGGTGCCGGTCGGCTGCCTCGATGACGATGCACCGATCCGCTGGCCAATCCTTGGCGAGCTGCGACCAGGCCAACGCACCGTCTTGGTCCGGGTCGGCGTCGACGAGCAGCGTCCGCCCGGACCGGGCCAGCCCGAGCGCCAGGTGCACGGCCGTCGTCGTCTTCCCGGTGCCGCCCTTGAGGTGTCCCACGGTGAGTCTCATGACCACTCCGTCGTTGTCGTCGTATCGTCGACGTTACCGTCATGACGGTGTGACGTCTGTGCGGCACCCCGTCGCATGTCCCCGGTCGTCGTCCGCCTGGTCGCGGCCGTGAGTCGGGTCCACCGCTTCTGCATCGCCTGCCGGCCGCCGAGCTGCCCGTCGACCGCCTCGGCGACCTGCTCCCAGGTCATACCTTCTGCCCCCCATTTCAGGGTGCGCAGCAAATCCCGCTCGTATCTATCGGCAGCACTACGCAGCGATTCACACATAGCGAAAAGAGCGGCAGGCTCACCCTCGCTGAAATCGTATTCTTCGTCATCTTTGATGCGAATATAAAATGCATCAAGATATTCGGATGCGACTTTCGCGATAGTGTCGCTGTGCTCGATCTCGCCTCGTGGAAAAACCTCTCGCAGCCGGTCAATCGCCTTCCCCGTGTCCATATGTAAATTATACGACGACAGCGCCGTCACGTCATGTCAACCTAACAACGACATTGCCGTCGAACCGTCTTGCCGTCTTGACGGCCAACCGTTGATGTCGTTGATACGACGACACACCCGTCTAGCCTGTCGCCAGACAGGTGGTGTCCTCGGAGGTTGGGTCTGCGGTCACGTCGGCGCGCTTGCGCCTGCACGGCCGTCGTGGGGCCCGCAACATCTCGGCTCGACCGGCGGTCGAGCTGCCCAGGCTTGCGGGTCCTGCGGCGGCCGTGCTGCCCTCCGGGGCCGACGTGAGCGCAGGGCCAGCCGGAGCCGCCCCAGCCACCCCGCCCACCTGCTCGGCCGCAGGCTCCTCGGGACTGCGGGAGCTGAGGCGCACCACGCAGTGGCCGCCGGAGGCATGGGGTTAGGGCCCCGCCTACTAGGGAATATCCCGTTTAGCGGTATGCTTGTGTACATAAGCAGACAAGTTAGGAGGTGGCATCGATGGTGCTGAACCCGAAGGCGTCCACGCCGCTCTACCAGCAGGTGGCCGATATCCTGCGGGGCCGGATCACCGAGGGCACCTATGGACCAGGCAGCAAGCTCCCCAGCGAGTCCGAGCTGATCGAGGAGCTTGCCTCGGCTACTCGTCCGACCATCCGCCGGGGTCTGGCGATCCTGGTGCAGGAGGGCCTGACCGAGTCCCGCCAGGGCAAGGGCGTGTTCGTTCGCGAGGTGCCGCCGGTCATCGCCGTCCGGAACAGCCGGTTCTCGCGGGAGGCTCGTGCTCAGGGCAAGGGCGCTCTTGCCGCTGAGGCCGAGGCTCTGGGCCTGGAGTGGCGCTCCGAGGAACTGTCCCCGGTCGAGACGGTGACGGTCTCTTCTGAGGTCGCGAAGGTCATCGGCGAGGACGAGGCGGTCGTCAAGCGCCGGCGGATGTGGGTTGGTGGTGTCCCGACCCAGCTCGCGGACTCCTACATCCCGGCCAGCGTCGACCGGCAGATCGGCTACTCCGCCGGTCAGACGGCTCCCGGCGGCATCTACGGCCTATTGGAGGCCAACGGCCACGAGATCGTCCGCTACCGCGAGCGGCTGCGGGCGCGCCTCGCGACGCAAGAGGAGGCGATCGCGCTGGACCTCCCACTAGGAGCTCCAGTCGTGGTCCTGGCCCACCACGCCATCGACCAGGACGGCAAGGTCGTCGAGTACTTCGACTCGGTCGCGGCGGCTGACCGGCACATCTACGACTACGAGTTCGACGCCCCGGCGTAGGTCGTTCTCGCAGGTCAGGGGCGGGGTCCAATAGCGGACCCCGCCCTTCCAGCGGACCGCGGGAGCGGAGGTGCACCGCGCGCTGGTCGTCGGGAGGCTGCTGTTGCGTTGGTACCTAGGTATCATGTAGCCATAGGCACCCTGTAGTAGAGAGAAGTGGAAGGAACACTCGAAATGGCAGTCCACAAGTTGGCCCGGGCCGAGGCCCCTTATATGCAGATCGCCCGGTCGATTTCGGAGAGAATCGCCAGGGGTGAACTGTCTCCGGGTGACAGGCTCCCGACCGGAGTTCAGATTCAGGAGGATTGGGGAGTTAGCCGGGCAACGGCTAACAAGGTTGCGGCGCAACTCCGAAACACCGGCCTGGCCTACACTGAGCCCGGTATTGGTCTGATCGTCGCCTCCGGGTCCTCGACCACCGGTGTCACCCCGGATGCGATGTGGCGCCGGATGCTCAGCGGTGGCCCCATCTACCTGCCTAACGAGCGCAGCGAACGCACCGTCGGAACGGCGCCGGGGAGCGATGCACCAGAGATCGTTCTCGCCTGCCTTGACGCCACGGTCGCGTCCCAGCTTGTCTACCGGCGGCGCGTGATCTACCGGGACGATCAGCCGTACACCGTCGCGACCTCATGGTTCCTGCCCGCCCTCCTTGACCAGCAGGTCGACGTCACCGCCCGGCTGCTCGACGACGACTCGATCCCGGAGGGGTCGCCGGCCTACATCGCCGAGAGGCTGGGCCGGGATCTCACGGGGCACCACCACGTTGTGGGGATCGTCCGCGCGACCGCTCCGGAAGCCGAGTCCCTGCGGGTGGGTGAGGGTGAGCCGCTCCTGCGGATCGTCGACACGATCCAGGTCGAAGGCGGCTGGCCGATCGAGGTGGGCACCTACTGCTACCCGGAGGCGCCGGTGATCGTTACCAGCGAGAGCAGCACGAACCTCTGAGCTTCTGACCTGCGGTTCTCCGTCCTGGACTCCGGTGTTGCGTAGGTGCCTAGGCACCTGTTACCTTGACCTGCATAGGCACCTAAGTACCGGGGCCGCAGACACCAGGAGACGACGATGCGCAGCTACCCGATCGATACCGACCGCGTGACCCTGATCAGCACCGGCACCGTGATTCCGGTGGCGAAGTGGGTGGAGCTGTCCGACGGCTCGCGGCGCCCCGACCCGCAGGGTCGCCAGGAGGTCGACGAGCACGGTCGTGGCTTGTGGCGGGTCGAGGCGATCACCCCGGCCGACCAGGCCGACGAGCGGGACAAGACGGCCGTGGTCGAGATCCTGGTCGCTTCCCACGACCAGCCTGCGGTCGGTGGTTCGGGCAGCCGCTGCACTTCGAGGGGCTGGTGATGACCCCGGGCTACGTGCAGCGCAAGACCGGGCAGCTCACCCCGCCGCGCTGGTCCGCGGACGGGATCCGCGGTCAGGCCGCTCCGCGCCCGGGCAAGGCGCAGGGCGACGCGGCCTGATCCGCCCGGCCAAGTAGAGAAAGAGACGTCGACCCCGCATTCCCGACCATTTCGGAATGCGGGGCCGCATTCGTGCTGCGCCAAAAAACAATCGCTAGAAATGGGGAGAGAAATGGGATTCTGGACCGCGCGGCAGGAGCGGGCTCTCGACGAGCGAGAGGTCGACGCCCTGTGGTGGGCCTGGCGGCAGGCCTGTGAGGGCGCCGGGCTGTGCACCCGGGTCGACACCGTCACCGGCCCCACCGTGACCGTGCCCCGCCTCGTCGACGTCGTGCTCGGGCCGCCGGTCGTGCTGACGGTGCAGCTGCTCCCGGGTCAGCTGCTCGGCGACCTGCGCCGGGTCGCGCTGCGCATCGCCCCGCACCTGGGCGCCGTCGCCCTGCGGGTCACCGCCCTCGGGCAGATCCACGCCCGCATCGAGCTGCTCGGCGCCGACCCGCTCGACGGCACCGTGGGTCTGCCCCTGCCCGCCGCCCCGGGCCGGGTCCTGCTCGGCCGCGACGAGACCGCCCGGGATCTCGTGCAGTCCTGGGCCGACGACGTCGCCCACACCATCGTTCAAGGCGTCACCCGCTCCGGGAAGTCGGTCTTCACCTACGGGCTGCTGTCCCAGCTCGCCGCCGACCCGCTGGTCACCCCTCTGCGGCAGCGACCCCACCGGGCTGCTCTGGCGCCCGTTCGCCGGGATCCGGCACGCCGCGTGGCAGGTCTCCGGCGTCGACGACCTGGCCGCCCACGAAGCGCTCCTGCTGGCCCTGGTCGAGGACATGGACGCCCGGATCTCCTCGATGCCTGCCGACCGTGACACCGTCGAGATCACCCCGGCCCAGCCGCTGCGGGTCGTCGTCCTCGAGGAGCTGGCCGCGCTCTACCGGGTCGCCGACGCCGCGTCGACGACCAAGGACCCGATCGGCAAGCGCATCCGCGCCCTGATCGGGCGTCTGCTCGCCGAGGGAGCGAAGGCCGGTTACCGGCTGGTGCTGATCGTGCAGCGCGCCGAGGCCGCGATCGTCGGGGCGTTCGAGCGCGCCATGTGCTCGCTGCGGATCTCCTTCCGCACCGACAACCGGGCGTCGGTCGAGCTGCTGCACCCCGGCGCTCCGGCCGAGCTGGCCGACCAGCACACCGTCGCCTGCCCCGGCGTCGCCCTGCTGTCGGCCCCCGGCGAGGAGCTGACCCGCTTCCGGGCCCCCTACCTGGGCGGATACCCCGAGTACGTCGCCGCGGTCAGGGCGGCATGCCCGCCGGACCAGAGCGGCCCCGTCGCGATCGCGGCCTGAGCTCGTGCAGATCGACCCGACCGCTCCCGGCGTGTCGCCCCTGATCGGGGCCCGCCGGGGGCCACTGTCGGACCCCAGGAAAGCCGAGAGCCCCAGGCGCGCGAACGCCCAGGGCTCTGCACCAGCGGCGGACCGAGTCGATGTCCCTGCAAAGGAGAGGTCTTCCGCTGTGGCTGATCGCCACGGTACGGGCACCGGAGACGGTGCACCACGCCGACACACACACGACGCCCGATCGGCCGTCTCCGGCGCGCTCAGAGGTGCCCGTGGCGATGCCCTGGCCCCTGCTGCAGCCGGAGCCGGGCCGCGCGGCGCCGGAGGCGCAAGCGCGGGCCCGGCGGCCGAGCGCAGCGAGGCCCTTGTGCAGATCGACCCGACCGCTCCCGGCGTGTCGCCCCTGATCGGGGCCCGCCGGGGGCCACTGTCGGACCCCAGGAAAGCCGAGAGCCCCAGGCGCGCGAACGCCCAGGGCTCTGCACCAGCGGCGGACCGAGTCGATGTCCCTGCAAAGGAGAGGTCTTCCGCTGTGGCTGATCGCCACGGTACGGGCACCGGAGACGGTGCACCACGCCGACACACACACGACGCCCGATCGGCCGTCTCCGGCGCGCTCAGAGGTGGCCCGTGGCGATGCCCTGGCCCTGCTGCAGCCGGAGCCGGGCCGCGCGGCGCCGGAGGCGCAAGCGCGGGCCCGGCGGCCGAGCGCAGCGAGGCCCCTTGGCACTTTCACGAACAACTCTTCCGCTGCAGGTCGGACGGCCACGACCAGGTCCGGCGTGAGGTGCAGAGCTGGCTCACCCTCCGTGAGACCCTGCCCAAGCTCGACCGCACGGACCCGATCGCGGTGCAGGACCGGCGCAGTGATCGCCGGCTGAGCGGTGGGCGATCCGCAAGGGGTTGCGGCAGGTCGCGCAGGGCCGGACCGCGAGCTGCGGGCTCCCCGGCGGCCGCCCGGACGGCTCGGTCGTCTTGCGGGTCACCGACGCCACCGGTACCCCGGCCCAGGGCTCGACCGGCGCCACCGGCCGGGTCGCCGGGTTCTCCGGGCTCTGGTCCTGCGGCTCGGTCTGGATGTGCCCGAGTGCTCGGTCAAGATCGCGGCCAAGCGCTCGGAGGAGGTCGGGAAGGTCCTGGGCCACCACGTCGGCACCGGCGGGGTCCCGCTGCTGGTCACCCTCACGATGCGCCACCACCGCGAGCACTCCCTGGCCGAGTGCTTGGCCGCGCTGACCAAGGGGTGGGGAGCGGTCACCGGGGGCCGCGCCGCCCAGCGCGACTACGCCGCTGGCCTGCGGGGATGGGTCCGCGCTTTGGAGGTCACCGCTCGATGGACAACGGCTGGCACGTCCACGTGCACGCCCTGATCGTCGTTGAGCAGACCATGTCCGACGACGCCGTCGACGCATGACCGGGAGCTGGTTCGCCCGTTGGTCGGCCGGTCTGGTGCGGGCCGGGATGCCCGCCCCGACCCTGGAGCACGGTCTCGACGTCCAGCGCGTCGACCTCGGATCCGCCGGCCTTTCCGAGACTTCCGGAGCCTGGGCCCGCTACCTCTGCAAGGGCCTGGCCTCCGAGGCCGTGATGGGCTCGACCAAGGCCGCGCGCGGCACCTCCCGCTCGATCTACGAGCTGATGCACGACGCCACCGTGGGCCGCCGGATGGAGAACCCCGACACCGGCCAGGTCGTGCAGCTCGGCCGACCTGCACGCCCGCCACCTGCTCCGCGAGTACGAGGAGCTGATCCGCGGACGCCGTCAGCTCACCTGGTCCCAGCGTGACCACGACCTGCGCTGCGACGTCGTCGACCTTGACGAGGAGCAGACCGACGAGGAGATCGTCGCCGTTGAGTTTGGAGGGCGAGAACGTTGCGGTCCTGCCCTCGCACTCGTGGAAGATCGTCGAGTCCCGCGCGGCCGAGCTGCTCGACGTCACTGAGCGCCACGGCGTCGACGCCGCCCGAGCTTGGCTCGACGACCTCGGCGTCGAGTGGTGGCTACCGACCCGCTCACCGACGCCCGGCGGCCGGGTGTCCTACCCGGAGAGGATTGACCTGATGGACCAGGACGTCGCCCGCGAGCGAATCGACGAGCTAGTGCAACGGATGAGCCCGTTGTCCGACGGCCGCCGCCGGATCAGGTTCACGAAGAAGGGCCGGAGTGCTGACCCCACGGCAGCCCTGCACGCCCTCGCCGTCGACGACTACGAGGTCGCGATCATGCGCAACGCCGAGACCGGACGCACCTGGTTCGAGGCCCGGTTCGTCTGGCCGCACCGGCCCTCTGCCTGACCGCTACCACCGCCCGCTCCTCGCACCTATGCATTGGAATGATCTTGAGGGCGACGGGCCGCACCGAACGCATGTCGTCGATACGACGACTAGCGGCCAGCAGGGTCAAGGAGACGTTCTCGCCCCCGGACATGAACATGTCCCTTGATGCCCGCTAGGGCCTCCGTCGACGGGCCCGGCCTACGCCGGGACGTGACGTTCTGTGACCGACCCGCGCGCCACGCTGACCAGGCAATCAATGATGCATAGGTCTTGTGAGACTTGATCTTGGCCCCAGCGCTCTCAGCCACGCCAGCGCAGCAGCGGCGGCACGGCGTTGTTGACCGGATCCACGGTCAACAACCACCAGCAACAACCACCAGGACCGCCAGCCCCTATGCATCCACTGATGATCTTCAGTCGGGGGTGCGGTCTGGGTGGCCGCCGGTGGCGGCCGGGCGGTGGTCCGGGCCGTCGAGTGGTGGCTCTTGAGGGTCGGGCGAGCGAGATGTTTCACTCAGCTGGTGATGATTGGAAAATCTGGACAACGAATGGTCTTGCCCGTAGCGAAGGTGATTTTTGCTGCAGGGATGGCGATGTTTTTGTTATTGAGTGTTTCTTCTGCTGCAATGGCGCAGGATTCGGGGGAAGTGGATCGGGTTGAGGTAGGTTCGCCTGATGGGCTTGCTCATCTTGTGCTCGAGTTTGATAGGCCGTTGCCGCAGAGTGAAGCAGAGAAGATCCGTTCTCGCTTCACGAGTGTTACTTCTTTCGAGGCTCAAGATTATCAGCGAGTTGAAACCCTGGGCTGCCATAGAGGGTTTGACCGATCAGATCGGAATGGGGTTCTGTCGCTTCAGTTCACGTGTCTGCCGTCGCACGGAGTGGTTGCGTGGGGATATAGACTGTCTCCGGCGGTGAAGTCGACAGTTGTTGGACCGGTGACAGAAAGGGGTCTGCAGTGGTGGCAGAACGGCGCGAAAGAGGCCGAGTAACTCTAGTCATGTAGAGTCGGCGGACTATATTTTTCACGGTTCGATGAATCCGGTGTTTGTGAACGACGTCCTTGACTATCAGGATCTCTTCACGTATCGCCACAATCTGGGCGGTGGTGGTACTGCAAAGCTAGTATTCGCTGGTTCTTTACGGTTGACGTTGATGAATGAGGAGCAGGGGCCTTCTTTTCGGTCGTGGATTGTTTTTGACGACGAGGAAGATCAGGTCTTAGAAGTTGCGGCGGGTGTTGAGGCTCGGGCGCGGCGGCTAGCGGAAGGAGTTCTTCGAGACTTGGGGCTGACCGCGTTGGGCTGGGAAGTGCGTGGTGTTTTTGTGGCGTCGCCGTCTCCGGTGTCGTCGCCGCGCCCGGGCCTTGAAATGGGGACGGACCTTGCAGTTGAGATCGACTCGGGTAGGGATGTCAGCGGCGCGTTTGTTGCTGAGAGTGTCGCGGTGCACTTCACGACTTCGGTTGCTCACGAGGTGGCGTGTGTGGCGACTGCCGAGCAGATTCAAGATCGTGTTCTGGAGTTGGAGTGCGGGGTTCCTCGTCCTACTTGCCCGCGGCATCCGCATCCGTTGATGCCGCGCATGGTGGAGGGGGTTCCGTCGTGGGAGTGCCCTCGTGATCCAAGCCACTACAGCGTCCCGATGTCTGGGACGTGACTGGACTGTCGCGCTGTTGCGGAGCCGAGGCTTTCCCGCTCACTGAGGTGTTCTCAGTAGCGGGGTGGGAGGTTGTGGCGACACGCCGAGGGCGGTGAGATGAGCGGGAACGGGGCAGGACCCCGGTAGATCGGTCGGTCCAGCACAGATCGACACCGTCACCGAGGTCCTGCATGTCTGATCCTGTCACCTACACCGCTGTCCTCCCGATCGGGGAGCACACCGTGGCCTATCTGGCGCGGCTTCTGGTCCTTCAACGCCGTCGAGGTGGCACCCGGCGGCGGGCGTTGACCCCGTTCGCGCAGGCAGTGGCGATCCTCTCGGGGGAAGCTCGTTAGACCGGGCTGATGCCGGTCTCGGCGTTGGCGTGCTGGCAGAAGACGATCACCCGGTCGCCGTCCGGCCCCCGGTAGATCGTCGCGTCGTCGGCGTCGGTCAGGTGGTGGACCGGGACGCCGTCGAGGTGTTGCACGCTGTGGGTCCAGGGCGGCGGGAACCGGTCGGTGATCAGCTCGGTCACCGGGGTCGCGCGCCGATCGTTCCGACCACCTGATCGCGCAGGCTGGCGTCATCGGCGGCGAGCAGCAGCAGCGCGGACAGCACCTCGATCTTGTCGACGTGCCGCCCGAGTCGCCGCCGCGCGATCCGGGTCACCTGTTCGAACGCGTCCACGACGTCGTCGTCGAGCATCGCCGTGTACTTCGACCCGGCCCGCTTCGCCGGGGGCACCGGACGGGGCTCCGGCGGGGTCAGTACCGGCTCGGTCACCGCCGCAGGCTCCGGCATCGTGATCTGGTCCGAGTGCTGCGGGTGTTCCACCGCACCACCGGCGCTGTCGTCGGATCGACGACGGGTCGCCCCGGCGGCTGCCGCGAGACTCCGGCGGGCCCCGGCCCGCTTCCGCTCCGCCATCACGAGGTCTCCTTGATCAGTTCGTCGAGCACCAGCTCGTAGTCGCCCAACTGCTCGGGTGCGGTCCCCCGGGCCACCGCGAACTCCACGAGGTGGCGCACCTGCGCGGTCATCGTCGGGATGTCCTCGCCCTCGGCCCACGTCCGCGCCTCGCTCCCGGACCTCCACCGGCTGTCGACGTCGACCAGCAGCAGCGACGCGGTCAGCGGGGACAGAGAGTCTGCCTCGGCCGCGAGCTCGAAGACCTGCTCGATCGCTGCCAGGTCCGCCCCGGCCCCGCGGCACGATCAGGTGCTCGGACAGCGTGAGGGCCTGCCGCAACAGGTTCGGGTTCTTCGGCCCGGCGTCGAGGATCACGTGGGTGTAGTCGTCGAGCATTGGTCGGAGCTGGCGGGCCAGGTGCCGGTCGGCTGCCTCGATGACGATGCACCGATCCGCTGGCCAATCCTTGGCGAGCTGCGACCAGGCCAACGCACCGTCTTGGTCCGGGTCGGCGTCGACGAGCAGCGTCCGCCCGGACCGGGCCAGCCCGAGCGCCAGGTGCACGGCCGTCGTCGTCTTCCCGGGCCGCCCTTGAGGTGTCCCACGGTGAGTCTCATGACCACTCCGTCGTTGTCGTCGTATCGTCGACGTTACCGTCATGACGGTGTGACGTCTGTGCGGCACCCCGTCGCATGTCCCCGGTCGTCGTCCGCCTGGTCGCGGCCGTGAGTCGGGTCCACCGCTTCTGCATCGCCTGCCGGCCGCCGAGCTGCCCGTCGACCGCCTCGGCGACCTGCTCCCAGGTCATACCTTCTGCCCCCCATTTCAGGGTGCGCAGCAAATCCCGCTCGTATCTATCGGCAGCACTACGCAGCGATTCACACATAGCGAAAAGAGCGGCAGGCTCACCCTCGCTGAAATCGTATTCTTCGTCATCTTTGATGCGAATATAAAATGCATCAAGATATTCGGATGCGACTTTCGCGATAGTGTCGCTGTGCTCGATCTCGCCTCGTGGAAAAACCTCTCGCAGCCGGTCAATCGCCTTCCCCGTGTCCATATGTAAATTATACGACGACAGCGCCGTCACGTCATGTCAACCTAACAACGACATTGCCGTCGAACCGTCTTGCCGTCTTGACGGCCAACCGTTGATGTCGTTGATACGACGACACACCCGTCTAGCCTGTCGCCAGACAGGTGGTGTCCTCGGAGGTTGGGTCTGCGGTCACGTCGGCGCGCTTGCGCCTGGCCGTCGTGGGGCCCGCAACATCTCGGCTCGACCGGCGGTCGAGCTGCCCAGGCTTGCGGGTCCTGCGGCGGCCGTGCTGCCTCCGGGGCCGACGTGAGCGCAGGGCCAGCCGGAGCCGCCCCAGCCACCCCGCCCACCTGCTCGGCCGCAGGCTCCTCGGGACTGCGGGAGCTGAGGCGCACCACGCAGTGGCCGCCGGAGGCATGGGGTTAGGGCCCCGCCTACTAGGGAATATCCCGTTTAGCGGTATGCTTGTGTACATAAGCAGACAAGTTAGGAGGTGGCATCGATGGTGCTGAACCCGAAGGCGTCCACGCCGCTCTACCAGCAGGTGGCCGATATCCTGCGGGGCCGGATCACCGAGGGCACCTATGGACCAGGCAGCAAGCTCCCCAGCGAGTCCGAGCTGATCGAGGAGCTTGCCTCGGCTACTCGTCCGACCATCCGCCGGGGTCTGGCGATCCTGGTGCAGGAGGGCCTGACCGAGTCCCGCCAGGGCAAGGGCGTGTTCGTTCGCGAGGTGCCGCCGGTCATCGCCGTCCGGAACAGCCGGTTCTCGCGGGAGGCTCGTGCTCAGGGCAAGGGCGCTCTTGCCGCTGAGGCCGAGGCTCTGGGCCTGGAGTGGCGCTCCGAGGAACTGTCCCCGGTCGAGACGGTGACGGTCTCTTCTGAGGTCGCGAAGGTCATCGGCGAGGACGAGGCGGTCGTCAAGCGCCGGCGGATGTGGGTTGGTGGTGTCCCGACCCAGCTCGCGGACTCCTACATCCCGGCCAGCGTCGACCGGCAGATCGGCTACTCCGCCGGTCAGACGGCTCCCGGCGGCATCTACGGCCTATTGGAGGCCAACGGCCACGAGATCGTCCGCTACCGCGAGCGGCTGCGGGCGCGCCTCGCGACGCAAGAGGAGGCGATCGCGCTGGACCTCCCACTAGGAGCTCCAGTCGTGGTCCTGGCCCACCACGCCATCGACCAGGACGGCAAGGTCGTCGAGTACTTCGACTCGGTCGCGGCGGCTGACCGGCACATCTACGACTACGAGTTCGACGCCCCGGCGTAGGTCGTTCTCGCAGGTCAGGGGCGGGGTCCAATAGCGGACCCCCCCTTCCAGCGGACCGCGGGAGCGGAGGTGCACCGCGCGCTGGTCGTCGGGAGGCTGCTGTTGCGTTGGTACCTAGGTATCATGTAGCCATAGGCACCCTGTAGTAGAGAGAAGTGGAAGGAACACTCGAAATGGCAGTCCACAAGTTGGCCCGGGCCGAGGCCCCTTATATGCAGATCGCCCGGTCGATTTCGGAGAGAATCGCCAGGGGTGAACTGTCTCCGGGTGACAGGCTCCCGACCGGAGTTCAGATTCAGGAGGATTGGGAGTTAGCCGGGCAACGGCTAACAAGGTTGCGGCGCAACTCCGAAACACCGGCCTGGCCTACACTGAGCCCGGTATTGGTCTGATCGTCGCCTCCGGGTCCTCGACCACCGGTGTCACCCCGGATGCGATGTGGCGCCGGATGCTCAGCGGTGGCCCCATCTACCTGCCTAACGAGCGCAGCGAACGCACCGTCGGAACGGCGCCGGGGAGCGATGCACCAGAGATCGTTCTCGCCTGCCTTGACGCCACGGTCGCGTCCCAGCTTGTCTACCGGCGGCGCGTGATCTACCGGGACGATCAGCCGTACACCGTCGCGACCTCATGGTTCCTGCCCGCCCTCCTTGACCAGCAGGTCGACGTCACCGCCCGGCTGCTCGACGACGACTCGATCCCGGAGGGGTCGCCGGCCTACATCGCCGAGAGGCTGGGCCGGGATCTCACGGGGCACCACCACGTTGTGGGGATCGTCCGCGCGACCGCTCCGGAAGCCGAGTCCCTGCGGGTGGGTGAGGGTGAGCCGCTCCTGCGGATCGTCGACACGATCCAGGTCGAAGGCGGCTGGCCGATCGAGGTGGGCACCTACTGCTACCCGGAGGCGCCGGTGATCGTTACCAGCGAGAGCAGCACGAACCTCTGAGCTTCTGACCTGCGGTTCTCCGTCCTGGACTCCGGTGTTGCGTAGGTGCCTAGGCACCTGTTACCTTGACCTGCATAGGCACCTAAGTACCGGGGCCGCAGACACCAGGAGACGACGATGCGCAGCTACCCGATCGATACCGACCGCGTGACCCTGATCAGCACCGGCACCGTGATTCCGGTGGCGAAGTGGGTGGAGCTGTCCGACGGCTCGCGGCGCCCCGACCCGCAGGGTCGCCAGGAGGTCGACGAGCACGGTCGTGGCTTGTGGCGGGTCGAGGCGATCACCCCGGCCGACCAGGCCGACGAGCGGGACAAGACGGCCGTGGTCGAGATCCTGGTCGCTTCCCACGACCAGCCTGCGGTCGGTGGTTTCGGGCAGCCGCTGCACTTCGAGGGGCTGGTGATGACCCCGGGCTACGTGCAGCGCAAGACCGGGCAGCTCACCCCGCCGCGCTGGTCCGCGGACGGGATCCGCGGTCAGGCCGCTCCGCGCCCGGGCAAGGCGCAGGGCGACGCGGCCTGATCCGCCCGGCCAAGTAGAGAAAGAGACGTCGACCCCGCATTCCCGACCATTTCGGAATGCGGGGCCGCATTCGTGCTGCGCCAAAAAACAATCGCTAGAAATGGGGAGAGAAATGGGATTCTGGACCGCGCGGCAGGAGCGGGCTCTCGACGAGCGAGAGGTCGACGCCCTGTGGTGGGCCTGGCGGCAGGCCTGTGAGGGCGCCGGGCTGTGCACCCGGGTCGACACCGTCACCGGCCCCACCGTGACCGTGCCCCGCCTCGTCGACGTCGTGCTCGGGCCGCCGGTCGTGCTGACGGTGCAGCTGCTCCCGGGTCAGCTGCTCGGCGACCTGCGCCGGGTCGCGCTGCGCATCGCCCCGCACCTGGGCGCCGTCGCCCTGCGGGTCACCGCCCTCGGGCAGATCCACGCCCGCATCGAGCTGCTCGGCGCCGACCCGCTCGACGGCACCGTGGGTCTGCCCCTGCCCGCCGCCCCGGGCCGGGTCCTGCTCGGCCGCGACGAGACCGCCCGGGATCTCGTGCAGTCCTGGGCCGACGTCGCCCACACCATCGTTCAAGGCGTCACCCGCTCCGGGAAGTCGGTCTTCACCTACGGGCTGCTGTCCCAGCTCGCCGCCGACCCGCTGGTCACCCTCTGCGGCAGCGACCCCACCGGGCTGCTCTGGCGCCCGTTCGCCGGGATCCGGCACGCCGCGTGGCAGGTCTCCGGCGTCGACGACCTGGCCGCCCACGAAGCGCTCCTGCTGGCCCTGGTCGAGGACATGGACGCCCGGATCTCCTCGATGCCTGCCGACCGTGACACCGTCGAGATCACCCCGGCCCAGCCGCTGCGGGTCGTCGTCCTCGAGGAGCTGGCCGCGCTCTACCGGGTCGCCGACGCCGCGTCGACGACCAAGGACCCGATCGGCAAGCGCATCCGCGCCCTGATCGGGCGTCTGCTCGCCGAGGGAGCGAAGGCCGGTTACCGGCTGGTGCTGATCGTGCAGCGCGCCGAGGCCGCGATCGTCGGGGCGTTCGAGCGCGCCATGTGCTCGCTGCGGATCTCCTTCCGCACCGACAACCGGGCGTCGGTCGAGCTGCTGCACCCCGGCGCTCCGGCCGAGCTGGCCGACCAGCACACCGTCGCCTGCCCCGGCGTCGCCCTGCTGTCGGCCCCCGGCGAGGAGCTGACCCGCTTCCGGGCCCCCTACCTGGGCGGATACCCCGAGTACGTCGCCGCGGTCAGGGCGGCATGCCCGCCGGACCAGAGCGGCCCCGTCGCGATCGCGGCCTGAGCTCGTGCAGATCGACCCGACCGCTCCCGGCGTGTCGCCCCTGATCGGGGCCCGCCGGGGGCCACTGTCGGACCCCAGGAAAGCCGAGAGCCCCAGGCGCGCGAACGCCCAGGGCTCTGCACCAGCGGCGGACCGAGTCGATGTCCCTGCAAAGGAGAGGTCTTCCGCTGTGGCTGATCGCCACGGTACGGGCACCGGAGACGGTGCACCACGCCGACACACACACGACGCCCGATCGGCCGTCTCCGGCGCGCTCAGAGGTGCCCGTGGCGATGCCCTGGCCCCTGCTGCAGCCGGAGCCGGGCCGCGCGGCGCCGGAGGCGCAAGCGCGGGCCCGGCGGCCGAGCGCAGCGAGGCCCTTGTGCAGATCGACCCGACCGCTCCCGGCGTGTCGCCCCTGATCGGGGCCCGCCGGGGCCACTGTCGGACCCCAGGAAAGCCGAGAGCCCCAGGCGCGCGAACGCCCAGGGCTCTGCACCAGCGGCGGACCGAGTCGATGTCCCTGCAAAGGAGAGGTCTTCCGCTGTGGCTGATCGCCACGGTACGGGCACCGGACGGTGCACCACGCCGACACACACACGACGCCCGATCGGCCGTCTCCGGCGCGCTCAGAGGTGCCCGTGGCGATGCCCTGGCCCCTGCTGCAGCCGGAGCCGGGCCGCGCGGCGCCGGAGGCGCAAGCGCGGGCCCGGCGGCCGAGCGCAGCGAGGCCCTTGGCACTTTCACGAACAACTCTTCCGCTGCAGGTCAGGACGGCCACGACCAGGTCCGGCGTGAGGTGCAGAGCTGGCTCACCCTCCGTGAGACCCTGCCCAAGCTCGACCGCACGGACCCGATCGCGGTGCAGGACCGGCGCAGTGATCGCCGGGCTGAGCGGTGGGCGATCCGCAAGGGGTTGCGGCAGGTCGCGCAGGGCCGGACCGCGAGCTGCGGGCTCCCCGGCGGCCGCCCGGACGGCTCGGTCGTCTTGCGGGTCACCGACGCCACCGGTACCCCGGCCCAGGGCTCGACCGGCGCCACCGGCCGGGTCGCCGGGTTCTCCGGGCTCTGGTCCTGCGGCTCGGTCTGGATGTGCCCCGAGTGCTCGGTCAAGATCGCGGCCAAGCGCTCGGAGGAGGTCGGGAAGGTCCTGGGCCACCACGTCGGCACCGGCGGGGTCCCGCTGCTGGTCACCCTCACGATGCGCCACCACCGCGAGCACTCCCTGGCCGAGTGCTTGGCCGCGCTGACCAAGGGGTGGGGAGCGGTCACCGGGGGCCGCGCCGCCCAGCGCGACTACGCCGCTGGCCTGCGGGGATGGGTCCGCGCTTTGGAGGTCACCCGCTCGATGGACAACGGCTGGCACGTCCACGTGCACGCCCTGATCGTCGTTGAGCAGACCATGTCCGACGACGCCGTCGACGCCATGACCGGGAGCTGGTTCGCCCGTTGGTCGGCCGGTCTGGTGCGGGCCGGGATGCCCGCCCCGACCCTGGAGCACGGTCTCGACGTCCAGCGCGTCGACCTCGGATCCGCCGGCCTTTCCGAGACTTCCGGAGCCTGGGCCCGCTACCTCTGCAAGGGCCTGGCCTCCGAGGCCGTGATGGGCTCGACCAAGGCCGCGCGCGGCACCTCCCGCTCGATCTACGAGCTGATGCACGACGCCACCGTGGGCCGCCGGATGGAGAACCCCGACACCGGCCAGGTCGTGCAGCTCGCCGACCTGCACGCCCGCCACCTGCTCCGCGAGTACGAGGAGCTGATCCGCGGACGCCGTCAGCTCACCTGGTCCCAGCGTGACCACGACCTGCGCTGCGACGTCGTCGACCTTGACGAGGAGCAGACCGACGAGGAGATCGTCGCCGTTGAGTTGGAGGGCGAGAACGTTGCGGTCCTGCCCTCGCACTCGTGGAAGATCGTCGAGTCCCGCGCGCGCCGAGCTGCTCGACGTCACTGAGCGCCACGGCGTCGACGCCGCCCGAGCTTGGCTCGACGACCTCGGCGTCGAGTGGTGGCTACCGACCCGCCTCACCGACGCCCGGCGGCCGGGTGTCCTACCCGGAGAGGAGGACCTGATTGATGGACCAGGACGTCGCCCGCGAGCGAATCGACGAGCTAGTGCAACGGATGAGCCCGTTGTCCGACGGCCGCCGCCGGATCAGGTTCACGAAGAAGGGCCGGAGTGCTGACCCCACGGCAGCCCTGCACGCCCTCGCCGTCGACGACTACGAGGTCGCGATCATGCGCAACGCCGAGACCGGACGCACCTGGTTCGAGGCCCGGTTCGTCTGGCCGCACCGGCCCTCTGCCTGACCGCTACCACCGCCACCGCTCCTCGCACCTATGCATTGGAAATGATCTTGAGGGCGACGGGCCGCACCGAACGCATGTCGTCGATACGACGACTAGCGGCCAGCAGGGTCAAGGAGACGTTCTCGCCCCCGGACATGAACATGTCCTTGATGCCCGCTAGGGCCTCCGTCGACGGGCCCCGGCCTACGCCGGGACGTGACGTTCTGTGACCGACTCGCGCGCCACGCTGACCAGGCAATCAATGATGCATAGGTCTTGTGAGACTTGATCTTGAGCCCCAGCGCTCTCAGCCACGCCAGCGCAGCAGCGCGAGCA
>NZ_MCIS01000009.1:0-62397 GCF_001932475.1 Pseudonocardia sp. Ae717_Ps2
CGTCTCTCATCGCCGCACAGGCGATCTCAGAGGCCTCTACGAGGGTGATGCCAGCGTCGAGACCGGACTGGATCGCCGACCCGACCCGCTCGACATCGTCGACCGTCGGCCGCCACGACGACGACGCCCGCTTGGCCGTCTGCGCCCACTCCACCCACGGCAACGCGCGACCAGAGCCCCGACCTCCGCGCCGACCTCCGAACCGGCCTCCGCGGAGGCCCCCGCGCCGACAGCACCGGCCGAACCGGCCGAACCGGCCGGTTCGCGGTGGCCCGTGGCGGGCGGCTCCGCCGCACCGCCCGGCACGGGCTCCATCGACTCCTCTCCTCTCCGACTCCTCGGAGAGGAGTCGATCGATCTAGAGAAGATGCCCAGATGGGCATCAAGACCCTGACCTGCGGAAATAGCGGCCGACACCATCTTCGTGCCCATCTGGGCACCGGGGCCGGGTGGGTGCGGGCGGGGCGGGGCGACGAATAAGCGAGTGGGTGTTGTCGGATCGGAGAGGGCGCGGTCGAGCTCGGAGTAGGTCCGCGGTCCGACATACCCGATGGGTGGTTGGGTGAAGACCGTGAACGTGTCGGCCGCCCGGCCGCGCTGCCCGGGCACGTAGTGCCGGTCGATCCGCAGGAACCCGATCTGGGAGAGGTAGTCGAACAGCCAGCCGGCTTTGTTCGCCGACTCGTAGCCGCACCAGCGGGCGAGTTTCGCGGCGGTCCAGCTCGACCCGCTCCGGATCAGTCGAGCGGACCCGGTCGGCCAGCAGCACCTGCGCGGCGGTCAGGACCTTGTCCGCGGCCGTGCTGATGGCCGCCCGTCGCTACGACACGGCGGTGCAAGCCGCACGCACGCGGCGATCCAGAACGGCACCGCCGCATCGACCGGGGAGTCACCGGCCACCGAGACGAACCGGTCATCCGCCCGGCCGGAGGCATCAACGCCCAGGTCGACAGGCATAGACGGCCCACGGCCGGGGTGGTCGGGGTGGCCGGGGTGGTGGGGCTGGCCGGTCATGGTTAGACTTCTCCCATCTCAGCCTCACGGCTGGTTTTCCAGCCTCACGGCTGGGTTTTTTTGTCGAACGACTCGCGGCCCTTTTCCTTGCCAGGGGGGGCCGTTTGTCGTTGTCTGGGGACAGACCGTAGTCGACTGGTTCATCTGCGGCACCGGCAGGTTCCACCGGCCCGGCCCGCGGTGGTGTTCACGTGCAGGCCCGACGCAGCGCATCGGCCCGGTCTGCGGTGACGGTGAGTTGGTAGCGGGTGGCGACCCGGACGAAGTCGTGGGCGTAGACACACGCATCGACCGGCGGCATCCACTGCTCCGGTCCCTTGTCGGACTTCGACCGGTTGACCTGCGCGGACACGGCGAGCAGGTTGTCCGGATCATTCGCGAACACCTCCCGCTGCCGGTCGGTCCAGGCGTGCGCGCCGGACCGGTGGGCCAGAGCGAGCGGGATGACATGGTCGATGTCGATCTGTCTCGCCGGCCCGGTGACCGTCTGCCCGCTGTACGGATCCTGAAGTGTGCCCGATGTCACATCGCAGGTGTTGCGGGTGGTGGTGTCGGTCAGGTCCCGGGCCAGGACGTAGTCCCGGATGTCGCAGCCCGGCCCGACCGCGGGCGCCCATCCGGGTCCGAACGCCTCACGGCGGTAGTCACGACCGTGCCGGTCCGGGGCGATCCGCAGCCCGGACACATCCACCGGGCCGGCCCCGTTCGGACCAGCCGCTACCGCTGACCCGGCAGCGGCAGAGTTGTCGCCGGAGTTGCCGGTGTCGTGCTGGAGTGCCCAGATCTCGACCAGCACGAACACGCCCACCGCGGCCACGGTCATCAGCAGCGTCGCCGCGCGGCGGTCCCCGACCGCCCACCGCCCGACCGCAGCCCCGGGTGGCGTCCCGGTTGTCGTCCGTGTGTCGGGTTCATCCGGTTCATGATGTCGAGCCCGTCTCGGCGGGTGCAGTCGGGGCGGCGGTCGCGACGGTTTGGTAGCGGCCGCGGGCGACCCGGGCGATCCGCCCCTGCCCGATGAGTGTGTCCAGGGCGTCGTGCACCGCAGCCTTCGACGCCGCCGCCGCCGCGACCAGATCCCCGGTCGCGACCGTGCCGCCCTCGATGAGGGCGAGGACCTCGGCCTGCACCGGCGACACCACACCCGCCGGCGCAAGTGCAGATGCAGGTGTAGGTGGGGTGTCGGCGGTGGCGGTGCGGGTTCCCCAGGACGGCTGCGGGCTGCGCCGAAGCCCGCCCCGCCCGCTCCCAGCCCCGGCTCCGGCTCCGGCAGCGCCGCCGTCGGTGAGGTGGTGGGTGCCGCCGAGGCCGCCGATCTGCCACCGCCCGTTGATGGCGGGTCCGAGGACGGTGGTGATCGCGGCGTCGTCGAGTGGATGCAGCTCGGGCTGGGCGAAGTGCCGGTCGAACGCGGTCGACACCGTCAGCTCGGGTGCCGGCCGGCCCGTCGCGGTCATCCGGGTGGCGTCAGCGTCGCTGGGTAGCCAGTCCCAGCGGACGGGTGCGTCCAGGTGGGCGTGGACGGCCATCCCGGGGATCGGGCGTCGTGGCCGGGCGTCGTCGAGGGGGAGCTCGTTCGGGTCGCACACCAGCCCGGGTACGAGGTCCGAGGACGATTTGGAGTTGGTGCGGAACGCGATGACCTGGGAGGCGAACGCCGACCGGGCGTGGTCACCGCCCCAGGCGGCTTGTCCTTGGGACTGGTTGCAGCCGACCACCCACACGCCGAGCGCGCGGACGGTGTTCACGGTCTCGGTCCACAACGCGGCGGTGGTCGGGTCGTGGGCGACGAAGGAGTACTCGTCGTGCAGGAACATCCACCCCGGCATCTCGACACTGGGGAAGATCAGGTCCGAGCCGGCCTGCGCGGCGATCTGGGCGCGTGCTTCCAGGATCGCGCCGATCAGCCTCGGCAGGGCGAGGACGTTGTGTTTGCCGATGACCGCGATCCGGGCGCGGGCGGCGAGGGCGGTGGAGGAGTTTCCTTTCGGGTCGGCATAGAGCAGGTTGAGGACGCCGGTGGACAGTGCGGCGGTGGTCAGGATGTTCGTGGCGCCGGACTTCCCGCCGCCGGTGGAGCCGACGATCATCGTCGGCACGGTCCCGGAGTCGTTCCACATGACGACGTCGACCTCGCCGGTTCCGTCGACCGCCCGCCCCACACCCTGGATCGTTCCGTCGTGCACGCGTGGCGCGGTGAAATAGCGGACCTGCGCGACCGGGTCGGTGTGGATGACCGTCAACCGCGCCCGCGCCGCGCTCTGTCCCGCCCCGGCTGGGGCGAACAGGATTCGGTCGGCGGGCTCTCCGAGCCCGCCGGCGAGGCGGACCCGGTGGGTGAGCAGATCGGCGATGGTGTGCACACCACGAGCCAGGACGACGTCGAACGTCGTCGTGTAGGGCCCGTCGACACGGTTCGTCAGCCGGGAGCCGGGGACCTTCCCGGTCGTGGAGCCGTTGGTCTGCGCCCACGCCAGGCAGTACCGGTCGTGTTCGGGGTCCGGCGGGGCGAGCGCCGGCAGCTCGGATGACGTCAACGGCGCGACCTGTGGGCCGAGCGGATGGGCCCGCCACCAACGGGTGCCCAGCACGGTCGTGCCGAGGACTGCGGCGGCGCCGAGTAGCGGCGACGGGCCCGTCGTGGCGAGTGCGTGGGCCAGAACTGATGCACCCGCACCACTCACACACAACTCAGGCCACCACCGGCCGACATGGGATCGGTAACGGGCTGCGCCCAGCACGGCCGCAGCGACCGGGAGCGCGGCAGCCGGGCCGGCGAACACTCCCGGGTCTGTCGTGGCGCCGAGCGCGGCGGCGGCGGCGCCGATCCAGTGCCCGCCCATCCCGACACCACCACCAGCGGCGGCCGGGATCCAGGGCCAGCGCCGACGACTGTTCCGATCCGCGACCAACACCCGCCGCGCGTTCTCGCACCGATCATCACCACCGACCTCCAGCGGGGCGCCCCGGTCACCGGTCGGGACGACGGCGGCCTTCACCCGCGACCAGAACGCCGCCGCATGGGCACCTGATGGCGCCGTCTCACTAGCGCCGTCACCGCGGTCCTTCTCCCGGGCTGCTGCCCGCTCGGCGGCGAGCCGGGCGGCGTGCTCGAACCGCGTCCTGCGCGTGATCGTCGATGCAGACCTCACCCGAGTCATGACTGTTCTCCCTCCTTTTTCTCCTGGTCAGCGGCGTGGTCGGCGCTGTGCTGTGGTGATGGAGTCGGAGCACCCGCCCACACCACTCGGGTGTGGGCGGGACTCCGAACCCACCAGGTCAGGCGTGGCCCAGGGACGCCTTCGACGCGCGGCCGATCATGTGGTGGGAGGTGTGGGCGTCGGCGACGATCTGCCCACCCACCCCGACCCGCTCCGCGACCAGCGACAACGAGTCGATCACCCCGCCCAGCTGACCCCCCACGCCGTCGAGGGCGTCCAGGCCGACCCAACCGTGGGATTCGAACTCGTCGGCGATCACCCGGTGGCCGGCGATGAGTTGTTCCAGATCGGTGGCGGCGTCCCGCAACGCCGCCGCGATGTATTCGTGGTTCCCGTCACCATCCAGTACTGCCGTCATGGGCTTCTGCTCCGTTCCTTCTGGCGTGTGCGCTTGTCAGCGGGTTAGAGGACGGCGTGTGGGCCCGGCACATAGGGCGCCGCCTCGTAGGCGTCCCGGCCCTGGTCGCCCTGAGCGCGCATCTGACTGGCGAGGTCCCGGTAGGCGCTCTCGGCGTCGGCCAGCACCGTCAGCGAATCCGACAGTGGGCCGGTGACCTGCTCACCCCAGCCTTGCCCGGCGAGCCGGTCGGTGAACCCGGACAGCTGGGTGCGGTAGACGCCACACGCGTCCGCCGCGGCGGCCAGTCGGGTGACAGCGGCCTCATACATTCCTGGACCTCCACAAGAAGTAGACGTAGTAGACGTGGTCGTGCTGGTGGACGGCGGGGACTCCGTCGCCGGCGCGGGCACGTCCGGATCCACGGCTTCCCCGTCCCCGTTCCCGTCCGGGGTCGGGCGGGCCGCGGGAACCTGCCCGTCAGCGGCCGGTACGCGGCTGGGCAGGCCGGGATCATCGGTCGCCACGACCGCACCCCCCGCCGACCCCGTCACGGGGCCGGCGCTGGTGCGGGTGTCGCGGCGGCGGCCCCACAGCTCCAACACACCGCCACCAGCGCCGGCACCAGTGCCAGGGCTGTCGGTGCTGGTTGCGGTGAGGCCACGGGCGTGCGCCCACCGAGCCCGCGCCCGGTCCGCCCGCTCCAGGCGCCGCTGCTGGGCGGCACGCCAGCGCTCATCCCGACCCGGGGCGGTCGCGTCGTACCACGCCCGCCGACGGGCGGCGCGGTGTTCGCCGCGCTGCTGAGCGGCCTGGCAGGCGTTCGCCCAGCGGGAGGCGACGAGTAGTCCGAACGCGCCCCGCCCGGTCGGGCGCCCCGAGCTGGTGCGGGCCCCGCCGGCGTTCTCGTGGCGCATCCGCGCCCGCGCGAGGCCGGGTGGTTCTTTGCCGTTGCTGTAGGCGGCGGTGTCGGTACGGCCTTTCGTCACGAAGAACGCGACGACGACACAGGTCAGGAAGAACGCTTCCACCAGCCACTCCTTCCTTTTCTAGCGCTGTATCGGCACACAGCTAGAACTTGCGGTGTCATCAGGTGAGGGATGCGGCGAGGGCGGCGATGAACGCATCCGCGGCCGGGTACAGACGCGGGACACCGGCCAGGACGGTCCCGACCAGGGCCAGGGCGGCGACCACCAGCAGCGACTTCGACCTCGTCGCTGCGGTGATCCCCGACCCACGCAGCCGCGAGTAAGCCCACAGGGCCGCGGCGGCCGCGACCGCACCCACCGCGCTGACTCCGACGAGCTGGGCGGTGACCTGCCCAGCACCGGACAGGGCCCCACCCGACAGATTCTGGAACAGGACGCCGAACCAGCCCGCGGACGCGCCGCCGACGCCGAACCCGCCGACCACCGCCAACACGGCGGCGACTTTCTCCCAGTCCACGCCTTTACCGGGAACATCCAGGAAGACCAGCAGTACCGCGAGGACGAGTGCGAGGGCGCCGAGGGCAGGCATGGAGGACGGGATGAACATCGACCACGACATCACCCACCGCCCGACAGCGACAGCACGAGCAGTGCGATAACGACAACGGTGATCATGAACCCGGACGGTTTGTCCCGGATCACGTTGCACAGCCAGTCCAGCGGGAACACCACGGCCAGGGCGGCCAGCGTCAGGACCGAGTGCACGGCTCTCACCAGCGGGTTCTGCGATGTGGTCCAGTCCCCGGACCGCGAGTACGCCCAGGTCTGGGCGTATGACGGCGGAGTCTGGTTCCACCGGGGCCGGGCCTCGATCAGGTCGCGGACTACGTCGATGAGGCGCTGGTCCCACGGCGCCAACGGCGTCACCACCGCGGCGGCCGGCTCGGCGGCGGCCCCAGGACTGGCCGGGTTCGACCCGCCGGGAGCGGCCGGGTCGACGACGTAGAGACCCGGTCGGCCCGCGCTCTCCACCGCCGACTCTTCCTGCTGCTGGTGGTCAGAGATCGGCTGCGACACGACGACCACCTCCCTTCCGGGGGTGCCGGTGACGGCACCGGCCGCAGGCCCGCGGCGGCGTGCCACCATCACGTGGCATCTCGAATGACCGACCACAGAACACACAACGGGCGCGGACATCCATCACGACTCACCACCTGCGGCGGTGGCGGGGCGCTGCTCGCGGCGGGCCTGGCTGCGAGCGGCGGTGCGCTGCTTCGCCCGGATCGCGGACGCCGCCGCACGTTCCTGCCCGGCGTGGAGTTCGGCGAACAGGTCCGCGAGGTCATCGGCGATACGGTCGACGCGGCGCGCGGTCTCCGGTGCTACCGCCTCGGGCTTCGGCAACGTCGCACGCACCGCGGCGAACGCTACGACCAGCCGTTCGGCCGGTGTGGACGCCTGACCGTAGGCCGACACGAACACTTCCTTCCGGGCCTTACCGCGCCGCAACAGCGCATACGCACGCCGAGCACGCGGGCCCCCGCGCTCTGGCTGAGCAGTCACCGCTGCTGGTATCACGCCGCCACCGCCCCAACACCAGCCGCGGCGGCGATATCCGCATGCCGCTGGCTCGCGCGCTCGGCATCGGTAGTGCCGCCCCAGATGCCGTCCTGGCCCGTCGCGGTCGCCCACTCACGACACGCGACACGCACCGGGCAGCCGGTGCACACCAGCCGGGCCTGCAACACACCCAGCTCTGACACCGGAAAGAACACCTCCGGATCAACACCGACACAGCGCCGACCCGGATGCGACGACAACACCACCGGGACCGGGATCCCAGGTCCCGGATCATCGTCAAAGACAGGACTACGCTCGACCACGTGGGTCACCTCTTCATGCTCGGGGTGGCCTACAAAGGGCCTCGGCGGAGGAACAGTCCGCCGGGGCCCGACCACCAGCACCACGTCTAACGTGGCACATACCAACATTAAGCATCAGAGTATGCGGCGGCGCCAGCGAGGCGTCAAGAGGCAAGTGCCGGCGCCGGCCGTGACTGCTCGTCCAACAACCAAGGAGGCGGCACGCTTGACTGGTGACCGCGCCGATGTTCAGCGCCACCTTGGCGAGATACTTCAGAAACTCCGGCTGTCTGCGAATCTTTCAGGGCGATCTCTTGCTGCAATTTTAGGGTGCGATCAATCGCGGATAAGCAGAATTGAATCAGGCCAAACAAAAATATCTGACCCTGAGGCGCAGCGATGGGCGAGGGAAACTGGTGCCTCCACCGAGGACCGCGCAGAAATTTCCGCCTTAGTCTGCAAGGCTGCCCCCTTGCAGATCTCATGGCGCGGAGCGCCAATTGGCGGCTGGGGCGCTCGCCAGGGAGACCTCTCTGCCCTGGAATCCGAGGCCCAAAGAATCCTCGTATGGCACCGATCGGGAATTCCCGATCTGCTCCAGTCCTCCTCCTACATGCTCCAAGGGGTTCAGATTGAGTCGCAGTACTCAAAACAGAGCACTGCAGCCCGCATGTTCGCAAAAGTGTCTCGCCAGCGAGTCATCTATGAGCAGTCATCACGATTGGAAGTGATATTGACAGAGCGCGCCCTAAGGGGGCTTTCTGGAAATCAGAGAGTCCTCGTGGATCAACTGATCTGGATCGGCTCTCTCGCCAAGCAAGATCGGCTAACTCTTGACGTTTATCCGATCGGTGGGCCACTCTCCATTAACGATGCACCCAGCGTTGCGATTCACCTCGCCCCTCAGAGCGGAATGGAAGACGTGGTCGTACATACAGAGCTCAAGGAGTCGCCTGAGAGTGGCCCCGAGAGCACTCAGCGGCACATCGACCGGTTCCGCGCCTATCAGCGCCACAGCTGGCGTGGGGATCAGGCGGTCGAGTTCGTCGAGAGCCTCGCTCGGGAGATGAGCCGCGGCGAGTCGGGCGACACCGGCGGCGACGGTGGGCATGACGGTGCGTGATTGTCCCGTTGTCCAACTGGACAACGGGCCGGGCGTGCTGGCGTGCGTCCTACGCGCGTGCGGGCCCGCACGCGCGTAGGACGGCAGGGTCCTTCCGCTTGTCGGGTCTTTGTCCAGTGGTTTGTCTACCTCCTGGACAAGCACAGAGCGTGACGCGCACCCCCTCCGCGCACCCCCTCCGCGCACCCCCTCCGCGCACCCCCTCCGCGCACCCCCTCCGCGCACCCCCTCCGCGCACCCCCTCCGCGCACCCCCTCCGCGCACCCCCTCCGCGCACCCCCTCCGCGCACCCCCTCCGCGCACCCCCTCCGCGCACCCCCTCCGCGCACCCCCTCCGCGCACCCCCTCCGCGCACCCCCTCCGCGCACCCCCTCCGCGCACCCCCTCCGCGCACCCCCTCCGCGCACCCCCTCCGCGCACCCCCTCCGCGCACCCCCTCCGCGCACCCCCTCCGCGCACCCCCTCCGCGCACCCCCTCCGCGCACCCCCTCCGCGCACCCCCTCCGCGCACCCCCTCCGCGCACCCCCTCCGCGCACCCCCTCCGCGCACCCCCTCCGCGCACCCCCTCCGCGCACCCCCTCCGCGCACCCCCTCCGCGCACCCCCTCCGCGCACCCCCTCCGCGCACCCCCTCCGCGCACCCCCTCCGCGCACCCCCTCCGCGCACCCCCTCCGCGCACCCCCTCCGCGCACCCCCTCCGCGCACCCCCTCCGCGCACCCCCTCCGCGCACCCCCTCCGCGCACCCCCTCCGCGCACCCCCTCCGCGCACCCCCTCCGCGCACCCCCTCCGCGCACCCCCTCCGCGCACCCCCTCCGCGCACCCCCTCCGCGCACCCCCTCCGCGCACCCCCTCCGCGCACCCCCTCCGCGCACCCCTCCGCGCACCCCCTCCGCGCACCCCCTCCGCGCACCCCCTCCGCGCACCCCCTCCGCGCACCCCCTCCGCGCACCCCCTCCGCGCACCCCCTCCGCGCACCCCCTCCGCGCACCCCCTCCGCGCACCCCCTCCGCGCACCCCCTCCGCGCACCCCCTCCGCGCACCCCCTCCGCGCACCCCCTCCGCGCACCCCCTCCGCGCACCCCCTCCGCGCACCCCCTCCGCGCACCCCCTCCGCGCACCCCCTCCGCGCACCCCCCGCCCCCCTCCGCGCACCCCCTCCGCGCACCCCCTCCGCGCCGCCGGGGGGTGAACCTTTCCGGAGCTGATCTCCTGTGGCTGGTTTTTCTTTCGGCTGCGGCAGCGATACGCCTACTCGTGGGTCGTCGCGCATTCTCGTCTGGATGGGGTCGTGTAATGTCAGTGCGGCCACTGCGCGTGCAGTCGGGACGAGGGAGCGGGGATGACTGTTCACGAACTCAGGCCCACCGGTGGTGTCGCCGGATCTGACGCCACCACGCCTGGCGGTCCTTCGCCCGACAGCACCTTGTCTGGTTCTGGCGATGAACTGTGGGGCTGGCGGGAACAGTCTGGTCCGGAGGACGCCGCGGAGCTCGCCGATATTGCGGATGGTGGGCCACAAGGTTTGTGGGCGTCGGTGTGGCCGCGTGTTCTCGCGGTTCTCGTGGTTGCTTCTGTGGGGCTGCCCGCGGCGGTGGCGTCGTATTGGCATTTGCAGGAAGTCGCGGCCCGGTTCAACCCCGGATCTGCTCTGGCGTATTGGCTGCCGTTGTCGGTGGACGGGCTCCTCGCCGCCGCACTGGTGGTGGTGTGGTCACGGCGCACCCGGGGTGAGCGTGTCGGGTTCGGGCCGTGGGCGGCGTTCGCGTTCGGCATGATCGTCACGTTGTTGGCGAACGCCGCTTCTGTTGTCCCGGAGAGTGAATGGGTGCGGCCGGGGTCGGTGTTGGCGGCGGTGGCGGCGTGGATGGTGGCGTTGTTCCCGCCGGTCGCGTTCGCGGTCAGTTTGGAATTGATCGCGATTGTGCTCCGCCCTACCCGCCGACGGGCCCGGGCGATCCAGCACGGCCGCGCCGGGCGCGGCGGAACCGCAGCGGTCGACAGCCCGGTCACCGGTGAGGCCCTGGAGCCCGCGGCGGCACCGGTCCCGCAGATGACACCGGTCCCGCAGATGACTCTGCCGGCGATCTCACCCGCCCAGTCCCCAGCATCAGCTCCGGCTGCGGCGGGGCTGGTTGGGGCGGTTGTCGAGCCCGGCCGCGACCCGGGCGACACGGTCCCGTTGCCTGCGGTGGCACCGGCTGACGCCAACGTCGGTAGTGGGTCCGGGGTGGCGGGTCAGACGAAGCAGGGCCGGGCCGAAGCGTTGTTCATGGCGGCCTGGGACCGGGGTGAGGATCTGTCGCTGGCTGAGGTCGACCGGAGGATCGGCGGGAACCGGACCGCGGCGAAGGCCAAGCGCAGCCTGCGTGATCGCGGTCTTCTGCCGCCGGCCGAGCATCTCCGGCCCGCGCCGCGGGCCGGCGCAGGCCGGGCGAGTACCCAGCTCACTCCTGCCTGACCAGGCCATACCGCCCCGGGCACCGACGGACCGGTCGGCGCGGACACGGTGACGGCGCAACCGGTGATGATCACCGGCGATACTGGGAGCCATGATCGGTAGGCGTGCGCGGTGCAGTCGCGGCGTTCGTGTTCTTCTGTCTGCAGTCGCGGTTCTGCTGGTCCTGGCCGGTTGCGGAGCCGGGCCGGCCAGGACCGACGATGGGCCTGTGGCCGAGGTGGTGTCTCCTCCGGCTGCTGTGCGGGAGGCGTTCGATCCGCCCGCTGATTTCGGTCCGCCGGTGGGTGAGATGGGGCGCGGCGCTGGTGACATCCCGATCGTCGAGGTCCTCGACGGTGTGCACGGGTGGCTGCTCGGCGCGAAAGGCCTGGTCCGGGTTGATCTCACGACCGGTGAGGTGGCCGACGGTCTGTTTCCCGATAATGCTCCGCACCCGGAGGTCGATCTCGACCTGGTCAACACCGGCACCAGCACCGTGGATCCGGCCGGCCCGCCGGTCGTCGCCGACACCCCGGTCGGGCGGCTGGTGCTGGCCGTGTTCCCGGTCAAGATCCCCGATCGGGGCACGGTCCCGGGTGGGATCGGAGTCGAGGTCGTCGCCGCGGACTCGGCGACCGGGCAGAAGGCCCAGAGCACGCTGATCCCGCTTCCGGGAAGCGAGGTGCCCGGTTCCCGGCCGTGGTTCGAGTACGTCAACGTAGTCGGCGTTCACGGGGCGACTGCGGTCGTCGATGTCCGTACCAACGAGTACGAGTTCACCGCTGCGGTCGACCTGGCCTCCGGGCAGGTCCTCTGGACCGCGCCGGGGAAAGCCGGCCAGCTGGTCGTCGGCGACACCGTGATCGTCACCGTCTCCGACTGGGGCGCCGGCACGCGGGACACGCGTGGGTTGTCGGTTGCCGACGGTCGTCAACGCTGGGTCAGCACCTCGGCCGGGTCGGCGTTCCCCGTCGGGCGGGACATGGTCCTGCTCGACGGCTCCAGCACTTCGGTGGTCATCAACGCCACGTCCGGGCGGCCGGTGCCGTCGGTCCCGTTGCACGGAGATCGGCGCGGGTGGAGCTGCTTCGGCGACCAGCGCTCGGTCACCGTCTGCCAGCGTGGTGGTGGACGGTCGGTCGAGGTCCTGCTCGGGCTCGACGATTCCGGCGCCGAGCTGTGGCGCATCGTCAATCAGACCGGTGGGACCCGAGTCCCACCTGCGGTCTCGACGGTCTGGCACGGCGCGATCTACGGCTACACCCGTGACGGTGTTCCGACCGTCCTCGACGCCCGAACCGGCGCTGACCGCACTCCGGTCGCGGCGGTCGCACCGTTTCTGGTCAACGAGTACTTCGGGATCGCCGCTGTCGACGCATCGGTGGGCCAGGTGAGCGCGCCTTCCCGTGCGGTCGCTGTCCCCGCCACCTCCTGACGAGCACTTTTCCTTGACCGCGGCCGGGCCCTGGCTGCTGAAGACAACGTCAGGTCCAGGTCATCGTGATGACGAGCATGGCGGCGACGATGACCAAGCCGAAGATCACCAGGGCGAGCCACGGCCCGGTAGCCGGCCGGGGCCCCTCCGGCGCTGTCGGGGCCTGGGTGCGCGTGCGGCGGTGAGCTGGCGCGTGGTCCCTGGCCGGGTGGTCGCGTGCGAGGGCCTCGACCAGGTCAGCGCGGTTGAGTACGGCGGTGTCGGCTTCGGCCGCTGCCCGGGAGGCCGCGCGGTCGGGTCCCGACGTCCAGGTCGGCCATGCCAGCCGATCACTCTGGCTGTCCGGTCTGGCCGGGGTGTCGGTGTCGCGGGGCGTGTTCACCGGTGCACTGTGCGCGCCCGGTAGGCAGGCGCACCAGCGGTGGCGCTGGTTGTCACCGACTCGTGCGCTCACGAGCCCACGCCGGGCCGGGCCGGGCCGGGCCGGGTTTATCCGGGCATGTTCGGTTTGTCTGGTTATCTCCAGGTTTTCGGGTTGAGGCGTCGGCGTCCGGTCGTGGCGTTGGTGCTGGTGCGGGCGATCAGGCGGGCGCGGGTGGACTCGATCAGTGCTCGGGTGTCGGGGCTGATCTGGCGGGCCTGGGCGTCGGTGGCGGCTTGTGCGGCGAGGTGGCGGGCCTGTCGGGCGATCCGGTCGGCAGCGGGTGTGACGTGGTCGCATTTGAGCGCGAGGGGCGGGTAGTCACCGGTGGCGGGATCGACGACCTGTCCGTACTCGTCGCATTCGGCGCAGCCGGCGATGCGCTGCCGTGCCTGTTGCGCGGCCTCAGAGCGCCGCTGAGCGGCCGTAGCGGCCTGCTGGGCCTCTTGGGCTTGCATCCGCTTGCGGACCGTTCCGCAGCCGCCACAGGGCCGGTCGTGGGGGTCGGGGTGGGCGAGGTGACGTGAGCAACGCCAGGTCTCCCGCCGCGCCGGGTCCGGCACCAGCACCGCCGGTGCTGCCGGTGTGGGCGGGGTGTGGGCTTGCGCCGCGGCGGTGGTGACCAGGTCAGACACGACCGAAGTAGCGGCGGCCGGTGGGCCCTGGTCGGCCAGGGCGGCCAGGACGGTGGCCGGCGGTGCGGCGGCGGGTTCCGGGCGTAGCGCGTCGAGTGCCGCCGAGGTCTCGGCCAGGGCGGGCTGCTCCAGCGGATCGGCCGCCGCCGGTCCCGCTTCCTCCGGGCGGGGTGTTCGGGTCGAGGACTCCTGGGGGGCGTTGCTCGGGGTGTCCCGCTCGGGGTCCGGACGAGCGCCGCCCGACCGGACCGGGTCGGCGCCGGTCGCGGGCGCGCTCGCGCGCGTGGCCTCCCCCGTGACGGTCACCTGACGGTTCCAGGCAACCCGCGGTGAGACCCCCGTGGGGTCGCACGGTGAGACGGGGGGGGTCTCACCGTGAGACGGGGGGGGGAGCTGCGGAAACACCGGTTCGGGCAGGCCGGCGACGTGCTCGCCGAGACCCGCCCCAGGAGCCTCGGACAGACCCCTCAGACCCGCCGGATCCGCCCCCGCGCCGACCGCCGCACCGACCGCTCCGTCGACCATTCCGGCGCCCGTGTCGAGGACCGAACCGGGGGCCGAGCCGGTGTCCGGCTCGGCGTCTGTGTCGGCGGCTGGTGTGATGCCGAACAACACCTCGAGGGTGTCGAGCTCCACCCGGGCCCGGAGCCTCGCCCGGTTCCGCTCCTGGAGCACCTCGACCTGGATCCAGTAACCATTCGAGGTCCACGCCCCGTTCCTACGGTGCCGCCGGGCACGCCGCAGCACACCCTCACGCTCCAGATCGTTCAGCGACCGGAACACCGTCGCCCGCGACAACCCGGTCTTCCGCGCCACCGACATCACCGCCGGGAAACACAACCCACGCTCGTTGGCGTGGTCAGCGATCGCCAGCAACACCGCCCGCCGCGACGCCATCGCCACATCAGACTTGAACACCGCATCCATCACCGCGACGCTCACCGCACACCCCCGAACAAGACGAAGGCGGCCAGGTCAATGAGCACAAACGGGGCGGCCACCGACCCCCGCGAGTACAGCTGGTCGAGGTCGAGGTCGAGGTCGAGGTCGAGATCGAGGTCGAGGGGGGCCTCGACGGTTCTGTAGGTCACCGCTACAGTCCTTCCAGCACATGAAGTGCTTGGTCAGGGCAGTCGGCCTGGTCGATACGCGGTCCGAGTGACCACGTCGATCCGGAACTGACTACTCGATGGGTGACCGCGCCGCTTTTCCTGCCGAGGAGTCGGCGGCGCAGTCATTACTTGGATGCAGACGGTAGCGGGTCGGGTCCCGATGGGTTCGCCCGCTACCGTCTGCCCCAGGAACTCGCTGGTCCACCAGCATTTACCCCGCCCCACCCCGCCGCCGCGTCGGCCTTGTCACTGGTGGGTGTGAGCCAGTAGGCCGCGCAGTCATGACAGACGACCGCCTCGACCGCCCCGAACATCAACGCCCGCGGGTCACGGATGCAGGTCGGGCACCGATAGCTGCCGCCGACCCAGAGCGGTCCGTCCTGAGCGATCGTGTTGCTGGCGGTCACCATGTGAACAAGTCTCCGTTCGTTGACCGAGACCGAAGGTGCTGACCTGTCGGTCTGGGTGGCGCTGTCCGGGATTCCCGGTAGGCCCAGGTCACCGGTAGTCTCCAGTTCCGTACTGAACGTGGCTGCCGCGGTCGTGGCGATCGTGTCGGTCCAGAGCACGTCGTCGCCGGTGATGCTGTAGCTGGCGCCGGCGCCGATCACTACCGCTACCACGACCCCTCTGGTGAGAGCGCCAGCGATGACACGGTCGGCGGTGCGGGTGTCGCGGCGGGTGTCGCTGTGGCTCCGGGTTCGTCTCGGAGGGGTGGAGGAGTCGTGGAGAGTCGGTCGCAGCGACGGAAGGTGGCGCGGCTGGCGAAGCGACGCAGCAAGCAGATCGACCGAGTCCGGCTGAGCGGGCGCCAGGCCGCTGAGGACGCTGTCGAGCATCTGTCGGGGCGTGCGGGTGTGGCGCGGGTGGTGTGGACGGCGTTGACGATGCAGCGCTGCTCGATCACCCAGACCTACTGGTTGACCCGGGATTGTTGCCGCGGCTACCACGTCGGCCTCGGGCTTCCCGACGGTTCCGCGGTGATCGTGGAGATGACCTTCCCCGATGACGACACCAGCGAGCTGGTGCTGGCCACACACTGCGGCACCGGCGCATACGCCCAAGACGTCGCGACCGTGACTGCATGGCTGCTGCCTGGCCTCACCGACTGAGGGCCGCCGCACATCCTTCCGCCGGTCGCCTCCGCGCATGTCATGGATCATGACGTGCCTGCCGCAGAGGCCGGTACACCGGCCGGAGCGACCGCACCCGCGGGTGGTGCCGCATGAACCCGGCGGATGTGGGTGATGTCATTGGCCCAGTCGGTGAGTGGTTGGAGGATGACGCCTCGGGTGGTGTCGTAGGCGTTGACGATCATGCCGTGCCCGACGTACATGCCGTTGTGGCGTGGGTTGTCGGTGCTGCCGAGTGAGCCGGGGATGAAGACGAGGTCTCCGGGTGCGATGTCGTGGATGGGTACCGGCTGTCCGGCGTGTTTCTGGCTGACCGTCCCGGCGGGCAGGGCGACGCCGGCGGTGGCCCAGGAGGCGAGCATGAGTCCGGAGCAGTCGAACCCGTCCGGGCCTTGCCCGCCCCACACGTACGGTTTCCCCAGCTGGGCCAGGGCGAACGTGACCGCGGCCCGGGCGACGGGGTCGGCGGGCGGGGTGAACCCGGCGGGGAGCTTCTTCGGGTCAATGTTCCCCGGTGAGACCGGGACTCCGGCGCCGCCGGAGTCCGGGCACGCGTACACGCTCGCGGCGAGTTGCGTGGCGGGTGCGGTGTTCTCGGCGCGGGAACTGTCGGCGCCCGGTGATACCGCTACAGGGTTGTCGGCTGGGTTGTCGACGGCCGGGGTGTTGTCGGGGCCGCGCCAGAGTTGTTCGACCAGGGCTGCGGCCGGTGCTTCTTGTGGTGCGTAGCGGTCGGGGAACGCCGAGCGTTGCACCGCTTGGGCCGCGGTGCCGGGCGCCATGGTGTGCCATCCGGGTAGCGCGACGAGGCGGTTGAGGAAGGTGTCGGTGGCTGCGACCGGGTTCAACACCGTCGCGGGTGGGCCCCAGCCCTGGGACGGGCGTTGTTGGTAGAGCCCGAGGCTGTCGCGGTCGCCGTAGGCGATGTTGCGGATCCCGGATTCGACGATCACCGTCGACAGGGCGATCACCGCCGCCCGCCGCGGCAGCCCCCGTTCCACGACCCGCGCGATGATCGTGGCGGCGTTATCGGTCTGCTCGGCCGACCACTCGACACCGTCCACGGTCTGCGCGCCACCACCGAGCCCGCCGTCGGGCCCGCACCCGAACCGGCCCCCGGCGATCCCCAGCGCCGCAACCACGGCGAGACCACCGATCACAGCGGTCACCAGCAGCACCACAGACCCGCCGAGGGCTCCGGCGATCAGCACCGGCCGGCCCATCTACCTCTCCTCCGTCAACGCATCATCGGGCACTGCGCCATCGGTCAATGTTCCGTTGACGCCAGCGGATCCGGGTGGGTCTCCGGTGTCCTGTGTGTGACTGGTGTCGTCGTCCGGGTCGGCGGGTGCGGGGTGGCGGGTGCGCATGCCGGCGTCGGTGTCGAAGATCGACTTTTCGGTCGTGGACAGGACGGTTTGGATCCTCATGCCGGGCCGGTTGTCGAGTTTCCACAGCGCCCGTCCGGGAGCTTGCATGGCCCAGCCGGTGACGGCGGCCTGTTCGGCCTCGGAGAGTCCGAGGAGCCCGGCGAGTTCGGTCGAGATCGCCTCGGACTGGCCGAGGAGGACTTTCGTCGAGCACAGGGCGAGCAGGTCCGCGGCGATCGCGGCTTCGTGGGAGCCCGCGGCGCCGACCGCCCGCAGGTCCGACGGCTTGTGCATGATCAGCATTTGGATGGTGCGGTCGCTGCGGGACAGGCGTAGGTCGGCGTTGATCGCTTTCACCGCGGGCAGGCCCAGGCCGAGTTGTCGCCAGACCTCGTCACGGATCACGATCCGGGGTGCGCCGGTGTCGTGGAGATCGGTGAGCATCGCCGACCACGCCCCCAGACAGGTCAACGCGACGTTGACGGCTTGTTCGCCGAGCGGTTCCAGGCGTGAGAGGTCCATGGACTGGATGGGGGCGTCCCAGTCGAGGTCGAAGTTCGTGTCGGTGTCGAACAGCCCGGCCAGTGGGCCGACCACGAGGTTGGACAACGCGTCGGTCAGTGGGCGCATCGTGTCGAGGAACGCCCGCCGGGAGGCGAACCGGGTGTCGTTCCACAGCTGCTGGTCGGGGTCGGTGAGTAGCCCGGTGACCTGCGGGATCGTGACCGGGCGCAGGTCATCGGTGGTGTCGTCGGCACCGACGAGACGACGTAGCACCAGCTGCAGGACGTGTTCGTCGGTGACGGTCGGTGCATAGCCCTGGGCGGCGGCCAGCGCGGCGAGCAGCCGGTTCCAGCGGGTCAGGATCACCGCGAGTTCCCGGCGTCGGCGCTCGGGCGGCCAGGCCGCCCACCGGGTCCGGACCGGCCCGAGGTCCAGCGCGTTCAAACGCCGCGGCGACCCGGCGCCGAGCACGATCGGTTCGACACCGAGCGCGCGCAGGACCGGCGTGTACTCGCCTTTGCGGTCACCGGAGATCAACGTCTTGAACCCGAACGGCATCATCCGCAGGCAGAACGCACACACCGTGGAGGACTTCCCCCGGCCGGGTTCCCCGAAGAAGATCATGTTCGGGTTCGTGACCAGCTTCGCCCCACCCGCCTCGGGGGCGACCCACTCGCTGGGATGGGCGTAGAAGGAACCGCCGGTCGAGGCGTCGAAGCCCATCCGCGCCCCGACCGGCGGGACCCCGTGCGCAGCCAACAGCGGGAACAGCCCACCGATCTGGTCGGTCGTGGCCCGATAGACCGGCAGCCGGCGGGCGGCGTCGACCGGGGCCCAGCCGCGCCCGCCGGCGCGGTGCCCGCGCCGCGGGTCGGCGTTCCAGACGACGCCGGCGTCGACACCGATGGCCTCCGGCGGCGCCGCCACCGTGAGCTGTTCGGGCGTGAGGTCGGTGAACGCGGTCAACAACTCGCCAGCGCTCCGCGACACCGGAGCTGCCCGCCCGCCGCCTCGCCTGCTGAACATCGTCATCGTTGCCACCTGCGTTGGGGCAGGCCGGGCAGGCCGTAGCCGACCGGCAGACACGCCGCGACGAACGCGGCGTCCTGGGCCAGTTCCAGGCGCAGCAGCCCGAAACGGCCCGAGGCGTCGTTCTCGATCCCGGCCGCGGCGTCCTCGACGCCCCAGTCCGCCCAGTCCGCCGGCACCGTCGTCGCCGCGGCGATGGTGTAACGGACCAGGGCGTGCCCGGCCGCGACCGCGGCTTCGTGGGCGTGCCCACCCGCACGGCGCTGCTGGTCGGCGACGGTCGTACCGAACCCGCGGGTCGCTTTCAGATCCGCGATCAGGGTGTCGCGGAACCTCGTGCGTGACACGTGCCGGCGGGCGTGGGACGGGTCGAGGACCTCGTAGTGGATCTGCAACGACCGCCGCTCCCCCGCACGGCGCACCGCCAGCAACGGCCCCAACGACCCGAACTCGGTGCCACCGACCGGCGGCTGCACCGCATAAGCGACGGTGGCGAACCCGTCATGGGCATACGAACGTGCCGCCGGCGCCGGGGCCAGCACCGGCCCGGCCATCGACCACGGCAGACGACCAGCCCGGTCGGGGCGGGTGAGCTGCTGGTGGCGCAGATGGGCCGCCGCGGCCGGGTTGAAACCGGTGCGCACAGCTTCAGCGACCGCGGCGGAGGTCAACCATGTCACCTCGGTGACCCCGAGCCCGCGCAGGGCGTCGGCGACACCATCCAACACCCGGTAGAGGGCGTAGGAGCGCCCGGCGACGCCGCCACCGGCGGCTTTCGCCGCCCGCCGCAACGAATGCTCCGTCCCGGCCACAGTCACGAACAGCTCGGTGCGCACACTCGCGGCGGCGACATCACGGTCGATCTCCGCCGCGATCCGCCGCGTCAACTCCGGCGCGGTGTCGACCTGGTGCTGTTCGCGCCACACCAGGTAGTCGGTCCCGTCATCAGGCACCGTGCGCACCAGCAACGACACCCGGTCGATCACCTCCCGGTGCGCGACACCGATCAGCATCGTCCCCAGCTGCTCGGCCAACCCGTCGCGCTCCGCGGGCGAGGCCATCGCCACCCCGGAATGGGTGAGCCGCCCGGTGATCGCCCACCGACCATCAACGGTGTCCTGGATCACACACAGGCGGTGGTTGGCCAGGGGTGGCCCGTCGTGGAACCGGAACCGCGACAACACCCCGGGCAGATCAGCGACCGCCGGGTCGGCGGCCTGACCGGCCGCGGCCCTCGACTGCCAGCGGGACCAGTTCATGAGGACTCCTGTGGTGAACATGCCCAGGTCGACCAGCCAATACACCGCGGGCCGGCCCCGGATCGGGACCGTGGTCAACACCCACACCACGCCCGCGACCAGCGCCCACCCGAACGCGGTCGACCACCGCCCGGCCGCGACCGCCACGACCGGCGGGACACAACCCGCCCCGACCGTCACCGCCTGCCCGGTCGACATCCCCGCCAGCCAGCCCGCGCCCTCACGGTGACCCAGATCCCGATACATCCGCCCACCAGCGGTCATGTCTCACGCCCCGGCCGCGGCCTCGGCGGTGCCGTGCTGGGCGGTGCCGTGTTGGGTGCTGCGCTGCTGGGCGGGGGCTTCGGCGGCCGGCGATCGGTCTCCGGTGCCGGGCGCGGCACCCGACCCCGCTGCTCCCCCTGCCGCTGCTGCTGGTCGCGGGTGGTGGTGTCCTGCCCGGTGAGGCTCCGGGGGGCCGGTGGCGGGTCTCCTGCGCGATCCCGGGTGGCGACCCCGTCCCGCTCCGTCGTGCGGGCGGGAGCGGGAGCGGGCGGGACGGCGGGAGGTGGGTCGTCCCCGGCCGCCGGCGCCGCCCGAGACGGTGCCGGTGCGGGTGGCGGGCGGAGGCTCGGAGTGCGGTTCAGCACGAACCCGCCGCCGTGCCCGACACCGGTCTGCCCGGCCTGCTGGTTGAGCCGACCGGCCGCGTACTCCCCGACCGCCGCCACACCGTGATAGCCCGCCGCGAGCACCCCACCGACCGAGCGCCCAGCCCGGACCCCCGCCGCCGCAGCACTCCCGCCTGCCCGGGTTTGGGCGCGGGCGGTATCGGCGAACCGCACCGCGTGCGCCTCCTCCACCGCGACCGCACCCGGCCGGGCCGCCCCCGCCGGGGCCGGTCGGCGCGCGGTGATCGCCCGCACATCCATCCCCGCACCGGTCGCCGGATCAACGAACGCGAGGAGTTTGTAGACCGCCCACGGGCAGAACACCGCCGCCAGCAACACCGCCGCACCCGCCAACAGCCCCGACACACCCGACGCGGACGCGAGCATCCCGACCCCGATGACCAGCACCAACGCCAACGCCGGTTCGAGGAGGATCGCCGCGGCCAGCCACCGCACGCTCCGCCACCACCACGCCGACGTCGCCCCCGACAACAAACCCGCCGCCGCGATCGGGGACACCGCGATCAACACGACGATGATCGCCTGCCGCACGACCATCTCGAACGCGAACCCGACCGCCGCGACCGAGCCGAGCGCCCCGGCGACCGCCATGATGATCGCCCGGCTCATCTCCGTCAGCCCGGTACCGAGGTCCGGGTTGTCGACGAAGACCGCCCCGACCCCGGTCACCGGCGCATCCACCGGCGCGCCCGGATCAGCCGGCGGCGGGTCCAACACGCGGGCGAACTCCGGCGACCCGAGGCCCAGATCCAGCAGGCCCCGGGCGATCCCGTCCGCCGCCGCGACCAGGCCCGCCGACAGCGACAGGATGAACGCCAACGCGATCCCGAAATGCAGCGGCCCCAGCAGCAGCCGCGACACCCCCCAGCCGCCGCGGACCACGACCGCCACGATCTGGGAGAAGAACACACACGTCGCGACCAGGATCGCCAGCCACCACAACGCCGGCCACACCTGCCCCAGCCCGCTGCCCGGGGAGAAGATCGCGACCAGATCGAACCGGGTCAGGTGATCGACCAGGGCCAGCGTGTCACGCAACATCGCCAGCCCGGCCGCCCACACCGACTCCAACACACCCACCACACCGGCCTTGACATACTCGCTGATCGCGGTGGAGACAGCACCACTCGGATCGGCGGCGATGCCCAGCGCACGCTCCCAGAAGCCCGGCTCGGGCGGCGGAGGGCCCGGTTCGGGCGGCTGCGTCACCCACCGGTCCGACCCGATCATGTCGGTGTTCATCGGGCCAGGTCCCGGTATCCGGCAGCGACCGCTTCCGCAGTGCCCGGCCATGGTGAAGGTGCTTGTTCGGGACGCATGGCGCGGGCGATCCGCCACTGCTCGCTGCCATCTGCGACCTGGACTCGGCGCATGGACTGACAGTCACCCATCCCTGCAGAGGCGACCCGCCCGTAGTAGTCGGCGACGAATTCCCCCAGGACACAGGCCACCACGAACCGGTCCCCGACCGTGCCCTTGATCTGCGCGGCACGAGGGACCCAGCTCACCGACAGGCCCGGCTTCGGGCCGTGCGCCGGCAGCCCGGCGTTCTTACGGAAGTTCGTCAGTACCACCGAGAACAGCGCCCGGTTGCCGCGCGGAGCGTCAGCGGCCTCAGTGATCGAGTCGTGCGCCCGGGCGTAGTCGGCCGGGTCCCCACCGAGCATCCCGGCCGCAGACATCGCCACGAGCTGCGCGATCGCGCCCTCCGGAGTCGCCGGGAAGCTGTCGGGAAACGGCACACCCACCACCCGCCCCGGTGCGGGGAGCGTGATCGGCGGCCCGGCCGTCTCGGTGGTCAACGTGTGCGGCTGACCGGCCGCGTCAGGTAACGCCAGCATCGGCGCGTCAGCCAGCTCCTGTTCCGAGGCCCACTCCCGTGTCTCCACGCCCGCCGCTACAGGCGGGGGCGCCGGGACTGGCGCTGGCTCGTCGTCCCGGCCGCCGAGCCAGCCCGCGATCGTGTAGACCAGGCCGGCGGCCAGCAGGACCGCGAGCGCGCCGACTCCGGCGGCGATCACGTAGCCGCGCCGCCGGTTCGGCTCCCGCCCCGCCGACGAGGACGAGGACGCGCTCATCCGAGTTCACCGGTCGCGATCATCTTGATCAGGTTCTGCCCCGACGCCCAGAGGATCCCGGCCAGGAACGCCGTACCGACCATCCCGGCGCCGATGGTCGCGGCCATCCGGTTGTTCCAGAACCGGCCCGCGCCGATAGTGAACACGCCCAGGAACAACAGCAGCGGCACCGACCAGCCCGCCAGAGACATCACCACGCCCCCGATGTACTCGGTGGTCTCCCCGAACCGGCCGGGCAACGGCCTGGGCACCACCGTCGGCAACTGCGGCAACTCCTGACCGCCCTGCCCACCCGGCGGCGCCGGCGGCGCCGGCTGGGCAGGGTGACCGACACGGACCCACACAGCATCATCGGAAATAGTTCTCAACACGGGGGAACTCCTCGCAGGACGAACACAGACACCACGACAGGTCCGACACCAACGGTGCCGGTCACAGGACCGGTCCTCGGTTCGGCCGCGGCGGCTGTCGCGCCGCGGCGGATCCGGCCAACACGTCGATGACGCCCCACGAGGCGAGCAGCGGGCGTAGCGCGTCGAGCATCTTGGACGGCAACACCGCAGCGGTGACCCCGGCCAGCTCGACCGCGCCCACCGCCGGGAGGAACACCGCATCGTCTAGCAACCCGGCCAGGTGCGGCCCTGCTGTGCCGTCGATCCCGCCCGGCCAGCGTTTGGCGGCGTTCACGACCAGCTGGGCCACCGGCGCGGCGACCCCGGCCTGCACCCAGCTCTCGTGGCGGGCCAGGAGTTGTTCGGCGCGGCGCAGCGACGGCCGCGTGGCCCGCACCACCAGCACCGGTCGCGGCGCCGGCGCCCCGGCGCGCAGCCACCCACCGGGCCCCGCGATCGGGGCCGCCGCGGCGCGCCATCCACCGTGCCCGAGATCGACCACGGTGACATGCAACGGCGCCGGGGGCGGGTCGGGCAGCCAGTCCGGCGGGACCGGGACCATCCCCGGCGTGATCCCGGGCAGGGTGGTGTCGAGGCGGGCGAGCAGCACACCGTTCCCGGTCCGCCCGCGCCAGGAGTAGCGGACCTGGACCTGCTCGCTGATCGGGCGGGTCCACGGCCCCTCAACCCCGGCGGCCTGCGCCAGCCCGGACCGAGCCGGGGCGTCGGCATCGACGAGCAGACAACACCGTTTCCCCTGGTGAGCGACATCAGCGATCGCCGCCGCCACCGTGGACGCTCCCGCGCCGGGGGAGCCGGCCAAGACCGGGATGACCGCGCCGTGGCCAGACCAGTCCGCGGCCCCGACATGGGTGGGCCACACCTGCCGACCGCGGTCGGCCACTGCGGTGACGGCGGCACCGGCCTGCTCGGCGATCTCGACCGCATCGGTAGGACTACCGGTGACCGTCGCGCGGGCAGCATGAGCGGCGGCGAGGTCCACGATCATCTCCACGTCCCCGACATCCAGGCCCGTGTCGCTGCCGCGGCGGGCGGCGGTACCGAGCAGCTGATACATCCCCGGCAACGACCGCGGCCGCTCCACCCACCCGGGTGTGGCCGCCTGCGACGCGTCGACGGACTCTGCTGCGGTGGCCATCATCGGAGCCCGAGTCGCTGTGAGCAGGCCGGCCACGCCGCCCAGCCCTGCACGGCCTGAACGCGTTTCGCGACCTCGATCTGCTCAGCCCGACTGGCCTCGTGTGCTGCGCCTTCCCCGCCGAACGCCCGCCATGTGGACGGGCTGAACTGCAGGCCACCGTGGTAGCCGTTACCGGTGTCGCTCGCCCAGTCCCCGCCGGACTCGCACTGAGCTAGGTTGTCGAAAGTCGAGTCCGCCGCCGGACCCGTTTCCGCATCTCCGGTCGCCGGCGGCGGCTCGGCCCCCGACCCGGTCGCCGGCTTCTTCGCCGCGGACCCCGAAGTGAGTGTGGCGGGGCGCGGTGTGTCGGGCTGGTGCCCGGCTCGGTCACCGGCACCGCCGGTCAGGTCGGCGCTGACGGTGTCGCTGTCCTTGTCCGGGTCGCTGTCCTTGTTCGGGTCGTTGTCGCTGGTAGGTCGACCGGGCCGCTCGCCGGCGCTGACCGTCCGGTCCTCCACACCGGTGCTGGTGGTGCGGTCGAGGGCGTCGAGCAGGTCTTGAGCGAGTGGGTCGACCTCGGCCGCGGCGCGGGCCTGCGCTCTCAGCTTCTCGATGCCCGCCGCCACCGAACCTGCCCTACTGGTCGAGGTCTCGGGCGTTGCGCTCGTGCTGGTGTGCTGACCAGCGCTGCTCGCGGCGCCGGATGCGGTGTCGGTGGTGGCTCGGCTGGGTTGGGTGGACTGGGTGCGGGTGATCACCTCGCCGGGTCGGACCTCGGACTCGCCGGACGACAACTGCTCCAGCGCCGGTGTCGGGGGCGGTGTCGATCCTGTGCCCGCCGCCGAGGACTGGTCGCCGCCCGTGAGCCTCGGGCCTGTCCTGGTCTCGTCGCTCCGACCGCTGCCGAGGCTGCGGAGGTGGTCGAGGGTGTCCAGGTCGTCGGGGTCGGCGCCGAGCGCGGCGAGACGGTCACGGCCGAGGGTGTCGAGGAGGGTCGTGCCGATCTGGGTGGCGTCGGTGTCTCCGTCTGCGGTGAGCGCGGACAGCAGGTCGGTGACCATGCCGATCGCCGCCCGCGCTTTCTCGTCGTCGGCGGTCGAGGGCGCCCGGCTTGGGCCGGTCTGGGTGTCGGCGTCGACGTTGTCCACCGACACCGCGGGCTCCGATGCCGAGGGCGCGGGTGGTGTCGCGGTGCGGGGCCCGGCCGCCGGGGTCGGCGCGGTCGTGGTCTGGCTGTTGTCGCCGCTGGGTTCCGGAGTGGTGCTGGTCGGCGGTGGTGTCGCGGTGGGTGCTGCAGCAGGAGAAGTCGCGTCCGCTGGGGCATCGGCCGGCCCGGAGTCCGGCGCGGTCTTTTCCTCCGCGGGTGGTTGTTCCGGCGACGCCGTAGGCGTGGCCGGGTGGTGGTCGGTGCAGGCCGCCGGGATCGGCGGCGCCGCAGACCGCGGCCGGGCTACCGGCGGCGTTGCTGCTGCTGGTGGTGGAGTTGTGGCTGCGGCTAGGGCCTGGTCGACAGCACCGAGAGCCGCATCGGCTCCGGCTGCGGTGTCGTTGATGAGGTCGGCTGCGGGTGGTGGGTCGATCAGGTCGGCGGGTGTGGGGCCGAGCCCGGCCGCGGCTAGGCGCACCCCGACCTCGCTGAGCTGCGGGTCAGCACTGTGTGGGTCGGCACTGTGTGGGTCGGCACTGTCCAGGTGGTGGAGGTGGTCGGAGATGTCCACGGCGTGCTGGCGCCACCCGGGCGGCTGGGTTGCGGGGCGGAACCCGAGCTCGGTGATCTGGTCGGCGAGGGCGTGGTCGGCTGGGTTGTCGGAGAGCGTGAGGTCGGTGAGCAGCGCGCGTGCCTGGGTGCGGGTTTCGGTCGCGGCGGCGTGTTGACGTGCGGCTGTGCGATTATCGCAAGTTCCGGCGGCGGTCAGCCCGAGCACCGTCACCGGCTGCGCCTCCGGGGCCCGGGCAGCTGTGGTGACGGTGGTCCAGGTCCCGACGCCCAGTAGCGCGGTCGCGGTCAGCACCGCGACCGCTGAGCGGCGGGCGGGTGACCCGTCCGGCAGACGGCCCGGCAGGAGAGGGCGGCGCGGGACGTGGTCGGCCCACGACGGCCGCACAGCACGCCGACCGCCGCGGCGGGGGAGCGGAGACATGCGGGGAAACCTCCAGGTCAGCAAGGGAGCAGACGAGAACAAGCGCGGGTGTCGGTCGGGCGGCGGAACGGCGTCTAGGACCGACCGGTGTTGTTGTTGATCTCGTCGGTGACCGTGGTGGAGGAGTCGGCGTCGGTCGACCCTTCGCTGCCGGCGGTGTCGGTCGATGGGCCCTCGCCGGCGGCGAGGCCCCACTGTTTGACCCAGTCGACCTGCATCCGCCCGGTCTCGTCATCGCCGCGGGGGAACCAGTCCAGCTGCAGACACAGATGCATCGGACCCGGCGGCAGGATGGAGGTGTCGGTGGTCTTCCACCATTCGCGGCCGTCCACGAACGCGGTCACACCGTGCGGGGTCCACTCGAGGGCGTAGTTGTGCCACGCGGTGGCGTCGATGGTCAGTTCGCCGTGGACCTGGGAGTTGTCCGCGCCGTAGTGCAGAAAGAGTTCGATCGTGTCGCGGGCCGGGTTCATGATCTCGGCGAAGTCGATCTCCCCACCGACGGGGAAGTTCTCCTGCGTCGGCCACAGCAGTGCGAGGGCGTTGTAGGACGGGGAGCCGGTCGGGGCGCGCATCCGGACTTCCCAGCGCCCGTACTTCTGCGCATGCGAGGTCCACGCCAGCCCGGCGGTCGTGCCGTCCCCCGAGCCGTCGATGGTGAGCACACCGTCGGCGATGGTCGCCGCGGCGGGGGAGCGGGTGCCGTTCCCGGCATGACCCGGGCCGTCATAGGCATTCCACCCCGCACCCAGGGTAGTGCCGGTGAAGTCGTCGACGACGTCCGGGACACCCCACCCGAACACCTCACCAGCAGTGTCACCTGATGCGGGTGTCCCGGACGTCGGCCCGGTCGGCGGTCCGGGCGATCCAGTGTCGGGGGCGGCACTGGATCCGTTTTCATGATCGTTTGACCGGTTCCCGGTGTTACCGGCGGCGCCGGACGCCCCGCTGTCGCCGCTGTCGCTGCGGTCGCGGGTGTCGCGGGGGCTCGGGGTGGTGTAGCAGGTGGTGGGGACGAACCCGGGGCGTCCGGCGCCGATCTCGGTGAGCGCGGCCCGCCACGCCTGCGCCCGCTCGGACTCATCACCGTCGAGTTCGGCCAGGACATGGGTCGCGGTGATCCGCCATCCGCACTCGACCCGCGCCTCCGCCGGTGTGGGAGCGGCTGGAGCGAACGCGACGCCCAGTGATGTCACCGCCGCGACAGCGGCGCTGGTCGGGCCGGGCCCGATCACCGCAGACCGGCCTGAGGATCGGCGTGACCGGTGTGGATGTCGCGGGGGTGGGTGTCGCGGAAGCCGTGCGCCGCCAAACCCGAGGTCCGGGCCTGGAAGCCGTCGGCGACCACCGCAGCCAGTTCAAGAACCGCATCGCGGGTGGCCGGGGCGAGGGCGGCCAGGTCGATGATGTCCCCGGTCGCCAAGTGCGGGTCGGCGGGAAGCTCCACCACCGCCCGCACCCGCGAGGCGAAGTAGTCGACGATGACGCTGTCATCGACATACCGCGACGCCCGGTCACAGGACAGGACCACGACAGCGTCAGCGACCAGGTCCCGATACGGAAACCCGCCGGAAGAGTCCTGGTAGGTGGCCAGCCACTGCAGTGTCCGCGCCGCGCGTGACGCCCCGTCCTTGGTCGGCGCGCCCACCACGACCAGCGCATCAGCGTGCCGCAGCGTTCCTTGCATCGCCGAATGCACCAGGCCGGTGCCACAGTCGGTGAGCAGCAACTCGTGATAGACCGACAACAGTCGCAGTACGGCCTCGTAGTCGCGGGCGGAGAACATCTCCGACAACGCCGGCTCCTGCTCCGAGGTCAGCACACGCAGGCGACCGGCGAGGTGGGTGTAACCCGACAACTGCGTCGAAGACTGGACCCGATCCAGATCGTGGAGCAGGTCCCGCACCGTCCGCCGCCCTGCCTGCGCCTCCCCGACCAGGCGGTCCCCGAGCGTGCCGGCATCGGGGTTGGCGTCGAGGGCGATGACGCGGTCACCGCGGTACTCGGCCATCGCCAACCCGAGCAGCGAGGTCACCGTCGTCTTCCCGACACCACCCTTGATCGACCCGACCGCGACGCTGAACGGCCCCGACAGTGGTGTCGTGACCCGCCGGACCTGGTCTTTCAGGCGCAGCTCGGTAGCGGACAAACCCGGATTCCAGCGGCCGCCCGACAGCGCGTGGACCGCGGCGCGCCAGCCGTGTGCCGGCGCCGCCAGCTTCGGCCGCACCACATCAGCGAACACACCACCATCAGAGAAACCCGCGTCCAGAACATCCCGACCACCGTCGTCGCCTGTGTCGGCGCCGGCGCCGGCGGCGGTGCTGGTGTCGGTGCTGGTGTCGGGGTGCCGGAACGCGGCCGCAGGCGCCGCCGGTTCGATCGGCTCGATACCGGGCCGCGCCGGCGCCGGGCCGGTGGACAGCAGCTGTTCCGGGGACTCGCCCGACACCGGTCGCCCGCCCGGCACCTCGGGCGCGACTGCAGCAGGCCCCGACGACCCGGACCTCGCCGACTCAGCCGTCGCCGGTGCACCAGGAGCGGCCCACGCCGCCGCAGCACCGGTCAACCACGACGGCGGCGCTTTCTCCACGGCCTCCAGCGGCGCTCCAGCCGACGGCACGTGATCACTCGACGACATCAACGATCACCCGCCTGTTTCTCGGCGGGCCCGGTCAGCAAAGCGGGGTCGACGACCAGTCGGCCGTCCTCGCCGGCGCGGGTGACCGGCACCGTCATCCGCACCCAACGTGCCTCGGTCGCCGCCCATGCCGCGGCCGCCTCCGGTGGCGCGCAGGACCGGCCGATCATCCCCGGCGGATCCACCACCTCGGGACGGACCTCAGGCCCAGCAGCACCAATGCGGACATACGGAGTCACACGGACCACGACCTCGACGAACACCACCGTGTCCGACCGTCGGTAGATCCGCCCCGGCAACGGGGAATCCGCCCGCTGCCGACCCTCCCCCGACCAGCCCCACGTACACGCCTGCGCATCCGCAAGGACCTCACGCAACACCTCCGCCCGCCGCCACGGGACGTCCTCGTCGAAGGACTGGAAGTCACACGCGAACCGGCTGGCGAACGACGACGCCTCCACATCCGAGATCGGCTCCCACGACCGCACCGACCTCGTAAACGACGACTCCAGGCGACGCCTGGCGAGTGGCCGCGACTGCTGTAGCTGCGGTACCGGCCACGCGGGTTCCTCGCTGACGTCGGCACTGGAGCCAGCACTGGAGTCGACGCTGACGTCGGCGCTGACGTCGATCGGCGGCGTCGCCAGCTCTACGCCGGCCACGGGCTCGCCCACCGACTCCGCTGCCACAGGCGACCCAGACGGCCCGCAGCGCTCCGACCGAGCCCGCAGCGCGGTGACCGTGGCAGCAACGGTGACGGTGTCCGGCGGGGAGGCCTCGCCGAGACCGGGCGCGGACCTCCAGATCGACTCATCGAGGCTCGGGGAATTCACCCGCGCCATCACTTTCCCCACCCCAGAGAATCGTCACGGAAAAAGGGGTTCGAGATCAGCCAGTGCCGCACAATCACCCTCACCCTTTCAGCTGGAACCATGAACAGTGCACAGAACAGTGCGCGATCCCTGCGGGGCGCATGGCCGCGTCAATACGTCCCGGGGAGCGATCCCTGCGGAATCGTCGTGATCCAGCACGGACAACGCACCGTCACGAGCCGCCGGCGCGGCAACATTCACCCTGACCCGACCCCGCTCCGCAAGTACCCCTGCCAGGGGTACCCCTGCCAGGGGTACCCCTGCCAGGGGTACTTTCGCTCTCCGTATCTGAGCATCTACTCTGCGTTACTCCTCGGTAAGGGTGCCGCGGCCAGCGGATCTAGGTCGCCCCCCCCCATTGCACTCATCGCCCCTTCTGCGATCGACTACTCTCAGTGACGAACCGTGTGACCTGATCGTGACCAAAAATCTGTGGCGGCGGCAGTCACGTGGAGACGAAGAGGGGCCGCCCAGAGAATCGTCTGCGCTGCCTCTCTCGGCCATCAGGTGCCTCGGGGTTCGCGGGTAAAGGTGCGGGCGGGGCGGGATCCCCTTCGTGGTTGACGTTGAGGGTTTGACTCGGGTTACGGTGTTGTCGTGACTTCTTCTGTTTCCGAGACGTTCGATCCGGATGCGTGGACGCTGGTCGACGGGTTCGATTTCCGTGACATCACCTATCACCGGGCCCGCGCCACGGGGGCGGTGCGGATCGCGTTCGACCGTCCCGAGGTCCTCAACGCGTTCCGGCCGGGCACTGTCGACGAGCTGTACCGCGCCCTGGAGCACGCCCGGACCAGCGCCGACGTGGGCGCGGTACTGCTGACCGGGAACGGCCCCTCCCCGAAGGACGGCAAGCGCGCCTTCTGCTCCGGCGGCGACCAGCGCATCCGTGGCCGCACCGGCTACCAGTACGCCTCTGGCGACACCGCCGACACCGTCGAGCAGGGCCGGGCCGGGCGGCTGCACGTCCTGGAGTGCCAGCGGCTGATCCGCTTCATGCCGAAGGTCGTCATCGCCGTGGTCAACGGCTGGGCCGCCGGGGGCGGGCACTCGCTGCACGCCGTCGCCGACCTCACGATCGCCTCTCGCGAGCACGCCCGCTTCAAGCAGACCGACGCCGACGTCGGCTCCTTCGACGGCGGCTACGGCTCGGCCTACCTGGCGCGGCAGGTCGGCCAGAAGTTCGCCCGGGAGATCTTCTTCCTCGGCCGCACCTACACCGCCGAGCAGATGCACCACATGGGCGCGGTCAACGCCGTCATCGACCACGACGACATCGAAACCGAAGCGCTGCTGTGGGCCGCGGAGATCAACGGCAAGTCCCCGCAGGCCCAGCGGATGCTCAAGTACGCCTTCAACCTCGCCGACGACGGCCTAGTCGGACAGCAGCTCTTCGCCGGCGAGGCGACCCGGCTGGCCTACATGACCGACGAAGCCATCGAAGGCCGCGACGCGTTCCTGCAGAAGCGCGACCCGGACTGGACCGGCTTCCCCTGGCGCTACTGAGACCACCTCCCTGACCTGACCGGCAGCTCCGCTGCTGCTGGAGACGCTTCAGCCCTGGGTGCGTATCGGGAGTCACCCGACACAACACCCTTCCACTACGTTGTGTCATCACACGCACCCACACGGGAACAATTCGGGTATCCGATGTGCCTCATGTGGTCGACGACGACGGAGGGGCCTACTCACGGTGGCCGGATCGGACAACGACCGCGCACCCCACGCGGAGCAGCAGCCGGTGGAACTGCCGGCCCTGGGCAGATTCCTGCGTCAGCTGCGGGAACGGTCGGTGAACGGGTGCCGCCGCGGCGGCGGGATGAGCCGCATGGAACTGGCCACGCTGACCGGTCACGGCGCCGGCTACATCGCGAAGCTCGAACAGGGCGACCGGGTGGCCCCCTCAACGGCCGCGGTCGACGCCCTCGCCGACGCGCTCGGATGCTCCCCGTGCCAGCGCCAACACCTGCACGACCTACGCGAGTACCAGCCCGGCGCAGGCGACCGAGTCGTGCCCCCGCACGTGATCACGACCGAGAACCGAGCCTATGTCGACACCCTCACCTCGGCGCTCGCCGGGTTCGTCGACGACGCCTGGAACGTGCTGTACGCGAACGCCGAATACCGACGCGTGTACCGACACATCACCGACCCCGACATCGCGAACGTACTACTCTGGTTCTTCTTCGTCCCCGACAGCCGCCGCATCATGGTCGAATGGGAACAAGAAGCACTACTGACAGTCGCCTGGACACGAGCACTCATGGTGCGCAACCACTTGGGAGGTGACCAGTTCAAGACCCTGCTCGACCGACTGTCGCAGTCACCAGAGTTCCGAGAGATGTGGAACAGCGGTGACCTCGCACTCGGCCGCCACAAAGCCGAAATGCTGGTCCGCGACCTCGATTCACACACAGTGCTGAACCTCCGTGCGCAAGTACTGAAATGGCCCGAAGCATCCAGTCCGCTCCAGCTCTACCTCGCCGTCGACATGAACGCCCCCCCCACTTGATCATGATGGGGTCTTCTTTCCCTCGACCACCTGACACGCCGCGCACAGCACAGAGATGACCCCATCATCGTCAACGTTCCCGAAGGATTCGGTAGTGAAAACTGGAAGTGTCAGCATCGGGTCTCGGACCGTCGGTGTCGCCGACAGCGGTGGCCGCGGACCCGCAGTCATGTTGTCGCATGGTTTCGCGCTGGACCATTCGATGTTCGATGGTGCGCTGCCATTGCCTCCACAATGCCGGTTCATCACCTGGGACGCTCCTGGTCACGGGAACAGCCCACTCGGAGATGCCCCGTTTTCCTTCTGGGACCTCGCTCGGGACCAGCTGGCCATCATGGACGCGCTCGGTATCGACCAGGCAGTCGTCGGCGGGTGCTCACAAGGCGGTTTCATCGCGTTACGGACCGCGTTGTTGGCCCCGGACCGTGTGACCGCGTTGATCCTGATCGACACCGAGGCCGCCGCACTGGACCCGGTCGAACTCTCCGCGTATCAACGCATGTTCGCCGAATTCTTCGAATCCGGGCCGACCGCGGAACTAACCAACGCCCTAGCGTCTCAAATCATTGGAGATCATCCCGCAGCGCGCCGATGGGCGCGCACCTGGCAGACCCGCGGTATCCCTCTCGGTCCGCCGGTGGACTGCCTCCTGCATCGCGACGACATCACCGACCAGCTACCACAGATCACCGCCCCCGCGCTGGTACTACGCGGCGAGCACGACCAGTCCATTCCGCCCGAACGGCAACAACACATGCGCGACACCCTCCCCGGCGCACGTGACGTGCACATCATCGCCGGAGCCGGACATTCCCCGACCATCACACACCCCTACACAGTGCGCACCGTCATCGACCGATTCCTCACCACCACGACACCGGAGCGGCGATGACCGACCAGCTCCCCGCCGCACGCGCCCCGGACCTTCCCGACATCCCGTTGTTCGGTGGTGTCACGGTCGGGCAGGTGTTCCTCGCGGCCACGACGGTCGCGGTTCCCGCGACCGTGGTCGGGCACGTGCTGGTGCTCTCGGCGTGGGCCCGCGGCTGGGAACCGCACCGGCTCCGCACCATCGCCCTCGTGGTCGTGGCCGCTGCGCTGCTGGCAGGACCGCTGACCGGCGCGGTCCCCTGGTGGGGTGTCGAGATCGTCGGCGACGCGGTGCGTCAGACCTGGGACGGGCACTACCTGGCTGCGGGGATCGACTCCGCCGCCGCGACGGCCCCCCTGATCGCAGTGCTGGCGTGGTGGTGGTGGCACGTCTACACCAAACGGATGCGTTCCGGTGTCACCCAAGCCGCCGGGGAACGCCACGTGCGGCGCCAACTACGCATCCGCGCCGCGACCGCGACCCGCCGCGCACGCCGCGAACACACCCCGCTGGCCCACCACAGCCGGGACGGCACACCCTCGGTGGTCCTCGGGCCCCGCTACGACACCGTCCGAGCCCACCCGGACCTGCTCACCGACACCCTGACCCGCCGCCCGGCGCCCTGGCTGGAACTCCCCATGCCGCGGATCGCGCTGCACATGGCCTGTGTCGCCGAGACCGGCGCCGGGAAAACCACGATGCTGACACGCTGCACGGCATGCTGGATGGAGATCACCTGGACCGCCTACAACCAGCACCACAACACGGCCGGCAGGACTGGCGTGTCCGGCGGGGCTGGCGGGGCACGGCCGTTGGTGATCTTCCTCGCCGCGAAAGGCGGCCCCGACGCCTACGACGACGCCCGCGAGTGGGCCGAGACCATGACCCAGATCGGCCTCCACCCCGACCGGGTCGGGGTCTTCCCGTTCGAGACCCGCCTGAACATGTGGCGCATGCCCGCCCCGCAGCTCCGCGCGGCCCTGCACAAACTCGCGAAGACCGATCACCGCTTCTACGACGTCCTCCAACGCGGCCTGCTGCACCTGGTCATCGACGCACCCACCGAACACCCACCGACATCCTCAGCGCAGTTCCTGCAACGCCTCGACCCCGCCTGGCTCACCACCGCCTGGAAGAACCACCCGGTCGAACAACGCGCGATCACCGCCCTGACCAAGACCGCCGGGGCGGGATCCTCGTCGCTCGATACCGATCTGCTGCTGTTCGCCGACCTGTTCCGCAGCATCGGCGGCGACTTCGACGCCGGGCAACCACTGTCGGACTTCGACGCCCTGTACGTGTCCGTACCCGGCGCCACCGACCAGGTCGTGGCCGCCACGAAGACCGCCGTGCTCATCGAACTACTCACCTACGAACTCGGCGTCGCCCACCACGGCGGCCGCCGTCAAGTGCTGTTCGTCATCGACGAGTTCTCCGCCGTCTCCGGTGACACCGCCGGCACCGTCATCAACCTCGTCGAACGCCTCCGATCTCTCGGCGGGTCGGTCATCGTCTCCGCCCAGTCCTACGAAGGCCTCGCCGACACCGACGACGAACGACGACGCCTCCTCGGCGCCATGGGCGGCGGCGCCCTACTCGGCCGCACAACAAACGCCGAAGCCCTCGCCGAGCGTTTCGGGACCCGGATGGTCGACGAAGTCGGCTACCAACTCGACGCCGGCCGACCCACCGGCGTCGGCACCATCCGGCGTCAACACACCTACCTGCTCGACCCGAACCGGCTCCGCCAACTCCCGCCCCATCACCTCGCCTACGCCACCACCGACCAGGTCATCTACGGCGTCGTCGCCCCACTCGTACCTTCGCCCGCGGTCACCGGCTCCACCCGCCGCACCGCACCCACCCACGGACCAGCCCTGACCCGACGCCAGCTCACCGCCGGACAAGCCGCCGCAGTGAACCGGCGCCGCCGCAGCCCCGACACCGGCCCCGACACCGGCGCCGACGACCAAGCCGACGGCGCCCCGGCCCCGGACTGGAGCGGGGACGACTGGACCCACGACACCACCGATGAGGACCCACGATGAGCCCGCCCACTCACCATGAGCAGGCCCGGGCTGCAGCCGCAGCTGCAGCTCTACTCGGCGTCCCCGTTGATGCCTCACCTGAGCTACTACGCACCGCGTGGCGGGCCGCCGCCCGCCACGCCCACCCCGACCAGGGCGGCACCCCCGACCGCTTCATCGCTCTGACCAGCGCCTACGAACTACTCACCACACCACCCGCCTCGACACCAGCCCAAGCGACACCACCTACGCCGCACCCGGACACGCCGGGCCCGGCCGCGGGGCGCACCGACATCACGGGCCCGGGCGCCGGCGGGCTCCTGGTTCTACGGGTCCTCGGTCTGCTGGTCGCCGCTGGTGTCCTCACCGCCGGTGTCGCCATGATCGCCGCACCGGCCGCGGCCGCCATGACCGCGTTGATCGCCACGGCAACAGTCGCCCACCACGTCCACCTCCGGCCGCAGAACCATGCTGCTCGCGACCGCCACCAGCGACAATGAGCCTTTTTCAACCTGGCGTTTGTGCTGGTCAAGCCGTCGAGTGGGCCTCCCCGACCCGCGACCGCGCGGCGGCCTGACCTGCATCATCGGGGATCTGGCCGCTGCCGACGGGGCCCCTGCCGCCGCTTCGCGGCGGGTCCTCGGTCAGGTTGAAAAAGGCTCACTCACCACACCACACCCAAGGTCAAGAGCGGTCTGCGACCGCCACGCCGCGAACGCTTGATGAACAGCCTCGGGAAACATCGGTACAGGATAGGTCCGATTCAGGGCGCGCTATCGATTCTCACCGCGCCGACCGATGCGGCCCCGGCTCCCAACACGGAACCTCGCTGATATCCCGGATCGCCCACCGCACCTCCGCACCCCACGCCTCCGGGTCCCGAGCCCGAGCCCGCCGCGCGCGATCCCGATCCACGAACTCCCCCGCAACATCCTGAACCTGCTTCAACACATTCGGGGCACACCAATACATCACCCCCACACAATCCAACTCCCGAGCACGATCCACCACCACCGACAACAAACCCTTCACCATATCCGCCCCCCCATCTCCCGGCAGCGGCTCCAAATACCGCGACCGCGTCTTCCGCGACAACTCCACCTCCACCAACACCCGCCGCCCATCCGGGAAAACCTCCACCCCATCCGGCATATGCGGCACCGGCGCACCCCGAGGACGCCACCCCGTCCGATGCTGCAACTCCCGCTCCGACACCCACCGACCCACATCCAAACCAACCCGATGAAACCGCACCGCAGCCACCGCACGCACATGCCCCGACACCGTCTGCCGCGGCATCCACCCCGGAACATCCCACCCCAACAACTCCCGCGCCAAAGTCCGAGACGGCCACACCCACATCGCCCCCGCATCCACCTTCCCCGTACGCACCCACCCCGCACGCCGCCACCGACCCACCACCGCATGCACCGCCTGCGCCGACACCCCCAACACATCCGACAACAAATCCAAAGGAAACCCATACTGATGCGCAGCAATCTCCAATAACGCCGCATCCCGAGCCGTCAACACCACCGAACCCGCATCCCGACGCCGCGCACGCACCCGACCTCCAACTTCCCCTAACACCACAACCACCCTCCCCAGCCACTCATCCAGCACATTCCACCAACAACAACCCCGGACTACACCGAAGCGATAGCGAGACGAACAACCCCGACCACCACACAAAGATCACCCCCCCCTCGACCACCTCGACAAACTAAATCAAGGACTGACTACGCCGATGCGTAGCGAGACGAACAAACCCCACCTACAAACAGCTACACCCAAACCAACCCGACCACCACCGAAGCCACAGTCCGTTGACCTTGACCTTGCTTTTAAAAAGGCATTGAATTACATTCTGTGACATCGGGTCCCTCCGTGACCCGGTCGGGCTGGGGGGCCGCCGCCCGACACCACCCCCGGCCGTCAGCGAAGCAGGCTGGGGGTGGTGTCGGGCGGCGGACCCCCAGCCCGACACCCTAGACCAGCAGGCCACAGCCTAAAAACAGGCCCACCCAACCACAGAAAAACACCAACGCCGCTTCCCAGGCGCTTCCAGCCGCTTCACAGCCACATCAAAGCCGATCACCCCCTCGGCTACACCACCGACGCTCCCAGACCTCACCCTCACAAGCCCCGACCCAAGTCGACCCACACCACCCCAACAGCAAGATCAACAAAGACACACCAGCCCCAACAGCGCCACCGATAAAGCAACCCCTAAAACCACACCACAACCCCGACCGAGAACAAACGAAACCAAGCCATGCCCCCTCCACCTCACTATCAGTGAGCAGCTCTCCGCTCTTCAACGCGCACAACGACACCCTTTCAGGTCGCCGTGAGGAGAGAGGTCCTTCGTCCGCATATAACGAGCACCGAGCGCGGTCATGTGAATGAGGCGCCGCCGCGCCCACCGTCTCCTGAGCTGCCGTCACGGCGCAGATCCACGAACCGCCAAGCCCTGACCCAGGAAAACAGGTCAAAAAGGCCCAGCGAGAGCACCTCGATGCTCGACCACGGGCCTTCTCCTCGGTCGCCAGCGACGCCGCCGCGGCCTCCTCCGGAAAAAGCTCTCCCGCCGGCGCCCCTTGCGCGGACGCGCAAGATACGATGTCATCATTCACAGTGCCCATCCCGCCAGAACGCAGCCCGGCGGGGCGGGCCGGGAACACCGATCGTGGAACAGGCCCGATATCGGGCGCGTCGAAGAAGTAGGGTTGAAGCTATGGCTCAGGTGACTCGGGTGGAGTTGGTGGACGACCTGGAGGGGGGCCCGGCGGATGAGACGATCCGGTTCCAGGTGGAGGGCAAGTCGTATGTGATCGACCTGAAGTCGGAGAACGTGGACTTGTTCCGGGCGGCGGTCGCTGATTTCGTGGCTGCGGCACGCCGGGATGTCGGTGTGGGGCCCCGGGCGGCGCGCCGCTCGGCACGAGCAGCGACCGATGAGGTGCGGGCGCAGAACCAGCGGGTCCGGGCGTGGGCGCGGAACAACGGGTATGCGGTGTCAGAACGCGGCCGGATCCCCGCAGAGGTCGCGCAGGCCTACGCCCAGAACCACTGACTCGGCCAGGCGCAGCAGGGAGAGCTGTGATGAGCATCGAGGACACCGCCACCGACTTCGACGCCGACTTCGACGCTACTGATGCTGGGGTGGACGCCGATGATCGACGGGTCGGATTCGGTGACGACGAGTACGACGTATTCATGGTGAACGGATGACGGCGATGGAACAGATGGCTGCGTTCCCGGACTTCGCGGCGGCGGGAACGCAGCCAGCGGGCGCGGTGCGGTCGATCCAGGGTGAGCAGACCGACCACACCGGTGGGGCGCGGCCGCGGGCCTCCGATGATGATGTTGATGCCTATGTCGATGGGGTGTCGGATGAGGTGTTGGCCTGCCGGGAACGGGGCCGGCACCTGTTCCCGACGATCCGGCAGGCAGGGATCCACTTCACCGGCGTGGACGAGACCGGGCTGTTGCTGCGCAGGTTGCGGTGCGGGTGTTGCCGATTGGCGGTGAAAGTGGAGAAGTGGGAAGGCACCCAGGCCGGGGGCCGGACCCGGTTCCGCCGCGTCGCCTCAACGTTGGAGTACCGGGTCGGCACCGACGGGCAGCAGTACCTCGCCCCCAGCGGGTCAGGATTCATGACACCGCGACAAGTGGGCGACTCCATCGCGTCGAAAGCGTTGTCTGGCGCAACACTAGCAGCGGTGCAGCGCGCCGCCGCCGAAGCAGCCACCACAGCAGACGACCCCGCAGACCCCGCAGCTGCCGGTGCTGATGCCGCCGTGACAGGCAGCTGACCCGGTCGTGGGCGTTCGCACGGTCCGGTTCTGCGACATCACCGGTGTCGAGTCCGACGATGTCGCCCACCATGAGTTGCAAATCGATCAGATGCGGGTGGAGATCGACCTGGTCGACACCGAATACGAACGACTCCTCACGGCGTTAAAGCCATTCATCGACGCAGGCCGGATCGAAGCCTCCATCCCCGCCATTCTTACTGCTCCTGACGTCCCCGCTTCTGCCTCCACTGTTTCTGCATCCGTTCCCGCGATTACGGCGGGGACCGATTTTCCCACTCACAGTCTTGGAGCGGCGAGGGAACCCGAGACTGACGACACAGCGGCGGGGGAGCCTCGGGAATTACTGGCTGATGTGGCAGTGGTGATGGCGGGCCGGCGACGGGTGTTGTCCCGGGAAGTGGCCTTGTCGTTACAGCAGCTAGCTCCGGGGGTATACAGGTCGTGGACGCAGTACCGGCTGGCCCGGGAGTTACCGCCAACCGCTAAACCGTATGGCGATGTCGGCGGCATGTATGTTTCACTCCAGAAAGTCATCGCTGCGCGTAACGCTGCACGACGGGCCGCTAAAAAGAAAACCACCGAGAAACGAATAACGAGCACAGGTGCGTCGCCTGCAGGTGGGGGATTATTCTGATCCGACAGCGGGTCTCGTTGAGCCCCTACCGTCGACAGATTTCCTGGAATAGGGGACGAATCGATGCCAGGAGGGAGCGATCCGAGCTACATGTATTCGACTCGCTGGTCCGGTAGCAGCGCGGATCATGACCCCGTTACTGCGGCGCGAGCGGCGGGCGTGGTGGTGTCACGCGCCCACGACTCGAATGACGCACGATTGTTGCTGGAGATGCTCGATCTCGTCGAAGGCGCGACTCGTTTAGCAGATTCTTTCCGGAGTGAAAAAAGCGGCCGGTGACGCGACTGGCCCTGCGGCACCGGCAGGCTCCACCGACCCGACCCGCGGTGATGTTCACGTGCAGGCCCGCCGCAGCGCATCGGCACGCTCGGTGGTGACGGTGAGTTGGTAGCGGGTAGCGCCCCGGACGAAGTCATGGGCGTAGGGTGGGCGGGGCTCGCCGCCGCCGATGACCTGACAGCCACCGACGATCCCGCGAACTGCCGTAAATGCGCCCTCGCCGGCAGCCGGGCCGCAGCGCGGCGGGCGCCGCCGTTCCAGACCACCCTGTTCGACCTCGACACCGGCGGCGGAGGCGACAGACCGGTGCCGGGCTCGCTCGACTGAGCGCAGCGGTCACACGTCTTACGGCCCGGTGCTCGACATCTCGAACGGCGCGCGGCCGGCGGCACTATCCTGGGTCGAATGAGGTTCACCGGTGCGTCCGGAATGATCGGCGACGCAGATACACCCACCCTGGTTCGTGTTCGTGTTCTTCGGGGCGGGAGCGGGCTGTGAGTGCCGAGAAACGGATCGCGGCGCGGATGGGGCCGGGTGATGTGGTGGTCGCGGTATCGCAGAAGTTCCCGTTGCCGGGGAAGAACCTCGTCGCGATCTCACGGGTCGTGGGGAACCATCTCGAACGGGCCCGTCGCCGCGGCCAGATCGTCGACAGCTACGCCGGGCCCGACCACGACCGAGTCACCGGGCGCCCCCTCGACCCGGGCGAGACGGGTGGGGACGTCCTCGTCGTGCGGGTCGAGGTCATCGCCACCAGCATCAACCCGGGCCTGCAGGGCGGGATCGCGGCACTCCGTGCCGGGATCAGCGCAGCGATCGCCGCGCTACCCGACCAGTTCGACCCCGCGCAGGCCGCGGAACTACTCGCCTCCGTCGCCGGGGACGCGATGAGCGTGTCCTGGGCCGACCGCGACGAACTCCGGTTACGCGCCGAACTGTTCTCCTGAGCTGTCCCGGAGAAGGAACCCGATAGGGCCGATATGTGCGATCCTGGACGGTGTTCACAGTGTTCATCGACACGCTGGGTCGACGCACTGGGTGTGTGAGGACCTTCGGAGAGGTGATGGTGGCCCGACCCGATCGCAGCCCCGACCGGTGCTGGCTGGATGTTCCGTTCGTGGAGAAGGACGTCGCGAAAGCGGCGGGGGCCCGTTGGGACGCTCGGGCACGGCGGTGGTTCGATCCGGCCCCGCCGACCGCGGCGCTGGCCCGGTGGGCGGCCCGCCCGGAGGTGCCCCAGGTGCTGCCGGGGGAGGACCGCACGGTCGGGGACGGGCTGTTCGTGGATCTGGTCCCGTCCTCGTGCTGGTTCACCAACGTCCGCTCGTGTGTCGACCCTGCCGACTGGGAGCGGCTACGCCGCCCGGTCCTGAGACGGACCAGGTATCGCTGCGAGGCCTGCGGCCGCGGCGAGGACCGCCGGCCCGACATCGCCCGTTATCTCGATGTCCACGAACGCTGGACCTATGACGACGCGACCGGGGTGCAAACGTTGCGCCGTCTGGTGTGCCTGTGCTCAGGCTGTCACCTGGTGACCCACTTCGGATACGCGAACGTCCAGGGCCGCACCGAGGAAGCCCTGACACACCTGTGCACGGTGAACAGCTGGACCGAGGAGCAGGCCGTCGCGCATATCGCTGAGGCCATCCGGACCTGGGAACAGCGCTCGGCTCGGACGTGGGAGCTGGACCTGGGGATCCTCACCGCCGCCGGGATCGGCCTGCGACACCCACCCCGAGCACAGGAACGGGCGCAGATCGCCGACACGACCCTCGCCCGCGACACCCCCGCACCGACAACGCCCGCACCGGACACGACCGGGTCCCCGTCGGTGCCCCGGCAACGCGCCGCGGCGCCGCGACCCCGGGCAGCAGGGAAGACGACGAGGAAAAAGACGCCGGGAAAGCCGTTGACCGGTGAGCAGCGGGCCGCGGTCGAGGCGTTCACCGCCGGCTACGACCTGACCATCCAGGCCGGGGCCGGGGCCGGGAAGACCTCCACCCTGCGTGCCCTGGCCGCGACCACGACCGCGCGGGGTCTGTATCTGGCGTTCAACAAGTCCATCGCCACCGAAGCCGGGGCCTCGTTCCCCCCGTCGGTGCAGGCGGTGACCTCCCATTCCCTCGCCTACGCCGCCCTCGGGCACCGCTACCAGGCCCGCCTGAACGCACCCCGGATCCCGAGCACCGACCTCGCCCCTGTTCTCGGGATCGACACCCCGTTGACCTTCGGTGAACGGAGGGTGACCCCGACCGGGCAGTGCGCTGCGGCGCAGAAGACCGTCCTGAACTTCTGCCACTCCGCCGACGACACCATCAGCCGCCGGCACGTCCCCTACCTGACCGGGATGCCCGACCGTCGCGCCCACCGGATCTTCGCCGGGATCGTCGTGGACTACGCCCGCCGCATCTGGAACGACCTCCAGCATCCCGACGGCACCGGCGACGGCGATGGCGGCACCGGCGTGTTCCCGTTCAGCCACGATCACTACTTCAAGATGTGGGCGCTGACCGGACCCCGTCTGGACTGCGCGTTCCTGCTCCTCGACGAGGCCCAGGACACCAACCCCGCCCTGGAGAAAATCTTCCGCGACCAGCGCGGGCACGCGCAGCTGGTCATGGTCGGTGACTCCGCCCAAGCGATCTACGGCTGGCGCGGCGCCCGCGATGTCATGACCGACTTCGACGGTGTCGGATTGACCCTGTCGCGGTCGTTCCGCTTCGGTGCCGCCATCGCCGACGAAGCCAACCGCTGGCTCCCCTACACCGGGCAAACCCTCCGGTTGACCGGTAACCCCGACCTCGCCAGCACCATCGGCCCCCTCGACGAGGCCGGTGGGGATGTGCCGGATGCGGTGTTGTGCCGCACCAACGGCGGCGCGATGGGCGAGGTCATGGCCCTGCTCGCCGCCGGCCGCCGGGTCGCGCTCTGCGGCGGCTGCGGCCCACTACGCGCCTTGGCCCTGGCCGCGCGGGACCTACAAGCCGGGCGTCCCACCAACCACCCCGAACTGCAGCTGTTCACCAGCTGGGACGCCGTCGGTGACTACGCCGAGCACGACCCCGCCGGACACGACCTCAAACCCCTGGTCGACATCATCGACCGGCGTGGGGTCCCCGCCGTCCTCACCACCCTCGAGCAACTGTCGGCCGAACCCGACGCCGAGGTCGTGGTCTCCACCGCACACAAAGCCAAAGGCCGTGAATGGCCCGTCGTGCGGATCGCCGGCGACTTCCCCCCACCCCCGCTCCAACCCGACCCCGACACCCCCGGGGAGAAGATCATCGAGCTCGACCCCGACTACGCCCGCCTCGCCTACGTCGCGGTCACCCGCGCCCAACACCACCTCGACCCCGGCAGCCTCGACTGGATCCACCACCCACCCGCCGCCCTCCGCACCCGGCACCCAACACACAGCACCCAGCACCACACCGGGCTACGCATCGGCACCATCGACACCGACAGCGGCGGCGGCGGTATCGGCGGTGCTCGCCGCTATCAGGCGGCCGGCCACGACCCCGCCGACAGCCAGGACCTGCACCACGACCGCGACCCGCAACGCATCGGAGAGATCCTCGCCGCCCACCGCACCTGCACCGCCACCCGCCACCCCACCGACCCCACCATCCCCGCTGAGGCCCGCCGCTGGGCCCGGGTCATGACCGGCCTCGCCTCCCGCTGGTAACCGAATCACACCTTCCCCAGCAACGTGAAATCGTGATCCGTTCTCGTTTTCATGCGACGAGCATCGCGTTCACCGATCTGGTTGGCGTGTCCCGGTTCGGGGATTCCAGTTGGTGCTGGATGTTCGGGTTCTGAACCATTGTTTGCCGAGTGGAGCGAGCTCGCTCAGGCGTTGGAGTTGGAATCGGTCTCGGTCGGGGCGTGTTTCCAGCGCCGCCTCAGCGAGGCCGTAGGAGTTGTCGCTGACGACGTAGAGCACACAGAACTTTTCGCTGGAGGTCAGCGCTGTACCGGTGGCAATCAGCGCTGTCCAGTCCTCATCCCACCCCGGGGTCGCCTCCGAATGCGATGACGGGTCCGACGACGGGTCCGACGACGAGGACGAGTTCAGGTTGGCGTTCAGGTTGGCGTTCAGGTTGGCGTTCAGGTTGGCGTTCAGGTTGACGCGGACCAGCCACGGCCATCCCGTGCCGGTCGAGCGGGGAACCAGCCAGGCCAGACCATCGGGATAGGTCAGCGGGCCGGGCGGCGCCCCGTTGGGAGTCCTACCTGTTTTCTGAGTGGGTGTCCGCGGTCGGGTCGGGGCGGGAGCGCGGTGTTCGGATTCCCAGCGTAGATAGCGGCCGGACATCCATTCACCGCCCATGGATTCGATCGCGGCACGGACCAGACAGACCGCTCGAAGGTGCCGCCACGTGGTTTCCGTCGGTGGTATTTCGTTCCGGTAGGGAGCCGCACCGGCGATCTCGTTTCCGTACGTGGTACACCACACCCACCGCACGGTACCGACCGTGGCAGTTTTGACCAGCCCGGCTCTCTCCCACCGGCGCAGCAGCTGCTCCATTTCCACACCGGTCAGCCCGCCGCACATGTTCCACACCATAGATTTCGGCATCGCCGACATCTCAACGATCCAGGAGAACACCTCACCATGCTTTCCTACAAGCTTCCGAACATAATCGGACTCAGCCATTATCGATCACCTATTTCACATGATTGTGTATGAGCCTTCGCTGACCTGCTTGTGCAGGTCAGGTGGACGAATACCAGCGGAGCGGGTGCGCCCGGGCCCGGGCTGAACTACGGACAACAGGTTGGAAAAGGCTCATAGGTGGGAGCGGAGGGTGCGGGGCCCGGCGGGGCGGATCGAGGCCGCTGGTGGGCGCTGCTGAAAGGGGTCTTCGGCGCCCAGCGAGACGAAGCGGCTGTAGTGCAGTTGGTGGGCGACGGTGACGGTGACGGTGGGGCCGTTGCGGTGTTTGGCCAGGATCAGGTCGGCCTCACCGGCGCGGGGGTCGTCGTTTTCGAACGCGTCGGGTCGGTGCAGCAGGATGACCATGTCGGCGTCCTGCTCGATCGAGCCGGACTCGCGCAGGTCCGACAGCATCGGGCGTTTGTCGGTGCGCTGCTCGGGGCCCCGGTTGAGCTGGCTCATCGCGACCACCGGGACTTCGAGTTCCTTCGCGAGGAGCTTGATCTGGCGGGAGAACTCCGAGACCTCCTGCTGGCGGGACTCGACCTTGCGGCCCGAGGTCATCAGCTGCAGGTAGTCCAGGATGATCAGCTTCAGGTCGTGGCGTTGCTTGAGCCGGCGGGCTTTGGCGCGGATCTCCATCAGCGTCAGGTTCGGGGAGTCGTCGATGAACAGCGGCGCTTCGGAGATCTCCGACATGCGGCAGGCCATGCGGGTCCAGTCGTCCTCGGACATCCGGCCGGCGCGCATGTCGGCCAGCCGGATCCGCGCCTCCGCGGACAGCAGACGCATGACGATCTCGGACTTGCTCATCTCCAGCGAGAAGAACGCGCTGGTCATGCCGTGGCCGATGGAGCAGGAGCGGGCGAAGTCCAGACCGAGGGTCGATTTGCCCAGACCCGGCCGGGCCGCGACGACGACCATCTGCCCCGGGTGCAGACCGTTGGTGACCCGGTCGAGGTCGGTGAACCCGGTCGGGACACCCGCTGCCGCTCCGCCCTGGGAGCCGATCGCGTCGATGGCGTCCATCGTGGGCTGGAGAAGCTCTTCGAGGACGGTGTAGTCCTCGGTGGTGGTGCGGTCGGTGACCTCGTAGACCGCGGCTTGGGCCCGGTCGACGACCTCTTCGACCTCGCCGGACTCGTTGCCGTGGTAGCCCAGTTGCACGATCCGGGTGCCGGCCTCGACCAGGCGCCGCAGGATCGCTTTCTCGCCGACGATCTCGGCGTAGTAGGCGGCGTTCGCCGCGGTGGGCACGGTCGCGATGAGGGTGTGCAGGTACGGGGCGCCACCGAGGCGCACGAGCTCCCCGCGGCGTTGCAGCTCCGCGGACACCGTCACCGCGTCCGCGGGGTCACCGCGGCCGTAGAGGTCCAGGATCGTCTCGTAGACCGTCTGGTGCGCCGGCCGGTAGAAATCGGGCGGGCGCAGCACCTCGACCACGTCGGCGATCGCGTCCTTGCTCAGCAGCATCCCGCCGAGCACCGACTGCTCGGCGGTGAGGTCCTGCGGCGGCTGACGATCGAATCCCGACGACTCCGCAGCCCCCGATGTTGACCGTCCCCAGGCCCGGGTCGTCGCCCGCCGCGGGGAGGAGGGATCCACCGCGCGCAGCGGCCCGGCAGCACCCGAACCGGCAGGATCAACAGGATCGGGAGGGACCTGATCGTCGGCGACCGGTTCCGGAGGCAACGGCACCACCCCCACCTCCGGCATCGCCGCTTCCCCCGGATACGGGGAGGTGCCTGACGGGTCGCTCACCGCGCCATCCTGACCGGCACCGCACCCATCAACGCTCACCGGGTCGGTCACCCAGACACTCGCGACACCACTGCCCACCGGGTCGTGGGCAAGCCGACCCGGACCGCAGCCGCCCCCAGGCGGCGAGGACCGGAAGCGGCGCGGCAGCACCTGTCAGCAACTCCGGCAGGTTCACACCGGCACCGCCACTGCTCGGTCGAGCCCTGGCCGGTCGAGGCCGACCGCACCCCGGTGGCGGGCCGCCCGACGGCGACCGGCCGTGGTGGTCTCGAGGTGAGCACGGATCATCGCCATCGCCGCCTCACGGCCGGCGCGGGTCGCGGGCCCGGGTGCCGGGTCGGCAAGAGCCGAGTCGCAGAGGGCGCCGCCACGATCCTGGCCGCCACGATCCTGGCCGCCACGATCGCCGCGATCGGCGTGGTCGGGGTTCGCGTGCTGGTCAGGGCTGGTCTCAGCACCAGTCTCGCAGCCGACGGCGATAGGTGAGGTGTCACAGCTGACGTCACGAGTGGTGTCACAGGTGGCGTCACGAGACGGTGACGAGGCGGGTGCCAGCGGGAGCGGGTTCTCGTCGAGAGACGCGACTTGAATGATCCGCAACCACCGGCTCAGATGCCGCGTGAACGCCTGAGACACGTAGGTGACCGGCTGAGTACCCGTGGCGTCTCTCATCGCCGCACAGGCGATCTCAGAGGCCTCTACGAGGGTGATGCCAGCGTCGAGACCGGACTGGATCGCCGACCCGACCCGCTCGACATCGTCGACCGTCGGCCGCCACGACGACGACGCCCGCTTGGCCGTCTGCGCCCACTCCACCCACGGCAACCGCGCGACCAGAGCCCCGACCTCCGCGCCGACCTCCGAACCGGCCTCCGCGGAGGCCCCCGCGCCGACAGCACCGGCCGAACCGGCCGAACCGGCCGGTTCGCGGTGGCCCGTGGCGGGCGGCTCCGCCGCACCGCCCGGCACGGGCTCCATCGACTCCTCTCCTCTCCGACTCCTCGGAGAGGAGTCGATCGATCTAGAGAAGATGCCCAGATGGGCATCAAGACCCTGACCTGCGGAAATAGCGGCCGACACCATCTTCGTGCCCATCTGGGCACCGGGGCCGGGTGGGTGCGGGCGGGGCGGGGCGACGAATAAGCGAGTGGGTGTTGTCGGATCGGAGAGGGCGCGGTCGAGCTCGGAGTAGGTCCGCGGTCCGACATACCCGATGGGTGGTTGGGTGAAGACCGTGAACGTGTCGGCCGCCCGGCCGCGCTGCCCGGGCACGTAGTGCCGGTCGATCCGCAGGAACCCGATCTGGGAGAGGTAGTCGAACAGCCAGCCGGCTTTGTTCGCCGACTCGTAGCCGCACCAGCGGGCGAGTTTCGCGCGGTCCAGCTCGACCCGCTCCGGATCAGTCGAGCGGACCCGGTCGGCCAGCAGCACCTGCGCGGCGGTCAGGACCTTGTCCGCGGCCGTGCTGATGGCCCGCCCGTCGCTACGACACGGCGGTGCAAGCCGCACGCACGCGGCGATCCAGAACGGCACCGCCGCATCGACCGGGGAGTCACCGGCCACCGAGACGAACCGGTCATCCGCCCGGCCGGAGGCATCAACGCCCAGGTCGACAGGCATAGACGGCCCACGGCCGGGGTGGTCGGGGTGGCCGGGGTGGTGGGGCTGGCCGGTCATGGTTAGACTTCTCCCATCTCAGCCTCACGGCTGGTTTTCCAGCCTCACGGCTGGGTTTTTTTGTCGAACGACTCGCGGCCCTTTTCCTTGCCAGGGGGGGCCGTTTGTCGTTGTCTGGGGACAGACCGTAGTCGACTGGTTCATCTGCGGCACCGGCAGGTTCCACCGGCCCGGCCCGCGGTGGTGTTCACGTGCAGGCCCGACGCAGCGCATCGGCCCGGTCTGCGGTGACGGTGAGTTGGTAGCGGGTGGCGACCCGGACGAAGTCGTGGGCGTAGACACACGCATCGACCGGCGGCATCCACTGCTCCGGTCCCTTGTCGGACTTCGACCGGTTGACCTGCGCGGACACGGCGAGCAGGTTGTCCGGATCATTCGCGAACACCTCCCGCTGCCGGTCGGTCCAGGCGTGCGCGCCGGACCGGTGGGCCAGAGCGAGCGGGATGACATGGTCGATGTCGATCTGTCTCGCCGGCCCGGTGACCGTCTGCCCGCTGTACGGATCCTGAAGTGTGCCCGATGTCACATCGCAGGTGTTGCGGGTGGTGGTGTCGGTCAGGTCCCGGGCCAGGACGTAGTCCCGGATGTCGCAGCCCGGCCCGACCGCGGGCGCCCATCCGGGTCCGAACGCCTCACGGCGGTAGTCACGACCGTGCCGGTCCGGGGCGATCCGCAGCCCGGACACATCCACCGGGCCGGCCCCGTTCGGACCAGCCGCTACCGCTGACCCGGCAGCGGCAGAGTTGTCGCCGGAGTTGCCGGTGTCGTGCTGGAGTGCCCAGATCTCGACCAGCACGAACACGCCCACCGCGGCCACGGTCATCAGCAGCGTCGCCGCGCGGCGGTCCCCGACCGCCCACCGCCCCGACCGCAGCCCCGGGTGGCGTCCCGGTTGTCGTCCGTGTGTCGGGTTCATCCGGTTCATGATGTCGAGCCCGTCTCGGCGGGTGCAGTCGGGGCGGCGGTCGCGACGGTTTGGTAGCGGCCGCGGGCGACCCGGGCGATCCGCCCCTGCCCGATGAGTGTGTCCAGGGCGTCGTGCACCGCAGCCTTCGACGCCGCCGCCGCCGCGACCAGATCCCCGGTCGCGACCGTGCCGCCCTCGATGAGGGCGAGGACCTCGGCCTGCACCGGCGACACCACACCCGCCGGCGCAAGTGCAGATGCAGGTGTAGGTGGGGTGTCGGCGGTGGCGGTGCGGGTTCCCCAGGACGGCTGCGGGCTGCGCCGAAGCCCGCCCCGCCCGCTCCCAGCCCCGGCTCCGGCTCCGGCAGCGCCGCCGTCGGTGAGGTGGTGGGTGCCGCCGAGGCCGCCGATCTGCCACCGCCCGTTGATGGCGGGTCCGAGGACGGTGGTGATCGCGGCGTCGTCGAGTGGATGCAGCTCGGGCTGGGCGAAGTGCCGGTCGAACGCGGTCGACACCGTCAGCTCGGGTGCCGGCCGGCCCGTCGCGGTCATCCGGGTGGCGTCAGCGTCGCTGGGTAGCCAGTCCCAGCGGACGGGTGCGTCCAGGTGGGCGTGGACGGCCATCCCGGGGATCGGGCGTCGTGGCCGGGCGTCGTCGAGGGGGAGCTCGTTCGGGTCGCACACCAGCCCGGGTACGAGGTCCGAGGACGATTTGGAGTTGGTGCGGAACGCGATGACCTGGGAGGCGAACGCCGACCGGGCGTGGTCACCGCCCCAGGCGGCTTGTCCTTGGGACTGGTTGCAGCCGACCACCCACACGCCGAGCGCGCGGACGGTGTTCACGGTCTCGGTCCACAACGCGGCGGTGGTCGGGTCGTGGGCGACGAAGGAGTACTCGTCGTGCAGGAACATCCACCCCGGCATCTCGACACTGGGGAAGATCAGGTCCGAGCCGGCCTGCGCGGCGATCTGGGCGCGTGCTTCCAGGATCGCGCCGATCAGCCTCGGCAGGGCGAGGACGTTGTGTTTGCCGATGACCGCGATCCGGGCGCGGGCGGCGAGGGCGGTGGAGGAGTTTCCTTTCGGGTCGGCATAGAGCAGGTTGAGGACGCCGGTGGACAGTGCGGCGGTGGTCAGGATGTTCGTGGCGCCGGACTTCCCGCCGCCGGTGGAGCCGACGATCATCGTCGGCACGGTCCCGGAGTCGTTCCACATGACGACGTCGACCTCGCCGGTTCCGTCGACCGCCCGCCCCACACCCTGGATCGTTCCGTCGTGCACGCGTGGCGCGGTGAAATAGCGGACCTGCGCGACCGGGTCGGTGTGGATGACCGTCAACCGCGCCCGCGCCGCGCTCTGTCCCGCCCCGGCTGGGGCGAACAGGATTCGGTCGGCGGGCTCTCCGAGCCCGCCGGCGAGGCGGACCCGGTGGGTGAGCAGATCGGCGATGGTGTGCACACCACGAGCCAGGACGACGTCGAACGTCGTCGTGTAGGGCCCGTCGACACGGTTCGTCAGCCGGGAGCCGGGGACCTTCCCGGTCGTGGAGCCGTTGGTCTGCGCCCACGCCAGGCAGTACCGGTCGTGTTCGGGGTCCGGCGGGGCGAGCGCCGGCAGCTCGGATGACGTCAACGGCGCGACCTGTGGGCCGAGCGGATGGGCCCGCCACCAACGGGTGCCCAGCACGGTCGTGCCGAGGACTGCGGCGGCGCCGAGTAGCGGCGACGGGCCCGTCGTGGCGAGTGCGTGGGCCAGAACTGATGCACCCGCACCACTCACACACAACTCAGGCCACCACCGGCCGACATGGGATCGGTAACGGGCTGCGCCCAGCACGGCCGCAGCGACCGGGAGCGCGGCAGCCGGGCCGGCGAACACTCCCGGGTCTGTCGTGGCGCCGAGCGCGGCGGCGGCGGCGCCGATCCAGTGCCCGCCCATCCCGACACCACCACCAGCGGCGGCCGGGATCCAGGGCCAGCGCCGACGACTGTTCCGATCCGCGACCAACACCCGCCGCGCGTTCTCGCACCGATCATCACCACCGACCTCCAGCGGGGCGCCCCGGTCACCGGTCGGGACGACGGCGGCCTTCACCCGCGACCAGAACGCCGCCGCATGGGCACCTGATGGCGCCGTCTCACTAGCGCCGTCACCGCGGTCCTTCTCCCGGGCTGCTGCCCGCTCGGCGGCGAGCCGGGCGGCGTGCTCGAACCGCGTCCTGCGCGTGATCGTCGATGCAGACCTCACCCGAGTCATGACTGTTCTCCCTCCTTTTTCTCCTGGTCAGCGGCGTGGTCGGCGCTGTGCTGTGGTGATGGAGTCGGAGCACCCGCCCACACCACTCGGGTGTGGGCGGGACTCCGAACCCACCAGGTCAGGCGTGGCCCAGGGACGCCTTCGACGCGCGGCCGATCATGTGGTGGGAGGTGTGGGCGTCGGCGACGATCTGCCCACCCACCCCGACCCGCTCCGCGACCAGCGACAACGAGTCGATCACCCCGCCCAGCTGACCCCCCACGCCGTCGAGGGCGTCCAGGCCGACCCAACCGTGGGATTCGAACTCGTCGGCGATCACCCGGTGGCCGGCGATGAGTTGTTCCAGATCGGTGGCGGCGTCCCGCAACGCCGCCGCGATGTATTCGTGGTTCCCGTCACCATCCAGTACTGCCGTCATGGGCTTCTGCTCCGTTCCTTCTGGCGTGTGCGCTTGTCAGCGGGTTAGAGGACGGCGTGTGGGCCCGGCACATAGGGCGCCGCCTCGTAGGCGTCCCGGCCCTGGTCGCCCTGAGCGCGCATCTGACTGGCGAGGTCCCGGTAGGCGCTCTCGGCGTCGGCCAGCACCGTCAGCGAATCCGACAGTGGGCCGGTGACCTGCTCACCCCAGCCTTGCCCGGCGAGCCGGTCGGTGAACCCGGACAGCTGGGTGCGGTAGACGCCACACGCGTCCGCCGCGGCGGCCAGTCGGGTGACAGCGGCCTCATACATTCCTGGACCTCCACAAGAAGTAGACGTAGTAGACGTGGTCGTGCTGGTGGACGGCGGGGACTCCGTCGCCGGCGCGGGCACGTCCGGATCCACGGCTTCCCCGTCCCCGTTCCCGTCCGGGGTCGGGCGGGCCGCGGGAACCTGCCCGTCAGCGGCCGGTACGCGGCTGGGCAGGCCGGGATCATCGGTCGCCACGACCGCACCCCCCGCCGACCCCGTCACGGGGCCGGCGCTGGTGCGGGTGTCGCGGCGGCGGCCCCACAGCTCCAACACACCGCCACCAGCGCCGGCACCAGTGCCAGGGCTGTCGGTGCTGGTTGCGGTGAGGCCACGGGCGTGCGCCCACCGAGCCCGCGCCCGGTCCGCCCGCTCCAGGCGCCGCTGCTGGGCGGCACGCCAGCGCTCATCCCGACCCGGGGCGGTCGCGTCGTACCACGCCCGCCGACGGGCGGCGCGGTGTTCGCCGCGCTGCTGAGCGGCCTGGCAGGCGTTCGCCCAGCGGGAGGCGACGAGTAGTCCGAACGCGCCCCGCCCGGTCGGGCGCCCCGAGCTGGTGCGGGCCCCGCCGGCGTTCTCGTGGCGCATCCGCGCCCGCGCGAGGCCGGGTGGTTCTTTGCCGTTGCTGTAGGCGGCGGTGTCGGTACGGCCTTTCGTCACGAAGAACGCGACGACGACACAGGTCAGGAAGAACGCTTCCACCAGCCACTCCTTCCTTTTCTAGCGCTGTATCGGCACACAGCTAGAACTTGCGGTGTCATCAGGTGAGGGATGCGGCGAGGGCGGCGATGAACGCATCCGCGGCCGGGTACAGACGCGGGACACCGGCCAGGACGGTCCCGACCAGGGCCAGGGCGGCGACCACCAGCAGCGACTTCGACCTCGTCGCTGCGGTGATCCCCGACCCACGCAGCCGCGAGTAAGCCCACAGGGCCGCGGCGGCCGCGACCGCACCCACCGCGCTGACTCCGACGAGCTGGGCGGTGACCTGCCCAGCACCGGACAGGGCCCCACCCGACAGATTCTGGAACAGGACGCCGAACCAGCCCGCGGACGCGCCGCCGACGCCGAACCCGCCGACCACCGCCAACACGGCGGCGACTTTCTCCCAGTCCACGCCTTTACCGGGAACATCCAGGAAGACCAGCAGTACCGCGAGGACGAGTGCGAGGGCGCCGAGGGCAGGCATGGAGGACGGGATGAACATCGACCACGACATCACCCACCGCCCGACAGCGACAGCACGAGCAGTGCGATAACGACAACGGTGATCATGAACCCGGACGGTTTGTCCCGGATCACGTTGCACAGCCAGTCCAGCGGGAACACCACGGCCAGGGCGGCCAGCGTCAGGACCGAGTGCACGGCTCTCACCAGCGGGTTCTGCGATGTGGTCCAGTCCCCGGACCGCGAGTACGCCCAGGTCTGGGCGTATGACGGCGGAGTCTGGTTCCACCGGGGCCGGGCCTCGATCAGGTCGCGGACTACGTCGATGAGGCGCTGGTCCCACGGCGCCAACGGCGTCACCACCGCGGCGGCCGGCTCGGCGGCGGCCCCAGGACTGGCCGGGTTCGACCCGCCGGGAGCGGCCGGGTCGACGACGTAGAGACCCGGTCGGCCCGCGCTCTCCACCGCCGACTCTTCCTGCTGCTGGTGGTCAGAGATCGGCTGCGACACGACGACCACCTCCCTTCCGGGGGTGCCGGTGACGGCACCGGCCGCAGGCCCGCGGCGGCGTGCCACCATCACGTGGCATCTCGAATGACCGACCACAGAACACACAACGGGCGCGGACATCCATCACGACTCACCACCTGCGGCGGTGGCGGGGCGCTGCTCGCGGCGGGCCTGGCTGCGAGCGGCGGTGCGCTGCTTCGCCCGGATCGCGGACGCCGCCGCACGTTCCTGCCCGGCGTGGAGTTCGGCGAACAGGTCCGCGAGGTCATCGGCGATACGGTCGACGCGGCGCGCGGTCTCCGGTGCTACCGCCTCGGGCTTCGGCAACGTCGCACGCACCGCGGCGAACGCTACGACCAGCCGTTCGGCCGGTGTGGACGCCTGACCGTAGGCCGACACGAACACTTCCTTCCGGGCCTTACCGCGCCGCAACAGCGCATACGCACGCCGAGCACGCGGGCCCCCGCGCTCTGGCTGAGCAGTCACCGCTGCTGGTATCACGCCGCCACCGCCCCAACACCAGCCGCGGCGGCGATATCCGCATGCCGCTGGCTCGCGCGCTCGGCATCGGTAGTGCCGCCCCAGATGCCGTCCTGGCCCGTCGCGGTCGCCCACTCACGACACGCGACACGCACCGGGCAGCCGGTGCACACCAGCCGGGCCTGCAACACACCCAGCTCTGACACCGGAAAGAACACCTCCGGATCAACACCGACACAGCGCCGACCCGGATGCGACGACAACACCACCGGGACCGGGATCCCAGGTCCCGGATCATCGTCAAAGACAGGACTACGCTCGACCACGTGGGTCACCTCTTCATGCTCGGGGTGGCCTACAAAGGGCCTCGGCGGAGGAACAGTCCGCCGGGGCCCGACCACCAGCACCACGTCTAACGTGGCACATACCAACATTAAGCATCAGAGTATGCGGCGGCGCCAGCGAGGCGTCAAGAGGCAAGTGCCGGCGCCGGCCGTGACTGCTCGTCCAACAACCAAGGAGGCGGCACGCTTGACTGGTGACCGCGCCGATGTTCAGCGCCACCTTGGCGAGATACTTCAGAAACTCCGGCTGTCTGCGAATCTTTCAGGGCGATCTCTTGCTGCAATTTTAGGGTGCGATCAATCGCGGATAAGCAGAATTGAATCAGGCCAAACAAAAATATCTGACCCTGAGGCGCAGCGATGGGCGAGGGAAACTGGTGCCTCCACCGAGGACCGCGCAGAAATTTCCGCCTTAGTCTGCAAGGCTGCCCCCTTGCAGATCTCATGGCGCGGAGCGCCAATTGGCGGCTGGGGCGCTCGCCAGGGAGACCTCTCTGCCCTGGAATCCGAGGCCCAAAGAATCCTCGTATGGCACCGATCGGGAATTCCCGATCTGCTCCAGTCCTCCTCCTACATGCTCCAAGGGGTTCAGATTGAGTCGCAGTACTCAAAACAGAGCACTGCAGCCCGCATGTTCGCAAAAGTGTCTCGCCAGCGAGTCATCTATGAGCAGTCATCACGATTGGAAGTGATATTGACAGAGCGCGCCCTAAGGGGGCTTTCTGGAAATCAGAGAGTCCTCGTGGATCAACTGATCTGGATCGGCTCTCTCGCCAAGCAAGATCGGCTAACTCTTGACGTTTATCCGATCGGTGGGCCACTCTCCATTAACGATGCACCCAGCGTTGCGATTCACCTCGCCCCTCAGAGCGGAATGGAAGACGTGGTCGTACATACAGAGCTCAAGGAGTCGCCTGAGAGTGGCCCCGAGAGCACTCAGCGGCACATCGACCGGTTCCGCGCCTATCAGCGCCACAGCTGGCGTGGGGATCAGGCGGTCGAGTTCGTCGAGAGCCTCGCTCGGGAGATGAGCCGCGGCGAGTCGGGCGACACCGGCGGCGACGGTGGGCATGACGGTGCGTGATTGTCCCGTTGTCCAACTGGACAACGGGCCGGGCGTGCTGGCGTGCGTCCTACGCGCGTGCGGGCCCGCACGCGCGTAGGACGGCAGGGTCCTTCCGCTTGTCGGGTCTTTGTCCAGTGGTTTGTCTACCTCCTGGACAAGCACAGAGCGTGACGCGCACCCCCTCCGCGCACCCCCTCCGCGCACCCCCTCCGCGCACCCCCTCCGCGCACCCCCCCCCCCCCCCGCGCACCCCCTCCGCGCACCCCCTCCGCGCACCCCCTCCGCGCACCCCCTCCGCGCACCCCCTCCGCGCACCCCCTCCGCGCACCCCCTCCGCGCACCCCCTCCGCGCACCCCCTCCGCGCACCCCCTCCGCGCACCCCCTCCGCGCACCCCCTCCGCGCACCCCCTCCGCGCACCCCCTCCGCGCACCCCCTCCGCGCACCCCCTCCGCGCACCCCCTCCGCGCACCCCCTCCGCGCACCCCCTCCGCGCACCCCCTCCGCGCACCCCCTCCGCGCACCCCCTCCGCGCACCCCCTCCGCGCACCCCCTCCGCGCACCCCCTCCGCGCACCCCCTCCGCGCACCCCCTCCGCGCACCCCCTCCGCGCACCCCCTCCGCGCACCCCCCCCCCCCCCGCGCACCCCCTCCGCGCACCCCCTCCGCGCACCCCCTCCGCGCACCCCCTCCGCGCACCCCCTCCGCGCACCCCCTCCGCGCACCCCCTCCGCGCACCCCCTCCGCGCACCCCCTCCGCGCACCCCCTCCGCGCACCCCCTCCGCGCACCCCCTCCGCGCACCCCCTCCGCGCACCCCCTCCGCGCACCCCCTCCGCGCACCCCCTCCGCGCACCCCCTCCGCGCACCCCCTCCGCGCACCCCCTCCGCGCACCCCCTCCGCGCACCCCCCCCCCCCCCCCCCCCCCCCCCCCTCCGCGCACCCCCTCCGCGCACCCCCTCCGCGCACCCCCTCCGCGCACCCCCTCCGCGCACCCCCTCCGCGCACCCCCTCCGCGCACCCCCTCCGCGCACCCCCTCCGCGCACCCCCTCCGCGCACCCCCTCCGCGCACCCCCTCCGCGCACCCCCTCCGCGCACCCCCTCCGCGCACCCCCTCCGCGCCCCCCCGCGCACCCCCTCCGCGCACCCCCTCCGCGCACCCCCTCCGCGCACCCCCTCCGCGCACCCCCTCCGCGCACCCCCTCCGCGCACCCCCTCCGCGCACCCCCTCCGCGCACCCCCTCCGCGCACCCCCTCCGCGCACCCCCTCCGCGCCGCCGGGGGGTGAACCTTTCCGGAGCTGATCTCCTGTGGCTGGTTTTTCTTTCGGCTGCGGCAGCGATACGCCTACTCGTGGGTCGTCGCGCATTCTCGTCTGGATGGGGTCGTGTAATGTCAGTGCGGCCACTGCGCGTGCAGTCGGGACGAGGGAGCGGGGATGACTGTTCACGAACTCAGGCCCACCGGTGGTGTCGCCGGATCTGACGCCACCACGCCTGGCGGTCCTTCGCCCGACAGCACCTTGTCTGGTTCTGGCGATGAACTGTGGGGCTGGCGGGAACAGTCTGGTCCGGAGGACGCCGCGGAGCTCGCCGATATTGCGGATGGTGGGCCACAAGGTTTGTGGGCGTCGGTGTGGCCGCGTGTTCTCGCGGTTCTCGTGGTTGCTTCTGTGGGGCTGCCCGCGGCGGTGGCGTCGTATTGGCATTTGCAGGAAGTCGCGGCCCGGTTCAACCCCGGATCTGCTCTGGCGTATTGGCTGCCGTTGTCGGTGGACGGGCTCCTCGCCGCCGCACTGGTGGTGGTGTGGTCACGGCGCACCCGGGGTGAGCGTGTCGGGTTCGGGCCGTGGGCGGCGTTCGCGTTCGGCATGATCGTCACGTTGTTGGCGAACGCCGCTTCTGTTGTCCCGGAGAGTGAATGGGTGCGGCCGGGGTCGGTGTTGGCGGCGGTGGCGGCGTGGATGGTGGCGTTGTTCCCGCCGGTCGCGTTCGCGGTCAGTTTGGAATTGATCGCGATTGTGCTCCGCCCTACCCGCCGACGGGCCCGGGCGATCCAGCACGGCCGCGCCGGGCGCGGCGGAACCGCAGCGGTCGACAGCCCGGTCACCGGTGAGGCCCTGGAGCCCGCGGCGGCACCGGTCCCGCAGATGACACCGGTCCCGCAGATGACTCTGCCGGCGATCTCACCCGCCCAGTCCCCAGCATCAGCTCCGGCTGCGGCGGGGCTGGTTGGGGCGGTTGTCGAGCCCGGCCGCGACCCGGGCGACACGGTCCCGTTGCCTGCGGTGGCACCGGCTGACGCCAACGTCGGTAGTGGGTCCGGGGTGGCGGGTCAGACGAAGCAGGGCCGGGCCGAAGCGTTGTTCATGGCGGCCTGGGACCGGGGTGAGGATCTGTCGCTGGCTGAGGTCGACCGGAGGATCGGCGGGAACCGGACCGCGGCGAAGGCCAAGCGCAGCCTGCGTGATCGCGGTCTTCTGCCGCCGGCCGAGCATCTCCGGCCCGCGCCGCGGGCCGGCGCAGGCCGGGCGAGTACCCAGCTCACTCCTGCCTGACCAGGCCATACCGCCCCGGGCACCGACGGACCGGTCGGCGCGGACACGGTGACGGCGCAACCGGTGATGATCACCGGCGATACTGGGAGCCATGATCGGTAGGCGTGCGCGGTGCAGTCGCGGCGTTCGTGTTCTTCTGTCTGCAGTCGCGGTTCTGCTGGTCCTGGCCGGTTGCGGAGCCGGGCCGGCCAGGACCGACGATGGGCCTGTGGCCGAGGTGGTGTCTCCTCCGGCTGCTGTGCGGGAGGCGTTCGATCCGCCCGCTGATTTCGGTCCGCCGGTGGGTGAGATGGGGCGCGGCGCTGGTGACATCCCGATCGTCGAGGTCCTCGACGGTGTGCACGGGTGGCTGCTCGGCGCGAAAGGCCTGGTCCGGGTTGATCTCACGACCGGTGAGGTGGCCGACGGTCTGTTTCCCGATAATGCTCCGCACCCGGAGGTCGATCTCGACCTGGTCAACACCGGCACCAGCACCGTGGATCCGGCCGGCCCGCCGGTCGTCGCCGACACCCCGGTCGGGCGGCTGGTGCTGGCCGTGTTCCCGGTCAAGATCCCCGATCGGGGCACGGTCCCGGGTGGGATCGGAGTCGAGGTCGTCGCCGCGGACTCGGCGACCGGGCAGAAGGCCCAGAGCACGCTGATCCCGCTTCCGGGAAGCGAGGTGCCCGGTTCCCGGCCGTGGTTCGAGTACGTCAACGTAGTCGGCGTTCACGGGGCGACTGCGGTCGTCGATGTCCGTACCAACGAGTACGAGTTCACCGCTGCGGTCGACCTGGCCTCCGGGCAGGTCCTCTGGACCGCGCCGGGGAAAGCCGGCCAGCTGGTCGTCGGCGACACCGTGATCGTCACCGTCTCCGACTGGGGCGCCGGCACGCGGGACACGCGTGGGTTGTCGGTTGCCGACGGTCGTCAACGCTGGGTCAGCACCTCGGCCGGGTCGGCGTTCCCCGTCGGGCGGGACATGGTCCTGCTCGACGGCTCCAGCACTTCGGTGGTCATCAACGCCACGTCCGGGCGGCCGGTGCCGTCGGTCCCGTTGCACGGAGATCGGCGCGGGTGGAGCTGCTTCGGCGACCAGCGCTCGGTCACCGTCTGCCAGCGTGGTGGTGGACGGTCGGTCGAGGTCCTGCTCGGGCTCGACGATTCCGGCGCCGAGCTGTGGCGCATCGTCAATCAGACCGGTGGGACCCGAGTCCCACCTGCGGTCTCGACGGTCTGGCACGGCGCGATCTACGGCTACACCCGTGACGGTGTTCCGACCGTCCTCGACGCCCGAACCGGCGCTGACCGCACTCCGGTCGCGGCGGTCGCACCGTTTCTGGTCAACGAGTACTTCGGGATCGCCGCTGTCGACGCATCGGTGGGCCAGGTGAGCGCGCCTTCCCGTGCGGTCGCTGTCCCCGCCACCTCCTGACGAGCACTTTTCCTTGACCGCGGCCGGGCCCTGGCTGCTGAAGACAACGTCAGGTCCAGGTCATCGTGATGACGAGCATGGCGGCGACGATGACCAAGCCGAAGATCACCAGGGCGAGCCACGGCCCGGTAGCCGGCCGGGGCCCCTCCGGCGCTGTCGGGGCCTGGGTGCGCGTGCGGCGGTGAGCTGGCGCGTGGTCCCTGGCCGGGTGGTCGCGTGCGAGGGCCTCGACCAGGTCAGCGCGGTTGAGTACGGCGGTGTCGGCTTCGGCCGCTGCCCGGGAGGCCGCGCGGTCGGGTCCCGACGTCCAGGTCGGCCATGCCAGCCGATCACTCTGGCTGTCCGGTCTGGCCGGGGTGTCGGTGTCGCGGGGCGTGTTCACCGGTGCACTGTGCGCGCCCGGTAGGCAGGCGCACCAGCGGTGGCGCTGGTTGTCACCGACTCGTGCGCTCACGAGCCCACGCCGGGCCGGGCCGGGCCGGGCCGGGTTTATCCGGGCATGTTCGGTTTGTCTGGTTATCTCCAGGTTTTCGGGTTGAGGCGTCGGCGTCCGGTCGTGGCGTTGGTGCTGGTGCGGGCGATCAGGCGGGCGCGGGTGGACTCGATCAGTGCTCGGGTGTCGGGGCTGATCTGGCGGGCCTGGGCGTCGGTGGCGGCTTGTGCGGCGAGGTGGCGGGCCTGTCGGGCGATCCGGTCGGCAGCGGGTGTGACGTGGTCGCATTTGAGCGCGAGGGGCGGGTAGTCACCGGTGGCGGGATCGACGACCTGTCCGTACTCGTCGCATTCGGCGCAGCCGGCGATGCGCTGCCGTGCCTGTTGCGCGGCCTCAGAGCGCCGCTGAGCGGCCGTAGCGGCCTGCTGGGCCTCTTGGGCTTGCATCCGCTTGCGGACCGTTCCGCAGCCGCCACAGGGCCGGTCGTGGGGGTCGGGGTGGGCGAGGTGACGTGAGCAACGCCAGGTCTCCCGCCGCGCCGGGTCCGGCACCAGCACCGCCGGTGCTGCCGGTGTGGGCGGGGTGTGGGCTTGCGCCGCGGCGGTGGTGACCAGGTCAGACACGACCGAAGTAGCGGCGGCCGGTGGGCCCTGGTCGGCCAGGGCGGCCAGGACGGTGGCCGGCGGTGCGGCGGCGGGTTCCGGGCGTAGCGCGTCGAGTGCCGCCGAGGTCTCGGCCAGGGCGGGCTGCTCCAGCGGATCGGCCGCCGCCGGTCCCGCTTCCTCCGGGCGGGGTGTTCGGGTCGAGGACTCCTGGGGGGCGTTGCTCGGGGTGTCCCGCTCGGGGTCCGGACGAGCGCCGCCCGACCGGACCGGGTCGGCGCCGGTCGCGGGCGCGCTCGCGCGCGTGGCCTCCCCCGTGACGGTCACCTGACGGTTCCAGGCAACCCGCGGTGAGACCCCCGTGGGGTCGCACGGTGAGACGGGGGGGGTCTCACCGTGAGACGGGGGGGGGAGCTGCGGAAACACCGGTTCGGGCAGGCCGGCGACGTGCTCGCCGAGACCCGCCCCAGGAGCCTCGGACAGACCCCTCAGACCCGCCGGATCCGCCCCCGCGCCGACCGCCGCACCGACCGCTCCGTCGACCATTCCGGCGCCCGTGTCGAGGACCGAACCGGGGGCCGAGCCGGTGTCCGGCTCGGCGTCTGTGTCGGCGGCTGGTGTGATGCCGAACAACACCTCGAGGGTGTCGAGCTCCACCCGGGCCCGGAGCCTCGCCCGGTTCCGCTCCTGGAGCACCTCGACCTGGATCCAGTAACCATTCGAGGTCCACGCCCCGTTCCTACGGTGCCGCCGGGCACGCCGCAGCACACCCTCACGCTCCAGATCGTTCAGCGACCGGAACACCGTCGCCCGCGACAACCCGGTCTTCCGCGCCACCGACATCACCGCCGGGAAACACAACCCACGCTCGTTGGCGTGGTCAGCGATCGCCAGCAACACCGCCCGCCGCGACGCCATCGCCACATCAGACTTGAACACCGCATCCATCACCGCGACGCTCACCGCACACCCCCGAACAAGACGAAGGCGGCCAGGTCAATGAGCACAAACGGGGCGGCCACCGACCCCCGCGAGTACAGCTGGTCGAGGTCGAGGTCGAGGTCGAGGTCGAGATCGAGGTCGAGGGGGGCCTCGACGGTTCTGTAGGTCACCGCTACAGTCCTTCCAGCACATGAAGTGCTTGGTCAGGGCAGTCGGCCTGGTCGATACGCGGTCCGAGTGACCACGTCGATCCGGAACTGACTACTCGATGGGTGACCGCGCCGCTTTTCCTGCCGAGGAGTCGGCGGCGCAGTCATTACTTGGATGCAGACGGTAGCGGGTCGGGTCCCGATGGGTTCGCCCGCTACCGTCTGCCCCAGGAACTCGCTGGTCCACCAGCATTTACCCCGCCCCACCCCGCCGCCGCGTCGGCCTTGTCACTGGTGGGTGTGAGCAGTAGGCCGGCGCAGTCATGACAGACGACCGCCTCGACCGCCCCGAACATCAACGCCCGCGGGTCACGGATGCAGGTCGGGCACCGATAGCTGCCGCCGACCCAGAGCGGTCCGTCCTGAGCGATCGTGTTGCTGGCGGTCACCATGTGAACAAGTCTCCGTTCGTTGACCGAGACCGAAGGTGCTGACCTGTCGTCTGGGTGGCGCTGTCCGGGATTCCCGGTAGGCCCAGGTCACCGGTAGTCTCCAGTTCCGTACTGAACGTGGCTGCCGCGGTCGTGGCGATCGTGTCGGTCCAGAGCACGTCGTCGCCGGTGATGCTGTAGCTGGCGCCGGCGCCGATCACTACCGCTACCACGACCCCTCTGGTGAGAGCGCCAGCGATGACACGGTCGGCGGTGCGGGTGTCGCGGCGGGTGTCGCTGTGGCTCCGGGTTCGTCTCGGAGGGGTGGAGGAGTCGTGGAGAGTCGGTCGCAGCGACGGAAGGTGGCGCGGCTGGCGAAGCGACGCAGCAAGCAGATCGACCGAGTCCGGCTGAG
>NZ_MCIS01000010.1:0-49172 GCF_001932475.1 Pseudonocardia sp. Ae717_Ps2
CATCTGGAGGAACCCGTGAACACCCACGACCACCACGAACCCGCAGGTCAGCATCTAGGTGCCGAAACCGGCACCAAGACCGACACCACGCCCCTGGCACCGCCCGGCGGCACCGACCCTGGCCCGGACGGGGCCGTCCTGCTCGACGACCTGGAGGCGGCGCTGCGCCGCTACGTCTCCCTGCCGTCGGAGGCGGCCGGGGTCGCGGTCACACTCTGGATCGCCGCCACGCATGCTCAGCCCGCGTGGGCGCACGCACCGCGGCTGGTGATCCGGGCGCCGGAGAAGCGCTGCGGCAAATCAAGGCTCCTCGACGTCGTCGAAGGCGCCTGCCACCAGCCGTTCATCACCGTCAACGCCACCGCAGCAGCGGTCTACCGCTCCATCACGCAAGATCCGCCGACGATGCTGGTCGACGAAGCCGACACCATCTTCGGACCCAAAGCCGACGGACACGAAGACCTCCGCGGCCTCCTCAACGCCGGGACACCAACGCAACCGGCCCGCCAAACGCTACGACCCGCACAAGAACCGAGTCGAAACGATCTCCACCTTCGCCATGGCAGCCCTCGCCGGGATCGGACGCATGCCCGACACCATCGAAGACCGCGCCGTGGTCGTCCAGATGCGCCGCAGAACACCCACAGAGCAGGTGGCGCCGTATCGGCACCGGCGCGACCGTCCACGCCTTCAGAAGCTCTCTGAGCGCCTGAACGGATGGTTGCGTGACGACCTGTCTGCCTTGGAGGCGGCCGAGCCGGTCATGCCCGTCGAAGACCGCGCCGCCGACACCTGGGAACCCTTGATCGCCATCGCCGACCACGCCGGAGCCAACTGGCCCCACCGCGCACGCACCGCACTCCTCGACCTCCAAGACGAAAGCGACGACGACCAGTCCGAACGCATCCGCCTCCTCGCCGACTGCCACACCGCCTTCGGCTCGGAACAGGCGCTGCCCACCCAGCAGCTCCTCCGACACCTCCGAGCCGACCCCGAGGCCCCGTGGGCCGACTACGGACCACGCGGAGACGGACTCACCGCACGACAGCTCGGGAAACTCCTGAGCGAGTACGGCATCCAGTCAGGAACCGTCCGCTTCACTCAAGGCCGAGCCAAGGGCTACCGCCGCGATTCGTTCGACGACGCTTGGGCTCGCTACACACCTGAACTTGTCACCGACAGTAACAGTCCTGGTGGGCCCCCCAGAGAACCAGCATTAACACTGGTCAGAACGCCACGGGATGATCTTCGGGGCGCGTAGACAAGGTCGTCGCTGAGGGGGGTGGCACGGATCGATCCGTGCCACCCCCCTCTATCCGTGACAGGAGAATCCTTATCTGACCTGCATGGATGCTGGATCGTCACGGATGTCACGGCTCGTCACGGATAGGGGCCCGTCTTGGGACATCCCCCGAAATCTCACTCTGCGTGGCTGCTTGGGCGGCGGCCCGATGAGGCGCGCCGCACCTCGTCAGGGCTTCAGTCCATTCGCCGTTGCGGCGGGCGTCGTAGAGGAGTCGGCAGACCGTCCCACGAGGGAAGCCGGTCTGTACGGCGATCGCGGCCAGGTGAGCCCCTGGAGCTTGAGGCGCACGACGGTGGCACGACGATCCCGGGCGCCGGGCAAGGAACTCCTCACGAGGCTCGGCCATCATTCGCACAACGGTGGCGCGAGTGACCCCGAACTGCTCGGCCAGCTCACGGCCGGTTTTGTTCGTCGTTTCGCAATTCGCGCGGTCACGAGTAGGCCGCCTCGCCATCGCCGCCTGGCGACACAGAGACTCTGCGTGCTGTTCCCTCCCGCGGCACGAGTCGCCGGTCGGCTGTTTCCGGCAAGTCCGCCGGGTCGGCTGTTTCCGGCGAGTCCGCCGTTGCGTCCTGATCCTTTCGTCCGCGGGCGGCTTGGATGGCTCGGAATGCTTGGTCGTAGGCGGCGGGTCCGTCGTTCCACATTCGGAGTAGCGGATGGTCCAGTCGGTGATGGATGTGGAGATGTGGCCGAGTTCGGTGACGCCGAGGGGGTGTCGAAGTCGGCGTTGCGGATGGCGACTTCACGGGCGATCGCGGCGCGGTAGCCCTCAGGGTCGCCCAGTGGTGGCGCATCTCCCGGTAGGCGAAATGCCGGACGCCGTGGAAGAGGGTTTCGTTGCGGGAGTGCCCGACGGGGGTGCGGCGGCGTTGGTTGTGCCAGCCACGTCCGGGCATGTGCCCGGCCGGGGTGAGGGTTCCGCCGAATCGGTCGAGGGTGGAGGTGTCTGCGTGGATGAAGTGGGTCATCCAGCGGGGGTGGAACGGGTTTTTGATCAGCCGGGCCGGGTAGTGCGGGTCACCACCGACGGCGCGGCGTAGTGCTTCTTCGATGGACAGGCCGTAGCGGACCGATTCGGCGGGATCCGTAGTTGGTGACCTTGATGGGGGTCGTGATGGCCCAGGCGGCGTGTGCGTGACCGTTCACGGGGGTTCTCGATGATCACGTTCGGTGGCGGGTGGTTGTCGACGGTGGAGACCATCCGCAGGACCGCGTCGGGGTGATCGACATCGACACCGATCAGACCCCACACGTGTTTCGGGTGCAGCTCGACGTGCTGACGGGTCATCGCCTCGCCCCTCGTCTGCCGCCACACGCCGTCGTCGAAGGCGTCCCGCGGCCAGCGGGTACCGCGACGTCCACAAAACGCTCCCAGATCGCGTAGCCGCCTCAAACGGCAAGACCCCCGACTAGGTAGCCCGGGCCCAGATTTTCGTCGCTCACAGAGCCTCTGAGGGCTTCTTGGCTGGCCGTGGGAGAGCGAGTAGCGGCGGTGCGGCACGAGGCCCCTCCCAGGGGGGTCCGAGGCACCTTCGGAGGTGCCGGTTCAAGGCTTCAAGGCCATTGAGCTTCGCCCTGTGTCTGATGGTTCGCGGCTAGCCGCGAACGGCCGCCCCTCGCGGGCGCTCGGGCGAAACACTGACTTGGTTGTTGCTGCTGCTGTGGCACTCGAATCATTCCAGGTCGCAGGCCCGGCTGTCTCGAACTCCCAGGTCAGCCGGCGTGTCACCCACCCCGACACCACCCCACCCCGGGACTCGACCAGCGCACCTTCCAGTACCAGCCGGACGGGCGGACGGGCGGACGGGCCGAGTGTTTTCTCCGAGGAAAACACCTAACTTGCTCCGCCGCAGGCGGCGGCACCCAGACCACACCCCGCCCCGGACCGAGCCCACCACCAGACCCCAGACCGGCACCCGCACCGAAGATCATCAGATGATGCATAGGTCCTGTGGGTCTTGATCTTGAACGGCGACGGACGCACCGGCGGACGCACTGTGTCTGGTCCGGCTGAGCCTGCGGTGCCGGACCAGACATCGCCACCAGACACCGCCAACACCCATGCACCCACCGACGACCTCCGGTGCGGGCGCGCCCGGCAGCGGGGTCCGGGCCGCGGGCCCGAGGGTCGCTTCGCAGCCGCCTGCGGCGGAGCAGCTATAGACATAGCCCGGCTAAGCGGGTATCGCAAAACCGGCGGGGCCGCGCCGCGAGCTCGGCCCTGGCCTGGCAAGGTGAGCACAAATCGCACCGATCGAAGAGCACCTGCCAGGGCGAACACGACGGACACCGGCCTGACAGGTCATCGCCGCCGCCCTCGTCTGCCGCCACACACGGCCGCGCCCTGGTCGGGGCTGGGCTCGTTCCCGGCTCGGTGGAGGTTCGATGCGGCGACGCTCCATGCATCAGCCGTTGCTTGCAGCTCGGCTCTCGGCCCCGCATAAGTTGAGCCTGGCCCTAAATCTCATCCGGGACATTTCACAAACAGCGCGGGGCGGCATTAACGACCACCCGACCCCCACCTATCACGAATTACCACCAGGTGAAATAAACACCAGAACAGAAAAGCGGCCAGAAAAGTGGCTGCAACTCGAAAAGTGCCCCCAGGAGAGTGGTACAGCCCTCCAATATCTCTAATGCTAAGCTCAGCTAGAATTGTTGTAACGACTGCCTGGATCAGTATCTGCCAGAAGCGGGCGCGGACTATCTTCATGAGATCTGGTAAGCAGCTCTAGCTAAGCCGCCTTCGGTGTAAATCGAATAATCAGTGCCGTGATCATCGCAACAATTTGAGGCTTTGCGGCGTTCGCCGCAGGCCTCAGCGCTGGTGGAACAACCGTAGTAATGCAACCACCAACCGCAGAATTAACGCGGCCGTAAGCTGTTTCTGATTCGCCAGTCCTGACTAGTACGATGAGCTCATTGACAGCTGCGCTCCCAAGACCCCCTGCTACGCAGAGAGCCAAGGGCGGGCCCAGCATGGCCAGTGCCGCCGGAATTGCGCGGCTAGAAGGATTCTTATGATCCGCGAACTCCATCACAAGTCGGATATATTCAGCTCGCCCCTCTGGATCATTTGGATAAATAATCTTGGCTGCCTCCTCAGGAGACGCCCCTGCCGGGACTGAGCGAAGCTTCTCGACGAGATCATCAAATCTACTATCCGAGCCTGGGCTGGACAGCCTGCCTTGCATGGCGAGCGAAGTAGAATGCGAGGCAGATGCACCCCCTACCGCCGAGACGTCGGCCGCAGCAATCCCCGTAGCCGAACCCATTGAAACCGCCACGACCAACACCGCACTGATACCGCGGCACGCATACCTCTTTGCACTCACGAGCGCATCCGAACACGCACACTCCCCACCGGTCAAGAACCACTACCAGACGCAATCATGTGGCCACACTTGGTGCTCGACACGTGGGAGCCTCAGTACTCCACCTAACACGGCAATTCACCCAAACCGGAAAACCACCTCACCGCGACACCACACACGGCACAACAAAAATAAAACCCACCAACGCACACTCACAAATAACTACACCACGACCACTCCACCACGCACCACATCAACCCCACACATCACTTTTCTTTTGACCTTACCCCTCTTTGACCTTGCTTTTTTAACCCATTGAACTTCGTACTGAATCTTCCAATCCCACGCCACCCCCCACACCGCTGGCTGCTGCTGCGCGCCGGACACCCCGATCCCTCCGCTTCGCTGCGTGATCGGGGTGTCCGGCGCGCAGCAGCAGCCAGCGGCACCAGCCATACCCCAGGTCACACCCCACCATCGGCCTTCTACACCCCCTCCCAGCTCCCACGACCAGACCCGAGCACCCCTCACGGGCTCTCTCGGGCTTTTTCTCTGCTTTTACCTGGGCTCTCGGGGCACCCAGACCCCATCAGACCACCACCCGCACACCCCCGAGCCCACCGACGGACAGCCCCCTCAAAGAGCCACGAGGACACCACCGGCCGCCGATCCTCCCCCCGGAGATGATCTACGTGAATCCGGGGAAATCCGGGACGATAATGAGCTAATCCGGGACACCTCCAGCTCCGCCGACCCGACCACCAGACACCTGACCACCACGGCGAAAATCCACTCACCAGATTCAAGAAACCGCCACAGAAAGAGTCCTCCCATGACGCCATAAAGGGAACGATGAACTCCGGTCAGCAGGACCCAGCGGGTCCCCCCATCCAGCGGATGTCCTCGACGCCCTCAACAACAACCCGATATCCAGAAAAAACACCCCAGGAAACGACCGACGCACTGGTCACAACACGACGAAGAACCTTTCATGTGCCATCCGGAAATCCCCCTCCGCCACAGCGCATGACCCGCGGCCGTGGAACACCACCCGAACAGTCACGCAGAGTGAAATTTCGGGGGATGTCCCAAGACGGGCCCCTATCCGTGACGAGCCGTGACATCCGTGACGATCCAGCATCCATGCAGGTCAGATAAGGATTCTCCTGTCACGGATAGAGGGGGGTGGCACGGATCGATCCGTGCCACCCCCCTCAGCGACGACCCTGTCTACGCGCCCCGAAGATCACCCTGTGGCGGCCTGAACAGCGATAATAGTTCCCGACCCACTATCTCAATCTGTCCGTCACGTTCTGTGACTGAATCCGGGGCGGGGAGGGGTCGGCGAGTTCGGTGCAAGGCGGAGGCTTGACAGGCCCGCCGGGGGCGTGTCTTCCTGGATAGGCGACTCCGCCGCCCGGCGGGGCTGCGGCCATCACTCCGGCGTAGAGAACCGGCGTGGTGGCCTAACCAAACGACCTACACGAATAGGTGGTTGGCTATGGGCCATGCTGCCCTGAGCACGTCCGCGCATCTACTGGTGGGTGGAAGGTTCCTTCCCTCTCCCGCCGACGGTCCCTCCTCGGAACTCTTCGATACCGGTCTTGACCTGGGGTTTCCCGGGTCTGGGTGGTGTCCGGACGGGTTGACCGAACCGGTGATTGACCGCCGCTACGGCGACCTCCTCCACGACCACGACGAGTCGAGCGCTGAGGCGTCCGGTGACGCGGCTGGGCTGGTCGTGTTCTTTCCTCCGCGGGTTCTTGCTGGTCAGGCCCGTGTCGCGGGTGGTGAGGCGGCATGAACGCCCTACTCCGCACCGCCGCCCGCGGCCTGACCGACCGGGCTGTCGAGATCATCATCGTCGGCGCCCTCGGCGTCGCGACCATGTGTCTGACCTGGTGGTTCACCATCCCGACCGTCCTCGCTGCGGCGTGGTGGGTAGCGGTCGAGGTGCGTCTGTGGCGCGCCCACCGTGCCGCCCCGGCCTCGGCTAGTCAGGCCGGGGCGGGCTGCCGCAGCCGTCGTTTCACCGCCCGCTGAGTCGTCTTCTGCGGCGGTTTCGGCTGGTCAGCAGGGTGCGGGGAGGGCCGGGGCATGACCACCACGGACTCTTCCTGGGCCTCAAGCCGCGCTGCGGAACGCCGCGAGGCGCGCGCCCTGGAGGCGCGTCTCGCTCGTGAGGACGCTGACGCCGCCGCGCGGCGTCGTATCGAGGTCGAAACCGCTCGCGGGGACAAGGCCCGAGCCGACCGCGACCACGCCGACCAGCGCCGCGCCGAACGGGCCGCAGCACGGTCAGCAGCACGAGCCGCCCGCCGGGCCCGAGCTCTGACCTGGGCTTCCGCCCATGTGGTGGAGCTGCTGATCTACCCGATCGCGCTCCTGTCCTTCGCCCTGGCCGCACCGGCCATGGCCGCCTACGGCCAGACCATCTACGGCCCACTCGGTGTGCTGCTGGCCGGGATCACCGAACTCGGCATGTGGGCGTTCGCTCTGGCCGTTCTCGCCTCACGCCACCAGCACCCGACCCGCTCGGTCGTCGGGTTGCAGGTCGGGGTCGTGGTGTTCGCCCTGGTCGCAGCCGGGATGAACCTGGCCCACGGCCTCGAACAGGGCCCCACCGCCGGAGTCGTGATGGCGGTCGTGTCCATCGCCGGCGTCGCCGCCCACCAACTCACCCTCGCCGGGACACCCCGGTCCCGGACCGAGCGGCGGGCCGCGCACCGGGCCGGGCGCCTGGACCGGCTGGTCGAGGTGAAGACCGACCGCGCCCGCCGCCTCGCCGTCGCCGACGCCACCGCGGTCATCGGCCCGGACGGCACCGCGACCCTGGCCTACCGGCCCGGCACCTACCGAATCGCCCGACGCGCCCTCGCCCCGACCGGCCCGATGACCGCGACCGCGACCGCAGCCGCCGAAGGCCAGGACAGCGACGGGGACGGTGACTGGGATGCCGCCCTGACCGCGCTCACCCGCGGCCACCTCTACGACCCGTGGACCGATCCCGACCTTGCCTCACGGGTCGACCCGTGGGTCGACTCCCACCTCGACGATGATCTTGGCGGCGGAGTCGACCTCCTCGACCCACCGGCGCCGGAGCTGGGTGGGGAGTCGAGGCCTGACCTGCAACAGTCGAGGTCGACAAGATCATCGTCGAGGGCCGGGGTCGACCCCGACCATGATCTTGAAACCGGGTCGACTCCACGGTCCCTGAACGATCTTCGTCGTCAGCTCCGGGCAGCCGTCGGCCACGGCCGGGTCGACCCGTCCTCGGCCGAGTCGATCCGCCGGGTGCTGCGCTGCTCCGCCGCACGCGCCCGCCACCTCCGCAACGAACACCGCGACGAACACCGCGACGAGAGCGGCGGTGACCAGCGATGAACCACGACGACGGTCAAGGATCTGGTGGCGCCAGCCCGACCCACCACGACAGAGACGACGCGCTGGCGCCGGTCATCACCCTGCACCACCACACCAACACCACCAGCACCGACACCGGCACCGGCACCGACCGGCCGGTCGTGGTCGAGGGCGAGGTCATCGACGGCGAGGTCGTCAGTACTTCTACCGAGACCACCAGCGGGACGCTCGTGCGATCACGGCGGGAGCTCTACCGCTGTGACGTCACGACGGCACACCGTCACACCGTCGCTGTCGCCACCTCGACGACAGCGGTATCGACATCGAAGGCGCTGGTCAGACACAGCTTCTACGTGCTGTCCGGGGCTGGTGTCCTCGTGAACCGGTGGCGCGACACCCACGGCACCACCCGCTACGAACGCCAGATGCGCGCCGCCGAAGCCGCGTGCGACCACGACCGGCTCCTGGAATGGGAAGCCCGCGACACCGCCGAAAAACAGCGTCGGCATGGGCGGGTCATGGACTGGATCAACGCACCCCTGGCCTGGCTGCGCGCCGCCGGGGCCGCTGTCCTCGGCGTGCTCGGCCTGCTGGTCGGCCTCGGGGTCGTCCTCGCCCTCGCCACCCGAGACATCACCCAGGTCATCGCCCCCATCACCGGGGTGATCGACGCGGTCGCCTGGACCGTCACCTTCGTAACCGTCTACGCCACCGCCCTGGGCACGCTCGCCCTGACCGGGCTGGTGGCCGGGTTGTGGGCGCTCGGCCACGCCCGCACCGAGCCACCCACCTGGGTCGCACCCGCCGCCGCCGACGAGGACGAGCCCGGCGGCCGGGACGTGATCCCCGACGAACGAGCCGTGGTCAACGCCCTGCGCCACCTCGCCCTGCCCGCCCTCAACAGCAAGTTCAAGCAAGGCTGGCAGCCGCGCTGGATCCTGCCCCCGGTCCACGACGGCAAGGGCTGGCACTGCCAGTTCCTGCTCCCCGAAGGCGTCACCGTCGACATGCTCAACCGACGCAAAGACGTCCTCGCCCACAACCTGCTCAGGTTGCCTGTCGAGGTGTGGCCCACCGAACCCCGCAACCACCCCGGCGTCCTCGACCTCTGGGTCGCCGACCAAGGCAGCCTCACGAAACCGGTCCCGCCGTGGCCGCTACTCACCGACGGCACCACCGACTACTTCACCGGCGTCCCGATCGCCCTCGACACCCGCGCCAACCTCGTCACCGGACGACTCTTCGCCACCAACTGGGGCGTGGCCGGGATGATGGGCTCCGGGAAATCCGCCCTGATCATCACCACCCTCGCCGGCGCCATCCTCGACCCACTCGTCGAGATCGACATCTACTGCATGGCCCACAACGCCGACTACGACCCCTTCCGGCCCATCGCGCGGACCCTGCACGTCTCCGACGACCCCGACGCCCTCCCCACCGTCCTCGACAGCCTCACCACACTGCTCTCCGAACTGTCCCAACGAGGACGGAAACTGTCCGCAGCCGGCGAACCGAAACTCACCCGCCGCCTCGCCGCAGCCGACCCGACCATGCGCCCCCGCGTCGTGGTCATCGACGAATGCCAAGAACTGTTCCTCTCCGACATCGGAGAGCAAGCCGCCGAGCTGGTCACGAAGATCGTCGCCAAGGGCCGTAAGTACGGAGTCACACTCCTGTTCGCCACACCCGTCCCCTCAGCGGAGTCCCTACCCCGGGCAGTAGCGAAAGTCCAGTCCAACCGGGCCTGCTTCGCCATCGGCGACCACCACGGCAACGACGCCATCCTCGGCACCGGGAAACACACCGCAGGCATCACCGCCACCAGCCTCCGCCCCGCCACCACCAACCCCGACGGCAGCCTCGACCCCGGCGACATCGGCACCGCCATGACCACCGGATTCACCACCCACGACGGACTCATCCGCTGCTACCACATTCCCCGCGGCGACGGCGTCGACCAGCTCACCCCGATCATCGAACGAGCCCTCACCCTCCGCCACGACACCGGACTCGGCACCGGACTCGACACCAGCACAGCGACACCAGCACAGCGACACCAGCACAGCGACACCACCGGCACCACGTCGGGACCTCCTCGACGACCTGCTCCACGTCATGGCCGGCCACACCCGGATGCGCACCCAGGAAGCACTCGCCGCGCTCGCCGCCCTCGACCGCGCCCACTACCAGGCCTGGACCTTCGCCCGCCTCACCGACGAACTCCCCACCACCGCACGCCCCTACAAATCCGACGGCGTCATGGTCCTCAGCACCCACCGCATCCACGACGCCCACACCCACCACCACACCGAACCCACCACCGAACCCATCACCGACAGTGATGGATGCGAAGGCCCCCAGAAGCCCCAGTTCTGACAGGGAGGCGTCAGGGAGGCGTCAGGGAGGCGTCAGGGAGGCGTCAGGGAGGCGTCAGGGAGGCGTCAGGGAGGCAGGGAGAACTCCCTGACCGCCTCCCTGACCTCCCTCCCTGACTCCCTCCCCGCCCTGAACTGCACAGACAGTCACCCAGGGAGTCTCAGGGAGGCCAGGGAGGCAACCCACCCCTCCCCCTCTAAACCCCTCATCTGACCAGGGAGAAGACACCCCCGTGCCTCCCTCCCTCCCCTTTCGCATGCCCACAACAGGAGACAACCATGCCCACACACAGTCACACACAGTCACCGATATCGGTGAGGCGGTCAGCGTTGCCGCACCCGCTCCCACACCTGTCCGACCCCGACCAGACCGCCCGCAACACGGCCCTGGCCGACCGCGCCGAGGCGCTGGAAGTCATCGCCTTCGTCGACCCAGCCGTCCTCGCCTCCGTCCTCGGCCGCTCCCAGCCCACCGCGCCGCTCCTGGTCGCAGCGAGGGTCGGGGTCGAGGTCGCCGACCTGCGGCACGCCCACTGGATCGCCCTGCGTGACGCCAGCAAGGCCATGTCCGTCGCCTACGCCGAGGCCGGGCTCGCCCGGCAGCCCTCCCTCACCGAGTTGATGCGGCGCCGCTACCCACCGAACGGCGACATCGACGATGGATCCACACACCCCCGCCCGGACCGCCGCATGACCGCCCAGCAGCATTTCCGCTGGTCACCCCCGACACCCGAATCCGGCGCCACCCCGGTGGTCGTGGGCAAGTCGACCCGGACCACAGCCCGCCCCAGCGGGCGAGGACCGGAAGCGACGCGGCAGCCCCCGCCCCTCAGCCCCACACCGCCCTCAGCGCGGCTCGCTGTCCAGGTCACCGACGGCCGTGAACTCGCCGTCCTGATCGACGGCCCGTGGCGGGGGCGCTGGTACTGGCGGGCCGACCTCGACGCCATGCAGGCCGCCGCACACCGCTACCCGCACGGCCATCCCGCAGCGGAACTACGCACCTACCAGCCCACCGGGCCAGTTCGTGACCCATCCGCACGAACCCCGACACCGAAGGCCGCGCATGGCGACACCACCCGAGACCCGCACCATCGGCAACCATCTGGAGGAACCCGTGAACACCCACGACCACCACGAACCCGCAGGTCAGCATCTAGGTGCCGAAACCGCACCAAGACCGACACCACGCCCCTGGCACCGCCCGGCGGCACCGACCCTGGCCCGGACGGGGCCGTCCTGCTCGACGACCTGGAGGCGGCGCTGCGCCGCTACGTCTCCCTGCCGTCGGAGGCGGCCGGGGTCGCGGTCACACTCTGGATCGCCGCCACGCATGCTCAGCCGCGTGGGCGCACGCACCGCGGCTGGTGATCCGGGCGCCGGAGAAGCGCTGCGGCAAATCAAGGCTCCTCGACGTCGTCGAAGGCGCCTGCCACCAGCCGTTCATCACCGTCAACGCCACCGCAGCAGCGGTCTACCGCTCCCATCACGCAAGATCCGCCGACGATGCTGGTCGACGAAGCCGACACCATCTTCGGACCCAAAGCCGACGGACACGAAGACCTCCGCGGCCTCCTCAACGCCGGACACCAACGCAACCGGCCCGCCAAACGCTACGACCCGCACAAGAACCGAGTCGAAACGATCTCCACCTTCGCCATGGCAGCCCTCGCCGGGATCGGACGCATGCCCGACACCATCGAAGACCGCGCCGTGGTCGTCCAGATGCGCCGCAGAACACCACAGAGCAGGTGGCGCCGTATCGGCACCGGCGCGACCGTCCACGCCTTCAGAAGCTCTCTGAGCGCCTGAACGGATGGTTGCGTGACGACCTGTCTGCCTTGGAGGCGGCCGAGCCGGTCATGCCCGTCGAAGACCGCGCCGCCGACACCTGGGAACCCTTGATCGCCATCGCCGACCACGCCGGAGCCAACTGGCCCCACCGCGCACGCACCGCACTCCCTCGACCTCCAAGACGAAAGCGACGACGACCAGTCCGAACGCATCCGCCTCCTCGCCGACTGCCACACCGCCTTCGGCTCGGAACAGGCGCTGCCCACCCAGCAGCTCCTCCGACACCTCCGAGCCGACCCCGAGGCCCCGTGGGCCGACTACGGACCACGCGGAGACGGACTCACCGCACGACAGCTCGGGAACTCCTGAGCGAGTACGGCATCCAGTCAGGAACCGTCCGCTTCACTCAAGGCCGAGCCAAGGGCTACCGCCGCGATTCGTTCGACGACGCTTGGGCTCGCTACACACCTGAACTTGTCACCGACAGTAACAGTCCCTGGTGGGCCCCCAGAGAACCAGCATTAACACTGGTCAGAACGCCACGGGATGATCTTCGGGGCGCGTAGACAAGGTCGTCGCTGAGGGGGGTGGCACGGATCGATCCGTGCCACCCCCCTCTATCCGTGACAGGAGAATCCTTATCTGACCTGCATGGATGCTGGATCGTCACGGATGTCACGGCTCGTCACGGATAGGGGCCCGTCTTGGGACATCCCCCGAAATCTCACTCTGCGTGGCTGCTTGGGCGGCGGCCCCGATGAGGCGCGCCGCACCTCGTCAGGGCTTCAGTCCATTCGCCGTTGCGGCGGGCGTCGTAGAGGGTCGGCAGACCGTCCCACGAGGGAAGCCGGTCTGTACGGCGATCGCGGCGCAGGTGAGCCCCTGGAGCTTGAGGCGCACGACGGTGGCACGACGATCCCGGGCGCGGGCAAGGAACTCCCACGAGGCTCGGCCATCATTCGCACAACGGTGGCGCGAGTGACCCCGAACTGCTCGGCCAGCTCACGGCCGGTTTTTGTTCGTCGTTTCGCAATTCGCGCGGTCACGAGTAGGCCGCCCTCGCCATCGCCGCCTGGCGACACAGAGACTCTGCGTGCTGTTCCCTCCCGCGCACGAGTCCCGCCGGGTCGGCTGTTTCCGGCAAGTCCGCCGGGTCGGCTGTTTCCGGCGAGTCCGCCGTTGCGTCCTGATCCTTTTCGTCCGCGGGCGGCTTGGATGGCTCGGAATGCTTGGTCGTAGGCGGCGGGTCCGTCGTTCCACATTCGGGAGTAGCGGATGGTCCAGTCGGTGATGGATGTGGAGATGTGGCCGAGTTCGGTGACGCCGAGGGGGGTGTCGAAGTCGGCGTTGCGGATGGCGACTTCACGGGCGATCGCGGCGCGGTAGCCCTCAGGGTCGCCCCAGTGGTGGCGCATCTCCCGGTAGGCGAAATGCCGGACGCCGTGGAAGAGGGTTTCGTTGCGGGAGTGCCCGACGGGGGGTGCGGCGGCGTTGGTTGTGCCAGCCACGTCCGGGCATGTGCCCGGCCGGGGTGAGGGTTCCGCCGAATCGGTCGAGGGTGGAGGTGTCTGCGTGGATGAAGTGGGTCATCCAGCGGGGGTGGAACGGGTTTTTGATCAGCCGGGCCGGGTAGTGCGGGTCACCACCGACGGCGCGGCGTAGTGCTTCTTCGATGGACAGGCCGTAGCGGACCGATCGGCGGGATCCGTAGTTGGTGACCTTGATGGGGGTCGTGATGGCCCAGGCGGCGTGTGCGTGACCGTTCACGGGGTTCTCGATGATCACGTTCGGTGGCGGGTGGTTGTCGACGGTGGAGACCATCCGCAGGACCGCGTCGGGGTGATCGACATCGACACCGATCAGACCCCACACGTGTTTCGGGTGCAGCCTCGACGTGCTGACGGGTCATCGCCTCGCCCCTCGTCTGCCGCCACACGCCGTCGTCGAAGGCGTCCGCGGCCAGCGGGTACCGCGACGTCCACAAACGCTCCCAGATCGCCGTAGCCGCCTCAAACGGCAGACCCCCCGACTAGGTAGCCCGGGCCCAGATTTTCGTCGCTCACAGAGCCTCTGAGGGCTTCTTGGCTGGCCGTGGGAGGAGCGAGTAGCGGCGGTGCGGGCACGAGGCCCCCTCCCAGGGGGGTCCGAGGCACCTTCGGAGGGGTGCCGGTTCAAGGCTTCAAGGCATTGAGCTTCGCCCTGTGTCTGATGGTTCGCGGCTAGCCGCGAACGGCCCGCCCTCGCGGGCGCTCGGGCGAAACACTGACTTGGTTGTTGCTGCTGCTGTGGCACTCGAATCATTCCAGGTCGCAGGCCCGGCTGTCTCGAACTCCCAGGTCAGCCGGGCGTGTCACCCACCCCGACACCACCCCACCCCGGGACTCCGACCAGCGCACCTTCCAGTACCAGCCGGACGGGCGGACGGGCGGACGGGCCGAGTGTTTTCTCCGAGAAAACACCTAACTTGCTCCGCCGCAGGCGGCGGCACCCAGACCACACCCCGCCCCGGACCGAGCCCACCACCAGACCCCAGACCGGCACCCGCACCGAAGATCATCAGATGATGCATAGGTCCTGTGGGTCTTGATCTTGAACGGCGACGGACGCACCGGCGGACGCACTGTGTCTGGTCCGGCTGAGCCTGGCGGTGTCCGGACCAGACATCGCCACCAGACACCGCCAACACCCATGCACCCACCGACGACCTCCGGTGCGGGCGCGCCCGGCAGCGGGGTCCGGGCCGCGGGCCCGAGGGTCGCTTCGCAGCCGCCTGCGGCGGAGCAGCTATAGACATAGCCCGGCTAAGCGGGTATCGCAAAACCGGCGGGCCGCGCCGCGAGCTGCGGCCCTGGCGCTGGCAAGTGAGCACAAATCGCACCGATCGAAGAGCACCTGCCAGGGCGAACACGACGACACCGGCCTGACAGGTCATCGCCGCCGCCCTCGTCTGCCGCCACACACCGGCCGCGCCCTGGTCGGGGCTGGGCTCGTTCCCGGCTCGGTGGAGGTTCGATGCGGCGACGCTCCATGCATCAGCCGTTGCTTGCAGCTCGGCTCTCGGCCCCGCATAAGTTGAGCCTGGCCCTAAATCTCATCCGGGACATTTCACAAACAGCGCGGGGCGGCATTAACGACCACCCGACCCCCACCTATCACGAATTACCACCAGGTGAAATAAACACCAGAACAGAAAAGCGGCCAGAAAAGTGGCTGCAACTCGAAAAGTGCCCCCAGGAGAGTGGTACAGCCCTCCCAATATCTCTAATGCTAAGCTCAGCTAGAATTGTTGTAACGACTGCCTGGATCAGTATCTGCCAGAAGCGGGCGCGGACTATCTTCATGAGATCTGGTAAGCAGCTCTAGCTAAGCCGCCTTCGGTGTAAATCGAATAATCAGTGCCGTGATCATCGCAACAATTTGAGGCTTTGCGGCGTTCGCCGCAGGCCTCAGCGCTGGTGGAACAACCGTAGTAATGCAACCACCAACCGCAGAATTAACGCGGCCGTAAGCTGTTTCTGATTCGCCAGTCCTGACTAGTACGATGAGCTCATTGACAGCTGCGCTCCCAAGACCCCCTGCTACGCAGAGAGCCAAGGGCGGGCCCAGCATGGCCAGTGCCGCCGGAATTGCGCGGCTAGAAGGATTCTTATGATCCGCGAACTCCATCACAAGTCGGATATATTCAGCTCGCCCCTCTGGATCATTTGGATAAATAATCTTGGCTGCCTCCTCAGGAGACGCCCCTGCCGGGACTGAGCGAAGCTTCTCGACGAGATCATCAAATCTACTATCCGAGCCTGGGCTGGACAGCCTGCCTTGCATGGCGAGCGAAGTAGAATGCGAGGCAGATGCACCCCCTACCGCCGAGACGTCGGCCGCAGCAATCCCCGTAGCCGAACCCATTGAAACCGCCACGACCAACACCGCACTGATACCGCGGCACGCATACCTCTTTGCACTCACGAGCGCATCCGAACACGCACACTCCCCACCGGTCAAGAACCACTACCAGACGCAATCATGTGGCCACACTTGGTGCTCGACACGTGGGAGCCTCAGTACTCCACCTAACACGGCAATTCACCCAAACCGGAAAACCACCTCACCGCGACACCACACACGGCACAACAAAAATAAAACCCACCAACGCACACTCACAAATAACTACACCACGACCACTCCACCACGCACCACATCAACCCCACACATCACTTTTCTTTTGACCTTACCCCTCTTTGACCTTGCTTTTTTAACCCATTGAACTTCGTACTGAATCTTCCAATCCCACGCCACCCCCCACACCGCTGGCTGCTGCTGCGCGCCGGACACCCCGATCCCTCCGCTTCGCTGCGTGATCGGGGTGTCCGGCGCGCAGCAGCAGCCAGCGGCACCAGCCATACCCCAGGTCACACCCCACCATCGGCCTTCTACACCCCCTCCCAGCTCCCACGACCAGACCCGAGCACCCCTCACGGGCTCTCTCGGGCTTTTTCTCTGCTTTTACCTGGGCTCTCGGGGCACCCAGACCCCATCAGACCACCACCCGCACACCCCCGAGCCCACCGACGGACAGCCCCCTCAAAGAGCCACGAGGACACCACCGGCCGCCGATCCTCCCCCCGGAGATGATCTACGTGAATCCGGGGAAATCCGGGACGATAATGAGCTAATCCGGGACACCTCCAGCTCCGCCGACCCGACCACCAGACACCTGACCACCACGGCGAAAATCCACTCACCAGATTCAAGAAACCGCCACAGAAAGAGTCCTCCCATGACGCCATAAAGGGAACGATGAACTCCGGTCAGCAGGACCCAGCGGGTCCCCCCATCCAGCGGATGTCCTCGACGCCCTCAACAACAACCCGATATCCAGAAAAAACACCCCAGGAAACGACCGACGCACTGGTCACAACACGACGAAGAACCTTTCATGTGCCATCCGGAAATCCCCCTCCGCCACAGCGCATGACCCGCGGCCGTGGAACACCACCCGAACAGTCACGCAGAGTGAAATTTCGGGGGATGTCCCAAGACGGGCCCCTATCCGTGACGAGCCGTGACATCCGTGACGATCCAGCATCCATGCAGGTCAGATAAGGATTCTCCTGTCACGGATAGAGGGGGGTGGCACGGATCGATCCGTGCCACCCCCCTCAGCGACGACCCTGTCTACGCGCCCCGAAGATCACCCTGTGGCGGCCTGAACAGCGATAATAGTTCCCGACCCACTATCTCAATCTGTCCGTCACGTTCTGTGACTGAATCCGGGGCGGGGAGGGGTCGGCGAGTTCGGTGCAAGGCGGAGGCTTGACAGGCCCGCCGGGGGCGTGTCTTCCTGGATAGGCGACTCCGCCGCCCGGCGGGGCTGCGGCCATCACTCCGGCGTAGAGAACCGGCGTGGTGGCCTAACCAAACGACCTACACGAATAGGTGGTTGGCTATGGGCCATGCTGCCCTGAGCACGTCCGCGCATCTACTGGTGGGTGGAAGGTTCCTTCCCTCTCCCGCCGACGGTCCCTCCTCGGAACTCTTCGATACCGGTCTTGACCTGGGGTTTCCCGGGTCTGGGTGGTGTCCGGACGGGTTGACCGAACCGGTGATTGACCGCCGCTACGGCGACCTCCTCCACGACCACGACGAGTCGAGCGCTGAGGCGTCCGGTGACGCGGCTGGGCTGGTCGTGTTCTTTCCTCCGCGGGTTCTTGCTGGTCAGGCCCGTGTCGCGGGTGGTGAGGCGGCATGAACGCCCTACTCCGCACCGCCGCCCGCGGCCTGACCGACCGGGCTGTCGAGATCATCATCGTCGGCGCCCTCGGCGTCGCGACCATGTGTCTGACCTGGTGGTTCACCATCCCGACCGTCCTCGCTGCGGCGTGGTGGGTAGCGGTCGAGGTGCGTCTGTGGCGCGCCCACCGTGCCGCCCCGGCCTCGGCTAGTCAGGCCGGGGCGGGCTGCCGCAGCCGTCGTTTCACCGCCCGCTGAGTCGTCTTCTGCGGCGGTTTCGGCTGGTCAGCAGGGTGCGGGGAGGGCCGGGGCATGACCACCACGGACTCTTCCTGGGCCTCAAGCCGCGCTGCGGAACGCCGCGAGGCGCGCGCCCTGGAGGCGCGTCTCGCTCGTGAGGACGCTGACGCCGCCGCGCGGCGTCGTATCGAGGTCGAAACCGCTCGCGGGGACAAGGCCCGAGCCGACCGCGACCACGCCGACCAGCGCCGCGCCGAACGGGCCGCAGCACGGTCAGCAGCACGAGCCGCCCGCCGGGCCCGAGCTCTGACCTGGGCTTCCGCCCATGTGGTGGAGCTGCTGATCTACCCGATCGCGCTCCTGTCCTTCGCCCTGGCCGCACCGGCCATGGCCGCCTACGGCCAGACCATCTACGGCCCACTCGGTGTGCTGCTGGCCGGGATCACCGAACTCGGCATGTGGGCGTTCGCTCTGGCCGTTCTCGCCTCACGCCACCAGCACCCGACCCGCTCGGTCGTCGGGTTGCAGGTCGGGGTCGTGGTGTTCGCCCTGGTCGCAGCCGGGATGAACCTGGCCCACGGCCTCGAACAGGGCCCCACCGCCGGAGTCGTGATGGCGGTCGTGTCCATCGCCGGCGTCGCCGCCCACCAACTCACCCTCGCCGGGACACCCCGGTCCCGGACCGAGCGGCGGGCCGCGCACCGGGCCGGGCGCCTGGACCGGCTGGTCGAGGTGAAGACCGACCGCGCCCGCCGCCTCGCCGTCGCCGACGCCACCGCGGTCATCGGCCCGGACGGCACCGCGACCCTGGCCTACCGGCCCGGCACCTACCGAATCGCCCGACGCGCCCTCGCCCCGACCGGCCCGATGACCGCGACCGCGACCGCAGCCGCCGAAGGCCAGGACAGCGACGGGGACGGTGACTGGGATGCCGCCCTGACCGCGCTCACCCGCGGCCACCTCTACGACCCGTGGACCGATCCCGACCTTGCCTCACGGGTCGACCCGTGGGTCGACTCCCACCTCGACGATGATCTTGGCGGCGGAGTCGACCTCCTCGACCCACCGGCGCCGGAGCTGGGTGGGGAGTCGAGGCCTGACCTGCAACAGTCGAGGTCGACAAGATCATCGTCGAGGGCCGGGGTCGACCCCGACCATGATCTTGAAACCGGGTCGACTCCACGGTCCCTGAACGATCTTCGTCGTCAGCTCCGGGCAGCCGTCGGCCACGGCCGGGTCGACCCGTCCTCGGCCGAGTCGATCCGCCGGGTGCTGCGCTGCTCCGCCGCACGCGCCCGCCACCTCCGCAACGAACACCGCGACGAACACCGCGACGAGAGCGGCGGTGACCAGCGATGAACCACGACGACGGTCAAGGATCTGGTGGCGCCAGCCCGACCCACCACGACAGAGACGACGCGCTGGCGCCGGTCATCACCCTGCACCACCACACCAACACCACCAGCACCGACACCGGCACCGGCACCGACCGGCCGGTCGTGGTCGAGGGCGAGGTCATCGACGGCGAGGTCGTCAGTACTTCTACCGAGACCACCAGCGGGACGCTCGTGCGATCACGGCGGGAGCTCTACCGCTGTGACGTCACGACGGCACACCGTCACACCGTCGCTGTCGCCACCTCGACGACAGCGGTATCGACATCGAAGGCGCTGGTCAGACACAGCTTCTACGTGCTGTCCGGGGCTGGTGTCCTCGTGAACCGGTGGCGCGACACCCACGGCACCACCCGCTACGAACGCCAGATGCGCGCCGCCGAAGCCGCGTGCGACCACGACCGGCTCCTGGAATGGGAAGCCCGCGACACCGCCGAAAAACAGCGTCGGCATGGGCGGGTCATGGACTGGATCAACGCACCCCTGGCCTGGCTGCGCGCCGCCGGGGCCGCTGTCCTCGGCGTGCTCGGCCTGCTGGTCGGCCTCGGGGTCGTCCTCGCCCTCGCCACCCGAGACATCACCCAGGTCATCGCCCCCATCACCGGGGTGATCGACGCGGTCGCCTGGACCGTCACCTTCGTAACCGTCTACGCCACCGCCCTGGGCACGCTCGCCCTGACCGGGCTGGTGGCCGGGTTGTGGGCGCTCGGCCACGCCCGCACCGAGCCACCCACCTGGGTCGCACCCGCCGCCGCCGACGAGGACGAGCCCGGCGGCCGGGACGTGATCCCCGACGAACGAGCCGTGGTCAACGCCCTGCGCCACCTCGCCCTGCCCGCCCTCAACAGCAAGTTCAAGCAAGGCTGGCAGCCGCGCTGGATCCTGCCCCCGGTCCACGACGGCAAGGGCTGGCACTGCCAGTTCCTGCTCCCGAAGGCGTCACCGTCGACATGCTCAACCGACGCAAAGACGTCCTCGCCCACAACCTGCTCAGGTTGCCTGTCGAGGTGTGGCCCACCGAACCCCGCAACCACCCCGGCGTCCTCGACCTCTGGGTCGCCGACCAAGGCAGCCTCACGAAACCGGTCCCGCCGTGGCCGCTACTCACCGACGGCACCACCGACTACTTCACCGGCGTCCCGATCGCCCTCGACACCCGCGCCAACCTCGTCACCGGACGACTCTTCGCCACCAACTGGGGCGTGGCCGGGATGATGGGCTCCGGGAAATCCGCCCTGATCATCACCACCCTCGCCGGCGCCATCCTCGACCCACTCGTCGAGATCGACATCTACTGCATGGCCCACAACGCCGACTACGACCCCTTCCGGCCCATCGCGCGGACCCTGCACGTCTCCGACGACCCCGACGCCCTCCCCACCGTCCTCGACAGCCTCACCACACTGCTCTCCGAACTGTCCCAACGAGGACGGAAACTGTCCGCAGCCGGCGAACCGAAACTCACCCGCCGCCTCGCCGCAGCCGACCCGACCATGCGCCCCCGCGTCGTGGTCATCGACGAATGCCAAGAACTGTTCCTCTCCGACATCGGAGAGCAAGCCGCCGAGCTGGTCACGAAGATCGTCGCCAAGGGCCGTAAGTACGGAGTCACACTCCTGTTCGCCACACCCGTCCCCTCAGCGGAGTCCCTACCCCGGGCAGTAGCGAAAGTCCAGTCCAACCGGGCCTGCTTCGCCATCGGCGACCACCACGGCAACGACGCCATCCTCGGCACCGGGAAACACACCGCAGGCATCACCGCCACCAGCCTCCGCCCCGCCACCACCAACCCCGACGGCAGCCTCGACCCCGGCGACATCGGCACCGCCATGACCACCGGATTCACCACCCACGACGGACTCATCCGCTGCTACCACATTCCCCGCGGCGACGGCGTCGACCAGCTCACCCCGATCATCGAACGAGCCCTCACCCTCCGCCACGACACCGGACTCGGCACCGGACTCGACACCAGCACAGCGACACCAGCACAGCGACACCAGCACAGCGACACCACCGGCACCACGTCGGGACCTCCTCGACGACCTGCTCCACGTCATGGCCGGCCACACCCGGATGCGCACCCAGGAAGCACTCGCCGCGCTCGCCGCCCTCGACCGCGCCCACTACCAGGCCTGGACCTTCGCCCGCCTCACCGACGAACTCCCCACCACCGCACGCCCCTACAAATCCGACGGCGTCATGGTCCTCAGCACCCACCGCATCCACGACGCCCACACCCACCACCACACCGAACCCACCACCGAACCCATCACCGACAGTGATGGATGCGAAGGCCCCCAGAAGCCCCAGTTCTGACAGGGAGGCGTCAGGGAGGCGTCAGGGAGGCGTCAGGGAGGCGTCAGGGAGGCGTCAGGGAGGCGTCAGGGAGGCAGGGAGAACTCCCTGACCGCCTCCCTGACCTCCCTCCCTGACTCCCTCCCCGCCCTGAACTGCACAGACAGTCACCCAGGGAGTCTCAGGGAGGCCAGGGAGGCAACCCACCCCTCCCCCTCTAAACCCCTCATCTGACCAGGGAGAAGACACCCCCGTGCCTCCCTCCCTCCCCTTTCGCATGCCCACAACAGGAGACAACCATGCCCACACACAGTCACACACAGTCACCGATATCGGTGAGGCGGTCAGCGTTGCCGCACCCGCTCCCACACCTGTCCGACCCCGACCAGACCGCCCGCAACACGGCCCTGGCCGACCGCGCCGAGGCGCTGGAAGTCATCGCCTTCGTCGACCCAGCCGTCCTCGCCTCCGTCCTCGGCCGCTCCCAGCCCACCGCGCCGCTCCTGGTCGCAGCGAGGGTCGGGGTCGAGGTCGCCGACCTGCGGCACGCCCACTGGATCGCCCTGCGTGACGCCAGCAAGGCCATGTCCGTCGCCTACGCCGAGGCCGGGCTCGCCCGGCAGCCCTCCCTCACCGAGTTGATGCGGCGCCGCTACCCACCGAACGGCGACATCGACGAATGGATCCACACACCCACCGCCCGGACCGCCGCATGACCGCCCAGCAGCATTTCCGCTGGTCACCCCCGACACCCGAATCCGGCGCCACCCCGGTGGTCGTGGGCAAGTCGACCCGGACCACAGCCCGCCCCAGCGGGCGAGGACCGGAAGCGACGCGGCAGCCCCGCCCCTCAGCCCCACACCGCCCCTCAGCGCGGCTCGCTGTCCAGGTCACCGACGGCCGTGAACTCGCCGTCCTGATCGACGGCCCGTGGCGGGGGCGCTGGTACTGGCGGGCCGACCTCGACGCCATGCAGGCCGCCGCACACCGCTACCCGCACGGCCATCCCGCAGCGGAACTACGCACCTACCAGCCCACCGGGCAGTTCGTGACCCATCCGCACGAACCCGACACCGAAGGCCGCGCATGGCGACACCACCCGAGACCCGCACCATCGGCAACCATCTGGAGGAACCCGTGAACACCCACGACCACCACGAACCCGCAGGTCAGCATCTAGGTGCCGAAACCGGCACCAAGACCGACACCACGCCCCTGGCACCGCCCGGCGGCACCGACCCTGGCCCGGACGGGGCCGTCCTGCTCGACGACCTGGAGGCGGCGCTGCGCCGCTACGTCTCCCTGCCGTCGGAGGCGGCCGGGGTCGCGGTCACACTCTGGATCGCCGCCACGCATGCTCAGCCCGCGTGGGCGCACGCACCGCGGCTGGTGATCCGGGCGCCGGAGAAGCGCTGCGGCAAATCAAGGCTCCTCGACGTCGTCGAAGGCGCCTGCCACCAGCCGTTCATCACCGTCAACGCCACCGCAGCAGCGGTCTACCGCTCCATCACGCAAGATCCGCCGACGATGCTGGTCGACGAAGCCGACACCATCTTCGGACCCAAAGCCGACGGACACGAAGACCTCCGCGGCCTCCTCAACGCCGGACACCAACGCAACCGGCCCGCCAAACGCTACGACCCGCACAAGAACCGAGTCGAAACGATCTCCACCTTCGCCATGGCAGCCCTCGCCGGGATCGGACGCATGCCCGACACCATCGAAGACCGCGCCGTGGTCGTCCAGATGCGCCGCAGAACACCCACAGAGCAGGTGGCGCCGTATCGGCACCGGCGCGACCGTCCACGCCTTCAGAAGCTCTCTGAGCGCCTGAACGGATGGTTGCGTGACGACCTGTCTGCCTTGGAGGCGGCCGAGCCGGTCATGCCCGTCGAAGACCGCGCCGCCGACACCTGGGAACCCTTGATCGCCATCGCCGACCACGCCGGAGCCAACTGGCCCCACCGCGCACGCACCGCACTCCTCGACCTCCAAGACGAAAGCGACGACGACCAGTCCGAACGCATCCGCCTCCTCGCCGACTGCCACACCGCCTTCGGCTCGGAACAGGCGCTGCCCACCCAGCAGCTCCTCCGACACCTCCGAGCCGACCCCGAGGCCCCGTGGGCCGACTACGGACCACGCGGAGACGGACTCACCGCACGACAGCTCGGGAAACTCCTGAGCGAGTACGGCATCCAGTCAGGAACCGTCCGCTTCACTCAAGGCCGAGCCAAGGGCTACCGCCGCGATTCGTTCGACGACGCTTGGGCTCGCTACACACCTGAACTTGTCACCGACAGTAACAGTCCTGGTGGGCCCCCAGAGAACCAGCATTAACACTGGTCAGAACGCCACGGGATGATCTTCGGGGCGCGTAGACAAGGTCGTCGCTGAGGGGGGTGGCACGGATCGATCCGTGCCACCCCCTCTATCCGTGACAGGAGAATCCTTATCTGACCTGCATGGATGCTGGATCGTCACGGATGTCACGGCTCGTCACGGATAGGGGCCCGTCTTGGGACATCCCCGAAATCTCACTCTGCGTGGCTGCTTGGGCGGCGGCCCGATGAGGCGCGCCGCACCTCGTCAGGGCTTCAGTCCATTCGCCGTTGCGGCGGGCGTCGTAGAGGAGTCGGCAGACCGTCCCACGAGGGAAGCCGGTCTGTACGGCGATCGCGGCGCAGGTGAGCCCCTGGAGCTTGAGGCGCACGACGGTGGCACGACGATCCCGGGCGCGGGCAAGGAACTCCTCACGAGGCTCGGCATCATTCGCACAACGGTGGCGCGAGTGACCCCGAACTGCTCGGCCAGCTCACGGCCGGTTTTTGGTTCGTCGTTTTCGCAATTCGCGCGGTCACGAGTAGGCCGCCCTCGCCATCGCCGCCTGGCGACACAGAGACTCTGCGTGCTGTTCCCTCCCGCGCACGAGTCCGCCGGGTCGGCTGTTTCCGGCAAGTCCGCCGGGTCGGCTGTTTCCGGCGAGTCCGCCGTTGCGTCCTGATCCTTTTCGTCCGCGGGCGGCTTGGATGGCTCGGAATGCTTGGTCGTAGGCGGCGGGTCCGTCGTTCCACATTCGGGAGTAGCGGATGGTCCAGTCGGTGATGGATGTGGAGATGTGGCCGAGTTCGGTGACGCCGAGGGGGGTGTCGAAGTCGGCGTTGCGGATGGCGACTTCACGGGCGATCGCGGCGCGGTAGCCCTCAGGGTCGCCCCAGTGGTGGCGCATCTCCCGGTAGGCGAAATGCCGGACGCCGTGGAAGAGGGTTTCGTTGCGGGAGTGCCCGACGGGGGTGCGGCGGCGTTGGTTGTGCCAGCCACGTCCGGGCATGTGCCCGGCCGGGGTGAGGGTTCCGCCGAATCGGTCGAGGGTGGAGGTGTCTGCGTGGATGAAGTGGGTCATCCAGCGGGGGTGGAACGGGTTTTTGATCAGCCGGGCCGGGTAGTGCGGGTCACACCCGACGGCGCGGCGTAGTGCTTCTTCGATGGACAGGCCGTAGCGGACCGATCGGCGGGATCCGTAGTTGGTGACCTTGATGGGGGTCGTGATGGCCCAGGCGGCGTGTGCGTGACCGTTCACGGGGTTCTCGATGATCACGTTCGGTGGCGGGTGGTTGTCGACGGTGGAGACCATCCGCAGGACCGGCGTCGGGGTGATCGACATCGACACCGATCAGACCCCACACGTGTTTCGGGTGCAGCTCGACGTGCTGACGGGTCATCGCCTCGCCCCTCGTCTGCCGCCACACGCCGTCGTCGAAGGCGTCCGCGGCAGCGGGTACCGCGACGTCCACAAACGCTCCCAGATCGCCGTAGCCGCCTCAAACGGCAGACCCCCGACTAGGTAGCCCGGGCCCAGATTTCGTCGCTCACAGAGCCTCTGAGGGCTTCTTGGCTGGCCGTGGGAGGAGCGAGTAGCGGCGGTGCGGGCACGAGGCCCCCTCCCAGGGGGGTCCGAGGCACCTTCGGAGGGGTGCCGGTTCAAGGCTTCAAGGCATTGAGCTTCGCCCTGTGTCTGATGGTTCGCGGCTAGCCGCGAACGGCCCCGCCCTCGCGGGCGCTCGGGCGAAACACTGACTTGGTTGTTGCTGCTGCTGTGGCACTCGAATCATTCCAGGTCGCAGGCCCGGCTGTCTCGAACTCCCAGGTCAGCCGGGCGTGTCACCCACCCCGACACCACCCCACCCCGGGACTCGACCAGCGCACCTTCCAGTACCAGCCGGACGGGCGGACGGGCGGACGGGCCGAGTGTTTTCTCCGAGAAAAACACCTAACTTGCTCCGCCGCAGGCGGCGGCACCCAGACCACACCCCGCCCCGGACCGAGCCCACCACCAGACCCCAGACCGGGCACCCGCACCGAAGATCATCAGATGATGCATAGGTCCTGTGGGTCTTGATCTTGAACGGCGACGGACGCACCGGCGGACGCACTGTGTCTGGTCCGGCTGAGCCTGGCGGTGTCCGGACCAGACATCGCCACCAGACACCGCCAACACCCATGCACCCACCGACGACCTCCGGTGCGGGCGCGCCCGGCAGCGGGGTCCGGGCCGCGGGCCCGAGGGTCGCTTCGCAGCCGCCTGCGGCGGAGCAGCTATAGACATAGCCCGGCTAAGCGGGTATCGCAAAACCGGCGGGCCGCCGCCGCGAGCTGCGGCCCTGGCGCTGGCAAGTGAGCACAAATCGCACCGATCGAAGAGCACCTGCCAGGGCGAACACGACGACACCGGCCTGACAGGTCATCGCCGCCGCCCTCGTCTGCCGCCACACACCGGCCGCGCCCTGGTCGGGGCTGGGCTCGTTCCCGGCTCGGTGGAGGTTCGATGCGGCGACGCTCCATGCATCAGCCGTTGCTTGCAGCTCGGCTCTCGGCCCCGCATAAGTTGAGCCTGGCCCTAAATCTCATCCGGGACATTTCACAAACAGCGCGGGGCGGCATTAACGACCACCCGACCCCACCTATCACGAATTACCACCAGGTGAAATAAACACCAGAACAGAAAAGCGGCCAGAAAAGTGGCTGCAACTCGAAAAGTGCCCCCAGGAGAGTGGTACAGCCCTCCAATATCTCTAATGCTAAGCTCAGCTAGAATTGTTGTAACGACTGCCTGGATCAGTATCTGCCAGAAGCGGGCGCGGACTATCTTCATGAGATCTGGTAAGCAGCTCTAGCTAAGCCGCCTTCGGTGTAAATCGAATAATCAGTGCCGTGATCATCGCAACAATTTGAGGCTTTGCGGCGTTCGCCGCAGGCCTCAGCGCTGGTGGAACAACCGTAGTAATGCAACCACCAACCGCAGAATTAACGCGGCCGTAAGCTGTTTCTGATTCGCCAGTCCTGACTAGTACGATGAGCTCATTGACAGCTGCGCTCCCAAGACCCCCTGCTACGCAGAGAGCCAAGGGCGGGCCCAGCATGGCCAGTGCCGCCGGAATTGCGCGGCTAGAAGGATTCTTATGATCCGCGAACTCCATCACAAGTCGGATATATTCAGCTCGCCCCTCTGGATCATTTGGATAAATAATCTTGGCTGCCTCCTCAGGAGACGCCCCTGCCGGGACTGAGCGAAGCTTCTCGACGAGATCATCAAATCTACTATCCGAGCCTGGGCTGGACAGCCTGCCTTGCATGGCGAGCGAAGTAGAATGCGAGGCAGATGCACCCCTACCGCCGAGACGTCGGCCGCAGCAATCCCCGTAGCCGAACCCATTGAAACCGCCACGACCAACACCGCACTGATACCGCGGCACGCATACCTCTTTGCACTCACGAGCGCATCCGAACACGCACACTCCCCACCGGTCAAGAACCACTACCAGACGCAATCATGTGGCCACACTTGGTGCTCGACACGTGGGAGCCTCAGTACTCCACCTAACACGGCAATTCACCCAAACCGGAAAACCACCTCACCGCGACACCACACACGGCACAACAAAAATAAAACCCACCAACGCACACTCAAAATAACTAAACCCACGACCACTCCACCACGCACCACATCAACCCCACACATCACTTTTCTTTTGACCTTACCCCTCTTGACCTTGCTTTTTTAACCCATTGAACTTCGTACTGAATCTTCCAATCCCACGCCACCCCCCACACCGCTGGCTGCTGCTGCGCGCCGGACACCCCGATCCCTCCGCTTCGCTGCGTGATCGGGGTGTCCGGCGCGCAGCAGCAGCCAGCGGCACCAGCCATACCCCAGGTCACACCCCACCATCGGCCTTCTACACCCCCTCCCAGCTCCCACGACCAGACCCGAGCACCCCTCACGGGCTCTCTCGGGCTTTTTCTCTGCTTTTACCTGGGCTCTCGGGGCACCCAGACCCCATCAGACCACCACCCGCACACCCCCGAGCCCACCGACGGACAGCCCCCTCAAAGAGCCACGAGGACACCACCGGCCGCCGATCCTCCCCCCGGAGATGATCTACGTGAATCCGGGGAAATCCGGGACGATAATGAGCTAATCCGGGACACCTCCAGCTCCGCCGACCCGACCACCAGACACCTGACCACCACGGCGAAAATCCACTCACCAGATTCAAGAAACCGCCACAGAAAGAGTCCTCCCATGACGCCATAAAGGGAACGATGAACTCCGGTCAGCAGGACCCAGCGGGTCCCCCCATCCAGCGGATGTCCTCGACGCCCTCAACAACAACCCGATATCCAGAAAAAACACCCCAGGAAACGACCGACGCACTGGTCACAACACGACGAAGAACCTTTCATGTGCCATCCGGAAATCCCCCTCCGCCACAGCGCATGACCCGCGGCCGTGGAACACCACCCGAACAGTCACGCAGAGTGAAATTTCGGGGGATGTCCCAAGACGGGCCCCTATCCGTGACGAGCCGTGACATCCGTGACGATCCAGCATCCATGCAGGTCAGATAAGGATTCTCCTGTCACGGATAGAGGGGGGTGGCACGGATCGATCCGTGCCACCCCCCTCAGCGACGACCCTGTCTACGCGCCCCGAAGATCACCCTGTGGCGGCCTGAACAGCGATAATAGTTCCCGACCCACTATCTCAATCTGTCCGTCACGTTCTGTGACTGAATCCGGGGCGGGGAGGGGTCGGCGAGTTCGGTGCAAGGCGGAGGCTTGACAGGCCCGCCGGGGGCGTGTCTTCCTGGATAGGCGACTCCGCCGCCCGGCGGGGCTGCGGCCATCACTCCGGCGTAGAGAACCGGCGTGGTGGCCTAACCAAACGACCTACACGAATAGGTGGTTGGCTATGGGCCATGCTGCCCTGAGCACGTCCGCGCATCTACTGGTGGGTGGAAGGTTCCTTCCCTCTCCCGCCGACGGTCCCTCCTCGGAACTCTTCGATACCGGTCTTGACCTGGGGTTTCCCGGGTCTGGGTGGTGTCCGGACGGGTTGACCGAACCGGTGATTGACCGCCGCTACGGCGACCTCCTCCACGACCACGACGAGTCGAGCGCTGAGGCGTCCGGTGACGCGGCTGGGCTGGTCGTGTTCTTTCCTCCGCGGGTTCTTGCTGGTCAGGCCCGTGTCGCGGGTGGTGAGGCGGCATGAACGCCCTACTCCGCACCGCCGCCCGCGGCCTGACCGACCGGGCTGTCGAGATCATCATCGTCGGCGCCCTCGGCGTCGCGACCATGTGTCTGACCTGGTGGTTCACCATCCCGACCGTCCTCGCTGCGGCGTGGTGGGTAGCGGTCGAGGTGCGTCTGTGGCGCGCCCACCGTGCCGCCCCGGCCTCGGCTAGTCAGGCCGGGGCGGGCTGCCGCAGCCGTCGTTTCACCGCCCGCTGAGTCGTCTTCTGCGGCGGTTTCGGCTGGTCAGCAGGGTGCGGGGAGGGCCGGGGCATGACCACCACGGACTCTTCCTGGGCCTCAAGCCGCGCTGCGGAACGCCGCGAGGCGCGCGCCCTGGAGGCGCGTCTCGCTCGTGAGGACGCTGACGCCGCCGCGCGGCGTCGTATCGAGGTCGAAACCGCTCGCGGGGACAAGGCCCGAGCCGACCGCGACCACGCCGACCAGCGCCGCGCCGAACGGGCCGCAGCACGGTCAGCAGCACGAGCCGCCCGCCGGGCCCGAGCTCTGACCTGGGCTTCCGCCCATGTGGTGGAGCTGCTGATCTACCCGATCGCGCTCCTGTCCTTCGCCCTGGCCGCACCGGCCATGGCCGCCTACGGCCAGACCATCTACGGCCCACTCGGTGTGCTGCTGGCCGGGATCACCGAACTCGGCATGTGGGCGTTCGCTCTGGCCGTTCTCGCCTCACGCCACCAGCACCCGACCCGCTCGGTCGTCGGGTTGCAGGTCGGGGTCGTGGTGTTCGCCCTGGTCGCAGCCGGGATGAACCTGGCCCACGGCCTCGAACAGGGCCCCACCGCCGGAGTCGTGATGGCGGTCGTGTCCATCGCCGGCGTCGCCGCCCACCAACTCACCCTCGCCGGGACACCCCGGTCCCGGACCGAGCGGCGGGCCGCGCACCGGGCCGGGCGCCTGGACCGGCTGGTCGAGGTGAAGACCGACCGCGCCCGCCGCCTCGCCGTCGCCGACGCCACCGCGGTCATCGGCCCGGACGGCACCGCGACCCTGGCCTACCGGCCCGGCACCTACCGAATCGCCCGACGCGCCCTCGCCCCGACCGGCCCGATGACCGCGACCGCGACCGCAGCCGCCGAAGGCCAGGACAGCGACGGGGACGGTGACTGGGATGCCGCCCTGACCGCGCTCACCCGCGGCCACCTCTACGACCCGTGGACCGATCCCGACCTTGCCTCACGGGTCGACCCGTGGGTCGACTCCCACCTCGACGATGATCTTGGCGGCGGAGTCGACCTCCTCGACCCACCGGCGCCGGAGCTGGGTGGGGAGTCGAGGCCTGACCTGCAACAGTCGAGGTCGACAAGATCATCGTCGAGGGCCGGGGTCGACCCCGACCATGATCTTGAAACCGGGTCGACTCCACGGTCCCTGAACGATCTTCGTCGTCAGCTCCGGGCAGCCGTCGGCCACGGCCGGGTCGACCCGTCCTCGGCCGAGTCGATCCGCCGGGTGCTGCGCTGCTCCGCCGCACGCGCCCGCCACCTCCGCAACGAACACCGCGACGAACACCGCGACGAGAGCGGCGGTGACCAGCGATGAACCACGACGACGGTCAAGGATCTGGTGGCGCCAGCCCGACCCACCACGACAGAGACGACGCGCTGGCGCCGGTCATCACCCTGCACCACCACACCAACACCACCAGCACCGACACCGGCACCGGCACCGACCGGCCGGTCGTGGTCGAGGGCGAGGTCATCGACGGCGAGGTCGTCAGTACTTCTACCGAGACCACCAGCGGGACGCTCGTGCGATCACGGCGGGAGCTCTACCGCTGTGACGTCACGACGGCACACCGTCACACCGTCGCTGTCGCCACCTCGACGACAGCGGTATCGACATCGAAGGCGCTGGTCAGACACAGCTTCTACGTGCTGTCCGGGGCTGGTGTCCTCGTGAACCGGTGGCGCGACACCCACGGCACCACCCGCTACGAACGCCAGATGCGCGCCGCCGAAGCCGCGTGCGACCACGACCGGCTCCTGGAATGGGAAGCCCGCGACACCGCCGAAAAACAGCGTCGGCATGGGCGGGTCATGGACTGGATCAACGCACCCCTGGCCTGGCTGCGCGCCGCCGGGGCCGCTGTCCTCGGCGTGCTCGGCCTGCTGGTCGGCCTCGGGGTCGTCCTCGCCCTCGCCACCCGAGACATCACCCAGGTCATCGCCCCCATCACCGGGGTGATCGACGCGGTCGCCTGGACCGTCACCTTCGTAACCGTCTACGCCACCGCCCTGGGCACGCTCGCCCTGACCGGGCTGGTGGCCGGGTTGTGGGCGCTCGGCCACGCCCGCACCGAGCCACCCACCTGGGTCGCACCCGCCGCCGCCGACGAGGACGAGCCCGGCGGCCGGGACGTGATCCCCGACGAACGAGCCGTGGTCAACGCCCTGCGCCACCTCGCCCTGCCCGCCCTCAACAGCAAGTTCAAGCAAGGCTGGCAGCCGCGCTGGATCCTGCCCCCGGTCCACGACGGCAAGGGCTGGCACTGCCAGTTCCTGCTCCCCGAAGGCGTCACCGTCGACATGCTCAACCGACGCAAAGACGTCCTCGCCCACAACCTGCTCAGGTTGCCTGTCGAGGTGTGGCCCACCGAACCCCGCAACCACCCCGGCGTCCTCGACCTCTGGGTCGCCGACCAAGGCAGCCTCACGAAACCGGTCCCGCCGTGGCCGCTACTCACCGACGGCACCACCGACTACTTCACCGGCGTCCCGATCGCCCTCGACACCCGCGCCAACCTCGTCACCGGACGACTCTTCGCCACCAACTGGGGCGTGGCCGGGATGATGGGCTCCGGGAAATCCGCCCTGATCATCACCACCCTCGCCGGCGCCATCCTCGACCCACTCGTCGAGATCGACATCTACTGCATGGCCCACAACGCCGACTACGACCCCTTCCGGCCCATCGCGCGGACCCTGCACGTCTCCGACGACCCCGACGCCCTCCCCACCGTCCTCGACAGCCTCACCACACTGCTCTCCGAACTGTCCCAACGAGGACGGAAACTGTCCGCAGCCGGCGAACCGAAACTCACCCGCCGCCTCGCCGCAGCCGACCCGACCATGCGCCCCCGCGTCGTGGTCATCGACGAATGCCAAGAACTGTTCCTCTCCGACATCGGAGAGCAAGCCGCCGAGCTGGTCACGAAGATCGTCGCCAAGGGCCGTAAGTACGGAGTCACACTCCTGTTCGCCACACCCGTCCCCTCAGCGGAGTCCCTACCCCGGGCAGTAGCGAAAGTCCAGTCCAACCGGGCCTGCTTCGCCATCGGCGACCACCACGGCAACGACGCCATCCTCGGCACCGGGAAACACACCGCAGGCATCACCGCCACCAGCCTCCGCCCCGCCACCACCAACCCCGACGGCAGCCTCGACCCCGGCGACATCGGCACCGCCATGACCACCGGATTCACCACCCACGACGGACTCATCCGCTGCTACCACATTCCCCGCGGCGACGGCGTCGACCAGCTCACCCCGATCATCGAACGAGCCCTCACCCTCCGCCACGACACCGGACTCGGCACCGGACTCGACACCAGCACAGCGACACCAGCACAGCGACACCAGCACAGCGACACCACCGGCACCACGTCGGGACCTCCTCGACGACCTGCTCCACGTCATGGCCGGCCACACCCGGATGCGCACCCAGGAAGCACTCGCCGCGCTCGCCGCCCTCGACCGCGCCCACTACCAGGCCTGGACCTTCGCCCGCCTCACCGACGAACTCCCCACCACCGCACGCCCCTACAAATCCGACGGCGTCATGGTCCTCAGCACCCACCGCATCCACGACGCCCACACCCACCACCACACCGAACCCACCACCGAACCCATCACCGACAGTGATGGATGCGAAGGCCCCCAGAAGCCCCAGTTCTGACAGGGAGGCGTCAGGGAGGCGTCAGGGAGGCGTCAGGGAGGCGTCAGGGAGGCGTCAGGGAGGCGTCAGGGAGGCAGGGAGAACTCCCTGACCGCCTCCCTGACCTCCCTCCCTGACTCCCTCCCCGCCCTGAACTGCACAGACAGTCACCCAGGGAGTCTCAGGGAGGCCAGGGAGGCAACCCACCCCTCCCCCTCTAAACCCCTCATCTGACCAGGGAGAAGACACCCCCGTGCCTCCCTCCCTCCCCTTTCGCATGCCCACAACAGGAGACAACCATGCCCACACACAGTCACACACAGTCACCGATATCGGTGAGGCGGTCAGCGTTGCCGCACCCGCTCCCACACCTGTCCGACCCCGACCAGACCGCCCGCAACACGGCCCTGGCCGACCGCGCCGAGGCGCTGGAAGTCATCGCCTTCGTCGACCCAGCCGTCCTCGCCTCCGTCCTCGGCCGCTCCCAGCCCACCGCGCCGCTCCTGGTCGCAGCGAGGGTCGGGGTCGAGGTCGCCGACCTGCGGCACGCCCACTGGATCGCCCTGCGTGACGCCAGCAAGGCCATGTCCGTCGCCTACGCCGAGGCCGGGCTCGCCCGGCAGCCCTCCCTCACCGAGTTGATGCGGCGCCGCTACCCACCGAACGGCGACATCGACGAATGGATCCACACACCCACCGCCCGGACCGCCGCATGACCGCCAGCAGCATTTCCGCTGGTCACCCCCGACACCCGAATCCGGCGCCACCCCGGTGGTCGTGGGCAAGTCGACCCGGACCACAGCCCGCCCCAGCGGGCGAGGACCGGAAGCGACGCGGCAGCCCCGCCCCTCAGCCCCACACCGCCCTCAGCGCGGCTCGCTGTCCAGGTCACCGACGGCCGTGGAACTCGCCGTCCTGATCGACGGCCCGTGGCGGGGGCGCTGGTACTGGCGGGCCGACCTCGACGCCATGCAGGCCGCCGCACACCGCTACCCGCACGGCCATCCCGCAGCGAACTACGCACCTACCAGCCCACCGGGCAGTTCGTGACCCATCCGCACGAACCCGACACCGAAGGCCGCGCATGGCGACACCACCCGAGACCCGCACCATCGGCAACCATCTGGAGGAACCCGTGAACACCCACGACCACCACGAACCCGCAGGTCAGCATCTAGGTGCCGAAACCGGCACCAAGACCGACACCACGCCCCTGGCCACCGCCCGGCGGCACCGACCCTGGCCCGGACGGGGCCGTCCTGCTCGACGACCTGGAGGCGGCGCTGCGCCGCTACGTCTCCCTGCCGTCGGAGGCGGCCGGGGTCGCGTCACACTCTGGATCGCCGCCACGCATGCTCAGCCCGCGTGGGCGCACGCACCGCGGCTGGTGATCCGGGCGCCGGAGAAGCGCTGCGGCAAATCAAGGCTCCTCGACGTCGTCGAAGGCGCCTGCCACCAGCCGTTCATCACCGTCAACGCCACCGCAGCAGCGGTCTACCGCTCCATCACGCAAGATCCGCCGACGATGCTGGTCGACGAAGCCGACACCATCTTCGGACCCAAAGCCGACGGACACGAAGACCTCCGCGGCCTCCTCAACGCCGGACACCAACGCAACCGGCCCGCCAAACGCTACGACCCGCACAAGAACCGAGTCGAAACGATCTCCACCTTCGCCATGGCAGCCCTCGCCGGGATCGGACGCATGCCCGACACCATCGAAGACCGCGCCGTGGTCGTCCAGATGCGCCGCAGAACACCCACAGAGCAGGTGGCGCCGTATCGGCACCGGCGCGACCGTCCACGCCTTCAGAAGCTCTCTGAGCGCCTGAAACGGATGGTTGCGTGACGACCTGTCTGCCTTGGAGGCGGCCGAGCCGGTCATGCCCGTCGAAGACCGCGCCGCCGACACCTGGGAACCCTTGATCGCCATCGCCGACCACGCCGGAGCCAACTGGCCCCACCGCGCACGCACCGCACTCCTCGACCTCCAAGACGAAAGCGACGACGACCAGTCCGAACGCATCCGCCTCCTCGCCGACTGCCACACCGCCTTCGGCTCGGAACAGGCGCTGCCCACCCAGCAGCTCCTCCGACACCTCCGAGCCGACCCCGAGGCCCCGTGGGCCGACTACGGACCACGCGGAGACGGACTCACCGCACGACAGCTCGGGAAACTCCTGAGCGAGTACGGCATCCAGTCAGGAACCGTCCGCTTCACTCAAGGCCGAGCCAAGGGCTACCGCCGCGATTCGTTCGACGACGCTTGGGCTCGCTACACACCTGAACTTGTCACCGACAGTAACAGTCCTGGTGGGCCCCCCAGAGAACCAGCATTAACACTGGTCAGAACGCCACGGGATGATCTTCGGGGCGCGTAGACAAGGTCGTCGCTGAGGGGGGTGGCACGGATCGATCCGTGCCACCCCCTCTATCCGTGACAGGAGAATCCTTATCTGACCTGCATGGATGCTGGATCGTCACGGATGTCACGGCTCGTCACGGATAGGGGCCCGTCTTGGGACATCCCCCGAAATCTCACTCTGCGTGGCTGCTTGGGCGGCGGCCCGATGAGGCGCGCCGCACCTCGTCAGGGCTTCAGTCCATTCGCCGTTGCGGCGGGCGTCGTAGAGGAGTCGGCAGACCGTCCCACGAGGGAAGCCGGTCTGTACGGCGATCGCGGCGCAGGTGAGCCCCTGGAGCTTGAGGCGCACGACGGTGGCACGACGATCCCGGGCGCGGGCAAGGAACTCCTCACGAGGCTCGGCCATCATTCGCACAACGGTGGCGCGAGTGACCCCGAACTGCTCGGCCAGCTCACGGCCGGTTTTTGTTCGTCGTTTCGCAATTCGCGCGGTCACGAGTAGGCCGCCCTCGCCATCGCCGCCTGGCGACACAGAGACTCTGCGTGCTGTTCCCTCCCGCGCACGAGTCCGCCGGGTCGGCTGTTTCCGGCAAGTCCGCCGGGTCGGCTGTTTCCGGCGAGTCCGCCGTTGCGTCCTGATCCTTTTCGTCCGCGGGCGGCTTGGATGGCTCGGAATGCTTGGTCGTAGGCGGCGGGTCCGTCGTTCCACATTCGGGAGTAGCGGATGGTCCAGTCGGTGATGGATGTGGAGATGTGGCCGAGTTCGGTGACGCCGAGGGGGGTGTCGAAGTCGGCGTTGCGGATGGCGACTTCACGGGCGATCGCGGCGCGGTAGCCCTCAGGGTCGCCCCAGTGGTGGCGCATCTCCCGGTAGGCGAAATGCCGGACGCCGTGGAAGAGGGTTTCGTTGCGGGAGTGCCCGACGGGGGTGCGGCGGCGTTGGTTGTGCCAGCCACGTCCGGGCATGTGCCCGGCCGGGGTGAGGGTTCCGCCGAATCGGTCGAGGGTGGAGGTGTCTGCGTGGATGAAGTGGGTCATCCAGCGGGGGTGGAACGGGTTTTTGATCAGCCGGGCCGGGTAGTGCGGGTCACCACCGACGGCGCGGCGTAGTGCTTCTTCGATGGACAGGCCGTAGCGGACCGATCGGCGGGATCCGTAGTTGGTGACCTTGATGGGGGTCGTGATGGCCCAGGCGGCGTGTGCGTGACCGTTCACGGGGTTCTCGATGATCACGTTCGGTGGCGGGTGGTTGTCGACGGTGGAGACCATCCGCAGGACCGCGTCGGGGTGATCGACATCGACACCGATCAGACCCCACACGTGTTTCGGGTGCAGCTCGACGTGCTGACGGGTCATCGCCTCGCCCCTCGTCTGCCGCCACACGCCGTCGTCGAAGGCGTCCGCGGCCAGCGGGTACCGCGACGTCCACAAACGCTCCCAGATCGCCGTAGCCGCCTCAAACGGCAGACCCCCGACTAGGTAGCCCGGGCCCAGATTTTCGTCGCTCACAGAGCCTCTGAGGGCTTCTTGGCTGGCCGTGGGAGGAGCGAGTAGCGGCGGTGCGGGCACGAGGCCCCTCCCAGGGGGGTCCGAGGCACCTTCGGAGGGGTGCCGGTTCAAGGCTTCAAGGCATTGAGCTTCGCCCTGTGTCTGATGGTTCGCGGCTAGCCGCGAACGGCCCGCCCTCGCGGGCGCTCGGGCGAAACACTGACTTGGTTGTTGCTGCTGCTGTGGCACTCGAATCATTCCAGGTCGCAGGCCCGGCTGTCTCGAACTCCCAGGTCAGCCGGGCGTGTCACCCACCCCGACACCACCCCACCCCGGGACTCGACCAGCGCACCTTCCAGTACCAGCCGGACGGGCGGACGGGCGGACGGGCCGAGTGTTTTCTCCGAGAAAACACCTAACTTGCTCCGCCGCAGGCGGCGGCACCCAGACCACACCCCGCCCCGGACCGAGCCCACCACCAGACCCCAGACCGGCACCCGCACCGAAGATCATCAGATGATGCATAGGTCCTGTGGGTCTTGATCTTGAACGGCGACGGACGCACCGGCGGACGCACTGTGTCTGGTCCGGCTGAGCCTGGCGGTGTCCGGACCAGACATCGCCACCAGACACCGCCAACACCCATGCACCCACCGACGACCTCCGGTGCGGGCGCGCCCGGCAGCGGGGTCCGGGCCGCGGGCCCGAGGGTCGCTTCGCAGCCGCCTGCGGCGGAGCAGCTATAGACATAGCCCGGCTAAGCGGGTATCGCAAAACCGGCGGGCCGCGCCGCGAGCTGCGGCCCTGGCGCTGGCAAGTGAGCACAAATCGCACCGATCGAAGAGCACCTGCCAGGGCGAACACGACGACACCGGCCTGACAGGTCATCGCCGCCGCCCTCGTCTGCCGCCACACACCGGCCGCGCCCTGGTCGGGGCTGGGCTCGTTCCCGGCTCGGTGGAGGTTCGATGCGGCGACGCTCCATGCATCAGCCGTTGCTTGCAGCTCGGCTCTCGGCCCCGCATAAGTTGAGCCTGGCCCTAAATCTCATCCGGGACATTTCACAAACAGCGCGGGGCGGCATTAACGACCACCCGACCCCCACCTATCACGAATTACCACCAGGTGAAATAAACACCAGAACAGAAAAGCGGCCAGAAAAGTGGCTGCAACTCGAAAAGTGCCCCCAGGAGAGTGGTACAGCCCTCCAATATCTCTAATGCTAAGCTCAGCTAGAATTGTTGTAACGACTGCCTGGATCAGTATCTGCCAGAAGCGGGCGCGGACTATCTTCATGAGATCTGGTAAGCAGCTCTAGCTAAGCCGCCTTCGGTGTAAATCGAATAATCAGTGCCGTGATCATCGCAACAATTTGAGGCTTTGCGGCGTTCGCCGCAGGCCTCAGCGCTGGTGGAACAACCGTAGTAATGCAACCACCAACCGCAGAATTAACGCGGCCGTAAGCTGTTTCTGATTCGCCAGTCCTGACTAGTACGATGAGCTCATTGACAGCTGCGCTCCCAAGACCCCCTGCTACGCAGAGAGCCAAGGGCGGGCCCAGCATGGCCAGTGCCGCCGGAATTGCGCGGCTAGAAGGATTCTTATGATCCGCGAACTCCATCACAAGTCGGATATATTCAGCTCGCCCCTCTGGATCATTTGGATAAATAATCTTGGCTGCCTCCTCAGGAGACGCCCCTGCCGGGACTGAGCGAAGCTTCTCGACGAGATCATCAAATCTACTATCCGAGCCTGGGCTGGACAGCCTGCCTTGCATGGCGAGCGAAGTAGAATGCGAGGCAGATGCACCCCCTACCGCCGAGACGTCGGCCGCAGCAATCCCCGTAGCCGAACCCATTGAAACCGCCACGACCAACACCGCACTGATACCGCGGCACGCATACCTCTTTGCACTCACGAGCGCATCCGAACACGCACACTCCCCACCGGTCAAGAACCACTACCAGACGCAATCATGTGGCCACACTTGGTGCTCGACACGTGGGAGCCTCAGTACTCCACCTAACACGGCAATTCACCCAAACCGGAAAACCACCTCACCGCGACACCACACACGGCACAACAAAAATAAAACCCACCAACGCACACTCACAAATAACTACACCACGACCACTCCACCACGCACCACATCAACCCCACACATCACTTTTCTTTTGACCTTACCCCTCTTTGACCTTGCTTTTTTAACCCATTGAACTTCGTACTGAATCTTCCAATCCCACGCCACCCCCCACACCGCTGGCTGCTGCTGCGCGCCGGACACCCCGATCCCTCCGCTTCGCTGCGTGATCGGGGTGTCCGGCGCGCAGCAGCAGCCAGCGGCACCAGCCATACCCCAGGTCACACCCCACCATCGGCCTTCTACACCCCCTCCCAGCTCCCACGACCAGACCCGAGCACCCCTCACGGGCTCTCTCGGGCTTTTTCTCTGCTTTTACCTGGGCTCTCGGGGCACCCAGACCCCATCAGACCACCACCCGCACACCCCCGAGCCCACCGACGGACAGCCCCCTCAAAGAGCCACGAGGACACCACCGGCCGCCGATCCTCCCCCGGAGATGATCTACGTGAATCCGGGGAAATCCGGGACGATAATGAGCTAATCCGGGACACCTCCAGCTCCGCCGACCCGACCACCAGACACCTGACCACCACGGCGAAAATCCACTCACCAGATTCAAGAAACCGCCACAGAAAGAGTCCTCCCATGACGCCATAAAGGGAACGATGAACTCCGGTCAGCAGGACCCAGCGGGTCCCCCCATCCAGCGGATGTCCTCGACGCCCTCAACAACAACCCGATATCCAGAAAAAACACCCCAGGAAACGACCGACGCACTGGTCACAACACGACGAAGAACCTTTCATGTGCCATCCGGAAATCCCCCTCCGCCACAGCGCATGACCCGCGGCCGTGGAACACCACCCGAACAGTCACGCAGAGTGAAATTTCGGGGGATGTCCCAAGACGGGCCCCTATCCGTGACGAGCCGTGACATCCGTGACGATCCAGCATCCATGCAGGTCAGATAAGGATTCTCCTGTCACGGATAGAGGGGGGTGGCACGGATCGATCCGTGCCACCCCCTCAGCGACGACCCTGTCTACGCGCCCCGAAGATCACCCTGTGGCGGCCTGAACAGCGATAATAGTTCCCGACCCACTATCTCAATCTGTCCGTCACGTTCTGTGACTGAATCCGGGGCGGGGAGGGGTCGGCGAGTTCGGTGCAAGGCGGAGGCTTGACAGGCCCGCCGGGGGCGTGTCTTCCTGGATAGGCGACTCCGCCGCCCGGCGGGGCTGCGGCCATCACTCCGGCGTAGAGAACCGGCGTGGTGGCCTAACCAAACGACCTACACGAATAGGTGGTTGGCTATGGGCCATGCTGCCCTGAGCACGTCCGCGCATCTACTGGTGGGTGGAAGGTTCCTTCCCTCTCCCGCCGACGGTCCCTCCTCGGAACTCTTCGATACCGGTCTTGACCTGGGGTTTCCCGGGTCTGGGTGGTGTCCGGACGGGTTGACCGAACCGGTGATTGACCGCCGCTACGGCGACCTCCTCCACGACCACGACGAGTCGAGCGCTGAGGCGTCCGGTGACGCGGCTGGGCTGGTCGTGTTCTTTCCTCCGCGGGTTCTTGCTGGTCAGGCCCGTGTCGCGGGTGGTGAGGCGGCATGAACGCCCTACTCCGCACCGCCGCCCGCGGCCTGACCGACCGGGCTGTCGAGATCATCATCGTCGGCGCCCTCGGCGTCGCGACCATGTGTCTGACCTGGTGGTTCACCATCCCGACCGTCCTCGCTGCGGCGTGGTGGGTAGCGGTCGAGGTGCGTCTGTGGCGCGCCCACCGTGCCGCCCCGGCCTCGGCTAGTCAGGCCGGGGCGGGCTGCCGCAGCCGTCGTTTCACCGCCCGCTGAGTCGTCTTCTGCGGCGGTTTCGGCTGGTCAGCAGGGTGCGGGGAGGGCCGGGGCATGACCACCACGGACTCTTCCTGGGCCTCAAGCCGCGCTGCGGAACGCCGCGAGGCGCGCGCCCTGGAGGCGCGTCTCGCTCGTGAGGACGCTGACGCCGCCGCGCGGCGTCGTATCGAGGTCGAAACCGCTCGCGGGGACAAGGCCCGAGCCGACCGCGACCACGCCGACCAGCGCCGCGCCGAACGGGCCGCAGCACGGTCAGCAGCACGAGCCGCCCGCCGGGCCCGAGCTCTGACCTGGGCTTCCGCCCATGTGGTGGAGCTGCTGATCTACCCGATCGCGCTCCTGTCCTTCGCCCTGGCCGCACCGGCCATGGCCGCCTACGGCCAGACCATCTACGGCCCACTCGGTGTGCTGCTGGCCGGGATCACCGAACTCGGCATGTGGGCGTTCGCTCTGGCCGTTCTCGCCTCACGCCACCAGCACCCGACCCGCTCGGTCGTCGGGTTGCAGGTCGGGGTCGTGGTGTTCGCCCTGGTCGCAGCCGGGATGAACCTGGCCCACGGCCTCGAACAGGGCCCCACCGCCGGAGTCGTGATGGCGGTCGTGTCCATCGCCGGCGTCGCCGCCCACCAACTCACCCTCGCCGGGACACCCCGGTCCCGGACCGAGCGGCGGGCCGCGCACCGGGCCGGGCGCCTGGACCGGCTGGTCGAGGTGAAGACCGACCGCGCCCGCCGCCTCGCCGTCGCCGACGCCACCGCGGTCATCGGCCCGGACGGCACCGCGACCCTGGCCTACCGGCCCGGCACCTACCGAATCGCCCGACGCGCCCTCGCCCCGACCGGCCCGATGACCGCGACCGCGACCGCAGCCGCCGAAGGCCAGGACAGCGACGGGGACGGTGACTGGGATGCCGCCCTGACCGCGCTCACCCGCGGCCACCTCTACGACCCGTGGACCGATCCCGACCTTGCCTCACGGGTCGACCCGTGGGTCGACTCCCACCTCGACGATGATCTTGGCGGCGGAGTCGACCTCCTCGACCCACCGGCGCCGGAGCTGGGTGGGGAGTCGAGGCCTGACCTGCAACAGTCGAGGTCGACAAGATCATCGTCGAGGGCCGGGGTCGACCCCGACCATGATCTTGAAACCGGGTCGACTCCACGGTCCCTGAACGATCTTCGTCGTCAGCTCCGGGCAGCCGTCGGCCACGGCCGGGTCGACCCGTCCTCGGCCGAGTCGATCCGCCGGGTGCTGCGCTGCTCCGCCGCACGCGCCCGCCACCTCCGCAACGAACACCGCGACGAACACCGCGACGAGAGCGGCGGTGACCAGCGATGAACCACGACGACGGTCAAGGATCTGGTGGCGCCAGCCCGACCCACCACGACAGAGACGACGCGCTGGCGCCGGTCATCACCCTGCACCACCACACCAACACCACCAGCACCGACACCGGCACCGGCACCGACCGGCCGGTCGTGGTCGAGGGCGAGGTCATCGACGGCGAGGTCGTCAGTACTTCTACCGAGACCACCAGCGGGACGCTCGTGCGATCACGGCGGGAGCTCTACCGCTGTGACGTCACGACGGCACACCGTCACACCGTCGCTGTCGCCACCTCGACGACAGCGGTATCGACATCGAAGGCGCTGGTCAGACACAGCTTCTACGTGCTGTCCGGGGCTGGTGTCCTCGTGAACCGGTGGCGCGACACCCACGGCACCACCCGCTACGAACGCCAGATGCGCGCCGCCGAAGCCGCGTGCGACCACGACCGGCTCCTGGAATGGGAAGCCCGCGACACCGCCGAAAAACAGCGTCGGCATGGGCGGGTCATGGACTGGATCAACGCACCCCTGGCCTGGCTGCGCGCCGCCGGGGCCGCTGTCCTCGGCGTGCTCGGCCTGCTGGTCGGCCTCGGGGTCGTCCTCGCCCTCGCCACCCGAGACATCACCCAGGTCATCGCCCCCATCACCGGGGTGATCGACGCGGTCGCCTGGACCGTCACCTTCGTAACCGTCTACGCCACCGCCCTGGGCACGCTCGCCCTGACCGGGCTGGTGGCCGGGTTGTGGGCGCTCGGCCACGCCCGCACCGAGCCACCCACCTGGGTCGCACCCGCCGCCGCCGACGAGGACGAGCCCGGCGGCCGGGACGTGATCCCCGACGAACGAGCCGTGGTCAACGCCCTGCGCCACCTCGCCCTGCCCGCCCTCAACAGCAAGTTCAAGCAAGGCTGGCAGCCGCGCTGGATCCTGCCCCCGGTCCACGACGGCAAGGGCTGGCACTGCCAGTTCCTGCTCCCCGAAGGCGTCACCGTCGACATGCTCAACCGACGCAAAGACGTCCTCGCCCACAACCTGCTCAGGTTGCCTGTCGAGGTGTGGCCCACCGAACCCCGCAACCACCCCGGCGTCCTCGACCTCTGGGTCGCCGACCAAGGCAGCCTCACGAAACCGGTCCCGCCGTGGCCGCTACTCACCGACGGCACCACCGACTACTTCACCGGCGTCCCGATCGCCCTCGACACCGCGCCAACCTCGTCACCGGACGACTCTTCGCCACCAACTGGGGCGTGGCCGGGATGATGGGCTCCGGGAAATCCGCCCTGATCATCACCACCCTCGCCGGCGCCATCCTCGACCCACTCGTCGAGATCGACATCTACTGCATGGCCACAACGCCGACTACGACCCCTTCCGGCCCATCGCGCGGACCCTGCACGTCTCCGACGACCCGACGCCCTCCCACCGTCCTCGACAGCCTCACCACACTGCTCTCCGAACTGTCCCAACGAGGACGGAAACTGTCCGCAGCCGGCGAACCGAAACTCACCCGCCGCCTCGCCGCAGCCGACCCGACCATGCGCCCCCGCGTCGTGGTCATCGACGAATGCCAAGAACTGTTCCTCTCCGACATCGGAGAGCAAGCCGCCGAGCTGGTCACGAAGATCGTCGCCAAGGGCCGTAAGTACGGAGTCACACTCCTGTTCGCCACACCCGTCCCCTCAGCGGAGTCCCTACCCCGGGCAGTAGCGAAAGTCCAGTCCAACCGGGCCTGCTTCGCCATCGGCGACCACCACGGCAACGACGCCATCCTCGGCACCGGGAAACACACCGCAGGCATCACCGCCACCAGCCTCCGCCCGCCACCACCAACCCCGACGGCAGCCTCGACCCGGCGACATCGGCACCGCCATGACCACCGGATTCACCACCCACGACGGACTCATCCGCTGCTACCACATTCCCCGCGGCGACGGCGTCGACCAGCTCACCCCGATCATCGAACGAGCCCTCACCCTCCGCACGACACCGGACTCGGCACCGGACTCGACACCAGCACAGCGACACCAGCACAGCGACACCAGCACAGCGACACCACCGGCACCACGTCGGGACCTCCTCGACGACCTGCTCCACGTCATGGCCGGCCACACCCGGATGCGCACCCAGGAAGCACTCGCCGCGCTCGCCGCCCTCGACCGCGCCCACTACCAGGCCTGGACCTTCGCCCGCCTCACCGACGAACTCCCCACCACGCACGCCCCTACAAATCCGACGGCGTCATGGTCCTCAGCACCCACCGCATCCACGACGCCCACACCCACCACCACACCGAACCCACCACCGAACCCATCACCGACAGTGATGGATGCGAAGGCCCCAGAAGCCCCAGTTCTGACAGGGAGGCGTCAGGGAGGCGTCAGGGAGGCGTCAGGGAGGCGTCAGGGAGGCGTCAGGGAGGCGTCAGGGAGGCAGGGAGAACTCCCTGACCGCCTCCCTGACCTCCCTCCCTGACTCCCTCCCCGCCTGAACTGCACAGACAGTCACCCAGGGAGTCTCAGGGAGGCCAGGGAGGCAACCCACCCTCCCCTCTAAACCCTCATCTGACCAGGGAGAAGACACCCCGTGCCTCCCTCCCTCCCTTTCGCATGCCCACAACAGGAGACAACCATGCCCACACACAGTCACACACAGTCACCGATATCGGTGAGGCGGTCAGCGTTGCCGCACCCGCTCCACACCTGTCCGACCCCGACCAGACCGCCCGCAACACGGCCCTGGCCGACCGCGCCGAGGCGCTGGAAGTCATCGCCTTCGTCGACCCAGCCGTCCTCGCCTCCGTCCTCGGCCGCTCCCAGCCCACCGCGCCGCTCCTGGTCGCAGCGAGGGTCGGGGTCGAGGTCGCCGACCTGCGGCACGCCCACTGGATCGCCCTGCGTGACGCCAGCAAGGCCATGTCCGTCGCCTACGCCGAGGCCGGGCTCGCCCGGCAGCCCTCCCTCACCGAGTTGATGCGGCGCCGCTACCCACCGAACGGCGACATCGACGAATGGATCCACACACCCACCGCCCGGACCGCCGCATGACCGCCCAGCAGCATTTCCGCTGGTCACCCCGACACCCGAATCCGGCGCCACCCGGTGGTCGTGGGCAAGTCGACCCGGACCACAGCCCGCCCCAGCGGGCGAGGACCGGAAGCGACGCGGCAGCCCGCCCCTCAGCCCCACACCGCCCTCAGCGCGGCTCGCTGTCCAGGTCACCGACGGCCGTGAACTCGCCGTCCTGATCGACGGCCCGTGGCGGGGGCGCTGGTACTGGCGGGCCGACCTCGACGCCATGCAGGCCGCCGCACACCGCTACCCGCACGGCCATCCCGCAGCGGAACTACGCACCTACCAGCCACCGGGCAGTTCGTGACCCATCCGCACGAACCGACACCGAAGGCCGCGCATGGCGACACACCCGAGACCCGCACCATCGGCAACCATCTGGAGGAACCCGTGAACACCCACGACCACCACGAACCCGCAGGTCAGCATCTAGGTGCCGAAACCGGCACCAAGACCGACACCACGCCCTGGCACCGCCCGGCGGCACCGACCCTGGCCCGGACGGGGCCGTCCTGCTCGACGACCTGGAGGCGGCGCTGCGCCGCTACGTCTCCCTGCCGTCGGAGGCGGCCGGGGTCGCGGTCACACTCTGGATCGCCGCCACGCATGCTCAGCCCGCGTGGGCGCACGCACCGCGGCTGGTGATCCGGGCGCCGGAGAAGCGCTGCGGCAAATCAAGGCTCCTCGACGTCGTCGAAGGCGCCTGCCACCAGCCGTTCATCACCGTCAACGCCACCGCAGCAGCGGTCTACCGCTCCATCACGCAAGATCCGCCGACGATGCTGGTCGACGAAGCCGACACCATCTTCGGACCCAAAGCGACGGACACGAAGACCTCCGCGGCCTCCTCAACGCCGGACACCAACGCAACCGGCCCGCCAAACGCTACGACCCGCACAAGAACCGAGTCGAAACGATCTCCACCTTCGCCATGGCAGCCCTCGCCGGGATCGGACGCATGCCCGACACCATCGAAGACCGCGCCGTGGTCGTCCAGATGCGCCGCAGAACACCCACAGAGCAGGTGGCGCCGTATCGGCACCGGCGCGACCGTCCACGCCTTCAGAAGCTCTCTGAGCGCCTGAACGGATGGTTGCGTGACGACTGTCTGCCTTGGAGGCGGCCGAGCCGGTCATGCCCGTCGAAGACCGGCGCCGCCGACACCTGGGAACCCTTGATCGCCATCGCCGACACGCCGGAGCCAACTGGCCCCACGCGCACGCACCGCACTCCTCGACCTCCAAGACGAAAGCGACGACGACCAGTCCGAACGCATCCGCCTCCTCGCCGACTGCCACACCGCCTTCGGCTCGGAACAGGCGCTGCCCACCCAGCAGCTCCTCCGACACCTCCGAGCCGACCCCGAGGCCCCGTGGGCCGACTACGGACCACGCGGAGACGGACTCACCGCACGACAGCTCGGGAAACTCCTGAGCGAGTACGGCATCCAGTCAGGAACCGTCCGCTTCACTCAAGGCCGAGCCAAGGGCTACCGCGCGATTCGTTCGACGACGCTTGGGCTCGCTACACCTGAATTGTCACCGACAGTAACAGTCCTGGTGGGCCCCCAGAGAACCAGCATTAACACTGGTCAGAACGCCACGGGATGATCTTCGGGGCGCGTAGACAAGGTCGTCGCTGAGGGGGGTGGCACGGATCGATCCGTGCCACCCCCCTCTATCCGTGACAGGAGAATCCTTATCTGACCTGCATGGATGCTGGATCGTCACGGATGTCACGGCTCGTCACGGATAGGGGCCGTCTTGGGACATCCCCCGAAATCTCACTCGCGTGGCTGCTTGGGCGGCCCGATGAGGCGCGCCGCACCTCGTCAGGGCTTCAGTCCATTCGCCGTTGCGGCGGGCGTCGTAGAGGAGTCGGCAGACCGTCCCACGAGGAAGCCGGTCTGTACGGCGATCGCGGCGCAGGTGAGCCCTGGAGCTTGAGGCGCACGACGGTGGCACGACGATCCCGGGCGCGGGCAAGGAACTCCTCACGAGGCTCGGCCATCATTCGCACAACGGTGGCGCGAGTGACCCCGAACTGCTCGGCCAGCTCACGGCCGGTTTTTGTTCGTCGTTTCGCAATTCGCGCGGTCAGTAGGCCGCCCTCGCCATCGCCGCCTGGCGACACAGAGACTCTGCGTGCTGTTCCCTCCCGCACGAGTCCGCCGGGTCGGCTGTTTCCGGCAAGTCCGCCGGGTCGGCTGTTTCCGGCGAGTCCGCCGTTGCGTCCTGATCCTTTTCGTCCGCGGGCGGCTTGGATGGCTCGGAATGCTTGGTCGTAGGCGGCGGGTCCGTCGTTCCACATTCGGGAGTAGCGGATGGTCCAGTCGGTGATGGATGTGGAGATGTGGCCGAGTTCGGTGACGCCGAGGGGGGTGTCGAAGTCGGCGTTGCGGATGGCGACTTTCACGGGCGATCGCGGCGCGGTAGCCCTCAGGGCCCAGTGGTGGCGCATCTCCCGGTAGGCGAAATGCCGGACGCCGTGGAAGAGGGTTTCGTTGCGGAGTGCCCGACGGGGGTGCGGCGGCGTTGGTTGTGCCAGCCACGTCCGGGCATGTGCCCGCCGGGGTGAGGGTTCCGCCGAATCGGTCGAGGGTGGAGGTGTCTGCGTGGATGAAGTGGGTCATCCAGCGGGGGGGAACGGGTTTTTGATCAGCCGGGCCGGGTAGTGCGGGTCACCACCGACGGCGCGGCGTAGTGCTTCTTCGATGGACAGGCCGTAGCGGACCGATCGGCGGGATCCGTAGTTGGTGACCTTGATGGGGGTCGTGATGGCCCAGGCGGCGTGTGCGTGACCGTTCACGGGGTTCTCGATGATCACGTTCGTGGCGGGTGGTTGTCGACGGTGGAGACCATCCGCAGGACCGCGTCGGGGTGATCGACATCGACACCGATCAGACCCCACACGTGTTTCGGGTGCAGCTCGACGTGCTGACGGGTCATCGCCTCGCCCCTCGTCTGCCGCCACACGCCGTCGTCGAAGGCGTCCGCGGCCAGCGGGTACCGCGACGTCCACAAACGCTCCCAGATCGCCGTAGCCGCCTCAAACGGCAGACCCCCGACTAGGTAGCCCGGGCCCAGATTTTCGTCGCTCACAGAGCCTCTGAGGGCTTCTTGGCTGGCCGTGGGAGGAGCGAGTAGCGGCGGTGCGGGCACGAGGCCCCTCCCAGGGGGGTCCGAGGCACCTTCGGAGGGGTGCCGGTTCAAGGCTTCAAGGCATTGAGCTTCGCCCTGTGTCTGATGGTTCGCGGCTAGCCGCGAACGGCCCGCCCTCGCGGGCGCTCGGGCGAAACACTGACTTGGTTGTTGCTGCTGCTGTGGCACTCGAATCATTCCAGGTCGCAGGCCGGCTGTCTCGAACTCCCAGGTCAGCCGGGCGTGTCACCCACCCCGACACCACCCCACCCCGGGGACTCGACCAGCGCACCTTCCAGTACCAGCCGGACGGGCGGACGGGCGGACGGGCCGAGTGTTTTCTCCGAGAAAACACCTAACTTGCTCCGCCGCAGGCGGCGGCACCCAGACCACCCCCCGCCCCGGACCGAGCCCACCACCAGACCCCAGACCGGCACCCGCACCGAAGATCATCAGATGATGCATAGGTCCTGTGGGTCTTGATCTTGAACGGCGACGGACGCACCGGCGGACGCACTGTGTCTGGTCCGGCTGAGCCTGGCGGTGTCCGGACCAGACA